>NZ_JBBLYW010000035.1:0-1199 GCF_037911235.1 Arthrobacter oryzae
GCCAAGGAGATCGCCCAACATGAGTCCGAAGTCGAACAGCTCAAGGGCCGGATCCGTGAACTTGAAGGCACGAACACCGCTCTGGGAAAAGCTATCGGGCTCTTGCACGAGTTGAACGTGCCAGAGCCCGATACGGACCAGACGAACGATCCGAAAGGTTCATCGAAGCCGAAAACCGGCTCGTCCGGGAACTGACAACGCTCACCGGCTCGCAGCGGCAAGCCCTCGAGGCCGCCGGCGTATCACGCTCGACCTGGCACTACCGGCAAAACCCCCGCGAACGCGTGCAGGACCCGCTCGGACAGTCTGAGCGCGCGTACCAGTCCCGGATCAGCACCAATGACCGGGACCGGATCGCAGAGTACATCCTGGCTGGCTGGGCCGATCAGGTTTCCGTTGACCATTCCTACGCCGCGGCATGGGACGCGGGGGTGATGCTCGCTTCCCGCCGGACATGGTGGAGGGTCGCGGCCCGGATCGAGGACCAGATGCTGCGCCCAACCATCCCGACCAGGACAGGGAACAACCGGCCCCCGCGGGACAAACCCGTCGTGATGGCCACCGGCCCGGGCCAGATCTGGTCCTGGGACATCACTGACCTGTATTCACCCTGGCGGGGAAGAGCGTTCAAGGCCTATTCAGTCCTTGATATCTACTCCCGCCAGATGGTTGCCTGGCGGGTCGAGGAACGAGAAGCGGACCACCTTGCCGTGGAGATGTTCGAAACCGCTATCGCCCGGCACGGCGCCCCGCGCATAGTCCACGCCGATTCGGGGCCGGCGATGCGCTCAAACCTGCTCCGGGACACTCTCACCAGCCACGGCGTGGAGCTCTCCCACAACCGGCCCTACGTCTCGAACGACAACCCCTTCTCGGAATCCGGGTTCCGGACCATGAAATACCGGCCCGGCTACCCGCGGGTTTTCAAAGGAGTCGAGACCGCCAGGGCCCACCTTGCCGACTACGTGCCCTGGTACAACACCCAGCACAAACACTCAGGCATTGCCCTCTTCTCGCCCTCCGAAGTCCACGACGGCTCCTGGAAGGACGTCTGGAAAACACGCGACCAGGCACTCCAGCGCTACTACGACAAGAACCCCGAACGATTCCGGCACCGGCCCACCACCCCAGCACCAGCAAGCCACTCCGGCATCAACCTCCCCGAAACGACAACCCCCAAACAGCTCACCATGTGACTC
>NZ_JBBLYW010000036.1:0-88148 GCF_037911235.1 Arthrobacter oryzae
GCCCACCACCTCGCCGTTTTGCTCGGCAACGATGCTGAACTCCGGGAGGTACTCGTCACAGTCGAAGAGCTGCTTCAGCAAGCCCACTTCCACGGGTTCGCCGTCCACGGGTAACCCGGTTGCCGGCGACACCGCGAAGGCGGCCGCGGTGAGCTCCAGGATCGCCGGCCTGTCCTCCGGCTGTTCGGTCCGCAGGACGAGCCGGGGCGCGGGCTGGTCGGAGCTCGACGCGGCAAGTTCGTGCAGTATTTCCAGGGCTCGGTCCGCGTCGGCCACCGGAACCAGGAGATGGTCGTGATGGAATCCGGCGAGTACGTTGCAGCTGATGTGGGCTTCCGTTAGCGCGGCACTGACTGCGGCCGTTAGCCCCAGCGCTTCGAGCGACGAATGCACCTGCAGCGTGATCCAGGCGGCAACAAAGTCGTAGCGAAGCTCCAGACTGTCCGCCTCAGCCCGCGGCAGCACCACGGTGAGCCCCTCAGCCTCCCGGACAGCGGCTTCAATGCCGGGGGCGAGCGGCCTGCCGTAGGGCCACAGAACATACACATACTCCCCCTCGCGCAGCACGGGGTGGATCGATGCCAGGAGGGTCCGGATGTCCTTTTCAGCAGTCATTGAGCCATTAAACAGCAACGGCGGCCATTCCCGAGGGGAACGGCCGCCGTTGCTGTTTTGGCAGGCTACTTTGTGTCAGCCGATACAGTCTGCTTCACCTGGCTGTTGCTGCCTGACTCGGCAGGCTTGTCAGCCACCGGTGCGGCGGGAGCAGCGGCCGGCTTGGGGGCAGGAGTGGCCGCCTCGACAAACGCGCCGCGCGGATTTTCCAAGTCAACCAGCTGGGTAGTGTCGCGGCCCATGAAGAAGCTCAGGATCCAGTTGAAGATAACGCGGAACTTGCGCTCGAACGTAGGCATCGCCATGCCGTGGTAGCCACGGTGCGCCAGCCAAGCCAGGGGGCCCTTGAGGCCGATGCGGCCCAGGAGGTTGATGTTGGCAACACCCTTCCATTCGCCGAAGCCGGCGACGGCGCCCAGGTTCTTGTGCTTGTAGTCCTTGAGCTCTTTGTCCCAGCGTGAGGCCCACAGGTTCTTCGCGAGGCGCTTGGCCTGGCGAAGGGCGTGCTGCGCGTTCGGAACACAGGTACCGTCCGGCAGGCCGCTGCCCGTGAGGTCCGGCACGGCGGCGATGTCGCCGGCAGCCCAGGCGTTCTCAATGATGCCTTCGTCGCCTGCGACTCGCAGGTCCGGGAGGACGCGGACGCGGCCGCGCGGCTCCAGCGGGAAGTCGGTGGAGCGGACCATCGGGTTGGCTTGCACACCGGCAGTCCAGACAAGGGTGTCCGCTTCGAATTCCTGGGCGGCAGTCTTGTCCGGAAGGTTGATGAGCTTCAGGGAGCCCTCGGCGTTATCCAGCGAGGTGTTGAGGAGTACTTCGATGCCGCGGCTGCGCAGGTGTTCCACAACCCATTCGGCCTGCTTGGCCGTGACCTCGGGCATGATGCGGCCCATGGCTTCAACCAGGACGAAGCGGACTTCCTCCTGCTTGACGCGGGGGTTGTTCTTGACTGCCGCGCGGGCAAGGTCTTCCATCTCGGTGATGCACTCGATGCCGGCGAAGCCGCCGCCAACCACCACGAAGGTGAGGGCACGGGCGCGCTCGGCGGGATCGGTGATGGTGGAGCCGGCTTCAATCCGCTCGAGGACCTTGTTGCGCAGCGCAACGGCTTCCTCGATGGTCTTCAGGCCGATGCCCTTGTCCGCCAGGCCCTTGATGGGGAAGGTGCGGGTAATGGCGCCGGCGGCCATCACGACGTCGAAATAAGGCACCTCGAAGTGCGGCCCGCCGTCGGACGGGGCAACCACGGCGGTCCGGTTCGCGTGGTCGATCGAGGTGACCCGGCCCTGGATGAGTTCCGTCTGCTTCAGGTGCTGGCGGTGGGAGACGACAGCGTGGCGCGCCTCGATGTTTCCGCCGGCAACTTCCGGCAGGAAGGGCTGGTAAGTCATGTAGGGCAGCGGATCAACGACGGTGACGATGCCACCGGCATTCGCGATCTTGTTCTGCAGTTTGAGGGCTACGTACAGGCCGACGTACCCGCCGCCGACGACGAGTACCCTGGGACGGTCCTGGAGCTGTGGGGTTGTTGCCATGGCTCAAGAATACAGTAGTTTGTGAAAATCTTCACTAACTTATCGGTCGGCGTTACGTTCCGGTGGAGTCCACTTTGTCCAGCACGCCGGTCTCCGGCCCCTCACGCAGGTTCCGGGGGTTCCTGGACGCCCTTCGCAGCTGGAAAACGGCGCCGCCGATGATGGCCAGGAAGAGCGTTCCGAAACCGACCACCACCACGGCGGGCACGGCACTGTCCAGCTGGGACGGTGCCTCGGCCACCGGAATCGTGGCGGCGGGCAGGGTGGGCGGCGCACTCGTGGGGCTGTTGCCGGGTTCCGCGGCGGGCGTGGTTGCGGCGGCCTCGCCTCGACGGTGGATCCGGATCCAGTCAGCCACCGTGCCCAGCGGGTTGACCTTCGTTTCGGGAACGTCGTCCTTCAATGCGGCTTCAGCATTGAGGACGCCAAATCCGTAGATAGGGTCCTTGCCCGGCGCCCCTGCGTCCTTGGCCGTGGTGACAATCCTGTTGATGACCTGGCTGGCCGTCATCTCCGGCCATTTGGAACGGATCAGGGCCGCGACCCCTGACACGATCGGGGTGGCCCCGGACGTACCGGCCCATTCCGCATAGCCGTCTCCGGGCATGCCGCCGATCAGGTTTTCGGCCGGCGCGGCCACGCCGATGCTGATGCCCTGGGATGACGAGTCGATGCTGGCGGCGCCTTCGCGGTCCAGGCCCGCCACCGTCAGGACGCCCGGTATGGTTGCGGGAGCTCCCACCTGCACGTTGCCGCCCACCCGGTTGCCGGCCGCGGCAACGATGACCACGTCCTTTTGTTCGGCATAAAGGAACGCAGCGTCCCAGCTCTGCGGCCATTCCGGCGACGTGCTGCCCAGCGAAATATTGATCACGCGTGCACCGTTGTCCACGGCCCAGCGGACGGCCGCGGGAATCTGTTCCTGGTCCGTCTTACCGCCCGGGTTCTGGGACCCCAGCCAGGTGGACACCGACAGGATCTGCGCTTCGGGGGCGACGCCCACGATTCCGTCAGGGCCGGGTGCCGGCGTGGGACTCGCGGTGGATTTCGGTGGCTGGTGGCCGCGGCCGGCCAACATCGTTGCCACCAGGGTGCCGTGTTCAGGCTTCGAGCCGATGCTCTTCTGCCCGTCAGCGCTGCCGGCTCCGGAGGCGTCGCTCCCGCCGACGACCGCGCCTTTCAGATCGGGGTGCTTGGCATCCACGCCGCTGTCGATGACGGCGACTTTCACGTTGGCGCCCTTGGAAACTTCCCACGCCTTGGTGATGCCGGACTCGGCGAGCCAGTACTGCTTGTCCCGCCACGAATCGGCCCGGGCTTCCGGTGCCGCGATCAGCGAGGCTGCCAAGCTGCCTGAGGCCAGGGCCATTGCAGTCACGGCGGAGGCCATGCGGCCCCAGCGGGTTGATGCTCTGGTCATTCGGGTCCAATCGGCTGTACAAGCGAAGTCAGTGGCTGATGCCAAGCCCTCAGCTGATACTCAGGGCAATTCCGTCGAGAATATCGTGTTCACTGGCGACGGCCGAAGTGATCCTGCCGTCCGTTACCTCCGCCAGCCGCTCCAGGACACGGCGCCAGACCAGTCCCCCGGCACCGATGACGTCGACCCGGCCCGGGTGCATGTAGGGCAGTCCGGCCCGCTCGGCCTTGGTCATCCCGAGGAGGTCCGTGCATGCCTCACCGACAGTGCCGAGGGGAAGCTCCGTGCCGTGGATTGCCGCAGGCGAGTACTCCGGTAGCCGGAGCGCATGGGCCGTAATGGTGGTGACGGACCCTGCGACGCCGACGACGGCGGTGGTGCGGTCAAGCGGAACGGTCAGTGCCGCCTCGCTGATGGCGGCGTCGACGTCGGCCTCCGCCGCAGCGATCTGCTCCGCCGACGGCGGGTCGCTGCGCAAGTGGCGTTCCGTCATCCGGACACAGCCGACGTCGACGGACCTGGCCGCGATAACGCCGCTGGCGTCGCCGAGTACGAACTCGGTGCTTCCGCCGCCGAGGTCCACCACCAGCACGGGGTCGGCGCCGCGGGACGGAAGGACGCTGCTCGCACCGGCGAAGGACAGCGCCGCCTCTTCATCGCCGGTGATCACTTCGGGCTCCACTCCGAGGATCTCGCGGATGCCGTCGACAAATACCTTCCGGTTGCCGGCATCCCGGGTGGCCGACGTGGCGACGAAGCGCACCTTCCCGGCCCCGTGGTCGCGGATCAACGCGGCGTAGTCCGACGTGGCGGCGAAGGTGCGGTCAAGGGCTTCCTGCGCCAGTTCCCCGGTTGCGTCCACGCCCTGGCCAAGGCGGACCACACGCATTTCACGCACGACGTCGGTCAGCTTGGCGCTGCTCCCGTTTCCGTCCACGTCGGCGATCAGGAGACGGATGGAATTGGTTCCGCAGTCGATGGCGGCAACTCGGGTCACTGGGCGGCCTCCGTGGAATTTTCGGTGTTCTCTTCAGCGTGCTGGCGGTTCTTGCGTACCGGCGCCGGACGCCCCACGATGTCAGGGAGGCCCTGCGGTCCGTGACGGCTGAGGTCCTTCGAGGGAGCCTCCCCGCCGGCGTCCCAGGCGCCGTCACAGTAGCAGCGGTCCGCCGTCCACCATTCGCTGATGGCGGTGATCGCCTCGTCACCCAGCGGATTGACTCCGGGCCCGGCGGCGAGGGAATGGCCGACCAGGACGTGGAGGCACTTCACCCGGGTGGGCATCCCCCCGGCGGAGATGCCGTCGATCTCGGGCACCGCACCGATGCCGGACCGCTCGCCGATCTGTTCCCGGGACACGAGATAAGCGTCGTGGGCAGCCCGATATTGCGCTGCGAGTTCGGCGTCCTCGACCAGGCGTTCGTTCATCCGGTTCATCAGGCCGGCGGCCTCGAGCCGCGACACTGCGGACGTGATGACAGGGTGGGTGAGGTAAAAAGTGGTGGGGAACGGGGTTCCGTTGCTGAGCCGCGGTGACGTTGCCGCCACGAGAGGGTTGCCGCAGACGCAGCGGGCGGGGATCTCAACGACATCGCGCACGGGGCGCCCCAGCTGACGGCTCAGGACGTCCAGGTCCCGGGCTGACGGATGGCTGGACACGGGCGCTGCCGGGACACTTTCTGTCACGGTTTGCCTGCCCGGGGCGTTATCGCCTGCTGCATTCTGGTCCACTGGCGCGGCCGCCTTCCTGCCCTTGGTGGCTGACCCGTGGGAAAGCCGGCGGAGGGCACCGCCTCTAGTCTGTTGCCGAGCGCCTGATGGACTCCCAAAGCGAGTCCACCCATGGCAGGTTGGCCGGGTCCTCTGCTGATCCTGTACCGGCCTGGCCACTGGCGGTCCCGGCCGGCAGATCGCTGCCAAACACCCAGTAGCCGGTTTCTCCCGGCATAACCATGTTAATGCGGTCGCGGGCCTGCTGTTTCACATAGTTGGGGTCCTGCCAGCGGGACACCTGGAGTTTCAGGCCGTCCTGCTCCGCCTGCCGGGCTGCGATATCCGCCTCCAGCGCGGCGATCTCGGCCCTTTTGTCGATGAAGATCTTTACGGTGGGGGCCAGCATGATGGTGATGGCAATCATGACGACGGCCAGGGCCAGCATCCGGCCGGAAAAGGCCTTGGCGGGCACGGGATCCTGGTTGTCAGCTCCGTCCTTGCCGGCATTGCCAGCGGCGTTGCCGGACGAATGGCCTGATACCTGGCTGCTACCCGGCCGGCGGGCTGCCTCCTTACCGGCAGCAACCCCGGCTTTCACCGATGCCCCGAGACGTCCTGCCGCGGCGGCCTTCCCCTCGGCTGCGGGCCGTTGGGCGGGGGATGCCTTGGCTGCGGGCCGTTGGGCCGGGGACTTGGCAGGGGACGTTGTTGCTTCGTCTGCGGGCAGGTGCCGCGTTGCACCGAAGTCCGCGCGGATGACTTCAGCGCCGTCGTCGGCGTCCTTGTGCTGGCGTACCGCGGGCGTGGCCCGTGGAACCTTGGGACGGCGGGTGGCCATGACACTCCTTCAAAAGCGGACCACAAACAAAAACCGGTGGCCATGGTCTTTCAACCATAGCCACCGGTCAGCTGTTTCTTTGGATGCTAGCCCTTGAAACGCGGGAAAGCGCTGCGTCCGGCGTAGCGTGCGGCGTCGTCGAGTTCCTCTTCGATGCGCAGAAGCTGGTTGTACTTGGCAACGCGCTCGGAGCGGGCCGGGGCACCGGTCTTGATCTGGCCCGCGTTGGTGGCAACCGCGATGTCAGCAATGGTGGTGTCCTCGGTTTCGCCGGAGCGGTGCGAGGTGATGGTGGTGTAACCGGCACGCTGGGCCAGCGAAACGGCGTCCAGGGTTTCGGTCAGCGAACCGATCTGGTTCACCTTGACCAGCAGCGAGTTGGCGGTGGCGGTGTCAATGCCGCGCTGCAGGATGGACGGGTTGGTGACGAAGAGGTCATCGCCCACGAGCTGGACCTTGTCGCCGATGCTGTCCGTAAGGGTCTTCCAGCCCTCCCAGTCGTTTTCGTCCAGCGGATCCTCGATGGAAACCAGCGGGTAATCGGCCACGAGCTCGGCGTAGTAGGCGCTCATCTCGGTGGAGGACAGGGCCTTGCCCTCGAATTGGTAGGCACCGTCCTTGAAGAACTCGGAGGAGGCGACGTCCAGGGCCAGGGCGATGTCCTTGCCCGGGGTGTAGCCGGCGTTCTTGATGGCTTCCTGGATGAGGTCCAGGGCGGCACGGTTGGACGGGAGGTTCGGCGCGAAGCCTCCCTCGTCGCCCAGGCCGGTGGAGAGGCCCTTGGCCTGCAGGACGGACTTGAGGTTGTGGTACACCTCTACACCCCAGCGCAGGCCCTCGGAGAAGGTCTCGGCGCCGATCGGGACGATCATGAATTCCTGGATGTCCACATCGGAGTCGGCGTGCGAGCCGCCGTTGAGGATGTTCATCAGCGGAACGGGCAGGACGTGGGCGTTCGGGCCGCCCAGGTACTTGTACAGCGGCAGGTCAGCCGACGCGGCGGCGGCGTTGGCCACGGCCAGGGAGACGCCCAGGATGGCGTTGGCGCCGAGCTTGCCCTTGTTGGCGGTGCCGTCCAGGTCGATCATGGCCTGGTCGATGCTGCGCTGGTCCGTGGCGTCGAACCCGGTCAGCGCCGGTGCGATCTGGTCGATGACGGCGTCAACGGCTTTCTGGACGCCCTTGCCAAGGTAGCGGCCCTTGTCTCCATCACGGAGCTCAACAGCCTCGTGTTCGCCGGTGGAGGCGCCGGAGGGAACTGCCGCGCGGCCAATCTGGCCATCGGAAAGCAGTACTTCAACTTCTACGGTCGGGTTGCCGCGGGAATCGAGGATCTCGCGGGCGTGAATGGCATCGATAAGCGCCATGAATATGCTCCTTATGGTGAAGCGATTTACTGGGAAACTAGCGGAAAAACTCGACGTCCTCGTCAGGGACTAGCGTAGTCGAGAGTGGTGCACGTTACGGAAACCTATCCAGCACCCGGACGTCATGATCCCGTCCGGGACCCGTCCGGGTGACCAGGGCGGTGGCTGTCCTGATACTGCCTGACTGCCCCGCGGAGGGCGCGTTCGGCGTCGAAGCCCCTGCTTCCGGCAGCGGCGACGACGGCGAGCAGCAGCTCACCGAGCTGCTGCTCGGAGTCAATCGTTTCGACAAGCGCCACCACCGGGCCGGCCGGCTGATCAGGCAGCAGCCCTGCCCGCCCGGCCCGGTCCAGGGACTTCCGGGCGCGGGCAAGGGCCGGAAGGTCCTGCGGAATTCCCTCGAAAGGATCACCGCGTTCGGGCTTCTCGGACCGCTTGATGGAGTCCCACTTCCGGACGATGTCCTCCACACTGGCCGGGAAGGTGTCCTGGAGCGAACCGTCCGGCCGGAACACATGCGGATTCCGGCGGATCATTTTCGCCGTCAGGCCGCGGACCACGTCGTCGAAACCGAAACTTCCGCGTTCCTCCGCGAGGCGGGCGTGCAGCACCACCTGGAGCAGGACGTCGCCCAGCTCTCCGCGGAGCTCTGCCTCGTCGGCGCCGGTTTCGATTGTTTCGGCCACCTCAAACGCTTCCTCAAGGAGGTACTCCACCAGCGACTCGTGGGTCAGCGCCCCCATCCAGGGGCAATGTTCCCGGAGGGCGGCAATGACCCCGACCAGGGAGGCGACCGGTACGGTGCCGTCCTTAGGCGAGGTTGGCGTAGGCGTCGTTGATGTACTCAACGAGGGCTTCCTTCTCCTCCAACGGCAGGAAGGCCGCCTCTGCGGCGTTCAGCGTCAGCTCCAGGATGTCATCGAGGTCGTAGTCGAAGGTCTCCACCAGCAGTTCGAACTCGTCGGTGAGGGTCACGCCGCTCATCAGCCGGTTGTCGGTGTTGATCGTGACATTGAAGCCGAGCTGGTAGAGCATGTCCAGCGGGTGGCTTTCGATGCCCTGGCCGAAGCCGGCAATGGCACCGGTCTGCAGGTTGGAGGACGGGCAGATTTCCAGGGCGATGCCGCGGTCGCGGATCCAGCTGGAGAGCTCGCCGAGGGTGACCATGCCGATGTTTTCATCAGCTTCGCCGGCCTCGTCCGCTTCCGCGGAGTCCTCGTCGTCGAATTCCACCGTGATGTCCTCGGCGATGCGCACGCCGTGGCCCAGGCGCAGGGCACGGCCGTCAACGAGGGCCGACTGGATGCTTTCCAGGCCTGCGGCTTCGCCGGCGTGGACCGTTGCGGGGAAGTTGTGCTGGGCGAGGTAGGTGAAGGCATCACGGAAGCGGGCGGGCAGGAATCCGTCCTCGGCCCCGGCAATGTCGAAGCCTACGGCTCCGTTGTTACGGTGGCGGACTGCCAGTTCGGCGATCTCCTGGCCGCGGTCCGCGTGGCGCATGGCCGTGATGAGCTGTCCCACCTGGATCTCCCGGCCGGTCTCGGCAACGGCGTCGACGCCGGCGTCGAGTCCTTCCTGGATGGCCTCGACCACTTCGTCCAGCGTCAGGCCCTTCTGCAGGTGCTGCTCCGGTGCCCAGCGGACTTCGCCGTACACCACACCGTCGTCGGCAAGGTCCTCAACGAATTCCTTGGCCACCCGGAAGAGGCCCTCTTTGGTCTGCATCACGGCGATGGTGTGGTCGAAGGTTTCGAGGTAGCGGACCAGGGAGCCGGAGTCTGCGGATTCGCGGAACCACTCCCCCAGCGCCACGGGATCGGTGGAAGGCAGGGTATGCCCGGCTGCTTCCGCCAGTTCGATGATGGTGGCCGGGCGCAGGCCGCCGTCCAGGTGGTCGTGCAGGGATACCTTGGGGAGGCTCTTGAGGTCGAAGTCGATGGCAGGGGCAGCGTCAAGAATAGGCTCAGTCACGTTCCAACCTTAGGGTCGGCGGGCGTCCGGCGCCACCCGGATACGGGCGGCCCTGCTTCAGCCCCGCGTTTCGACTTCGGCGACGGCGGGAATAGCCAAGGGTGCGACGTCAACGACGTCGTCCCGCTCGGCCCGCCCGCCGTGTTCCGGCGCGGTTGCCTTGCTGGCTTCGCGGGTGGTTTCCCCATCGGGACGTACATCGTCGTGGCGTCCCAGCCGCTTGTGCCACCAGCGCAGCAGGTGGTCGATGATGATCCCGAGGATGATGGCGAACACCACGGCAATACCGGCGCCGAGCAGCGGATTGTGGTGCAGCAAGGGGAAGGAACTCGCCAGCAGGCCTATCCCGATCGAGTAACCCACCCAGGTGACGCAGGCAAAGGCATCCAGGACGAAGAACCTGCGGTGCGGGAACGCGGTGGTGCCGGCCACGTAGTTGACCGCTACGCGGCCCCAGGGGATGTACCGGGCGGTGAAGATCAGGACGGCGCCGCGCTTCTCCAGCTCGTAGTGGGCCCACGCGAAGACACGCTGCACCTTGGGTTTGCGCATCCATCGCCAACGTTCAAGGCCGATCTTCCGGCCCAGCAGGTACGCCATGTTGTCCCCCGCAATGGCGCCGACAAGCGCCGTGGCGCCAAGGATCCACAGGTTGGGTTCACCGCTTTGGCGTGAGAACGCGGCAAGTGCCACGATGAGGGTTTCGCTTGGCACAACCATCGCAAAGCCGTCAACAAAAAAGAACACCAGCAGGATGGGATAAATCCACCATTGACCTGCGGCATGGAGCACTGCCTCATTGATAAATTCCACGCTAGGCCCTGCTCCTATGAAGTGACGGAAATCGCTATTTAGTGTCCCATGGCAGCGGCATGATCCGCTACGCTACGGCCTGCTGAAAATCGCCTGCTGGTCAGGTGCTCCCGGGTGCCGCGGGTTCCTCCGGTATCCGGCCGCGGAAGCGGCTGATCACAATGTCCACAATGATCCCGAGCAGGATGGCGCAGATAATGGCAATGGTGGCGCCGAGCAGGTGGTTGTCTTCGAACCACTGCCCGAAAAACAGCCCGATGGCTACCGAATATGAGGACCACAGCGCTGCGGACAATACGGTCAGCCCCACGAAACGCAAATGCGGGAAGCGGGTGGCGCCGGCGGTGAGGTTTACGGCCACCCGGCCAATCGGAACAAACCGCGCCACGAGCACCAGCGACGCCGGCCGTTTCCGGAGTTCGTTTCCGGCCCACTGGAAGGCGGTCTGCATTCGCCGCCCCCGCATCCACCGCCACCGCCGGGTGCCCACCCGGCGTCCGATCAGGTAGGCGATGTTGTCGCCCCCGAACGCCCCCAGCGCGGCCATGAGCATCAGCAGCCAGGGATTGGGGACATCCGCGGTCGCTGCCACAGCCGCCAGCCCAACCACCACCGACTCGCTGGGGATCGGCGGGAAGAACCCGTCGATCACGCAGCAGGCGAGCACCAGGAGAAGTACCCAGGGCTGCCCTGCCGCCGCGAGAATGAAGTCGTTGATAGCCTGCACAGTTTCCTAACGGGCGGGGCCGCCCGTTTTCTCCCCGACCGGTGCGCGGGACGCCAGGGGCGCCTGCCGCGGGAACCGGCCGAAGAGGGGCACGGGATCAGGCGATGCGGTCGATGATGAGCTGCTGTGCCGGCCGGGAGCCTTCCGGCGCAACAACAACGGCCCCTTCAAGGGCTTCCTTGGCGCGGCCGAATTTCTCCGGGGTGTCTGTCAACAGCGTCATCAGCGGCTCGCCGGCACGCACCATCGCACCGGGTTTGGCGTGGAGCCTGACGCCGGCTCCGGCTTGGACCTGGTCCTCCTTGCGGGCCCGCCCGGCACCCAGCCGCCACGCCGCCACGCCCACAGCCAGGGCATCCAGTTCCACGAGGACACCGTCGGCCGGGGCGTAAACAACCTCAGATTCCCTGGCAACGGGGAGCTTTGCCCGCGGATCCCCGCCCTGCGCCTCGATCATCCGGTTCCACACGTCCATGGCCCGGCCGTCCTTGAGTGCGGCGCGGGGGTCGGCGTCATGAACTCCGGCGCAGGCGAGCATTTCCTCGGCCAGCCGCACGGTCAGTTCGACGACGTCTTCCGGACCGCCGCCGGCCAGGACCTCCACGGATTCCTCCACTTCGATCGCGTTGCCCGCGGTCAGGCCCAGCGGCGTGTTCATGTTGGTCAGCAGGGCCACCGTGTTGACGCCGGCGTCCTTGCCCAGCGCGACCATGGTCTCTGCCAGTTCCCGGGCCCGGGCCTCGTCCTTCATGAAGGCGCCGCTTCCCACCTTGACGTCCAGGACCAGCGAACCGGTGCCTTCAGCAATTTTCTTGCTCATGATGGAGGACGCAATGAGCGGGATGGCTTCCACCGTTCCGGTGACGTCCCGGAGGGCGTAGAGCTTCTTGTCCGCGGGCGCCAGCCCGGCGCCGGCAGCACAGATCACGGCCCCGACGTCCTGCAGCTGGGCCATCATTTCGTCGTTGCTCAGCGTTGCCCGCCAGCCGGGGATTGATTCCAGTTTGTCCAGGGTGCCGCCGGTGTGCCCGAGTCCGCGGCCGGAGAGCTGCGGGACGGCCACCCCGAAAACGGCCACGAGAGGTGCCAGCGGGAGCGTGATCTTGTCCCCCACTCCCCCGGTGGAGTGCTTGTCCGACGTCGGTTTCACGCTGCCATCGGCACGCCTCAGGCCGGAGAAGTCCATCCGTTCGCCGGAGGCGATCATCGCCGCGGTCCAGCGCGAGATTTCCGCGCGGTCCATCCCGTTGAGCAGGATGGCCATGTTCAAAGCGGCCATCTGCTCATCGGCGATGGCGCCGCGCGTGTAGGCGTCGATGGTCCAGTCGATCTGTTCAGGGCTCAGGACGCCCCTGTCCCGCTTGATCCGGATGATGTCGACGGCGTCGAACGCTTCAGTGTTGCTTGGGGTGTGTGTCACCGGGGTTCCTCCAGGTGTTGGGGACCAAAGGCATCGGGTAGCACCTGGTCCATTGTCTTGATTCCCTGTGTGGTCATGAGTTCCATGTCGGGTGCCCGGAACTCGTACAGCAGCTGGCGGCAGCGCCCGCACGGCATCAGGATGTTGCCGCCAGCGTCCACGCAGTAGAAGGCGCGCAGGAGGCCGCCGCCGGTCATGTGTAGGCTGCCCACCAAGGCGCATTCGGCGCAGAGGGTCAGGCCGTAACTGGCGTTTTCGACGTTGCAGCCGCTGACGATCCGGCCGTCCGCGGTGAGGGCAGCCGCCCCCACCGCGAACTTCGAATACGGCGCATACGCGTTCTTCATGGCTGCGACGGCTGCTGCTTCAAGCGCCGTCCAGTCGATACCGCTGCGTTCCGGGCCGGTGCCTGCACTGACGCGTACGCGTGGCATGTCCTCGTCCACGGCTGTCAACCCTTGACGTACGGTATGCCGCTGGCTGCCGGCGGCCGGGAGCGGCCCACCAGGCCGGCCACGGCAAGCACCGTCACCAGGTAGGGCAGCATTGCCATGAACTGGCTGGGAACCGGCGTGCCGATGATGGTCACGATGCTCTGCAGGTTGTCCGCGAAGCCGAACAGCAGCGCCGCGAAGAAGGCGCCGATCGGGTTCCACCGGCCGAAGATCAGCGCGGCCAGGGCGATGAAGCCTCGTCCGCCCGAGATCTCCTTGGTGAAGCTGTCGATGGCCACCAGCGTGAAGAAGGAACCGCCGATGCCCGCAACGGCACCGCCGAGGGTGACGTTCCAGAAGCGGGTGGCGTTGACCTTGATACCCATGGTGTCCGCGGCCTGCGGGTGTTCCCCGACGGCCCGGACGCGGAGGCCCCATTTGGTCTTGAAGAGGCCGATCCACACCACGATGACCGCAATGTACATGAGGTAACCCACCACGGACTGCTTGAACAGGATCGGGCCGATCACCGGGATGCTGGAAAGAACGGGGATGTCGATGATGGGCAGCCGGCCCGGCGAGTTGAATTGGGCCTTGTTGGCCTGCATCACGGTGCTGAACAGGAAGCCGGTTAGGCCGGAGACCAGGACGTTGAGGACCACGCCCACGATGATCTGGTTGACCAGGTATTTGATGCTGAAGACCGCCAGCACCATAGAGACGACGGCGCCGGCCACTGCCGCTGCCAGCAGCCCGATGAAGGGGCTCTTGGTCAGGGTGGCCACCATCGCGGCGGTGAACGCACCGCCGAGCAGCTGGCCCTCAATGGCGATGTTGACGACGCCGACGCGTTCGCAGAGCACACCGGACAGTGAACCGAACACCAGCGGCACCGCGAGCGTCACGGACCCGGCGATGAGCCCGGCCAGCGAAATGCTGGGCGTGCGGGCGCCGCCTACCACCCAGATCAGGAAGGCCGCTACGAAGAGCACGATGAAAACGATGGGCAGCCAGCCGGGCGAGGCTTCATTCCGTGTCTTGAGGTACACCGCATAGGCGGCGAGGCCCAGCATCAGGACGGACAGGACGATTCCGCCCAGGAAGGCGGGCACCTCGATGGCCGGAAGCTGGAAGAAGTCACCGCTCGAGGAGATGCCGAACTTGGCCGTCTGGTTGGGTCCCATAACCCCGAAGAAAACGAACGCGACGACGCCGAGGACGGCCAGGAGGACCGGTACCTTCCACGTGACGGGCTTTGCTGATACCGCGGGGGCCTTCTCCGCCGACTGCGGCGTTCCCGGCTGCGGTTTTCCCTGCTGCGGCTGTCCCGGAACGGGCGATGTTGCTGTTGTGCTCATGCTGCACCTCCGGTGGTGGCTGCCGTCTTGGACTTACCGGCCGGTGCGGCCTTCTTCTTTCGCGGGTTGAGCCCGAACAGGGCCCGCACCAGCGGCGGTGCCGCGATGAACAGAACGATCAGCGACTGGACCACAAGCACAATGTCGATCGGCGTTCCGGTCTGGATCTGCATCTGCACCGCTCCGGCGCGGAAGGCGCCGAACAGCAGGCCGGCGGCGAAGGTGCCCCACGGCGTCGAACGTCCCAGCAGTGCAACAGTGATGGCGTCGAAACCGTAGGTGGCGGCGACGCCGTCGGTCAGGACTTTTTCGGTTCCCGCCACCTGCGCCACACCGGACATGCCCGCCAGGGCACCGGCGATCGCCATGACCAGGACGGTGGCCCGGGGCACGTTGATGCCGGCGGTCAGTGCCGCCTTGGGGTTGGCCCCGACAGCACGGAATTCAAAGCCCACGGTGGAGCGGTTCAGCAGCCACCAGACAAAAACGGTGGCGGCGATTGCCAGGACAAAGCCCAGGTGGAGCCTGTACTGCGTCCCGAAAATCTGCGGGTACACCGCGGTGGGATCCAGGATCGGCGAGATCGGGTTGGACTCCCCCGGCCGCTGGAACGCCGGGGTATTCAGCAGGTAGCGCAGGAAGTACAGCGCGATGTAGTTGAACATGATGGTCAGGATCACCTCATGGGCCCCGGTGCGGGCCTTCAGCAGACCCACGAGTCCGCCCCAGATGGCGCCGCCCACGATGCCGGCCAGAAGGACCAGCAGCAGGTGCAGGCCCAGCGGCAGGTGCAGCGCGAAGCCGACCCAGGCGGCGAGGATGCCGGCCATGATGATCTGGCCCTGGGCACCGATGTTGAACAGGCCCGCCCGGAATGCCAGCGCAACGCCCAGGCCCGCCGTGATCAGCGGTGTGGCGATGGTGAGGGTTTCCATCAGCGGAGCAAACTGCACCGCGACGCTGGAGCCGCGGGGGTTGAACACCGACCCCTGGAAGAGGGCTACGTAGGAACGGGTCGCCGCGGTCCAGACAGCCGAGAGGAAATCCGAGGGCCGGGCAAAGAGGTAGCTCGCAGTAGCTCCCACCTGCTTGTCCGTGCTGGCGATGAGGAGCCCGCCAAGGATCAGGGCCAGCAGGACAGCCAGCACCGACACCATGCCGCTGCCCGTGAAGATCCGCCGGACAAGGGTGTCCGGTCCGCCCGGAACGGTGCCGCTCTGGGCCGAGACGGGAACGGCCGAAGGCTGCATTGAGCCGCCCGCTGTGTCCAGCGCGGTCGCGGCTGCTGCGTCATCGGCGGGTGCCTGGGGTTCGGGTGCCTGGGGTTCGGGCGCCTGGGGTTCGGGGCTTCTGGCCGCGTGTTCGTCAGCTGGTTCGTTAGCCAAGTGCTTGGGCTTGTCCTGTTCAGTCATGGTCGCCTCCTTCGGCACCGGAGGTGGAAGTCTGTGCGGGCGCATGCCCGCCGGCCGCGCCGGTGTGGGCGGTTCCGGTGTGGGCGTCCGCGTGGGCGCTTTCCGGGGGAAGCCCCGCCATCATCAGGCCCAGGACGTCGCGTCCGGTGCCCGCCGGGACGATGCCCACCAGCTTGCCCTTGTAGAGCACGGCAATCCGGTCCGCGAGCTCGATCACTTCATCGAGTTCGGTGGACACGATCATCACCGGTGTGCCCTGGTCCCGTTCAGCCACGATTCGCTTGTGCAGGAACTCGATGGATCCTACGTCCACGCCGCGGGTGGGCTGGGAGGCGATGAAGAGGCGCAGCGGCCGGGACAGCTCCCTGGCCATGACAACCTTCTGCTGGTTTCCGCCGGAGAGCGTCCCTGCGGCGAGCGACCCGGAGGGCGTGCGGACGTCGAATTCGTCGATCCGGGTCTGGGCGTTCTCCAGGACCTTGGCCGGGCTCATGCTGATTCCCTTGGCGAAGGGAGCCTGGTCGTAGCGGTCCAGGATGAGGTTTTCGGCGATCGAGAACGTGCCGATCAGGCCGTCGACCGAGCGGTCTTCGGGCACGAAGCCGACGCCGGAGTTCAGGACGTCCTTGACGCTGCGGCCGACGAGTTCTTCGCCGTCCAGCAGGATGGATCCGTGGACGCGGTCCTGGAGGCCGAGGATGGCCTCGGTTAATTCCGTCTGGCCGTTGCCCTGGACGCCGGCGACGGCCAGGATCTCGCCACGGGCGATGTCGAAGCTGATGCCGTCCACCACGTGCTGGCCGCTGGGCGCGATCACCGTGAGGTCCTTGACCTGGAAGGTGGTCTCCTGGGGTTTGGCCGGGGCCTTGTCCAGGGTCAGGTTCACGGCCCGGCCCACCATCATGGAGGCAAGTTCAGTGGTTGAAGCACCCGGGTCCGCCGTGCCCACCACCTTGCCGCGCCGGATGACCGTGATCGTGTCGGACACAGCCTTCACTTCGCGGAGTTTGTGGGAGATGAACACGATCGACGTGCCGTTGCTTTTCAGCTGGCGCATAATGTCCAGGAGCTCGTCGGTGTCCTGGGGCGTCAGCACGGCGGTGGGCTCATCGAGGATAAGCACCTTCGCATCGCGGACCAGCGCCTTGATGATTTCCACGCGCTGCTGGACACCCACGGGGAGGTCCTCGATCAGGGCGTCGGGGTCGACGTCGAAACCGTACTTGTCGGAGATCTCTTTGATCTTCCTACGGGTGTCTTCCAGGTTGAGGAAGCCGCCTGCCTTGGTGGACTCGGCGCCAAGCGCCACATTCTCGGCCACAGTAAAAACCGGGACCAGCATGAAGTGCTGGTGCACCATGCCGATCCCTGCAGCCATCGCGTCGCCCGGGCCGCGGAAGGTGACAGCCTTGCCGTCCACCAGGATTTCGCCCTCACTGGGCTCGTAGAGTCCGTACAGGACATTCATCAGCGTGGACTTGCCAGCACCGTTTTCGCCTAGCAGGCAATGAATTTGCCCAGGTTCAACAACCACATCGATGTGATCGTTGGCAATAAGGGAGCCGAAGCGTTTGGTGATCCCTCTGAGTTCAAGTTTCAAAACTCTGACCAATCTCGAAGCGTCCGGAAGATGTGCCCGGACGGGATATGTGGCTGCAGCACCAGCCTAGTGCCTGCAGCCCTTGGCGGAGCGGGCAGCGCAGCCCGGAAAAGCTGACGCCCAACGAAAAGCGCCACCGCCCGGAAGTCAATGACCAACCGGGTGGTGGCGCTTTGCGGAGGGAGTTAGGCCTTCGGGCTCGCTGCCGACTCGACCTTCAGCTTGCCGTCAACGATGTCCTTCTTGATCTGTTCCAGTTCGGTCTTCAGTTCAGCGGGAACCTGGGACTCAAGTTCGTGGAACGGAGCCAGCTGCACGCCGTCGTTCGCGAGGGTGCCGACGTACGGCGAGTTGCTGAACTTGCCGTCCTTGTCTTCCTTCACAACGGTCTCAACTGCTTCGCCCATCTGCTTCATGACGGAGGACAGCATGATGTCCTTGTAGTCGGGAGCGGTGAGGAAGCCGTCGGAGTCAACCCAGATGAGCTTGACGTCCTTGCCAGCAGCCTTGGCTTCCTTGAGCGCTGCGCCTGCACCCTTGCCCACGGGGCCGGCAACGGGCATCACGATGTCGGCGCCCTGGTCCAGGAAGTTCTGGGTCAGCTGCTTGCCCTTGTCCTGCTTTTCGAAGTCGCCGGTGAAGCTGCCGTCCTGCTTGTCCTTGTCCCAGCCAAGGACCTTGACGTCCTTGCCCTTCTGTTCGTTGTAGTACTTCACACCGTCGGCGTAGCCGTCCATGAAGATGGTGACCGTGGGGATCTTGATGCCGCCGAAGGTTGCCACCGTTCCGGTCTTGGTGGAGCCTGCCGCGAGGTAGCCGGCCAGGAAGGCAGCCTGGGCGGTGTCGTAGATGATCGGCTTGACGTTGCTGATCGGGGTTTCGTAGCCGAAGTCGATGATCGCGAAGTGGCTGTCCGGGTTTGCCGTGGCCTGCGCCTTCGTGGCGTCGCCGAGGAGGAAGCCCACCGTGACGGTCAGGTCGCAGCCTGCGGTGACCATGGCGCGGAGGTTCGGCTCGAAGTCGTTGTTGGTCTTGGACTCAACCTGGTTGACCTTGATCCCGAGATCCTTCTCAGCCTTCTTCAGGCCTTCGTAGGAGGACTGGTTGAACGACTGGTCGTCGAATCCACCCGAGTCGGACACGATGCAGCCCGTGTAGTCGCTGGCGGTGGCGCTGGCGGTGCTGCCGGCTTCCGGAGCGGCGCCGCAGCTGGTCAGCAGCAGGGCCGCGGCACCGGCGGTGGCAACCCCGGTCATTGAACCGCGCTTGAGGGTTGCACGCAGTGAGTTCTTCAATTTTCCTCCAGGAACAAAGAGATAGGCGCTACGACGGGAGTTCAATGAGTGTCCGTTTCGAATGCTCCACACTGAAATTCTGTTTTCACTGATGGTTTCGCAGCACTGCGCCGAGGCGCACTGATGACAGCTACTGTAGTGGCCTGGAACACGTCCCGACACCACACCGCCGCCCCGCCACGGAGATTGTTGAGAACTTGTTACCTACCGGTAGCCGCCACCGCAAGTCACGTCCATTTCACTAGATCCGGACCAGCATCTTCCCCGTGTTGGCGCCGTCGAGGAGATCCATGAACGCCTGCGGGGCGTTTTCCAGGCCGTCCACAACTGTTTCGTCGTAACGCACGGTGCCGTCGGCCACCCAGGCGGACACCGTCTCTACGAACTCGGCCATGTGCTGCCAGTAACCGCCGACCAGGAAGCCTTTGAGCGTGAGCTGCTTGCCGATGGCCAGCATGAGGTTCCGGGGAGCCGGTGTGGGCTCGGTCGAGTTGTACTGCGCGATGGCGCCGCACATCGCCACGCGGCCTCCCACCGTGAGGGCTGAGAGCGCTGCTTCAAGGTGTTCACCGCCCACGTTGTCGAAGTACACGTCGATCCCGCGCTCCCCCGCTGCTTCCGCGAGCTGCCCGGCCACCGGGCCGTCGTTGTAGTTGAACGCGGCGTCGAAACCGAGTTCCAGCAGGCGCGCCACCTTCTCCGGGGATCCGGCGCTGCCGATCACCCTGGAAGCACCCATCGCCTTGGCAATCTGCCCCACGAGCGAACCGACGGCACCCGCGGCTCCGGAAACGAAGACCACTTCTCCGGGCTTGAACCCGGCGACCTTCAGGAGTCCCGCATACGCGGTCAGGCCGGTCATCCCCAGGGCACCGAGGAACGCCGACGCGGGCGCCAGGTCGGTGCGTGCCAGGGAAGTCGCGGCGGCGTCAAGAACCGCGTATTCGCGCCAGCCAAGGGAATGCACGACGACGTCCCCCACCTTGCGTTCATCCGAGCGGGACGCGATCACCTCACCGACGGCACCGCCGTCGAGCGCGGCATCCAGCGCAAACGGCGCTGAGTACGACTTGACGTCGTTCATGCGCCCGCGCATGTAGGGGTCAACGGAGATGAACTGGTTGCGGACCAGGACCTGGCCGACCTGCAGTTCTGGAAGTGCAGACTCTGCCAGGCGGAAGTTTTCCGGGACGGGCCGGCCGTGCGGCCGGGAGGCCAACTGGATCTCGCGGGTGGTTCGGGGAAGGGTTGTGGTGTTGGCGCTCACGCGGCCACCTCCAGGATCTTGATGTTTACGTTGATGTTGCCGCGGGTGGCATTGGAATAGGGGCAGATCTGGTGCGCTTTGGCCACGAGGGCCTCCGCCGTAGCCAGGTCCAGGGCGGGCAGGGCGATTTCGAGTTCAGCGGCCAGGCCATAGCCCACGCCGTCTTCCAGCGCCCCGAAGTGGATCTTTGCCGCGACGGCGGAGTCCGTGAGGTCGGCCTTTTCCTTGCGGCCCACTAGGCGCAGGGCGGAGTGGAAGCATGCGGCGTACCCGGCAGCGAACAGTTGTTCCGGGTTGGTGCCCTGGCCGTTGCCGCCCAGTTCCACCGGGCTGGCCAGCGTGACGTCAAGCCGGCCGTCCTTGGTGCGGGCGTTCCCGTCACGTCCTTCGCCCGAGGCGAGTGCTTCAGCTGTGTAGAGAGTCTTCACGTGGTTCCGTTCTGTTGGATGGAAAATCCGGGGAAGGAAAAATCCGGCGTTAGCGGGAGGAATGGAGGGCGGCCGTGAGCCTGCCCAGGGTTTCCCGGAGCTGGTCGAGCTCGGCCGCGGACAGGCCTGCGGCATCGGCGAGTTGCCGGGGAATCGCGCCGGCCCGGGCGCTGAGTGCAGTGCCGGAGTCCGTCAGGAAGACCTCCACCCGGCGCTCATCCTCGGCCGAACGCCTCCGCTCCACGAACCCTAGGGATTCGAGCCGCTTCAGGAGCGGTGACAGGGTGCCGGAGTCCAGGCCAAGCTCCTCGCCCAGCTCGCGGACACTGCGCGGCTGGTCCTCCCACAGCACCAGCATGACGAGGTACTGGGGATAGGTCAGGCCTAGTTCGTCCAGCACGGGACGGTACACGGCAGTGGCTGCCTTCGACGCGGAGTACAGCGCGAAGCACACCTGCCGGTTCAGGCGGGGGGCGTTGAGGCGGGGGGCATCGGTCATAGAAAAACGATATCGCACAATTAAATTGTGCACAACTTATCTACCCCGCAGAAGCGCGAACGGACAGTTGAGGCCCCGGGTCAGGGGCCTCAACTGTCCGTTCGCGCTTAGGGGGTGGGGCTTAAGTGTCCGCTCGCACTCGGAAGGGGGGCTTAGAGGTCGCGGATGGTGCGGAGGGCAGCGGCGGTCAGGACCTGGATGCCGTAGCCCAGCGCACGCTCGTCAAGGATGTAATCGCCCCGGTGGAGGTCATATTCCTCACCACCGGGCGTCTTGGTGCCCAACCGCATCATGGCACCGGGCAGCTCGGCCAGGAACCAGGCGAAGTCCTCGCCGCCCATGGACTGGGGCGTGAGGACCACGGCGCCTTCGGCGATTTCAGCGCGCGCGGCTGCCTCGATCAGGGCCGTCTCGTGTTCGGAGTTGACCACGGGAGGAACCCCGCGGGTGTGCTCCAGCCTGACGTCCACGTTGTAGGGCGCAGCCACCTGGTGGACCACTTCGTCCAGGAGTTCGCCGGCACTGTGCCAGGCGTCGCGGTCCAGGCACCGCATGGTTCCTGCCATGTAGCCGGTGCCCGGGATGGCATTGGGTGCCGAGCCGGCCGAGATGTGCCCCCACACAACGGAGACGCCGCTTCGAACATCCACGCGGCGGGAGAGGACAGCCGGCACGTTGACGGCGATCTGCGCGAGTGCGAAGACGAGGTCCTCGGTGAGGTGGGGCCGGGATGTGTGGCCGCCGCGTCCGGAAAGTTCGATCCGGATGGTGTCCGAGGCCGAGGTGATGGCACCGATCCGGGTGCCGATCTTGCCCACGTCGATCCGGGGGTCGCAGTGCAGGGCAAGGATGCGCGGCACGCCTTCGAGCACGCCCTGCTCGATGCAGGAGTGCGCCCCGCCGGGCATGGTTTCCTCGGCCGGCTGGAAGATGATCCGGACCGTGCCGCCCAGCGGGGATTCCTGGTGCATGCGGTGCAGCACCAGGGCGATGCCCAGCATCGTGGTGGTGTGGACGTCGTGGCCGCAGGCATGGGTAACACCGTGGTTCTTGGACGCGAACGGCAGCCCGGTCTCTTCAATGATGGGGAGGGCGTCGATGTCGCCACGGAGTGCCGTGGCAATGGGACCCTCACCGATGTCGACGGTGAGTCCGGTGCCTTCGAGCCGGCGGGGCTTGAGCCCGGCGGCTTCGAGCCGTTCCGCCAGTTTCTTCGTGGTCCGGAACTCCTTAAAGGACAGTTCAGGGTGCGCATGGAGGTCACGGCGGAATTCGATCAGTTCCGGCAGCAGGGGCTCCAGCCACGGCCCCACGAGGGCGGTGGGCTCGGCTTCAGTAGTGTAGTTGCGCACGACACAACTCTAGCGAGGCTGCCCCAAATACCTGCATCAGCGTCGGAGGGTTACGGATCCGGGAGCGCGCTCCCGGCACCGTAAACGGCCCGGCCCGGGCTTCCCACCAGAGGGAAGCCCGGGCGGGTCCGGATTCGATCAGCGGTTCTAGCGGTCCGGCTTACAGGACGTCGGTGTCGCCGCTGGCCTTGAGCGCATCGACGGCCGCCTTGACGCGCTGGGAATGCGCCATGGTGGTGACCAGAAGGGCATCCGGCGTGTCAACGATGACCACGTCCTTGATGCCGATCAGCGCAATGACTCGTTTGGTGTCGGTGACCACCACGCCGCTGGCGTTTTCGGTGAAGACCCGGGCGCCTTCGCCGAGGACCGTGACATCGTCCACTTCCTTGGCACTGTTGAGCCGGCCAACGGAGGCAAAGTCCCCGACGTCGTCCCAACGGAAAGCGCCCGGCACGACGGCGACGTCCCCGGCAGCGGCGGCAGGCTCTGCCACCGCGTAGTCGATCGCGATCTTGGGCAGCGTGGGCCAGACGCGGGCGGTGACCTCATCGCGTTCAGGGGTGTCCCAGGCCTGGGCGATCTCCGTGAGCCCCTTGAAGAGCTCAGGCTGGTTCGCTTCGAGGTGCTTGAGCATCAGCGACACGGGTGCAACGAACATGCCCGCGTTCCAGACATACTCTCCGCTGTCCACGTACTGCTGGGCCACGTCCTCGCTGGGCTTTTCAACGAACTCCACCACGGCCTGCGCGCTCGGGGCGTTCGTGACGGCGAGGTTCTGGCCGGAGCGGATGTAGCCGAAACCGGTGGACGGGTGCGTCGGCTTGATGCCGATGGTCACGATCTTGCCGGCAGCGGCCGTGTAGATGGCCTCACGTACGGCGTCCTGGAAGAGGTCGTCAGGGCTGATCACCTGGTCCGCGGCGAAGGAACCCATGATGATCTCCGGATCCCGCTGGTACAGGATGGCGGCTGCAAGGCCGATGGCCGCACCGGAGTCCTTGGGCTCGCTCTCGAGCACGAGGTCGGCCTCCTGGATCTCCGGGAGCTGGCTGCACACGGCGTTGCGGTGGGCAACGCCGGTCACAACCAGCACGCCTTTTCCGGCCAGCGGCTCCAGGCGGTCGTAGGTGGCCCGCAGCAGCGTACTGCCGGAACCGGTGAGATCGTGAAGGAATTTCGGGGCTGCTGCACGTGACAGGGGCCAGAGGCGGGTCCCCACTCCGCCTGCAGGAATTACCGCAATAAAACGGTCCAGCGGTGATTTCCGGCTTGTCACTAGGTCTGTAGTCATCACGGCCTACTTTAGCCGACCCCCGCGCTGATACCGGCAGAGGACGCAGCCGGGACGTCGCGGGAGCACCGCCCCCGCAAGCACTATGTGGCGTTCGTCTCAAAAATACGCAAAAACCGCACGGGACGGCGTCACCAAGGAGTTCCTGAATTGAATAAGCTGTGAGCGAAGCCTAGATTTAGGCTTGAGCTTACGAGTGCTCTCGCAGCAGGCGTTCCCCCCGCGTGGATCCCATGCCAGCGCCGCTGTGTTGCAGGGAGGTTTATTCAGTGCCGACAAAACCAGCTGGCACCTTGTACCGCGGCCGTGAAGGCATGTGGTCCTGGGTTGGACACCGCATTACAGGTGTAGTGATTTTCTTCTTCTTGTTGGTCCATGTGCTGGACACCTCATTGGTGCGCGTGTCCCCCGAGGCATACACCGCCGTGATTGGCGCCTACAAGAACCCCCTGATGGCCCTGGGTGAAACGGGCCTTGTCGCAGCGATCGTGTTCCACGCCTTCAACGGCCTGCGGATCATCGCCGTCGACTTCTGGAAGAAGGGCGCTAAGTACCAGCGCCAGATGCTGTGGACGGTCCTGGTTCTCTGGGTCATCGTCATGGTTGGCTTCTCCATCCGCCATCTTTCCCTCGCCTTCGGAGGTCACTAAGCCATGACTGCAACGATTCAGAGCCCCCGCAGTGGAAAAGACGGCGGGAAGCCGGGCGCAGGACTGATTGCCCCCAAGTACCGCCGCAGCGGCGCGTCGAAGGGCAACTTCGAAATGGCTGCGTGGCTGTTCATGCGGCTTTCCGGCGTAGTCCTGGTGGTCCTGATCTTCGGGCACCTCTTCGTTAACCTCCTCGTGGGCGAAGGCATCCATGCCATCGACTTCGGCTTTGTGGCCGGCAAGTGGGCCGATCCGTTCTGGCAGTTCTGGGACCTGGCCATGCTGTGGCTGGCCATGTTGCACGGCACCAACGGCGTCCGCACCATCATCAACGACTACGCCGAGAAGGATTCCACCCGTTTCTGGCTGAAGATCGTCCTCTACGCCGCGACAGCCGTCATCATCATCCTGGGCACCCTGGTGATCTTCACCTTCAACCCGTGCCCGCTTGACGTCAACGGCGTTCCGCTGCCTGGCGGCTTCTGCCCCGCAGCCTAAGCGGCATCCTCTCCTCCCCAGGGGGATCAGCTGTGCCCGCACTGAGCGGGGCAACGGTTTTACGGTGCGGGCTCCGCCCGCCCGTGGTTTTATAGCGAATTTTGAGAGAAAGAGCGTCTGGTATGCAGGTCCATAAGTACGACGTCGTCATCGTCGGTGCCGGTGGCGCTGGCATGCGCGCCGCGATCGAATCCGGTCAGCGCGCGCGCACAGCAGTACTGACCAAGCTCTACCCCACCCGCTCGCACACCGGTGCGGCGCAGGGTGGCATGTGTGCGGCACTGGCCAATGTCGAGGAAGACAACTGGGAGTGGCACACATTCGACACCATTAAGGGCGGCGACTACCTGGTGGACCAGGACGCAGCCGAGGTCATGGCGAAGGAAGCCATCGACGCTGTGCTGGACCTGGAAAAGATGGGTCTGCCGTTCAACCGCACGCCGGAAGGACGGATTGACCAGCGCCGCTTCGGCGGCCACACCCGTGACCATGGCAAGGCTCCCGTTCGCCGGGCCTGCTACGCCGCTGACCGCACGGGCCACATGATCCTGCAGACGCTGTACCAAAACTGCGTCAAGCACAACGTTGAGTTCTACAACGAGTACTACGTCCTGGACCTCCTGACGGTCGAAGAGGACGCAGTCCGCGAAGACGGCACGCCGTACAAGCAGAAGCGTGTTGCCGGCGTCGTGTCCTACGACCTCGCCTCCGGTGAACTGCACGTTTTCCAGGCCAAGTCCGTCGTGTTCGCTTCGGGCGGTGCCGGCAAGGTCTTCAAGACCACCTCCAACGCCCACACCCTCACCGGTGACGGCATGGGCATCGCCTTCCGCCGCGGAATCCCCCTGGAAGACATGGAGTTCTTCCAGTTCCACCCGACCGGCCTTGCCGGCCTGGGCATCCTGCTCTCGGAAGCCGCCCGCGGCGAGGGCGCCATTCTGCGCAACTCCGAAGGTGAGCGCTTCATGGAGCGCTACGCCCCCACCATCAAGGACCTCGCGCCCCGCGACATCGTGGCCCGCTCCATGGCCAACGAAGTCCGCGAAGGCCGCGGCTGTGGCCCGAACAAGGACTACGTGCTCCTTGACCTGACCCACCTCGAGCCCGCGCACATCGATGCGAAGCTTCCGGACATCACCGAGTTCGCCCGCACCTACCTTGGTGTTGAGCCGTACACGGAACCGGTTCCGGTCTTCCCGACGGCGCACTACGCCATGGGCGGCATCCCCACCAACATCACCACCGAGGTCCTGCAGGACAACGACACCGTGGTGCCGGGGCTGTACGCTGCCGGTGAAGTGGCCTGCGTTTCGGTCCACGGCTCCAACCGCCTGGGCACCAACTCGCTGCTGGACATCAACGTGTTCGGCAAGCGCGCCGGCATCGCCGCAGCGGAGTACGCCAAGACGGCTGACTTCGTGGACCTTCCGGCGGACCCGGAGGCCTACACCATCGAACTGCTGGACATCGCCCGCAACGGCACCGGCGACGAGAAGGTGGCCGTGATCCGCAAGGAACTCCAGGACACCATGGACGCCAACATGCAGGTGTTCCGCACGGCTGACACGCTGAACCAGGTCCTCCGGGACATCGAGTCCTTCGAGGCCCGGTACAAGAACATCAGTGTCCAGGACAAGGGCAAGCGCTTCAACCTGGACCTCCTCGAGGCCGTTGAGCTGGGCTTCCTGCTGGAACTGGCCAAGGTCATGACCGTGGCCGCACTGCACCGCGAGGAATCCCGCGGCGGCCACTTCCGCGAGGACTTCCCGGAACGTGACGACGAAAAATTCATGAAGCACTCCATGGCGTACAAGGACGACCACGCCCCGGCTGACGGATCGGTTGCGGCGGACGCTGCAGTTACTGCCGGCATCCGCCTGGCCACCAAACCGGTTGTCTTTACCCGCTACGAGCCGATGGTGAGGAAGTACTAAGATGTCCGCCGAACTTGCTGAGCCAGCCTCAAAGATCGAACTCCCCGCACACATCGGAGGCGGCGGAGAGATCCCGACATTCGACGTCACCCTGAGGGTGCGCCGCTACAACCCCGAGGTGTCCGAGGACGCCACCTGGGATGACTTCAAGGTGACCATGTACGGCACCGACCGAGTGCTGGATGCCCTGCACAAGGTCAAGTGGGAAATCGACGGCAGCGTCTCCTTCCGCCGGTCCTGCGCGCACGGCGTCTGCGGTTCCGATGCCATGCGCATCAACGGCCGCAACCGCCTCGCGTGCAAGACCCTGCTGAAGGACCTGGACACGACCAAGCCCATCACCGTGGAACCCATCAAGGGCCTGCCGGTGGAGAAGGACCTGATCGTGGACATGGAGCCGTTCTTCCAGTCCTTCCGTGAGGTCATGCCGTTCCTTATCAACAAGGGCCACGAGCCGACCAAGGAACGCCTGCAGTCCGCCGAGGACCGTGAGCGCTTCGACGACACCACCAAGTGCATCCTGTGCGCGGCGTGCACGTCCTCCTGCCCGGTCTTCTGGACCGACGGCCAGTACTTCGGCCCGGCGGCGATCGTGAACGCCCACCGCTTCATCTTCGATTCCCGAGATGACGCCGGCGACATGCGCCTGGAGATCCTCAACGACAAGGAAGGCGTGTGGCGCTGCCGCACCACCTTCAACTGCACCGAAGCATGCCCCCGCGGCATCCAGGTCACGCAGGCCATTGCCGAGGTCAAGCAGGCAATCCTCTCCCGCAAGATCTAGCACCGTTTTTTCAAACGGATGTAACGGCCGACGGCGCCTCTCACCTTAAAGGTGGGGGCGCCGTCGTCGTTCTGCGGCACTTAACGAAACCCAACGAAAAGGCACCCCATGTCCCGCTCCGAAAAAGTCAGCTTCGAAGGATCCACCGGCGAACTGCTCTCCGGCATCATCGACGTGCCGGAAGGCCCCGTGAAGGGCTGGGGCGTGTTCTCGCACGGGTTCACCCTGGGCAAGGACAGTCCTTCGGCGTCGCGGATGTGCAAGGCGCTGGCGGACAACGGTGTGGGAATGCTGCGGTTCGACAACCTGGGACTCGGCGAATCAGCCGGTTACTGGTCCGAAGGCTCCTTCAGCCATAAAGTGGCGGACACCGTCAGGGCCGCACAGTTCATGCGGGACGAAGGCAAACCGATCTCCCTGCTGGTGGGACATTCATTCGGCGGCGCAGCCGTCCTGGCGGCAGCAAAAGAGATCCCGGAGCTCGACGCCGTTGCCACCGTGGGAGCGCCGTTCTCGCCCAAGCACGTGGCCCATGTCTTTGACGCGGCCCTGGACCGGATCCTGAGCGAAGGCAGCGCCGAGGTTGACCTTGGCGGAAAGCGCGTGGAGATCCGCCGGCACTTTGTCGAGGACCTGGAGAATGCGGACCTGACCGACTGCATCAGGCAGCTGCACAAACCCCTGATGGTGCTGCACTCCCCCACGGACAACACTGTGGGGATCGAGAACGCCAGCACCATCTTCCAGACCGCACGGCACCCGCGCAGCTTCGTCTCCCTGGAAGGCAGCGACCACCTGCTGACCGGCAAGGGCCAGGCCGCCCGGGCCGCAAAAATTATTTCCGCGTGGGCCGATCAGTACCTCGACGCCGGACGGTAGCAGGCGGCCGTTCCCGCAGTGGCTGCCGTTCCCGCTCCACCGGCGTCTTTCCCGGCTGGACCTGGCGCGAACCCCAGCCGGTCGCTTTGGCGGCCGGGGCATTCTTCAGGTCCTCTTCGCGGACGACGGACCACGCCGCTGAGACCAGGTAGACCTGGCTGACCAGGTTGAACCAGATGAGCAGCCCGATGATGATGGCGAACGGAGCCAGGATGGGGTTGCGGCCGGCGTTGGCCAGCAGCTCCGTGCTGAAGATCTGGAGCACAGTTGTTCCCACCGCTGACAGGATGGTTCCTTCCAGCAGTGCCCGCCGGGTAAGTTTCAGCCCTGCCGCCAGCCGGAACATGATGACCGCCGTCACCCAGCCCAGCGCCAGTGGCACGCCGATCTTGATGGACGTGGTCAGCGGCCAGGCCATCACCGGATCCAGCCGCAGCTGCTCGGTGACCCACCCGGCAGCGGTACCGAAAATCAAAGAGGCACCGGCACTGAGCACCAGGGCGACACCCAGCAGCAGCAAGATGCCGGCGTCCCGCAGTATTTGCAGGACCGGGTTAATCCCACGCGGACCGAGCCGCATCATGCCCCGCACACCGTCGCGGATGCCGCTGATCCAGCCCAGGGCCGTGAAAACCGTCACTGCAGCGGCGATCACGGCGGTCCAGCCGAGACCGGCGGGATTTAGCAGGCCCTGCGGGTCCACCAGACCCTCGCCGCCGTCGACCTTTAAGAGGCCGGGCGCGGTCAGGGCCACGCTCTTGATGATCTGGTCCAGCAGCGCAGGCTGTCCGCTCAGGAAAAGCGCAGCCAGGGAGAACCCGGTAGCCAGCAGACCCGTGATGGAGAAGAACATCCTGAAGCCGATGCCGGCGGCCATCAGCGGCCCGTGCTGCAGGTTGTAGTGCTGGAACGCGCGCATGGGACGGAAGGCGTTCAGCCGCGCCAGCAGCCACTGGAACATGGCCAGCAGTCCTGGCACGGTGCCGCCGCCCGACCTGCGGGCCTTGCTCCACTCAACCTTCTTGCGGCTCACTTCCAGCTTCAGCCGGGCGCGCTCCGTAGGCAGCGGAGTATTTTCCCCGGTCTGCGCCGTTTGCGCCGTCTCAGCCGGACGCGCCCCGGGGGTGGTCAGTTTCGATGCCAAAGTCGAGCTCTTCCCGTAGCTGCCAAATGCCATTGATGTCGTGCTCGTACAGCCCCATGCTAACCACAGGGAACGTGGCCCGGTAATCCTTCAGCACCGTTTCGGCCTCATCCAGGCTCTCCGGTGCCACATCGTGGGCAATCGTCACATGCGGGTGGTAGGCAAACGGCAGTTCCCGTTCCAACGGCCCGGTCTGCAGCTGTTCGTGCAGGTTTACGCAGTGGCGGAAACCGTCTTCGACGTTCAGGAAGACCACCGGGGAAACGGGCCGGAACGAGCCCGTCCCTGCGATGGTCACCGTAAAGGGCTCCTGCCGGCGTGCTATTTCGCGGACGTGGTTTCGGGTGGCTTCCCAGTCCTTGGTGGGAGTGGTGGTCACCAGCGTGATGTGTGCGGGAATGACGCCGGCCATGGGGTCGCCGAAGGACGCCCGCCAGCGCTGAAGTTCTTCGGCAATGTCCGGGGGGAAACCCAGGATGACGCCAACGCTCATCTCGTCGGTCCGCGCCCGGCGCTTGCGCGGGACAGTGCCCCGGCCCATGGCAGCCTCATCATCGGCGTCTACGAATTTTCCCTCTCCGCGGTACGCAGGGGACTTTTCGTTGGCAGTGACTTTGCTGGCGGATGACATGGGGCTAGCGGACTCCTGCGAGGCTGAGGGACGGCAGGAAGCCCATGCGCTCATAGACCTGGCCGAGCGTCACGGAGGCGATTTCCCGGGCCCGTTCCGCGCCCTGGGCCAGCAGCCGGTCCAGCTCCGCCGGATCCGCCATCAGTTCGTTGGTCCGGTCCCGGAGGGGCGTGATGAAGTCCACCATGACGTCCGCGAGATCCTTTTTGAGGTGGCCGTACATCTTGCCCTGGTATTCCGTCTCAAGCTCGGACACTGATTTCCCGGTGAGCGTTGAATAAATGGTGAGCAGGTTGGAAACCCCCGGCTTGGCTTCGGCGTCGAAACGGATCTCCGTGCCGGTGTCAGTCACTGCGGACTTGATCCGCTTCGCTGCGAGCTTGGGGTCTTCCAGGAGCTGGATGGAACCGTGCGGCGATCCGCCTGTCTTCGACATCTTGGCCGTCGGGCTCTGGAGGTCGTAGATCTTGGCCGTTGCCTTGAGGATCGTGGCCTCAGGCACTGTGAACGTGTGGCCAAAGCGGGTGTTGAAACGCTGGGCCAGGTTCCGGGTCAGTTCCAGGTGCTGCCGCTGGTCCTCGCCCACCGGGACGAGGTCCGTCTGGTACAGCAAAATGTCCGCGGCCATCAGGGTGGGGTAGGCGAACAGGCCGAGCGTTGCGGCGTCTGTCCCCGACTTCTGCGTCTTGTCCTTGAACTGGGTCATGCGGGAGGCCTCGCCGAACCCGGTGATGCAGTTCAGCGCCCAGGCGAGCTGGGCATGTTCGGGGACATGGGACTGGACGAAGAAGATGCTCTTGTCCGGGTCGATGCCTGCCGCGATGTACTGGGCGGCAACCACGCGGGTGCGCTTGGCCAGCTCGGCGGGTTCGAAATCCACGGTGATGGCATGGAGGTCCGGGATAAAGAACACGGCATCGTATTCCGCCTGCATGTCAACCCAGTTGCGGACGGCGCCAATGTAGTTGCCCAGGTGCAGCGAGTCCGCTGTGGGCTTGGCACCCGAGAGGATGCGTTTCTTGGTCACCGGAGAAGTCGAGCTAGTCATTGTGAGAAAAACCTTCGGGCTTAGAGCTGGTAATCCACTACCAGCGGTGCGTGGTCGGAGAAGCGGGTGTCCCATGACTGTGCCCGGTCCACCACTGCCGAAAAAGCCGCGGCAGCGAGGGCGGGGGTGGCCATGTGGTAGTCGATGCGCCAGCCTGTGTCGGTGTCAAAGGCCTTGCCGCGCTGGGACCACCAGGTGTAGGGGCCGTTGACGTTTCCCGCCAGGCCCCTGTGGACATCCCTCCATCCGATCTCTTCGCCAAAGAAGCGGTCAAAGTACGCGCGTTCCTCAGGAAGGAATCCGGCGCGCTTCACGTTTCCCTTCCAGTTCTTGATGTCCAGCTCCGTGTGGCCGACGTTGAGGTCACCCACCACCAGGGCATGGTCGCTGTGCTTGGCCAGCTCAGGAAGGCGGCGCGTCATGACATCCAGGAAGCGGAACTTGTCGTCCTGCTTGGGGGTCCCGGCCTCCCCGGAGTGAACGTAGGCACTCACCACGGTCAGCTGGGTGGCTGCACCGGCGGCATCCCGGACGCGGAAGTCCGCTTCGACCCAGCGCCCGGCCGTGGCAAAGTAGTCATCACCGATGTGGGACCGTGTTGCCAGCGGCTCCTCGCGGGAGGCAATGGCAACGCCGGCGCGGCCCTTGGCCTCGGCTTCCTCGTGCAGGATGAACCAGCCCTCGCCCAGGAGTTCACGGACGATCTTGTCCGGCGCCCTGACCTCCTGCAGGCACAGAATGTCCACCTCGCGGGGCTCCAGCCACTCTGCCATGCCGTTCCGGTAGGCAGCGCGGAGGCCGTTGACGTTGACTGATGCGATGCGAAGGTGGTCCTTCTCCAATGCCGAGCTCACCCGCTCCACTCTAGTCGATGATGGTTCCGCTGACAGGTTCGTCAGCACCGCCGGAGGACTTGATCATGTCCCGGGCGTTGGTGGCCGTGATCTCGATGGTTTCCAGTGCGCGGCGGATGGTGTCCTGGTCCGAGGCAGCGCCCTTGGCCCGTTCCTGCTCGACGACGCGAACCTGCACCTGCACGATCTTGAAGGAGTGGTCCAGCTTCATGTCCCGGACTTCCTCGGCTTCGTTGCGCGACCGGACCAGGCGGGTACCGCCGTGGTCGGCACTGCCCGGCGACGGCGCGCGGCCGGTCGCGGCGTTGAAGGCGTTTTGTGCCTCGTTCAGCTTCGCGGTCGCCTTCTTGGCCGCCTTCTGGATACTGAAGACGACGAACGCTGCCAGCGCGAGCCAGAAGCCGGCGATGACCGCCACAACCCAGCCGACGACGTCGTTCTGGTTGGCGGCGAAGATGACGGCCACCACGAAGGCGATGACAAACAGCATCATTCCCGGGCCGCTGATTCGCAGCATGGAGAACCCGCCCTTGGCCGGGTTGGACGCAGAGTGAGGGTTACCCAAAGTTCGCATGGCTCCATTGTCTCAAACGCCGGAGCAGGAAAATGGACGCTTCCACCCCGGGCGAACGCTACTTCAGGAACAGCTTGCGCAGGCGCCCGGCCGTGAGCATGACGCCCAGGACGATCATGACGAGGTAATACGCGATGTGGACGGCGGTGGCAGGGCTGAAGATACCCACGCTGATCTGCCGGAGCAGCTCCACGCCGTGCCAAAGCGGCATGGCCTGGATGAGCCACTGGATGTACTGCGGGTACACGCTCAGCGGGTAGAACGTGGCGCTGAAGAGGAACATCGGCAACATCACGAAGTTGATCCAGTCCATCTGCTGGAACGTCTTCATGAAACTGGTGATCCCCATGCCGAAGCTCGCAAAACCGAAGGCGATCAGCACCGAGGCGGGAATCATGAGAATGGCCCAGGGTGTGGTGATCAGCCCCATGACGCCCATCACGGCGGTAAATCCTGTGGCGTACATCAGGCCCCGCAGCAGGGCCAGGAAGATCTCCCCCATGGCCACGTCCAGCGGGCCCAGGGAGGTGTACAGCATGCCCTGGTACAGCTTGGCGAAGTTCATCTTGAAGAAGACGTTCCACGTGGAGTCGTACACGGCGCCGTTCATCGCAGACACGGCCAGGAGCGCCGGCGCGATGTAGGCGGCATAGCTGATTTCCTGGCCGCCCGGACCCTGCACCGCCCCCACGATGGCACCCAGGCCCACGCCCATGGAGATCAGGTACAGCACGGGCTCGAAGAAGCCGGAGAGCATCACCATCCAGTTGCTGCTCTTGGTGGCCATGAGCCCGCGGGCAATGACTGCTTTGACGTTTCGTGAGTACATCGGGCCGAAGTGGCGGTTCCGTGCCGCCTCGGTGACGCTGTGGCCTTCGGTGAGTGTGCTCATTGGCCCAGCCTCCTGACGAACTGGCGCTTGGTGAGTAACCAGCCCGCCACGGCGAGGCCCACCAGGAAGACGAGATGCAGGATGGTCAGCAGCGGCGGCTCCTCATAGCCGTAGCTGAAAACACGGCCCAGTTCGGTGCCGTGCCAGATCGGCGATATCCAGCCGATCCACCGCACTACCAGCGGCAGCGTATCGAGCGGGAAGAACGTTCCGGAGAACAGGAACAAGGGAGTCACAATGAACCTCATCACCATGGCGAACTGGCCCTTGTCATCCTTGATGGAGGCGGCATAGGCCATCAGCGGCAGGCCGAAGGAGAGCCCGGCGAGCGTAGCGACCAGGACGGATACCCAGCCCCAGCCGCTGGGTGACGCACCAAAGAGCGCCACCACCGCGAAGTAGATGGCGGACTGCAGCAGGAACCGCAGGGTCACGGCCATGATGTGGCCTGCGGCGATCTGTTCAGGCGTGAGCGGGGACGCATGCGGCCCGTAGTACACCCGCCGCCACTTGAAACCGTCCATGACCGGGAACGTGAATTCGTTGGCCGCGGTCATAACGGCCGCAGAGATCAGCAGGGCCGGGGCGATGAAGGCGAGGTAGCTAACGCCGCCAAACACTCCCCCGCCGCTCGTGTCCACGAGCGTGGCCAGGCCCACCCCCATGGCGAACAGGTACGCCACCGGCTGGCCCACGCCGTACATCACGATGGTCCAGCCGTAGCTCTTCATCACGCGGAGGACCTGTTCTGCGTAATAGAAGGATCCCCAGCGGCGGGCGCGGGCCGCTGACACGGCAGGTGAGTGGGCGCGCAGCACAGCCGGCACTGCAGGTCCGCGGCCGTCCGCCACGGAAGGCGCGGGTTGCTCAGTCAACGAGGCTCCTGCCCGTGAGGCGGAGGAAGACGTCCTCCAGGGATGACCGGCGGACCAGTGACGTGAGCGGACGCAGTCCGCGGGCGGACACCTGCTCAAGTGCCGCCTCGCCGTCGTGCGCGTAAATCAGCACGCGGTCCGGGAGCGTCTCCAGCCGCTCGCCGATCCCCTCGAGCTCAGCACCGATGGTGGCGTTGCGTTCCGAACCGAAGCGCAGTTCCAGGACTTCCCGCGTGGAGTATTCGCGGATGAGGCTGGAAGGTGAGCCTTCGGCCATGATCCGGCCCTTGTCCACCACAATGAGGCGGTCGCACAGCTGCTCCGCCTCATCCATGTAGTGCGTGGTCAGGATAAGCGTCACGCCCTGCTCCTTGAGCCGGAAAAGCCTGTCCCAGAGGATGTGCCGCGCCTGCGGGTCCAGGCCGGTGGTGGGCTCGTCCAGCAGCAGGATCCGGGGTTCGTTGATCAGCGAGCGCGCAATGGTCAGCCGCCGCTTCATGCCGCCGGAGAGTGCATCCACCTTGGATTTCGCCTTGTCCGTCAGCTGGGCGAACTCCAGCAGCTCATCAGCCTTGGGCCGCAGGTAGCTCATGGGCAGTCCGAAGTAGCGGCCGTAGACCAGCAGGTTGTCGCGGACCCTGAGTTCCTCGTCGAGGTTGTCCTGCTGCGGCACGACGCCGAGGTGCGCGCGGACTTCGGGGCCGTGGCTTTCGGGATCCAGCCCCATGATGGACAGGCTTCCGGAAGTGCGCTGGGAGACGCCGCCGATCATCTTCATCGTGGTGGACTTGCCCGCCCCGTTGGGGCCAAGCAGGCCGAAGGCTTCACCTGCCGGAACGCTGAAGGAAATGCCGTCGACGGCGGTGACGTCGCCGTACGTCTTGGTGAGGTTCTCGGCGGTGATGACGTATTGCATCTGGTCGCCCTGGGTTGGGGTGCGGGATGGGTTGCTTGACAGTTCGTCGTTGGACACAAGTTCAGGCACCCACACCACGTTAGTACTCACGTTCGAACAAAGAAAGAGTTGGAAATCAAAAAATCCATTCGATGTGTTTGGCCCGGCGCGGGGCCCCGTGCTGCCGGCAGGGATCCGGGTTAAAAGCCGCAGGGCGCCCCCTCCCATCGGGAGCAGGCGCCCTGCGGCGTGTTCAGTCAGCAGGCACTCAGCCTGCGTGGCCTTTCGCTGCCAACTGGCGTTCAGCGGCTTCAACCACGTTGGTCATGAGCAGCGCCACGGTCATGGGACCGACGCCCCCGGGGTTCGGCGAAATCCAGCCGGCTACCTCGGCAGCGGCGGGGTCGATGTCGCCATAGACCTTGCTCTTGCCCGTCTCGGGGTCGGTTTCGCGGGTGACACCGACGTCAAGCAGGGCCGCACCCGGCTTCACGTCCGCGGCCTTAACGATGTGCTTCACGCCCGCGGCGCCCACAATCACGTCAGCCTGCCGGAGCAGTTCCGAAAGGTTCCTGGTGCCGGTGTGGGTCAGGGTCACGGTGGCATTCACAGCCCGCCGCGTGAGCAGCAGTCCGATCGAGCGGCCGATCGTGACGCCGCGGCCCACCACCACCACATGCTTGCCGTCGAGGCTGAAGCCGTTGCGCTCCAGGAGCTCGATGACACCGCGGGGCGTGCACGGCAGCGGCGAGGTGATCTCCCCGTTGACGTTCAGCACCAGCCGGCCAAGGTTGGTGGGGTGCAGGCCGTCCGCGTCCTTGGCGGGGTCGATGCGCTCCAGGATGGCGTCCGTGTCCAGGTGCTTCGGCAGCGGCAGCTGCACGATGTACCCGTGGCAGGCGGGGTCCGCATTGAGCTCGTCAATAAGGGCCTCAACCTGTGCCTGCGTGGCGTCCGCCGGCAGCTCCCGCTGGATCGAATTCATCCCGATCTGCTCGGACTGCTTGTGCTTCATGGACACGTACAGCTGCGAAGCGGGGTCTGCACCCACCAGCACAGTTGCAATGCCGGGAGTGACACCCTTGTCCTTAAGCGCGGCCACGCGTTCGGTCAGTTCGGACTTGATGGCTGCAGCTGCTGCCTTGCCGTCAAGGATCCGCGCGGTCTTGGTCATCTCAGTCATGGATCACCACTGCTCGTGCTGCGGGTACAGCGGGAAGTCTGCGGCGAGCTTGTCCACGCGGGCCTGCAGGGACTCCACGTCCGCGCTGTTGCCGGCCTTCAGCGCGGTGGCGATGATCTCCGCTACCTCAGTGAATTCCTCGGCGCCGAAGCCGCGGGTGGCAAGGGCCGGGGTACCGATCCGGAGGCCGGAGGTGACCATCGGCGGGCGGGGGTCGAACGGAACGGCGTTGCGGTTCACGGTGATGCCCACGGAGTGCAGGAGGTCCTCGGCCTGCTGGCCGTCCAGCTGCGAGTTGCGCAGGTCGACCAGGACCAGGTGCACGTCGGTGCCGCCGGTGAGTACCGAGACGCCGGCTTCTGCGACGTCGGCCTGGTTCAGGCGGTCGGCGATGATCTTGGCGCCTTCGAGGACGCGCTCCTGGCGCTCCTTGAATTCAGCGGTGCCGGCGATCTTGAAGGCAACGGCCTTGGCGGCGATGACGTGCATGAGCGGTCCGCCCTGCTGGCCCGGGAAGACGTTGGAGTTGAGCTTCTTGGCCCACTCCTGCTTGGCCAGGATCACACCGGAGCGGGGACCGGCGAGGGTCTTGTGCACGGTGGAGGTGACGACGTCGGAGTGCGGCACCGGGCTCGGGTGCAGGCCCGCGGCCACGAGGCCGGCGAAGTGCGCCATGTCCGTCCAGAGGAGGGCACCCACTTCATCGGCGATGGAGCGGAAGGCTGCGAAGTCCAGGTGGCGAGGGTAGGCGGACCAGCCGGCGATGATCACCTGGGGCTTTTCGGCGATGGCCTGCTCGCGGAGCTTGTCCATGTCGACGCGGAAGTTGTCCTGCTCCACCTGGTAGGCGGCAACCTGGTAGAGCTTGCCGGAGAAGTTCAGCTTCATGCCGTGCGTCAGATGGCCGCCATGGGCCAGGGAGAGACCCAGGATCTTGTCGCCGGGGGTGATCATGGCGGAGAGCGCTGCGGCGTTGGCCTGGGCACCGGAGTGCGGCTGGACGTTGGCGTACTCGGCGCCGAACAGGTCCTTGACGCGGTCGATCGCCAGCTGCTCGGCGATGTCCACGTATTCGCAGCCGCCGTAGTAGCGGCGGCCCGGGTAGCCCTCGGCGTACTTGTTTGTCAGGACGGAGCCCTGGGCTTCCATGACGGCGCGCGGGGCGAAGTTTTCGGAGGCGATCATTTCCAGGGTGCCGCGCTGGCGGCCAAGCTCCTGGTCCAGTACGGCGGCGATCTCAGGGTCGAGCTCAGCCAGCGGCAGGTTACTGACGGTGGAGGAAGTGCTGACGGAAGTCGGTGAAGTGGTCACGAAGAACTCCTGGCTAGGGATGGGCGCTGCTAAAGGTCAGGCTACCGGCTGTGACGTTGCCCTGCCCCTTGATTACGGGAAAGCCCTTGGTTCCGGGCAAGCCCTGAGTCAGGGGCACAACAGTAGGAATCGGCAGCGGTTAAACTGCCGGCCGGCAAAACATGACCCTCGGCCCAGGCGTACGATCCGTGGTCTTCGTAAGTGCCGCTCCCTGATGGTTAGCCATCCAACGCCAGTTGCGACCGGTTAAGACTACCAAAACCTTTCCGGATCCCGCTGAAAGCACAGCCTCCCGCGCAGGTAGGCTGTTCTTCGTGACTGAAGACCAGCTGACCTCCGCCTATGTACTGACCCTCTCCTGCCCGGACCGGCCCGGCATCGTGCACGCCGTAGCAGGAGCGCTGCTCGTGGCCGGCTGCAATATTACGGACTCGCAGCAGTACGGAAGCCAGGACACCGGCACGTTCTTCATGCGGGTTGAGGCCACCACAGCGGCTTCGCAGGCAGACGTCGTCGCTGCGCTGGAGCCGGTGGCGGAGGCCTTCGGCATGCAGTGGAGCCTGGACTCCGCGGGCCGGAAAGTCCGCACCCTGCTGATGGCAAGCAGGTCCGCCCACTGCCTCAACGATCTCCTGTTCCTGCAGCGCTCCGGAACGCTGCCCATCGAGGTCCCCGCCATCGTGTCCAACCACCAGGAACTGGCCGGTCTGGCGGAGTTCTACGGCATTCCGTTCCACTACATCCCGGTCACCGCGGACACCAAAGTCCAGGCCGAGGACGAACTGCGGAAGATCATTGCGGAGGAAGACATTGAGCTGACCGTCCTGGCCCGCTACATGCAGATCCTGTCCAACGAGCTGTGCACCGAACTCACCGGCAAGGCCATCAACATCCACCATTCGTTCCTGCCGTCCTTCAAGGGTGCGAAGCCGTACCACCAGGCCCATGCGCGTGGCGTGAAGCTGATCGGCGCCACGGCGCACTACGTCACTGCTGCCCTGGATGAGGGGCCCATCATCGAGCAGGAAGTCATCCGGGTGGACCACCGCCGCACGGCCGAGCAGTTCGTGCAGATGGGCCGCGACGTGGAAGGCCGCACCCTGGCCCAGGCCGTCCAGTGGCACGCCGAGCACCGCGTGCTGCTGGACGGCAACCGCACCGTCGTCTTCAACTAGGGTTCGGGCACGGGCGGGCAGGACGTGGGGCCGGCCGGGGAGGACCCTGCTCTGCAGAGGCACAGCGGCGAGGACAGGGTGGCCGCTTTCTACAACCAGCGCGCCGTCCTCCATCCGGCGCATCCGCTCACCCCGCAGCGTGTGCACATGCGGGAGCGGTTCATTGCCCGGCTAAAGGCCGAGGGAAGGCACGCCGTGCTGGAGATCGGCTCCGGCCCGGGGCTCGACGCGCTGAAGTTCGTCCAGGCCGGCATCCATTACACCGGAGTGGACCTCTCCGAAGAGCACGTGCGGCTGGCCACGGCCAGGGGGCTCAATGTCTCGGTTGCCAGCGCGAGGAACCTGCCGTTCGCCGACGGCGCCTTCCCGGCGCTGTGGACCATGAGCACCCTGCTGCACATCCCCAACAGCGACATCGACGACGTCGTCCGTGAACTCGTGCGAGTGACGGCGCCGGGTGCGCCGATCGCCGTCGGGCTCTGGTCCGGGGACGATGTAGAGGTAATCAACCCCGAAGACAAGATCCAGCCGCCGCGCTTTTTCAGCCGGCGCAGCGATGCGGCGCTCCGGCGGATCTTCGGCCGGCACGGCGAGATCGAGGAGTTCGTCACGTGGCCGGAAGGCACGGGGGCGGAATCCGGACCCGGCGCGGGCCACTGGACGCAGCACTACCAGTTCTTGGTCCTCCGCACTCCCCCGCCCGAACCCAACTGACTGGCACTTAACGTCGCGAAATCGGCGAATGACGACGTTAAGTGCGAGTCAGCTGGGGAAGCGGGGAGGGTCTAGATACCCCGGCGGGCACTCCCCATATATCCGCCAAGGAAAGCGCTCGCAATCAAGACGAGACCCCCGGCCCGTGCCAGCCCGACGCCGAGGCTGTGCCGGCCCCGTTGCCGCGCAGCCCAGGATCCGGCAAAGATCAACACGGCCGCGCCATTCAGCCCCGCATGGACGATGCCGACCCGCTTCGTTCCCCGGCCGGCCAAAGCCCACTCGGCCCAGCCCGATAACGCGGTGGGCACGGCGGTGATGACGCCAAGGCCTATCAGGCGCGTGGCCGCCCGCTGCGTCCCGGGGTCGGAATACAGGTCCAGGTACATGGCCATGAACCACGCTCCGAAGGGTGCATCAGTCAGGACGCCATGCAGAGGTATTCCGGTTGCATCGCCGTGCAGGAAGCTGCGAAGACGCCTGTTGTGGACCAGGCGGCCAGCCGGCGGCTCGGCCGCACGGACGGCCGGGTCAAGGGCCTCGAGCTCCTCAATCCGCCGCATCAGCCGGCGGAACCGGCCGGGGCCGCCCCCTCCATCCTTCCGCAGGTGAAGTCCTTGCAGCTGAAGCCCTTGAGGGCCAAAACCCCGAAGTTCCATGGGCCCCATGTTAGTGGGGCACGTCGGCGGCGTCACTAGGCACAAAGTCCGCCTGCCTGACCGGCGTCCGATGGCCCGCTGAAGCCGACCGCGGAGTTTTTGTCCAGATAACCGCCCCTGACGACGGTTTTGGGCACGTTATCTGGACAAAAACTCCTAGGCTGGGCTCATGGCTCCTCTTTATCCTTTTGCCGGCACCAGCCCGGATGTCCATCCTTCAGTCTTCGTGGCCCCCAGCGCGTCCGTGATCGGCAACGCCACCCTCGCCGCGGACGCCAGCGCGTTCTACGGCGTCTCAGTGCGTGCCGACACCGCCGCCATCACCGTGGGCGAGGGCAGCAACCTGCAGGACAACGTGGTGCTGCACGCGGACCCGGGCTTCCCCTGCAGCGTCGGGGCCCGCGTCAGCGTGGGGCACAGCGCCGTCGTGCACGGCTGCACTGTTGAGGACGACTGCCTCATCGGCATGAGCGCCACCATCCTGAACGGTGCGGTGATCGGCGCCGGCTCGCTGGTAGCGGCCGGCGCCGTCGTCCTTGAAGGCACGGTGATTCCGCCGCGCTCCCTGGTGGCCGGCGTTCCGGCCAAGGTCCGGCGCGAACTCACCGACGAGGAGTTCGACGGCGTCAAGCGCAACGCTGCCCACTACCGCGAGCTCGCGCAGGCGCACCGGGAGATGCACGCCGGGTAAGCCGACCGTCAGTCCAGGCTGATCGGCCCCAGCGCGTCCAGCAGCTCGCCCGGGCCCGGGTTCCCCGCAGCAGAGTGCCCGCCGAGGTGGTTCACCACACCCCACACCGCGTTGAGGCCGGTGGTGACCGCACCCTCGGCCCAGCCGGCAGTGAAGGACACGTCGTCGCCCGCCAGGAAGATTCCGCGCTGGGCCTCCGGCAGTTTGTCCTGCTTGAAGTGCGTGAACAGCCGCTGCTGGTACCGGTAGTGCCCGGGCAGGTTCGCCTTGAAGGCGCCCATGAAGTTGGGGTCAGCCTCCCAGGACACCGTGATGGGCTGGCCGATGATGTGGCTGGCGATGTCCACTCCCGGGTAGATCTGCTCCAGGGAGTGGAGCATGAGCTCCACCCGCTGGTCGGCGTCGAGCGCCAGCCACTTCAGGGCGTCGTCGTTCCAGGTGTAGGAGAGCAGGATCACCGCGGGCTTGTCCGGCCCGTCGTCCAGCAGGTAGGTGGCACGGTTCAGCCGGTCCGTCAGCGTCATGGACAGGACGTCACGGCCGGTGGCCGGGTCGGTGTCCTTCCAGAACGGGCGGTCCACCATGACGAAGGTCTTGGACGACTGCATGTAGTGCGAGCGCTCGATGGCCGTCCACAGCTCCGCCGGGAACAGCGCTTCCTCGGTGTGGATCCGGGTGGACAGCAGCCAGGACTGGCAAGTGGTGACGACGGCGGGATAGCTCGCCTCCCGCCCCCAGCGTTCGCGGAGGCGGAGGTCGCCGTTGGCGTCCCGGCTGATGCGGTCCACCGCGCCGCGCGGGGAACCTGAATGCAGCGACGCCAGGGACGTCCCTTCCGGCCAGTGGGCCATGCCCGACGGCGCGTGCTGCCACAGTGCCTCGGGGAGCCGTTGCGCTCCCCCGGCAATGAGTCGGTGCTGGTCATCGGCGTCGGTATATACGACGCGCAGGATTTCAAGGATGGAGTTGGGGAAGTCGGTATCCCAGCCGCCGGTGCCGAAACCCACCTGCCCGAACGCCTCACGGTGCGCGAAGCCCGCTTCCTTGAACGACTCGCTGGCTGCGATGAAGCCGTAGAACGTCTGTTCGTCCATCAGCGGCAGGAGTTCGTTCCAGATCTCCTTGATCCTGGCCGTGTCCCGCTCCCTGATGGCGTCCTGCATCTCGCTGAACATGGCGCCATCGTTCACTGCGGCCTTCCAGGCGTCCGCCACTTCGCGGAAGAACGGCGGCAGATCCGCCGGCGTGCTGGCATAGTGCTTCTGGCCGGCGAGCTCAATTACGGTGCTGGAAGTGGCGGGAGCCAGCGGGTTCGGGAACTCCTGGGTCTGCAGGCCCAGCAGGTCCACGTAGTGGTAGAACGCCTTGCCGGACACCGGGAACCGCATGCCGCCGAGGTCGGCCACCACGCCGGGAGCTGAGGGGAAGCTGGCGGTCCGCAGCCGGCCGCCGATCTGGTCCGCTTCGTACATGACCGGACGGAGGCCCAGCTTCATCAGTTCGTAGGCCGTGACCAGCCCGGACAGGCCTGCGCCAACCACTGCCACTTCGGTCCCGTACAGCTCGGGCGGGACGGAGCCGAGGCCGTCCGGGTGGGCAAGGTAGTGGTCATAGCTGAAGGGGAAGTCCGGGTTCAGCATGGTGATGGGGGCATCGGCTGCCGCGCCCGGAGTTGCGGCAGGCTGGCGGCCGGGCGCCGCAGCGGGGTCGTTGGCCGGCAGTTCGGTGGCGATGGTCATGAAAGGTCTGCCTTCGTCGGTTCGGGGGTGGACAGTGTTGAAGTTTCGCGCCCGGTCAGTTCACGGTATTCCTCGTGGCCCAGTGCCGCCACCCTGGAGTGCTTGCGGCCGTAGCCGAAGTAGGCGGCGAGTCCCACAAGCATCCAGATGCCGAACACCGCCCAGGTGTCGGCGCCGAGGTTGGCCATGAGGTAGGCGCACATGAGGGCACCGAGGATGGGGGTCAGCGGGAACAGCGGCACGCGGAAGGTGCGCTTGAGTTCGGGGCGGTTGCGGCGCAGGTAGATGACGGCCACGTTGACCAGGGCAAAGGCGAACAGCGTTCCGATGCTGGTGGCGTCCGCCAGGTCGCCCAGCGGGACCAGCCCGGCAGTGAGGGCCACGAGGACGCCCACGATCACGGTCCCGGCCACCGGGGTGCCGGTGCGGGAAGAAACGCGGCCGAAGATCCTGGGGATGAGTCCGTCGCGGGACATGGAGAGCAGGATGCGGGTCTGGCCGTAGAGGACGGTCAGGACGATGCTGGCAATGGCCAGGACGGCGCCGACGGCGAACACCAGCGCGATCCAGGGCTGACCGGTGGTTTCTTCGAGGATTTTCACCAGGGCGGCCTCGGTGCCGTCGAACCAGCCCCAGGGGCGGGCGCCGATGGCGGCGACCGCCACGAGGACGTAGATGGTGGTGACGATCACCATGGAGAGCATGATGGCGCGCGGCAGGTCGCGCTTGGGGTTGCGCGCTTCCTCACCGGCGGTGGAGGCGGCGTCGAAGCCGATGTAGGAAAAGAACACCGTGGACGCGGCGGCCGAGACACCGGCGGCGCCCATCGGCAGGAGCGGCTCGAAGTTGCCGGCGTTGAAGGCCGTGAAGGCCACTGCGCAGAAGAAGAGGAGGATGCCTACCTTGATAACCACGATCGCGGTGTTGATCCAGGCGCTCTCCCTCGCTCCGCGGACCAGCAGGATGGTGGCGAGGACCACGATGACCATGGCAGGGATGTTCATGATGCCGCCGTCACCGGGCGGCTGCGAAACGGAGTCCGGCAGGACCTGCCCGAAGACCGCCAGGGTCTCGTTGACGTACTGGCCCGCACCGACGGCCACAGCGGCCACTGACACCGCGTATTCCAGCACCAGGCACCAGCCGCAGATCCACGCCATGCCCTCGCCCATGGTGGCGTACGTGTAGGAGTAGCTGGAACCTGCCACCGGGACCAGGCCGGCCATTTCGGCGTAGGAGACGGCGGAGAGCAGGGCTGCCAGGCCGGCGATGGCGAACGAAATCCAGATGGCGGGACCGGCCAGGGGCACCGATTCGCCGAGGATGACCAGGATGCCGGTTCCCAGCGTGGCGCCCACGCTGATCATGGTCAGCTGCAGGACGCCGAAGCTCCGGACCAGCTTGGTCCCGCCGTGGCCGTTATCGGCCTCGCTGACCATCTGGCCAATCGGCTTGCGGCGGAGCAGTTGCGCGGCCAGGCCCGGACGGCGGGCAGCTGCCGGCGGCCGGCCGGTGAGTGTAGGCACAGTCATCATTGACGTCCGTTCGTGAGTAGTTATCGGCTTTCCCCTGGTCCAGCTTAGGTTTGTGAGCCACCTCTCACCGTTGTGCAAAATGCCCTATAGTGTTCTGGCATGAGACTTAATGCACACAATGAAACGTCACGGAATGCGGCGCTTTCCGGGCAGGTCAGCGTTGACTTGTCCGCAATTTCGGACAACATCCGGACGCTCCGGGAGCGTTCAGCGGCACCCCACTTCATGGCTGTGGTGAAGGGCAATGCATACGGCCACGGGCTCGTGGACGTCGCCCGGACGGCACTGTCCGCGGGCGCGGACTGGCTGGGGACGGCGCAGCTCCACGAGGCGATCGCACTGCGCCGGGCAGGCATCACGGCTCCGGTTTTGTCGTGGCTTTACCTCGCTGCCGCCTCCAGCGGGACCATCCGGGAGGCGTTGGAGTACGACGTCGATGTCTCGCTGGGCAGCGTCGCCCAGCTGGACGTCGTGGCCGGCATCGCCCGCCCGCTGGGCCGCCCCGCCGTCGTCCATCTTGAACTGGACACCGGACTGAGCCGCGGCGGAGCGCGGGCAGAGGACTGGGCGGAACTGGTGGCCGCGGCACGGGCATCAGAGCGCGACGGCACGCTCTCAGTACGGGGCGTCTGGACGCATCTGGCCTGGGCCGACGTTCCCGCGCACCCCGCCAACCTGGCGGCAGTGGACGCTTTCGAAGAGGCCGTGCGCGTGGCCCGGGCAGCTGGCCTTGACCCGGCACTCCGGCACGTCTCGAGTTCCGCCAACATCCTGGACCGGCCCGAGTTCGCCTTCGACATGGTGCGGGCCGGCCTGGCCTTCTACGGGCTGGCCCCGGCGGACCATCTGGCCCCGGCTGACTTCGGCCTGCGTCCAGCACTGACCGTTACCGCGCCCGTGGTGCTTGTCAAGAAGGTCCCCGCGGGAACCGGAGTGAGCTACGAGCACCAGGCCATCACGCACGAGCCGCGGTACCTGGGGCTGATCCCGCTGGGCTATGCGGACGGGATCCCCAAAGGCATCTCCGGCCGCAGCCTGATCCTTTTGGGGGGCCGCCGGGTCCCGGTGATCGGCAAGGTCTGCATGGACCAGTTCATGGTGGACCTGGGCCCGGATGCCAGTGGCGTCGCCGTTGGTGACACAGCCGTGCTATTTGGCGATCCGCGCACGGGGGCGGCGAGCGCCGATGAGTGGGGCGCGGCGATCGGCAGCCACGGCGACGAGATCATCAACCGGATCGCCCCGCGCCTGCCCCGGGCCTACGAGTGCCCGGACTACCAGGAGGCCGGTGGTCCCGTTGGCGCCTGAAGCCGCCGCCGAGCGGCTCGGCTTTGTCACGCTGGAACAGTTCCTGCAGAAGCTGCCGCCGGAACTGAAAATACTCCACGACGGCGGCAACGGCGCCGGCACGCTCCGCTGGGTGGAGCCGAGCGAGCTGGAGGATCCGACGCCCTACCTGCTGGACGGCGAGTTCATCCTCACTGCGGGGCTGCCGTTCCTCGGCGACGGCGGTAGCCCGGGAAAGGTGGAGGCCTACGTAAAGCGGCTGGTCGGCGCCGGCGTGGGGGCCCTGGGGTTCGGGCTGGAACCGTACTTCGAATCTGTTCCCGAGGCCCTGATCGCAGCCTGCCGGCGCCAGAACCTGACCCTGGTGGAGTTTCCCAAGACTGTTCCGTTTGCGGCGATCGGGCTGGCCTTTTCGCAGCTTCTGGAATCGGACAACGCCAGGGTGTTCCGGCAGCTGGCCGACACCAACCGGCAGCTGATGCGGGCGGTCCTTTCAGCCAGGCCGGAACACGAGCTCCTCGCGGCGCTGGTGCAGCGGGTTCCGGTCTGGGCACTGCTCGTCGGAGCCGACGGCCGGGTCCGCGCCCGGTCGTCGGCCGCTGGAAGCGCCAGCCCGCCCGGCGCCGTCGAACTTTCCGTCCTGCAGCCGCTGCTGAAAAGGCTGCTGGCCGGCAGCGGCCCCCGGGTGGAAATGGAGTCGCTCGAGGAACCGGGTCCGTCGATGGTGTTCGGCCATCCCCTCCGCAGCACCCGGGATGCCAACCTCGGCGCCCTGATCCTGGGATCCGGCGGTCCCCTCACCCCGGCGCAGAACAGCGTGGTGTCTTCCGTGGTGGGACTCTTGGAACTGCTGGTGCGGCAGCGGACCAGCGGCTCGCTGGCACCGAGCCAGCTGGCGACGGCGCTGCTGCTGCACCCGGACAGCGCCACCTCGGGTGGCACGAAGCACGTCAACGGGCTCAAGGACCTCCTGGCACAGAGCATTTCCTCTACGCGCTCGGCCCCGCTGCGGGTTGTCCAGGGCGTGAAGACGGAACCCGGCGGGGCCGCCGACAGTCCTGTGCGGGAACTGCTGCAGTGGCGCCGGATGTTCGACACCAAGCTGGTGGAGATCACCGACTACGGCTTTGCCGCCATTACCCGCCTGAAGGTTGACGACGCCCTGCTTGCCGAGACGGAGGCACTTGGCTGGCGGCTGGTGATCGGGGATGCCGCGGAGTTCCAAGAGCTGGCGTCCGCGTACCGGCGGGTGACGTCGCTGCGTGCGCGGGTACAGGCAACCGGCCGTAGCGCCCGGGTGGATGAGGTGACCTGGTCCGTGGCCGGGCTTCTCGGTCGCGAAGCCGGGACCATGCTGGCGGCCCGGCTGCTGGAACCGGTGCTCAGCCAGGAGGATCCCGAGCGGCGGGACGCCCAGCTGGCCGTGCTGCGGACCTGGCTGGGTGAGAACGGGAGCTGGGATGCCACGGCCAAGGCCCTGGGCCTGCACCGCAACAGTGTCCGCCGTCAGGTCAACGCTCTGGCCGAGCTGCTGGACACTGACCTCAACCAGGCCCAGGTGCGCGCCGAGCTCTGGTTTGCCCTTCAGTACGTGGACGGCTCCCCGCCTGCGGCAGGCTCCCCCGGCTCCCAGTCGCGGTAGAGGTCAGGCCGGCGCTCCCGGACGTACGGCACTTCCGCCCGCGCCTCGCGGGCACTTGCCGCGGACACTTCGGCGTACAGCAGTTCCGGCGCCCCTCCGGCCGTGGCCAGCAGGGATCCGTCGGGACCGGCAATGACGCTTCCGCCCAGGAACTCACAGCCGTCCTCCTTCCCTGCGTGGTTGGCGTAGGCCACGGTCAGCTGGCTTTCCAGCGCCCTGGCGCGCAACAGGACCTGGGGCACGGATTCGAACCCCTGGGACAGTGCCGTGGGAACCAGCAGGAGCTCGGCGCCGCGGACCGCGGCGGCACGCACCGCCTCGGGAAATTCGACGTCGTAACAGATCACCATGGACGTTTTGATCCCGAGGAAGTCCACGACGGCGGGAGGTTCCGCTGCCGGGCTGAACGCCTGGCGCTCCTCCGCGCCAAACAGGTGCACCTTGGCGTAGTTCAGCAGCTCGGCGCCCTCATGGTCCACCAGGGTGGAGGTGATCTGCCAGCGCCCGTCTGGAGCAACGGCGGGCAGGCTGTACACGAGAGCTATGCTGTTCCGCCGGGCAATGTCACCCAGGGCCTGCCGGATGGACGGGAGCGTACCGGGATCCAGTTCTGCCCGGACCCGCAGCGGCGCGTACCCCACCGGGAACAGTTCCGGGGTAAGCAGCACCCGGGCTCCGGCCGCCGCGGCGGTCCGCGCGGCGTCGTCGACTGCCCTGCAATTTGCTTCCACATCAAGTACCGCGGCGTTCGCCTGCAGGAGTGCCAGCAGCACCATTACCACCTCTATAGTCTCCGGGACGCCCGCGGGAAGCGCGGACCGCCTCTTGTTGCAGCCTCTTCCTCCCAGCGTAGCCAAGGTGCAGACTGGGCCGTAGGTGCATTTCCACCCGGAAAACGGCCCCTGCAGTGCGGAACGTCCGCGCGTGCGGCGCGGGGCCCGAAATCATGCCTTGCGTTAACTTCTTGACTACAACGGTGCAGATGGTGCACGCTTCATTGCATGCCCTCATCACCGCGCTCAACGAGGAGCCGAACCAAAAATCCTGGTTCACAGTCCGCCTTGAGGCACCTGAACCAGCAACGGATCATCGAGTGCCTCCTGAACGGCCCGTCAACCCAGGCTGAACTCGCCCGGCAAACCGGCCTTTCCACAGCCACGGTCTCCAACATCGTCAAAATCATGCAGGACGCCGGGCTGGCCTCCACGGAACCGATTACCAGTTCCGGCCGGCGGGCACTTAACGTCCGGCTCAACAGCAACGGGGCCGTAGCCGTGGGGATCGACTTCGGCCGCCGCCACCTCCGTGTGGTCCTCGCGACGCTGAGCTACCACATCATCGCCGAGGAATCAGTGCTGCTGCCGCTGGGCCACCACGCGGACGAGGGCATTCGCGCCGCCGTCGAACTTCTTGCCAAACTGCTGGAGGAAAGCGGCGTGGAGCGCAGCGCCATCGTCGGCGCCGGCGTCGGAATCCCCGGTCCCATCGACCGCCGGACGGGCACCGTGGCGCAGGGGGCGATCCTCCCCGAGTGGGTGGGTATCAACATCCTGCAGTACCTTGAAGACACCCTTAATTTTCCCGTCTTCATTGACAACGACGCCAATCTAGGCGCCCTCGCCGAGGTCACCTGGGGACCCCACAGCGGCATCAGCAACCTGATGTTCATGAAGATCGGCTCGGGCATCGGCGCCGGGCTGATCCTCAACGGGGGCCCGTACTACGGCAACGTGGGCATCACCGGCGAAATCGGCCACGCCACAATCCACGAACACGGCCTCATTTGCCGCTGCGGCAACAGGGGGTGCCTGGAAACCATCGCTTCCACCACCACCATGATTGAGCTCCTCGGCCGCGGCGAGGAGAAGCCGCTCAGCGCCGAGGACATCGTCCGCAAAGCGCTGGAGCGGGACTCCGCCACGCTGCGTGTGATCGACGACGCCGGCCTGGCCGTGGGCAGGGCGCTGGGCAATGTGGCCAACCTCATCAACCCCGAAGTCATTGTGGTGGGCGGTCCGCTGGCAGGGCTCGGCGACCTGCTCCTGGACCCCATCCGGCGGGGCCTGGTGCGCCACGCCGTGCCGGTCATCGGCGAAACCACAACCCTGACAATGTCCTCGCTCGGGGACCGGGCAGAAGCGCTTGGGGCGGCTGCGCTGGTGTTCCAGCATGCGGGAATCCGCCGCTCCTGAATCTTTTCGTTATCTGGCTGTTGCGTTAAAGACTTGACGACAAGGGCTGTGATCCAGTTTACTTTTTCATCAGACGGCCCTGCGGTTTGCGGGGCGGACAACGAAGTCATGCATTGGAGGCGTAAGGGCAAATGACGTCCCAGACCACGCAAAGTGATCCGATCCTTCTCGAGATGCGGTCCATCACCAAGGAATTTCCCGGCGTTAAAGCTCTGTCCGAGGTGAGCCTGCGGGTGAAGGCCGGCGAGATCCACGCCATCTGCGGTGAGAACGGCGCCGGCAAGTCCACCCTCATGAAGGTCCTGTCCGGTGTGTACCCGTACGGAACCTACGACGGCGACATTGTGTACCAGAACGAGGTCCAGCAGTTCCGGGACATCCGGGCCAGCGAGCAGGCCGGCATCGTGATCATCCACCAGGAACTCGCACTCATCCCGGAGCTCTCCATCATGGAGAACATCTTCCTGGGCAACGAGCCAACCAAGCGCGGCATCATCGACTGGGCCGAGGCCCGGACGCGTTCCACGGAGCTGCTGGCCCGCGTGGGTCTGCGCGAGGATCCCGACACCGCCATCAAGGAAATCGGCGTCGGCAAGCAGCAGCTCGTGGAAATCGCGAAGGCGCTGAGCAAGTCGGTGAAGCTCCTGATCCTGGACGAGCCCACGGCTGCGCTGAACGAGTCCGACTCCCAGCACCTGCTGGACCTCATGCTGGGGCTCAAGGGCCGCGGCATCACGTCCATCATCATTTCCCACAAGCTCAACGAGATCGAACAGATCGCGGACTCCATCACCATCATCCGCGACGGCAAGTCCATCGAGACCCTCGATGTGAAGGCCGACGGCGTGGACGAGGACCGCATCATCAAGGGCATGGTGGGCCGCACGCTCGAATCGCGCTTCCCGGACCACGAACCGAAGATCGGCGAGGTGTTCTTCGAGGTCAAGGACTGGAACGTGGGCCACCCGCAGATCCAGGACCGCCTGGTCTGCAAGAGTTCCAACTTCTTCGTCCGCCGCGGGGAGATTGTCGGCTTCGCCGGACTCATGGGCGCCGGCCGCACCGAGCTGGCCCGTTCCGTGTTCGGGCGCTCTTACGGCCGGTTCATTTCCGGGCACATCTACAAGGACGGCAAAGAGATCACCCTCCGCACCGTCCGCCACGCGATCGATGCCGGGCTTGGCTACGTCACCGAGGACCGCAAGTCGCTGGGACTGAACCTCCTGGATGACATCAAGACCACTACCGTTGCGGCGAACCTGAAGAAGATCAGCAAGCACAACGTCGTGGATCCCAACAAGGAATTCACAGTCGCGGAACAGTACCGCAAGTCGCTGCGCACCAAGACCCCTTCAGTGGAAGAAGGCGTCGCCAAGCTCTCGGGCGGGAACCAGCAGAAGGTGGTGCTCGCAAAATGGATGTTCACCGATCCGGACCTGCTGATCCTCGACGAGCCCACCCGCGGCATTGACGTGGGTGCCAAGTACGAGATCTACGGCATCATCCAGCAGCTTGCCAACCAGGGCAAGGGAGTGATTGTGATCTCCTCCGAATTGCCGGAGCTGCTGGGACTCTCCGACCGTATCTACACCATCTTCGAAGGCGCCATCACCGGCGTCCTGAACAAGGATGAAGCCAGCCAGGAAAGCCTGATGAAGCTCATGACATCCGCCCGTAAGACCGCCGCCTGACCTTCTGGATAACTCCAGAACCTTCCAGACACAAGGACCGAAACAATGAACGCGCTCAAGAAGCTATTTGGCGGCAACACCCGCCAATTCGGCATGATCTTCGCCCTGGTTGCACTGATCGTCTTTTTCCAGATTTTCACCGAGGGCCGCACGCTCACCCCGGGCAACGTCATCAACCTCTTCAACGGCAACTCCTACATCCTGATCCTGGCCATCGGCATGGTGCTGGTCATCATCGCCGGCCACATCGACCTCTCCGTGGGGTCCGTGGCAGCATTCGTCGGCGTCACCGTGGCCCTTGCGATCCGTGACTGGGGAATCCCCTGGTACGCCGGCGTCCTCCTCGGCCTGGCCCTCGGAGCGCTGATCGGGGCCTGGCAAGGGTTCTGGACGGCCTATGTGGGCATCCCGGCCTTCATCGTGACCCTCGCCGGCATGCTGCTCTTCCGCGGCTTCAACCAGTACGTCGGCAAGTCCAACACCATCCCCGTACCTGCGGACTTCCAGACGATCGGCTCCGGCTACCTTCCGGAATTCGGGCCGAACACGGGGTACAACAACTGGACCCTGATCCTCGGCATCCTGGCTGTCGCCTTCGTGATCTTCAGCGAGGTACGTTCACGCCGCCGGGCCATTGCCCTCGGCGCCGAAGTCCCGGAAGCCTGGGTGATGATCCTGAAGCTGGTCCTGATCTGCGGCGCCATCCTCTACGCCACGTACCTGTTCGCCACCGGCCGCCCGGGCACGTCCTTCCCGATTCCCGGCTTGATCCTGGCCGCCCTCGTGATCATCTACGGCTTCATCTCCTCCAAGACCATCGTGGGCCGCCACATCTACGCCGTCGGCGGCAACCGCCACGCCGCGGAACTCTCCGGTGTGCAGTCCAAGAAGGTCAACTTCCTGGTCATGATGAACATGTCCATCCTCGCCGGCCTGGCAGGCATGATCTTCGTGGGCCGCTCCACCGCGTCCGGCCCGTTCGACGGCGTCGGCTGGGAACTGGACGCCATCGCAGCCGTGTTCATCGGCGGCGCTGCCGTGACCGGCGGCGTGGGCACCGTGATCGGCTCCATCGTCGGCGGCCTGGTCATGGCCGTGCTGAACAACGGCCTGCAGCTCCTGGGCGTCGGCGCGGACCTTACCCAGATCATCAAGGGCCTCGTCCTCCTCATCGCCGTCGCCTTCGACGTCTACAACAAGACCCAGGGAAAGAAATCCATCATCGGCATGATGATGAAAAACTTCGGCGGCAAGAGCACCGAACTCCAGCCGGACGAGACGACAGCCACCAAGGACGTCATCCGAAAGGAAGCCTGAGCGCTTCCCCACGATTCTCCGCACACCATCTATAGAAAGTGAACCAAGCAATGCAAATGATTGGTAAAGCAGGAAAGGCAGCAGCAATCGCTGCTATTGCGGCACTGGCGCTGACAGCCTGCGGCCGCTCCGAAACCGGCACCACAGGCGGTGGCACGGGCGGCGGCGAGGCATTCCCCAAGAACTCCTCGATCGGCGTCGCGCTCCCCCAGAAAACCAGTGAAAACTGGGTGCTGGCCGAGAAGCTGTTCAACGACGGCCTGAACGGGTCCGGCTTCAAGGCCGACGTGCAGTTCGCCAACGGCGGCGTCTCCGAGCAGCAGAACCAGATCAGTGCCATGGTCACCAAGGGTGCAAAGGTCATCATCGTAGGCGCCATCGACGGCGCCCAGCTGGGTACCCAGCTCAAGCAGGCCAAGGACTCCGGCGCCACCATCATCGCCTACGACCGCCTGCTCCTGAACACCGAGAACGTGGACTACTACGTGGCCTACGACAACTTCAAGGTGGGCGAACTCCAGGGCCAGGCGCTGCTGGACGGCATGAAGGCCAAGAAGCCTTCGGGCCCGTACAACATCGAGCTCTTCGCCGGTTCCCCGGATGACGCCAACGCGAAGGTCTTCTTCGACGGCGCCATGAGCGTCCTCAAGCCGAAGATCGACGACGGCACCCTCAAGGTTGTCTCGGGCCAGACCTCGTTCGAGCAGGCTGTCACCCAGGGCTGGAAGGCTGAGAACGCCCAGCGCCGGGCAGACACCCTGCTGACCGGCAGCTACAACACCGCTTCCCTGGACGGCGTCCTGTCCCCGAACGACACCCTGGCGCGTGCAGTCCTGACGTCCGTCAAGGCTGCCGGCAAGCCGCTTCCGGTCATCACCGGCCAGGACTCCGAGGTTGAGTCCGTCAAGTCCATCATGGCGGGCGAGCAGTACTCCACCATCAACAAGGACACCCGCAAGCTCGTTGAGCACGCGATCACCATGGTCAAGGACATCCAGGCCGGCAAGACGCCTGAGATCAACGATGACAAGTCCTACAACAACACGGTCAAGACTGTTCCGGCCTACCTGCTGGATCCGGTCATCGTGACCAAGGAGAACGTCAAGACGGCCTACGTGGACGATCCGGTACTCGGCCCGATCACGAAGTAACCTTCGGCGCTTCCAACTGCAGTGCGGAGCCCCGGCCCACCCGAGAGGGTGGGCCGGGGCTCCTGCGTTTCCCGCAGGAAAACGGGCGGCGCCTTCACAGCGCAAACATAGCTTTGGCCCGTCCTCCGCACAGCCACGCGCCCCAGTGTTGGATCAGCAGCCGGTCAGTCCGTCCGGCCAGAGATCCTAGGAGTACCGTGAGCGTCCTCGCCCGAAGTGTAGGCAATGCCTTCAGAAACAAGGTCCGAACAGGGGCCGTGGTGGCGGTGTTGGCCGTGGCGATCGGCCTGGCCCTGTCCATGCTGGTGGCCAACCAGGCGGTCGCCGCCAAAGTCACGGAACTGAACGCATCCGTGGGCACCGTCCTGACCGTCAATCCGGCCGGCGGCCAGGGTTTCGAAGGCGGCGGCGAGCCGCTCACAGCCGAGCAGGCCGCAACCGCGGCCGCGGTACCCAACGTGACCGGCGTCGTCGGCACCAAAGCGCTCCGGCTGCGGAACGCGACTGAAGCTGCGGCACAAACCGCCGCCGGCACCCAGGCCGCCGGCACCCAGGCGGCAGGACCCGGCGGGGGCCAGGGCGGCCCCAGCGGGCAGTCCACCACCACGCTGACCACCAGCCTCACCGCCGCCGTCGACGCCGGAACGCTCGGCAACCGCAACCAGGCCGCCGAGGGAACCACCGGATCAACCGGAACCACGCCGCCGGTGCGCAGCCTCCCGATCACGGCCACCGGAATCGGCGCCGAGGTGGACAGCACGGGCAAGGCCCTGGAAATCACCGAAGGCACCGGCCTTGGCGACTACACCGCAGAATCCATCAACGCACTTCTGGGCACCACGCTCGCCGAAAAGAACGGACTCAGCGTCGGCTCAACGTTCACCATCAATGACCAGACGTATACGGTTGGCGGCTTGTTCGACGCAGGCACCACGTTCGGCAACAACGCCCTCTACGTGACGCTTCCCTCCGCCCAGACGCTGGCAGAACTGCCCGGCGAACTGTCCACGATGATCGTCACGGTCGACACCCTGGAAAACGTGGATTCCACCAAGGCCGCCCTCCAGGATGCGCTCGGCACCGACAAGGCTGACGTCACCCAGGGCCAGAACCTCGAGACCGCTGTCGGCTCCCTGGACAGCGTCAAGAACATCTCGTTCATCGCGTTTGTCGCGGCGCTGGGAACGGCAGGCCTGATCATTCTCCTGATCATGGTGATGCTGGTCCGCGAGCGCCGTCGTGAAATCGGAGTGCTCAAGGCGATCGGCGCCCCCAACCGCACCATCGGACTCCAGTTCGTCCTGGAGGCGCTGGTCCTGGTGGCGCTCGGCAGCGTGGTGGGCGCCGCCGTCGCCTCCTTCGCCAGCGGCGGCATCGCCTCCGCACTGATCAGCTCCAACACCAGTACGACGACGGCGGCAACCACCGGGCGCGGCATGCCCGGCGGGGCGGCCGGCTTGCCGGGCGGAGGCGCCGGCTTCCCGGGCGGCGGGCCGTTCGGCGGTGCTTCCCAGCTCCTGACCAGCGTCACCGCGAGCGCCTCCCCCGGCGTGATCGCCGCCGGCATCGCCGCAGTGTTCGGCGTGGCCATCATCGGCGCGCTGGTCCCGGCACTCCTGACCGCCCGCATCCGTCCCATCGAAGTCCTCCGAGGAGAGTAGCCATGATCGAAGTCAAGAACCTCGTCCGCACCTTCAAGTCCGGCGACCGCACCATCAAGCCCGTCAACGACGTCAGCTTTGAACTCGAGCAGGGCACGCTCGCGTCCATCGTGGGCAAGAGCGGCAGCGGCAAGAGCACCCTGTTGTCCCTGCTCGGTGCGCTGGACAAGCCCACCAGTGGAGACGTCGTCGTCAACGGCGTCAGCCTGGCCAGCATGCCGGACGGCAAGCTGACCGAATACCGGCGCCGCGACATCGGCTTCGTGTTCCAGCAGTTCAACCTGATCCCCAACCTGTCGGCCGTGGACAACGTGATGCTGCCGATGGAGTTCGCCGGGGTCCGCAAGGCAGTGCGGCTTGCCCGCGCCAAGGAACTGCTCGAGCAGGTGCAGCTGGATCCGGAGAAGCACGTGCGCCGGATCAACCGGCTGTCCGGCGGCGAGCAGCAGCGCGTGGCCATTGCCCGGGCCCTGGCCAATGAGCCCAAGCTGATCCTGGCCGACGAGCCCACGGGCAACCTGGACGAGCAGACAGGAGAGCACATCATCGAGCTCCTGAGCTCGCTGAGCCGCGACCACAACACCACCATCCTGGTGGTCACGCACGACCGCCAGCTCGCCAACAAGACGGACCGCCGCTTCCGGCTCCAGCAGGGGCGCCTCACCGAGGAGCCCGCCCGGACGCGCGCGGCAGCGGCAGCGACGGCGTAGTTGATCGGCCGACCCGGCGCAGGCGGGAGCTGAGGGGCTGGTTCCGAACCCTCTCTCAGCTCCTGCCGCCTTTAAGGCGACGCTCTCTCACTTCCTGCGGCCTTTACTGCAAGGCTCTTTCACTTCCTGCGGGTATTTCCGCAACGCTCTCTCAGCAGGATGAGAGGATGGCACAATGACTGCCCCTATCGCGAAGCCGTGGCTGTTCAGCCAGTCCGACCAGGATCCCCGTTCCGCCACAGGACGCACGCTGCGGTGGGGAGTCGTGGCTACAGGCTCGATCGCCCAGTCGGTGGTGCAGGACCTGGCGCATCTCGCCGATGCGGAACTCTACGCAGTCAGCTCGCGAAGCCAGGGAACGGCTGACGCATTCGCGGCCAAATTCGGTTTTGCCAAGGCGTACGGTGACGACGCCGGCGGGCCGGGCTACCACCGTCTCTTCGCCGACGACGCCGTCGATGTCGTCTATGTGGCCACGCCGCACGCCCAGCACTACGAAGTTGCTTTGGCAGCCCTCAACGCGGGAAAGCACGTGCTGTGCGAAAAAGCCTTGACCATCAATGCGCGGGAGGCTTCGGAGCTTGTGACGCTCGCGCGTTCCAAACAGCTCTTCATGATGGAAGCGATGTGGAGCCGGTTCCTGCCCAGCATGCAGCGCGCTTTCGAAATCGCTGCATCCGGCGAACTCGGCCCGATCCAGTGGGTTACCGCGGACCTCGGCTTCCCGGCGGTCTACTCCCCCAGCGCCCGTCTGTGGGCCCTCAAGGACGGCGGCGGCGCCCTCCTGGACCTGACTGTTTATCCCCTGCTCTGGGCACTGGGCACCTTGGGTTTCCCGCAAACCGTAAGTGCCACGGGGTCAGTGAACGACGACGGCGTGGACGCCCAGAATGCGCTGACGCTGGGATACCACCACGGTGCGCAAGCCCAACTGACGTCGTCGCTGACGGCGTATGGTCCGCGGGCAGCCACCGTGGCCGGGAGCTTGGGGTACTTGCAGACCATCGGGTCCGTGAACAATCCGAAGGAAATCCGGGTCAGGATCGGCATGGCCGAACCACGCACCGAGCACTTCGACGTTGTGGGCCGCGGCTATTCGTACGAACTCCGCGAGGTCACCAGGTGCATCCAGCAGGGAATCACGGAAAGCCCGGTCATGCCGCTTGAGGACTCGCTGAATGTCATGAGGCTCTTCGACGGAGTTCGTGCGCAGCTCGGCGTGAGCTACCCCAATGACACCCACCCCGCGCAGTCGAAGCGCCCGGAAAAATAGTCAATTCGCCGGACTATTTACCGGAGAATGCTGGACTCCCGCCTTTGACCGTGTCTAGGCTGTAGGCAATCGTCGATTTTTCGAGGAGCCGGGGGGTGTTGCGCATGGAACGCTTGTCATGGCGCGCGCTCCGGCCGTTGCTCCTTGCGGGCGCGGCGGCCACGGCCTGGCTGACCCTGTCGGCCCCCGCAGCTAGCGCCGATGCAGCATCGGACTCTGACTCGCTGCTTGGCGGCGTTAGTTCGTCGGTTTCTTCGGTCACCGAAGCTGCAACCAGCACTGTTGAGGATGTCTTGGCCGCCGCTCCATCCCTGGTTCCGGACACTTCACCGGCGGATGCCATGGTACTGACCGCCCAGCCAAGCTCCGCCGAACCTGCCGGATTTGTCCAGCCCCTCATCGGCGCCGTGGACAATTCGATTGCAGCTGTTCCGGTGGCGAACCAGGTGGTCCCGTCCGGCACTGCGGATGCCGTCACGGCACCGGTGATGGAGGCAGCGGACGGAATCGTGGACGAAATCGCCCAGGACCTCCTGCCGGCGATGAAAGATACCCTGCCCGTTCTTGACCCCGTCGTGGAGCCGGTCAGCGACCTGCTGGCCGGCGTTGATTCGCTTCCAGGCAACATCGCAGCGCCGGTCCTCACTATTCCGGACGCCTCCGGGCCGGCGGGTGGAACCACGAGCAGTGTCCCACCGGACCTATTTCTGTCTGTCCGTGCGGACACGGAAAGTGCCGGCGGATTTCCGGCCGCCGACGTCACGTCAAAGGCAGCTGCACCATTCCCCGCCGCTGACTCAGGATCGCCGCGGGCTGTTCCGGTACATACAGGAGGCCTCGAACCGCCGCTCCCCCATGAGGGAAGCCCTGGCCCGTCTGAATTGCCTGCTGTCCCGGGCTCCGGTTCAGGGAGCAGCCAGTCTTCAGGCGGCGGTGCCGGCGGCACAGCCTGGCTTTCACCTTTCCACCTGGACGTTCCGCTGACCCGTGCATTCCCCCTCGGCGGCCCCTTGCAGAACGCCCCTGCACCGGTGTCTTTCGACCCCGGTTCATCTCCTGATTAGTTAGGGCCTTCCCTTCGCCTCTGCGGGGGAAACGGCCATTCGGGCTGCCTTGGGCGCCCAACCACAACTTTCAGGAGATATCACCATGCACGCAAACATTCGCAGAGGGCTGCTCAGCACCCTCTTTGCCGGAGGACTCTTAGCCCTCGGCACCACCGCTGCAAGCGCGGCAGATGCACCGAGCGGGTCGGATGGTCTCACATCCGGCACTACCGCCACTGTCTCAGCGGCTGTAGCCGCGAACTCGTCGTTGGGCCTGCTGGGTGACTCAACGCCGGAAAACAGCACGACTGTCCTCGACGCCGTCGTGGACATCAATCTGGGAACCGACACCGGAACCACGGGGACGGGCACCACCACCGCCGACCTCGGCGCCGACGTCGACCTCAACCTCGGTGCGGCCGACACCAGCATCACCGGAACCGGCACCACCACCGCCGTCGGCGCCCTCGTCGACGTCAACCTCGGTGCGGCCGACACCAGCACCACCGGAACCGGCACCACCACCGCCGTCGGCGCCCTCGTCGACGTCAACCTGGGTGCAGCAGACGCCGGGACAGCAGAGTCCGACACCACATCCGGCAACCTCGACGCCGTCGTCGACGTCAACCTGGGCACGGCAGATGCCGGCACCACCGACGTTGACGCCCTCGTCGACCTCGGCCTGGGCACGGCAGACGCCGGCACCACCGACGTCGGCGCCCTCGTCAACGTCAACCTGGGTGCGGCTGACAGCGGCACCAACACCGCAATCGACACCGCCATCGACCTCGGCGTTGACCTCGGCGTCGGCGGTTCGAGCGACACCGGTACCAACACGGGAATTGACCTCGGCGTGGATCTCGGTATTGGCGGACCCGCAACCGGCGGACCCACGACCGGCATCCCGTCGACCGGCGGACCCGCAGCCGGCGGTCCGACGACCGGCGGACCCGCAACCGGCGGTCCCACGACAGGCCTCCCGTCAACCGGCGGTCCGACGACCGGCATCCCGTCAACCGGCGGCATTACCCCGGCTGGTCCTGCCACCGGAACCATGCCGGGCGTCACCGTCCCCAGTGTCACCAGCCCGGGCGGTGCCGCTGCCGGCAACGGCTTGAACCTGTCGGCCGCATCGCCGACCACCGCGGGCGCCAATGCGGGTGCAACAGCCAATGCACCGATGCTCGCCGCCACGGGGGCCGGCCTAGAGTTGCTGACTGCAGCCCTTGTCCTCCTCGCCGGCGGCATGGCCATCATGCTGGTGCTGGCGCGGCGAAGAAAAGCCTAGGCGGGCAGGCGGGGACACGGCACTGCCGGCTCCCCGCCAGCCGCACCCCGGCGCGCTCGTGGAACAGTCCGGCCGGGGAAGCCGCTCAGGGCTTCCCCGGCCCCACCGCACCCAAAGATACGGGAGGCTCAACTAACAACAAGCACCCTTATGAAAATGCATACCCGTCCCCGTATTATTCTTAGAGTGCGTTCCGAGGGAACGCCAAAAAGAATGGGGACATGGTGGAGAGTTCGCCCAGTGAAACGGCAGAGGTCCTAGACGGCCGATACCGTCTCGGCGAGGTCATCGGCCGCGGCGGCATGGCATCGGTGTACACGGCAAGGGATGAAAATCTGGGCCGCGACGTGGCCTTGAAGCTTTTTGCCCCGCAGTCGGCTGACGCAGACGAGCTGAAGCGGCAGGAAGCTGAGATTCAGCTGCTCGCCACACTGAACCACCCCAGCCTGGTGACCTTGTTCGACGCCGGGATCGACGCCCGCGTCCCCGAGGAGCCCCGCCCGTTCCTCACCATGGAACTGGTTGAGGGGCAGGACCTCCGGGGCAGGATCCGGCACAGCACCGTCCCGTTGGAGGAAGTGGCGGTGATCGGAGCCGGAGTTGCCGACGCGCTGGCGTACGTCCATGGCCTGGGCATCATCCACCGTGACATCAAGCCGGCCAACATCCTGCTGGTTCAGGTGCGTCCCGGAGAACCACTGCGCCCCAAACTGACAGACTTCGGCATTGCCCGGATCGTCGACGGCACACGGCTCACGGCCACCGGGACCATGGTGGGAACCGCCGCATACCTGAGCCCCGAACAGGCACGGGGCGCCGATCTGGGTCCCGCCAGCGACATCTATTCCCTAGGCCTTGTTCTACTCGAGTGCATCAAGGGAGCGGTGGAATATCCGGGAAGCGCCATCGAATCGGCGGTGGCGCGCCTGCACCGCGCCCCGGAAATCCCTGCTGACGTTCCAGCCGAGTGGGCAAGCCTGATCCGCGCCATGACAGCACTGGACCCCATGGACCGCCCGACAGCAGCTGAACTCGAGACAGCCTTTCGGCAGGCCCTGATCTCACCTGAGTCAGTGCCCGGAAGCGTGGCCGACGAACCCACCCGAATTCTCCCGGCGCCGCCGTCGCGTCCGCCGATGGTTGTCCCGGAAGGCATGCGGACAACCGAGACGAACGCCGGTGGCCGTACGACAGCCGAGCTGCGGCCCGGCGAAACCAGGCCGCCGCGCACCGGATTCGCCCAGCGCCTCCGTTCCGGCGGCCGCGGCAAGCTGGCTGCAGCCGTGGCTTTGTTCGCCGTGCTTGCGGTAGGCGCCATGGTCCTCCTGCCCGCCAACAGTCCGAAAACCCCGGAGCCTGTCCAGTACCCTGCAGTCACCGGCACGCTGGGAGAGCATCTGGAAGAACTGCAGAAGAGCGTGGAACCATGACGTCAATCACGGTCAATCGTCGCTGGTCACCGACGCGCTGGCGGGCGGTGTTCGCGGCGGGCCTGCTGGTTGCTGGCCTCGCCGGTTGCAGCTCCTCGGTTCCGGACCTCGATACCGATGCCGCGCAGAAACTCCAGGCTAAAGTCCTGACCGTTTCACAATCAGCCGCGAGCAACGATCCTGTCGGCGCCTTGAAATCCCTCGACGAACTGTTGACTGAACTGGACGCCTCGGCCGCCGAGGGAAACGTCTCATTCAAGCGCCACCAGAGCATTACGAAGGCCATCGAAGCAGTGCGGGCGGACCTTACCGCTGCCAAGGCACAGGCGGAAGCGGATGCTGCGGCCGCGGCAGCGGCCCAGGCTGCTGCCGCCAAGGCAGCCGCAGACGCAGCAGCAGCGGAAGCAGCGGCAGCGGAAGCTGCGAAGGCAGCCAAAGCCCCCGCCGCCGAAGCCCCGGCCCCTGCCCAGGACAACGCAGGAGCGGGCAACAAGGGCAAAGGCAAGAGCAACGACTGAATCCGGTACTTGCCTTCCGGATTCAGCCGCCGCCGGATTTAGACCTCCATCAGGAGGTTGACGCCGGGAAACGTTCCCAGGACCGGTGCGCGGCCAGTAGCTCCTGGATCCGCGAAACTGCACCGTCGGCGCCATCGCTCACGGCAACTCCGGGAGCATCCTGCGGAATGCCTGCGGCGTCCACGACGGCGGCACCTGCGCCCCAGCCACCGATCGCCTTTGCGTGGCGGAAGCTCTCGGAAAGCAACAGGATCACTCTCGGGTCAAGGGATGCCCCCGGCTCGCCGGCCTTGGCATCGAGGCCCTGCTCGGCGTCCGGGGCCGGGTCAGCCGAACCGGCCACCAGCACGGCGTCGAACTCCGTGGAGCGTGCGGTGAGGTAGGTGCGCTGAACCGGGATCCCGCCGTCGGCCTCCGCTCCCAGGTACCCTCCGGACGGTGCGATGACCAGCGGCACGATTCCCGCGGCATCCAAAGCGGTGCGTGCGGCACGCACGGCGTCCAGGTCGCTGCCCGCGTCGGCCACAATACCCACCACGCGGCCCTTCACCGGCCACGTTCCGCCGATCTGGGACAGCGCGGGGCTCGGGTCCGCATCGGCCACCTCCACCGTAGCTGCAGGCGCCGGCATACCCAGGCCCTTGGCGACGGCGGCGCACAGGTCCCCGTCGATGTTGGCCAGGTGCTGCAGCTGGCGTTCCCGGATGGCTTCCTCCCGGCACTTGCCGAGCTCAAAAGTGTAGGCCTGGATCACATGGTCCTGCTCCACCGGGCTCAGGCTGCGGAAGAAAAGCCGGACCTGGCTGAAGTGATCGTCGAACGACGCCGGCGACTTCCGTTCCTTGACCGCCGCCGCCAACTGCTCGGGAACGTCCACGAACGCGCTGAGGTCAGCGCCAGCCAGGAAGGGGCAGCCGCCGTCCAGCGAGTTCGGGTGGTACGGTGCCGCTCCCCCGTGAACCGCCTGCTGGTGCATTCCGTCGCGGAGCATGTCGTTGACGGGCGCCTGTGGCCGGTTGATGGGGATCTGCCCGAAGTTCGGGCCGCCCAGCCTGGAGATCTGGGTGTCGATGTAGGAGAAGAGCCGCACCTGCAGCAGCGGATCGTTGGTGACGTCTATGCCCGGCACCAGGTGGCCGGGGTGGAACGCAACCTGCTCGGTTTCGGCGAAGTAGTTCACCGGGTTGGCGTTGAGCGTCATCAGTCCGATGGGCTGCACCGGTGCGAGTTCTTCCGGGACGAACTTGGTGGGGTCCAGCAAGTCGATTCCCTCGAAGAATTCCTCTTCGGTGTCCGGGAACACCTGCACTCCCAGCTCCCATTCCGGGAAAGCCCCGGATTCGATGGCGTCGGCAAGGTCACGCCGGTGGAAGTCCGGATCCATGCCGTTGATGAGCTGGGCTTCCTCCCAGACGAGCGAGTGCACGCCCTGCTTGGGCTTCCAGTGGAACTTGACCAGCACTGTGTCCCCTTCGGCATTCACCAAGCGGAAGGTGTGCACGCCGAATCCCTCCATGGTGCGGTAGGAGCGGGGCAGGGCGCGGTCGGACATGTTCCACATGGTGTGGGCCTGCGCCTCGGTGTGGAGCGAGACAAAGTCCCAGAAGGTATCGTGGGCGCTCTGGGCCTGCGGGATTTCACGGTCCGGGTGCGGCTTGCCGGCGTGGATGATGTCCGGAAACTTAATGCCGTCCTGAATGAAAAACACCGGGATGTTGTTGCCGACGAGGTCGAAGGTGCCCTCGTCCGTGTAGAACTTGGTGGCGAAACCGCGGGTGTCACGGACGGTGTCGGCGGAGCCGCGGGATCCCAGGACCGTGGAGAACCGGACAAAGACCGGGGTTTCCACGTCTTTGGCCAGGAAGCCTGCGCGGCTGATGTTCGCAGCGGCGCCGTACGACCGGAAGGTGCCGTGGGCCCCCGCACCGCGGGCATGCACCACTCGCTCCGGGATGCGCTCGTGGTCGAAGTGGGTGATCTTCTCGCGGAGGTGGTGGTCCTGAAGCAGCACCGGCCCGCGGCGTCCTGCCTTCAGCGAATGATCAGTGTCTTGGAGCCGGAGCCCTTGGGCGGTGGTGAGGTAGGCCCCGGACTGGGCCCTCGAATGAGCCGGGGCGCCCGTAGGCGTTCCGGTGGGCGACACCGCCTCGGGGCCTTGCTGGTCCGGCTTGGGCGGCAGCGGTTCGCGCGGCTGCGTCGGCTCGGCAACACTGGGTGCCTCGCTCGAGGTGGCGCCTGGAATGTGGACGTTGCCATCTGCTGACATGTTTGTTCCCCTCATGGTTTGCAGTCCTTAGCTACAGTCGGCGGTCCGGCCAGAAACTAAGCTTGCTTAGTACTCTAGGGAAGTCGGGGGTTGATCACAACGTTCCCCGGAAAATATCTTGGGCCCGGCAGACGTTTTCATCAGCAAACTTACTATTTGCCGGGAATGTCGCTAAGTTGGATAAAGCGCGCCCACGAAGAACGCAACGAGATCAGAACCGCGGGCCAGCGGCCCGCCAGCTGAAGGAGTGATGTACGCATGGCAACTGTCCAGGAATCGATCAACGTAAGCGTCCCGCTGAGCCAGGCCTACAACCAGTGGACCCAGTTCGAGGACTTTCCGCACTTCATGAGCGGTGTCGACTCTGTCCGGCAGCTCGACGACACCACGGTGCACTTCCAGACCAGCATCGCCGGCGTCAAGAGGGAATACGACGCCCGGATCACCGTCCAGCAGCCGGACCAGCGCGTCACCTGGGAAAGTCTCGACGAACCGCGGAACGCGGGAACAGTATGGTTCGAAGCACTCAACCCGACCGAAACCAAGGTCAGCGTGGAACTCGACTGGGAGCCAGACTCCGCCGTTGAGAAGATGGGGGCAGCAGTAGGGCTCGATTCCCGCCAGGTGGCCTCGGACCTCAAGCGCTTCAAGAAATTCATCGAGGAACGCGAAGTGGAGACAGGTGCCTGGCGCGAGCGCGTCAGCGAGGGCACTGCCACGACCGCCGTCCCCCTCGAAGAGGAAGTGGGGTATGGCGCCGTTCCCACGGAACAGCCAGTGAACGCGGATCCCGACATGGCCACGGAGCCCCCGTTCGGCAAGCACGTCCAGCGCTAAGGCCCGCCGGCCAACAGGCGCAAACAAAAAACGCCCCGCCTCCCATTGTGGGAGGCGGGGCGTTTTGCGTGTGCGGGTCCGGCTACTTGGCCAGTCCGGACAGCACTTCGGTGAACTTCGCGGAAGGACGCATCACCGAGGCAACCTTGGCGACGTCGGGGTGGTAGTAACCGCCGATGTCCACCGGGGAGCCCTGCACTGCGAGCAGCTCGGCAACGATGGTGTCCTCGTTGGCGGCCAGCGCCTCGGAAACAGCAGCGAAATCGGCGGCCAGCTCGGCGTCGTCGGTCTGCTCGGCCAGCTCCTGCGCCCAGAATTTGGCGAGGTAGAAGTGGCTACCGCGGTTGTCGAGTTCCCCGACGCTGCGGCGCGGGGACTTGTTCTCGAGCAGGAACGTGCCGGTGGCCCGGTCCAGGGTGTCGGCGAGGACCTGGGCCCGCTTGTTGCCCGTGGTGGTGGCCAGGTGCTCGAAGCTGACGGCCAGGGCCAGGAATTCACCCAGGCTGTCCCAGCGCAGGTGGTTTTCCTTGAGCAACTGCTGGACGTGCTTCGGGGCGGATCCGCCGGCACCGGTCTCGAAGAGTCCGCCGCCGTTTATCAGGGGAACCACGGACAGCATCTTGGCGCTGGTGCCCAGTTCCAAGATCGGGAACAGGTCCGTGAGGTAGTCGCGGAGCACGTTGCCAGTCACCGAGATGGTGTCCTCGCCCTTGCGGATGCGCTCGAGCGTGAAGGCCGTGGCCTTGACCGGGGACATGATTTCAATCTGGAGGCCCTCGGTGTCGTATTCCTTGAGGTATTCCTTGACCTTGGCGATCAGGTTGGCGTCGTGGGCGCGTTCCTCGTCCAGCCAGAACACGGCGGGGGTTTCGGAGGCGCGGGCGCGGGTGACGGCCAGCTTGACCCAGTCACGGATCGGCACATCCTTGGCCTGGCAGGCGCGCCAGATGTCGCCCGGTGCCACCTGGTGTTCAATCAGGACGTCACCCTTGCTGTCCACGAGCTGGACCGTGCCGGCGGACTGGACCTCAAAGGTCTTGTCGTGGCTGCCGTATTCTTCGGCGGCCTGGGCCATGAGGCCGACGTTCGGCACAGTGCCCATGGTGGTGGGATCGAAGGCCCCGTTGGCGCGGCAGTCGTCGACGACCACCTGGTAGATGCCGGCGTAGCTGCTGTCCGGGAGGACGGCGAGCGTGTCGGCTTCCTTGCCGTCCGGGCCCCACATGTGGCCGGAGGAGCGGATCATGGCGGGCATGGAAGCGTCCACGATGACGTCGGAAGGAACGTGCAGGTTGGTGATGCCCTTGTCAGAGTCCACCATCGCCAGTGCAGGGCCTTCTTCCAAGCCCTTCTTGATGGCGGCCTGGACACCTTCGCGGACATCTTCCGGAAGTTCTTCCAGCCCGCCCAGGATGGATGCGAGGCCGTTGTTGGGGCTCAGTCCGGCGGCGGCGAGCTGCTCACCGTACGTGTCAAACAGTTCAGCGAAGTAGGCCTTGACCACGTGGCCGAAGATGATGGGGTCGGAGACCTTCATCATGGTGGCCTTCAGGTGTGCGGAGAACAGCACGCCTTCTTCCTTGGCGCGGGCCACCTGGGCAGCCAGGAACTCATCCAGGGCGGCGGCGCGCATCACGGTGCCGTCAACCACTTCGCCGGCCAGGACGGGGAAACCGCGCTTCAGGACCTTGACCGTGCCGTCTTCCTTGACCAGCTGGATCTTGAGGGTGTCATCGGCCTCGATGACCACGGACTTCTCGTTGGAGCGGAAGTCTTCGGCGTCCATGGTGGCAACGTTGGTCTTCGACTCCGAAGTCCATGCACCCATGGAGTGCGGGTTCTGGCGGGCGTAGTTCTTGACCGACAGGGGCGCGCGGCGGTCCGAGTTGCCTTCGCGGAGGACCGGGTTCACGGCCGAGCCCTTGATCTTGTCGTAGCGCGAGCGGATGTCCGTCTCGGTGTCGGAGGACGGGTTGTCCGGGTAGTCCGGCAGGTCGTAGCCCTGGGACTGGAGCTCGGCGATGGCCGCCTTCAGCTGGGGAATCGAGGCGCTGATGTTGGGCAGCTTGATGATGTTGGCTTCCGGCTTCTTCGCCAGGTCGCCCAGTTCGGCCAGGGCATCGCTGATCCGCTGCTGTTCGGTGAGGTAGTCGCCGAAGACGGAGATGATGCGGCCAGAGAGGGAGATGTCGCGGGTTTCCACTTCCACACCGGCAGTCGACGCGTAGGCCTCAATAATCGGCAAGAACGAGTAGGTGGCCAGCATGGGCGCTTCGTCAGTGTGGGTATAAATAATCTTGGCCATTGGTCGGGCGTCTCCTGAAGGTATACATACATCTGGAACTCTGGCGTTATTTCAACAGTCTTAACTTACCCGAGCAGGGCGCGTCGGCGCCCATCGTGGCGTCCAGCGACGCGTAGCATGCCCCGACCCTCGTCACCTCACCACGCACAATACGAGACTCGTGTATCTATTTACAACAATTGTCACAGTGGGTAGGTTGATCTCCACCAGCGGCGGCCACCATCTGAGGCCGCTGCATCACGACTGGTTAGGACAACCATGACGAAATCGAAGACTCTGGCCACCAGCCTCCTGAGCCTGTCCGCCGCCGCACTGCTGGCCGTCTGTGCAGCCGGCGGGGCAAGTGCCGCACCCGCATCCCCTCCGGATGGCGCGCAGGTTGCCAGCCAGTCGGTGGACAGCACCAATGCCGCCAGTTACTGGACCGCTGACCGCATGCGCTCCGCAGTCCCCGGCGACGTACTGGCCAGCAAGGCGCTGCAGCGCGGCAACACCTCGCCGGCCGCGGCGGTGGAGAAGGGTTCAAGCACCAAGATTGCCGGCAAGGCAGGCAAGGGCAGAACGCCCCTGCACGTCGACGAGAACCCGGTGTCCCACATTGGCAAAGTCTTCTTCACCCTGGGCGGCAGCAACTATGTCTGCTCCGGGAACTCCGTGGTGTCCAACAACAAGAGCACCGTATCCACAGCCGGCCACTGCCTCAATGAGGGACCCGGCGCCTTCGCCACCAACTTCATCTTCGTCCCCGCATACCTGGACGGCGCCGCGCCGTACGGCAAATGGGCGGCCAAGGCCCTGTACGCCCCCACCCAGTGGAGCTCGGCCGGCGACATGCAGTATGACACGGGCTTCGCCGTCGTCTCTCAGCTCAACGGCCAGAACCTGGCCGATGTTGTGGGTGCTTCCGGCGCCCAGTTCAACGCAGCCCGCGGCCTGACCTACAAGTCCTTCGGCTACCCGGCCGCTGCCCCGTTCGACGGCTCGTCACTTGTCAGCTGCACCGGCCCCGCCAGCAACGATCCCTACAACCCGCAGTTCCAGTCCCAGGGCATCCCCTGCGACATGACCGGCGGCTCCTCGGGCGGTCCGTGGTTCATCGGCACCAGCTCCAGTGGATACCAGAACTCCGTCAATAGCTATGGTTACGGCAGCCGGTCCGAAATCATGTACGGACCGTACTGGGGTTCCGTCATCCAGCAGGCGTACTCGAGTGCTTCCTCCGCGAACTGACAACCCCGGGTCCTTGGACCCCGGCCCCTCGGAAGACGGTCCGTCCGGTGACGGCGCCGTGAGCCACAGCGACATCAGCCAGGCCCCGGAGGACATCATCGCGTACTGGACGCCGGAGCGGATGGCCGAAGCGAAACCGCGGGAGGTTCGGCTTCCGGAACCTGCGGCACGCGCTGACGCCGAAGCTGATGCCGGGACTGACGAGGACTAACTGAATTAACGACGACGGCGACCGTCCCCTTCGCGGGGGCGGTCGCCGTCGTACGTGGCGGGCGGGTCCTGATGGACCTCAGGTCCTAGTGGAAGAAGTGGCGCGCACCGGTGAAGTACATGGTGATGCCGGCGGCGTTGGCCGCGGCGATGACCTCGTCGTCCCGGACGGAACCGCCGGGCTGGACTACGGCGCGGACGCCGGCGTCGATCAGGATCTGCAGGCCGTCGGCGAACGGGAAGAACGCGTCGGAGGCAGCCACGGCACCGCGGGCCCGCTGCGGGGCTCCGCTGGAGTCGGCATTCGAAGCACCGCCGGCACCCTCAACCGCGGACTCCACGGTTACGCCGAGCGTGTTGGCGCGTTCGACGGCAAGCTTGCAGGAATCGAGGCGGTTGACCTGGCCCATGCCGATGCCGACGGCGGCACCGTGGTCGGCGAGCAGGATGGCGTTGGACTTGGCGGCGCGGCAGGCGGTCCAAGCGAACGCGAGGTCGGCCAGCGTGGCGTCGTCCGCGGCTTCCCCGGCAGCGAGGGTCCAGTTGGCGGGGTTGTCGCCTTCGGCGTCCACCTTGTCCGAGATCTGGACGAGCACGCCGCCGGAGACCTGGCGGATTTCGGCCGGGTAGCGTCCGTAGCCCTCAGGCAGCGACAGCAGGCGGATGTTCTTCTTCTTGGACAGGATCTCCACGGCTTCCGGCTCGAACCCGGGCGCGATGACCACTTCAGTGAAGATGCCTGCCACGGTCTGCGCCATGCCAGCCGTAACGGTGCGGTTGGCCGCGATCACGCCGCCGAATGCGGAGACGGGGTCGCAGGCGTGGGCCTTGGCGTGGGCGTCGGCGATGGGGTCTGCTGCATCCGCGGAACCCACGGCCACACCGCACGGGTTGGCGTGCTTGATGATGGCCACTGCGGGCTCGGCGAAGTCGAACGCGGCACGAAGGGCGGCATCGGCATCAACGAAATTGTTGTAGCTCATGGCCTTGCCGTGGATCTGGTCCGCCTGGGCGATGCCTGCGGGAGCTGCCTTGTCGACGTACAGCGCGGCCTGCTGGTGCGGGTTTTCGCCGTAGCGGAGGACCTCGGAGCGCTCCAGCGCGAGGCCGGCGTAGGCGGGCCAGTCGATCACGCCGTCGCCGTCCTCATCGAGGAACTGGCTGGCGGTCCAGGTGGCCACTGCGTTGTCGTAGGTGGCGGTGTGGGCGAACGCCTTGGCCGCCAGGCGCTGGCGGGTCTTCAGGTCGAAGCCGCCTTCAGCGGCGGCGCGGACAACGTTGCCGTAGAACTTGGGGTCCGTGACAATCGTGACGGCGGCGTGGTTCTTCGCGGCGGAGCGCACCATCGCGGGGCCTCCGATGTCGATCTGCTCCACGACGTCGTCCTGCGCGGCACCGGACTTGACGGTCTCCACGAACGGGTAAAGGTTCACCACAACGAGGTCGAAGGCTTCGATCTCCATGCTGGCCAGCGTTTCCATGTGGGCGGGCACGCGGCGGTCCGCCAGGATGCCGCCGTGGACGCGGGGGTGCAGCGTCTTGACGCGGCCGTCCAGCATCTCCGGGGAACCGGTGACTTCCTCCACTTCCTGGACGGGGATGCCTGCGGCGGCGATCTTCTTCGCGGTGGAGCCGGTGGAGACGATCTTGACGCCTGCTTCGTGCAGGCCCTTCGCGAGCTCCTCCAGACCGGTCTTGTCGTAGACCGAGATCAGGGCTCGGCGGATGGGAACACGGTCTAGCTGCGTAAAGCTCACAAAGGTCTCCGTCTTTTGACACGGTGGGTGCCGCGGTTGGTGGGGATGTGGCCAGTTTATCGCGTCCCGCGGGATGCCCTCCCTGCACGCCGGAGTGTGAAGGCCGCACGGGAGGGCCGGGCGCCGACCCCGCATGCAACGTAGAGTTTTCCCAGGAGGTCGAGATGAATACTTACACCACTGTGCCCAGCGGCGAACAGGTGGTCCAGGAACTGCCGTGGCGCTGGAAGGTTCAGGGCCGGATCTTCCTGATCGGCGGCCTGGGATTTATGTTCGATGCGTGGGATGTGACGCTGAACGGGATCCTCATTCCGCTGCTGTCCACGCACTGGGCGCTTTCGCCCGGCGAGGTTGCGTGGGTGGGCACGTCCAACCTGATCGGCATGGCCCTGGGAGCCTTTGTGTGGGGCACCATAGCGGACACCATCGGGCGCAAGAAGGCCTTCACGGCCACGTTGTTGATCTTCTCCCTCTTCACGGTGCTGGGTGCCTTTTCCCCCGACTTCCTCTGGTTCTGCGTGTTCAGGTTCATGGCCGGTTTCGGTCTCGGCGGCTGCATCCCGGTGGACTATGCCCTCGTAGGCGAGTTCACCCCGCGGAAGCAGCGCGGCAAGGTCCTCACGGCCATGGACGGCTGGTGGCCCGTCGGTGCGGCCCTCGCCGGGTTCGTGTCGGCAGGACTGGTGGCCGCGTTCGGCGACTGGCGCCTGACCATGCTGGTGATGGTGCTTCCGGCACTGATGGTGTTCTGGGTGCGGCGCAGCGTGCCGGAGTCGCCGCTGTTCCTGATCCGCAAGGGCCGCCGCGACGAGGCCGCCCAGGTCATCGATGACCTGGTCAAGGCCACGGGCGCCGAGCCACGCGTCTACAGCCTGCCGGATGCGCAGGACGCCCCGCGGCTCTCCGCCGGCAGCGCCTGGCTGCAGCTGGTCCGCGTCTGGCGCTTCAACTGGAAGATCACGGCGGCTGCCTGGTCCCTGTTCTTCAGCATTCTGCTGGTCTACTACCTGTCCCTGACGTGGATGCCGCGGATCCTGATCGGCGCCGGCTTCCAGGACTACAAGGCCTTCCTCACCACTGCGTCCATGGCCGCCGTCGGGCTCCTGGGCGTGGTGGTGGCCGCAGTGCTGGTGGAGCGGGTGGGCCGCAAGTGGATCCTGGCAATCACCGGGCCGCTGTCCGCGCTGACGCTGGTGATCGTGGCGTTCGTGGTGGACATCCCGTCCGCCGCGGTGTTCTGGCTGCTGGTGTTCGGCTTCATCGTGCAGGTGGCCATCCCCGTGCTCTACACGTACGTCTCCGAGCTGTACCCTACGGACCTGCGCGGCACCGGCTTCGGCTGGGCGTCCACGTTCTCGCGGCTGGGCGCGGGCTTCGGACCGCTCATTTTCGCCTCGGTCCTGTGGCCGCAGCTGGGCCTGGCGACGTCCTTCGCGCTGGCCGGCGGGCTGGTGCTGCTGTCCGTGCTGTGGATGGCGTTCTTCTCGCCCGAGACGAAGCAGCGCACCCTGAAGTAGGCCCGTCCACTCCCCCTTTCCCAAGTGACTCGCAGTTAACGTCGTGAAACCCGCTTTTCACGACGTTAATTGCGAGTCACTTGGGCACCCAGCCGCGGCTCACGAGCGCCGCGCGGACCTTCGCCACCGCCAGCCGGGCTTCATTGACCATGTGCCGTTTGGAGATCCGGACCAGCTCCCAGCCGGCGCGGCTGAAATCCTCTTCACGGGCGATGTCCCGGATGATCTGCGCCGCCTCGGAATGGCCCTCGCCCTCGTATTCCACCGCCACTTTGTGCTCCGGATAGGCCAGGTCAGGTTGACGCACGACGCCGGGACTCAGCTCCGTGGGCACGTTCAGTTGCGGTTCGGGAAGGCCCTCGTTCTCCAGTGCCAGCCGCAGCCTCGTTTCCTGCGCGGAGTCTGCGCCGACACGCGCCTGTTCCAGGGCCAGCCGGGCTTTTCGGATGCCGGGGGTTCCTTTGTGCCGGTCCAGCATGTCCGCGAGTTCCTCCAGCGTGGCGTGCGGCTCCGTCCTCCCCTCGAATTCGGGCCTGGGAACCCGCAGAAGGTGGTCGGCCACGACCGTGAGCTCGTTGATACTCATCTTCCGCGAGCAGTCCAGCCACGTCCGTGCACGGCTAGTGATCAACACCCCACCGTGGCTGACCACCTCGTCCGAAAAGAACTGCCCGACATGTCCCACTACGCCTCGGCGACGCGGGATAGCCATGACGTCAGGCCGCGAGATGTGTATATGTTCATCATCCTGGTTTGGAAGAAACCCCGGAAAGTCCCACAGCGCAAAAGCGGTGGCGTGCGAAGCTGCCGAGAACGGGGTGACTATCGTGTACGGCCTGACCACGTTGAGTCGGTCCAGCGGCACGTCGGTACTCGGGATGCGGACGCCGCGGCTGGGCACGTGCAGCCCGCGGAACCTAAGACGCCCGGGACTCACCCCGGCGTCGGCCGCTTCATAGACAGTGAAGGGTGCTTCGCCCAGCGCGGCGGGCAGCGGGCTCGGATCTCGCATTCCTCATGATTTCAAATCCCGGGCGCGCGCCCGGAAGTTATCCACAGATCTGCACGCGTTCACCCAACTGACTCGCAGTTAACGTCGTCAAAACCGCGTTTCGCGACGTTAACTGCGAGTTAGTTGGGCAAGGATCAGGCTGCGGCGAGCTGCGCCAGGGTCGAGACCAGGAGCCGGCGCTCCACCACTTTGATCCGTTCGTGCAGGGTCTCCTCGGTATCGGACTCCTCCACGGCGACGGCTTCCTGGGCGATGATGGGGCCCGTGTCCACACCGGCGTCGGCCCAGTGCACGGTGCAGCCCGTGACTTTCACGCCGTAGGCCATGGCATCGCGGACGCCGTGGGCACCCGGGAAGGCCGGCAGCAGGGCGGGGTGCGTGTTGAGGTATTTGCCGTCGAACGCGTCAATGAACTCCGGGCTGACGATGCGCATGAAGCCCGAGGACACCACCACATCCGGCTGGTACGCGGCCACGGCCACGGTCAGCGCCGCGTTCCAGTCGGCCCGGTCGGCATAGGCCTTGAAGTCCACCACGAACGTCGGTATTCCGGCAGCCGCTGAGCGTTCCACCCCGTAGGTCCCCGGCCGGTCCGCGCCGACGGCGGCAATGTCCACGTCCAGCTCGCCCGCCTTCACGGCGTCAATGACAGCCTGGAGGTTGGAACCGGTACCGGACACGAGGACAACGATGCGCATGGCTCTAGCTTATGGGGCTGCTCGCGTAGGCTGGAAAACATGAACCCCCCGAAGGACCCCGCACGTCCCCAGCCGGCCAAGCAACCCCTCAGCGAGGCCGCGAAGACGTCCCTGCTGAAGACGCACAACCTGTTCCGCGCCTTCATCATTGCCGTGCTGGGCGCGTTCTTCGTCTACCAGCTGGACCTCACCTACCTGTGGCTGGCCTCCATACTGACGGCCGTGAGCATCGTGCTCGGCATCCTGGTGCTTGTCAGGGCCATCAGGCTAAAGGAATCCAAGCTGGTGCTCTTCGGGACGATTTCGGGGCTGGTGGTCTCAGCGGTGATGGTGCTGCTGATCCTGGTCGCCGCGGTGTTCTTCAATCAGGTCCGGGACTTCCAGCAGTGCTCCCGCTCGGCGCTCACGCAGCAGGCCATGACCCAGTGCCAGACGCAGCTGGAAAAGTCCCTCCCCGCCCAGCTCCGCTGATCCGCCATCTGATCACCGGAAGTAACGCCCGACGGCGGGACCTCCTAGGGCTTGGCCGCGTCCAGGTCCGCTTCGCGTAGCTTCTGCTGGCGTTCCAGCCACGGGCCGGCCGCGTAACCAATGACCACGCCGATTGCCACTTCCGCGGCCACCCACAGCGAGGTACTCAACGGATCCGGCCCGATGTCCGTGAGGCGGCCGATCCCGGCCGATCCCCGCGCCATCCAGGCCAGTCCGCCGGCCATCAGGCCCGCCGCCGCACCGATGATCGCGCCAAGGACGAGAGTTGAGGCCGACGCCGTGAACCAGCGGGCCCTGACCTTGATGGACAGCCATTCGTCGAAGTGGTTTTCGCCCTCGCGCAGGAACCACCAGCCCGCCAGGGCACCGGCCAGGATGGGGACCACCAGCGCCACGAAGCCGTAGTCCAGCGAACCGGCGGGCAAGGCGGCGAACACCGGGATGGACGGCAGCGGGCCCACAGCGGTGCCCAGCGGACCGGCTTGCGAGCCCACGCCCAGGGCGAAGCCCGAGCCGGACGTCCATGCCAGTGCAAAGACGGCGAGGTTGGGGAGGAAGCCGAGCTGCGCGATGGTGAGAACGGCACCTCCCATGGCACCGGCGTCGAGCCCTTCATACACGGCGATCACCAGGTCCCAGTGGAAAAAAAGGTCCACCGCGAGCAGCGCCGAGGACATGGAGAAGGCCGCCATCAGGGCCACAAAGCCGGCTTTGATGGCGGAGCCCAGGTAGGAACCGGCCCAGCGGGAATGCTGGCTGGTCCGGGCAATCCAGTCCACGGCGTCGACGCCGATGAGCCGGCTCCAGGACCCCGCTTCGCGGCGGGCACCCACCACCATGCCCAGGCCGAACGGGACCAGCGGCATCAGTCCGGCAAACCACAGGAAGATGGCGACGTCGTCCGTGCGGCACACGAAACCCGTGGCCATGCCGAAGCCGGCATACACCAGCCAGGAACCCAGCAGCGCCTGCCACAGCTGGTCCGTGTACGAGGCCCGGGCCAGGCGCCGGCCCGCCCGCCACGCCAGCAGGAACGGGATGAGCGTGAGCCCCAGGGGGATCAGCGACAGCGTGCCGGATTCCGGCTGCGCCGCGGCTTCCCCGGCCACCATCGTCAGGTGCAGCGGCACGCCGTGGATCAGCAGCCAGGCCTGGCCGCCGAGCCGTGCCAAGGCGTCGAAGTTGTTGTTCTCGAATCCGGCCGTTGCCCACACGGCGACGATGGGGGCCAGCACCACCAGCGCGGAAATGACCGCCGCCTGCGCCGACTCGAGCGCTCCCTGCAGCCACAAGGGCATGGGAATGCCACGGTCTCCGGTCAGATCAGCGCGCAGTTTCATCGTGTTCCATGGTGTCACGGGCGGCGCCCCGGGCCCGTGCGCGACAGGCTCAAACCCCGGAGTTACCCGAGCTCATGATCCAGAAGCCGTGCTCCGGCCGCAGGTGCGCGCGAAGCGGCGGAAGTCCCCATCACCCAGCGCTTTTTTCATTACTCAGCCGTAAAATTGGATTGTCCGCAATCAGTGGTTGGAGGCAGAAAAATGACTACCGCATCCCCACATGCACATGGCGTTCACTTTGGACGTACGGATGTCCAGAACGTTGGCATGGGTGTAGGTATTGTCCTGATGTTGGTGGGTGTCCTGGGGTTCATCCCGGGCATTACCCAGCAGTACAGCGAACTGAGGTTCCTGGGACCTGATTCGCACGCTATGTTCCTTGGCCTGTTCCAGGTTTCCATGCTGCTGAACATTGTGCAGCTGGTCATCGGTGGAACCGGTTGGGCAATGTCCCGTAATGGAATGGGCGCCCGGAACTTCCTCATGGGCTTTGGCCTGCTGTACATCGTCCTCAGCATCTTCGGGCTCGTTGTCGGAGTAGGTTCGGCGGCCAATTTCCTGTCGCTGAACACGATGGATAACTGGACCCACATGGTACTGGGTGTTCTGATGATTGGCGCCGGCTGGATCCTCTCGAGGCATCTGGCCGAGGACCGCAGGTAACCCGGATCGCGTAGCCGGGACATAAGGAGCCGCTAATGAGGAACGCTTCATAGCAATCTGAATGTTTTAACCACCGGTTGGTGCAGTTGCCCGCGTAGGCGCAGGCGGCTGCACCAGCTTTTTGCGCGCGAACGGACAGTTGAGGCCCAAACGGCAGGGCCTCAACTGTCCGTTCGCGCCTATCCTGCCGTCATCTCACCCCGCGGACCAGACCTGCCGGAATTTGCCGCTGCGGTCGGGGCGGGGCAGCTCATCCGAGTGCTCGATCGCGACCGGACCGGCGCCAAGGTCGGCGAAATAGTCAGTCAGCCGCTCCGTCACCACCTGGCGCACCTCCGCCACCTCGGAATCCGGCCAGGCCTCGAGCCGCACAGTCAGGTTGCCGGGCCCCGTCCGGATGGCCTGGAACCGGCGCACCCCGGGGGTCTCCTCGATGACCGTGCCGAGTGCCAGCGGCAGGACGGTGACGGCCACTCCGCCGGGCGCCCCGAAGGAAACCAGGTCCCCCTTGCGGCCGTCGATCGTCACTGCAGGGAACGGACTGCCGCAGGGGCACGGGGCTGCTGCGAGTGTTACCCGGTCTCCGAGGTCGTAGCGGATCAGCGGCTGCACCCGGTTGGCCAGGTTGGTCACGAGCACGGTGTAGGACGTGGTGCCGGCCGGAACAGGCCGGTAGTCCGCGTCCACCGGTTCGAGGATGTACCAGTCCGTGTTGACGTGGAAGGCCCCGAGCCGGCACTGGCTGGTCAGCGCCGGGACCTCCGATGACAGGTAGCGTTCGGTGACCCGGCAGCCGAACGCCGCTTCGATGGCGGCGCGTCCGGCCGCGGGCAGGTTCTCGCCGGAGCTGATCGCCAAGATGGGCCGGATCCGTAAACGCCCGGCCGTTTGCTCCGCGGCGAGCTGGATCAGCGCGCTCGGATACCCGTAGAGCAATGTTGGCTTGAAAGTGTTCAGTTCCGTCACCAGCTCCGGGAGCGGCCTCAGCACCGAAAACACGCGGAGGCGCCGGGCAATGGCCGGGGCCCGCCGTCGGGCGGCTTCCGTCAGCACGACACCCGCGAAGTGGCCGCCGCCCGCCACGAGGGCTGCAGCCCGCGGGCCGCGGCGCAGAAAGTCGCGTACCTCCGAAGCTCTGACCAGGGTCCGGCGCTCCCGGACCTTGACCACCACGTTCACCACCACCCAGGAGTAGCGGTCGTGGATCAGGACGGCCGGTTCGCCCGTACTGCCGGATGTGGTCACCACCAGGTATCGCCCGCGGAACAGACTGCCCAGCTGCGACAGGTCGGCGAGCTGCTCCGACTTCAGCTGGGCAAGCGTGATGTGCGGGTCCGTCACCCAGTCGTCGAAGTTCGCCATCAGGTCCCGTTTGCCCACAGGGGGAAGCTGGCGCGGATCTGTGACTGTCTCCGGCACCTCCCGGTACAGGCGCCGGTAGTAGGGCGACGCGGAGCGGGCAAACTCCACGAGCTCCGAGAGGCGTGCCTGCTGCAGGCGGCGGATGGCCTCCGGGCCCCCGCGCTCAGCCCGCCAGGTGTGCCATGCGGCTCCGAGTGTCCGTCCGGCCAGGCCAAACATCGGCATCTCCCCTCCGGGTCAGTCCGCAGCCCCATGCCCAACCATTCCACCGCGGCGGGCAGCACAACAGGGGCTTTCTTCCCCCTGCCTCGGAATTGCTGGACTTACTGCCGGGGGCCAACCAGACTGTCTACAACAGCTGGCCCGGCAGGCCGGAATTACCGCATTTTGTCCGGCAGGGAATGAGCAGCTGCATTTATCGGGGCTTTACCGCGATGCTCGTTCCATAACCGTGAAAGGACGTGGGTCATGCCGGACTTTTCAGCATTCTTCCCGCTCATTGCCGCCCTCATCGGGGCGATTCTGGTCATTGGCTTTATCTGGGTGGCAATAAAACTCATGTGGAAGGTTGCTGAGCCCAACGAGGCCCTCATCATCTCCGGGTTGACCCGCGGAACCCTTGAAACACGCGCCGGTATGGACTTCAAGATCGTCACGGGCAAGGGTGCGCTGGTATTTCCCGGGCTTCAGACAGTGCGGACCCTGTCCCTCACGCTGAATGAAACTGAGCTCAAAGTTTCCTGTGTTACCTCGCAGGGTATTCAGGTAATTGTGGAAGGCGTAGTGATTTACAAAATCGGCGACGCCCCGCCCTTCATTGCAAATGCCGCCAGGCGTTTCCTAGGCCAGCAGCCCAAAATGGAAAGCCAGGTGTACAACGTCTTCGAAGGGCACCTGAGATCCATCATCGGCAGCATGACGATGGAAGAGATCATCCGCGAGCGGGACAAGCTCGGTTCCCAGGTCCGCAGCGCCAGCGGCGTGGAAATGGAGAAGCTGGGCCTGGTGGTGGATTCGCTCCAGATCAAGGACCTGCAGGACCCCACGGGCTACATCCAGAACATCGCCAAGCCGCACATCGCCCAGGTGAAGATGGAGGCCCGCATCGCCGAGGCCACCAGGAACCGCGAGGCGGCGGAGAAGGAAGCGGAGGCGGCGGCGCTCATCGCCGATGCCCAGAGCGTCTCGGCCATCAGGCAGTCGGTGGCGCAGGCCAATGCAGAGCGGGCCAAGGCCAATGCGGCCCAGGCCGGGCCGTTGGCGGACGCGACGGCCCGTCAACAGGTGGTGGTCCAGGAAACTGAAGTGGCCAAGCTTGAGGCGGACCGCGAAGAGCAGAAGCTCCAGACCACCATCCGCAAGCCCGCCGACGCCAAGGCCTACGCCAAGCGTACGGATGCCGAAGGCCAGAAGGCGGCCGACATCAGCGCGGCAGAAGCCCTGGCCCGCCGCACCGAGCTCGAAGCCCAGGTGAACGCCCGCCGGACGGAACTCCAGGCCCAGGCAAATGCCACGGCAGCTGCCGCTGCGGCCGGAGCCACGAAGGTTACCGGCGAGGCTGAGGCCGCAGCAACCAGGGCCCGCGGCGAGGCGGCCGCCTCGGCCATCAAGGCGAAGGCACTGGCGGAGGCGGACGGCATCAAGGCCCGTGCGGAAGCCCTCGGGACGAACCAGGACGCTGTGATTTCGCAGCAGCTGGCCGAGAACATGCCGGCCATCATCGCCGCGGCAGCGGAGCCGTTCTCGCATGTGGGACAGATGACGGTGCTCAACGGCGGCGACGGCGTCAACAAGATGCTCGGCGGCATCCTCGCCCAGGTGGGCGATTATCTTCCCGCCCTCTCCTCGGCGTTGAAGAACAGCCGGGAAGGCAAGCGTTCGGCGAAAGCCCCCGATGCTTAGGGACCCGGGTGCGTAAGGACGTTGACCGCAGCCTCACCGGCAAGATCGGGCGGGTCACCGGGCGCATCGGCCCCGGCACCATCGGCGAAGTCATGCTGCCGTATCTCGGCGGCACCATGGCCTTCCACGCCCATCCGTTCGACAAGACCAGCGTGTTTGCCGTGGGCGAGGAAGTGCTGGTGATCTATTTTGATCCGCCGCAAACGGTCTATGTGGATGAACTCCCGGACATATTAAGGCACGACGGCGGGCGGTAAGCCGCGCTTTCAGCGGTCTTCACGCGAGCGAGAGAACGAAGGACAGGACAAAGCCGGCAGCGGTGCTGAGCGCCACGGCCGGACCGCCGTGCTCGAACGCCTCGGGCATCAGGGTGTCGGCCAGCGATGCGATCACGGCCCCGGCGGCGAACGCCAAGGGCAGCGAGATGGTCTGCGGGTCGCTGCCGGACAACGGCCCGGCGCCGACCACCACGGCGACCACCAGCAGGACGGCACAAACGGACCAGAGGCCCATGATGGCGCCCGCGGACCTGCCCTGGCTGCGCATCGACGAGGCTCCCACCAGCGCTTCAGGGAGGTTTGAGACGAAGATTGCGGCGAGCAGGGCCAGCCCTCCGGTGCCTTCACCCAGCGAAACGCCAAGGGCTATGTTCTCCGGAATGCCGTCGAGCGTGACGGCGGCGAGCAGCGCCATCCCGGCTGCACCCCGGGTGGACACCGGGCTGGAAGGGCGGTCGGCAGCGGCGGTGTCCGTGTCCAGCTTGGCGCTGCCCCTGAACTCATCGGCCGGCGTTGCCTGCGAACCGGGCTGCGCCCAGCGGTCGAGGAGCGCGCTCAACGCCGTGAACACGATGGCGCCCACCATGAGGCCGATGGCGGCCAGCACGATCCCGCCCCGCTCGTAGGCGTCCTCGAAGAGCTCGAAACTCAAGGCCGTTATCAGCGCCCCGGCGGCGAAGGACAGGAGGATGGCAAGAAGGCGCTTGGGTAGCTCGAAGCGGGCGCCGATAAATGCACCCAGCACCAGCGCGCTGGACGCCACAACCCCGAACACCAGCGACGCCGACACACCGTCAGTATAGGAGCCGGGCAACAGCGTGCAACAGGGGGCCGCGGCCTGAGCGGCCGGTCGGGCCGCAGCCCGGGATCAGAAACGCCAGACGGAGTAGGGAACACTGGGCAGATTCCCGGCCATCCAGGGCCGGTCCGACGCTTCACGGGGAAGGGTCCCGCGCCCGTCGCGCACCACCACCACAACCGTTCCGATGACCCCCATCAGGGCTACGACGGCAAAGAAAATCAGGACGACGACGATTGGTCCGGACATTTCTGAACACCTCTGATACCTATTTTACGGCGGCCTGATCCGGTTGTTGAAGCCCCGGATCTGCTGCCCCCCGCTCCACGCAGCGCCCACGCCCGGGCGTCCCTTTTTCGCCCGGCTTTCATAAAGGTCTGGACGGTCCGGGAGCACGGGCGTATCCTGATTTTCCATTGCCTCTGGGGGGTGATCTGGATGGACGCTGATTTCCGCAATTGCTGCCGGACTTCCGTGCGCCCGTTCCTGCTCGCTGCCCTTCTCGCCGGCACCTGGCTGATGCTGGCCGCCGGACCCGCAAGCGCCGCGGCTGACAAGCCGAACCCGCTGGGTACGATCGCGCAGGCGGCTGACTCACTCCTTCAGGAAACCATCGACGAAGCTGTCCCGGAAATCAACGGCAGCCCTGACCCGGTAGTTCACGAAATTCCCGTTCCGGTCGTCGCCGTGCCGCCGGTCTCCGGCACGGCGGCGACCGTCGTTGACGCGGTTGCCGATGCAACCCCCGTCCCCGTGCTCGGCGGGACAACAGGAGCTGTCACCGGAGTGGTGGACAGCGCCGCCCAGCTGCTGACGGACACGGTCACCGACACGCCGCTCATTGAAACGGTGACCGGCGCAGTCGACGGCGTCGTGTCCGTAGTGGATTCGTTGGCCCCGGCGCTGCCGGTCATCCAAGTCCCGCACCCGGAGATTCCGCAGCCACAGGCTCCGCGGCTAGAGCGTCCGGTGAAAGCGCCGGAGAACTCAATCCCCGGGCGATCGGCCGGGACCGTAGCGCCGCCGTCGGACGTTCGCACTCAACCGGCGTCACCTGCCCTGGGCGGCGAGGCAGCATTCCTCGCCGGGGGCGCCCGGCCCGCGGAGGTCACAGTCGCTGCGCAGCGGGTCCGCCGCGCGGTTTCGCCGCTGGAGTTCCTGGCCAATACACAGGCAGCCCGGGCACTGACCGCAACCATCGGCTACATCGTGTCTGCCGCCTCCGCGCCGGAAAACGAACCCGAAGCGGCGCTCCGATTCGCCGGCTTCCAGAACCAGACCGGGCCGGGGCCGGCAGGCATAGGCAGCGCCGGTGCGGAGCCGTCAGGCGACGTCGACGGTTTCTGGAGCCAGCTGCACGACGCCGGCCGCTGCCCTGTGCCGGATGCGGCGCTGATCCTGGCCGCCAGCCCGGCGTTTGATCCGGGGTCTTCCCCCGACTGAGCGGGTCACCTCTGCGCTTTTTCAGGCAGAACATGGCCACCGACGCCGTCGGCGTAAGGAATAAAAATCTCAGTCAGGAGAGAAGTCATGTCCGTCAACACCCAGCTCTTCAGCGCCACCCGAAACGTCAGCTCCGCAGCCGCCCGGTCCCGCATCGGCAACTGGCCCGACCCCATGGGCCGCATCGGCAACTGGCCCGACTCCATGAAAGCCCGCATCGGTTGGTGGCCCGACGCCATGAAACCCCGCATCGGCAACTGGCCCGACCCCATGGGCCGCGCGGGTTCGGCAGCCGGCCGCTGACCAGAAAGCCGGTCCGGATGCTGTCCCTTGTCTGCCTGGGGGTGGCAAGGGGCAGCGTCCGGGCCCTCTGATTCGACACACGCCGCAAGCGACGCTCCCCCGGTGGCGGGCGCCGTCGTCGTCGTGCGTCAACGCAGCCCCGCTGTTAACCCAACCTTCCCTTGCCCGTCATGCCCGCTCCCCCTCGGCGCAACGCGCCGCCCGCACCGTGGAGGGGTGAGGATCGCAATTGTTGCTGAATCATTCCTGCCACTGATGAACGGGGTTACGCACTCCATCCTTCGGGTGCTTGAGCATCTGCGGGAGAGGGGCGATGACGTCATGGTGATCGCCCCGTCCACCCAGGACACAGAGGTCCTGGACGTGGTGCATGGCGCTTTCGTGCACAGGCTTCCGTCGGTGCCGCTAGCCGGGTACACGAACGTGCGGGTGGCGTTGGGCGGTGTGAACCGGGTCAAGAGAATCCTTGCCGATTACGCGCCCGACGTCGTCCACCTCGCGTCACCGTTCGTACTTGGCTGGCGGGCGGTCCAGGCGGCACACCAACTGGGCATTCCCACAGTGGCCATCTACCAGACCGAGGTCCCCAGCTACGCGGCGCGCTACGGCGTCCCGTTCATGGAGAACTGGGCCTGGAACCGGGTGGAAAACATCCACCTGCTGGCTTCCCGGACGCTGGTGCCGTCCACTTTCGCGCTGAACCAGTTGCGCGGCCGCGGGGTTCTGCGGGTGGACATGTGGCGGCGCGGTGTGGATACCGCGCGGTTTGCACCGGGAAAGCGCGACGACCGTTGGCGGGCGTCCGTGGCCCCCGCCGGCGAGCGGATCATCGGCTATGTGGGCCGGCTTGCCGTTGAAAAGCAGGTGGAAGACCTCGCCGTGCTGGCTGACGTGCCGGGCACGCGCCTGGTGATCGTCGGCGACGGTCCGCAGCGCCAGGCACTGCAGGAAGCCCTGCCGAACGCCGTTTTTGCGGGGTTCCTGGGTGGTGAGCAACTGGCCAGGGCGGTGGCTTCCTTCGACCTGTTCGTGCATCCGGGCGAGTTCGAAACCTTCTGCCAGACCATCCAGGAAGCCATGGCATCCGGCGTTCCGGTGGTGGCCACTGGCCGCGGCGGTCCGCTGGACCTGGTGGAAAATTCGCGCACGGGCTGGCTGTACAAACCGGGCGACCTGGCCGGGCTGCGCGCCCATGTCATGGACCTGATGGGCGACGACGCCAAGCGGCGTGCGTTCGCCGCGGCGGCCCACGCTTCGGTCCAGGGGCGGACGTGGCCGGCGTTGAGCGCGGAACTGGTGCGCCATTACCGGGCGGTGATCGCCGGTGACGCCGTGGTGGAGCCTGCCGGAACCAAGCGGGTCCCGGTGGTGGGGTCCGTCGAAACCAACAGAGGAGCAACACTGTGAAGATTTCCGTGATCGGCTGCGGATACCTTGGTGCCGTGCACGCGGCCACGCTGGCGTCGATGGGCCACACCGTGGTGGGCATCGACGTCGACGCCGCCAAAGTGGAGCAGCTGGCCCGCGGTTTCGCGCCCTTCTTTGAACCTGGCCTGGACGAGCTCCTGCAGGACGGCCGGGCAACCGGCAGGCTGACGTTCTCCACAGATTTCGCGGCCGCGGCCGGCGCCCGGGTGCACTTCCTCTGCGTGGGTACGCCGCAGTCCAAGACATCCGACGGCGCCGACCTCAGCTACCTGCTCGCCGCCACCGAAAGTCTCCTGCCGCACCTGGGCCGGGGCTCCGCCGTCGTGGGTAAATCGACCGTCCCGGTGGGGACCGTCGAGGTGCTTGCCGGCATCCTGTCGGGGCGGCCGGACGTGCTGCTCGGCTGGAATCCGGAGTTCCTGCGGCAGGGCACCGCGGTCAAGGATTCACTGGTGCCCGACCGCCTGGTCTACGGCGTACCGGGCGGCAAGGAAGCCGCGCTTGATCCGGCCAGCGGTGCGGGCCGCGGCGTGACAGCGGCCCTGGATGCCGTCTATGAGCCGCTGCTCCGCGCCGGCATTCCACGGCTGGTGTGCAACTTTGCCACGGCGGAACTGATCAAATCGGCGTCGAACGCGTTCCTGGCCACGAAGGTCAGCTTCATTAATGCCATGGCCGAGCTGTGCGACGCGTCCGGCGCGGACGTCACCGAACTGGGCGAGGCGATGGGGCTGGATCCCCGGATCGGCAGCCGGTACCTGCATGCCGGGCTGGGCTTCGGCGGCGGCTGCCTGCCCAAGGACATCCGCAGCTTCCGGACGCAGGCGGCGGGTCTCGGCGTGGGGTCGGTGGATGACTGGATGGGCCTGGTGGACGCCATCAACCTCGGCCAGCGATCCCGGACGGTGGAGATCGCCCGCGGACTGTGCGGCGGCAATCTGGCCGGGCGAACGGTGACGGTGCTGGGCGCGGCATTCAAGCCGGACACGGACGACATCCGCGACTCACCCGCACTGGACGTCGCCCTGCAGCTGGCAGCGGCCGGGGCACACGTGACCGTGACGGATCCGAAGGCGATCAACAATGCCTGGATGCGGTACCCGCAGCTGCGCTTCGAGACATGCATGGACCGTGCGCTCGAGGGCGCCGAACTGGTGATGCTGCTGACGGAATGGGACGAATACCGCTCGCTGTCGCCGGTGGTTGCGGGCGCGCTGGTACGACGGCGGACGGTGCTGGACGCGCGCAACGTGCTGGACACCGCGGCCTGGCAGGCGGAAGGATGGACGGTCCGAGGGCTTGGGACGGGGGCCGGCCTGGTGGCCGTCCCGGCTGCCGGACTCTAGCGGTTCTGTTCGTCGAGAGGCTTCGTGCATCGCGGGCTAAGAACGTTCTCGCGCTACCTCTGGATCTCACTCATCAGTCTGCTTATCATGATGCCAAGGCAGCAAAGTGTGGGCCCAGTCGCTCTTGTGGCAAGAACAGCAAAAAGGCTCGCGTGCCCGCAGGCAGCGACGAAGCTGCCTGCGGGCACGCGGGGCATTCATTAGTCGGGACCGGCAGTGCGATCAGGTTGGGGGCGAGGTCCAGGTGGAACAGGCGGCAATCGTCAGTTACGCCGTCGGCTATGTTGCGGCAATAATCCTCGCCTTTCTCATACTGCTGCCGGTGCTTGTTCCGATCCTGCTGCTGCTGCTGGTGGGCGGCGTGGTGCAACTCCTGGTTTTGGCCGTACGTGCGCTGGCCCTGGGTATATACCGTTACGGCGCCAGGTTGATCCGCGGTGCGGTTCAGGCAGTCAGGAACTCCAGGGACGGACCCCGCGGGGGGCATGGCGGCCATCGCCTCCACACGCCGTGATTCCGTGGCGCCGGCCGGGTGAACTGGACGAAGGACTCACGGGCCAGCCGCAGGGAGCCGTGTGACAAGCGCTTCTCCCCGACTGCCTTTATGATGTGCGGAGGGGAGGACATTCCATGAAGCACATGCGGTCTCATTTTCTTTTCAGGGTGCTGTGATGGCGCCGCAGGAGAGCCAGGAACCGGGGGCGGTTTCGGGCTGGGATTACCAGGCCATCGTTGATTCGTTGCCCGATGCCGTGTTCGTCGTCGGGGAATCCGGCACGATCAGCTTCATGAACAGCGCTGCGGAGCGAATGTTCGGCTATCCCCGCACCGAACTCGTGGGCCGCGACCACCGAATGATCCTCGCGGAGGGTTTCCGCGAAGGGTTCCAACGCCTCTTCAACAGCATGCGCCGCCACGGCGGCACGGCAGAAAACCCGCCATTTGAGGCCTACGGCCTGCGCCGCGACGGCACAGAGATCCACGGCGAGGTGGCCTGTGGTTTGCTCCGCTCAGGAGCCGAAGTGGCAATGACGGTGACGGTCCGCCCCTCGCCCCCGCGCGAAGCAGAGGACGGACTCCGCGAGGCGGTATCCCTGCTGAGCGCAACGCTCGAATCCACGGCGGACGGCATCCTCGTGGTGGGTACCGACGGCCAGATCGCCGGTGTGAACGAGCAGTTCGTGTCCATGTGGGGCATTCCGCGCGGCTTGCTGACCACACATGACGATGCAGCGGTGATCGGCTACGTGCTGGGGCTCCTGAAAAATCCCCAGGGATTCCTGGACAAAGTCCACGAGCTCTACGCCCACCCGCTGGCGGAGAGCAACGACGTTCTGGAATTCCTCGATGGCCGGACCTTCGAACGCTATTCCCGCCCCCAGAAGGTGGCGAACAAGGTGGTGGGACGGGTGTGGAGCTTCCGCGACATCACCCCGCGGCTGGCCGCCCAGGACCAGGCGAAGCGCGCCATGGCCGATCTCGCGGAACAGGCAGCCCAGCTCAAGGCCCTGGCGTTCCAGGACCCGTTGACCGGGCTGGCCAACCGGAAGCTGTTCCATGACCAGTTGGCGGAGTCGCTGCGTGGCGACCGGGCCGTCAGCGTCGACGTCCTGCTTCTTGACCTGGACGATTTCAAGGAAGTCAACGACATCCTGGGCCATCATGCCGGCGACGAGATGCTCACGGAAGTGGCGCGCAGGCTCCGGTCCTGCGTCCGTCCCGACGACACCGTGGCCCGTCTGGGCGGTGACGAATTCGCGGTGCTGCTGACGGCTTCCCCGGGACCCGACGCCGTCGCCGAATGCATCGTGGCGTCGCTGAATGTCCCGATGTGGATCGACGGGACCATGCTCCGGCCCAGCCTCAGCCTTGGCCTCGCCTCGGCGGGCCCGGCCGCGGTGGCGGGCTCCGAACTGTTGCGCCAGGCCGACGTCGCCATGTATGCAGCCAAGGCCGCGGGAAAGAACCGGTACATGCGGTTCCAGCCGGACATGATGACGGCGCTGGTGCAGCGGACGGACCTGGAGGCCGGCCTCCGGCATGCTGTCGACGCCGGGCAGATCATGGTCCACTACCAGCCGGTGATTTCCCCGCGGCTTGGTGAGGTGGTGCAGTTTGAGGCCCTGGCCCGCTGGAAGCGGGACGGCGAGATGGTGCCGCCCGGACAGTTCATTCCGACGGCGGAGCGCAGCGGCCTGATCTCTGCCATTGGCCTGCAGGTTATGCGGCAGAGTTTCACCGAGCTGCGGCCGTGGCTCGCCGCCGACGCAACGCGGTCGGTTTCCGTCAACGTTTCGGGAGTGCAGCTCAAGGACTGCACGTTCGCCGACGGTGTCTTGAGGCTGGCAGCCTCCTGCGCCACGGACCCGCGGCAGCTGGTGCTTGAAGTGACGGAAAGCGTCTTCTTTGATCCGGACGCACACGTGATCCGGCAGCTTGACCTGCTCCGCGACGCCGGCGTGCGTGTGGCGCTCGACGATTTCGGCACCGGATACTCCTCGCTGGGGCGGCTGCAGGAACTTCCTGTGGACGCCGTGAAGATCGACCGTTCCTTCGTCTCCATGGTCCGTACCGGAGCGGAAAAACTGCCCATCCTAAACTCCATGATCAACATGGCCCACAGCCTGGGCCTGACCGTGACAGCTGAAGGAATCGAGACCGGGGCCCAGGCGAGCTACCTGACCAACCTGGCTTGCGACTCCCTGCAGGGCTACCTCTTTTCCCATCCGGAACCTGAGTCAGGGCTCGAGATCGCGCTGCTGCGCTCCGCTGATGCCATTGACCAGATGCACGGCATTCGCCTCGAGGGCTGACCGGGGCGAATGCGGCTCGGAGCGGGGTCGGCGCGCTCGGCGCCGGGTCAGCGCCGCTGGCCGATCTTGTCCGAGCTGACCAGTGCCTCGCTGCGGTCCCACAGTTGCCGTGCCAGCTCGGCGTCGTAGGCCTGCTTGTTGGCTTTGGCCAGTGTCCGTTTGGCATAGTACGCGCCGGAGACCCAGTCCTGCCCCGGCTTCGTCGTGGTGAGCCATACGAGGGTGTCGGCACCCTGCTCCGGGGTGAGCATGAACCGTTTGATGAACGTCTTGTAGGCGAACCGGAACCAGCTGGTCGATTCTGCCGCAAAGTTGGTAGCCACCCCGCCCGGGTGGAACGCGGCCGTGGAGATGCCCGCCGCGTTGAACCGGTGGTGGAGTTCGGTGGTGAAGAGGATGTTTTCGAGCTTGGCAGTGCCGTAGGCCCGATTGGTGGAGTACTTGCCGGCAGCGTCCAGGTCATCGATGTCCACGCGTCCGAACGCGTTCGCCGCGCTCGACGTGTTGATAACCGTCGCCTTGCTGGCCGTGAGGACGTCCATCAGCTCGTTGGTCAGCAGGAACGGCGCCAGGTGGTTCACTTGGAAGGTTTTCTCGTGGCCGTCCACGGTCAGCTCACGCATGCCCATAATCCCGCCGGCGTTGTTCACCAGGGCGTCGATCCGCGGGTACTTCTCCTTCAGCTGCGCGGCCAGCGTCCGCACCTGGGACAGGTCCGCGAAGTCGCTGACAAAGTAGTCGGCGCCGATCTCCTCCGCCACCGCCCGGGTCTTTTCCGCAGAGCGCCCGACGACGACCACCCGCTCCCCCGCTTTGGCCAGCGTCCGCGCGGCGGAGGCGCCGATGCCGTCGCTGGCTCCGGTGATGACGATGGTTCGTACAGCCATGAAGTGTCCCTTGAACGGAAGCGGTGAGCCG
>NZ_JBBLYW010000037.1:0-69944 GCF_037911235.1 Arthrobacter oryzae
GCCCATGGTGCCGTGGACTGCAACGGACTGAATCCTTCAAACCAGATCATTCCCGGAGGCTTTGCCTGGCTGGCACCCGACGGAAACGTTGGCTGCAACGTGACCGCCGAGGTCGGAGAGTGGAGCGCCACCAGCAACGGCGCAGCAATGCCGACCGGCTGCGACGCCCTGTTCAATAGCGACCTCGTCGGAACAACAGTCGCGATACCGGTCTACGAATACACCTGCGACGGCATTCTCTCGCCCTGCACTGGCAACAACGTCAAGTACATGATTGAGAAATGGGCCGGCTTTGAAGTCCTGGGCTGGAGTTTCCCAGGAAATGAACACGATCCCACAAATATTTTCATTGGTAGCGAGAACGGCCTTTACGGAACATTTGTTGGATACGCCGCAGATCCATCAATTTTCACGGGTGGTTCGACCACTCCAAATGGCAATGTCATTATCCTCGGTCTAAAAAAATAACAACTGATTCATTTCTGAAGGGGTGGAAGAATTGAAAGCTCGCCTACTGGGAGGCATAGCCGCACTCGTTGTGGCCATTATCGGGACAGTATTGCTCGTGTCCTACGTCCAGGGCGCCGATCGGCGCGCCTTGGCAAACACGGAGACCACAGAGGTCTATGTAGTCCAAAAGGAAATCGAAGCCGGAACCGCTGCGGCAAATTTCGGCGATTCCGTCGTCAAGAAGACCGTTCCAAAATCGGCAGTGGCCAGTGACAGCGTCACGACACTGTCGGAGCTCGGTCAGAAAGTTTCAGCCGTCGGTCTCGTGCCAGGCGAACAGCTGCTGGCAGCCCGGATGGTGGATCCAGCGCAGCTGGTGGGCGCAGGCCGTGTAGCGGTCCCCACTGGCCTCCAGGAAGTGACCGTAAAACTGAGCATCGACCGGATGATTGGCGGAAACCTCAAAGCAGGCGACACCGTGGGAGTGATCCTGTCCTTCGCCGAAAACGAGAAGCAGAACGTGCCGGACCAGTCACAGCTGGTCTTCCACAAAGTGTTGGTCACGGCCGTCCAGAACGCTACCGGCACCGTGACGCAGGAGCAATCAGCCAGCACCGAAAAGACATCGGATGGCGGTTCGCTCGGATCAAAATCGAGCGCGGCTCAGGCCAACGGAGGGTACATGGTCACGCTCGCCAGATCCTCCGTGGATGTCGAAAAGATCGTGCATGCCGTTGAATTTGGCACCGTTTACCTGAGCAAAGAGTCAGAGGGATCGACGCAGGATAACACCAGCGTCATGGATCGCGTCAGGGTATTCCAATGAGCCGCTTCGTACTCATCACCCCTAACGTCGACTTCGAACGCAAGGTACGCTCCGCTACGGCGGGCATGAGCGGCAGCCTGCAGTGGTTCCAAGCAGATTTCCTGCCCGAGAGCCCGGAAGGATTTCTCAGTCAGCTCCTGGGCGAACCGCCGGAGGTCCTGATCCTCGGCCCAGGGCTGGACGTAGAGGACACCCTGAAGCATGCGGCCCTCGTAGATCTTCAGTACCCGGAAATCAGCGTTGTGCTTGCCGCTGAACAGACACCGGACCTGGTGCTGGCAGCCATGCGCTCCGGGGTACGGGACATCCTCTCCCCCACCGCAGATGTCAACGGCATCCGGGCAATGGTGGAACGGTCGAGCCTAGCGGCTGCCGGCCGGAGGCGGGGACTGACGCAGGGCACTGCCGAGTTCCCCGGTAGTAGCGGCACTGGCGGTCGTGTGATTGCGGTCATGTCTCCCAAGGGCGGCGTTGGCAAAACGACCATTGCGACCAACATCGCCGTGGGCTTGGGACAGATCGCTCCTATGGGGGTTGTCATCGTTGACCTCGACCTCCAGTTCGGGGATGTGGCCAGTGGCTTGTTGCTGAACCCAGAACACACCATCACTGATGCAGTCACAGGCGCGGCAAGCCAGGACTCCATGGTCTTGAAGACATTTCTCACGCTGCACCCGGCCAACATCTACGCCCTGTGCGGGCCCAGGAATCCGGTCGAAATGGACGGAATTTCAGCGTCTCACGTTACGAAGCTACTGGAACAGCTTCGCCATGAGTTTCAGTACGTGGTCATTGACACCGCTCCCGGGCTTGGTGAGCACGTGCTGGCGGCGTTGGAGCAGGCGACTGACGCTGTCTGGGTGTGCGGCATGGATGTACCCAGCATCCGTGGATTGCGAACGGGATTCCATATCCTCAACGAGCTGGGACTGCTTCCGGAAAACCGGCACGTGGTGCTAAATATGGCAGATTCCAAAGGCGGCCTGACGGTACCCGACGTTGAAGCCACCATCGGCGTCCCAGTCGACGTCGCCATTCCACGTTCCCGCACCTTGCCCTTTTCAACCAACAAGGGCGTGCCCATCCTGCAAGACGGCCGCCGTGACGTGGCCGCCAAGGGCCTGCGGCTGCTTGTGGACCGATTCCGGCCCAACTGGCAGGAAAGAACGCATCGCAAACTGCACCGAAGGGCGGTAGTCCAGTGAGTCTCACCAGCAGGTTTGAACAGCTACGCAGCGGGGGCCAGCGCGATGACACAGCCCCGGTTCAAGATCCCCAGGTTCCACCAGCGCTGCCGGCCACTCTCAGTCGAATCCAGGAGGCCAAGGCGGCAGACGCCGCCAGCGCCGCCCTGGCGGTCGACGAAATTGGTCCCAGCGCCGGCATGGCAAGCGAGGCCCTCCGCGGGCTTAAGGAACGCGCGAGTCAGGCACTTTATGAGCGGCTCGGGGCCAGGATCCAGGACTCGTCGATGGATGAGTCGGAGTTGCATCAGTACGTCAAGGACGAGCTCAAAGAAGTCGTCGACGAGGAACAGGTTCCACTGACCTCAGCCGAGCGGCAGCGCTTGACGCGGGAAATCATCGACGACGTACTAGGGCACGGTCCGATTCAGCGATTCCTGGACGACCCTGAGATTACCGAAGTCATGGTGAACCGGCACGACAGCATCTATGTGGAGCGGTTCGGTCACCTGCACAAGACGGACGCGAAGTTCAGCTCCGACGAGGCACTCCGCCGCGTCATCGAACGGATTGTCTCCAGAGTCGGCCGCCGAATCGACGAGTCGTCGCCTTTGGTAGACGCTCGCCTGGCGGACGGGTCGCGTGTAAATGCCATCATCCCGCCCCTGGCCGTTAACGGACCCTCCCTCACCATCCGTAAATTCGCCCGGGAAGCCCTGACGGTCGACAAGCTCATTCAGTTCGGAAGTCTCTCTCCGGAAATGGCCGAACTTCTGCAGGCCTGCGTGCTGGCGCGGATGAACATCATCGTGTCCGGTGGCACAGGAACCGGCAAGACAACGCTGCTGAATGTACTCTCGTCCTTCATCCCTGACACGGACCGCATCGTGACCATCGAGGACGCAGTGGAACTGCAACTGCAACAGGAGCACGTGGTTCGGCTGGAAAGCAGGCCCGCCAACATCGAAGGACGAGGCGAAGTCTCGATCCGCGAGCTCGTCCGCAACTCACTCCGCATGCGGCCCGACCGGATCGTCGTCGGTGAAGTTCGCGGCGGCGAATCACTGGACATGCTCCAGGCCATGAACACGGGCCATGATGGCTCAATTTCAACAGTTCACGCAAACTCCCCGAGGGATGCCGTCGCTCGTCTGGAGACGTTGGTTCTGATGGCTGGCATGGATCTTCCGCTGCGGGCCATCCGCGAGCAGGTCGCGTCTGCAGTAAACCTCATCGTCCACATCACGAGGCTTCGGGACGGAACACGCCGCGTCACTCACATCACCGAGGTTCAAGGGATGGAGGGAGACATCGTCACCCTCCAGGACGCCTTTGTCTTTGATTACGCTGCCGGCGTGGACGCCAACGGCAGGTTTCTCGGAAAGCCTGTACCTACCGGAGTGCGTCCACGGTTCACGGATAGGTTCGCGGAGCTCGGCATTCCCATCTCCCCCGCCGTCTTCGGGGCGCACCTCGGAGGCGTCAGATGATTCCGGACATTTCCTCGCCAATGGTCTTGATCGTTGGGATTGCTCTCGTCTTCTTGGCCCTTCTGCTGGCTTTCTGGGTGCTGTTGAAATCCGGGAACACCATTTCTGCAGACCGCCGCCGGCCGGATGCCGCGAACCAGGCAACTGCTCTGACCAAGCTGACAGATGCGACTCTCGGCGTTATCGACGCCAGGCTCAAGCCGCAGTCGGACGGCGTGCTCTCGCGGCGCCGGCTGGACAAAGCGGGCCTCAAGAAGCAACCTGCGGACTACCTCCTGCTGGCCGGTATTATCACAGTCTTAGCAGGCTTGACGGGGCTTCTGCTTGGCGGAATTTTCCCAGCAATTCTATTGGTCATCGCAGCGCCGCTTGGACTGGTGTTGAGTTTGAATGTGCTCACGTCCCGTCGCCAGGCAAAATTCGATGACCAGGTTCCGGACACGCTCCGAATGCTGGCAGGAGGTATGCGGGCAGGCCACAGCCTACTGCGTTCCCTGGACGCGTCCGCTCAGGAAAGCGATGCACCCATGGCCGATGAGTTGAGCCGGATCGTCAACGAAACCCGGATCGGTCGTGATCTTGGCGAATCACTGCGCGACGTGGCCGAGCGAACCAACAACGAGGACTTCAGCTGGATTGCCCAGGCAATCGAGATCCACCGCGAAGTGGGCGGCGACTTGGCCGAGGTCCTTGACCACGTGGGCGAGACTATCCGGGATCGAAATCAAATCAGGCGTCAAGTGAAGGCGCTCAGCGCCGAAGGACGGGTATCGGCTCTGGTACTGATCTCGTTGCCAATTCTCTTGTTCATTGCCCTGCAGTTCATTAACCCGGTCTACGCCCATACGTTTTCGTCAACCGTTCCGGGCTACATCATGATTGCCGTAGCTGCGGTCATGCTCAGTGTGGGAGCTTTCTGGCTCAGCCGTCTTATCAAGCCGAAGTTCTGAGGAGTAAACCATGCAACCCATCGCAATGGCCGCTGTATTGGCAATCATCGTTCCTCTTTCCGGCATGGTTTGGCTGGCATTCACCGGCGACCGTATAGGTCTCAGGAACATCAGGGCCAACCTCGGCACGAAGGCGGCAGGTCCGGCTGCACGACCAAAAACCCGAGAGCAGCTCGCCACCCTCACTCGGAAAATGGCACCTGTCGGTTATGTCGCGTGGCTCGACAAGCAACTGGCGGGGGCCGGACGCCCTAAGGACTGGCCGCTGGGACGGCTTGTCATGATCAAGCCTCTGCTGGCACTGGGCGGCTTCGCTGCTGGCCTGGCAGTGTTCGTGGTTGAGCCGTCTCCCCAGCGCGTGTTGATCGCCGTAGCTTTCGTCGTCTTCCTTTATTTCGCTCCCGACCTTCTCATCCGTACGAAGGCGGAGAAGCGGCGTGAAGCTATACGGTTAGAGCTCCCCAACGCTCTGGACCAGATGCTTATCTCGGTACAGGCCGGACTTGGCTTCGAAGCTGCAATGGCGCGTAGCGCCGACAACGGCAAGGGACCGTTAGCTGAGGAGTTCAGCCGAACACTGCAAGATATGCAGGTGGGACGTGCCCGCAAGGATGCATACTTGGCCTTTGCCGGCCGGGTCGATTCGCCTGATCTCCGTAGTTTCATCCGGGCGGTTGTCCAGGCGGATACCTACGGCATCGCAATTGCCAAGGTCCTGAAGGAACAGGCCCAGGAGATGAGGACGAAGCGCCGCCAGCGTGCTGAAGAGCACGCCATGAAGATCCCCGTCAAGATTCTTTTCCCGTTGATCTTCTGCATCTTCCCCACGTTGTTCATCATCCTGATGGGTCCAGCCGTCATGGGAATCATCGCGGCGTTCTCCTGACGCTGAGTCCAACGAAAGGCAACGCAATGAAAAAGACCATGGGGCGCTTGCAGCGCTGTCTTGGCGATCAGCGCGGAGCGACGGCAACCGAGTATTCCGTCTTGATGGGGTTCACAGCAATCCTCATCGTGACCGGAGTGGGACTCTTTGGACTGGCCGTAGATGGCTACTTCAACCAGCTCGCCGTTGGAGTAAGAGCGGCGCTAGGGCTGCCCTAATCGATAGACCGCCGCAGGTAAAAGACCGGACCCCCTCAGAACCCAGAGCTGAGGGGGTCCTCTTGCGTGTCCGCGGCACAGTTAAACGCAGCGAATCCGCATGCAAGACGCAGGATTCGCGCACCGGACGCGCAAGTCGGGCAGGCTTGGCGCAGGATGCTTCAAGATCCGTTCGAAAGCAGAAAAGTGCTTGCTACTTTTTTGGCAGAGCTGGTGCAGGACCAGCCACTCGAACTCGCTCAGGAGTCCCCATGCTTTCCGCACTCAAGTACCTCACCTCCCGCCTCCGCCGTGAAGAAACCGGCGCCACCGCCGTCGAATACGGCATCATGGTGGGCCTCATCGCCGTCGTGATCATCGTTGCCGTCACTTTGCTCGGCGACAACCTCACCCAGATGTTCGGTCAGATTGCTTGCCAAGTTGGCAGTGGCGGAACTTACACAGCCGCTACCGGCACTTGCGCCGCGCCGACCACCCCGTAACCCTCCCCCACTCCCGATGTGCCTCAGGCGCATCACCCAACAAAGTGGCGGCGGCATCCAAGCCGCCGCCACTTTGGCTGTCACCACCCCATTGGCCTGATCCGAAAGGCACCACCATGTCCAGGGCATCCGAGCGCGGAGCCGTTGCGGTCGAATTTGCGATCCTGGCGCCTGTCCTCGTCATGCTGCTGCTGGGCATCATGGAGTTCAGCCGGGCCTACAACGCGCAGGCCTCGCTCTCCGCCGCCGCCCGCGAGAGCGTGCGCGTGATGGCAATCTCCAACAACGCCTCGACGGCCAAAGCGGCGGCGATGAGCACCGCAGTATCCCTTCAGCCCGCTCTGAAGGACACCAACATAACTTTCAAGAATCTCGATACCGGCACCACCAGCTGCGCACCGGGTAACCGGATCACCGTCACCATCAGCTACAACCTCTCCACCATGACGGGCATCGCCGGCCCGTTCCCGATGAAGGGCAAAGGAGCCATGCTGTGCGGCGGTTGATCCCCGGACCCGGGCCAAAGAACGGTAACTACGACGGCGAGCGCGGCGCCGCGAGCGTCCTGGTCGCCATCCTGCTGGTGGTGCTCCTGGGCTTCGGAGCGATAGCGGTGGACGTCGGCATGCTCTACGCCGAACGGACGCAGCTTCGCAACGGGGCCGACGCAGCCGCCCTCGCCATTGCCCAGAAGTGCGCCAAGAACGCCGCCGATCCCGATTGCTCCACGAACTCCGCCCTGGCCCGCAGCTTCGCCAACGGCAACGCCAACGACGGCCTCACCAACATCAAATCCACCGTCCTGGACAAAGCAGCCCGCACCGTTACCGTCACCGCGGGTTCCCAGGAAGCCGGCAAAACTGCCAACGAAGTCTCCCTCTTCTTTGCCCGCGTGCTGGGCATGACCTCGACCGAAGTCAACGCCCCTTCAACAGTCGTGTGGGGCAGCCCGGAAAAGGGGACCGCTCCCTTTCCCATCACCGTGTCGGTCTGCCAGGTTCGCGGCAGCACGAACGTCATTCAGTTGCTCCAGCTGCATGGAAAAGACGCCAACATCGACTGCAATTACGGGCCGTCGGGCGCATTCGTAGAGGGCGGATTCGGGGGACTCAAGCAAGATCCCGGCCAGTGCGGCGCCTTCATCAACATCGCGCAGAGCACCGCCGGCGGAGATACCGGCAACAATGCGCCCCCAAATTGCGAGGCGACGCTGAACGGCTGGGCCGCGGACATGAACGCCGGCAAGGACGTCATCGTTTTGCTGCCGATCTTCAATTCCGTAACCGGAACCGGAACCAACGCCATCTACGGGCTGACAACGTTCGCCGCGTTCAAGGTTGCCGGGTGGAAGGTTGGCAGTTCGGGGCTTCCCTACACTTTCCGCAACCGGACCCCGGACGTCCCGGCCAACCTTGAGTGCCGGGAACCGTGCCGGGGAATCATCGGCACCTTCGTCAAATATGTTTCCCTGGCCAGCGGCTACACGCTCGGCCCCGTAAACCCCGACGGCGCAACCGTCGTCGCGTTCAGCAATTAGCTCATGCATTCCCACGATTTTTCTAAGCACAGGAGCAGTCAGTGAAGTCACGTTTGTTGGCCGGAGTGGTGGCAGTGCTGCTGGCCATCGTCGGGGCGGTACTTGTTGTCACGTACGCCCAGGGCGCCGACCAGCGCGCCGTCAAGGATCTTGAGCCGGTGGGAGTGCTTGTGGTGACCAAGGCCGTCCCGGCTGGCGCAACTGTGGACACCGTAAAAGCCTCCGTGGCCCTGGAGCAGGTGCCCGGCACCGCCGTCGCAAGATCCGCCCTGGACAACCTGGACGAATCCGCCGGAAAAGTGGCAGCCGCGGACCTCGTCCCGGGCGAACAGCTGCTGGCGGAGAAGCTCGTCGCCCCGGAAGACCTCCAGACGTCCGGCTCGGTGAAAGTCCCGGCAGGCCTCCAGGAAGTCTCGTTCCAGCTGGAACCGCAGCGGGTGGTCGGCGGACGCCTTGTACCCGGCGACCACGTGGGCATCTTCATCACCATGCGAGGGGGCGGCATCGAGTCTAAGGCCGACAAGGAGACCACGCAGCTTTCCATCCACAAGGTCCTGGTCACCGCGGTCCAGCGCGCCCCGGAGGCTGCCGCCAACCCGGCACCGACGGCGAGCGCCGGGACGGAGCCTAATCCTCGCGACGTCAATCTCCCCACCGGCTCCCTCATGATCACCGTGGCGGTCAACGACATCAACGCGGCCAAGATCGTCTTCGCTTCGGAAATGACTGACTTCGCCTCCATCTGGCTGACCAGGGAACCGCTCGACGCCGAGGACAACGGACCCCGCATCATGATCCGGCCGGATGTCTACAAATGAGCCGCTTCACCCTCATCACGCCCGACGTCGACTTCGACGGCCGCCTGCGGCAGGCCGTCGCCGGCGGCCTCCAGGGCGGCGTGCAGACCTTCTTCACCAGCCTGCTCCCCGCCGATCCCAACGACCTGTTTGCAGCCCTCAACCAGGAGCTGCCCGAGGTGCTCATCCTGGGACCGGACGTCCCCGTGGAGGAAGCCCTCCGGTTTGCCACGGTGATGAACGTCCGGTTCCCGGAACTCAGCGTCATCCTCGCCACCGAACCGGACCCGGACTTCATCCTGCAGGCCATGCGTGCAGGCATCCGGGACATCCTCTCGCCCGGTTCCGATCCGGCCCAGATGCGGGTGCTCCTGGAGCGGGCCAGCCAGTCCTTCGCCAGCCGCTACCGGGTGCAGGCTCCCCCGCCGGCGGCGGAGGCCAACAAGGGCCTGGTCATCGGCGTCTTCTCCCCCAAAGGCGGCGTGGGCAAGACGACCATCGCCACGAACATAGCCATCGGCCTGGGCAAGATCGCCCCGATGAGCGTGGTGATTGTGGACCTGGACCTGCAGTTCGGCGACGTCGCATCCGGCCTCTACCTCGATCCGCAGCACACCGTCACGGACGCGGTGTCCCCCGCAGCGAGCCAGGACTCCCTTGTCCTCAAGGCCTTCCTGACGGTGCACCCCGGCGGCATCTACGCCGTGTGCGCTCCGCCCACGCCCGTCGATGCGGACGAGATCACATCGGAACAGGTCAGCCGGCTGCTGGAACAGCTGTCCGAGCAGTTCCAGTACGTCGTAGTGGACACGGCCCCGGGCCTCCCGGAAATCGGCCTCGCCGCCATGGAGCAGTGCACGGACGTGGTCTGGGTCAGCGGCATGGACATCCCCAGCGTCCGCGGCCTGCGCTCAGGCCTGGACGTGCTGCGCCAGCTGGATATCCTTCCGGAGACCCGGCACGTGGTGCTGAACATGGCCGATTCCAAGCTCGGGCTGACCGTCCAGGACCTCGAATCGACCATCGGCGCACCCGTGGACGTCAGCATTCCACGCTCCCGCGCCGTAGCCCTGTCCACCAACCGCGGCATCCCCGTCCTGCAGGAATCGGCAAAGGACCCCGCCACCAAGGGGCTGAACCAGCTTGTCGAGCGGTTCAACCCCGCCTGGCGGGCCACATCGCAACGCAAACTGCACCGAAGGGTAGTGGTCTAGGTGAAACTCTCGGAACGCATCAGTGCCGCGCAGGCGAAGTCACAGTCGCAGGCGCCGTCGCTCACGCAGAACGCTGCCGTCCCGTCGCCGGCCTCCCGCACCTCCACCGCAACCCTTGAGCGCGACCGGCCCGGGCCGGTTGCCCCGCAGCCGGAACCGTGGGCTCCGGCGAGGACGGACAAACGGACGACGACGGCGGCGCCGGCTGCCGCCGTCGTCGTACCTTCAGCGGTAACAGAGCACGCTGACGAGGCGAGACCGAAAGTCCAGCAGCCCAAGGACGCCTTCGCCGCGCTGAAGGAGAGGGCAGCTACGGCGCTGTTCGAGCGCATGGGTGCCCGCTTCAACGACTCTGCAGTGACCGAGCTGGAGCTCCGGACGTCTGCCCGTGACGAACTCACCCGCATCATCGACGCCGAGCAGGTGCCTCTCTCCTCGGAGGAGCGCACCCGCCTGGTTCAGGACGTTGCCGACGATGTGCTGGGCTACGGCCCCCTGCAGCGGCTGCTGGACGACCCCGCCGTCACTGAAATCATGGTCAACCGGATGGACCAGATCTACGTGGAGCGCAAGGGCCACCTCACGCTGGCCGATTCCCGCTTCAGCTCGGAAGAGCACCTGCGGAAAGTCATCGAGCGCATCGTGTCCAAGGTGGGCCGCCGCATTGACGAGTCCTCCCCCCTGGTGGATGCCCGGCTGGAGGACGGCTCCCGCGTCAACGCGGTGATCCCGCCGCTGGCCGTTGGCGGATCGTCACTGACTATCCGAAAGTTCAGCAAGGTCCCGCTCACTGTCCGCAACCTCATTGATTTCGGAACGCTGACGCCGGAAATGGCCGAACTCCTGAACGCCTGCGTGAAGGCCAAGCTCAACATCATCGTCTCGGGCGGAACCGGTACAGGGAAGACCACGCTGCTGAATGTCCTCTCCTCGTTCCTGCCGTCGGACGAACGCATCGTCACCATCGAGGACGCCGTGGAGCTCCAGATCCAGCAGGAGCACGTGGTCCGGCTGGAGAGCCGTCCGCCCAACACCGAAGGCAAGGGCGAGGTGACCATCCGTGAACTGCTGCGCAATTCGCTGCGTATGCGGCCCGACCGCATCGTGGTGGGCGAGGTCCGCGGCGGCGAGTCGCTGGACATGCTCCAGGCCATGAACACGGGCCACGACGGCTCCTTGTCCACGGTTCACTCCAACTCGCCCCGCGACGCCGTGGCCCGCCTGGAAACGCTGGTGCTGATGGCGGGGATGGACCTGCCGCTGCGCGCCATCCGGGAGCAGATAGCGTCGGCGGTGAACCTCATCGTCCAGATTTCACGGTTGCGCGACGGCAGCCGCCGCATCACCCACGTGACCGAGGTGCAGGGCATGGAAGGCGACATTGTCACCCTCCAGGACGCCTTCGTTTTCGACTACTCAGCCGGAGTCGACGCCCAGGGACGCTTCCTGGGACGACCCGTTGCCACGGGCATCCGTCCGCGCTTCATCGACCGCTTCGAGGACCTCGGCATCCATGTCTCCCCCGCGGTCTTCGCCACGCCCGCCGGCCCCGGCAGCCATTCCGGAGCAGCCGGGCCGGCCGGCCATGGAATTGCTTAGGGAGCCGCCATGCTGATGACCATCGGAGCCGTGCTCCTTTTCCTCGCACCCCTGCTTTTGGGGGTGGCATTGCTGATCCCCGGTGCGCCGGAGATCGCCCTCAGCCGGCGGCGTCCCTACGACTCGGATCCGCCCTCCCGGCTGACCCGCATGGCAACCATCACCGTCAGGGCGCTGGACCGCTTCCTCGCGGCCCGGCACGTCCGCCTCTATCACCGTGAGGCCCTGGAAACTGCGGGCGTACGGCTCAGCCAGGCCGAGTTCATCGTCCTGGTGATTGCCGGCGCAATCGTCGGCGCACTCGTGGGCCTGGTGATCGGCGTGCCTGCCATCTCCGTCCTCCTCGTTCTCCTGGCGCCCTTCGCGGGGCATCTGGTGCTTGGCTTCCTGGCCGGCAAGCGGCGCGCCAAGTTCGACCAGCAGCTCGGCGACACCCTCCAGCTCCTGGCCGGCGGTCTGCGGGCCGGTCACAGTATCCTCCGGGCCATCGACGCAGCGGCTGCCGAATCCCAAAGTCCCACGTCGGAAGAGATGCGGCGGGTCATCACAGAGACAAGCCTGGGCCGCGACCTGCTGGCATCCCTGACAGACACCTCCGAACGCATGAAGAACGAGGACTTCGTCTGGATCGCCCAAGCCATTCAGATCAACCGCGAAGTGGGCGGCAACCTGGCGGAGGTCCTGGACCAGGTCAATGAAACGATCCGCGAAAGGTCTGAGATCAAGGGCCATATCAAGGCACTCGCGGCGGAGGGCAAGTTCTCCGCCTACATCCTGATTGCCATGCCCATCGGCATCGTGCTGATGCTCATGGCCGTGAACCCCGGCTACATGGACTCGATGTTCACGCACCCGCTGGGCTGGGCGATGATCGCAGCGTCGGTGGTCTTTATGACCATCGGCAGCCTGTGGATGCGCAAAATCATCGATCTGAAGTTCTGAGGTCCCGATGAATCCCCTGGTGCTGTCCTCGCTCCTGCTGGTGTGCGTGCCGGTTGGCTACCTGGCCTGGTCCGTCCTTTCCGTGGACCGCAAGGCCCGGGCCACCACCGTGGCCCTCCTGGCCCGCGGACGGAGGCTGGCCGAAGTCCCCGGAAAGACACCCGGCCGCTTCCTCGACAGGTTCGGCTATGCCCTGACGCCCGCAGCCTACGTCCGCAAACTGGACCGTCTGCTCTCCCTGGCCGGCCGGCCCTCCGCCTGGCCCCTGGGGCGCATCCTCGCGGCAAAGCCCGTGCTCGGACTGGTCGGTGCATCCCTTTTCATCCTCATCAGCATGAGCAGCCCGAAACCCATGATCAAACTCGCCGGATTGTTCCTGCTCTTCCTCGGCTACTTCATCCCGGACCTGCTCCTCTACAGCAAAGGCACGGAGCGCCAGAAGGCCATGCAGCTGGAACTGGCAAACACGCTCGATCAGATGCTGATCTCCGTGGAAGCCGGGCTGGGCTTTGAAGGCGCCATGGCCCGCGCCGGGGAAAACGGCAAAGGGCCGCTGGCCGAGGAAATCATCCGCACGCTACAGGACATGCAGGTGGGACGCAGCCGGCGGGAGTCCTACCTCGCACTTGCCGAACGCACCAATATCCCCGAGCTGCGCAGCTTCGTCCAAGCGATTGTCCAGGCTGACACCTACGGCATTGCCATCAGCCGTGTCCTCCGCATCCAGGCCAAGGTCATGCGCGTGAAACGCCGGCAACGCGCCGAGGAAAAGGCCATGAAGCTCCCGGTCATGATCCTGTTCCCGCTGTTGTTCTTCATCTTCCCGGTCCTGTTTATCGCAATTCTCGGACCCGCCGTCATCAACACGGTTGTCACGTTCAGCAGCCAATAACACGCCGCATGGCATACGCCCAACTCGCGTTGCTCCAAGAGACTCAAGGTTTCCACAAGATCTACCCAAGTCCAGCGTATTGACAGATTCAGGAAGTAGCGTTGTCATATGTCCCTTTCAGGCAGCTGCACCGAAGATGAGGGCGCGGACCAAGTCCCCGTCCTGTCTGCGGCTGCCCCGGGCGAGACAGCTGTCCCGGGCGCGACGGGCGCCCCGGGCGCGGACGCCGGCTCGGCGTTTGAGGACATCCCGCTCGTGGACCTCCTGGTGCTGCAGGACCTTGAGAGCCAGCTGGCCCAGCCGGCCGTGGCCAGGAAGTTCGCCCTGGACTACATCGAGATTTGGGAACAGCGGTACGTGAACCTGACCGATGCGCTCTTCGGCCAGGACCGTGCCACCGCCCTCGATGCCGCGATCAGCCTCAAAATCGGCTCGGCCATGGTGGGGGGCCTTCGCCTGGCCCGCCTGGCGGAAGACATCGAGAACATGATCCGCTCGGGGTGCTGGGACAAGGGCCAGTCGATGCTGGAGCGCGTCTCCGACCTGGGCCGCCAAACGGTTGCCCAACTCCGCGAAAGCTACCTCCCGCCAGGGTACTCAGCCGAGCAGCCCTGACGGGATCCTTGAAACCCGCGCGTCCTAGAGTTTGCCGGCTCCAAGCCGATACCCGACACCCCGGACGGTCTGCAGCAGTTGCGGTGAGTGCGTATCCTCGTGGAGTTTCTTCCGGAGGTTCCCGATGTGGACTTCCACCGCACGCTCATCAGCCTCGCTGATGTAGGTGTCGTCCTGGTAGTAGTCGCCGCGCACCACCTTGACCAGATCCGCCCGCGTGCACACGGCCCCGCCGGCCCGGAGGAGTTCCTCGAGCAGGACAAACTCGCTGCGGGTCAACTCCAGTTCCTTGCCGGCTAGTTCCGCGGACCTCGTCCGGGGGCTGAGCCTCAGGCCCCGGTGCTCCAGGACATCGCCAAGTCCGCCTCCCTGCCCGGCTTCACCCAGGGCGGGTGGTGCCGGACGAGCCGGCGTCGGCTGCCGTTGCGCACCGCCGTGCCGAGGCCGCCGCATCATCGCGGCCACCCTCGCACGGAGCTCCAGCGGGCGGAACGGTTTGGTGATGTAATCGTCCGCACCCGAGTGCAGGGCAGTCAACAGATCCGGCTCTTCGGTGCGTCCGGTCAGCATCACCACGTAGGCGTCACTGAACTGCCGGATGCGCCGCAAAACCTCGTAGCCGTCGATGTCCGGCAGACCCACGTCCAAAGTGACAACATTCGCTTGCTGATGCCGGACTAATTCAACGCCTTCGCGGCCGTCTGAGGCTGTGTGCACCTCAAACCCCGCCTGAAGGAAGACCGACTCCAACAAGTTACGTAGATCCTTGTCGTCCTCGACAACCACAGCTATTCCCAGATCGCTCATGGCCAACCCCATAAATCCCCAGACCCCATGCAAGCATCTGCCCATCGCAAATGCTTGTTACACCCCCGAGGGACTACGCTACAAGAAATCTTGCTTATTGGCGGCTCTTTTTTTCGTGGCAGAACACGGACTGTCAATTAGCATGACTTTGAAGTTAACTTTGTCCTCCGGACAGGATCACCTGCGTGGCTGAAACGTCCCTGTTCCCCAGTGCCGAGCGCTTCTTCCGTGCACTCGGACCACGGGCACAGGTGGTGCTGGGTCAGTTCCCTATCCGATTCGCCAGCGTGAATATCAGCCTCCAGCACCGCGCCTCGGATGCGGAAGACCGTGAAATGCACGCGTTCTTAGCGAGAGCAAAGAACGTGAAAAATTGTTGGATACATCCTGGAATCGGTCGATGCCGGCATTGTCGCCGTGAATGCCAATGGCGACCGTCTCCTGACAAATGTCCGGCAATCCCAATTGGAGGCTGCTACCTCCCCGGGAGGGTTATCCGATGAAGTGCAGGGTCCACGCTTGAAGGGCAGCTCGAACTTCTCAGCCAAGGTGACCCATGAACTGCGCACTCCCCTGGAGTCTCCACGGCGGCTCCATCACCTGAGCCAGCCGGCCGGGCGAAGGCAGCACCTTCACAGTGGTCATCCCGCCGTGGATCCTTCTCCGGCGCTCTAGCCGCCGTTGCTACTTGCGCAGCGCCCTGGTCAGTTCCGCCCGGGCCAGCAGTTCGCTGTCCGAGGGATAGGCCACTTCCTCGAGCACCAGGGGGTGCGGCGCGGACAGCACGGATTTCGCGTCCCGCTTCTGCTCGAGCAGCCGTTCATAGAGCCACCCCGGCTTCTCCGCCCCGGAGCCCACATACAGGGCGGACCCCACCAGAGCGCGCACCATGTTGTGGCAGAATGCGTCAGCCTGCACGGTGGCTACGATGACGCCGTCGCTTCCGCGCGCGAACTCGAACCGCTGCAGCTCCCGGATGGTGGTGGAACCTTCCCGCGGCTTGCAGTAGGACCGGAAGTTCTGCAGCCCCAGGAGCTTGGACGCGCCTTCGTTCAACAGCGCTATATCGAGCTGCTCCTTGTGCCAGAGCGTGGAATACCTGCCCAACGGGTCCCACAGCGCCGGACCGTCCGCGATCCGGTAGCTGTACCGGCGCCACAGCGCCGAGAACCGTGCGTCGAACCCCTCCGGGGCCACGGTGACGCTGTGGACCTCAATGGCACCGGTGAGGTCGCCCAGTCCCCGGCTGAGTGCCCCGCGGAGGCGGCGCAGGAGGGCGACGGCGGGATCCAGTTCAGCGCCGCGGTTCAGTCCCTGCCACTCTTCTGCGGTCAGGTCGAGGTGGACCACCTGGCCGCGGGCGTGGACACCGGCGTCGGTGCGGCCGGCAACGGTCACGCGCACCTTGCGCCTGATCAGGAGCGCCAGGGCATCCTCCAGGACGCCCTGGACGGTCAGCATGCGGGGCTGGACTGCCCACCCGCTGAAGGGGCCGCCGTCGTACGCCAAATCCATCCGGATACGCAAAAACCCGCCGCCCCCCAAAACGGGGGCAGCGGGTTTTTGGTGGTTCATAGACTTAAGTCTATGCGAAGGATTCGGCGAATTACTTCGCGTCCTTTTCCTCAGCAGCAGGCTTTTCAGCAGCTTCTTCGGAAGCAGCTTCCTCAGCTGCCGGAACCTCTTCGGTTGCAGCAGCTTCGGTCTCAGCAGCTTCAGCTTCCGGAGCAGCTTCGGTCTCGGCAGCCTCTTCTTCTGCAACAGGGGCAGCAGCAGCGGCTTCCTTCTTGTCGGCGTCGCGCTTTGCAGCAGTGGTAGCTTCGGCTACAACGGCCTGCTTGGCGGAAACCGGCTCAAGGACGAGCTCGATGACAGCCATGGGAGCGTTGTCGCCCTTGCGGTTGCCGATCTTGGTGATGCGGGTGTAGCCGCCATCGCGGTTCTCCACTGCCTGTGCAATGTCGGTGAACAGCTCGTGGACGACGCCCTTGTTGCTGATCAGGCCGAGTACACGACGGCGGGAAGCGAGGTCGCCGCGCTTGGCGAAGGTCACCAGGCGCTCTGCGTACGGCTTCAGGCGCTTGGCCTTGGTCACCGTAGTGGTGATCCGCTTGTGCTCGAACAGTGCTGCTGCCAGGTTCGCGAGCATGAGACGCTCGTGAGCCGGGCCGCCTCCGAGGCGCGGACCCTTAGTGGGGGTAGGCATAATTGTTTCTCCTCATATGGAAGCCGGTGGGCTGCGCACAACATGGTGCATCCAGCCAGCCGGCCAAGATCTGCTTGTTAGAGCTCGTCGTCGCTGAACGCGGCGTCGTCCTCTTCGATGGCTGCGGCGCGAGCTGCCAGGTCGAAACCGGGAGGGGAGTCCTTGAGGGACAGACCCAGTTCAACCAGCTTGGCCTTGACCTCGTCGATGGACTTCGCACCGAAGTTACGGATGTCCATCAGGTCGGCCTCGGAGCGGGCAACGAGTTCACCCACGGTGTGGATGCCCTCACGCTTGAGGCAGTTGTAGGAACGGACGGTGAGGTCCAGATCCTCGATCGGCAGGGCCATGTCAGCTGCCAGGGCAGCGTCAGTCGGCGACGGGCCAATCTCGATACCTTCAGCTGCGGTGTTCAGCTCGCGGGCCAGACCGAACAGTTCCACCAGGGTGGTGCCTGCGGAAGCAACGGCATCGCGCGGGGCGATGGCCTGCTTGGTCTCGACGTCGACAATCAGCTTGTCGAAGTCAGTGCGCTGCTCAACACGGGTGGCTTCCACGCGGAAAGTAACCTTCAGCACCGGCGAGTAGATCGAGTCGACCGGGATACGGCCGATCTCGGAATCGCCGGACTTGTTCTGAGCTGCCGAAACGTAGCCGCGGCCGCGCTCAATGGTCAGTTCGAGTTCGAACTTGCCCTTCGAGTTCAGCGTGGCAATGTGCAGATCCGGGTTGTGGAATTCGACGCCGGCCGGCGGAGCGATGTCCGCGGCGGTGACGACTCCCGGGCCCTGCTTGCGCAGGTAGGCAACAACCGGCTCGTCGTGCTCGGAGGAGACCGACAGGTTCTTGATGTTCAGGATGATCTCGGTGACATCTTCCTTGACACCCGGAACCGTGGTGAACTCGTGCAGCACGCCATCGATCCGGATGCTGGTTACAGCAGCGCCCGGGATGGAGGAGAGCAGGGTACGGCGGAGGGAGTTTCCGAGAGTGTATCCAAAGCCCGGCTCCAGCGGTTCAATGATGAAACGGGAGCGGTTTTCGGAGACGACCTCTTCAGAGAGGGTGGGGCGCTGTGCAATGAGCACTTAGGTTTCCTTTCGGCGAGCATCCGCTATATGACGCAACACAGGTGGTGGAAATTCGGTCTGAAGACTTAACGCGGCTGGGCCTGCCCGGACCCGTGAAGGTCCGGGCAAGCTCCAGCTGCTGGAAACGTCTTAGACGCGGCGGCGCTTCGGCGGGCGGCAGCCGTTGTGCGCGGCGGGGGTGACGTCCTGGATGGAGCCAACCTCCAGGCCGGCGGCCTGCAGCGAGCGGATGGCGGTTTCGCGGCCGGAACCCGGTCCCTTGACGAACACGTCGACCTTCTTCAGGCCGTGCTCCTGGGCGCGCTTTGCAGCAGCTTCGGCAGCCATCTGGGCAGCGAACGGGGTGGACTTCCGTGAGCCCTTGAAGCCAACCTCACCGGCGGAAGCCCAGGAGATGACAGCACCGTTCGGATCCGTGATGGAAACGATGGTGTTGTTAAAAGTGCTCTTGATGTGCGCCTGGCCCAGCGCGATATTCTTCTTGTCCTTCTTACGCGGCTTGCGAACCGCGCCACGAGTCTTCGGGGGCATTATTTCTCCTACAGAAAGTTATGGGGGGAAAGTCAGCAGCTATTTCTAGCGGCCGGCTTTCTTCTTGCCGGCGACGGTGCGCTTCGGGCCCTTGCGGGTACGAGCGTTGGTCTTCGTACGCTGTCCGCGTACGGGCAGGCCCTTGCGGTGACGCAGGCCTTCGTAGCTGCCGATTTCAACCTTGCGGCGGATATCAGCGGCCACTTCGCGGCGAAGGTCACCCTCAACCTTGTAGTTGCCTTCAATGTAGTCACGCAGCTCAACCAGCTGTGCGTCGGTCAGGTCCTTGACCCGAACGTCAGCGCTGATGCCGGTAGCAGCCAGGGTTTCGTGTGCACGGGTCTTGCCCACGCCGTAGATGTAAGTAAGCGCAATTTCCAGCCGCTTTTCGCGGGGAATGTCTACGCCAGCGAGACGAGCCATAGTGGCGGTACTCCTTGTATAAACCGGAGGTCGTAGGCAGTACACCCGCACTTTCAGTGCGGCCCCAGCCTCCGACCGGGGGTTAGCTGTCCGGGCTCTTTCGAGCTAATGTCCCAGTTCAGCTTGTGCTGCCTTTATTTACTTGCGTGGGTTAGCAACCCAGGGTTTCCCGTGAAGGAAATTAGCCCTGGCGCTGCTTGTGGCGCGGGTTCTCGCAGATCACCATGACCCGGCCATTACGGCGGATCACTTTGCACTTTTCGCAGATCTGCTTGACGCTCGGCTTGACCTTCATGGCGTTCCTTTGCGTGTTGCAGTTGGGCTACTGGACCGGCCTTCGGCTATTGCTCTGGCCGCCCAGTGTTTACTTGTAGCGGTAGACGATACGACCACGTGTGAGGTCGTACGGGCTCAGCTCCACCACTACCCGGTCCTCAGGGAGAATCCTGATGTAGTGCTGGCGCATTTTTCCAGAGATGTGCGCCAGAACGATGTGCTTGTTGGTGAGCTCAACGCGAAACATCGCATTGGGCAGCGCCTCAGTCACAACGCCCTCGATCTCAATGACCCCGTCCTTCTTGGCCATACCCTCCGCTAACTGTTGTTGCCGCAGCCTCCCGGTTGGCACCGGACATGACTACGGACGTTTTTGATTGATTGGCTTCTGCCTTCCGACCGCAAAAGGGCGCAAACAGGGCAGACAACCAACAGACAACACTACGCCATCTCGGCAGGAATGTTAAATCGGACCATGGTAGCGCACCACGGGGCCATATGCAGCAAATACCCCTGCCGCAGTTGAGACGGCCTCTGCCTGCGAGACGCCGTCCAGGATGGCATCAGTCACCACGTCGGCCGCCGCGCTTTGCAGCGTGATGAGGCTGAACGTCCGGGCGGCGTCAGTGCTCCGGTCAAGTTCGACGGCGCCCGTCGCCAGCGCGAACACGGTGTCTCCGTCCGCCAAAGTATGGGACGGGTTCAGCGCCCGGGCCAGTCCGGCATGGCAGGCAGAGGCGGTCCGCTTGCACTCGGCCTTGCTCAGGACAGCATTGGTAGCGACGACGACGAGTGTTGTGTTGAGCTGAGTTCCCTCTGCGGCTTCCGCCGCAGCAGCCGCAACCCTCGGCGTGCCCGCTCGTTCCCCGCTTGGACGCACGCTGCCGGGTTCCGCCCGCTGCAGCGATGTGCCTAAGGGCAGTCCCACTGCGTTGACCACCGCCAGGGCTCCAATCACAACGCCGTTGTCCAAGGTGACGGACGCTGTGCCGACGCCGCCCTTATACGTCCCCCTGCCGAGGACTGCTCCGGTGCCGGCCCCCACGTTGCCGCGTTCGACGTCGTGACCGTCCTTTTGGGCGGCGGCGGCAGCAGTTGCCGCGTAGCCCATGGCCTCATCGGGACGGGCGGAGAAGTCACCGCCGCGGCCGAGGTCGAAGATGGCGGCGGCCGGGACGATCGGCACCAGTCCCCCGGGCACGGCCAATCCCCGGCCGTCTTCCTCGCACCAGCGCTTGGCGCCGTGCGCGGACACCAGCCCGAAGGCACTCCCGCCGGTGAGCACCACGGCGTCCACCCGCTGCGACAGGGTGGTGGGGTCCAAGGAATCGGTCTCATGGGTGCCCGGCCCTCCGCCACGGACGTCAACGGAGCCCACGGTTCCCGACGGCGGCAGCACCACGGTCACCCCGGTGAGCCAGCCGCCGTCGGACTTCGCCATGTGACCCACCCGGATCCCGGTGACGTCGGTAATCGCTCCCATAGCTCCATTGTGCGCCCTGCGGGAAACTGAGTGTCCGCTCCCATGCTTTCGGCGACCCGCGGAGGCAACTCCGGCCGCCAAAACAAACGTCATGCAATACTGCAAGCAACACGGCGTTAACGGGCAAGGAAGCCTTGACTAACAATCCTCTGACGAGGGCTAGTGCGGGATTCTGCCCACCAACCTTGTGGTGAAGTGAAGCTAAATCCCCACGCCCACTGGCCTGTATTACGCAGGCCCGGATCCGTTAGAGACCGAATGACACGACAACTGACTGACAGGCCGCCCGCCGTCGCGGAAGCCGGCCCGGCCCTGCGGCGCCGGCCGAAATGGTCCGGCAGGACCCGGCGGGACTTCTTTGTCTTCCTGGCCCTGGCGCTGCCCAACCTGGTGCTGATCGGGGTCTTCACGTACCTCCCGCTCATCAACAACGTGTATTACTCCACCCTGGACTGGACGTTGGGTTCGACCTCGGCCACGGTGGTGGGGCTGGACAACTACGTCACGTTCTTCACCAGTGCCGATGCCGCCAAGGTGCTCGGCACTACGGCAGTGTTCACGCTGGTGACTGTGGGCGGCTCGATGGTGTTGGGCCTGCTGATCGCGCTGGCGCTGAACTCCAAGGTCCGCGGGACCACCTTTGCGCGTTCCGCAGTCTTTGCGCCGTATGTGCTCAGCGGCGTGGGCGTGGGCCTCGTCTGGCTGTTCATCTTCGATCCCGGCTACGGCGTCCTGGCCTGGGTTCTCCGCGGGCTGGGCCAGCAAAGCCCGCAATGGATCAACGATCCGCAGCTCTCGCTGGTCATGGTGATCATTGTGTACGTCTGGAAGAACCTGGGCTACTGCGCCGTGGTGTATCTTGCGGGGTTGCAGTCGCTCCCCCAGGACGTCATGGAGGCCGCGTCCCTGGACGGTGCCAACGGATTCCGGCGCTTCCTGAGCATGTCCGTCCCGCTGCTCTCCCCCACCACGTTCTTCCTGCTGATCACCACCATGCTCAGCTCGCTGCAGGCGTTCGACCTGATCAGGATCATGACACCACTGGGCAACGGCACCAGCACGCTGATCTACGAGGCCTACCTCCAGGCATTCGGAGCCTTCAACCGGGCCGGCTACTCGGCATCCATTTCGGTGGTGCTGTTCGCCATTCTGCTGGTCATCACCGTGCTGCAGCTGCGGTTCGTGGAACGGAAGGTGCACTACTCATGAGCACGAACCGGCCACTGTCCCGCGCCAACATCGTCCAGACCATTGCCGGCGGCTACGTCCCGCTGATCCTGGCAACCCTGGTGGTGTTCCTGCCGCTGCTTTGGATGATCCTGAGTTCGTTCAAGCAGCCCGGCGAGATCATCACCATGGACCTGAAGATCCTCCCGGAAAGCCTGAACCTGGAGAACTACAACATCGCCATGACCACGGTGCCGTTCGCGCAGTTCTTCCTGAACAGCACCATCGTCACGCTCGTGGGCGCCACCATCAAAGTGCTGCTTGCCATCCTCACCGCATACGCGCTGGTGTTCGTGCGGTTCCCCTTCAAGAACGCCATCTTCGTGCTGATCCTCGTGGCGCTGATGGTTCCGCCGCAGGTGTCCATCCTCCCTAACTACATCCTCATCGCCGGGATGGGCGGCAAGAACACCCTCTGGGGCATCATCCTGCCCGGCCTGGGAACCGCCTTCGGCACCTTCCTGCTGCGCCAGCATTTCATGACGCTGCCCGCTTCCATCCTGGAATCCGCGGAGATCGACGGCGCCGGCCACTGGCGCAGGCTCTGGCGGATCGTGGTCCCGGTGTCGGTCCCCTCGATAGCCACGGTTGCCCTGGTCACCGTGGTGAGCGAGTGGAACGACTACATCTGGCCGCTCATCATCACGGACCGCCCGGAAACCATGACCCTGCCCGTAGGCCTCACGCTGCTGCAGAACTCCGAGGGCAACGGTTCCGGCTGGGGCATCCTCATGGCCGGCGCCGTGCTGGTGATCGTGCCCATCCTGGTGGTGTTCGCAGCACTCCAGCGCTACATCGTGGCCGGCCTCACCCAGGGCAGCGTCACCGGCTAGTCCGCGATTCCCTGCGGGCCACTAACGCTTCCTCCGCATCACCCGTCTCCAACCCGTACAACGAGTCAGCATGAGCAACCACCTTTGAGAGGATCCACAAATGGGTATGAACTTTGACCGCAGGCATTTCCTGGGGCTGGCCGGCGCAGGAGCCGGCGCTGCTGCACTGTCAGCATGCGGCGGCCCCTCCACCGGCGGAACAACCCCCGCGAGCGAGGCTGCCGAAATCGACTTCAGCGGCGTCAAGCCGGCCGCCTCCATCGACTTCTGGACCAACCACCCGGGCAAGTCCCAGGACGTGGAAAAATCCATCATCGCCAAGTTCCATGCGAAGTTCCCGGACATCAAGGTGAACCTGGTGACCGCCGGCGCCAACTACGAGGAAATCGCCCAGAAGTTCCAGACCTCGCAGGCGGCCAAGGAGGCGCTGCCGGGCGTTGTGGTCCTCTCCGACGTCTGGTGGTTCCGCTACTTCTCCAACGGCAACATCATCCCGCTGGACGGCCTGGTCAAACAGCTGGACATCAAGGTGGACGACTTCCAGAAGTCCCTCGTGGCGGACTACCAGTACGACGACAAGCAGTGGGCCCTCCCCTACGGACGGTCTACGCCGCTCTTCTACTACAACAAGGACCACTTCAAGGCTGCCGGCCTGCCTGACCGTGCTCCGAAGACGTGGCAGGAATTCGCCGAATGGGCGCCGAAGCTGAAGGCGAGTTCGGGCGCGCAGTATGCCTACATCTACCCGGCACTGGCGGGCTACGCGGGCTGGACCCTGCAGAACAACCTCTGGGGCTGGGGCGGCAGCTGGTCCAATGAGTGGACCATCAACTGCGACTCGGCGGAATCCGTGGAAGCACTGCAGTGGGCCCAGGACTCCATTTACAAGGACGGCTGGGCGGGTGTTTCCTCCAAGGAAGCCGCTGACGACTTCGCCGCGGGCATCACGTCTTCCACCATCTCGTCCACCGGGTCCCTGCTGGGTGTGCTCAAGTCCGCCAAGTTCAACGTGGGCGTGGGCTTCCTGCCGGGCGGCCCCAAGGTGGACAGCGGTGTCTGCCCCACCGGCGGCGCCGGCCTGGGCATCCCCAGCGGCGTGAGCAAGGAAGTACAGCTGGCCGCAGGCACGTTCCTGAAGTTCATGACCGAGCCGGAAAACACCGCGGAATTCTCGGCGGCCACGGGCTACATGCCCACCCGCGTTTCGGCCGACATGACGTCGGTGCTGGCCAAGACGCCGCAGATCAAAACAGCCATGGACCAGCTGGCAGCCACACGGGTCCAGGACAACGCCCGGGTGTTCCTGCCCGGCGCGGATCAGGAAATGGCCAAGGCCGCGGCAAAGATCCTCACCCAGCAGGGCGACGTGAAGGCCACCATGACCGCGCTGAAATCCACGCTGGAAGGCATCTACACGAAGGACGTCAAGCCCAAGCTCAAGAGCTGACGCGCGGTCTCGACCCGCAAAACGTCCCGCGATACGCAAAATCCCTGGCGCACCCGGAATTCCGGGTGCGCCAGGGATTTTCTGCGTCGAAGGCGTATTTGCGCGTCGAAGCCTACGGGATCGGGACGGGGACCACGCCCAGCGGCGCAAGCCGCTCCGCGCCGCCGTCGGGCGCCGAAAGAACCCAGATGCCCTTTTCGTGGACAGCCACGGAGTGTTCCCACTGGCAGGAGCGCTTGCCGTCGGTGGTCACCACGGTCCAGTCGTCGTCGAGCACGGCGGTTTCAATGCTGCCGCGGACCAGCATGGGCTCAATGGCCAGGCACAGTCCCGGACGGATCTTGGGCCCGCGGTGGCTGGTCCGGTAGTTCAGCACGTCCGGGGCCATGTGCATTTCGGAGCCGATGCCGTGGCCAACATAGTCTTCCAGGATGCCGAGCGGCTTCCCCGGGACGGAGGAGACGTAGTCGTCCACGGCGCAGCCGATGTCCCCGACGAACTTTCCCGTGGCCAATGCGGCAATGCCGCGCCACATGGCTTCCTCGGTGACCTCGGACAGCCGGACGTCCTCGGGGTCGGGGGTTCCCACAATCACGGTGCGGGCCGAGTCGGAGTGCCAGCCGTCCACGATCGCGCCGCCGTCGATCGAGATGATGTCGCCGTCGTTCAGCACGCGGCTGCCCGGGATGCCGTGGACTACTTCCTCGTTGACCGAAGTGCAGATGGTGGCCGGGAACCCGTGGTAGCCGAGGAAGTTGGACTTGGCGCCCGCCTCGTCGAGGACTGCGCGGAAGACGGAGTCCAGCTGCGCCGTGGTGGCACCCGGGACGGCTGCCGCCACGGCGGCGTCCAGCGCGCGGCTCAGGACCAGGCCTGCCTCATGCATGATGCGCATTTGGGCGTTGGTCTTGTATTCGATCCGGGGCTGTCCGAATGCCATGTATACCTCAGTGCTTCGTCTCGCTGGCGGGATGCGTTCATCCCAGGTCTCTGATCCATTGTCCCGCACCGGCGAAGCTGCTCGGGACAGGGTCCACCCCCAGCTCCTCCCGCAAGCGGCGTGTGCAGTAGGTGCGCTCGACGCCGAGCTGGCTGACGGCGTAGCGCGTGAGCCGCGGCGGCTTGCGTGTCACGGCGGCCATGGCTTCAAGGGATGCCGCCAGCGTCATGGCCGCGCGCCTCGGGATAAAACCAAGTTCGACGTCGGACCGGCCAGTGGCGTCCAGCACTTCCCGCAGGACTCCGCCGAGGGCCACGGGCCGCTGGTCGGCCACGTTGACCGGGCCGGTGGCGTCCGCCGTGCAGGCGGCGAGCGCTGCCCGGGCCAGGTTGCCGATGGACGTCAGCTGGTGCCGGATGTCCGGTCCACCGACGCTCAGCAGCCGGTTATGGTTCACGTTGCTGATAAGCCGCGGCAGGAGCGTCCGGTCGCCAGGGCCGTAGACGCCGTGCGGCCGGAGGATCAGCGCATTGCCGTGCCGCGCTGCCGCAGCCTCTGCGAGCGCCTTCGACATGGAGTAGGCGTTCAGGTACCGGCCGGCAACCGGGTGCTCCGGCCTGTCCACGCAGGGTTGCCACCACGGGTAGACGCTGGAACTTGAGATGTGGACAAGCCGGGCAGCCGGGAAGGACGCCGCAACGGCCTCAGTGCCGAGCACGTTGACGCGGTGGAACAACTGCGGCGGACCCCAGTCCGCCACGTGCGCACCGGCATGCACGACGGCGTCCACCGGCGGAGGAGCGGACAGTCGCCCGGCGCTGAGGTCCCACACGCTGAGTCCGGGGAGTCGGCGCCGGCCGTACCGGACCACTTCCCAGCCGCGTTCCTCGGCAGCCGAAGCCACAGCACCGCCGATGAAACCGCTGGCGCCCGTCACGGCGATCCTCATGGCGTCCCTTCCGGCGGCCGGCTTGCGAAAAGCGCCCTCAGTGCGACCCTGTCGGGCTTGCGGTGCCGGCCGGAGGCCGGCAGCCGGGGCATGATTTCTATCCGGTCCGGGAGCGCCGATCCGTCGATGAGTCTGGGCAGCTCACGGCGGAGGGTCCGCAGGAGAGCTTCGTGGTTCCGTCCGTGGTGCGGTTCGACGGCGAGCCACACCGCTTCGTCGCCGATGCCGTCGGGGACGCCGACCATTGCTGCCTGGGCCACCCCGTCGATGCCGCCAATGACAGGCTCGTACAGGCCCGGGTAGATGTTGGTCTTGCCGCGGATGATCATGTCCTTCTTGCGCCCCAGCAGGACCAGCCGGCCGTGGTCCAGCCGTACGAGGTCGCCGGTGGCGTGCTCGTCCATCGCGTCCTCGCCGAGGTAGCCCAGGCACATGTTGGGTCCGGAGACGATCAGCTCGTGGTCGTCCGCCACCCGGAAGTCCACGCCCGGCAGCGGCCCGCCGAGGAAATCGCCCTCCCCGGAGCCGTCAGGGGTGCGGTATTCCGCCGTGCGTCCGGAGGCAAACTCCAGTTTCTGGTGACCGTCCGCCACCGCGACGGGCAGCACTTCCGTCATCCCGTAGATGCAGTGGAAACGCACTCCGGGCAGGAGCCGCGCAGCCCGTTCCAGGAACGGTGCCAGCACCGGGGCCGCACCGAGCATCACCGTCTTCAGCGTGTCCGGCCACACCAGCTGGCCCGATTCCACGGCATCGAGGATCGGCGCCAGCTGGGAGGGCACCAGGAACACGTGGGTCGCCGCCTTCTGCCCCGGCGATGATCCCAGCTCGGCCGAGAAGCGCAGGGGATCGATCACGGCGGACAACCCGTAAGCCGGCATGGTCCAGTGTGCACCGGCGATCAGTGCCGGCAGACCCATCATCAGCTGCTCCGAATGGATGCGGTCGCCGGCGGCGAACGTGCAGCGCGTGCTCAACTGGCCGAAGCCTGCCGCCAGTGTTCCGCGGCTGTGCACCACCCCCTTGGGGCTGCCGGTGGTGCCGGACGTGAAGATGATGACCGCTTCCTGCCCCGGCTCGGGCGGGACCGTCGGCAGCCCGTCGGGCCGGGCACCGGCGTCAGCGCCGCGGTGGGCGCCGCCGTCGTCCTCGGTGCCACCGGGGGTCGCACTGCGGGACAGGGCACGGATGTTGGTCGACTTCGGCGGGACCCCCGGCAGCCACGGACCGGCGTGGAAGTGCCGGACCTTCATGGCGCCGTAGTCCGGAAGGAGCAGGCCGCGCCGCCGGGCGAGGGGCCGCAGCGGGCCGCGCGCGCTGAGCGCATAAAGCAGCGACTCGGAGGCCGCCCACCGCGGGGACGCCAGCGCCGCCCTGTTCCGGAACAGTGCGGGGCCCACCCCGGGATCGATGAACACGATGGCCCCGCCGGCCCGGACGGCAGCCAGCGCGAGCGTGAATGCCGCCGGCCCCGGCCGCACCGAAAACAACAGCCGCTCCCCCGGGCCGAATCCCTCACGCCGCAGGCCCGCCGCAGTGGATTCAATCCCGGCAGCGAGATCCCGGTAGCTGATGGTTTTTCCCGGCCTGCCGCCGCGTTTGCCACCACGCCTGCCGGGTGCCGTGATGGCCGGATGATCCGGATACTTCGCGGCGGCGTCGTACACGGCGGCAATGAGGTCGTCCGGCAGGTTGGCGGGCAGGTCAGTCGGCACGGATCAGCTCCAGGGACTTGTAGTGGGGTATGAGCACGTTCCGGCTGACGGCGCGGGAGCGGATGCGCCACGGGTCCCGGCTGTACTCGTCCAGCAGCACGGCCAGGGCGCAGTTGATTTCAGCCATCGCCAGCGGCATGCCGATGCAGAAGTGGGCACCAGCCCCGAACCACAACTGCCGGGCCGCGGCCGGGACGGGCGTCCCCGGGTCAAAGCCGCCCAGGCTCTTGACGGCGTGCACGGTGGACAACAGGATGCGGTCCCCCGGCCTGATCCGCACGCCACCGAGCTGCCCGGCCGTTGTGGCCTCACGGAGCATCATCGGCGAGGGCGCCGTGTACCGCAGGCCCTCATTGACGGCGTCCGGGAGGCCACGGCGGTCGGCTGCCAGCCCGGGCAACATGCCGTCGTCGAACAGCATCGCGGCGAGCCGCGGAACATAGGACACCAAGGTTTCGGTTCCGGCAATCACAAAGGCGCTGACAATCCCCACCGCCTCGTCCTCGCTGAGTCCCAGGGCCCTCAATCGGCCCGGAAAAGTGGACGGGTCGTCGCTGCGGTACGCGTTGCGGACGGGTCCGGCCAGGATTTCGACGGCGGCCCTCGCCTTTGAGATCTGTGGCAGCGTCAGGCGTAGCCGGCCCAGCCTCACGAGCGAAGTGATGGAGGTGCCCAGGTTGAAGAGTTCAGTGTCCGGCAGCCTGCCGGGCGCGTCGTCCGGGACGCCCAGAAGCCTGCTGATCACTCCCCCTGACAGCTCTTTCACCAGTCCGACGAACTCCACCGAACCACCGTTGTCCAGCCCTGCAGCCAGCCGCTCACGGAGCCGTTCCCCCGCCGGGGCGACGATGGCTTGCACGGCCCGCGGGGTGAAGAGTCCGTTAAGGCGGCGCCGTAACGCCAGGTGCTCTTCCCCGTGCATGTTCAGCAGGGCGCGCGGACCCACCACTGGTGTCCAGAGCGCGCCGGAAGCCCCGGCCCCGGACTTCGAATAGCCGGCGTCCATCAGGACCTCCCGGACCAGGGAGGCCTCGCTGACCAGCACACCCAGGCCCGGCAGCCGGACCACGGGCCTGAGCTTCCCCAGCCCGCGGATCAGCGGGTAGGCCACCGGATGGGCCCGGGTGTGGAGGCGCCGCTCCCACCTGGCCACGCCGCCGCTGGTCGCGGCCCGTGCTGTTAGGGCACTCACCGGATATCCACATGGTCCGGGCGGAACCGGTGGTCCGCGTACCAGGCGAGGGTGTTGGGCAGGCCCCAGGCCTTGACCCGCCGGGAGGATCCAAACACCACTACGTTGCGCCGGAGGGCGTACGCGCGCGTGAGTTTGCGGACGCGGTTGGACAGTGCCCGGTCCTCGTGCAGGTCCTCGATGCTGGTGCGGGGAAATCCGCCCGACCGCAGATATAGTTCCGCCGTGATGGCCATGTTGCACCCCGGCAGCATCTGGTAGGGCCCAAGGTAGCCCTCCCCCTTGTTGCCCGGGCGGATGCGGCCAAAGAACGAAGCGACTTCCACGGCCAGCAACATCAGCCAACGGCTGCCCCGGCCCAGGCCTTCGTCCAGCCTCGGAAACAGCTGGCCGGCAATCATTTCCAGGCCGTCATTGAACCCTTCCATGATGCGCAGCGTCCAGTCCCGTGCCGGCAGGCAGTCCGCGTCGGTGCGCGCCAGCCAGCGCGCGCCGTTCAGGGCGCCGAAACGCATGCCCGTATCGGCGGCGGCGCCGGTCCCCTTGTGCGGCTCGTCGATCAGGCGGACGTCCATGGCCGGGTGCAGCCGGGCAAAGTCCGCCACGATTACCCTGGTGGCATCCGTGGATCCGTTGTCCACCACCACGAGCGTGAACTCTTTGTGCACCTGTGCGGCCAGTGCCTGCAGGGATTGGCGGATCAGCTTCTCCTCGTTGAGCGCCGGCATCGCGACACACAGCGCCCGCACCGGCGGTTCACTGCCGGGGAACGGCGGTTCACTGCCCTGGAATGGCGCAGTCACAGGCGCACCACGGCGATGCCCAGGCTCACGCCGCCGGCCAGCCCCACCAGCGCCACGAGGTCACCGGGACCGCACCGGCCCAGGTCCTGCGCCACCTTCAGCTGCAGGGGCAGGCTGACCGAGGCCATGTTGCCGTACTCCTCCACGGTCCTGACCAGCTTCTCCTGCGGCACGCCGGCCCCGCGGGCAAAGATGTCCCGGTACGGGGCACTCACCTGGTGGACGCAGACGACGGCGAAGTCGGACCACGTGAGGCCCAGCCGCACCAGGGTCTCGTCCAGGATCCCCCGCCCCAGGTCCAGGAACGCGTCCTTGAGTTTTTCGCCGTCCATGTTGAAGTACGTAGCTTCCGGGTCCCGTGGTGCGACGGATCCGCCGGTGGCGAGCGTTCCCACGGACCAGTGGCTGCTCTTCGCGGTAAAGCCCGTTCCCAGCACCCGGGAGCCGGAGTCGTCGTCTGCGTCTGCCGGCTCCAGCACAAGGGCGCACCCGGCGTCGCTCATGGTGTAGCCCGGGAAGGATGCGGCGAAAGTCTCCTGGTCCGGAACGGACCACCGTACGGCCCGGGACGGCGACTCCCCGCTGACCAGGAGCACGCGCCGGTAGCGGCCGGCGCCGATCAGGGCATCGGCTACCTCCAAACCGTTGAGAAGGCTGTTGCACGCGTTTTTGATGTCCATCACCGGGCATCCCATGCCCAGCTTCGCGGCGACCATGTGGCCTGTGGCCGGCTCCACCATGTCCTGGCTCGCCGAAGCGAAGAGGAGGAGGTCGACGTCGGCGGGCTGGAGTCCGCGGTCCGCCAGCAGTTTGGCGGCAGCAATTGCCGCAAGGTCGGATGCCTGCTCGGTCGCGCCCATCACCGACCGTGTGCGGATCCCTGTCACCCTGCCGATCAGGCCTTTCGGGACGCGGAATCCGGGGCTGGCGGCGGCGAGCTGCTGCTCCAGCTGTCCGGTCCCCAGCCGTCCCGGCGGCACGTAGACTTCGAGGCCGGCGATCCTCGCCGCCCCCGGAAGGGTCTGGTTCATGCAGTATCTCCCCACAGACAATGCGTACGGTGTTCCCCGGCTCCGGTCCTAACGCCTGATGGCGTCCTCCGGCCGCGGCGCCGCGCTAAAACCGCCCCGACACAAGGAAAGGGCGCGTCCCGTACTCGATGGTACGGGACGCGCCCTTGACGGCACTGGAGGCAGGACGGGTTTTCAGTCCCGGTCCTCCGGTTTGTCCTGAATCAGGCCGCTTGTGCTGCCTTGATGGCCTGCATGACGCGGTCAGTGACCTCGTCGATGCCGCCAATGCCGTCAACCTGGGTCAGGATGCCGCGCTCGGCGTACTTGGCCACAACGGCTTCGGTCTGCTCGTGGTACAGGTCCAGCCGGTGGCGGATGACGGCTTCGTTGTCGTCGCTCCGGCCGGTTTCCTTGGCACGGCCCAGGAGGCGGTGCACCAGTTCCTCGTCATCAGCGGTCAGCTGCAGGACCACGTCCAGCTTCTGGTCACCGTTGGCCAGGATCTCGTCGAGGTAGTCCACCTGCGCAGTGGTGCGCGGGTAACCGTCCAGGAGGAAGCCGTTCTCGACGTCGTCCTCGCTGAGGCGGTCGCGCACCATCTTGTTGGTGACGCTGTCCGGCACGAAATCGCCGGCATCCATGTACTTCTTGGCCTCGACGCCCAGCGGCGTCTCACCCTTAACGTTGGCGCGGAAGATATCGCCGGTGGAGATCGCAACGACGCCGAGGCGCTCGGAGATCCGATCCGCCTGCGTTCCCTTGCCCGAACCCGGAGGTCCGATAATCAGCATTCTCGTCATCGCAAAAGCCCTTCGTAGTGACGTTGTTGTAGCTGCGCGTCAATCTGCTTGACCGTTTCCAGGCCCACGCCCACCATGATCAGGATCGAGGTACCACCGAACGGGAAGTTCTGGTTGGCGTTGATCAGGACCAGGGCGACCAGCGGGATCAATGCCACGAAGCCCAGGTAGAGGGCGCCGGGCAGGGTGATCCTGGAAAGGACGTACTGCAGATAGTCCGCCGTCGGCTTGCCGGCCCGGATACCCGGGATGAAGCCGCCGTACTTCTTCATGTTGTCGGAAACCTCTTCAGGATTGAAAGTGATTGCAACATAGAAGTAGGTGAAGAAAACAATCATGGCGAAATAAAGCGCCATATAGATGGGGTGGTCACCGCGGGTGAGGTTGTTGTTGATCCACTCAACCCACGGAGCCATCTGCTCGCCCTGCTTGGGCTGGTTGAACTGCGAAATCAGGCCCGGCAGGTACAGCATCGAGGAAGCGAAGATGACGGGCACGACGCCGGCCATGTTCACCTTGATGGGGATGTACGTGCTGGTGCCGCCCACGGTGCGCCGGCCGATCATGCGCTTGGCGTACTGCACCGGGATGCGGCGCTGCGACTGCTCCACGAAGACCACAAGGGCCACGGTGAGCAGGCCGATGGCCAGCACCATGAAGAACGTGCCCGGGCCCTGGGAGGTCCAGATGGCGCCCAGGGAGGTCGGGAAGCTGGCAGCGATCGAGGTGAAGATGAGCAGCGACATACCGTTGCCCACGCCCTTTTCGGTCACGAGCTCGCCCATCCACATGATCAGGCCGGTGCCGGCCGTCAACGTGATGACGATCAGGATCGTGGTGATGACGCTCGCGTCCGGGATGATGTCCAGCTGGCAGTTGGGCAGCAACTGGCCGGAACGGGCCAGCGACACCAGCGTCGTGGCGTTCAGCAGGCCCAGGGCAATTGTCAGGTACCGCGTGTACTGCGTCAGCTTGGACTGCCCTGATGCGCCCTCTTCATATAGCTGCTGGAAACGGGGAATGACCACCCGGAGCAGCTGGACGATGATGCTCGCCGTGATGTACGGCATGATGCCCAGGGCGAAGATGGACACCTGAAGCAACGCACCGCCGCTGAACAAATTGACGAGCTGGTAGATCCCGCCCGAGGTCTGACCGCTCTGCAAGCATTGCTGGACATTCTGGTAGTTCACACCAGGCGAGGGGATGAAGGCACCCAAGCGGAAGATTGTGATGATTCCCAGCGTGAACAACAACTTGCGTCGCAGATCAGGCGTGCGAAAGGCCCGGCCAAATGCGCTAAGCAAGCGTCCTCCTGATGTGTTAATAAAGTCGTGTGAGATAGGTCAATAAAACCCAACAACCGAGTCTAACGGGTTGATGCGCCCTGCGAACAATCGGTGAGGTTCCAAATGAGAAAAAACTCCCGGTACGCAAGGCCTAAGCCCCGCGTACCGGGAGTCTCCACAACGGGCTTCCGCACCGCTGCCCCTATTTAGAGGGCAGTGGTGCTTCCGCCTGCTGCTGCAATCTTTTCTGCGGCGCTGGCCGAGAATGCGTGGGCGGTGACGTCAACCTTGACGGTGATGTCGCCGGTGCCAAGCACCTTGACGGGCTGGTTCTTGCGAACGGCACCCTTTTCGACCAGGTTCTCCACGGTGACTGCGCCACCTTCCGGGAACAGCTCGTTGAGCTTGTCCAGGTTTACAACCTGGAACTCAACCCGGAACGGGTTCTTGAAGCCGCGCAGCTTCGGCAGGCGCATGTGCAGCGGCAGCTGGCCGCCGGCAAAGCCAGCCTTGATCTGGTAGCGGGCCTTCGTACCCTTGGTACCGCGACCAGCGGTCTTACCCTTGGAACCTTCACCACGACCAACACGGGTCTTGGCGGTCTTGGCACCCGGGGCGGGACGCAGGTGGTGAACCTTCAGTGCGTTCTGCTTCTCAGCAGCGGCGCCCTGTGCCTTCTCGGCGGTGTTCTTCTCTGCCATTTACTTCGCCTCCTCTACCTTTACCAGGTGCGGAACCGTGTTGAGCATACCCACGGTCACGGCGTCGGCGGTGCGGACAACGGTGTGTCCGATCCGCTTCAGGCCGAGGGACCGCAGCGTGTCGCGCTGGTTCTGCTTGCCGCCAATGGCGGACTTGATCTGAGTGATCTCCAACTGTGCGTCGGAGGGAATCAGGTTCTTAGCCATGACTCAGACACCTGCCTTCTGGTTCAGGAGAGCCTTTACCAGTGCCGGCGGAGCGATCTCGTCGAGCGGGAGGCCGCGGCGTGCTGCCACTGCTGCCGGCTCTTCGAGGCGCTTCAGCGCATCAACGGTCGCGTGAACGATGTTGATGGCGTTTGAGGAACCGAGCGACTTGGAGAGGATGTCGTGGATGCCCACGCACTCCAGTACTGCACGGACCGGACCACCGGCGATAACACCGGTACCGGCAGAAGCCGGACGCAGCATTACGACGCCTGCAGCGGCTTCACCCTGAACGCGGTGCGGGATGGTGCTGCCAACGCGCGGAACGCGGAAGAAGGACTTCTTGGCCTCTTCAACGCCCTTCGCGATTGCGGCAGGAACTTCCTTAGCCTTGCCGTAGCCAACGCCGACCATACCGTTGCCGTCGCCGACAACGACGAGGGCGGTGAAGCTGAAGCGACGACCACCCTTGACGACCTTGGAAACGCGGTTGATGGTTACAACGCGCTCTACGAACTGGCTCTTTTCGGCTTCGCGGCCACCATCGCGGCCACCACGGCCACCACGGTCGCCACGGCCCTGGCCGCGGTCGCCACGCTCGCCACGACGAGCGCCACGGCGGTCGTCAGTGGTAGCAGGCGCAGCGGTCTCAGTTGCCGGAGCAGCTACAGCTTCAGTCACCTGAATGTCCTTTTCGTTATTTTCGGTCACAGTGACAGCCCACCTTCACGTGCGCCGTCAGCGACGGCGGCGATCCGGCCGTGGTACTTGTTACCACCGCGGTCGAAGACAACAGCTTCGATACCGGCAGCCTTGGCACGCTCGGCGACCAGTTCGCCAACGCGCTTGGCCTTGGCGGTCTTGTCACCCTCGAATGCACGAAGGTCGGCTTCCAGTGTGGACGCGCTTGCTACGGTCAGGCCCTTGGTGTCATCGACAACCTGGACGAATACGTGGCGTGCGGAGCGGTTGACGACCAGGCGAGGGCGTACAGCCGTTCCGGAGATGCGCTTGCGGATACGAAGCTGGCGGCGGCTGCGTGAAGCAGACTTGCTCTTGTTCGTACGCTTCTTGTTAATTGCGATGGCCATGGTTACTTACCAGCCTTTCCGACCTTGCGGCGGATGACTTCGCCGGCGTAGCGGATGCCCTTGCCCTTATAGGGGTCCGGCTTCCGCAGCTTGCGAATGTTGGCAGCAACCTCGCCGACCTGCTGCTTGGAGATACCTGAAACAGAGAGCTTGGTCGGGGTCTCTACTGCAAAGGTGATGCCGTTCGGTGCCGAGACGTTGACCGGGTGGCTGTAGCCCAGAGCGAACTCCAGGTCAGAACCCTTGGCCTGGACGCGGTAACCGGTACCGACAATCTCAAGCTTCTTCTCGTAGCCTGCGGTGACACCCTGGATCATGTTGGCGATCAGGGTGCGGGTCAGGCCGTGCAGCGAACGTGAGGCGCGCTCGTCGTTCGGGCGGGCGACAGTCAGGGTGCCATCTTCCAGGGTGACCTCGATCGGGCTGGCCACAGTGTGGCTCAGCTCGCCTTTGGAACCCTTGACGCTGACGACAGAGCCGTCAACCTTGACCTCAACGCCGGCAGGAACGGTGATGGGGAGACGTCCAATACGTGACATTATTCTCTTCCTTTCCCGTTACCAGACGTAAGCGAGGACTTCGCCGCCCACGCCCTTCTTGCCGGCCTGCTTGTCAGTCAGGAGGCCGGAAGAGGTGGACAGGATTGCGACACCCAGGCCACCGAGCACGTGCGGCAGGTTGGTGGACTTCGCGTAAACACGGAGTCCCGGCTTGGAAATACGACGAACGCCAGCGATTGAACGCTCGCGGTTCGGACCGAACTTGAGCTCGATAGTCAGCTTCTTGCCGACCTCAGCGTCTTCTTCTTTCCAGGAGGCGATGTAACCTTCGGCCTTCAGGATGTCGGCAACGCGTGCCTTGAGCTTGCTGTACGGCATAGTCACGGTGTCGTGGTATGCCGAGTTTGCGTTGCGCAGACGCGTAAGCATGTCTGCGACGGGATCTGTCATGGTCATGTTGGGCTCTTGCCCTTCCTCATAACGGTTTCCGCCCTGCCATCCCCCGGGGGGAAGCGGCAAGGCCGGACCTTCTATGTAGCTAGATTAAGCTTCGGTCTTGAACGGGAAACCAAGCGCCTTGAGCAGCGCGCGGCCTTCGTCGTCGGTCTTGGCAGTGGTCACGACGGTGATGTCCATACCGCGAACGCGGTCGATGGAATCCTGGTCGATCTCGTGGAACATAACCTGCTCGGTCAGACCGAAGGTGTAGTTGCCGTTGCCATCGAACTGCTTGCCACTGAGGCCCCGGAAGTCACGGATACGCGGCAGAGCCAGCGTGACCAGACGGTCCAGGAATTCCCACATGCGGTCTCCACGCAGAGTTGCGTGTGCACCGATGGGCATGCCTTCGCGCAGCTTGAACTGTGCGATCGACTTGCGGGCCTTGGTTACCTGCGGCTTCTGACCGGTGATCAGGGTCAGATCGCGGACAGCGCCGTCGATCAGCTTGGAGTCCTTGGCGGCATCTCCAACACCCATGTTCACTACGACCTTGACCAGACGGGGAACCTGGTTGACGTTTTCGTACTTGAATTCCTCGATGAGCGTGCTCTTGATGGAATCCGCGTACTTGGTCTTCAGACGAGGAACGATCTTGCTTGCCGGAGTCTCGAGAGTCTCAGTCATTAGATGTCCTTCCCGGAGCTCTTGGCCACGCGTACGCGCACTTCACGCTTCTTGCCGTTACGCTCAACGGTCTCGGTACGGAAACCGACGCGAGTGGGCTTCTTGGTGGAGGGGTCAACCAGGGCCACGTTGGAGATGTGGATGGTGGCCTCTACGACCTCGATGCCACCGGTCTTGGTGCCGCGCTGCGACTGACCGACCTTGGTGTGCTTGGTTACGCGGTTAATGCCTTCAACCAACACGCGGTTGGAATCCGGGAACACGCGCAGAACCTTGCCCTGCTTGCCACGGTCGCCGCCGCGCTCAGCCTTGGCGCCAGTGATGACCTGAACGAGGTCACCCTTTTTGATCTTAGCCATGGACTAGAGCACCTCCGGAGCCAGAGAAACGATCTTCATGAACTTCTTGTCACGCAGTTCACGACCAACCGGTCCGAAGATACGGGTACCGCGGGGGTCACCGTCGTTCTTCAGGATCACAGCTGCGTTCTCGTCAAACTTGATGTAGGAACCATCCGCACGGCGGCGTTCCTTCTTGGTACGGACGATGACAGCCTTGACGACATCGCCCTTCTTTACGTTGCCGCCCGGAATTGCGTCCTTGACGGTAGCGACGATGACGTCGCCAATGCCTGCGTAGCGACGGCCAGATCCACCGAGAACGCGAATGGTAAGGATTTCCTTAGCACCCGTGTTGTCGGCGACCTTGAGTCGCGACTCCTGCTGAATCACTATTTACTCCTTGCGTCGCGCTGGTTCTCAGACCGAAAATCTTCCTACGGAATGAGCCTTGCGGAACGGTTGATCGGGGTGTCTCTTGACCTGCCTGGATTTTGCCAGACCAGGCCTAAACTCCCGTGCCAAAAACATTTGCTTCCCTTGGCGATTCCGACTGATCGGGGCGCAAGAGGGCACTATGCCGTGGCACGATTGTTTACGAGGTTGATGACGGCGCACGAACGGCGCCATACAAACTCAAAATCTTAGCACGTTTTGGGCCAATCCCCATATCACAGGGAGGTGGCCGCAGTCCGCTCCCCCGCTTAACGAAGAAACCCCCGTTCCCACAAGGGAACGGGGGTTTCGTGCAGCTGCCGGAGGCTCGCTGCAGGTGTTACTTAGCCTTCTCGAGGATCTCCACCAGGCGCCACCGCTTGGTAGCGGAGAGCGGGCGGGTCTCGGCGAGGAGAACGAGGTCGCCGATGCCGGCGGTGTTCTCTTCGTCGTGAGCCTTGATCTTCGTGTTGCGGCGGATGACCTTGCCGTAAAGGGCGTGCTTCACGCGGTCTTCGACCTGGACAACGATGGTCTTTTCCATCTTGTCCGAGACGACGTAGCCGCGCTTCGTCTTACGGTAACCGCGCTCGTCAGCCTTGGCTGCACCGGAAACAGTTTCCGTCACGTTCTCGTCCTTTTCACTCACTTGGCATCCTCCTCGGTCTCAACCGTTTCAGCCTTTTCGGCCTTCTTGGTTGCAGCCTTCTTGGATTTCTTTTCTTCCTTGGCTTCCACAACCGGTGCGGCAACCTCGGCACGAATGCCCAGCTCGCGCTCACGGAGAACGGTGTAGATGCGTGCGATGTCCTTCTTTACCGCGCGCAGACGACCGTGGTTCTCCAGCTGACCGGTGGCGGACTGGAAACGCAGGTTGAACAGCTCTTCCTTGGACTTGCGGAGTTCTTCAACGAGACGCTCGTTGTCGAAACCGTCCAGCTGCGCGGGTGCGAGATCCTTCGACCCTACTGCCATTTCTACTCACCACCTTCGCGACGCACAATGCGTGCCTTCAACGGCAGCTTGTGGATTGCCAGGCGCAGTGCCTCGCGAGCTACCTCTTCACTGACACCGGAGAGTTCGAAGAGAACCCGGCCCGGCTTGACGTTTGAGACCCACCATTCCGGAGAACCCTTACCGGAACCCATGCGGGTTTCAGCAGGCTTCTTCGTCAGCGGACGGTCCGGGTAAATGTTGATCCAGACCTTGCCGCCACGCTTGATGTGGCGGGTCATCGCGATACGGGCAGATTCGATCTGACGGTTCGTGACGTATGCCGGGCTCAGAGCCTGGATACCCCATTCACCGAAGGAGACCTTGGTGCCGCCCGTAGCAGCGCCGGAACGACCCGGGTGGTGCTGCTTACGGTGCTTGACTCGACGTGGGATAAGCATTTAAGCCTGTCCTCCTTCTGCAGCCTGTGCCGGTGCGGCAGAAGCTGCCTCAGCTGCCGGAGCTTCGGCAGCAGGTGCTGCTTCGGCTGCCGGACGGTCGGTACGACGACGGCGGTCACCACGGTCAGCGCCACCCGGGCGGCCCGGGCGATCGCTGGCACCACGGCCACGGGACGGAGCAGCAGCTGCCTGCTGTGCCAGTTCCTTGGAGGTGACGTCACCCTTGTAGATCCAGACCTTCACGCCGATGCGGCCGAAGGTGGTCTTGGCTTCATAGAAGCCGTAGTCGATGTTCGCACGGAGGGTGTGCAGGGGCACACGGCCTTCGCGGTAGAACTCCGAGCGGGACATTTCAGCGCCACCCAGTCGACCGGAGCAAGCGATACGGATGCCCTTGGCACCTGCGCGCTGTGCGGACTGCATTGCCTTCTTCATTGCACGGCGGAATGCCACGCGGGAAGTCAGCTGCTCTGCAACGCCCTGGGCAACAAGCTGGGCTTCCATCTCGGGGTTCTTGACCTCGAGGATGTTCAGCTGGACCTGCTTGCCGGTGAGCTTTTCGAGCTCGCCGCGGATGCGGTCTGCTTCAGCACCGCGGCGGCCGATAACGATGCCCGGACGTGCCGTGTGGATATCCACGCGGACACGGTCGCGGGTGCGCTCGATTTCAACCTTGGCGATACCGGCGCGCTCCATGCCCGTGGACATGAGCTGGCGGATACGGATGTCTTCGCGAACGAAGTCCTTGTACCGCTGACCGGACTTGGTGCTGTCAGCAAACCAGTGCGATACGTGATCGGTGGTGATGCCGAGTCGGAACCCGTGCGGGTTAACTTTCTGTCCCACTTAGCGAGCCTCCTCTTTCTCCGGGGTAGCGACTACCACGGTGATGTGGCTCGTGCGCTTCTTGATCTGAAATGCACGACCCTGGGCACGCGGCTGGAACCGCTTCATGGTCGGGCCTTCATCAACAAACGCTTCGCTGATGATGAGGTCACCTTCGTCAAACGCCACGCCGTCGCGGTCCGCGAGGACCCGGGCGTTGGAGATTGCCGACTGAACTACCTTGAATACCGGCTCCGAAGCTGCCTGGGGGGCAAACTTCAGAATTGCCAGAGCCTCGTTCGCTTGCTTACCACGAACAAGGTTGACGACGCGCCGGGCCTTCATAGGCGTTACGCGGATGTGACGCGCAATTGCCTTGGCTTCCATTGCTTTCCTTCTCTCGTCTTTGACGTAAGTGCAGGCGCCTAGCGGCGCTTGCCCTTACGGTCGTCCTTGACATGGCCGCGGAATGTCCGCGTGGGAGCGAATTCGCCGAGCTTGTGCCCGACCATCGACTCGGTGACAAACACCGGAATGTGCTTGCGTCCGTCGTGAACGGCGATCGTGTGCCCGAGCATGTCGGGGATGATCATCGAACGGCGGGACCAGGTCTTAATGACGTTCTTGGTGCCCTTTTCGTTTTCCCTGTCCACCTTTACAAAGAGGTGCTGGTCAACGAAAGGACCTTTTTTCAGGCTGCGTGGCATGTGTCCAGGCTCCTATCGCTTGTTCTTGCCAGTACGACGGCGACGAACAATAAGCTTGTCGCTCTCTTTGTTGGGACGGCGGGTGCGACCTTCGCGCTTACCGTTCGGGTTGACGGGGTGACGTCCACCGGACGTCTTACCCTCGCCACCACCGTGCGGGTGGTCAACCGGGTTCATCGCGACACCACGGACGGTCGGGCGGACGCCCTTCCAGCGCATGCGGCCGGCCTTGCCCCAGTTGATGTTCGACTGCTCGGCGTTGCCGACCTCGCCGATCGTTGCGCGGCAGCGCACGTCAACGTTGCGGATTTCGCCGGAAGGCAGACGCAGCTGGGCGAAGCGGCCTTCCTTGGCAACGAGCTGGATCGATGCGCCGGCGGAGCGGCCCATCTTGGCGCCGCCACCCGGACGCAGTTCAACTGCGTGGATTACGGTACCCACCGGGATGTTGAGCAGCGGCAGGTTGTTGCCGGGCTTGATGTCAGCGCTGGCACCTGCTTCAACAACGTCACCCTGGGACAGCTTGTTCGGGGCGATGATGTAACGCTTGGTGCCATCAACGTAGTGCAGGAGGGCGATGCGAGCCGTACGGTTCGGATCGTACTCAATTTCGGCAACGCGGGCGTTGACGCCGTCTTTGTCGTGGCGACGGAAGTCGATCAGACGGTACTGGCGCTTGTGGCCACCACCCTTGTGACGGGTCGTGATCTTACCGGTGTTGTTACGGCCACCCTTTTTCGGGAGGGGACGTACCAACGACTTTTCCGGCGTCGACCGCGTGATTTCAGTGAAGTCCGCTACGCTCGAGCCGCGACGGCCCGGGGTAGTCGGCTTATATTTACGGATTCCCATAATTCATTTCCTCGTTAAAGTGGTCTCCGCTACGCGAGCGGACCGCCGAAGATGTCGATCGTGCCTTCTTTGAGGGTCACAATCGCACGCTTGGTGTTCTTGCGGGTTCCCCAGCCGAATTTGGTGCGCTTGCGCTTACCGGCACGGTTGATGGTGTTGATCGAGTCGACCTTGACGGAGAAAATTTTCTCCACGGCCAGCTTGATCTCGGTCTTGTTCGAGCGGGGGTCCACCAGGAAGGTGTACTTTCCCTCATCGATCAGGCCGTAGCTCTTTTCCGATACGACGGGTGCAAGCACGACGTCGCGCGGGTCCTTGATGGTGGCTGCACTCACTTGGCATCCTCCTCGTTCTTTGCCTTGGCGGCAACGAATGCCTCGTAGGCAGCCTTGGTGAAGACAACGTCGTCAGAGACGAGCACGTCGTAGGTGTTCAGCTGGTCTGCGTACAGAACGTGAACATCTGCGAGGTTGCGCACGGACAGTGCGGCAACATCGTTGGCGCGCTCAATGACGACGAGCAGGTTCTTGCGCTCGGACACTCCGCGCAGCGTTGCCAGTGCATCCTTGGCGGACGGCTTGGTGCCGGCTACCAGTTCAGCGACAACGTGGATGCGGCCGTTACGGGCGCGGTCAGACAATGCGCCGCGCAGTGCAGCAGCAATCATCTTCTTGGGGGTCCGCTGGCTGTAGTCACGCGGGGTCGGGCCGTGGACAACGCCACCACCGGTCATGTGAGGAGCACGGATTGAACCCTGACGGGCGCGGCCGGTGCCCTTCTGCTTGAACGGCTTGCGGCCTGCACCGGAAACTTCAGCGCGGGTCTTGGTCTTGTGGGTACCCTGGCGAGCAGCAGCGAGCTGGGCAACGACGACCTGGTGCAGCAGCGGCACGTTGGTCTGTACGTCGAAGATCTCTGCAGGCAGGTCAACCTTGACAGTGCTAGTCATTGAACTAGGCTCCCTTCACGGCGGTGCGTACGAGTACGACCTGGCCGCGGGCACCGGGAACGGCGCCCTTGATGAGGAGCAGCGACTTCTCGACGTCAACTGCGTGAACCGTGAGGTTCAGCGTGGTGTGACGAACGGCGCCCATGCGGCCGGCCATTTTCATGCCCTTGAAGACGCGGCTCGGGGTGGATGCGCCACCGATTGAACCGGGCTTACGGTGGTTCTTGTGTGCACCGTGGGAAGCACCAACGCCGTGGAAGCCGTGACGCTTCATAACACCGGCGAAGCCCTTACCCTTGGTGGTGCCAACGACGTCGATCTTCTGTCCGGCTTCGAAGACCTCAACAGAGAGCTCCTGGCCCAGCTCGTACTCAGCAGCATCTGCGGTACGGAGTTCGACAACGTGGCGGCGAGGCGTGACGCCTGCCTTTTCAAAGTGACCAGCCAGCGGCTTGGTGACCTTGCGGGGATCGATCTGGCCGTAGCCGATCTGAACGGCGACGTAGCCATCAACATCTGCATTGCGCAGCTGGGTGATGACGTTTGAGTCAGCCTGGACAACAGTGACGGGGATGAGCTTGTTGTTCTCGTCCCAGACCTGGGTCATGCCGAGCTTCGTGCCCAGCAGGCCCTTTACGTTACGGGTTGCGGTCATAGTCTCTCAGCACCTCCCTACAGCTTGATTTCGATGTTCACGTCGGCCGGCAGGTCGAGACGCATAAGCGAGTCAACAGCCTTCGGCGTGGGGTCGATGATGTCGATCAGACGCTTGTGCGTGCGCATTTCAAAGTGCTCGCGGCTGTCCTTGTACTTGTGCGGAGAGCGGATAACGCAGTACACGTTCTTCTCCGTCGGCAGCGGCACGGGGCCAACTACCGTTGCGCCTGCGCGCGTGACCGTCTCAACGATCTTCCGGGCTGAAACGTCAATGACCTCGTGGTCGTATGACTTCAGCCGGATGCGGATTTTTTGTCCCGCCATGTCGCCTGACTCTCTTTCAGTCTGTGCTTCCCCTGATTGGGGCTGCCCTGTTCACTTACGTGTTGTATGGCTGCCGAAGCATTTGAAGTCGTAACTACCACCCGCCGCACAAGCTGAATCCGGAAGAATCCGGGTTCCTCAACCTGCCGGCGTAACCGACCCCCGCGGTCGGGCGTGTCGCGCTGTGCGCGCGTACTCGTCCGCAGTTCCATGGGGAGTGGGTTATGTTTGGTCTCCTACTTGGACCCTGACACCCGGCATTATCCGGATCGGGACGCGAAGGAGCGCTTGAACAACTCATCTAGTATGCCGGATTTTGCGGGCAGAAGCGAATCAGGCCTTACCGGGCTGCGGTTGGCACCCGCTGGTGCCCGGTCATTGCCTTCAGCAACCGCCGAATGGATGATAGGGGCATGACTGTGCAGAACTCTGCGGCGTTGCAGAGCCTGGCCGAACGGCTTGATCCCGGGTTCATCCTGGGTGTGGCTGCCGCCGCGTTCCAGATCGAGGGATCCCTCAAGGCTGACGGGCGCGGGCCCTCAGGTTGGGACGCCTTCGCCGAGAAACCTGGCAGCATCATGGACGGCCACTCCCCCGCCGTCGCCTGCGACCACTACAACCGGTCCGGCGAAGACGTGGCCCTCATGCGCGAGCTGGGGGTGGACTCCTACCGGTTTTCCATTTCCTGGCCCCGGATCCAGCCGGAAGGCCGAGGCTCGTTCAATAGCCAGGGCCTGGACTTCTACGACCGGCTGATCGACCAGTTGCTCGACGCCGGCATCTCACCGATGGCTACGCTGTACCACTGGGACACTCCCTTGCCGCTGGAGCACGGTGGCGGCTGGATGAACCGGTCCACCGCGGAACGGTTCGCCGAATACAGCGCAGCGGCCGGCGAGCGGTTCGGAGACCGCGTGACGCAGTGGGTCACCCTGAACGAACCGGTCTCGGTAACCCTCAACGGCTACGCCCTGGGGGTGCATGCCCCCGGCCACGATCTCCTTTTTAACGCACTACCGTCGATTCACCATCAGCTGCTTGGGCACGGCCTGGCAGTCCAGGCCCTGCGTAGCGCAGGTGTCACCGGCGCCATCGGCGTCACCAACCTCCACTCCCCTGTCCGGCCGGCAACCCGCAAGCCCGGCGACAGAATGGTGGCGAGGATTTTCGACATTTTGATGAACCGCGTTTACGCGGACCCCGTTTTGCTGGGCCGCTACCCGAAGCTGCCGCTGGCCGTCCGCCCGTGGTTCCGCTCGATGGGCAAGATTTCCGACGCCGACCTCCGGACGATCCACCAGCCCCTGGACTTCTACGGGCTCAATTACTACTACCCCGTGAAAGTGGCCATGGGCCGTGGACCGGTCAGCATACCGGCGAACAATTCTGCGGCCCTTGCCCGGTTGCCGTTCCACGAGGTGGGCTATCCGGAGTACTCCACCACCGGCTTCGGCTGGCCTGTTGCCCCTGAACACCTTGGCATCCTCCTCCGCGAAATGAAGGACCGCTACGGCGAGGCCCTTCCCCCGCTGTACATCACTGAGAGCGGGGCGAGCTTCCCGGAACCGGAGCACGTGTCCGGTCCGATCGCTGACACGAAGAGAATCGACTATCTGGCCAGCCACCTGGGCCATGCGCTGGCGGCCACGTCCCCTGGCGGTCTCGCCGAGGACGTGAAGTTGCTGGGCTACTACGTCTGGACGCTGCTGGACAACTTCGAGTGGGCCGCGGGGTATTCGCAGCGATTCGGACTGATCCACGTGGATTTCGACACGCTGGAGCGCACACCCAAGGAATCCTTCTACTGGTTCCAGGCACTCAGCAAGGCACGGAAGGGCTAGCGAGGACCTACTGGCGCTTGTTGGCCCTGTTGATGCGCTTGGCGCGGTCGATTTCCTGGCGGAAGTGCTTCTTCGCCCACAAAACGCCAGCGACCACCGCAGCGGCAACCAAGAGGAAAATTAACCATTCCATGATGCGTTCCTTTCGTTGTCAGCAACCATACCAAGGGTTCACAAACGGGCGGAGCCCCAACCACGGACACCCCGGACGCTGTCCCCGCAAATTACCAGCGACTGGAATAATCCGAGCAAAAAACAGCCCCGCTGCGAATAAACGCAGCGGGGCTGTTGATAAGTCTCAGCAGGCCGTTAGACGGCCTGTTGATTCCTGATCAAAAAGTAGTACTACTTGATGATCTTGGTAACGCGTCCCGAACCAACGGTGCGGCCGCCTTCGCGGATTGCGAAGCCGAGGCCCTCTTCCATAGCGATGGGCTGGATGAGCGCAACGGTCATCTCAGTGTTGTCGCCAGGCATAACCATTTCCGTGCCTTCCGGCAGGGTGATAACGCCGGTTACGTCCGTGGTACGGAAGTAGAACTGCGGGCGGTAGTTGGAGTAGAACGGGTTGTGACGTCCGCCTTCGTCCTTGGAGAGGATGTAGACGTTAGCCTCGAAGTCGGTGTGCGGGGTGATGGAACCCGGCTTGACGACCACCTGGCCACGCTCTACGTCATCACGCTTCAGACCGCGGAGCAGGAGGCCACAGTTCTCGCCGGCCCATGCTTCGTCGAGCTGCTTGTGGAACATCTCGATACCGGTAACCGTGGTCTTCTGGACCGGACGGATGCCGACGATCTCGACCTCAGAGTTGATCGCAAGGGTTCCACGCTCGGCGCGGCCCGTAACAACGGTGCCACGGCCGGTGATCGTGAAGACGTCTTCGATCGGCATCAGGAACGGCTTGTCGCGGTCACGTACGGGGTCCGGAACGGAGTTGTCAACGGCCTCCATGAGTTCCTCAACGGACTTGACCCACTCCGGGTCGCCTTCCAGGGCCTTCAGGCCCGAAACGCGAACGACCGGTGCTTCGTCGCCATCGAAGCCCTGCGAGCTCAGGAGCTCACGAACTTCCATTTCAACGAGGTCGAGGAGTTCCTCGTCGTCGACCATGTCAGCCTTGTTCAGTGCCACCAGCAGGTAGGGAACACCAACCTGGCGGGCGAGCAGGACGTGCTCGCGGGTCTGGGCCATCGGGCCGTCAGTGGCGGCAACCACGAGGATTGCACCGTCCATCTGAGCAGCGCCGGTGATCATGTTCTTGATGTAGTCAGCGTGACCCGGAGCGTCTACGTGTGCGTAGTGGCGCTTCTCGGTCTGGTACTCAACGTGGGAGATGTTGATGGTAATGCCGCGCTGACGCTCTTCGGGAGCAGAGTCAATCGACGCGAAGTCACGCTTCTCGTTGAGAGTCGGGTACTTGTCGTACAGCACCTTGGAAATGGCGGCCGTCAACGTCGTCTTACCGTGGTCAACGTGACCAATGGTACCGATGTTAACGTGCGGCTTAGTCCGCTCGAACTTTGCCTTTGCCACAGGTTCCTCCTAGAACGTTTTCAAATGACTTACCCTTCGGCTGCGCTTGTCGCGGCCGAAACTTCAGTAAGTCTACTTGGGGGGCTTTGGATTGGTGAAATTGCAGATTCAGGAACTAATACTAGTCCCTCGAGCCTGTTCGTGCAGATGGCCGGGGAACCGGCCACCTGCACCGGGCTAGTTTCCACAAGGGGAAACCCACCCGAGTTTGTCGCTTCGAAAGTCCGGTGGACTACTCGCCGCGGGTCTTCTGGATGATCTCGTCGGCGACAGCCTTCGGGACCTCGGCGTAGCTGTTGAACGTCATGGAGTACACAGCGCGGCCCTGGGTCTTCGAACGCAGGTCGCCGATGTAGCCGAACATGCCGGACAGCGGGACGTGCGCACGGATAACCTTGACGCCCTGGGCATCCTCCATGGACTGCATCTGGCCACGGCGGGAGTTGAGGTCACCGATAACTTCACCCATGTATTCCTCAGGGGTGCGGACCTCAACATCCATCAGCGGTTCAAGCAGAACAGGGTTCGCCTTGCGTGCAGCTTCCTTGAAAGCCATACGGCCGGCGATCTTGAACGCCATTTCCGAGGAGTCAACATCGTGGTACGCGCCGTCAATCAGCGTGGCCTTGATGCCGACAACCGGGTAGCCGGCCAGGACGCCGTCGTTCAGTGCATCCTGGATACCGGCGTCGACCGACGGGATGTATTCGCGCGGAACGCGGCCACCGGTGACCTTGTTCTCGAACTCGTACATCTCGCCTTCGGACGTGTCCAGCGGCTCGATCGCGATCTGGATCTTTGCGAACTGGCCCGAACCACCGGTCTGCTTCTTGTGCGTGTAGTCGTGACGCTCTACAGCACGCTTGATGGTTTCGCGGTAAGCAACCTGCGGCTTGCCAACGTTTGCCTCGACCTTGAATTCGCGGCGCATGCGGTCCACCAGGATGTCCAGGTGGAGCTCGCCCATGCCGGCGATGATGGTCTGACCGGTGTCTTCGTTGAGGGAGACCTGGAAGGTCGGGTCCTCAGCGGAGAGCTTCTGGATGGCCGTGGAGAGCTTCTCCTGGTCACCCTTGGTGTTCGGCTCGATGGCAACCGAGATCACGGGCTCCGGGAAGCTCATGGACTCGAGGACGATCTGGTTGGCGGAATCGCACAGGGTGTCACCCGTGGTGGTGTCCTTCAGACCGATCGCTGCGTAGATGTGGCCGGCGGTAGCGCCCTCAACAGGCATTTCCTTGTTGGCGTGCATCTGGAACAGCTTGCCGATGCGCTCCTTCTTGCCCTTGGTGGAGTTAACCACCTGGGCGCCTGCTTCCACGTGACCGGAGTACACGCGGATGAAGGTGAGCTGGCCGAAGAACGGGTGCGCGGCGATCTTGAATGCCAGTGCGGAGAACGGCTCTTCAGAGGACGGCTTGCGGGTGAGTTCCTTCTCTTCGTCGCGAGGATCGTGACCGATCATCGGGGGGACGTCGAGCGGGTTCGGCAGGTAGTCGACAACTGCATCGAGCATCGGCTGAACGCCACGGTTCTTGAACGCGGAACCACAGAAGACCGGGTAGAGCTCGGAGTTGATCGTCATCTTGCGGATGCCGGCCTTGAGTTCATCGGTGGTGATTTCTTCACCTTCGAGGTACTTCTCCATGAGTTCCTCAGAGGACTCTGCAACGGTCTCAACGAGCGTTGCGCGGTACTCTTCGGCCTTTTCCTTGAGGTCTTCCGGGATCTCGCGGATCTCGTACTTGGCACCCATGGTGACGTCACCCTTGGAGTCGCCGGGCCAGACCAGGGCACGCATGTAGAGCAGGTCGACGACGCCGATGAAGTCGTTCTCGGCACCGATCGGCAGCTGCATTACAAGCGGCTTGGCACCGAGGCGGCTGATGATGGTGTCGACAGTGAAGTAGAAGTCAGCGCCCAGCTTGTCCATCTTGTTGACGAAGCAGATACGCGGGACGTTGTACTTGTCAGCCTGGCGCCACACAGTCTCGGACTGCGGCTCCACGCCTTCCTTGCCGTCGAACACGGCAACTGCGCCGTCGAGGACGCGCAGTGAGCGCTCAACCTCAACCGTGAAGTCCACGTGGCCGGGGGTGTCGATGATGTTGATCTGGTTGTTTTCCCAGAAGCAGGTCACGGCGGCAGACGTGATGGTGATGCCGCGTTCCTTTTCCTGTTCCATCCAGTCGGTGGTCGAAGCGCCGTCGTGCGTTTCGCCGATCTTGTGGTTCACACCTGTGTAGAACAGAATGCGCTCGGTGGTGGTGGTCTTGCCGGCATCAATGTGGGCCATGATGCCGATATTGCGGACCTTACTAAGGTCGGTAAGCACGTCCTGTGCCACGGTGTCTCCCTTTCGGATGGACTACACGTTCGCCGCCGGCTCGTCTGAGCCGGCGGCGTCCGGGAAGTATTACCAGCGGTAGTGTGCGAAGGCCTTGTTGGACTCGGCCATCTTGTGGGTGTCTTCGCGACGCTTCACAGCGGCACCGAGACCGTTCGAGGCATCCAGGATTTCGTTCTGGAGACGCTCGGTCATCGTCTTCTCGCGGCGGGCCTTGGAGTAGCCGACCAGCCAGCGGAGGGCGAGTGCCGTGCTGCGGCCCGGCTTGACCTCAACCGGAACCTGGTAGGTTGCGCCACCGACGCGGCGTGAGCGGACCTCGAGGGAAGGCTTGACGTTGTCCATGGCCTTCTTGAGGGCTGCTACGGGGTCGCCGCCGGACTTGGCGCGGGCGCCTTCGAGGGCACCGTAGACGATGCGCTCAGCGGTGGACTTCTTGCCGTCTACCAGCACCTTGTTGATCAGCTGGGTGACCAGCGGGGAGCCGTAAACGGGATCTAGTACTAGCGGCCGCTTGGGGGCCGGACCCTTGCGAGGCATATTACTTCTTCTCCATCTTTGCGCCGTAGCGGCTGCGGGCCTGCTTACGGTTCTTCACACCCTGGGTATCAAGGGCGCCACGGACGATCTTGTAGCGGACACCCGGAAGGTCCTTCACACGACCGCCACGGACGAGCACAATGGAGTGCTCCTGAAGGTTGTGGCCTACACCGGGGATGTAAGCAGTAACTTCAACGCCACCGTTAAGGCGCACACGTGCAACCTTACGCAGAGCCGAGTTCGGCTTCTTCGGGGTGGTGGTGTAGACGCGGGTGCAAACACCGCGGCGCATCGGGCTGCCCTTAAGCGCGGGAGCCTTGGTCTTTGAGACCTTAGGCGTGCGGCCCTTACGGACCAACTGGTTAATCGTAGGCACTCTCGTGTTCTCCGTTTTATCCGGAGCGGCCGCTGACAGCCGCTCTCCTTTTGCTTTGCCCCGCCGCCCGAGCTTTGAAGAATCTCCAGAGCAGCTGAGGCGAAGCCTTAATAGTCGGATCGCAGACCGGGACCTGGACTCACGTCCTCATTGGTCCCTAGGCATGCAAAAATGTGGCATACGTTGCACAAGAACCCTGCAAACCGGAAACGTCGCTCTGGCTTAGCCTTTCAGCTCAGCCGGCGCACTCATCCACTGCCACAATAACAATTGGTATCCAGTCTAACATGGACGGCCGCCAGGCCTTAATCGGCGCGGAATCCGGCCCCTAATGGCGGGCCTCTTCGGCAAAGGAAAGGCCCCGCCGCCGCTCCCGGATAAAAGCGGAGTGGTGACGGGGCCTGACGCCGAACTAACGGTTAGCGGAAGTCGCTGCCGAGGTCGTAGTCATCCAGCGGGATGGCATGGAACTCGGGAGCTCCGTCGCCGCCCAGGGTGTCGTAGGAGAAGTCGCTGAATGCGCTGGGACCTGTGAACAGGTTTGCCTTTGCTTCTTCAGTCGGCTCTACCGTGACCTCCGTGTAGCGCGGGAGACCCGTGCCGGCGGGGATGAGCTTACCGATGATGACGTTTTCCTTGAGGCCGAGCAGCGGGTCGCTCTTGCCTTCCATGGCCGCCTGCGTCAGGACGCGGGTGGTCTCCTGGAAGGAAGCTGCCGACAGCCAGGACTCGGTAGCCAGTGATGCCTTGGTGATACCCATGAGCTCGGGACGTCCGGAAGCCGGAGTCTTGCCCTCGGACACAACACGGCGGTTGGCGTCTTCGAAGCGGCTGCGCTCGGCCAGCTCGCCGGGGAGCAGGTCGGATTCACCCGATTCAATGACCGTGACGCGGCGCAGCATCTGGCGAACGATAACCTCGACGTGCTTGTCGTGGATGCCGATGCCCTGGCTGCGGTACACGCCCTGGACCTCGTCCACCAGGAACTTCTGTGCGGCACGGGGACCCATGATGCGCAGAACCTGCTTGGGGTCGACCGGACCGTTGATGAGCTTCTGGCCCACGGTGACGTGCTGGCCGTCTTCAATCAGGAGGCGTGAGCGGCGAAGGACCGGGTAAGCGATCTCTTCACTGCCGTCATCCGGAGTGATGACCAGGCGCATCTGGCGCTCGGACTCTTCGATGGTGATGCGGCCGGCTGCTTCTGCAATCGGTGCGACACCCTTCGGAGTACGTGCTTCGAAAAGCTCCTGGATACGGGGCAGACCCTGGGTGATGTCGTCGCCGCCGCTGGCGGAAACAGCACCACCGGTGTGGAACGTACGCATGGTCAGCTGGGTACCGGGCTCACCGATGGACTGTGCGGCGATGATGCCCACCGCCTCACCGATATCCACGGTCTTGCCGGTGGCCAGCGAACGGCCGTAGCACAGGGCGCAGGTGCCGACGCTGGACTCACAGGTGAGTACGGAGCGGACCTTGACCTCGGTGATACCCGCTGCGAACAGTTCGGCAATGACGACGTCGCCGCAGTCGGTGCCGCCGGCAGCCAGGACCTTGCCCTTGGAGTCAACGACATCCACGGCCAGGGTACGGGCGTACGCGCTGTTCTCAACGTTCTCGTCCAGCACCAGCTCGCCGTTGGCGTCAGCCACGGCAATCGGAGTGACGAGGCCGCGTTCGGTGCCGCAGTCCTCTTCACGGACGATGACGTCCTGCGAAACGTCCACCAGACGACGGGTCAGGTAACCCGAGTTGGCGGTACGCAGGGCGGTGTCAGCCAGACCCTTACGGGCACCGTGCGTGGCGATGAAGTATTCCAGCACCGACAGGCCCTCGCGGTAGGAGGACTTGATGGGACGCGGGATGATTTCACCCTTAGGGTTGGCCACCAGGCCACGGATACCCGCGATCTGACGGACCTGCATCCAGTTACCACGTGCACCAGAGGACACCATGCGGTTGATGGTGTTCATCGGCGACAGGCTGTCGCGCATGACCTGGGCGATCTCGTTGGTTGCCTTGTTCCAGATCTCGATCAGTTCCTGGCGACGCTCGTCGTCGTCGATCAGGCCCTTGTCGTACTGGCCCTGGATCTTGGCAGCGCGCTCTTCGTAACCGGCAAGGATGACCGGCTTTTCGACCGGAACCTCGATGTCGGAGATGGCGACGGTGACGCCTGAGCGCGTGGCCCAGTAGAAACCGGCATCCTTCAGGTTGTCCAGCGTTGCCGCGGTGACAACCTTCGGGTAGCGCTCGGCGAGGTCGTTGACGATGCGGGACAGTTCGCCCTTGTCGGCAACAGCCTCAACCCACGGGTAGTCCTCGGGCAGGGTCTGGTTGAAGATGACCTGGCCCAGGGAGGTCTGGACGAGCGCGGGCTGACCCTGCTCCCAGCCTTCCGGAGCTTCCCAGCCGGCGTAAGGGACAAAGCCGTCAAGGCGGATCTTGACCTGGGAGTTCAGGTGCAGCTCGTGCAGGTCGAACGCCATGATGGCTTCCGAAACCGAGGAGAAGATGCGGCCTTCGCCAGCTGAACCGACACGCTTGGTGGTCAGGTGGTAGAGGCCGATGATCATATCCTGCGAAGGAAGGGTCACCGGGCGGCCGTCAGACGGCTTCAGGATGTTGTTCGAGGACAGCATCAGGATGCGTGCTTCAGCCTGGGCTTCGGGGCTCAGCGGCAGGTGGACTGCCATCTGGTCGCCGTCGAAGTCAGCGTTGAAGGCGCCACAAACCAGCGGGTGCAGCTGGATTGCCTTACCTTCAACAAGCTGGGGCTCGAAGGCCTGGATGCCGAGGCGGTGCAGGGTAGGTGCACGGTTCAGCAGCACAGGGTGCTCGGTGATGATCTCTTCGAGAACGTCCCAGACCTGCGGACGGTAGCGCTCAACCATGCGCTTGGCCGACTTGATGTTCTGGGCGTGGTTGAGGTCAACCAGGCGCTTCATCACGAACGGCTTGAAGAGCTCCAGCGCCATCTGCTTGGGCAGGCCGCACTGGTGCAGCTTCAGCTGCGGACCGACAACGATCACCGAACGGCCGGAGTAGTCAACGCGCTTACCCAGGAGGTTCTGGCGGAAGCGGCCCTGCTTGCCCTTGAGCATGTCGCTCAGGGACTTCAGCGGACGGTTGCCCGGTCCGGTGACCGGACGGCCACGGCGGCCGTTGTCGAACAAGCTGTCAACGGCTTCCTGAAGCATGCGCTTCTCGTTGTTGACGATGATCTCCGGAGCACCCAGGTCAAGCAGGCGCTTGAGTCGGTTGTTGCGGTTGATCACGCGGCGGTAGAGGTCGTTGAGGTCGGAGGTCGCGAAGCGGCCACCGTCCAGCTGGACCATGGGGCGCAGTTCCGGCGGGATCACCGGGACGGCGTCCAGCACCATGCCGAGCGGGCTGTTGTTGGTGGTCAGGAACGCGTTGACCACCTTCAGGCGCTTCAGGGCGCGGGTCTTGCGCTGGCCCTTGCCGTTGGCAATGATGTCGCGCAGGAGGTCCGACTCTGCCTGCATGTCGAAGTTCTCAAGGCGCTTCTTGATGGCTTCGGCACCCATGGAGCCTTCGAAGTACATGCCGTAGCGGTCACGCAGTTCGCGGTAGAGGCCTTCATCGCCTTCGAGGTCGGCGACCTTGAGGTTCTTGAAGCGGTCCCAGACCTGCTCGAGGCGTTCGATGTCGGCGTCGGCACGCTTGCGCACGTTGGCCATCTGACGGTCAGCGGAGTCGCGGGCCTTCTTCTTGTCGGCAGCCTTGGCGCCTTCGCCTTCGAGACGGGCAAGCTCGTTCTCGAGGTCGCGGGCAATCGTGGCGATGTCCGAGTCGCGGTTGTCGACGAGCTGCTTCTTCTCGATGTCGTGCTCAACCTGGAGGTTGGGCAGTTCGTCGTGGCGGCTTTCGGTGTCGACGCTCGTGATCATGTAGGCAGCGAAGTAGATGACCTTTTCGAGGTCCTTCGGTGCAAGGTCAAGGAGGTAGCCCAGGCGGGACGGAACACCCTTGAAGTACCAGATGTGCGTTACGGGCGCGGCCAGTTCGATGTGGCCCATGCGCTCACGGCGGACCTTGGCACGGGTGACTTCAACGCCACACCGCTCACAGATGATGCCCTTGAAGCGCACGCGCTTGTACTTGCCGCAGTAGCATTCCCAGTCACGGGACGGGCCGAAGATCTTCTCGCAGAAGAGGCCGTCCTTCTCGGGCTTGAGCGTGCGGTAGTTGATGGTTTCCGGCTTCTTAACCTCGCCGTAAGACCAGCCACGGATGTCTTCCGCGGTGGCGAGGCCGATCTGCATGAGGCCGAAGGAGGATTCGCTGGACATATGGTCCCTGTTCTCTCTTGTTCTCTAAATTCTGAAGTCTTGGGTTACGGGAAGAGGGAGGTGGTTTACCGGAAAAAGACAGCGCGGGTGGTGCGCTGCTTTTCCCGGTAAACCCCCTCTTAGACCTCTTCTACGGAACTGGGCTCTGCACGAGACAGATCGATGCCCAGTTCTTCCGCAGCCGTGAAGACTGCGTCATCAGAGTCACGCATTTCAATTGTGGTTCCGTCCGTGGAAAGGACTTCCACGTTCAGGCACAGCGACTGCATTTCCTTGATCAAGACCTTGAAGGACTCAGGAACGCCCGGCTCCGGGATGTTCTCGCCCTTGACGATGGCTTCGTAGACCTTCACACGACCGTGGATATCATCCGACTTGATCGTGAGGAGTTCCTGGAGCGTGTAGGCGGCGCCGTAAGCTTCGAGCGCCCACACTTCCATTTCACCGAAGCGCTGGCCACCGAACTGTGCCTTACCACCCAGCGGCTGCTGCGTGATCATGGAGTACGGGCCGGTGGAGCGTGCGTGGATCTTGTCGTCCACCAGGTGGTGGAGCTTCAGGATGTACATGTAGCCGACCGAGATCGGATCCGGGAACGGCTCGCCTGAGCGGCCGTCAAACAGGCGGGTCTTGCCCGAGGAGTTGATCAGGCGGTCACCGTCGCGGGTCACGTTGGTGGAGTCGAGCAGGCCCGTGATTTCCTCTTCACGCGCACCGTCGAAGACCGGCGTTGCAACAGTGGTCTGGCCACTCTCGCGCGGCAGGTTCGGCAGCTGCTTGACCCACTCGGGCTCGCCTTCGATCTTCCAACCGGTCTTGGCAACCCAGCCAAGGTGCGTTTCCAGCACCTGGCCGACGTTCATACGGCCCGGAACACCCAGCGGGTTCAGGACGATATCAACGGGGGTGCCATCGGCAAGGAAGGGCATGTCCTCGATCGGGAGGATCTTGGAGATAACACCCTTGTTGCCGTGACGGCCGGCGAGCTTGTCGCCGTCGGTGATCTTACGCTTGGCGGCCACGTAAACGCGGACCAGCTGGTTGACGCCCGGGGGCAGTTCGTCGTCGTTGTCGCGGTCGAAGACGCGGACGCCGATGACGGTGCCGGACTCGCCGTGCGGAACCTTCAGGGAGGTGTCGCGGACTTCGCGGGACTTCTCGCCGAAGATGGCGCGCAGCAGGCGCTCTTCCGGGGTCAGTTCGGTTTCACCCTTAGGGGTGACCTTTCCGACCAGGATGTCGCCGGCTTCAACCTCGGCACCGATGTGGATGATGCCGCGCTCGTCCAGGCCTGCCAGGACTTCCTCGGACACGTTGGGGATGTCACGGGTGATTTCCTCGGCACCAAGCTTGGTGTCGCGGGCATCGATCTCGTGCTCCTCGATGTGGATGGAGGAAAGAACGTCCTCGGCAACAATGCGCTGCGAGAGGATGATGGCGTCCTCGAAGTTGTGGCCTTCCCAGGACATGAATGCCACGAGCAGGTTCTTACCGAGGGCGAGTTCACCCTGGTCCGTTGCCGGGCCGTCGGCGATGATGCCGCCGACCTCCAGGCGCTGGCCTTCGCTCACCAGGACACGGTGGTTGTAGCAGTTGCCCTGGTTGGAGCGTGCGAACTTGTTGATGCGGTAGTTGGTTTCCGTGCCGTCGTCGTTGAGCATGATGACGAGTTCAGCGGACACTTCGGTGACCACACCGGCCTTCTTCGCGATGACAACGTCGCCGGCGTCGACTGCTGCGGCGCGCTCCATGCCGGTACCGACGAACGGTGCCTCGGAACGGACCAGCGGCACGGCCTGGCGCTGCATGTTGGCACCCATGAGTGCGCGGTTAGCATCGTCGTGCTCGAGGAACGGGATCAGGGCCGTTGCCACGGACACCATCTGACGCGGGGAAACGTCCATGAACTCGACGTCGGCGGCGGGAACCAGGACGGGCTCGCCTCCACCACCACGGGCACGGACCAGGACGGTCTCTTCGGCGAACTTCTTGTTCTCGTCCAGCGGAGCGTTGGCCTGTGCGATCAGGACCTCTGCTTCGTCGTCGGCCGTCAGGTACTGGACCTCGTCGGAAACGACGCCTTCGGATACGAGGCGGTAAGGCGTCTCGATGAAGCCGAAGGGGTTGATGCGGCCGTAGGAAGCCAGCGAACCGATCAGGCCGATGTTCGGGCCTTCAGGAGTTTCGATGGGGCACATACGTCCGTAGTGGGACGGGTGAACGTCTCGGACTTCCATGCCTGCACGGTCACGGGACAGACCACCCGGGCCAAGCGCGGACAGACGGCGCTTGTGGGTCAGACCCGACAGCGGGTTGTTCTGGTCCATGAACTGCGACAGCTGGGAAGTTCCGAAGAACTCCTTGATGGCTGCCACTACCGGGCGGATGTTGATCAGCGTCTGCGGCGTGATGGCCTCGACGTCCTGCGTGGTCATACGCTCGCGGACGACGCGCTCCATACGGGACAGGCCGGTGCGGACCTGGTTCTCGATGAGCTCGCCGACGGCGCGGATGCGGCGGTTGCCGAAGTGGTCGATGTCATCGATCTCGACGCGCAGCTCGTGGTCCTGGCCGTCGCGCTTGCCCGTGAGGGTCTTCTCGCCGGCGTGCAGGGCAACCAGGAACTTGATCATCGCAACGATGTCTTCAACGTGCAGGACCGAAGCTTCCTTGTCGCCAAGGGAGCGGTCGATGCCAAGCTTGCGGTTGATCTTGTAACGGCCAACCTTGGCCAGATCGTAGCGCTTGGAGTTGAAGTACAGGTTGTCCAGCAGGGACTGGGCAGCCTCGACGGTGGGCGGCTCGCCCGGTCGCAGCTTCCGGTAGATGTCCAGCAAGGCGTCTTCGCGGGTTTCGGTGGCGTCCTTCTCCAGCGTTGCGCGCATGGAGTCGTACTGGCCGAACTCTTCGAGGATCTGGCCTTCGGTCCAGCCGAGGGCCTTCAGCAGCACCGTGACGGACTGCTTGCGCTTGCGGTCAAGGCGGACGCCGACCTGGTCGCGCTTGTCAATCTCGAGCTCGAACCAGGCACCGCGGGACGGGATGATCTTGGCAGTGAAGATATCCTTGTCGCTGGTCTTGTCGGCCGTGCGCTCAAAGTAGGCGCCCGGGGAACGGACCAGCTGCGAGACAACGACACGCTCGGTGCCGTTGACGACGAAGGTGCCCTTCTCGGTCATCAGCGGGAAGTCACCCATGAACACGGTCTGCTGCTTGATTTCGCCCGTGTTGTTGTTCATGAATTCGGCTTTAACGTACAGCGGAGCCGAGTACGTAGCGTCCCGGTCCTTGCACTCGGCCATGGTGTATTTGGGATCAGCGAACTCCGGATCGGAGAAGCTCAGGGACATGGTGCCCTGGAAATCCTCGATCGGGGAGATCTCTTCGAAGATGTCAGACAGACCGGAGCTGGTGGCGACGCTGAGGTCGCCTTCTTCGACGGCCTTCGCAACGCGTGCCTGCCAGCGTTCGTTTCCGACCAGCCAGTCGAAGCTGTCCGTTTGCAGGGCAAGCAGATTCGGAACGTCAAGCGGTTCGTGAATCTTTGCGAATGAGAGCCGGCGAGTGGCACCATCGGTGCTGTCGGCATTGATAGCGGTAGCGTTGTTTACATTAGAGGTGCTCGAGGCGACCAAGAGGGATCCTTCCACAGACCTTCAGGCGTTTTCAGATCTCCCCCGTTGCAAGCCCTGCAGAATGACTCCGCAGCGCTACCAGTCCGGTTCCGCTATATGACCCGGGACCCAGGCTGTCCACGGCATTGCACGTCTCGGACGGCACGTTGATGGATCAGCTGCTAGGCAAAGCCCACCGCTATATGAAGGCTGAAGGTAAACAGGGAAGACGCAAATATCTACGATACGGCAAAGCGGCCTACGTGTCTACCCCACTTCCCCGGTTATTGCAAGCACTGTTGCCGGGGGCACCTAGTTGGCCCGCGCCACGCCGGCCGGGGCCCTTACAGCGTGAGCGTAACGCCCTCTGCCGTGCAGGCACCCGCGTTCGCGAAGACCGCGTCACGGACGGCATCCTTGGACGCCTGGGCCGGCTGGCCACCGGTATCGGCAACGGATGAATGATCGATGGCGAGGGCGCCCAGGGTGGTAAACAGCGCCTTGAGGTTCCCGGAGTAGTCGTCTTTGGCATCGCGCGCCGCCCGGTAAACGTCCTCATGGGCTTCGGGATCGTTCGCGGCAGCCCGGTACTGAACGTACAGCGAGTTGAACAGCTCGCAGGCCGCCTTGGCACCGCCGGCCTGGGGCGTAGCCGTGGCTACGGAAGACCGCGACGGCGTTGCCTGGGATGACGCGGGCGACGACGATGCAGGGGCCGCTGTTGACGTGGTGCCGTCCGGCGCCGGAGTGGAAACGCTGCAGGCGGTGAGCCCGGCCAACCCCGCGATTGCCACAACTGCAAATTTCTTCTTCATCTGGACTCCTGTTTCCCCATAACGTCCTCACCGGAAAGGAATATCCGGCGGGCGTATCCGTCACCACCCTACTCAGCCGCATCCGGCGCCGCACATTCGTTGCATGGGCAGTAGTCCCCATGGGCGCGTGTCCCCAATCCCGCGAGTGTGCCCATCCGGCGCGTGTGCCATCCGCACGGCGGAATGGAGCCTGCCGCGCAGGCGTTTGAATGGATAAGGTGATTCGGCTCACGATAGCCTTGGCCTACATCGTCAAAGATCGGAAGAGATAACCATGAGCAACTCCCCAGACAACAATGATGTTGTCATCCTCGCTGCGGCGCGCACCCCGCAGGGCCGCCTCAACGGCCAGTTGGCCGGATTCACGGCGGTGGAACTCGGGGCGCATGCCATCAAGGCGGCCCTCGCTGCGAGCGGCGTTGCCGCGGACAAGGTGGATGCGGTCATCATGGGCCAGGTGCTGCAGGCAGGTGCGGGCCAGAACCCGGCGCGGCAGAGCGCCATCGGCGCCGGCATCGGCTGGAACGTCCCCACGGTCACTATCAACAAAGTGTGCCTTTCCGGCCTCACAGCCGTGATCGACGCCGCCCGCATGATCCGCAGCGGTGATGCCGCCGTCGTCGTCGCCGGCGGTCAGGAATCCATGTCCCGGGCGCCGCACCTCCTGCCGGGTTCCCGCCAGGGCTGGACCTACGGGACTGTCCAGGCGCTGGACGTGGCCGCGCATGACGGCCTCACCGATGCGTTCGACGGGCAGTCCATGGGCCTTTCGACCGAAAGCAAGAACCTGGTCCTGGGCATCGACCGGACCTCGCAGGACAACGTGGCGGCCCAGTCCCACCAGCGTGCCGCCCTGGCCGCGAAGAACGGAGTTTTCGACGACGAGATCGCCCCGATCAGCATCAAACAGCGGAAGGGGGATCCGGTGGTGGTGGCCACTGACGAAGGCGTGCGCCCGAACACGTCGATCGAGTCGCTGGCCGGGCTCCGGGCGGCGTTCGTCAGTGACGGCACCATCACCGCGGGCAACTCCTCCCCCCTGTCCGACGGCGCGTCGGCGCTGGTGCTTGCCACCCGAAAGTTCGCGGAAGACAACGGCCTTGACTACCTCGCAGTAGTGGGCAAGCCAGGGCAGGTTGCGGGCCCGGACAACTCGCTGCACTCGCAGCCGTCCAACGCGATCAAAAACGCCCTCGACCGTGCGGGCTGGACCACCGGGGATCTGGACTTCATCGAGATCAACGAGGCCTTCGGTTCGGTTGCTGTCCAGTCCCTTAAGGATCTCAAGTACCCGCTAGAGAAGTGCAACATCCACGGCGGCGCCATCGCCCTGGGGCACCCGATCGGAGCGTCCGGTGCGCGACTGGCCGGGCATGCCGCCCATGAGCTCAAGCGCCGTGGCACCGGCAAGGCTGCGGTTTCCCTATGCGGCGGCGGCGGTCAGGGCGAAGCCCTCCTCCTGTACCGGGACTGACGGTGGCTTCGTCTGCAGGCGCGGCGGGCGGAATCGGCCGGGCAAGGTTCCTGGCCGACGCCGCCGCCCGCGGGCTCGACGTCGAAATAGTGGAGCGGCTGGCAGCCAGGAGCCTTGAGGAGGCCGCTGGCATCCTGGGCATCACGCCAGCGGACATTGTGAAGTCGCTGGTGGTGAAGCACAAGGACGGCAGCTTCCTCTTTGCTTTGATACCGGGCGACAGGCAGATCTCATGGCCCAAGCTCAGGGGGCTGGTGGGGGTCAATAAACTCTCGCTGCCGCCTGCCGACGTCGCCTTGGAGGCCACCGGCTACGAGCGCGGCACCATCACCCCGCTGGGGAGCATCAAGTTGTGGCCGGTGTACGCGGACCGGACCATCACGGGCCGCCGGATCTCCATGGGCGCAGGAGAACATGGTTACAGCGCCTTCGTGGACGCCGACGCCCTGACCGCAGCCCTGGACGCCGTGGTCGCGGACATCAGCGACCCCGTGGCCTAGGTCCCGCCCACCAACTACTCGCATTCAACGTCGCCATTTGCCCGTTTCGCGAGTTGGGTTAAACGCAGGAAACCCCGCCCACCGGAGTGGACGGGGTTTCCGTGAAGCAGCGTGTGTTACTTGAGGGTAACGGTGGCGCCGGCAGCTTCGAGCTGCTCCTTTGCCTTCTCGGCAGCTTCCTTGGTGACGCCTTCGAGGACGGCCTTGGGGGCGCTGTCAACAACGTCCTTGGCTTCCTTGAGGCCCAGGGAAGTGATGGCGCGAACTTCCTTGATCACTGCGATCTTCTTGTCGCCAGCAGCTTCGAGAACGACGTCGAATTCGGTCTTCTCTTCAGCTTCTTCTGCAGCGCCGCCACCGGCGGGGCCTGCAACGGCAACAGCAGCTGCGGTAACTTCGAAGGTCTCTTCGAAGAGCTTGACGAACTCGGAGAGCTCGATGATGGTCAGTTCCTTGAAAGCTTCAATGAGCTCTTCGTTGGTGAGCTTCGCCATGGTGTGGCGTCCTTCCTATAGGTGGTGCTTGGCGGCCTGGGCCGTTGCCTTCGCACCGGAGTCTGGTCTGAAAGAGAGAGTTAGTTCTCTTCGGTGGCTGCGGCTTCGGCCGGAGCTTCGGTCTCTGCTGCTTCTGCGGCCGGTGCTTCTTCAGCGGCGGGCGCTTCGACAGCTGCCGGTGCACCGTTCTCTTCTTCAAGCTTGAGGCGCAGGGCGTCGATGATGCGTGCAGCAGCGGCAGCAGGAGCCTTGAGGATGCCTGCAACCTTGGCGAGCTGCAGCTCGCGGGACTCGAGTGCTGCCAGGGCAGCAACTTCGCTGGCGTTCAGTGCCTTGCCCTCGAAGTAACCGGTCTTGATAACCAGCTGCTTGTTGGTCTTGGCAAAATCCGTCAGGCTCTTGGCAGCTGCAACTGCGTCACCCTTGATGAACGCGATTGCAGTGGGGCCGGCGAGCTGACCGTCGAATGCTTCGACACCAGCTTCCTTGGCTGCAATGGCGGTCAGGGTGTTCTTGACGACCGCGAACTTGGTGTCCTGGCCGAGAGAAACACGCAGCTGCTTGAGCTGTGCAACGGTGAGCCCACGGTATTCGGTCAGGACAGCGGCGTTCGATTCCTTGAAATCGTTAGTGATCTCAGCTACTGCTGAAACCTTGGTAGGCGTTGCCATAACCCTCCTTCCGGGGATAGTGCCGGTGTTCCGGGTCCCCGCTCAGGTGAGCTAAAACTAAAAACGCCCCGCGCAGATGCACGGGGCTTGGCTCAACACGGTCCATGACTGTGGAGCTTTGCTTCGTTCACCTGCGCTGGCCGCCCTATGTTCAGGGTCCTTCGTCCGGAAATCCACTGATTCTCCCGCACACGACTGCAGAATTGAGCGATGCTCAGGAGAGTGGATTCCCAACAACCGACGGTCTTTGGTAGCTCAAGCTTACGGGCAACGCCGCCCGTACTCCAAATCGGCCGCTCAGCTGCTGCTCGGTCCAAGGTCCGGCAGGTCCTTCTGCCAGATCCCCGTGACTCCCGCCGTAGTGAATCCCAGCTGCTGGTTCACCTTGAGCAGATACCTGTTTTCGGGGGCATTCCAGGTGTAAATGACCCGGGCATCCGGGAACTGTTCAGACAGGCGTTCCATATTCGCCACTTTGATGAGCAGGCCCAGTTTGTTGCCCCGGTGTTCCTGCATCACCACCGTGTCGTCCTGGAAGACCACATCCTGCCGCTGGGACAGAACACTGATGGTGGTCAGCCCTACGAGCATCCCGGTGGCGATATGTTCGACGGCGGTGACCACCGTCCGCCTTCCCTGCGCGATGGTGGCCTCTTCCGCCTTCCTGATCATGGCGCCGTCGAACACCAATTGTTCTTCGGTCCTTGCGGACGGTTCGGTGTCCTCACCGGCCTGGTTTTCCAGGGCGGCCACGTCATCCAGCCACTGGTCCGGGCACCTGTCCGTCCAGTGATGCAGACGGTAGCGCCCGGCGTTGGCCTGCTCGGCCTCCTCCGCCAGTTCCGCGACCAGTTTGGTGTCCAGCGGCAGCAGGCAGGAGCTGAACTGCTCGATGTGCTGCAGGGTGTATCCGGTCTTGCGGGCAAACTCCACTTCCCGGCTTCCCATTGGAACAAATCCCAGGCCGGATCCCGGGACCAGCTGCTCATCCACGGCGCTGCTCAGTGAGACGCCCGGATGGTTGGTGTCGATCAGGATCATGCTCCGCCCTTCGGCCCGGGCAAGCTGCTCGGCCGCCTCCAGCAACTGGCGTCCCACTCCCTGTCGCTGGAACTCGGGAAGGATGTCCAGCGTAAATTCCGCGAGGTCGAGGTTGTCGGCCAAGGGCAAGGCGATGTCCGCCGTACCCACAATGTCGCCGTCGACCCTGGCCACAAGAATGATCTGGCGTTCGTATGGATCGGCAAGTTCCAGCAGCTTTTCAAGGGGCGTGTAGGCGAGGTCGTCGCTCCCCCACGTCTGCATCCGCACCTTCCGACTGACTTCGACGGCGGCCAGGAAGTCGGCGCTGTCAGGCCCGTCGAGGGAATCGGGAATCCAGAGTTGTTCGATCCGTACGTCTTTAACCATAGAGGGCGTCATTCCAGTCGTTTCTGCCACTCACCTTCAAAGCCGGCGGGCTTGAATCCAAGCGAAATATTTATCGCCAGCATATGCCGGTTTTCGCTGGCGTTCCATGTAATGATCGACGCCGCGGCCGGGCAGCTGTCCTGGGCGAGCCGGATATTGGCGATCTTGGCCAGCATGCCCAGCCGGCGGCCCCGGTGCGGGCCCGCCACCAGCGTGTCCTCCTGGATCAGGACAAGGGGCCGCTCCGGGCGGTAACTCAGCACGGTAAAGGCTGCCAGTTCCCCGGTTCCTGCGTGCTGCACTGCCGCCACCAGCGCCACGACCCCGCTGCGCTCCCAGCTTTGTTCCTCAACACGCACCCTCGCTGCGTCCCATTCCTCTTCCTCGGCTTCCAGGCCCGCCGTCGGTACGTCGGCGGTCATCCTGCCCCTAAGGACCGCATAGGCATCCACAAGGGCCTCCGGACAGCTGCCCCGCCAGCCCACCACCCGGTAGTTTCCCGCGTGCGCCCTGGCATCGGCCTCCAGCGCGTCCAGCAGCCCCGGTTCAACAGGCAGCCGCAGCCTGCTGGACCTCTCCACCTGCTCCAGTTCATAACCGGAGGCCAAGGCAAAGCGGGTCGAGGCAAGCTTCAGCGGAACTCCCCCGCTTCCCGATTTCGCCGGCAGTTCTTCCCTGCCGGCCGCCGAGCCGGAGCCGGCCGCCGAGCCGGGGCCAGCCGCCGAGCCGGGGCCAGCCGCCGAGCCGGGGCCAGCCGCCGAGCCGGGGCCGGCCGCCGAGTCGGGCTCCTCGCAGTAGCCTTCAAAGACCCTGCGTCCGCGCGACCGGGCCGTCTCCTCGGCAACTTCCAGCAACCGCCGGCCTATCCCCTGCCGCCGGTACCGGGCCGAGACCAGCACTTCGATCCACGCCGCCGCGGTGTTTTCCTTGAGCGGGAGCAGCACCGAGCAGGTGCCCACCGGAGCTCCGTCCAGAGTCGCGAGGAACTGCAGGCGCTCCTCGTAACCGGTTCCGCGCCAATATTCCTGGTCCTCGCGGAGCGTCGAGGCACGGTCCAGGTTTCCCCACTTGGCCATATGGTTCGCGTCGCGGAGCGCACGGCAGGCCCTCAGGCCCGCGGCACGCCCCGTGCCTTCATCGCCGGGCTGCGGGGCCGCGACGGCGGTGATAGCAAGGCCGGTCACAGCGTTTTCTGCCATTCGCCGTCGTATCCCGCGGGCCGGAAACCGAGCGCCACATTGATGGCCAACATGTGATCGTTCTCAGCGGCGTTGAACGTCACGATGCGCTCAACCTGGGGGTAGCCTGCGAGCAGATGGCGAATGTTGAGCAGCTTGACCAGCATGCCAAGGCGGTGCCCGCGGTGGTGGCTCGCCACCAAGGTATCGTCCTGGTTCGCCAGCCAGGGCTTCAGGTCTGACACCTGAAGCACAGAGTACGCGGCGAGCTCCCCGGTAGCCCTGTGGCGGGCACTTGCCACCAGGGAGTTCAGGCCGGCTTTCTTCCACGTTTTCTCCACGTGGCGGACCCGGGGCACGTCCCAGGTTTCCTCGTCGTAACTGAGGGCGCCCACTGGCGTGTCCGTGCTCATGCGGGACATCAGGACGGCGAGTTGTTCCGCAAATTCCTCGGGGCAATGGTCCGTCCAATGCAGCAGCTCGTACTGCTGCGCCGCCTTCTCCTGTGCTTCGTTTTCCAGTGCAGCGAGCGTGCCGACGTCCGCCGGGAGGGACAGGGCGCTGAAGCGTTCCACCTGCTCCAGCCGGTAGCCGGCCCGGAGGGCGAAACGCACCCCTTTCGCGTCGGCGGGCACGCCGCCGGTTCCCGTTGCCGGTTGGAGCAGACCGGGTCCTTCGGCGTCGAAATCGGCCGGGTGCTCCGTGAACGTCTGAAGGGTGGTGCATCCGCGCGATGCTGCCAACTGCTCGGCGTGCCCCAGCAACGCCTCGCCGATGCCTCGGCCCGAGAACTCCTTCAGCACAGTCACATGCAGGAGCGCGGTCTGGAGGTTCTCCTGGACGCCGAAGCGGATCCAGGACCGCGCCACCATCCGCCCTTCCACCCGCACAAAGAATAGCCTCACCTGCGCGTAGGGGCTGTCCCGCCAGTATTGAAGCCTGCTTGCCAGTGGCGCGAGGCGGTCCGCATTACCCCAGGTTTCAAGCACCAGGGCATCGCTGAGGGCCCCGAACTCCCGGAATACGCCAGCATCCGGGGAATCGATTGCGTCGGGCAGGACAAGGGGTTCGACGACGTACGACGCTGCATTCACGGGGACAGCCTAACCGTCCGGGGGCCCGCAGCAACGGAAACTCGAGCACACGGTCGGTCCGCACAAGCAGAAAGACCGCCCCGCAGCTGCGGGACGGTCTTTCAAGCGGAACTGGTGAGGACTAGACCTCGGTCAGGACCTTGGTGACGTTGGGGTCAACCGAGATGCCCGGGCCGAACGTGGTGGCCACGGTAGCCTTCTGGATGTAGCGGCCCTTGGAAGCGGACGGCTTCAGGCGAAGGACCTCTTCCAGTGCTGCTGCGTAGTTCTCGGCCAGCTTGATGGCGTCGAACGAAACCTTGCCGATGATGAAGTGCAGGTTGGAGTGCTTGTCGACGCGGAAGTCGATCTTGCCGCCCTTGATGTCGTTGACAGCCTTGGTGACATCCGGGGTGACCGTACCGGTCTTCGGGTTCGGCATCAGGTTACGCGGACCCAGGACCTTACCGAGGCGGCCAACCTTGCCCATGAGGTCAGGGGTGGCGACGGCGGCGTCGAAGTCGGTCCAGCCGGCTGCGATCTTTTCGATCAGGTCGTCGGAACCAACGAAGTCGGCGCCGGCAGCGATTGCCGCTTCTGCCTTGTCGCCCGTCGCGAAGACGAGGACGCGGGCAACCTTACCGGTGCCGTGCGGCAGGTTAACGGTGCCGCGAACCATCTGGTCAGCCTTACGCGGGTCAACACCCAGGCGGAAAGCGACCTCAACGGTGGCGTCGAACTTGGACGGGTTGGTGTCCTTGGCCAGCGTCACTGCCTCGAACGGCGCGTAGAACTTCTCCGCGTCGATCTTGGCGGCGGCTGCCTCATATGCTTTGCTGCGCTTTGCCATGCTGCTTATTCTCCTTGTGCAGTTGTGGTCTGCGGACCGCGCTGGGCCCTGCCACAGTTGGATGTTCCGGCCGGTTGATGCGGACGGATTTCCAACATTTCAATGTTTAGGTGGTGCCGGTTTCCCGGCGGTGCCGTCCGGCGTCGTGATCGGTTGCTTGTTTACCCGATCTCAGGCGCCGCATCAGCGGTGGGGAATTAACCCTCGACGGTGATACCCATGGAGCGGGCGGTGCCGGCGATGATCTTCGCTGCGCCTTCGAGGCTGGTGGCGTTGAGGTCTTCCATCTTGGTGGAGGCGATCTCGTTGACCTGGGCCTGGGTCAGCTTGGCAACCTTGACGGTGTGCGGGGTAGCTGAACCCTTGGCGACGCCTGCAGCCTTCTTGATGAGCTCTGCAGCCGGCGGGGTCTTGGTGATGAACGTGAACGAACGGTCTTCGTAGACCGTGATTTCAACAGGAATAACGTTGCCGCGCTGGGCTTCCGTCGCAGCGTTGTACGCCTTGCAGAATTCCATGATGTTGACACCGTGCTGGCCAAGCGCAGGACCGATCGGCGGGGCCGGGTTAGCGGCACCTGCCTGGATCTGCAGTTTGATGAGGCCGGTGACCTTCTTCTTGGGAGCCAATGTAGGTCCTTCTCTCAATTACGTCCTGGGACACAGGAGCGTGCCTCAGGTTGGTGGCCGCCATGGCGAGGCGGCCGGCCGCTTCGTGACTGCTAAGCGGGCAGCCCCGGAGCGAATTCTGTGGGGTGTTGCTAGATCTTGGTGACCTGGTTGAATGCCAGGGTGACCGGGGTCTCGCGTTCGAAGATGGAGACCAGCACCACGAGGGTCTGGGAATCGATCTTGATCTCGGAGATCGTGGCGGGGAGGGTCTCGAACGGACCTTCCTTGACGATGACGGACTCGCCGACTTCGAAGTCGACATCCACGGGAGCGGCTGCGTGCTTGACCGGCTTGCCCTTCTCGGCCTGCTCTTCTTCGAAGACCGGGGCGAGCATCGAGAAGACCTCGTCCAGGCGCAGCGGCACGGGGTTGTGGGCGTTGCCCACGAAGCCGGTGACGCCGGGGGTGTGGCGAACGGCGCCCCAGGACGCGTCCGTCAGGTCCATGCGGACCAGCACGTAGCCGGGGATGCGGACGCGGTTGATGACCTTGCGCTGAGCGTTCTTGATCTCAACGACCTCTTCCATCGGCACCTGGATTTCGAAGATGTAATCTTCCATGTCCAGGGTCTGGATGCGGGTTTCAAGGTTGGCCTTGACGCGGTTTTCGTAACCCGCGTAGGAGTGGATGACGTACCAGTCACCCTCCTGGCGGCGCAGCTTGGCTTTGAATTCCTCAGCCGGATCGACCTCGGCCTTGGCGGCCGCGGCTGCCAGGGCGTCAGCCTGATCTTCATCGGCGTCAGCGTCGGCTTCAGCGTCAACGTCGGCTTCAGCGTCGGCTTCAGAGGAATCGTCGATGGAATCGGGCGCAGCAGACTCAACCTCGGACTCTTCCCCGGCTACCGCCGCGGCGTCTGTTGTGCTGTCCGTGGACCCATCCAGCTCAGTCTCAGTTACCTCGAGCTCCTGCTCAGACACTTGGTCTCCTGCTTCCTCATTGCCTAACATGCCTATTTAAATGGCTCAATTCCGCACACTCCGTGAATGCTTCCGGATTCCCGGCAGCATTCAACGCAGTCTGCGGACGGATCGCCTTAGCGGTCCGTGGGGCCTGTGCCGCCGAAGACCCAGCTCACTCCGGTTCCGAAAGCCAAGTCCAGGACGGTAACGATGAGCATCATGATGATCACGAACACCAGCACCACGAGCGTGTAGTTGATCAGTTCCTTGCGGGTGGGTGCGACGACCTTCTTCAGTTCGCCGATGACCTGGCGGACGAAGAGTGCGATGCGAGCGAAGAAGCCGGACTTGGCGGCATTCTTGGCGGGGCGGCCCTTGGAGCTGCTTGCAGCCGTTTCGGTCACCTGGTCCTCACTCATCCTCGCAAATGTCGGATACCCGGCTCTGAACTGAACCATGGTTGCTGCGCTGGCTCCGACTAACCGCCGGAACCGCTTGCGCAGGGCAGACAGGACTCGAACCTGCAACCTGCGGTTTTGGAGACCGCTGCGCTACCAATTGCGCCACTACCCTATGGAGCGAAAACCCATCACGCCACACTTCCCGCAGACTTCACGGGGCGCAGGCCATCATCGTGTTTTCAACACCGGAGAACTAGTCTACGCAAGAACTGCGCTTACGTCGAACCAGCCTCATTTCGGACCATTCTTGCGACTGCCGGGGCATGCCGACCGGGACACGGTCACATTCCTGGCCGTCACGCTGAACGATCCGCTGAACAGCATAGAGTAGATCTCGTCGAATCCCACATCCAGCCATCGAGCTGCAAGCAAAGAATGGACCCCGCCATGCCTGCCGCCCGCGTTTCCCAACGCATTTCCGCTATCGCCGAATCCGCCACCCTGGCCGTTGATGCCAAGGCAAAGGCACTCAAGGCAGCCGGCCGGCCGGTCATCGGCTTCGGCGCCGGGGAACCCGACTTCCCGACACCCGGCTACATCGTCCAGGCAGCCATTGAGGCCGCAAGCCAGCCGAAGTACCACCGGTACTCCCCCGCCGGCGGGCTGCCGGAGCTCAAGCAGGCCATTGTGGACAAGACGCTCCGGGATTCCGGCTACAAAGCCGAGGCGTCACAGGTCCTGGTCACCAACGGCGGCAAGCAGGCCGTGTACAACACCTTCGCCACCCTGGTGGATCCGGGCGACGAAGTCATCGTTCCCACGCCGTTCTGGACCACCTATCCGGAAGCCATCCGGCTGGCCGGCGGCGTGCCGGTGGAGGTCTTCGCCGGCCCGGAACAGGATTACCTCGTCACTGTGGAGCAGCTGGAAGCAGCCCTGACTGAGCGCACCAAGATCCTGCTGTTCGTCTCCCCGTCCAACCCCACCGGTTCCGTGTACTCGCCGGAGCAGGTCCGGGAAATTGGCTTGTGGGCCGCCTCCAAGGGACTGTGGGTGGTCACCGACGAAATCTACGAACACCTCACCTATGACGGCGTTCCCTTCACGTCGATTGCCACGGCGGTTCCCGAACTCGGAGACCAGGTAGTTATCCTCAACGGCGTTGCCAAAACCTACGCCATGACCGGCTGGCGGGTGGGCTGGATGATCGGCCCGGCGGACGTCATCAAGGCGGCCACCAACCTGCAGTCGCACGCCACCTCCAATGTCTCCAACATCCCGCAGGTCGCGGCCCTCGCGGCCGTCTCCGGGCCGCTCACCGCGGTGGACGAGATGAAGGTGGCCTTCGACCGCCGCCGGAAGGCGATTGTCGCCGGCCTGAATGCCATCGATGGAGTGGAATGCCCGACGCCGAAGGGAGCCTTCTACGTCTACGCGGACGTCCGCGGCCTGCTGGGCAAGGAATTCGAGACGGCGAACGGGACCGTCCGCCCGCAGACTTCCGCTGAGCTCGCGGCACTCATCCTGGATGAGGTTGAGGTTGCAGTTGTTCCCGGCGAGGCCTTCGGCCCCTCGGGCTACTTGCGCCTGTCCTACGCGCTGGGCGACGACGACCTCGCCACCGGCGTGGCGCGGCTCCAGGGCTTCCTCGGCAAAGCCAAGTAGGCACGCTCTCTCACTTTTCGCAGGACAAACACAGACGCTCTCTCGCTTCTCCCAA
>NZ_JBBLYW010000038.1:0-250442 GCF_037911235.1 Arthrobacter oryzae
GCCTCCCGCCGGGGATGCATTTCCCAAGAACTGCCGTATTACCGGATGCCCCGGACGCAACATTGCGTCCGGGGCATCCGCCTTTAACGGGTCTAGCTTCACAGGGCTGACGGGACGCCCGGTGGTGCGTCCGATTAGGGTACGGGTTCGACGTCGTTCGCGTGGTCCAGCGGCGCCGGCACCGGCGCTGCCGGGGCGCCTGCACCGCGAAGCTCGTCGACGCGGACCAGAACCACACCGCCCACAATCAGCACCCCGCCAAGCAGCTGGACGGGACCGGGCAATTCACCGAGCAGCAGCCATGCCCAGATGACGGCGAAGAGCACCTCGGTGAGCGACACAAACGATGCCACCTTCGAACCCAGGGCCCGCGCGGCCACAATGCCCGAAACGTAAGCGAGGACGGTGGCCAGGACAACCAGTCCGCCCAAAGAAACCCACCACGGTGTGACCCACGGTCCGAGCGTGGTGTCCGCCGTGCTGAACGCCATGGGCAGAAGGCCGGTGGCTGCTGCCAGCCACATCACCGCCGCGCCGACCATCAGCCCGCCGGACGCCAGGACGATAGGCGGAAGGGTGTCATTTTCCTTGGCCGTGATGAAGAAGTAGATCGCCAGGCAGACGGCGGCGGCGATGCCCCACAGGACACCGACGAAATCAATCCTGACCGCACCTGTGAGGTCCAGGACCAGGACGAGTCCGCCCAGTGAAAGCAGCGTTCCCGCGATGGTGAGCGCCCGGGGACGCCGGCGGCTCGCAGCCCACAGCCAGAGGACGATGATCACCGGCGCCAGGTACTCGAGGAGGAGGGCAACGCCCACCGAAAGGCGTTCGACGGCGTTGAAGTAGAAGAGCTGGCACGCCGCCACGCCGATCAGTCCGAACAGCAGGATGGTCAGCCAGTTGTCCTTCAGCTGGTGCCAGCGGCCGCGCAGGGCAGGGACAGCCGGGATGGCAAGGATGATGGCGGCACCGGTGAGGCGGGCGGTCACTGCCGCGCCGGGAGTCCAGCCGGTTTCGAGCAGGGACTTGGCAAACGATCCGGAGAGGCCGAAGACGGCCGAGGAAAACAGTGCCACGCCGAGCCCGGAGGCCAGGAAGCCGCCGGGCCGGTGCGCGGCACCGGGACGGGGAACGGCGCCCTGGATAGACGCTTCGGCGCGTTTGCTTACGGCAGGCACGGCTACCTCCTGTCAGGAGTAAAGTGGGGTAATGGTCATGACATTACGCCGGGAACCTGTAAGGAGTCAAGATGGTTTTTGCCCCTGACACTGAAGTGGCGCTCCGCACCGTGGTGGCGCTGATCAACAGCGCGGCCAACGGAGAAGAGCACCTCGCCACGATCGAGGACCTGGACCGTTTCCTCCATGCGGAAGGCTTCTCCGGCGCGAGGACCCGGGATGCCGCTGAACTGGCCAGCGTCCACAAGCTGCGGAGCCAGCTTTCCGGGCTCTGGACCATGGATGAGGACGCGGCAGTTGAGACGGTAAACCGCCTGCTCCGCGAAGCGAACGCGCTTCCGCAACTGATCAAGCACGATGAATGGGACTGGCACCTACACGCCACCACCCGGGAGGCGCCGCTGGCGGACAGGATGGGCACGGAGGCCGCTATGGCGCTGGTGGATGTGATCCGCAGCAAGGAGATGGACCGGATGCTGGTGTGTGCCGCGGAGGATTGCGATGCCGTGGTGCTGGACCTCAGCCGGAACAGGTCCAAGCGGTATTGCGATACCGGGAACTGCGCCAACAGGGCGCATGTGGCCGCCTACCGCGCGCGGAAGGCCGCCTCGTAACGGGAAGCGGGTTCAGCGGGCGCGCTTTGAGGGGGCGTCGCGCCTAGCGGGGATCGCTGCCGGGCGAGGAATCCGTCGCACCGGGAGCCTGTGCGCCCGGAGCCTGGGGGCCGCCGGCCTGGGTGCCGGGGCGCGCGGAAAAGCCGCCGTGTCCGGACGACTTCTTGGAACTCAGGTTGACGCCGGAACCCTTACCGAGGTGGTCGGCATTGTCCTTGTGGCTCATCGAAAGCATCGCGGCAATCACCAGTGTCACGATGAACGCAATGCCCGCTCCCGTGAACGCGAGGTCGAAACGGGGCGTCCGGGCACTGCCGCCGGAGGCGAAAATCAGCACGGCGACGAAGGCAAGGACAGCCCAGAACGCGGAGAACATGAGGGGTCCCTTGACCGAGGTCCGCAGATTGCGCGGCTCTCCTGGTTTCTGGTGTGCCAAGGTGTTTCCTCCCGTGCGGCGCGGCCGGAGCACCGCCGCTTAAGTCAAGCGTTTGTTCTACGCCAAGTAGAACCGTTCGCTACTAGTTTACGGCCTCACTGGAAACGGACCGCGCATCGTGCCGCAGGGTCAGGGCCGCCAGTATCCACAGGACGCCCGAAATGATGGCACCGCCGCCGGCAACGCCGAGCAGGGCGTGTGCTCCGAGGCTGATGAAGAACGGCAGTGCCACGGCCGTCCCCAGCCCGATCACGCCGGAGGCCAGCCAGTCACGGGCCAAGACACTGCGTCCGCGGTACAGGAATCCGAGGTAGAGTTCCGCCGCCCCCAGCACGCCCAGACCCAGGGCCCCCAGGACACCGAACACAAGTTCGCTGCCCAGGAATGCCACAGCCACGCCCGCTCCGGTCACGACGGCGCCGGCGGCTGCCATGACCTTGCCGGCCGGCTGCCTGGCCGCGAGACCGAACTTCCCGAGTCCGCGGAGCAGCGTCACGCCGATGGCCAGCAGGTAAAGGCCGGCCGCCCAACCCATTTCGGAGGCCGAGGGCGACGCCCAGAACACCGTTACCGCGCCGAAGGCGAGGGCAACGACGGCCCTGGTGAGCACCGGCTTCCACAGGTCCGCGGCGGGAGCCGTCAGGGAAGCGGGATCGGCGGGAGATGCGGGGAGGGTCACGGGTCCAGTTTAGTGCGCGGCGGAATCCACGCGAACCGGATGGAAACCGGCCACCGGCCGCAACGGGCAGGACCGTTCGGAATTCCCGCCTAGGGCGAACCCAAGACCATCCACTTGTCGGTCCTCGCCCGCAGCCCCAGGGTCACCGCCCGGGCGGACATGTAGCCCACCGAAAAGGCCGCCCACAGCCACGCGAGCCCCGTGGGCCCGCCAATGTCCGAGAGCCGGACAGCCGCCAGCAGCGGCAGGTACACCGCAAGGTTCACGACGCCGGCAATCGCCAGGTACTTCGCGTCCCCGGCCCCGATCAGGACGCCGTCCAGCACAAACACATAGCCGGCCACCGGCTGCCCGGCTGCGAGGACCCACAGGGCTAGCATCAGCGCCGACTGGACGCCGGCGTCGGACGTGAACAACGCACCGGCCCAGGGGGCGGCGACGGCCAGCAACCCTCCGGTGACCACGCCGAATACCGTACCCCAGCGGATCATGGTCCGGGTCAGTTCGCGCGCCATGGCGGAATTCGCTGCCCCCAGTTCCTTGCCGATCAGCGCCTGGGCGGCGATGGCCAGGGCGTCCAGGGCGAATGCCAGGAAGGTGAAGATGGTCATGGCCAACTGGTGGGCAGCCAGGTTTATGGGGCCTTGCGCCGTGACCACCAGCACGGTTGCGAGGATCGCAATGCGCAGGCTCAGCGTGCGCAGCATGAGCCAGGACCCCACTTTGGTCATGGCACGCACGCCCCGCCAGTCGGGCCGGAGCGAAACTCCGTGGTCACGCGCATTGCGCCGCACGATCACCAGGTACACCAAGGCCATGCCCCACTGGGCAATGCTGGTTCCCACCGCGGAACCGGTCACGGACCACCCCAGGCCGTAAACCAACGCCAGGTTGAGGAGGATGTTCAGGGTGAACCCCGCCGAGGCGACGGCCAGCGGCGTCCGGGTGTCCTGGAGGCCCCGCAGTACGCCGGTGCCTGCGAAAATCAGCAGCATGGCCACGAGCCCGGGCATGGACCAGCGGAGGTAGTCAACCGCAAACTGGCGGACCTCCCCCGTGGCGCCCATCAGGTCGACAAGAAGGTCTGCACCGGCGAACCCTGCCGCCGCGAGCCCCAGGCCCAGGACGAGCGCCAACCAGACGCCGTCCCGGCCAGCCGCGAGGGCCTTGGGAAGCTTGCCCTCACCAATGGCCCTGGCAACGGCCGGCGTGGTGGAATACGCCAGGAAAACCATCAGCCCCACGGCCGTATGAAGCACAGCTGATGCCAGCCCCACGCCAGCCAGCTGGGACACGCCGAGGTGTCCAACGATGGCCGAGTCCGCCAGCAGGAAGAGCGGTTCCGCGATGAGGGCGCCGAATGCCGGGACGGCAAGGCGGAGGATTTCCCGGGTGTTCCGGCCGGCAGGAACGGCCCGAGGGGCGGCGCGTGATTCAGGCACGGAGCCAGCCTAGCCGGAGACACCTGTCACATGCCGCACGAATTAGTTGACTCTTCAACTAATTCTTGGCACAGTTAACTATTGAAACTTCAACGGCACTCCTTGATGGGTGTGCCGCTCCCCGATCTCCGAAACGGTAGAACTCCATGAACCAGTCCACCCTGACCACCACAGCACTCACGATCCTGCGCGTCATTGCGGGCTTCCTCTTCGCAGCCCACGGCTGGCAGAAGTTCAACGAGTGGACCATCGCCGGCACGCAGGCGGCGTTCGCCAAAATGGGCGTTCCGGCCGCTGAACTGGCAGCCCCCGCCGTAGCCACGCTTGAGCTCGTCGGCGGAATCGCCCTGATCCTGGGCGTGCTGACGCGCGTCTTCGCCGCGCTCCTTGCCATCAACATGCTGGGCGCCCTGTTCATGGTCCACGCACCCGCCGGCGTATTCGCCGCGACGGGCGGCTACGAACTGGTGCTGCTGCTTGCGGCCGGAGCCCTGGCGATTGCCCTGACCGGCGCCGGCAAGGTGGCTGTGGACCGGGCCCTGTTCGGCCGCAGCAACTCCAAGCTGAGCGTCCTCGCCTAAAGCGAAGATCACCCCTGGGGGGTCAACCCCGAGTGGCGCCGGGCCGGTCACGCGAGTGGCCGGCCCGGCGTCGTTCGTGGGCGAAACCTAAAGTATTCCCGCTGAGGAATATTACCCGGACACTCCCGTCAGCTCGTTGGGCACATGCGGGAGCTCAGCAGACTTGCTGACCTTTCCGGACGATAGGTCCACGGCATGGATCGAGCTGCTTGAGGGCTCTGTGACATAAGCGGTGGAGCCCTGCACAAACAAGGTCGGGCGGGGGTCCTGCCAGGTTTCGGATTCCTCCCATGCCGCAACCACCGGAACGACTGAGGCGATATTTCCGGTCATAGGGTCGATAATCCGCAAGGCGCCGTCGGTCCCCAGGACCAGGGCCTCGCCGGACGGACCCCTGCCCAGCGACCGGAACGAATAGCTCGCGCCGAGTTCCACGAGCTGCAGGGCGGCCGTCTCCGTGTTCACGAGTGAGATCCGTGTGGGCCGTTCAAGCACGGCATCCTTGTCCACCTTGTAGTCGCCCAAAACCACCGGCGACTCAGGGGATCCCGCCTGGTTTCCCATCCGCCCGTAGTCATCGGGACTGGACACTTTAGAAATCTTCCCGTCCCGGTAGACCAGCATGCCGTTTTCACAGCCCACCACCACGGCGTCATGACCGGCCACCGCCTCGCCGTGAACTCCCGGGCAGTCCTCGCTGCGCACCAGTTCCGCCCGGTCCTGGCCTGTCCCTGCAGCCAGCACCGCAATCCCCCGCCCCGACTCGTCGTCGCCGAGAGTGACGAGCAATTTCCCGTCCTCCAAAGGCACCGCAACGCCGTGATGGGCTTCCGGCGTGGTGTAGACGTCGGTTTCGGGAAGGACGCCCGCTTCTTTCGCCAGCCCGGCCGGGTCAAACACTTCCACCTTGCCTGAACCGTCACTGAAGAGCGCAGTCCTGCCGGAATGGAAGACCGCATGTCCGGACTTGCCGGCCTCGAACGCAACATCCGTCAGTACCGGCGGGGCAGCGTAGGAGTGCCCGTGATCGCCGTGCCTTTCGGTCCACACACCGGCATCAAACACCCTGAACGCGTTTCCCGTCGATACCAGGACGTGCCGGCCGTCCCCGGCGGGGTTCAGCCTATTGAAGCCGTCCAGCCCCGCCTCCCCCACCACCTCCAGCGAGCGGGCGTCGAGCACCGTTATGCCCTCGGCATGGGTCAGCACCAGCCGGGGGGCGGGGCCCTGGACCTCCTGGCGCGCAGGGGGCGACCCGGCGGGCTGGCCGCCGGGCTGCGGATCCGCTCCCGGGACCCGGCCCCCTGAACCCCGCCCGGGATCGGCGGCGCAGCCGCTCAACAGCAGCGCCGCCACGGCGATGCCGGCTGCCGCGGACAACCCGGGCGGACTCGGCCGCGAAGCGGGCTGCGAGCCGGGCTGCAACCCGGGCGGACTCGGCCGCGAGCCGGGCGTCCGGGACGGTGACAGGAAGCGGGATGCGTGGGTCAGTCGGTGGATAACACCAGTTCGGGTCTTCATGCTGTTAATGATAGTGATTCTCATTTACTTCTCAAATTGGGTGCGACTCAGTCATCGAACACTTTTTGACTAAGTTGTGACATCGAATAACAAAAAGTCACAGAAAAGAAACAAGAGCCCTTGACCATTGAAACGATCCACTGCTAAACCTGTACCGATACATCAGGGCAGTACACGCATTATCAGCAGTAACTTCAGTAACACCGGACCGCACCCAAGGGGCCCGCCTGGGCGTGCGGCATGGACCGCGGCGGATGAAGCGCCATATTCATCCCACGCGCTGCACGCTGGCGGCCTTTGGCCGCCCCAGGGCCCATGCTCCAGCGTCACTTCCGCTCCGTCATGCATTGAAGTATTGAAACGATACAAAGTCCAACACTGTGGTTGGTATTTCCACAGGCCATCAAAGGAGATGTTCGTGAGTTATCCCCCACAACAAAGCATCCGGCAGGACGGCCGCTCCGGCCCCCCGCCGGTAGGAAGCTCCGGAACACGGAACGGCAACGGCAACGGCAACGAACGTGACGTCCGCGGCACCGGCGAAAACCGCTTCTCCGGAGCGCGATTCCCCGGCGCCAAGACCATCACCGCAGCAGTGGCGGCGGCGGCGGTGGCTTTTACGGGCCTGCCCGCGGTCCACGCGGAAACGCCGCTGCCGCCCGCCGGTGCAGGCTTCCGCTTTGACTTCGGACCCGGTGCCACCGCTGACGGCTACACCCGGGTGGATGCCGGCCAGGCGTACAGCGCCGCGTTGAAGTTCGGTTTTACGGACACCACCCTGACCTCGGGCACGGACCGCGGCACCGCCGACCCGTTGCGGTCCGATTTCGTCCAGGCCCAGGGCGGAAGCTTCCTGGTGGACCTCCCCAACGGCGACTACACCGTCAAGCTCGTTGCAGGTGACGCCGCCGCAACCACCAACATTGCCATCACAGCCGAGAAGATGGCCAAGGTCCAACTCACGGACAAGCCGGCAGGCCAGTACCTTGAAATGGAATTCCCCATCTCACTCGTGGACGGGCAGCTGAACCTCGACTTTGGCGGCAGTGCGGCCAAGATCAACTCGCTGGTCATCGCTGCCCGCGCACCGCGGACCGCCACTGCGGATCCCGCCGTCTACCTCGCCGGCGATTCCACTGTGCAGACCTATGACGCCGGCTACATCCCGCAGGCCGGCTGGGGCCAGATGATTGACCGCTACTTTGATGACAAGGTTTCTTTTTTCAACCACGCGATTGGCGGACGCAGCTCCAAGAACTTCATCAGCCAGGGACGCCTGGATGAAATCCTGCGCGTCATCAACCCCGGCGACTACCTGATGGTGCAGTTTGGCCACAACGACGCCACAGCGGGTGTTGATGACCGGTATGCGTCCCCCGCAGACTACAAGGAATACCTGCGCACCTACGTCGACGGAACCCGCCAGCGCGGGGCTACCCCGGTCCTGGTGACACCGGTGGGCCGGCGCGATTTTGACGAAGCCACGGGTAAATTCAATGTCAGCTTCCCCGAGTACGTGGACAAGATGAAGGAACTGGCCGCCGAAGAGAACGTGGCGCTGGTGGATCTGTCCGCACTGAGCCGCGCCTACTTCGATGCAATCGGCCCGGAGGACACCAAGTCGGTGTTCCTCCACGTGGATGCGGGCGTGTACCCGAACCGGCCGAACGGAACCGTGGACAACACCCACTTCCAGGAGTACGGCGCCATCCAGATGGCACGGCTGCTGGCGGGCGGCGTCAAGCAGCTCAGCGTTCCGCTGGCCGCACGCGCCACGGAGGCCACCCCGCCGTCGAGCGTTCCCGCCAAGCCCCTGGGCCTGGTGGCCGGCAGCATCTCCAACGCCGGGGCGCTGCTCAAATGGCAGCCCGCCGAAGGCACGGACATTTACAAGGTGTACCGGAAGCTGGCATCCGAACCGGATAGCGCCTACAAACTGGCCACCACGGCAACCATCCCGACCGCAAACCTCGCGGGCCTGGCTGAAGGCACCGCCTATAACGTGCGGATCGCTGCGATGAACGGAAAAGGGCTGTCCGAGCCCAGCGATGCCCTGGCCCTGACCACCAAGAAAGCCAAATACAAGTTCGACTTCGGCCCCGTGGGCGCCCCGGTTGAGGCCGGCTACACCGGGGTCAACCGCACCATGGCGTACAGCAAGGATCGCGGTTTCGGCTTCAAGGACCTTTCGGTCCTCAGCGACCGGGACCGCGGTGCCGTCACCACCGACCTGCTCCGTGACTTCGTGCTCAGCGGCTCCAGCTTCGAGTTCCAGCTGGATGTGCCCAACGGAACCTACGCGCTGAAGAGCTATCACAGCGACTGGATCGGATCCACGCGGACCGACGTGGCAGTGGAAGGCAAGGGCTATGGGCAGGTCTCATCCGGCAAGGAGTCCTCGGCCGAAAAGATCATCAGCCAGGTGCTGGTGACCGACGGCCAGCTCAATGTCACCATCAGCGGTTCCGGCCAGCGGCTCAACGGCCTGGAAGTCACTCCCCTGCTGGTCGGCCCCACCAACCTGCGCACCACCGCCGTGGATGCCGCAGCTGATCCGGCGGCAGTGGCACTCGCCTGGGATGCCGTAGCCGACGCCGCCAGCTACAAAGTGTTCCGGCAGGCAAACTTCGAGGCGCAGCCGCAGCTTGTTGCTGAACAAATCACGGAAACGTCCTTCAAGGACACCACCGCGTTCGCAGGGCTGCCCTACAAGTACTACGTCGTTGCAGTGGACAACACCGGCCTCGAATCAGTGCCGTCCAACACCGTGGACGTGTCCCTGACCGACCCGAACACGCCAGCTCCCGCGGCGCCGGCCAAGGTGGACATCAAGGGCATTGAGAAGAGCAGCGTAAGCCTTAAGTGGCAGAAGGTCAGCGAGGCAGCCGCCTACCATGTGTACCGTTCGACGTCGGCAGACGGCACCTTCGCCTACGCCGGGCGCGGCACCGAGGTGACCTTTACGGACACGACGGTGCTGACCACCATCAGGTACTACTACCGCGTCACGGCCGTCAACAAGGGCGGCGAGTCGGCACCGTCACCTGTAATCGGCACGGACAGGGTCACGGTGGTGAACCGGCAGGCGGAGACGCTGGACCGCGCTCCCGTGGCCCTGCTGACGGAAGGAGGCGTCCGCGTCGGCTGGCGCATGCTGGGCCTGGATCCGGAACAGATCGGCTTCCATGTCATCCGCGACGGCGTCCAGCTCACCGTGGATCCGGTCCGGAACAGCACGTCGTACCTTGACGCCGGCGGAACGGCCTCGTCCAAATACGTGATCAAGGCTGTGGGCGCCGGCTCAGACCAGCTGACGGCCGAGTTCACGCCGATGTCCCGCAACTACCTGGCCATCAAGCTGGACAAGCCTGCGGATGACTACACGAAGGACGGTCAGCCCTACAGCTACTCCGCCGGAGATGCCAGCGTGGCCGACGTCGACGGCGACGGCGCGTACGAAGTCATACAGATGTGGTCCCCCTCCAACTCCAAGGACAACTCGCAGGCCGGCTACACCGGAACGGTGTACGTTGACGCCTACAGGATGGACGGCACGAAGCTCTGGCGCATCAACATGGGCCCGAACATCCGTGCCGGCGCCCACTACACCCAGCTGCTTGCGTACGATTTCGACGGCGACGGCAAGGCCGAAATCGCCATGAAGACGGCGGACGGCACCCGGGACGCAGCCGGAACCGTGATCGGCAACCCGAACGCCGACTACCGGACCAGCAGCGGCTACGTCCTCACCGGCGACGAGTTCCTCACCGTCTTCCACGGGCAGACGGGCACCATCATGGACACCGTGAAGTACGATCCGCCGCGCGGCGACGTGGCGGCCTGGGGTGACGGCTACGGCAACCGCGTGGACCGATTCCTCGGCGCGGTGGCTTACCTGGACGGCGAACACCCCTCCATGATGTTCAGCCGCGGCTACTACACGCGTGCCGTGCTGGCGACGTACGACCTCGTGGCGGGCAAGATCATCAAGCGCTGGATCTTCGACTCGGACGTAGCCGGCACGCAGTACCGCGGGCAGGGCAACCACAACCTTTCCGTGGCGGACGTGGATGCGGACGGCAAGGACGAGTTCGTCTTCGGCTCCATGACCATCGATGACAACGGCCAGCCGCTCTACACGACGGGCCTGGGTCACGGCGACGCGATCCACACCAGCGACCTCGATCCGTCGCGGCCCGGACTGGAGACCTTCGCGGTCCACGAGGACATGAGCTCCAGCGGGAACCGCGGTGCGACATTCCGTGATTCCCGGACCGGTGAAGTGCTGTGGAGCATTCCGGCCCTCAAGGACACCGGCCGCGGCGCAGCCGGGGACATCGATCCCCGCTACGCGGGTGCCGAAGGCTGGGCAATCGGCGGCACCGCGGCATGGAACTCGCCCGTGGGCCGGCTGATGTCAGCCAAGGGCGAGCTGATCGCGGAGAAGATTCCGGCCGCCAACTTCCTGGCGTGGTGGGACGGCGACCTGCTGCGCGAGATCGTTGACCACGATTTCGACGACGCCACATACAGCGGAGTGCCCACCATCAGCAAGTGGAACTGGAACACCGAGACCAGCGACAGGCTGCTGACGGCCACGGGCGCCAAGTCCAACAACGGTACCAAGGGCACCCCCGCCATCCAGGCCGACCTCCTGGGTGACTGGCGCGAGGAAATCGCCTGGCCGTCGTCGGACAGCACGGAGCTGAGGATCTACACCACCGCGGCTCCGACCGACATCCGCCTGCGGACCCTGATGCACGACTCCGTGTACCGCCTCTCAGTGGCCCGCGAGAACATCTCGTACAACCAGCCCCCGCACCCGGGTTTCTTCATCGGTGAGGGAATGGAGATGCCGTCCCAGCCGGACATCGTCTACACCGGAGCCCGCTAAGGAATCCACCCGGAAACGGACGCCGCCCCACCCGCATATGGCGGATGGGGCGGCGTTTGTGTCAGTCCGACCCGCCCGTACGCCGCGTGGTCAGTAAACTCTCAGCATGAGCGAGACTGCCGCCAATTCAGTGACCCTCCGCTTCCTTGCGGCCCCCATGGACGTCGGCCACAGCGGCTCCGTGGACGCCGGCACCGTTCTCGAATGGGTGGACAAGGCGGCCTACGCCGCAGCAGTCGGCTGGGCCAAGTCCTACTGCGTAACGGCCTACGTGGGCAACATCCACTTTGCCGATCCGGTCAACAGCGGCGACATGGTGGAAGTCACCGCCACCATCGTCTACACCGGACGGTCCTCCATGCACATCCGCACGGTGGTGTCCTCCGGCGATCCCAAAGGCGGACCGGCCACCATGCGCAGCCAGTGCATGGTGATTTTTGTGGCCGTGGGGCCGGACGGGAAGCCTGTGCCGGTGCCGCAGTTCGAGGCCTCCACCCCGGAGGAGATCGAGCAGCGGGACCACGCCCTGGCCCGCATCAAGGTGCGCGAAGACATCGTCAAGGCGATGAACGCGCAGGAATATACGGACGCCGGCACCGCCGAACGGGTCGTCCTCCGCTTCATGGCAGCCCCCACGGACGTGAACTGGGGCGGCAAGGTGCACGGCGGCATCGTCATGAAATGGATCGACGAGGCCGCCTATGTGTGCGCGTCCCGGTACTGCGGCAGGGACACCGTCGCGGTGTTTTCCGGCGGGGTGCGCTTCTACCGGCCGTTGCTGATCGGCCACGTGGTGGAGGTGGAGGCCCGGCTCGTGTACACGGGCACCAAGGGGATGCATATTGCCGTGCACGTCCGGTCCGGGGATCCCAAGGGCAGGGAGATGAATCTGACCACGTACTGCCTGACCGTCATGGTGGCCAGGGACGCGGCCGGAAACTCGGTACCGATTCCGCCCTGGGTTCCGGTCTCCGAAGAGGACAAGCGCCTGCATGCCCACGCCCGGGAACTGCTGGAGATCCGGGGCCGGGCGCCGGGAAACCGGCTGCCCAACCACCTTCTCACCGCAGGCGGGGTCCATGAGGCCCCGCAGGCCGGCGGCCAGTAGCCGCTAGAAGCCGCCGCCTCCGGCGTCGGCGGCCATGTTGGCGAACCGCGAATAGTGGCCCTGGAATGCCACCACAATGTCCTTGGTGGGGCCGTTACGGTGCTTGGCGATCAGGATGTCGGCCTCGCCGGCGCGCGGCGATTCCTTGTCGTAGACGTCCTCGCGGTGAAGCAGGATGACCATATCGGCGTCCTGCTCGATGGAGCCCGATTCACGCAGGTCAGAGACCATCGGGCGCTTGTCCTGGCGCTGTTCGGAGCCACGGTTCAGCTGCGACAGGGCAATCACGGGCACCTGGAGTTCCTTGGCCAGCAACTTCAGCGCACGGGAGAACTCGGAGACTTCCTGCTGTCGGGACTCCACTTTCTTGCCGGAGCTCATGAGCTGCAGGTAGTCAAGGATGACCAGCTTGAGGTCGTGCTGCTGCTTGAGCCGCCGGCACTTGGCCCGGATCTCCATGAGCGACATGTTGGGGCTGTCGTCAATGAACAGCGGGGCATCGTTCATCCGGCCCATTGTGGTGGCAATCTTGGACCATTGCTCGTCCTTGATGGTGCCCTTGCGGAGGTCCTGGAGGCCGATGGTGGCTTCCGCGGACAGCAGGCGCATGGCAATCTCGTTCCGGCCCATTTCCAGGGAGAACATCACCGTGGCCAGGTTGTTCTTGATTGCAGCGGACCGGGCAAAGTCCAGCGCGAACGTGGACTTACCGACGGCCGGGCGGGCAGCGATGACGATCATCTGTCCCGGGTGCAGGCCGTGGGTCAGCTCATCCAGTTCGTAGAAGCCCGTGGGGACGCCCACCATCCCCTCGCCGCGGTGGCCTGAGGCTTCGATCTCGTCCACAGTGGATTCCATGACGTCTTTGAGGACCACATAGTCCTCGGCGGTGCGCCGCTCGGCGACAGCGTACACCTCGGCCTGCGCCTGGTTGACGAGGTCTTCCACTTCTCCGTCCGAGCCGTAGCCAAGCTGGACGATCTTGGTTCCGGCATTGACCAGCCGGCGCAGGACGGCACGCTCGGCAACAATTTCCGCATAGTACCCGGCGTTTGCCGCCGTGGGGACGGTCTGGATGAGTTCGTGAAGGTAGGCGGGTCCGCCGATCCTGTTGATCTCGCCGCGCTTGGTCAGCTCATCGGAGACCGTCACGGCGTCGGCAGGCTCACCGCGGCCGTAGAGGTCAATGACGGCCTCGTAGATCGTCTCGTGGGCGGGACGGTAGAAGTCCTGGCCCCGCAGGATCTCAACGACATCGGCAATGGCGTCCTTGGACAGCATCATGCCGCCCAGGACTGATTGTTCAGCGGGGATGTCCTGGGGCGGCTTGCGACTGCCTTCGGAACTCCGGGTGCCCTCGATTGAGTCCAGGTGCGTAACTGACAAAGCTGCCGTCCTCCGTTGTGTACCGCGGCGGATTCCTCTTGCCGTCGGTGCTGTAGCTATCTGTCGTTGGGATGCCCTGCCCAGCGGAACCCCGCTGCGCGGCAGGACCAGTACTACCACCGGGCACTGACAGCCCTAATACGCAGGCTGGGCCGGCACCCGCTGTTCCGGCCTTAAATCCAGTTATCCCCAGTTTGCGGAGGTTATCCACAATTGAGCGTTCACGTCCGCCGCGGGGTGGATGCCAAAGGGCTCCGGCCAAGCGGCGGAATCAACTACTCGTGCCCCAAAAACAGGTATCCCGCTACGTTAGTACCCCTGCTCCGGCCCACCAAGCCCACATACATGCACAGCTGTGGATAAGTTGTGGACTAAGGGCCGCTGCTTGTGCACAGCCTGTGGGGTCACCTGTGGAAACAAAAAAAGTTTGACGGCGGATATGCTTCTGACCTGCGAAAACGCTCAAAATGCCGTGTGGATTAAAGATATTTTGGCGGAACGTTCATCCACAGCTTGCAGGTTCATATTGGGGATACCGGCCAGTAACGCGAGCTCCAGTGACGTGGAATATACGCTCCCTGTGATTTGCGCCACGGCGAAGGTCGCGAATTGACGCCAGCACCTGCTGGCTGTATGCGCCGCCCAGAATATGCTGTGGATAACAGCGAACTGGCATAAGCTCTTGGTATGGGCGATGTGTTAATAGTTATGCTGCCTGCCCTCATCCTTGTGGCAGTGATCTGGGCGGTTTCCACGGCACTCAAACCGCGGGACACCGGCATCTCCGACGCAGAGCGCTACCAGCTGGAACTGGCTCTCCGGTCGCAGGCGCACTACGCCTCCCAGGTGAAGGCGGCCACGGCCGCGCGGGCGCGCGTTGATGCAGCCACGCGGCCCAGCCAAAACGAGCAACAGCAATCACAGCAGGCCGACCACGCGCGGGCGGCCTTGCGCGCCCAGGCCGGGTCAGGTCCGGGCGTGGGCATGCACGGCTACCAAGGCCCGGTCCTCCCTGGGGGCCAATTGAACCCGCAGTTCGCCCTGCAGCTTCAGTCCATGGCCCGCAACGGCCAGAAACTCCAGGCCATCAAAATGCTGCGGCAGGCAACTCATTCAGATCTTTTGACCGCCAAGAATTACATAGATCGGCTGTAGCAATGGAATCGCTAGTCATCCCCGTCCTGATCCTGCTGCTTGCGGGAGCTGCCGTCCTGCTCATGGCCCGCGCCTTGGGACGGCGAACTGCCGGCGCCCGGGCTTCCACCGCCAAGGCGGACAGCGCAAGGACCTCCACCGCGACGGCAGGCGGCACCGCACTTCCCGGAGATCCCGCGGAACGCGCCCGTGCCGCCGCAGCCAAGCTCACCGAAGACCAGCACCGGCGCCTTTACGCCCTCATCGCCCAAGGTCAGGCCATGGCGGCCATCAAGCTGTACTACGAAGCCTCTGGCGACGGCCTGCGGGCCTCCCGCGACGCCGTCGGTGCCCTGGCCGCCCATCCTCAGCCGTTCCACTCAGCGGCCCCTGAGGCGGCGGAGCCCGACGACGACGACACCCCCCAGCGCTTCCCCTACCGCTACCGCGCCATTGCCAGCAAGGGCGATGTCACCCGGGAAGTCAGCAGCAACATGCTGAACGACGAAATTTACGGCCGGATCCGCACTCTGGCCAGGAGCGGAGACACCGAGGCGGCAGCAACGGCGCTGACGCGCCACTCTGACATTTCCATGAAGCAGGCCAGGGAGTTCATCGCCCTGCTCGACGACTGAGCCCCCCTGGGCCGTGGTACCGGTGCGGCTCAGAAATCAAAGAGCTCGCCGAGCCAGCCTTCCTTCTTTTTGGGCCGACGGCGGTCGTCATGGCGGCGGTCATCATAGCGGGGCTGATCGTACCGGGGCCGGTCCCGACGGTCGTCATAGCGTCGATCGTCCGGCCGCCTGTCATCCCGGCGCGGGTCCAGGTTGCTGTACAACGGCGGCGGGATAAGCCCGGGACCGGCAGGGGCGGCCGGCGCAGCGGGAGAAACCGGTGTACTCGGACCCGCAAGCTCGGCGGCGCGGTCTATGATCTTGTCCAGCTCGCCGCGGTCAAGCCACACGCCCCGGCACTGCGGACAGTAGTCGATCTCCACTCCACTGCGCTCACTCATTACCAGGTCTATTGAATCCACAGGACATTTCATGTCCCGCTCAACGACCGGAACCCTGGAATAGTTCGGCTCACACCGGACGGCTCCCGGGGAGCTGGCGCCAAAGCCTAGCGGCCGCCTGAGATCCCCGCCAGGAGCTGCTCAAACGGCAGGGACTCGGCGGCCTGCTGCGCGCGCCGCGGCTGAGCGGCCATGACGAGTCCGGCGAACTCATCCGCTGCCCGGTCGATCCGCACCGAAAGGGGCGATCCGCCGTCGTCCGCGCTGCCCCAGTCCTGGGGACCGGCGAAGACGCCCGTGGCGGCCGTGCGCGTCCGCAGGTAGCTGAAGAGGGGGCGCATCGCATAGTCCAGTACCATCTGGTGGCGGTCGGTGCCCCCGGTTGCGCCAAGGAGGACAGCTTTGCCCTCGAGCGACTTCGGATCCAGGACGTCGAAGAAGGACTTGAAGAGGCCGCTGTAGGAGGCGCTGAAAACCGGGGTGACGGCAATGATGCCATCCGAGTCGGCCACGCCGGCAATCACCTCGGCCAGCCGTGGCGCCGCGTATCCGGTAACGAAATTGTTGGCAATGTCCACGGCAAGGTCACGGAGTTCCACCACGTCCACGGCCACTGAATAGCCGGCGGCGGCCAGCCGGCGTTCAACGGAGGCAGCGAGTTGATCGGCCAGCAGCCTGCTCGACGACGGTACGCCAAGTCCGGCGGAGAGAACGGTTATGCGGCGGGTTTCCACGGTGTGCTCCTGAAGGTCAGCGGTCTAATCCAGAGTATATGCGTTTGCATCTATCGACTAAACCGGCTGGCCGTCATGTTTATTCCGCGCCACCGGAACACTGCCGAGTTGGGCCTGCTGACAAGCGCAGCGGTGTCTGCCAGACTGCCGTCATGGCTGAAAACAAGACCCAGGCAACCGACGCCTCCGTGGAGGACTTCCTTGACGGCGTGGAGAACCCCGCACGCCAGCGCGACGGCCTGAGACTGCTGGCCCTTATGAAGGAAAACACCGGCGAAGTGCCCGTGATGTGGGGGCCCGGCATCGTGGGATTCGGCAGCTACCACTACCGGTACGAGAGCGGCCGCGAGGGGGACACGGTGGCCGTAGGTTTCTCCCCGCGGAAGGGGAGCCTTTCACTGTACGGACTCACGTATGCGCCGGAGGCCGCGGAACTGCTGCCGCGACTGGGCAAGCACAAGGTCGGGGCTGGATGCCTCTACATCAACAAGCTGGAAGACGTGGATGAAGCGGTCCTGGCCGAACTCATCCGGGCGGGCCACCGGCACTCCACCACCGTGATGCACCAGGACTAGCCCCGGGACAAAGCAGGCCTTAAGAACAAAGGCCCCCGCGTCCGGTTCCCAAGGGAATCCGAATGCGGGGGCCTTCAGCAGTTCAGGACTGCGTAGCGCTCTGGCAAAAAGCCGGAAGGACTACTTGCCTGCGACTACGTCGAGTTCGATCACAGCGGCAACGTCGTCGTGCAGACGGACGTTGGCCTGGTAGGAACCAACCGACTTGATGTGTGCCGGCAGTTCAACCTTGCGCTTGTCGATGCGGCCGAGGCCAGCGGCCTCAACAGCGTCGGCTACGTCGGCCTGCTTGACGGTGCCGAACAGGCGCCCGGTCTCGCCAGCCTTGACAACGAGCTTGACCGGCTTGGCGGAGAGTGCAGCAGCCTGCTTCTGAGCGTCTTCCAGGGAAGCGTGCTCGCGGGCAACGCGGGCAGCCTTGATGGACTCAACCTGCTTCTCGCCACCCTTGGACCAGGTCAGAGCGAAACCGCGGGGCAGCAGGAAGTTACGTGCGTAACCGTCCTTGACCTCGACAACGTCGCCAGCAGCACCGAGACCGGTGACTTCGTGGGTCAGAATGAGCTTTGCCATTTTAGTTAATCCCTTCCTTAGCCGCGGCCAGCGCCGGAGTAAGGCAGCAGGGCAACTTCGCGGGCGTTCTTGATTGCCTGTGCGATTTTGCGCTGTTCCTGCACCGTGACGCCAGTGACGCGACGGGCGCGGATCTTTCCGCGGTCGGAGATGAACTTGCGCAGCAATGCTACGTCCTTGTAGTCGATGACGGTGATGTCAGCGGCCTTCAAGGGGTTGGACTTTGGTTTGGGCTTACGGAGTTCAGCCTTAGCCATCGTGGAGCTCCTATTCTAGGGAGCCCGTGGATATTGATCCACGGGATGGTGGTGGTTCGACGGCGGCACTCATCGGGAGCCGTGAGGCATCCCGGCAGGTTCCGGCGCCGGACCTGAATTATTGGTTAGAAGGGAGGTTCGGAATCCGGGCCGTTGCCCCAGCCGCCGCCTGAATTACTGACACCGGGCGTTGCCCAGGGGTCTTCCTGCGCTGCGGGCTGGTTGCCGCCCCAGTTTCCTCCGGTGTTGCCGCCCTGGTTTGCACCCTGGCCGCCACCGAATCCACCGCCGCTGTTGCCGCCGCCGAAGCCACCCTGACCACCCTGACCGCCGGAGCGCTGGGTGCGGTTGACCTTGGCGTTGGCGTAGCGCAGGCTCGGGCCGATTTCATCGACTTCGAGCTCAATAACGGTGCGCTTCTCGCCTTCTTTGGTTTCGTAGGAACGGCTCTTCAAACGGCCGGAAACGATAACCCGCATGCCCTTCGTGAGGGATTCTGCGACGTTTTCGGCTGCTTCACGCCACACCGAAGCGCGGAGGAACAGGGTTTCCCCGTCCTTCCACTCATTCGACTGGCGATCGAAGGTGCGGGGCGTAGAAGCGATGGTGAAATTCGCTACTGCCGAACCTGACGGTGTGAACCTCAGTTCGGGGTCATTGGTGAGATTACCGATGACCGTAATAGTGGTTTCGCCTGCCATCTACTGCCTCCTTGTTCGTTCCTGCGGGGTAAAGATTGAATGCACGGAGCTGAAATTACTCAGCAACGACCTTCTGCTCTTCGGGGCGGGTGATCTTGGTGCGCATGATGGTCTCGTTGAGACTCAGCTGGCGGTCAAGTTCCTTGGCGGTGTCCGGCTTGGCGGTGAAGTTCACCACGGCGTAGATACCTTCAGACTTCTTCTTGATCTCGTAAGCCAGTCGACGACGGCCCCAGATGTCAACCTTTTCGATGGTTCCACCATCGTTGGTGATGACGTTCAGGAACTTCTGAAGCGACGGCTCAACGGTACGCTCTTCGACCTCGGGGTCGATGATTACCATCAATTCGTAAGGACGCATATGTGAACCCACCTCCTTTGGGCTAAGCGGTTACGGCATTTCCGTAACAGGAGGTTCATTTGCGGTGCCGTGCCCATCCGGTCTCCCAAAACGGAGGCAGGACGCAGCACAGACTTCAATATCTTAGTGCATTTAGGCCGGTTTCGGCGATTCGGGACCCTTTCAGGCTAGTCCGGGCCCGGCGGCGCGGGGAATTGCCCAGGGCGCTTATGTGGAAAAGCGGCGAATCACCCTGCCCGGGCCCTTGAAGTGGCTAGAGTATCGACACATGGACACCCGCCCTCTGCCCCCCGTGGTCAGACGCAGCCGCCTGCGGTTCTTCGCAATGTTCGGCGCCGGCCTGGCGGTGGCCGCCGCCACCGGGTTGACCGGGCACTGGGTGGAGGCGCCTGCCGCCGGGTGGAGCAGCGCAGCCCTGGTTTACGTTGCCTGGGTGTGGCTCGTGGTGGGCAGGCTCGGCCCCGCCGAAACCCACGTCCACGCGGTCTCGGAGGACCCCTCCCGCAGCACCACCGACCTGATGATCCTGGTGGCCAACGTCGCCAGCCTCGCCGCAGTTGCCGCCGTCGTGTTCGACTCCCACCGGTCGGGGGCCGGCTCCCGGCTTGGCGGCGGATTCCTGGCCCTGGCATGCGTCGCGTTGTCCTGGATGCTGGTGCAGACGCTCTTCACCCTGCGGTACGCCGAGCTGTACTACAACACGGGGGATCGCGGCGGAGGAGAGGTTGGCGGCATCGATTTCAACCAGGAACGGCCCCCGCAGTACACGGACTTCGCCTACCTCGCCACAAGCCTTGGCATGACCTACCAGGTCTCCGACACGAATCTGCAGAACCATCTCATCCGGGCCGAAGCCCTCAAGCACAGCCTGCTTTCCTACCTCTTTGGCACCGTCATCCTCGCCGCCACGATCAACCTGGTGATCGGACTCGCCTAACGGTTCCTTGACCGGCAGGACCCCGAAGAGGACGATGTCAAAAGTACCGGTCTCACCTCGGCGACGTTAGGGGTAGGCCATGGGAAAAAACACTCGTCGCAAGACGCTGCGTGCCGGCGGAGTCGGACTCGGCCTCATCATGGGATCGGCCCTGATCGGTTCAGGGCTGTCTGTCGTGTGGAACCCGGCGCAATCAACCCCGGCTGAAGCCGCCGAGGCCGCGGCCGGCCCGGTTCAACTGCGCCAGGTGGACGGTGGGGCCGATTATTTTTCGAAGTACCCCAACTCGCTGCCTTCCGATCCCTCCTACTTCCCCATCGGCGTCTGGCTGGAAAGCCTCATCGAACCCACTGACGCGCCGAAGGACCGTCTCGTCGGGATCAATCTTTATGTGGACCTGACCAGCACTTCGGACGCTGCGCATGCCACGAAGGAGGGAATGCGCGCCTTGACCAGCGGCGCGTCTGCGAATGCCGCCGGGCGGGTGCTCTCAGATGAGCCGGATATGTGGGCGGGCCCCGGCGATGCTGCGTGGACAGGCAATTGGCCGGGAATCGGCCCGATCTGCACGCCGGAAAACCAGGGCTGCGGCTATACAGTCCAGCGCGAGCTCAGGAAGACTGTGCCGGCCGGAGCACTGGTTTATACCAACTACGGCAAGGGCGTCACGTTCTGGGAAACCAACGAGCAGGCCGCTGTGTTCGTTAATGAATTCCAGGACGTGGTGTCGGCCGATAACTACTGGTTCACTGACCCCAATATCTGCGGTCCCTCCGAGGGCGGCGCCGTTTTCGCGGCCGGAGCCCAGCTGGCGCCGGAAAAATGCAGGCTGGCAGCGAACTACGGCTGGACAGTCGACCGGGTCCGGTCCCTCGTAATGCCGGCGGCCAGCAAGCCGGTCTGGTCATTCGTTGAAGTCGGCCATCCGTTCACCGAAGCTGACGCTCCAACGATTTCCGGGCCGGAAATACGCGCGGCCGTGTGGAGCAGCCTTATCCACGGTGCTCGCGGCATCGTGTACTTCAACCACAACTTTGGCGGCGACTGCCAGTCCCAGCATGTACTGAGGGACCCCTGCGGGGATGCGGTCAGGCCGTGGGTGACGGAAGTGAACGGACAGATTGCCCGGCTGGCACCGGTACTCAACGCGCCGTTCCTGGACAACGCTTTGTCCCACGGCGAAGGCGTGGACGCTGCGGTGAAAGTCCACGGCGGATCGCTGTACGTCCTTGCCGGCTCGGCGCAGGCAGGGCAGCAGGATGCTCTGTTCCAGCTGCCCTGCCTGGGGGGCACTGACGCCGCCGTGACTGTCCTGGACGAAAACCGCACCGTGGCTATGACAAGCGGCGCCTTCAGCGACCACTTTGCCGACGGCAATGCCGTCCATCTTTACCGGGTCGATGGAGCCGAGGCGTCCTGCGTCAAGTAGCGGGCGGCCCCTGACCCGGCATGCACCGGGACCCGACTGGCCGCCTGACCTGAATCACGCCGGGCTATGCCGCCGTCCGGAAGAAGAGTTCGGTCACGCGGGACAGCCGGAACGGGTCCTCCACGCCGCACAGTTCGCGGGCCGAGTGCATCGACAGCAGCGGCACACCCACGTCCACGGTCCTGATTCCCAGGCGTGTCGCCGTTAGCGGCCCGATGGTGGACCCGCACGGCATCACGTTGTTGGAGACGAACTCCTGGTAGGGAATCCCCGCCTCGCCGCACAGCCGTGCCCAGAAGGCGGCTCCCGGCGCATCAGTCGCGTAGCGCTGGTTGGCGTTGATCTTGAGCAAGGGGCCGCCGTTGAGGACCGGCCGGTTGACGGGGTCGTGGCGCTCGGCGTAGTTCGGGTGCACCGCATGGCCTGCGTCGGCAGAGACACAGAACGACGCCGCCAGGGCCTGGCGCCGCTGGCTCACCGACGCGCCGAGGCCGTCCGAGATGCGCACCAGGACGTCCTCAAGGAGGGGTCCGCAGGCGCCTGAACGCGAGTTGGAACCGATCTCCTCATGATCGAAGGCCGCGAGCACGGCGATCGGCGCGCCGTCCGCCTGCTCCCCGGCCTCTCCGTGTGCGATGAGCGCGGCCAGGCCGGCATGGGTGGCGGACAGGTTGTCCAGCCGCCCGGAGGCAAAAAACTCACCCTTGGCCCCGAAAACCGCACCCGGCTGCGTGTCCGCCACAACGACTTCGTACCCGCCGATCTGCGCAGGATCAACCGGTGCGGAGCCGGGGGCCGCTGCGGTGGCCCGCTCGGCCAGCAGCGCAAGGAGGTCCACATCTGCCGGATCGCCGAGCCCGAAGACGGGATTCATGTGCTGCTGCTTGTCCAGCGCCAAGCCCTCGTTAACCGCCCGGTCCAGGTGAATGGCTAGCTGCGGGAACCGCAACAACGGCCCGGTGGAGGTCAGGCACTGCGTGCCGTCCAGCATCACCAGCCGTCCTGCCAGCTGAAGTTCCCGGTCCAGCCAAGAGTTGAGGAGCGGGCCTCCGTAAACTTCCACGCCTGCCTGGAGCCACCCAAACTTTCCCGTGGTGGGCTTGGGCTTGAGCTTGAACGACGGCGAGTCGGTGTGTGCCCCCAGGATGTTGAACGCCGTGGCGGGGCCGGCTGTCGCCGGCGTCACCCAGGCAATCAAGGCGCCGTCGCGGGCCACGTAGAACCGTCCTGCCGTCCCGGAACCCTTGCCGGAACCGGCCGGCCACGCCGCCAGTTCATCCAGGCCCGTGAAGCCTGCCTCGTCCAGCCGCCTCGCGGCTTCGTGCACTGCGTGGAAGCTCGACGGCGACGCGCTGACGTACGCGCCCAGGTCCTGGATGTGGTCTGCGGCACTGGTGTGGGAAGGCATGGCTCCGAGTCTAGCCGCGCGACGGCGGGCCGCGTGTACGCGTCTGTCCCTGGTGCACTGCAGCTACACGGTGACGTTGAGTCCCGCCGTGTAGCCGCCGGCAACTGAGCCGGACATGGTGGCCAGTTGGTAGATACCGCCGTCGTCGCCGAAGACGTTATCCGAGGTGAGGGTGGTGTTGGGAAAGTTCCGGGCGCTGGACTCGTAGCCCGCCGTGGCATAGACCTCGTTGCAGGTTGCCTCCGTCAGGGCAATCTGGGACACCGCCAGGACCTGGCCTGCCGCCGTGGCATTGCTCATCGACTCGAAGACCTCGAAGTGGATGTGCGGCCAGCGGCCGTTGTATGCGCCGGGAAAGATGGTGGTGAACGTGACCTGCCCGTTGGCATCAGCCTCCTGGACGCCGCGGAGGAAGTTCTCGTTTTCAAGGCCGGCGTCATACATCGAGTACTTGCCGTCGCGGTCGCAGTGCCAGGCGTAGACGGCGGCCCCGGCGAGGGGTTTGCAGCCGTTGGTGTTATCCAGGAGCGTCAGGGTGACCGTCAGCGGGACCCCTTCGGCCCTGGTGGTGGAAGCCCCGAAGCTGGCGGTGATGTCCTGCCGGACCACGCCGGACGCCTCCAGGACGTTCGGACCGTTGGAACCGTCGCCCGGATAGGGCCCCGCTGTTTCCCGCGGAATTTCCACGCCGCATTCCGCGATGGCGCGGGTCAGTGTGGGTGACGCCGAGGGCGTAGCGGATGCCGACGCCGTGGTGGTGGCCGAACTGCCGGCGGACGCTGTTGCCGGGGCGGAACCCGAGCCGGACCCGCCCGGAGTGCAGGCTGCGAGGGCCGCTGCCGCCGTGCCGGCACCGAAGAACAGGCCCAGGGAACGCCTGCTCATCAAGGTGGAGAGGTCGAATTCGAGGCCGCGGTCGTGGTTGGGGTGGGGTTCGTGCGGCGGCTGCGGTGAAGTAGTCATTAACCCATGGAACCGTGAGGGGCTATGCCGCGTATAGGCCCTTCCTGTGAGCCGGCTGTGCGACCGCCGACGCCGCAGGTGTTTGTCCTTTAACCGGATAAATTCCAATGCTGCAGCAAACCACCAGCGAAATCCGGCGGACGGGGGGAAATATCCGGGGACTTTGGGCCCTGTTGCATGTTCCGGAGATGGGTATCTACTGGAGGTTCAGCCAGGGCTGCAGCGGAGCCGCCCTGTTGCTGAACCGCTTGCCGCCCCGCCCCCGCCCCCACCGCTAGCCAGCAAACCGCCTTGCCAAGAGACAACCAGGAGAGAGCCATGTCCGGTGCGTTGAAATGGTCCCCGTTCGAATCGGCGCGATGGCCGTCTGCCCAGGAAGAAGGGGGCGGCAGGAGTCCGTCGCAGTTCGCCGGTGCAAACGGGCGGCCCTTTGAACCCGCCGACAGGACGGTCCCCGTCCTCGTCGAGGAGGTCAGCGTCGACGAGTACGTCGACCAGGAGGCACTAGTGGTCCGGGCCCAGCTGCCCGGAGCGGATCCGGACAGGGACATTGAGGTCTTCGTGGCCGGAGGCGTCCTGCATATCCGGGGGCGGAGGGATGAGTCGGGCGGCCACGCCGGGGGCAATGGAACACGCCTTCATTCCGGGGCGCGGTACCGCCCGTTCGCCCGCAATCTCCCGTTACCGGAGGGGGTCACCGACGCCGACATCAAGGTGACTTTCAGGGACGGCGTTTTGGAAGTGAGGACGCCGCTGCCCGCAGTACCCGGCACGGCTGCTGCGGAGAAACGGCTCCCCATCAGCCGCGACTAGCTGCGGCTCCAGCACCAACAGCATCACCAACAGCCGGGCAACCGGGAAAGAGGCAACAGACACATGGAACGGCTTCCCCAATGGAACTGAAATCACAGTGGCACCGGCTTGATCACGCCACCCGCCGATGGCTCATGGACAATCCCGGTTGCGTCGTGCTGCCCAGAACGATCTCTACGATCGTTGCCAGGGTTGCGGACGAGCCGGTGGTCCGCGACCAGCACGGCGCAATCCAGCTCAGCGCGGAAGACGTCAGCTTCATTCGCACCAGGGTCCACGGCTCGTCGGACTCCGCAACCGGGGAGCACCGTTTCTTCGACAGCGTCCAGCCGGGCAACGCGGATCCACATAGCGCGGAGTCCGGCCACCTCGACTGAGGGTGGCCGGACTCCGGTTCAGGGCGGGGCTGTGCCCGCCCGTGCCGGGCTAACGCCTGTGCGTTACGACGCCGGACCGGTACCAACGCCGGCCGTTTCCGGCGCTGCTTCTTCCGTGCGGGTGCCGCCGGCGCCGCGATCCTTGCGGTACCGCCAGACGCCGACGCCCACCACCACAGCGGCGAGTCCCAGGGAGAGCAGCAGTGATTCCCGGGTTGACTCCAGGATCACCATGCCGATCAGCAGGGCGACGATGCTGGCAATTGACACCCAGGTCAGGTAGGGGAAAAGCCACATCTTGAGGGCAAGGTCCTTGGCGGCCGCACCCATGCGCCGGCGGAGGATCAGCTGCGAGGCAGCGATGACCAGCCAGACGAACAGAGCGATGGCACCCGAGGTGTTCACGAGGAAAAGGAACACCGTGTCCGGCGCAATGTAGTTCAGGCCCACCGTGATGAAGCCCACCACAGTGGAGGCCAGTACGGCAGCGGCCGGCACACCACGCTTGGAGATCCTCGTCCACGCCCGGGGTGCGTCCCCGCGGCGGGAGAGTGAGAACAGCATGCGGCTGGCCGTGTAGAGCCCCGAGTTCAGGCAGGACAGCACCGAAGTCAGCACCACAATGTCCATGATGGTGCCAGCGCCGGGGATGCCGAAGAGTTCGATCACGGCCACATACGGGCTCTTGGCCACAGAGGCGGAGTTCCACGGCAGCAGGGTGACCACAATGGCAATGGAGCCGATGTAAAACACCAGGATGCGCCAGACAGTGGACTTTACGGCCTTCTTGACGGCGTCCACCGGGTTCTCGGATTCGCCTGCCGCGATGGTGGCGATTTCGGCGCCGAAGAAGGAGAAGACCACCACAAGGATGCCGGCCAGGACCGCCCCGGGGCCGTTGGGGAGGAATCCGCCGTTGTTGACCAGGTTGTCCAGCCCGGGTGCCGGAACTCCCGGAATCAGGCCCAGGATGGCGGCCGCACCGAAGAGCAGGAACAAAACAATGGCAGCCACTTTGATGGAGGCGAACCAGAACTCGAATTCCCCGTACGACTTCACCGAGCCCAGGTTGGTCAGCGTCAGCAGGACCATAAGTATCAGCGCCCAAACCCACTGGTCGATGCCCGGGACCCAGCGGTGCATGATGGCAGCACCTGCGGTTGCTTCGATTCCGAGAACGATGATCCAGAACCACGCATAGAGCCAGCCGATGCTGAATCCGGCCCAGCGTCCCAGAGCTTTGTCCGCGTACGTGGAGAAGGAACCGGTTTCAGGGTTGGCTGCAGCCATTTCGCCGAGCATCCGCATCACCAGGATCACCACTATTCCGGCGGCCATGTAGGCGAGCAGGATTCCCGGACCGGCCTGCTGGATGGCGGCTCCGGAACCCACAAAGAGTCCGGCGCCGATCACGCCGGCAATGGCGATCATGGAGAGGTGCCTTGGTTTCAGGGACTTGGAAAGCTGTTGGTCAGCGTGCATGGAAGCGCCGTCCTTAGTTGAGGGTGCGGGCCCCGGACGGACACGGATTACCGTGTGTCAGGCCACATTTCTTTTTCACCCTAGACCGGATGCCGGGCGGCAGATCTTGTGCAGTCGAACATTTTGACGTGGACGCAAAAGGAGCATCCCACAATGAACGCCATCAATAGGCAACGGAAGTTATTTTCAGTGCAACTTTGAAATGTGCTCGAAATCTACCTCCGGGTAGCTAATAGTCCGGATTGCTGGGCACCACCAGGCCCGTCTCGTAGGCGTAGACCACGGCCTGCACCCTGTCCCTGAGATGCAGCTTCGCGAGGATCCGGCGCACGTGCGTTTTGACGGTTGCCTCGGAGAGGAAGAACCGGTGGGCGATCTCGGCGTTGGACAGCCCTTCGGCCATGGCCCCCAGCATTTCCGTTTCGCGCGGCGTCAGGGCCTCCAGCAGGGGGTCCCCCTGCTGTTCCTCGCCATACGGGTGACTGCCCCGGCCCCCTCCGGGTGCGGAAGCCCCCGTCCGCTGCCCGGGCACTGCCGAGGCGCGGTCCCCGCGGACATACGCTTCCAGCAGGCGGCGCGTGACGCGGGGAGCCACCACGGCATCACCGCTGGCCACCACACGCACGGCACTCACCAGCTCGGCCGGTGCCACGTCCTTGAGCAAAAATGCCGAAGCTCCCGCCTGCAGCCCGGCAAAGGCGTATTCATCGAGGTCGAAGGTGGTCAGGATGATCACCTTCGCGCGGGACCCTGAAGAAGTCACGGCCCGGGTGGCCTCGATTCCGTCCAGGACCGGCATCCGGACATCCATCAGCACCACGTCGGGGTTCACTTCCCGGACCTGCCGGATTGCTTCCGCCCCGTCGGAGGCCTCGCCCACTATACGAAGGTCGTCCTCGCCCTCAAGGATCAGCCGGAAGCCCATCCGCAACAAAGGCTGATCGTCCACCAGCAGGACGTTGATCGGTGCATTGCCGTTCATGTTTTTCCTTGGTCCCCATTCCAATTCAGTACCGCGCTGACGCGCCATCCGCCACCGGCAGCACGTCCGGCTTCCACCGTACCGCCGTAAATCCCCGCACGTTCGCGCATGCCGGTCAGGCCCTGTCCGGACCCCGCCGGCCTTGACCCGCCGGCGGCTGCCTCAGGTCCGCCCGCCGGACCGGTGCCCACGGTGCCCTTGCCGTCGTCGAGCACTTCAATGGTGACCGTACCGTCAGCGCGGACCATGCTCACGTCCACCCGGCCCAGCGCCCGGCCGTAGCGGAGGACGTTCGTGAGCGACTCCTGCACGATCCGGTAGACGGTCAGCTGGAAGGCTGCGTCCTCGGGCAGCGCGGGCCCGGTGTGCGAGTAGTGCAGCGGCAACCCCGCGGTGCGGAAGCCGTCAAGGAGCTTGGCCAGGCTGTTTCCGGCGCTCAGGGGCTGACGGGGCGCCAGGCCTGCCGGTGATTCGTCGCGGAGGACACCCAGCACCCGGCGCATGTCCGCCAAAGCCGTTCGTCCGGTACGGGAAAGTTCCCCGAGGACCTCCGCGGCGCGGTCAGGACTCTTCCTGACCACCACTGCGGCACCGTCGGACAAGGTGAGCATCACCGTCAGGGAGTGGGCAACGACGTCGTGCATCTCCCTGGCGATCCGGTTGCGTTCGGTGACCGAACCCAGCTCTGCGGTGCGGGCGGCCCAGGCGGCGATTTCCTGTTCATGTTCCCGGCGCTGCCGGACGGAGATGCCGATTCCGGTGGCGATGATGTTGGACAGCGTGATGGTGATGCCGGCAACGATTCCAAAGACCAGCTGCGAATTCTCCGGTGCGGCGGGACCTCCGTTGGGAAGGGCACGTTCCAGCGGACCCACGAGGGTCAGGAAGTACAGCAGGGACAGCGGCGTGTTGGACAATGCCAGCGCAGTGATGGAGAACCTGCGGGACCGCTGCACTGCCAGCGCATAGAGGGCGAACCACAGGCCCGCGGAAACATTGGAGCCCCAGGGATGCAGGAGCGTAATGCCCACTTCCAGGACTGCTACGGCGGCGACGACGGCCACCGGGTGGAACCGGCGGAAGACAAGCGCCGCGGCGACAGCGGCGAGCAGCGTGACCGCAGCCCAGCCGCCGTCGAGCACGGCATCCACGGCGGTGGGCGTGACGAGGAGCAGGTAGCACAGCCCCACCACCGCATCCATGACCCGGGGGCGCCGGTGGAGGTACCTGCGGAGGCGTCCCCGCCGCCGGTCGGCGAGTTCGGCAAAGGACGCATCAACCCGGGCCGAGGCTGACGCGTCCTTTGCGGGTGGTCCGTCATGCATGTGCTGAGCCTAGACTGCGGTCCGGCCGCCCCGCCCGCTCAAACGTCCCGCTTCTTCAACAGGATCATGGCCAGCACTGCCGGAACCACCACCCATGCACCAAGCACCAGCGCCGCCTGCCATGCCTCAAGCGTTCCCTCCACATGTTCGACGGCGGTCAGCGGGGTCACGGTATTGCCGGGAAGATACTTGCGGGCTTCCTCGAAGAATTCGCCGGGGATCAGCTGGAAGGCGATCGGCGCCACAAAGAACAGGCCCACCAGGCTCATGATCCCGCCCGCGGAATTACGGATGATGCTGCCCAGGGACATGCCGATGGAGGCCACCGCCGCCACATAGAGGCTATTGACCACCAGGAGTTTGACGGACTGGGAGCTGGCCAGGTCCAGGCTGAGGCCGTAGTTGTCCAGGATCGGGACGGACACCAGGCCCGCCAGCAGGATGGAAACGCCGGTCAGGATGAAGGACACCACCACCACCACGAGGAACTTCGCCACGAAGGCCGGAATCCTCTTGGGCACGGCCGCGAACGTGGAACGCGCCATACCGGTGGTGAACTCGGAGCTCATCAGCAGCACGCCCAGGGACCCGAGAATCAGCTGTGCGAAGGCGATGCCGGACGTGGGTGCGCTGACCGCGATGTCACCGCCCTGGGCCGCCATTTGGGCTGCGGCTTCCGGGTCGGCGGCCATCTCCTCGCGGAACTGGCCGGTGGACCATGCCGCCAAGGCGCCGAAGCCCACCAGCACCAGCATGGTGGACGCCAGCAGGATCAGCGTGGACAGCAGGGTGCGGAACTTGATGAATTCCGAGTGCAGCACGCGCAGGAAGCTCGGGCCGGGGCCCAGTGCGGCCGGACTGCCGGCGGAGCGGGCGGCCTCCCCGGAAGGACCGCCGGCCTGGGGTGCCGCGCCGCCCTCCGCCCTGCGGCCCGAAGGGTTGGGTTCCAAAGTTGTTGAACTCATGGCTTACTTGCCTCCGGTCTGGTTGGGAACGGGGGCTCCCGTGGTGATCAGCGAGTGGTATTCGACCTCATCCTTGGTCAGCTCCATGTAAGCCTCCTCGAGGCTGGCCTGGAGCGGGGTGAGTTCGTAGATCATGATGTGGTTCTCAAGCGCGGTACGGGCGATCTGCCGCGGATCCAAGCCCTTGACCTCCAGCAGTTCGTGCTCCTGGGCCTCCACCGAAACTCCGGTTCCGGCAAGGCGGCGCATGAGCTGGTCCGGCTGGTCGGTGCGGACGCGGGTGCGGATCGCGCCCTTCCCGGTGATGATCTCCTCAATCGGGGCGTCCGCGATGATCTTCCCGCGGCCAATCACGATCAGGTGGTCCGCCGTCACGGCCATTTCGCTCATCAGGTGGCTGGACAGGAAGACAGTCCGCCCTTCCGAGGCCAGGTACTTCACCAGGTTGCGGACCCACACCACACCCTCCGGGTCCAGCCCGTTCACCGGCTCGTCCAGGATGACGGTCTGCGGGTCGCCCAGCAGTGCCGCGGCAATTCCCAGCCGCTGCCCCATGCCGAGCGAAAAGCCCTTGACCTTCTTCTTCGCGACATCTGCCAGGCCCGTCATCTCGATGACCTCGTTGACGCGCTTTTTAGGAATGCTGTGCGTGGCAGCCATGGCCAGCAGGTGGTTGTAGGCCGAACGGCCGGTGTGGACGGCCTTTGCGTCCAGGAGGGCGCCCACTTCACGCAGCGGCGCCGCGTGCTTGGTGAACGGGACTCCGTTGACGGTGACCGAGCCCGACGTCGGGGCGTCCAGCCCCATGATCATCCTCATCGTGGTGGATTTGCCGGCTCCGTTGGGGCCCAGGAAGCCGGTGACCCGGCCCGCTTGGACCGTGAAGTCCACTCCGCCCACGGCGGTCTTGTCGCCGTAGACCTTGGACAGGCCTCTTGCTTCAATCATGGAAGCGTCCTTTGCATAGCTGTGGATGCGGTGACGGCTTCTGCTCGCCGCAGATCCGTTCGTACCACCCACGCTACAGACGCAAGGTCCGCATTTCGCCGGTCTCAGGGATGATTCAGGGTGGAATCAGGGTAGTCCCAAGGGATGACCGACGCTGGCGTGCCGGCGACGTTCATGAAGGCTGCGGGGTGTAGTAGGTCAGGGCGCCGGGCAGCACCGAGAATTCAACGCGGCGCACTCCCGATAAGGCTTCGCCGTCCACGGCAAGTGCCATGGGCGGCCCTGCCGCTTCCACGGTTACGGTGGTCGATTCGCTCAAATGCGTGATTCTGGACGTGGCCACCGTGCCTGTCAGCACGGACCACAGCAGCCGGAGCCTCGCAAAGGACTCATCGGCAGTGATCATCCGCAGGTCCAGGACGCCGTCGTCCATCACCGGGCGCAACAGCGGTGCATGGTCGCGGGGGTAGTAGCGGCCCCGGCCAACGTAGAGGATCCACAGTTTGTGGCGTACGCCGTTCACAGCCATGGTGGTGGGTCTGCCGGCCGCGAAGGTCCGGAACATTGCCGCCACGCCGGCGAGCGGTTTGCCGAGCGCCGGCTGCAGCTGCTCCCGCCGGCGGACCAGGTTTGGATAGAGGCCGATGCTTGCCGTGTTGAGCATGATCCGTTCCAGCTTTTCAGGGCTTTCAGCGAGGCCCCGCTCAACGCGGACGTATCCCACGTCCGCCCGCGCCGCCTCGCCGGCCGAAGCAGCCTCCACGGCATCCTCAAGGGTGGACGTTCCGGCGTCGCGGGCAAAGTGGTTCAGCGTTCCGCCGGGCAGCACGAGCAAGGGGAGGGAAAGTTCGACGGCGACAGCGGCGGCCGTTCCCACCGTTCCGTCGCCGCCCCACACCCCCAGCGCGGCCACGCCGGGACGGCCGGCGACCGCCCTGATCTCAGCGGCGACGTCACCTTCCTCGTCAATCTCCTGTACATACGCCAATGGGAATACATCCTGCAGCGCCTTTATGGTCTCAGGCGCGTACGACCCGCCCAGGGTGTTGACGGCAATGCTTAGTCCTTCGCCTCCGGGCAGCTTGGCCGCGCGAGTTGCCGTGCGGGTGGTCGCCGGGAAGGGCGGGCGGACGGGCCACCACTTGCGCGTGATCATGGCCGCGCCGGCCCCGATCGCTGAACCGAACAGCACATCCGTCGGCCAGTGGGCGCCGGTATGGACGCGGGAGTACGCAACGCCGGCTGCGAGCGGGGCCAGGGCGGCGCCGATCGCAGGCTGGACCAGCCCGACGCCCACGGCAAAGGCGGCTGCCGACGCGGAGTGGCCCGACGGCATCGACGAGCTGGTGGGCTGCGGATTGACGAACCTGAACACGGGAAGATGCTCGGGCAAGGGCCGTGCCCGTGGCAGGAGGGTTTTAAACACCATGTTGGTGACTGCCGAGGCCACGCCCTGGGCAATCAGTCCATGGAGGGCCGCGCGCCGGGGCTTACCGGGAATGAGGGCCAGCCCTCCGGCCACCGCGAACCACAGCTTTCCATGGTTCGCCGCCGCGGAAAGCCGGCGGAACAGCACATCATGGTTTCCGCCGGGCAGGCCGGATACGGCTTTGAGTAAGGTCCGGTCCAGCCCGGCCACCAGGCCGGGGCCTTTCCTCAGCATCCTTCGCATTTCCCTACCCTACCGCCGCCGGGCGGGATGGCCGGGGTGGACGGCAGGGATGGATAGCAGGGGTGGTGCGTGCCGGATTCTACTCGTTGCGGAGCGGTGCACCCGGCAGCGGCTTCGCCGCCCCGGCGAGCAGGAGGGCCAGCAGGATGGGCGCCATGATGGCGAGCAGCGCCAGATGGATGCCGGTGAGGTCGCCCAGGTAGCCGAGCAGTGGCGGGCCGGCCAGGAAGGAGATGTAGCCCAGCGTGGACACCACCGAAACCCGGGCCGCGGCCTTCTTCGGGTCGTCCGCAGCGGCGGACATGCCCATCGGGAAGGCCAGTGCTGCTCCAATGCCCCACAGGGCGGCACCCGCCGTGGCCAGCCATACGTTGCCGGCGAGGACAAAGAGGCCAAGGCCCGCGGCGGCTGCTGCCATGCTGGCGCGCAGCACGGCAACGCGGCCGTACTTGTCAATGACGAAACCGCCGCAGAACCGCATGGCCGTCATGGCCAGGACAAAGACCGCGAACATCAGTGCGCCCGTGGATTCGCTGGTGCCCAGGCCGTCCACGGAAGCTTTGGCGATCCAGTCGTTGCCGGCACCTTCGGTCAGGGTGGCACCGAGGACCACGACGCCGATCAGCAGCGTGCGGCTGTCCCGCCAGGCGGACTCGCCCTTCGGTGCCGCGGCTTCCCCGGGGGAATGAACCTCGGCGGCGATGTGCGGCAGGAAGTACCGGGGAGCCACCATGGTGAGCACGGCCACGACGGCGGCAATGACCAACAGGTGGGCGGGCAGTCCCACGCCCAGGCCGGAGAGGCCGGCGCCGATCAGGGCGCCTACAAAAGCGCCGCCGCTGAAAGCCGCGTGGAACTGCGGCATGATGGTGCGCTTAAGCCGGTGCTCGACGTCGGCCCCTTCGATGTTCTGCGAAACGTCCCACAAGCCGATGCCGATGCCGAAAAAGAACAGCGCCACGGCGGTCCCGGGCACCGACCCGGCCGTCAGCGAGAGGGCAATGCCCACCCCTGCCAGGGCGGCCAGCAGTCCGCTGGCGCGGACCGTGTTGGCGGTTCCGATGCGTCCCACCACCCACCCGGCAGTGGGGAGTGCGATCAGCGAACCCACGGCCGTGCAAAGGAGCAGCGTTCCCATCTGTCCGGAGGTCACATGCAGGATTTCGGTGACGGCGGGGATGCGGGCGGCCCAGCTGGCAAACACCAGTCCGTTAATCCCGAAGATCAGGAACGTGGCGGCGGCCGCGGCGTTCAGCTTCTGTGAGGAGACGGCGATGCTCATACATTCACTACTTTCACTGAGTGTTTTTCAAGTTGTGCGAGTTCCTGCGCGCTGAAGGACCTGTCCGTGACGATGACGTCCACGGTGTCCAGCCTAGCCACCAGCGCCACGGCGGCGGCGTTCCATTTGGAGCCTGCGCAGGCGGCGATGACCCGGCCGGCCGATTCGAGCCCGGCGCGTTTTACGGCGGCATCGTCGAGGTCGTGCGCCAGCAGTCCGTCTTTGGCGTTTAGTGCGCAGGGTGTCACCACTGCGGTGTCAAAGCGGAGGGAGCGGATGTTGGCCTCGGCCAGCGGACCCCGGAAGCACAGCTCGCCCGGGATGAGGCTCCCGCCCGGCACCAGCACGGCAGGGTGGTGCCCGGCCGGACCTTCGGCGGTCAACGCATTGAGGGCGGGCAGCGACATGGGCATGAGTGTCAGGTCGCGTTGCCGCAGCTGCCGGGCGATTTCCGTGGCTGTGGTGCCGCTGTCCAGCCAGACGTGTTCCCGGTCCTGCAACAGGCCCGCCACGCCGGCGGCGATCCGGACTTTAATATGCTGCTCTTCCAGCTCCCGCTGCCCGTACCCGGGATTCTCGCCGCGGAGGACCAGGCTTTTGGCCCCGCCGTGAACGCGGCGCAGGACCCCGTGGACGGCCAGGGTATCCAGGTCACGGCGGATCGTGGCGCCGGATGCCCCGCACTGAGCCATCAGCTCGTCAACGCTCACCTCTTCGCGGCTCCGCAGCAGCTCACCGATCAACCGGTGGCGCTCTTCAGTCCTCATGTTCAAATGCTAGCCCGAAATGATCATTTAATCAGAATGGATGATCGTTTCCACGGATTCCGCCCACCCGCTACCAACGCTCCCTCACTTCCTGGGGGAAAAACGCCAACGCTCTCTCACCGGTGAGAGAGCGTTGGCGCAAAACAGTCAGGAAGTGAGAGAGCGTCCTGTTAGCGGGTGACCTCTTCCAGCAGTTCCAGCACATGGCGGTACCGGGCGCCCGTTGCGCGCGTCATGCCCAGTTCGCAGGTCCGGTTGCACGAGGCATGAGCCGCGGCCCCCATGTCCGCCACTTCGGCGGCCTGTTTTGCGGTGGCCGACGCCGTCAGTTCGGGATGCAGCATGCCCCGGTCCCCGGCGAAGGCGCAGCAGCCCCAGTTTTCCGGGACCTCCACCCGGTCGGCCACGGCCCCGGCCACCGCACCGAGGGCATCGTTGAGGCCCATCCGGGTGGACGAACAGGTGGGGTGCAGGGCCAGCGACTCCAGCCTCCCGTGGTCCGGCAGCCGGGGCAGGATCCGCTCCGCGGCGAAATCCACGGCGTCCACCATGCGCAGGGCCCGCTGCCCTGCAGCGGGCGCGTCGGACTCCACGGCCTGGCGCAGGCCCTCGGTGCAGGAAGATGCGTCGCAGACAATGGGAAGTTCGCCGTCCCGGGTTGCCTCCCGGAGGGCCGCCAGGGTCTTCTCCCGCATGGTTTTCCGGCCGGCGTCCATGCCCTTGGAGGACCAGGGGGTGCCGCAGCACAGGCCGTCGATCCCCTGGGGGACGAGGAGCGTGAGTCCGGCCCGGTCGCACAGCTGTTCAAAGCTGTACTGGACGCCGCGTCCTTCGGTATACGCGCCCGCACCGGCGGGTCCGAACATGGTCCCCACGCACGCCGGGAAGTAGACAGCGTCAACTTCACCCGACGGCGTCGGACGCTTCCGCACGGAACCGCCGCCCGGCAGTTCGGCGGAGTACAGCGGAACGGTGTCCTTCCCGAGGATTGCCCGGGCGGCCTTGTTCGGCGGAGCGATGGCGGCCGCCGGGAGCTTGTCCACGACGGTCAGCGCGAGCGAGGCACCGCGGGTCACGCCCTCCCAGTGTTTGGCGGCGGCATTCCACACGCCGTTGGCGACCGGGCCGGCGTCGGCAGTGCGCAGGCGTTTCACGAGTGATCCGGTGTTGATGTCCACCGGGCAGGCGGTCTGGCACATCCCGTCCACGGCGCAGGTATCCACGGATTCGTAGTCGTAGTCGTTTTCCAGTTCCTTGACCAGCGCCGTGTCCCCGGCCAGCCGGGCGGACTCGATGGCGCGCAGCGTCACGATCCGCTGGCGCGGAGTGAGGGTGATGTCCTTGCTGGGGCACACCGGCTCGCAGTAGCCGCAGGAGACGCAGCGGTCCACTTCCTCGGCCACGGGCGGCGCTGTCTTGATGTGCCTCAGGTGCGCCAGCGGGTCCTCGTCCATCAGCACGCCCGGGTTGAGCATGCCGGCGGGGTCGAAAAGGCGCTTAATGCTGCGCATGACGTCGTAGAGCTCATCGCCGTACTGCCGGCGGACGAAGGGAGCCATCACGCGCCCGGTCCCGTGTTCGGCCTTCAGCGATCCGCCCTCGGCCAGGACCAGGTCCACCATGTCCTCGGTAAAAGCGCTGTAGCGGTCGAGTTCTGCCGGGGAGGCGAAACCGTCGGTGAGCATGAAGTGGACGTTGCCGTCCTTCGCGTGGCCGAAGATCACGCTGTTGCCGTAGCTGTACTTGTCGAAAAGCCGGATCAGCTCCCGGCAGGTCCGGCCCAGCACCGGGACGGGGACCACAATGTCCTCCAGCAGCGCGGTGGTGCCCTGGGGGCGGGCCCCGGCCACCGAGGCATAAAGGCCCTTGCGCAGCTGCCAGAGCTGCCCGCGTTCCCGGGCGTCGCCGGTGAACCGGGCCGGGGCGGACAGCCCCAGCTCCGGGAGGACGCCCTCGCCGTTGAGCTGGAGTTCCGCCAGGTGCCCGGCGTTGCCGGCGGAGTACTCGACGAGCAGGGCGGCATGGTCCCGGACCGCCAGGTCCTGCACGACGGCGGGCGTCCCCTTCAGCGTCTGGCCCACTTTCAGGGACAGCGCATCCATCAGCTCGATGGTCGCGGCGCCCGTTTCAACGAGGGCAGGCAGGGCCGCGTTGGCGGCCTCAAGGTCGGGGAACACCAGCAGGCCCGCGGCGGCGTGCTGGAGCCGCGGAATGGTGCGGAAAACCGCCTGGGCCACAAAACCCAGGGTGCCCTCGCTGCCGACGATCAGGTGGGCCATGATGTCCACCGGTGCCTGGAAGTCCAGCAGGGAGTTCAGGCCGTAGCCCATGGTGTTCTTCATGGAGAACTGCTGCCGGATCCTGTGCACAGAATCCGCGTTGTTCCTCACCCGGTCGGCCTGCCTGGCCAGGCCTTCGTAGAGTTCCGGTTCCAGGGCGCGGAGCTTCTGGTCGGCGTCCGGCGCTCCGGTGTCGATGACAGTGCCGGACGGCAGCACCACGGTCAGGGATTCCAGGGTGCGGTAGGTGTTGTCCACGGTCCCGCAGTTCATGCCGGAGGAATTGTTGGCCACTACGCCGCCGATCGTGCATGCCGCCTCGCTGGCCGGATCCGGGCCGAATTTCCGGCCGTAACGGGCAAGCCTCGCATTGAGTGCCCGCACGGTGACGCCCGGCTGGACGCGGACCCGCGCGCCGTCGTCGAGCACTTCAATGTCCCGGAAGTTGCGCCGGACGTCAACCAGCACGCCGTCGGTGACCGCCTGGCCGCTCAGGCTGGTGCCGCCGGAGCGGAAGGTCAGCGGAACGCCCTGGGCGGCGCTGGCCCGCAGCAGGCCGCCGACTTCGGCAGCGCTTCCCGCTGTCACCACCGCCTGCGGGACCATGAGGAAATGCGAGGCGTCATGGGCGTTCGCGTGCAGGTCGATGGCCCGGGTCTTCACCTGGCCGGGATCGTGCACAGCCGCGCGCAGCCCAGCCATGTCCAGGGGGGCCATCAGGGGACCATCCAGCCGAGCACGGGGGTGGACTGCAGGAAGATCAGCACGGTGATGAGCGCCAGCAGGCCCAAGCTCCAGCCCAGGAGCTTCCGGAAGAGGGTTCCCTCGGCACCGTCAAGGCCTACTGCGGCCGAGGCCACGGCAAGGTTCTGCAGCGACAGCATCTTACCCATCACCCCGGCGGAGGAGTTGGAGGCCGCCATCAGCACCGGTGACAGGCCGGTCTGCTCCGCGGCGGTGGCCTGCATCTGGCCGAACAGGGAGTTGGAGGACGTGTCGGAACCGGTGAGGGCCACGCCGATCCATCCGATCAGCGGTGAGAGGATGGCGAAGAAGCCGCCCGCGGAAGCCAGTGCAAAGCCCAGGGTGGTGGTCTGGCCGGACAGGTTCATCACGAAGGAGAGCCCCAGGACGGCGGTGACGGTAACAATCGTCCACCGCAGCTGGACCAAGGTGTCACGGTAGATCCGCAGGCCCTGTGATGCAGTGATTTTGTACAGCAGCATGGTGAGCAGGCCGGAGAACATCAGAAGGGTGCCGGTCGCCTTGAGGTGGTCGAGCTTGAATTTGGTGGCCGCGACCGGCTTGCCGGCCGAATCGGTGATGTCCAGCCCCGGCCAGGCAAACGTCACGCTGCCCACCTGCCCCAGCCAGGTCTTGACGAACGGAATCTGGGCCACCGAGAACACCGCGATGATGATCAGGTAGGGGGCGATGGCCATCCAGATCTGGCGCGGCTCGGGCCGTGAGTTATCGGCGGGGACCGTGGTGCCTGGGGCCGACGCTGACCGGTGTTCCCTGCCGGCCCCTGTGCCGGGCTCGACGGCGGGGCCGACGGCGGAACCGCCCTCACGGAAGCCGGTCCCCACGGCGGCGGCAGCGTGCGCAGCTTCCGGTGCGGCTTCGACGGCGCCGCCCATTCCGATGGTTTCCTTCGGCTGCCAGACCTTCAGCATGAGCAGCACGGCGGCCACCGTGACGACGGCGGCGACAACATCGGTGAGCTCCACGGCGAAGTAGTTGGACGTGACAAACTGGGCCGCACCGAAGGCGACGCCTGCCACCAGGGCCACGGGCCAGGTCTGCTTCACACCGCGCCGGCCATCAACGATGAACACCAGCAGCAGCGGCACAATCAGTGCAATGAAGGGCGTCTGGCGTCCGGCCATCGAGGAAAGATCGTGCAGCGGCAGGCCGGTGACGCCGTTCAGGGCGATGATCGGCGCGGCCATTGCGCCGAAGGCCACGGGAGCAGTGTTGGCGAGCAGCGAGACAATGGCCGACTTCATCGGCTTCATGCCGGCCGCCATCAGCATGGCGGCGGAGATGGCCACGGGTGCTCCGAATCCCGCGAGGGATTCCAGCAGCGCACCGAAGCAGAAGGCGATCAGGATGGACAGGATGCGGAGGTCGTTGGAGATGGAGCGGATGGTCCGGCCCAGCACTTCGAACCACGGGGTAGCCACGGTGAGCCGGTAGATCCACAGCGCGTTGACCAGGATCCACAGGATCGGAAACAGGCCGTAGAAGATGCCGGCCGCGGTGGCACTCAAGGCCTGGTTGACCGGCATCTGCCAGCCGGCGATGGCCAGCACAAGGGACAAGGCAAGGCTGGCGAGGGCGGCCTTGGGTGCCTTGACCTTGAAGACACCCAAAAGGACAAAGAGCAGGACGAGGGGGAGCGCTGCGCAGAGCGCCGAAAGCACAAGGGACCCGGCAATCGGGTCAAGGATCTGCTGAAACATGTGTCTCCAGATTGTGTTAGGCGTCACAACACCGTGGCGCCCTACGATTGTCTAACAAGTACACATGATGGTCAAGAGCAGTTTGTTGACTTGTCTGGCAAGATGGGGACTAATCAAGAGTCCTTGGCGGGAAGGAAGCTCCGGTGGCCGGGCGAATCACAGCAGTTTCGATCGTGGAGGCGATCTCCGCGGATCTGCGGAGCCGGATCTTTTCCGGCGAACTCGGTTCCGGCCATACCCTCACCGAAACGGACGTGGCCTCCTCCTACGAGGTGGCGCGTCCTACGGCGAAGGCGTCAATTGAAAAGCTCGTTGCCGAAGGGCTGCTGGACCGCGGTACGCACAAGACCGCCCGCGTGGTGGAACTCGGACCGGATTCAGTGCGGGACATCTATCTGGCCCGCGCCTATCTGGAGAGCGAAGTACTCCGGCGGCTCGCACGCACCAAGGAGGTGCCCGAAGCGGCCGTGCAGGCCAACCGGGACATCGCTGCACTGCAGACCGGAGCCCCGCTCGACGTCATCGAACCGGACATGCGGTTCCACATCAGCCTGATCGACGCCGTGGGCAATGAGCGCATCAGCAGGATGTACCGCTCGCTCGTGGGCGAGGTGAAGCTGTGCATGGTCCGCATCCAGTCCCTGCACCTCCTGGACACCGCGCTGATCCAGGCCGAACACCAGAGGATCCTCGAACTGATCGAGGCAGGCCAAGGGGAGGCCGCGGCCGAACTGCTCGACGAACACCTCGGGCGCGCCCGCGAACGGCTGGTCTCCGCCATGGGAGGAACTGCCGGACCGGAGGCTGACGTCTCCTCGGAGCTACTGCCCGAGTAACCTGTCCGGCAGCTAGCGGGCCCGCTCCACGCGCTTCTCGTCCCAGACCGGTTCTGCGGATTCGTATACCCTGCCGTCGGAACCGAACACCAGGAAGCGGTCGAAGGTCCGGGCGAACCAACGGTCGTGCGTCACGGCCAGGACCGTTCCCTCGAAGTGGTCGATGGCTCGCTCCAGCGCCTCGGCCGAGTGCAGGTCCAGGTTGTCCGTCGGCTCGTCGAGGAGCAGCAGGGTGGCACCGGAAAGCTGCAGCAGCAGGATCTGGAACCGCGCCTGCTGTCCGCCGGACAGGGATTCGTACTTCTGTTCGGACTGCCCGGCCAGCCCGTAGCCGTCCAGGGCACCGGCCGCTGCCTCGCGTCCAAGCCCGGAACGGTGCTCGTCGCCGCGGTGCAGAATTTCCAGCAGGGTCTTCCCCAACAGATCCGGGCGGACGTGCGTCTGTGCGAAGAAGCCGGGCCGGATGCGGGCGCCGAGTTTCACGGTGCCTTCGTGCGGCACTTCGGCGATGTCGACGTCGGACACCGGCAGGTGCTCCCGCTCGGGATCCGTTCCACCCGTGGCGAGCAGGCGCAGGAAATGGCTCTTGCCGGAGCCATTGGAGCCGAGAACGCCCACACGGTCACCGAACCACACTTCGGTGGAAAACGGCTTCATCAGCCCGGTCAGCTCCAGCTTTTCGGCCACAATCGCGCGCTTGGCGGTGCGGCCGCCCTTCAGCCGCATCTGCACGTTCTGTTCGATCGGCAGCGCCTCGGGCGGACCGGCTTCCAGGAACTTCGCCAGCCGGGTCTGGGCGGCGTGGTACCGGTTGGCCATGTCGGAGCGGAACGCGGCCTTGTTCTTGTACATGTTCACGAGTTCCTTGAGCTTCACGTGCTCCTCGTCCCAGCGCTTCCGCAGCTCCTCGAAGCGGGCGTTGCGGTCAGCCCTGGCGTCCACGTAGGAGCCGAAGCCGCCGCCGTGGACCCACGCACCGGCACCGTTGATCCCCGGTTCGAGGGTCACGATGCGGCTGGCGGCGTTGTTCAGCAGCTCGCGGTCGTGGCTGATGAAGAACACGGTCTTCTTCGACTCGTTGAGCTTGGACTCGAGCCAGCGCTTGCCCGGAACGTCGAGGTAGTTGTCCGGTTCGTCGAGGAGCAGGAGTTCGTCGGGGCCGGCGAACAGTGCCTCCAGCACCAGCCGCTTTTGCTCGCCGCCGGAAAGGCTCGACGCCGGGCGGTGCTGCGCGCGGTCGAACGGAAGTCCCAGAGCGGCCATGCAGACCTCATCCCAGACGGTCTCGACGTCGTAGCCGCCGGCATCTCCCCAGTCCACAATTGCCTGGGCGTACTGCATCTGGGTGGGCTCGTCGTCGTGCTCCATCATGGCCAGCTCGGCGTCGTCGACGGCGCGGGCGGCGGCGGCAAGGGCCGGCAGGGCGGCGGACACCAGGAGGTCGCGGACGGTGGAATCGTCCCGGACCTGGCCCACGAACTGGCGCATGATGCCCATGTTGCCGGACCGCCCGATCACGCCTTCGTCCGGGACAAGGTCGCCGGAAATGATCCGGAACAGGGTGGTCTTTCCCGTTCCGTTGGGTCCGATCAGTGCCGTTTTGGTGCCGTCCGGGACCTTGAAGGTCACCCCGTTGAGCAGCTGGGTGCCGTCGGAGAGGAAGTAGTCGATGCCGGAAACGTCAATATGAGCCACGCATTCCATCTTCCCACGCCCGCCCCCTCGGAGTTTTTGTCCAGATACCGCCCCCATAAACGCCCGGAAGCCGCGATTTCTGGACTAAAACTCCCGTCGGAAGGGAGGGCCCGGCAGACTGGTGGGCCCCGCTACCCCGCTGCGACCAGGAACTCCTTGAGCAACGGACCGGATGTGGTGGCTCCCAGGCCGCCTTCTTCGACGAAGACGGCAACGGCGAGGTCCCCGTGCACCGCCACAATCCAGGCGTGCGTCTTGGGCGGGTTCTCGGTGCCGAATTCGGCGGTGCCCGTCTTGGCTCCCACCGGTTCTCCCGGCACGGAAGCCAGGAAGCCTGCGTGCCCGGAAGTGACCACGGCCCGCATCATGTCCGCCAGGGCGGCGGCTTCTGCAGCAGTGACGGGCTTCTCCGCGGCTTTTGCGGGAGCAGGCGCTGTGGAGGACAACGACGGCGACGTTCCATCCGTCGTCGGCGTTCCAGACCCCTCCGGGGCTGCCGTTTCACTGGCGGAGCCGCTGCCGGCTTCCGCGTTCAGCACGAGTGTGGGTGACACGGGGGAGCCCTTGGCCACGGATCCGGCCATTACCGCAGCTGCCAGCGGGGAGAGGAGCACCTTGCCCTGCCCGATCATGGAGGCGGCATGCTCGGTTCCTTCGGCTTCGCCCGGGACAGAGCCGAGGAAGGCGTCTGCGCCCAGTCCGGGAGCCTCGACGGCAACACCGAGCGAGGTGGCCGCGGATTCCAGCTGGGCCTGGCTGACGGAGTCACGGGCCGCGATGAAGGCTGTGTTGCAGGAGTGCGCGAACGCGTCCCGCAGGGTGACGGATCCCAGGGAGCCTTCCGGATAGCCCTCGGCGTTCTTGAACGTGCGGCCGTCCACCGTGAGCGTCGGAGTGCATTCGACCTTCGAATCCGGCGTCATGCCGTTGCGGATCATGGCCAGCGAATCCACCATCTTGAACGTCGAGCCAGGAGCATACTGTCCCAGCATCGCCGTGTTGTAGCCGTTGCTGCCCGGTCCCGAGGCAGCGGCGAGGACGGCGCCGCTGGAGGGGCGCAGGGCCACGATGGCGGACGCCGGACCAACGTCCGCCAGAATGTCTTCAGCGAGCTGCTGCAGCTTCGGGTCCAGGGTGGTCTTCACGGGGGTTCCCGGCTTCATCTCAACCTGGAACAGGATCCGGCGGCCCTGGTTGGGCAATGCCTGCTTCTCCTCGGCGGTGAGGCCTTCCTTGACGGCAAAGACCTGGACCCCGTTAGCGCCTCTGAGCTGGGCGTCGTATTGCTGCTGAAGCCCGCCGGTGCCGGTGGTGTCCCCGGCTTTGAGTGCCCCGCCGGATTTCTCGATCTGTTCGGCATTAGCCTCGGCGGCGGTGCCCAGAAGGGCGCGGGCGAAGGTCCGGGTGGGTGCCAGCGGCAGGAGATCGGGGACGGACCGGGCGCCGGGAATCTGAGCGATCTGCTCATCCGTGATGGTCCGGCCGTCCTGGCGCAGCGTGATGGCGGCGACGAAGGCCTCGGGTCCGGCCGCCTCGACCTGCTGCGTGTAGGCGGCCGGATCCACTCCCACCAGTTGGGCGAGTTTGGTGGCGGACGCGGCCGGGTCGGCGGAGGCCAGCCGGGGCTTGTCGATGCCGACGTACACCACCGGCCGGGAGGTGACGAGTTTCGCCTCGCCGGCGCCCAGGATCTCTGCCCGCTCCGGCGACTGGCTGGCGGATCCGAGGACTTCGCCCTCGGCGAGCTCAGGGACCAGCAGGGCAGGCTTCCACACGGTCAGCCATTTGTCGCCGGACTTCTTCAATTCAGCGGAGGCCGTGTATTTCCACTCGCCGGAGCCGATCTTCCAGCTGTAGTTCAGCGGAACGGTTGCGGTGTCCTTCTCCAGTGTCAGCTCTCCGGCCTCAACTGCCGGTTTGGCGGGATCGAGCGCCTGGAACACTTCCTTCAGCTGTTCATTGGCTGCCGCGGCATCCTTGCCGTCAAAGGCGACGGAGCCGACGTCCAGCCCAGCCACCGCAGCGGCGAGCTGTTTCGCGGCGTCTTGAGCGCCGGCACGGCCGTCGTCGCAAGCCACCAGCGATCCGCCAATTATGAGTCCGACAAGGGCAAGCGAAAGTTTCTGAAAGTTCCCCACCGCGCCATTATGCCTGCAAGCCCGGACAAAGTCCCTGTCACATGGCGCCGGCCGTATTTAGGGCCGGATGATCCGGCGCTGCGTCGCCACCGAGATCGCAGCAGTGCGGTTGTCCACGCCGAGTTTCCCGTAGATGTGCACCAGGTGGGTCTTGACGGTGGCTTCGGAGATGAAGAGCTGCCGGGCGATGGCACGGTTCGGCAGTCCGGTAGCGAGGAGCTGCAGCAGTTGGATTTCCCGGGCGGACAATGCCGGTTCCGGATTCCGGATCCTGCCCATCAGCCGGGCAGCCACCTCGGGAGCCAGCGCCGTCCCGCCGGCTGCGGCAGAGAGCACGGCCCGGCGGATGTGCTCGGGCGGCGCATCCTTTAGCATGTACCCGCTGGCCCCGGCTTCGACGGCGGCGAGGATGTCGGCGTCGGAATCATAGGTGGTGAGGATCAGCACCGGCGGGGCAGGCGTGCCCGCCTCACCGGCCTTTATCTTTCGCGTGGCCGTGACGCCGTCCATGCCCGCGCCCATTTGCAGGTCCATGAGGACCACATCCACGGGCTCGCCCAAAGTGTGGAGCCGGTACAGCTCGGCAAGTGCGGCGGCGCCGTCACCGGCTTCGGCGGCCACCGTGATGCCTTCGAAGTCGCTGAGCATGGCACGGAGCCCGGCGCGGACCACGGGATGGTCGTCCACCAGCAGGATACGGAGCCCGGTCATTGCGGTTCCTCGCCGGCCGGGACCGTCGTCGCCGGACTCTCCACCAGCGGGAGCCGGATGGCCACCACCGTCCCCTCACCCGGGGCGGACTCGATGTCCAGCGTTCCGGACAGCGCCGTCACCCGCTCCCGCAGGGAGCGGAGTCCGTATCCGGAGCCGTCCGCTCGTGGTGATTCGTTTGAACTGACTCCAGCGCCCGCAGCCTCCGGGCGGAACCCGACACCGTCGTCGTAAATGTCCAGGGCCACTTCGGTGTCCATAAAGGACAAGGTCACGACGGCGGTGCGTGCCTTTGCGTGGACCCAGACGTTCGCAAGGCTCGCCTGCGCCGCGCGGAGCAGGGTGGTGGAGTACGGGTTGGGCAGCTCGACGGGGGTGCCTTCGAGGTCGAAGCGGCACCGAAGCACTGCCCCGCGTGCCGCCGCCTCGGCCTCGGTCTTTTCGCAGAGCCTGCGGAGGCTGCCCGCAAGGGATATGTGCTCGAGCTCCGGGGACTGCAGGCCGCGGACAAAATTGCGTGCCTCGGCGAGGTTCGCGGACGCCGTTTCCTGAACGGTCCGGAGGCGGGCGCGCGCCGTGGCTGTGTCGCCGTCGTCGAGGGCTTTTTCGGCCGAGCGGCCCATCAGCACAATGCTGGAAAAGCCCTGGGCGAGGGTGTCGTGGATTTCGCGGGCCAGCCGTGCCCGCTCGGTCAGTGTTCCGGCGTCGTGCTGGCTGCGGGCAAGTTCCCCGCGCGTGCGGCGCAATTCCTCGGCTGCAAGCCGCTGGTTCTCCGCCTCGAGGTACAACGCCCGGTAGGCGAGGCCGGTGATGACGGCAAAGGCTGCACCGAAGACCGGCCCCAGGACCATCGGCAGTTCCAGGGCCGGGCCGGCGGCATCCCGGTTGTGGAACCAGAGCGCCACCACAACCAGCACTGTGGACGCGGCAATGACAGGCAGGGCCACGCGCCTCGGCAGCACGTGCAGCTGCAGGAAGAAGAGCGGAAAGGCCAGCCAGACGAAATCCGCACTGGCCCAGATGAGCACTAGCCACAGAACAGAGACGGCACCGAGCCACCATTTTGCATAACGCCGCGGATCAAAGCGCTTCGTGTCAGTGGAGTGGCGCTTCTCCAGGACGGTGCCAACGAGGTAGACCGCGGCGAGCAGTGCGGCGGGGACCAGCGGCAACCAACCGGACGGCGCCGGACCGGACATCAGCACGCGGGCCATGGCCACCACGAGCAGGACGGCGAAGCCGACGTGGAGGCAGATCCTCAGGAGCCGCAGGATTACCGCGGAGCCGCTTGGTTCACCCTGTATCAACGCGTGCCTCGCATCAATCCAGCGTATCCTCCGGAGCCGCTGGTTCCGTGCGAAACCTCGTTGGCCGGCCGGAGATCAACCATTTGGTTGACCCGCTGCTGCACCCCGCGTCTGAAGACAGCCCACCGGGCGGCCGATGTGCATTGCCGCGCACGGCGGAAGAGTGGACCCAGAACGCCACAGCCCACGAAAGGAAACCCGTGTTTCTCGCCATTCGCGATCTCCGCTTTGCCCAAGGACGCTTTGCCCTGATGGCATCCGTCATCGCCCTGATCACCCTCCTGCTTGTCATGCTCTCGGGGCTGACGGCAGGCCTCGGAAACCAGTCGACGTCGGCAATCGCCGGTCTGCCGGCCGACCGGATCGTGTTCGGCGCCCCCGCCGGCACTCCTGCCAAGGCATCCTTTACGGAATCCGAGGTCACCCGGGACCAGCTGGCGGCCTGGTCCGGACAGGAAGGGGTGTCCGATGTGGAGGTGCTCGGCATCAGCCAGGTCCGGGCGAAGGCCGCCGGAACAGCCGGGGCGCCCGGCGGCACCGCAAACGTGGCGGTCTTTGGAGCCGACAGGGGACTGTCCGCGGCGGACGACGGAACCGTTGTGGTCGGCGAAACCCTCGCCGCAGACCTGCATCTCAGCCCCGGCAGCCTCCTGGCGGTGGGCGGCGCTGAACTTGCCGTTGCGGACATCATTCCGGACCAGTGGTATTCGCATACCGGTGTGGTCTGGACGTCGCTGACTGACTGGCGGCAACTGGCCCGCTCAGGCAACGGGGCCGTCGGCACCGTGCTGGCAGTGACGTTCGACGCCGGTTCTCAGGTTGACGTGGACGCCGCCAATGCGGCGGCCGGGACAGTCAGTGCCACCCGTGAAGGTTCGTTCCAGGCCCTTGGGTCTTTCAAGAGTGAAAACGGGTCGCTGGTGCTGATGCAGGCCTTCCTCTACGGCATCTCGGCCCTCGTGATTGTGGCGTTCCTGACAGTGTGGACCGTTCAGCGCACACGTGACATCGCCGTGGTCAAGGCGATGGGCGGGTCGCCGGGCTATGTGCTCCGGGACGCGATGGGGCAGGCCGCCGTGGTGCTGGCCGCGGGCACGATTGCCGGCGGCGGACTGGGCCTGCTGGGCGGCTTCCTCGCTGCCCGGGCCGCCCCGTTCCTGCTCACTCCGGGAACCACGCTGGTACCCATCGCCGGAATCCTGCTCCTGGGCCTGGTGGGAGCGGCGGTGGCGGTCCGCGGCGTCACCCGCGTGGACCCGCTGCTTGCCCTCGGCGGCAACTAATTCAGATCCCCCACCTTCACATTCCCCGAAAGGAATATTCAATGGATGCCCCGCTCAATCTCCTCAACGTGACCCTCGAGTACCCGGACGGAGACACCACCCTCAAGGCACTGGACCGGGTCAGCCTGGTCCTCGGCGCCGGCGAATTTCTCGCCCTGGTAGGTCCTTCGGGCTCCGGAAAGTCCTCCATGCTGGCAGTGGCTGCGGCGCTCATCCGGCCCACGTCGGGCGTGGTGAGCATCGACGGACAGGAGGCCACGGGCCTGCGGGACGCCGAGCTGACGGCGTTGCGGAGGAAGAAGATCGGCATCATTTTCCAGCAGCCGAACCTCCTCCCTTCCCTGACAGCCTTGGAGCAGTTGCTTTTGGCGGACCACCTGCGCGGCAAGCCCCTGGCTGCCGCCCGCCGGCGCGCAGCGGAACTCCTGGACATTGTCGGGCTCGGCCCGGTGCAGGACAAACGCCCGCATCAGCTCTCCGGCGGGCAGCGTCAACGCGTCAACATTGCGCGCGCCCTGATGGGCCTGCCGAAGGTGCTGCTCGTGGACGAACCGACGGCGGCCCTTGACCAGGAGCGAAGCGGCGGCATCGTCCGTCTCCTGCGCGAGGTCACGGACGAATTCAGCGTGGCCACGGTGATGGTTACCCACGACACCGAATTCGTCCCGCTGACCGATGCCGTGGCCAGCATGCGGGACGGACGGCTCTCGGCCCTTCAGCCGTCCGGCAGCGCCCCGACCCGGGCGTCATCATAGGCATCCCGGGCGTCCAGGATGCTGGGGACATTCGACTCCGCCCATTCCCGGAGGACGGAGAGCGGGCCCAGCAGGGACAGACCCAGACCGGTCAACTCGTAATCGACCCGGGGAGGGACCTGGGCGTAGACGGTGCGGGTAATCAGTCCGTCCCGTTCCAGTGTCCTCAGGGTCTGGGTCAGGACCTTGGGCGTGATCACGTGGACATGTTTGCGCAGTTCGGAGAAACGCACGGGTCCGTCGGCAAGCACCTGCACCACCAGCGACGCCCATTTGTCGCCGACCCGCTGGAAGACAACCCGGGACGGGCACTGCGGATCCATGATGTCGGCACCGGGCGCGGCGGCAGACCGGATGGTATCCATTCAACACCTCGTTTCTTCTGGGTCCTAGGTATCCTAGAGATACTGTGAATTCCTACGGTACCCAATACGAGGAGCGGCATGAAAATCGCAGTGTACGGTGCCACCGGGATGGTTGGCGGCCAGATCGTCAAGGAATCGCTGCGGCGGGGCCACGAGGTCACGGCTGTTTCGCGGTCGGGCGCAGCAGTCCGGGGTGCCACGGCGTGCCGCGCCGAACTGGCGGATGTCCGCACGTTCGCCAACATTGCCAATGACCACGACGCCGTGGTGCTGGCCACGGTGCCCAGCCGCACGGGCGGTGATCACAGCGAATGGCTGACAGCCATGAAAGCAGCCTTCGGCAGCGCCGGGGCGACGCGCCTTCTGGTGGTGGGCGGAGCGGGCGCGCTCGAAATCAACGGCATGCGGTTATGCGATTCCCCCGATTTCCCGGAGCCTTACCGTCCCGAGGCCCGCACCATGGCCGCCGCTTACGATGAAATCCGATCAGCTCCGGAGACACTCGACTGGACAATGCTGGCGCCCGCCCCCGTCATGCAGCCGGGGACCCGCACCGGTACCTACGTGACGGCAGGGGATTCACCCGCGGGCCCGTCCATCACCACCCAGGACTTCGCCGTGGCCGTGCTGGACGAACTGGAATCACCGGCCCACCACCGCACCCGCTTCACGGTGGCCAACTCTGAGGCGGGCACGGACACGCGTACCGGCGCCCGCCGCTAGACGCGGACTACAGGCCGAGTGGCGGCAACGGCAGCCCGAATATGTCCTTCAGGGCATATTTAGCGGCGTGGAAACCCGGCATGCCGGTAACCCCGGGCCCTGGCGGTGTCGACGAGGAGCACAGGTATACTCCGGCCAGCGGAGTGCGCCAGGGCACGGGACTGATCACCGGCCGCTGGACCAGTCCGCGGAGGTCCATGAGCCCTGCCGCGAAATCGCCGCCTACGTAGTTCTGGTTGTACTCCGCCAGGCCGGCCGCCGTCGTCACGTGCACCTGCATCACAATGTCCCGGAATCCAGGCGCAAAACGTTCCAGCTGGGCCGTGACAGCCTCTGCCATATCCACCGTTGACCCGGCTGGCACATGGCAGTAGGTCCAGAGGATGTGCCGGCCCGCCGGGGCGCGGGAATCATCGAACCGCGACGGCTGGGACACCAGGACGTAGGGCCGTTCCGGGTGCTTTCCCGCGGCCACCTGGTTTTCGGCGTGGGCCATCTCGGCACGCGTGCCGCCCACATGCACAGTTCCCGCATCGGCCAGTCCTGCCGCCTCCCACGGGACCGGTCCGGACAGGATGAAATCCACCTTGCAGGCGGCGTTTCCAAAGCGAAATGAAGCCAGGGACCGGCGGTATCCGGCCGGCAGCCTGTCCCCGGCCAGCCTCAGCAGTGCCGGCGGGGCAATATCCAGGAGCGTCGCCTTGGCTGCCGGCAGCTCCGCCAGGGAATCGATCCGCCGCCCGGTTTCCACCGTCCCGCCGTGCGCCTCGATGTCGCGGACCATGGCACGGGCGATCGACGCCGAACCGCCGACGGGAATCGGCCAGCCCTGCGCGTGCGCCAGAGTCCCGAGCATCAGCCCGGCCCCGGCAGGTGCCAGCGACGGGAGCCCTCCCACGGAATGTGCCGCAACGCCGGTCAGGAGGGCCGGTGCCAGATCCTCCCTGAACCGGGCGTTCCACGCCGGGGAGCCCTGCTCCAGTGCCCGCAGGCCGAACAGGACAGCGGCGAGGGGGTCGCGGGGGATCCGGAGCAACTGGTTGAGGGTGAAGTCCGCAACGCCGGTGGCCCGGCGCACGAGGGGCGCCATCAGTCGGCGGTAGGCGGGACCGTCCCGTCCGAGCCCAGCCGCAGTGCGGTCCAGCGATCGGTAGGCGAGGGCCGCACGGCCGCCGTCCAGCGGCGAGCCGAACGAGAGCTCCGGCGTGATGAGATCGATGCGCCGCGACAGCTCGAAGGCGTGGAAGAACGGTGAGGCGAGTGCCATCGGCTGCACTGCCGAGCAAATGTCGTGCAGGTGGCCGGGCCGCATCAGCTCCGACGTGCGAAGGCCACCGCCCGGGCTGGCCGCCGCCTCGAACACATGTACCTTGAGGCCGGCGCGGGCCATAGTTACCGCAGCGGCCAGTCCGTTGGGCCCTGAACCCACGACGGCGACGTCAGGCACCGCTGGCCGCCCGCCGCCAAGGGAGTACTGAGGCCACAGGGTCCCCCGGGTTTATCCGCAACCAGTCCCGGGCGCCGTCGAACGGCCCGCCCTGCGGATCATCCGTCGTGTGCCGGCGGATGACATCGTAGCCGGGGTCCCAGACGTCCCATGCCACGCGGACCATGAGGTACGCGGTGGCGATCATGTGCAGGCCCACCGCCAGTACGTAGTAGGGCATATCGATATTGTGCTGCGTCGGGCCGCCGCTGGTCACCTGTCCGAGGTACATCCACACAGCCGCCCAGTGCAGGCCTTCTATCCCCTGCCAGATGAGGAAGTCGCGCCAGCGCGGGCGCGCGAGGGCAAGGAGGGGGATCAGCCAGATGACGAACTGGGGCGAGTACACCTTGTTGGTCAGGATGAACGCCGCCACGATCAGGAACGCGAGCTGGGCTAGCCTGGGGCGGCGAGGTGCCGTCAGCGCCAGCACCGCGATGAGCACGCAGCTGATGAGGAACAGGTTGAGCGCGAGGGTGTTGATCGCCTCAGGCCCCAGTGCAAGCCACTGCAGGCGCCCGGCCACCAGGTTGTAGGCGAACCAGGGCGAGCTGTAGCCAGCCGGGCGGTCCTCGGTGAATTGGTAGAAGTACTTCCAGCCGGAGGGGTTCATGGCGGCAATCGGGAGGTTCACGGCGAGCCAGGCCGCCGCGGCGGCTGCAGCGGTGACCAGCAGCGGCCGGATCTTTCCGGTCCGGAGCGCCAGCAGGAGGATGGCGCCGAACACGAGCACCGGGTACAGCTTGGTGGCCGTGCCCAAACCGATGAACACCCCGGCCAGCACCAGCCGGTTGCGGGAGAAGAAATACATGCCGACAGCGAGCAGGCCCACCGCCCACATGTCCCAGTTGATCACTCCGGCCAGGACGATGCCGGGGGCAACTGCCACCATGGCGGCATCCCACGTCCGGCGGCGGCTCATGCGGGCGGTTGCGAGGACCGTGACAATCCACACGGCGGCGATAAGTGTGGCGTTTATGTCGAAGTAGCCGAGAATGCGCGCGTCCGTGGCACCCTGTCCGGGGACCATCATGGCCGTCAGTCCGGCGATGATGCCCATCAGGACCGGATATTCGAAAAAGCTGCCCTCGCTGAAGAAGGGGAAGGTGCCGTCACCGAGTCCGCGGTTGCGGAAGAGTTCCGGGAAATCCGAGTAGCACGTGGAATAGAACTGGCCCGGTGAATCCCAGCCGTGTGCGCGGCAGTAGTTCTTGGCCGTGATGCTGGCAAGGGCGGCCAGCATGGTGAGGATGATGAGGACGCGTTCAACGGTGAAGATTCCGGGTGAGACGATGCCCGGCGCAGCCCGGTGTCCCATGGGGCCGCCTATCAGCTCGGTGAAGTTCCTGAGCAGGAGATCACTTCGGCTGGGGATAACCAGGCGGGACCGTTTTCGGTGCGCCGGCGGCATTGTCTCCTGCATTCCTCGAGCTTACCGTCGCCCCCTTCAGGATCAGGCCCCGGCGGCGGGGGACGGTGTATCGTCAATCGTGTGCGCCGTGTGGATCCTTCCCACGATGGCCCCTTCCGCTCTTTCGTTCAGGGGCAGACTCGAGGTCGGTCTGTTCCGCCGCAACCGTCAGGCCTCAGGGGGCATCCCGTTGTGAATCAGCTTTCCCGCGTCCGCGACCGGCAGCGCCTACGGCAGGCTGCGCCGTCGGACGATGCGCACCTTCCGTGGGCGGGCCGGTGGCCGGCGCCTGCCGGCATTGGACTGCTGGCCCTCCTCATCGCGTTTGTCGGTTCCTGGAATCCGTCTTTCTGGGACGACGAAATTGCCACGATTTCAGCGGCCGGACGCTCGTCCGCCGACCTGATGGAACTGTTGCGGTCAGTCGATGCCGTTCATGGCTTCTACTACTTCTTCATGCATGCGTGGACGTCTGTCTTCGGGTTCTCCGAAGTGGCCATGCGATTGCCTTCGGCACTGGCAGTGGGGCTCGCCTGCGCCGGAACCGTCATCATTGGACGAAAGCTCGGCTCGGAGTCCATCGGCATAGCCTCCGGACTGGTCCTGGCCGTTCTTCCCCGCATGGTGTGGGCCGGGACCGAAGCCCGGCAGTCCGCCTTCACGGCGCTGCTGGCCGTGGGTCTTACCCTGCTGCTCATCAGGGCATGGGAATCCAACCGCCCCCTCGACTGGGTACTGTACGGCCTCTGCGCGGTGGCCGGTGTGTGCATGTTCATGTTCTTTGCCCTGGCCGTCGCCTCGCATGCCGTGGCCGCCATCATCCTTCGCAGGCGGCCCCTTGCGGTGCTCATTACGTGCGCGGCAGCCGGAGCGGCCGTCCTGCCATTCCTGCTCTTTGCCATGACGCAAAAAGCCCAGGTCGAATGGATCCAGAACCGCTCGCTGCTGGAAAACCTCACGATTGCCGCCGTCAAGCAATTCTTCTATGGAGACGACCGTCCCACGGGCAACCTCCCGCCGCAGTGGGTTCTCGGGTTTGTCCTGGTCCTCGGCCTCACCCAGGTCGGTCTGGTCGCCTGGGGGCTGTGGTCCGTGCGCGCGATGTCCGCCTACCGTCCACTGGTGGTCCTCAGCCTGACAGGGGTGGCACTTCCCATGCTTGGCCTGCTCCTGGTGAGTGTGGCCCTGCAGCCCGTTTATGTTGCCCGCTATCTCACGTTCACGGCACCCCTATTTGCGCTTCTGGTGGGCCTGGGCCTGGACCGGCTCCGCGCAGGCCGCAGGTGGCTCCTGCCGATCGCCGCCATCCTGGTCGTTCTGAGCAGCCTCGTTCCCCAGCTCACCATCAAGAGTTTTGTGAACGAACCAGTGGACACAGAGCGGCAAATTGCCGGCCTGATCGGCGCACAAACGACCAAGCCTGCCGGCATCGTGTATCTCCACCCCGAACTACGGGACATGGCCCTTGCCTATCCGCAGGATTTCCGGCTCATCACCGACCTCTCGCTCGAAGAAAGCCCGGCGGATTCCGGCACCCTCTGGGGCAAGAATGGCGCAGTCACCGCTGACCAGCTGAAGGGCCGCGGAGACGTCTGGTTCGTCGGTGCAGGCGGCGGGGCTCCCAACGATCTGTCCGCATTCGAAGCGGCGGGATGCCAGCAGACGCGGAACCTGACCTTCCAGCGGATGGCCCTGCTCTCGTACACGTGCCCCTAGCGCCCCGGCGGCACCCCTGGCGGCACTGACGTCCCCGGGAACCGCACCAGGAACCAACAAAAAAGCCCACGCGTCGCCGCGTGGGCTTTTTGTGGAGACGTTTTTTGTGCAGGGTTTCGGTTATCGCCACCGGGTCCTCCTCGATTTCCGTTGCCGGCTCCAGCGCGGCATGTACAGGAGCGGCATGTATAGGAAAGGACGACAGGTCCCGAGTCAGCGGATGACGCCACCCATCTGGTGCAGTACGACGTACACGTCTTCACGGTTCTGATCGAGCAGCTGGCCGTTGAACAGCGTCTTGTCCCTCAGGGCGGGCTGCCAGCCAAGGCGCAGAACCTGCCTAAGCCTTTTCATCATGGTTACCTCCCTTCGCGGTGTTGCCTGACGGGATGTCTGCCGGCGTCGAACACGGTCGGCCTGTTGCGTGGGGGTGGCTGTGATGCTCACTCTGGATCCTTTGTTGGTTGTTCTTGCCCGGAATTGGGCGCGACAAATAAAGCCAATTAATTGCATGAATTAGTTACGACAATTCGGGCATAGGAATGCCCGGTAATAAGCCCGGAGAAAAATCCGAAAGCACTGAGTGGATTTTGCTGGACAAAGAGTGCCCCTGGATGCAGCTACGCCGCAGGCCCAACAAGAGGCCGGGTTCCGAACTATGGGGTGTCGCGCAACCGCGTGGGCCCCGCGTGGACGGCCAACTGCCGACAGCCTTCCCGATGGGGAAGACGGTCACCGTGGATTCGGCCGGGAAGGCCGGAATCACTGGGCTAGGAGGCAGTCACTCCGCGAAAAGGGCGCGAGGCAGCAACAGAGGCCGGGGTGGCGGTGATGGTCATCTTCCATCCGCTAGTCAAAGTAATCATTTTTCCCAACCTCCTTTTCTACTATGCGGCTGAACAGCGCGCGCCGACAACCCTGGCAAATCGCACTGGAGTCAGGAATAAAATTACACCCCACTCAGGGCTTTTGACTACCGAATTTAGAAGATTCCCCGAAGTATTTTATAAATCGTCTTTATAGTCCCCAGCGGACCACTGCCGGAGTCTTCTTGTCCCAGCCCAGCGTGCAGACTTTCGCTGTCCCCAGAATGAAATGCCGGCCTTCGTGCGGATCCAGTCCCAGCCAGCGTGCAGTCAGGATCCTGGAGAAGTGTCCGTGGGCCACAATGAGCACGTTGTCCAACCCGGATTCCAGCACCCGGGCCACTATCTTGTCCGCCCGACCGGCTACTTCCTCCAAGGCTTCGCCATTGGGGACGCCGTGGGTCCAGATCAGGTACTCCGGGTTGTCCTTGCGGATCAGGTCGGAGCTGATCCCTTCGTAGTCGCCGTAATTCCATTCCACCGCGAGGGGTTCCTGTTCGGCGTCGGGAAATCCCGCCAACTCCGCCGTCCGGCGTGCCCGCCGCAGCGGTGAGGTCAACACCAGGTCGAAGTCGACGGCGTCAAGAACCTTCCGTGCCTCGACGGACTGCTGCTCGCCCTCCACCGTCAGGGGAAGATCAGTGAGCCCGGTGTACTGGCCGCTCTTGGACCATTCGGTTTCGCCGTGGCGCAGGATCCAGAGCTGGGGGCGGGCGTTGCTGTTCAGTGAAACCACTTAGGACTCCTCGGTAGTGGAAAGTTCGACGCCGGCGGCCGGCTGGTGTTCGGCGGCCTCGGGCTGCTGCGCCCACCACTCGCGCAGCCTGGCCTCGGCCACCTTGCGGTCAAGCGGGCCGTGTTCCATGCGCTGGTCAAGCAGGAACTTATACGCCTTGCCAACCACCGGCCCCGGCTTCAGCCCCAGCAGGGCCATGATCTGGCCGCCGTCCAGGTCCGGCCGGACCGCTTCGAGCGATTCCTGCTCCCGCAGCGCCGCGATGCGGGCTTCAAGATCGTCATAGGCGAAGGAAAGCCGGTCCGCCTTGCGCTGGTTCCGCGTGGTCACATCGGACCGGGTCAACCGGTGCAGGCGCTCCAGGAGGGGACCGGCGTCCGTAACATAGCGGCGGACTGCGGAGTCGCTCCAGTCGGCCTCCCCGTAGCCGTAAAAGCGCATATGCAGCTCGACCAGGCGTGCCACGGCCTTGATGGTGTCGTTGTCGAAACGGAGGGTCTTCATCCGTTTCTTGGTCAGTTTGGAACCCACCATGTCGTGATGGCGGAAGCTCACCGCGCCGCCCGGTTCAAAACGGCGCGTGGCCGGCTTGCCGACGTCGTGCATGAGCGCTGCAAACCGCAGGACAAAGTCGGGGCCGGGCACGGCGCCGTCGGAATCCGTTTCCAGGGAGGCGGCCTGTTCCAGCACCTGGAGGGAGTGCTGGTAAACGTCCTTGTGGCGGTGGTGTTCGTCGGCTTCCAGGCGCAGCGCGGAAACTTCCGGCAGGACGAATTCGGCCAGGCCGGTGTCCACCAGGAGGTCAATGCCCACGCGGGGGTGCGTTCCGCAGATGAGCTTCACCAGTTCCTCGCGGATACGCTCGGCCGAAATGATGGTGATCCGTTCCGCCATCTGCTCCATTGCCTGCTTAACATCCTCGCGGACCGCCACACCCAGCTGGGAGGCGAAGCGCGCCGCCCGCATCATGCGCAGGGGGTCATCGGAAAATGACGTCTCCGGCGCGCCGGGAGTGGCCAGCACGGAGGCATGGAGGTCGCGGACCCCGCCGAATGGATCCACGAGCTCCATCGAGGGCAGCCGCAGCGCCATGGCATTGATGGTGAAGTCCCGGCGCAGGAGGTCATCCGTCAGGGACGATCCAAAGGCCACCGTGGGCTTCCGCGATTCGGGATCGTACGCCTCGGCACGGTATGTGGTGATTTCAATCTGGAAGCCGGACTTCCGCATTCCGATGGTGCCGAATGCCCTGCCGATCTCCCAGAAGTTGTCCGCCCACTTACGGATCAGCGCTAGGGTCTGTTCCGGCGTGGCGTCCGTGGTGAAGTCAAGATCAGGGGAGAGCCTGCCGAGGAAGAGGTCACGCACGGGCCCGCCCACCAGCGACAATTCATGCCCGGCGTCGACGAAGCGCTGCCCGAGCTCAAGGACCACCGGGTCCACCTTGAAATCAACGGTGTGCGGGTCGGACTTTTGATGTGCGTGCGCCATAGTTACTTAAGCTTGTCAGAAAACCACGCCAACAAGCACCAATCGGGACCGCTGAACCGCGCCGTTACGCCGGTGGTTCGGGAATCCGCGTCACACGCAGTCCACTTTCTTGTCATGTTCCGGTCATCAGGAACGGGCAAGAGTCGTTAGAGTGGACTTCATGGCCCATCCCGTACCGAGTGCTCCAGGCAGGAGGACAAACCCACCGTTGCCGTCGGCAATCGGTGCCCATGTCGCGCCCGCCCCGCACCCGGGGCCGGCCTCGCTGCCCACCGTCGAGGAAATCTCCGCTGGCGGCGTCGTGGTCGACACGTCCGACGGCGAGCTGAGGGTTGCGATCATCGCGCGCCTCAACCGCGGGGGCCGCCTCGAATGGTGCCTGCCGAAGGGCCACCCCGAGGGCAAGGAAAAGAACGAGGAAGCAGCCGTCCGCGAGATCGCCGAGGAAACCGGCATCAGCGGCAACATCCTGGCCCCGCTGGGCAGCATCGACTATTGGTTCACCGTCAGCGGGCACCGGGTCCACAAGACTGTGCACCACTACCTGCTCCGGGCCACGGGCGGCGAGCTGACCATCGAGAACGACCCCGACCAGGAAGCAGTGGATGTCGCCTGGGTGCCCATCCATGAACTCGCCCGCAAGCTTTCCTTTCCGAATGAGCGCCGCATCGCCGACCTCGCCAGAGAAGTCCTGCCGGAACATCTCTGAGGTCCTGTGACTGAATCCAAGACTGTCCAGCAGGGCGAGGCCCGTTCCAGCGCGATCATGGCTGCCGGAACGCTGGTCTCCCGTTTCCTTGGCTTCGGCAAGACGTGGATGCTCGGGGCGGCCCTTGGACTGGGCTCCACGGTCAATGACACGTTCATCAATGCCAACAACCTGCCGAACCTGATCTTCCTGCTGGTAGCCGGCGGCGTGTTCAACGCCGTCCTGGTTCCCCAGATCATCAAGGCCAGCAAAGCGCCGGACAGGGGAGCGGACTACATCAGCCGGCTGCTCACGCTGGCTGTCCTGGTGCTTCTCGGCCTGACGCTGCTGGTCACCCTCCTGGCTCCCGGGGTCATTGAGCTGACCACGCAGGGGTATTCAGCCGAACAGAAATCACTCGCGGTCTCCTTCGCATTCTGGTGCCTGCCGCAGATTTTCTTCTACGGCCTGTATGCCCTGCTGACGCAGGTACTGAATGCCAATGGAGCGTTCGGTCCTGCCATGTGGGCACCGATCCTGAACAACATCGTGGCCATTGCCGGCCTGGGCATGTTCATCTGGATCCTCGGGCCCAACGTCACGAATCCCCACACCCTGGACAACTGGGGACCGACCCAGACCTTACTCGTTGCCGGTTTCTCCACCATCGGCGTGGTGGCTCAGACGGCCATCCTGCTGATTCCGGTGTTCCGGCTCCGGCTGGGTCTCCGTCCGAAGTTCGGGTGGCGCGGGGTGGGCCTGGGGCAGGCAGCGAAACTGAGCGTCTGGACGCTGCTGACTGCCGCCGTCGGCCAGCTTGCCTTCCTCTACGTCATGCGCATTGCCACCATTCCGGGTACCGAGCGGCTGCGGCTGGAGCGGGCAGGGGATCCGGCGGCCAACTTCCTCCCGGGCAACGCCGTGCTGGAGGTGGCCAGCCAGCTGTACCTGCTGCCGCATTCCATCATCGCGCTCTCGCTGGCCACCGTCCTCTTCAACCGCATGACCCGCGCCTCCCAGGACGGTGACCGTGCCGGACTGCGCGACGCCCTTTCCCACGGGCTCCGCACCATGGCGGTGGCCACGGTCTTCGGGGCGCTGGCCCTGTTCGCGCTGGCCGGCCCACTGGGCATGTTCTTCTCCGGCGGCAAGGTGCAGGACGGGGTGATGCTGGCCCAAACGCTCACCATCCTGGCCCTCAGCACGCCGTTCATGAGTGCCAATTTCATGATGTCCAGGGTCTTCTACGCCAATGAGGACGCCCGCACGCCGTTCTATATCCAGTTAGTACTGGCGATCGTCAACGTCGTGGCGGCCTTCGCCATCCAATTCCTGCCCTTCGACCAGATCATCTTTGCCATTGCCATCCTCTATACGGGCGGCAACATCCTTTCAGTGGTGGTGAGTGCGTTCTTCCTCCGCCGCTTGCTGGGTCACCTGGACGGTCCACGCGTTGCCAATTCCTACATCCGGATGGGCTATGCAGCGCTCGGCTCCGCCCTCGCCGGTGCCGGCGCCCTGTGGCTCATGGGCAGCTACAGTGCCGACGGTTTCGCCTGGAGCGGCAGGATCGAGGCCCTGGTGACCATCGTCGTCGTCGGGCCTGTGATGCTGGTGGCGTACCTGTTCCTGCTGAAGCTTTTCCGCGTCACGGAACTTCGGGACCTGCTGCAACCGTTTCTCGGCCGTCTCGGCCGGGGATCCGCTGCCGCACCGGCGGAAGCCGCCGGTGGCGCGGCTGCTAGTACCGGGACGGCCGCCGCAGCTGCCCGGGAACGCACGACGCCGGAACGCGCCACGGTTTCGGTGGACACCGGCCTGATCCCCCGGATTTCCGGCGAGTTCGACTCCGCGTCGTTCCGTGCGGGACCGCAGGTTGATGAACCTACACCTCATCCTGAGGCGCAGCCAACCGGTTCCGCGGGGGGATACCTTCCGGCTGAGGAACAGCCCAGCACGGCACGGGGGAGCATCATGCGCGAGGAAATCCCGCTCCCGGGACGCCGGACCTTCCAGGGAACAGCCGGGCGCAACCCGTACTTCAGCAGGCGGTCCGAAAGGAATCGGCGCCGGAAGAAAAGGTGACACCACCGCGGTTTCACTGCGCCTGTCTCACGCGGCCGTCACACACCATCGGCTAGGATCAGAAGCTAACCAGGGTTGTAGTAACAGACCAGAAATTAACCGGCTAACCGGCGTATCCGCTTTGGCATGATCGAGGCGGCGATTCCCCGGACAGTCTAGGAGGAACCCGTGTCCCACCCGATCGATGTTGGATCAGTGCTCGGCGGCCGCTACAAGGTCACCGCTACCGTATTGACCTCACACGACCATGATCTGGTGCTGGACGGTGTTGACCAGGTCCTCAACCGTCCGGTGAGCATCCTGGTTGCGGGTCCCGACAACACGGAGCAGGTGGCCCAGAGCGCCCGCGAGGTTGCCACCGGTGAACGTCCCGGGCATGTGCAGATCCTGGACCTTGGCGTCAGCGAATCCACCACCTACCTGATCACCAACCACACGTCAGCTGCCGACCTCCTTGACCTTGTGGTTGCCTCCAATCCGCCCTACGTGGAACCTTTTTTCACGGACACCCTGGGCAGCGAAATATTCGGTCAGGCCCGTTCACACGAGCCGGAGACATATGACGGCCAGTACGACGAAGAAGAGGTCGAAGCCGGCTACATCAACTACGGCAACCACCAGCCTGCCGTCCAGAACCGCAAACCGTCTTCCCCGCCGGTTGTCCCCGCTGTAGTGCCGCCCCGCGCCGCACCGGTGCGCCCGGCGTCGGCACCCTCCGTTGGCTCCCCCGGATCCGACAAGGCCGGGTCGCGCGGAGCCGGTGCCGGTGCTGCAGCCGCGGCTGGAGCGGCGGGACTCGCTGCCGGAGCGGTAGCGGCCGGCAAGTCATCCCGGGGGCCGTCTACTGCACCGCAGGCGACCACGCCGCAGCAAGCCGTTCCGCAGCAGTCCGGAGCCAATGGCGGGAAGAACACCGAAGCCATCAGCACCCAGGCCCCTGCCGCGGAATCACCCAAAGTCTCCTTGTGGGCAAACAAGGACGACCACTACCCGGAGGAAGAAGCCCCCTCCACCGGGCCGGCCAGGCCCACCCGGGATCGGATGGCCGCCACCTTCCCGGCCTTTGCCGGCCGCGGTGGCGACGACGAAACAGACGACTACTACGACGACGAAGAGCCTCCGGAGCGGGAGCCGCGGTCCATGCGCTGGCTCGTGGGAGGGCTCCTGGCTGCCGTACTGGTGGTGGGTCTGATCTTTGCCGTATCCAACCTTGGCAGCCTGTTCAAGAGCGAACCCCAGAGCAATCCCGCTCCGGGAACTTCCAACAGCTCCACCGAGCCGCAGGCCAGCGGGGAGCCCACGTCCACCCAGACGTCAGCCCCGGTGGCAGGTCCGCCGGCCGTCGAGGGTGTGAACCGACTGGGCAACTTCGATTTTGCCGCGACCTACGACGGCGACCTGACCAAGACGTTCGACGGCAACGCGGCAAGCTACTGGTCTGACATGGAGTTCGCCACGGACAACTGGGGCGGCCTGGCTGCCGATGTTTCCCTCGTGGTGAAGCTGAAGAGTCCGTCGAAGGTTTCATCCATCACGCTCAACCAGCTGGGCGGGTCCGGAGGCAACATCAGCGTCCTGACGAACGACCGTCCCTCCATGGAAGGCGCCAAGCAGGTCGGAACCAACAGCTTCACCTCACCTGACCTGACCATGCCGCTTTCTGAGCCTGTCACGGCGCAGTACGTGATTGTGTCCATCAAGAACTTGCCCAAGCTGGCTGCACCAAAGACCCGCTTCGGCTACGGCCTCCGGCTTGCTGAGATCAAGGTTCAGTAGCAACGGGGTTCAAGTAGCAACACGGTTCAGTGGCATCCTGGTTCAGTGGCATCCTGATGTTTGGAAGACACGTGCCCTGCGGTTCACGCGGGGCCCGGTAATACGGCGTCTCCAGTCCTGCAAGGCGGTACCCTGAGTGGTGGCGCCTTGCTGGTCTACCTCCTTGCCCGGAATATTCAGGTTCAACAATGGGTTGTGCCATGTGGCCGGCCAGCAAAAGCAGGCGCATCGACTAAGGAAGAGGTTCACCGTACAGTGAGCACCGCAGAAAACACCGCGTCCCAGGTACGTGATGTCATCATCGTCGGCTCCGGCCCTGCAGGCTACACGGCCGCAGTCTATACGGCCCGAGCCAACCTGAAGCCGCTGCTGCTTGCCGGTTCCGTCACTGCCGGCGGCGAACTGATGAACACCACCGATGTGGAGAACTATCCCGGGTTCCCCGAGGGCATCATGGGTCCTGACCTTATGGAGAACTTCGAAAAGCAGGCCGCCCGGTTCGGCACGGAGATCCAGTTCGAGGACGTCACTGCCCTGAAGCTCGACGGCGACATCAAGACGGTCACCATCGCGACGGGGGAGACGTTCCAGGCCCGCGCTATTATCCTGTCCACCGGATCGGCGTACCGCGAGCTGGGGCTCCCGAACGAGAAGCGACTTTCAGGCCATGGCGTTAGCTGGTGTGCAACCTGCGATGGTTTCTTTTTCAAGGACCAGGACATCGCAGTCATCGGCGGCGGCGACTCCGCCATGGAGGAAGCACTGTTCCTCACGAAGTTCGCCAAGTCCGTCACGGTGGTTCACCGCCGCGACACCTTGAGGGCTTCCAAGATCATGGCCGACCGCGCCCAGGCCCACGAGAAGATCAACTTCGTGTGGAACACTGGCGTTGAAGATGTACTCGGGGGAGACAAGGTCACCGGCCTGAAGTTGAAGAACCTGGTGGACGGCACCGAATCCGAACTGGCTGTGACCGGCGTCTTCGTTGCCATCGGAAATGATCCCCGCACCGACCTCGTCAAAGACACGCTGGAAATCACCCCCGAGGGCACCATCGCAGTTGAAGGCCGCAGTTCCAGGACGAGCGTGCAGGGTGTGTTCGCCGCCGGCGACGTTGTGGACCCCACGTACCGCCAGGCCATCACTGCCTCCGGCTCGGGCTGCGTTGCAGCCATCGACGTCGAGCACTATCTCGCAGACTTCCACGCCTAACAGCGCACCATTGATCCGAAGGGAAACAACAAGGTAATGAGCAACGCAAAAGACGTAACGGACGCAAGTTTCAGCACGGACGTACTCTCGGCCGACAAGCCGGTCATCGTGGACTTCTGGGCTGAATGGTGCGGTCCCTGCCGCAAACTGGGCCCCATCCTGGACGAGATTTCGGTCGAGTACAGTGAGAAGGTTAATGTTGTCAAGGTAAACGTTGATGACAATCCGGCGATCGCAGCAGAGTACGGCATCACTTCCATTCCCGCCGTCTACCTGTTCCAGGGCGGCGAAGTGAAGAGCACCGTCATCGGCGCCAAGCCCAAGCAGTTCTTCGAGAAGGAATTTGCAGACGTCCTGTCGTAGTTCGTTGACCGTCCGCCATTAGCGGTGGCCATCACCAATACCACGGTGATGGCCACCGCTTTTTTGTTTTCCGGCCTCAGTGTCGTCGGCGAGGCGGCGCGGAGTTGTGGGCCGTTCTCAACCGGGTAGACAAAATGGGGCGGGGAAGAGGGGTCCTGCTGCAGGCGAGATCTCTTTCGGCGCGGCTGCGGCTGCTGGTCAACGCTGACGGGTTGTTTCGACTGTTCCTTTTCTTCAGGACCACTCCACGGTGTCGCTAGCCTTTATCCCTTACCCCGGAGTCGCGGGGCTGCGCCTTTACCACCGGACGTGGCACGGGTGGCCTTCCGGCGAGGATGCCTTCTGGCTGATCTGGAAGTTCCCGCGGCGCCGAATGAGCGACGATCGGAATGTGGCGACTAGGCCGTCACGGGCGATGCTCCGATTGTCGTGGCAGCACTGGATCAATTGAGTCTCCTGCCGAAGGGCGGCCATTTGGCTCGCGGAGGGTAGCGGTGGCTCGCAGAGCCAGGCTGTTTCGCGTGGACTGTTTCACGTGAAACATCGCGACACTGTGAGGGCGACGCCCAGGCGCGTGTGATCCCCGCGCGAGTGATGAGGGTCTCCGCCGTTCAGCTACAGTCGTATTCCAGCAGGACTTTGCACGGCAACCGGGTCAGATCACAAAATGTGTACTCAATGATGTGAAGGCATCTTCCTCTTGGACATCCCGGGCGCGGGCGGATGTTTCACGTGAAACATCCCGCTAGCACGGGGGCGGTGGCTCCGGCGCGAGGCTCGACAGCCCACCTCATTCACGCAGGGGCGGTCTCTCGGCAAGACGCTCCGAGATGACCGTCAGACCACGTATGTGTAAACCGAGCGGTGGCAGCGCATTGCCCAGTTGAACATCCGGCGTGGTGGCGGATGTTTCACGTGAAACCAAGTCGCGTCTTTTCGCTCTACCTGAACCAAGCACACTGAAATGACGCCACAGTGCGGGGCTGGCGACCGACCCATCGATTGTCTTTTTGGTACAGATCCAAGCCTTGCAGGTTCGCTCAGTTTGACCACATCTAGCAATGTCCTCACATTGATGTCTGCGTCAGTCACTACAAGCACCGATTACTCCACCGAAACTCGGCCGAAATTGCCAACTCCGTTGTATTTGATGTGGAGTCAGGTCCAGACATGTGCGAGACTACGAAAAAATGCCGACAAATGGCGGAATTGGTCACAAAGCTGAAATCCCCTGATGCGTCCTGTGGCGACTCTGGCGAGGCAGGGTCTGGCCGACCGCCGAGTCTGTACAGTGGATAGGCTCGGCGTCCCTAGTAGCACCTTCTGGTCACCAGATCCGCTAACAATAGGCGACTACAAGCCTTCGCCACGGCCTAGGATCCGGAATGACATGTCCGTTCGTACCTACTCCCGGGATAGGTCCCTAGACTCAACTGGCGCTCCCGGACGTAGGTATGGATGCCGAGAGTTGTCTGCACGACCAGGAGGAGCACAGCGCCTGCCCTTGCACCGGAATGACAAGGGAATCTGACCGTCCATGGAAGCCCTCGCGGACGTTTCACGTGAAACATCCAGAGTCCTGGGGAGTTGAGCCACCCGTATTCTGTTTTCCCCGCGCCACAGGGCAATGAGTCGATCTGAACGCAGGCCATTGTGAGGGGTGACGGGTCAACGCTTGGCTATCGATCGCCCGGGAGAACAGCGAAGCCCAACTTTTTCCCCCTCGCCCCCTGGAACCATGGATGCTGGCAAATGCTGCGGAAAGAAGGCGGCAACACTGCAGCGCGGTAGCAGCCAGGACCGATTCGAACGGACAGACTCTGAAATTTGCAACGCCAGGGCAGGGCGCCCAAGGCTTGCCGCTCAGCAATTCATGCCCACTTCTCGGACCTCAACGTCGGCGGGTGGGCGTTAGGCATTGGGACTCCTCTGGTAATGACTATGCTCGCGGAGCTCATCCAGCACTCGAGAGAACGGCCTCCAAGCTATCCGGAGCGGCCTCGGATAATCGGGGGTGAGCGGGGTGGATGGGTCCGACTATGTTTCACGTGAAACCCAGACAGCTGATGGGTCTTGGTAACCGATCCGGTTTTCACTGTCATGTGGCGGTGCAGCGCGCGGCGGCCAAGGCCCAGCAGGCGTCGTCGGCAAGCGTCGCTGGAAAAGTATTTGGTAGCTGTCACTGACTTATCACACTAAACCACAGCAGCTGACTCCGACCCCCCTGGCTTCACCCGGAGAAGCTGTGAATCCCTTTGGCCGTAGAAGGCCACGCTTACCGCCCGCCCTACAAAGAAGGCGTATCACCGGACGGCCGGAATGCCCATTCATTCGCATCCCAACCCACCCTAAAGGTACGAATCCAAGAGCACACAGCAGCTACCAGGCCGGTAAAGCGGCTCGCTCTTGGATCAGGCATTGTGATCCGATGGGTCTCCAAGCGCAAATAATCGCGTTGCCGCAAGAATGGACGAGCTCGGCAGTGTGGGGATTGTCTATGCACCGCGCCGTCCGAATGCCTCGACAAGCTTGGGAACCATTAGGCGGCGGCAGCCATCCGACTCCGAACGACCCTGAGGTTGGCCTGCGCTGTCCCTGGACGCGACGAATGGCCCTGTCTCTGAATCGCAGCACTGGGCACGCAGGAGGCCGGTCCAGGCCATTGCTGGGGCAAGGTTGCATGCGGCTGAGGTCGTACCCTTCATCTCCGGGGGAGCGACCCCTGCAGATCGTCGTCCGATCTGCCCACAACTAAGGACCTCTGAGCTGACCGTCGACTGCCTACTCCGACCCGCTGAATTGCACCTTCACTATTGACTCACGCAGCCCCGCCGACCCACGGGAAACCGTTGGTGTAGCTGGCGGGACCAATGTGGGCCACGCCTGATGCGAGGGTGTGACCGCCTTGTCAGCGAGGGCACCTCAGCGAAAACAGTGACCGTGCCAAGCAGTGACATTCCATCTCGTGCGAGGACCGTAATATCTGCTTGGCGGGGCCGACCTCGGCCTATCGTCGCGGGACCCATTCGGCTTCGCTGCAAGGCGCCCTGGTACCCACTCTTCCTGCAGAGTCGATAACGACAGCCACCCGGAGGCCGTTCTCTCATCGATCAGCCCGGAACACAAGACAGTGCGTACGGTCTTTCACCCACGATGATTCGAGTAGTAAGCCAGGGAATTGACCCACCGCTTTGTACGCAAATGACCAAACGAAGGTCGGCAGGTTGGGGGCACGGTCGCTGAGGCAATGGACCTTGATCCGATCTCATCTGTCCCACAAATGGCCGTCCTCGGATCTGCGGTGGAGTTCGCGGCACTGCTACGGGTCACACTACGAGTCACATGGGCCACGCATTTGAAGCACCGGGGGAAGACTTCCGCAGCTCCGAAGGAGGATTTGCCGCCGGCCTGTAGCACTCCTACAAGCAAGTTTTCCCCAGTTGCCGTGGACCTTTCCACACAGGATATCCACAAGCTTATCCACAACCACAATCCGCAGCGCCTGGTTGTGATTCGCACCATGCTCCCCAGCGCAATTCTTCCACTTTCGAAAGTGACGGGAGTCACGGAGTGCACTCAGAGTGAAGCGAACTAAGTCACCCCGAAATCCAAGATCAAATGGGCACAGAAGAAGGCAAATTGGGATGGATTCTCGTGTTTTGCACGTAATCTCGAGTTCCACGCAACCCGCGGTGATGTTTCACGTGAAACAACGGCGGCATATGACATGCCGGGGCATCGCGGCTATTAAAGCTGGGTCGCCGAACCCCGCCGCAGCCGCGACCGGAGTGGCGCTCTATCCACAAAGTTATCCACAGCGATATCCACCGGCTTATGCACCGACTTATGCACCGCCGAACAAACTACACAAGTCACCTAGCGCAGGGCAAGGATAACTAGCGCAGATCGAGGGAAGACTCTTCCACAACGACCGAACCGTGGCACCGACCCCTGACGGGCGTTAACGAAGCTCCAGGGTGGCGACTAATCCTGGTTTGATCTACCGCTGCCAGAAAGGGGATTCCAAAGTACGGCATAGCGATCGAACCGTCGACATGTGCTGCAAGGTGGCTCTTGGATAGCCCCATGTCCCGTCCACACCTCGCCGGGTCTGTGTCCAGGCCTGCAATCTTTTTGAAGTTCCAGGGCCGGAACTACGAGCAGTCGCTCCTCGGACAGGCTTAGCGTTCATTGATCCCAGCAAGCATCAAATTCCCGAGGTTCGGATCGACACTTCCGATTCGACACTTGGTCGCGCCAGGTGGGCCGGCCGCCAATAGATCATCACGACAGGTCCTGTACTCGCTACCCGGAAACCGCAGCGATCCCAGATACAACCAGCGGGCACCAGGCAAGATGCTGTCAACGTCCGCGTACGTCAGCGCCTACCCGCGGGGGAGCCCTGACGGCCTACGGAGGTGCGGACGACACGGGCCAGCCATATGCAGTCCACGGCGTATCAATGGCTTGCAGACTCTCCAGCCACTCCTCATGTCCGGTGTTGGCATCCAGATGGGTCATTCGCCGGTCGCACTACGGCCCCATGCGGGCGAAGGTACGGGTCCATGTACTCGCCGCCGTTCGTTACAGCTCCCGTGCGAGGTATGTCCAGATCAGCACCAGGAATTACTGACCGGCATGCCATCCGCTCGAGAAGACCAGCGAGTGCACGACCATCAGACAGGTATTCGAATGTCGCTTGCTGACGAGCCCTATATGGCTGATGCCCGAAACCGGCCACTGCACGTCCACCCGTCGCCCAAGCTGATCTAATCTTCATCCTCAGTGAGACACTCGGAGATCTAGCATCACCCACCGCCGTGTCCTACCGTTTCACGTGAAACATCCACCGGCCCCTTGTTTGAAGACGCAAAGTGGTGGGCAGTCGGATCTGTATCGCTCCTGATGTGTGACGGCGGGGATCGTGGGACGACTCGGCGAGAGCGGTCTCTCTAGAACCACCTATATGGGCAGGATGCAGCCTTCCGATATGATCCGGCAACCTCGGCCTGACACACAGCAGTTGGTACGAATTTAGCCAAGAAGACCACTGCCCACCTTGGAGTCCGCGACTCAGCCGGCCTGGAGGAACACATCCAGGTGCAACGTGTGGCCATGGATATCCGGATCCACACGGATCCCGAAGCAGGGGGAGCACCTGCGTGCGGAACTGCCGAATGTTGGCGCGTGCGTAACCCGAGATCACTCAAACCCCAATTCCGATCTCCAGCGGCCGCGCCGCCCGTCGCGCCAATTCCTCACACCCGAAGACTGCGTTGGCGTCGTTCCCGTCATCGTTGCAGCCTGCGATATTTGAGCCGCCGTCAACGCGGATGTAGATAGTTTGGCTCAAGAATTTAAATTGGCTCTAGAATCCATAGGTCCCCAGCGGTCTGCGGTCCCGCGCTGTTGAAGCACCCAGTTGCTGCAACTGGATGCGGCTGGTTCGGTTTCACGTGAAACATGACAATCCGCCGTTGGAGACAGGGGACTCAGGATAGGCTCCGTTTCCTTCCAAATGGGAAAGTCCCCGTGGAGTTTCTCCGAGGTCGGCTTGGCCTGCGGAAGACGCCGATAACCCCTACAAGGTGCCGAAAGTGCGCCTCACTGACCACAAGCCAACACATATCCCTTCGACAAAGTCCAGGGGGGCAAATGCATCGACTTTGATCACCGGAGAAACGCCTCCTGAACTTATGCGGCATCACCACGTCAGGATGGGCTCTGTTCCTGCGCGGAACGTGGCAGACCGCCCGTGAACACGGACGCTGGCACACCGCTGACGAATGCACGTTGAACTCACATTTCCGCGGGCCCTAACGCTGTTCATAACCTCAGGCCACAACTACCAAGCGTCTGGCACATCCGCAGGGTCCACGGGGTCCACGTGCGGTCAGCGGGGCGCGATTCTGCCGCCAGCCGGTTGCAGTGCGGCCGATGGAGGCAAATTCGCGACGCTCTGAAGTCTGGGCGCCACAGTGGAGGCACTAGGAGGATCCATGGTCCGCTATGAGCCGTGGCCCACTACTAGGCGCCAAAGGCCCCCACACGGGGTCTCAAAGCACCTGGAACGCTCCTGATGCCTGCCCGTGGGCGCAGGCTGCAACAGGCTGCAGGAGGAACACCATGGTCAGGGAGCGAGCCCGAACTAGGTCCTATCCCAACCCCAAGCCCCAAGTCCGCCAAAAAGTGCCATGGACTCAGGTCAACCAGGCCACAAATCCTGATCCAACCAGACCGAGGGTCAACGATTTACCGGGGGCAAACGAAAGGGCCTGTTTCACGTGAAACAGGCCCGCTCGGATCTCGGAAAGAGTTTAGTTCTCGGCACCAGGGGTGAGCACATCCATGATCCGGTTCAAATCCTCAACGCTGGCGAACTCAATGCTCACCCGCCCCTTCCGGGCACCGAGGGAGATCTTCACGTTGGTATCCAACCGATCCGACAAGGACGACGCCAAGTAGTCCAGTCGTTCATGGCGGGCCCCCGGACGGGGAACATTGTTCTTGGCCGGCGCACCCGGACTCTGGTACAGGGTTACGGCTTCCTCAGTTGCACGAACCGACATTCCCTCGGCAACGATCTTCTGTGCCAGGCGTTCCATCGCTGCTGCATCGGGAAGGGCAAGAAGCGCGCGGGCGTGGCCTGCAGACAGAACGCTCGCAGCCACCCGGCGCTGCACCAACGGCGGGAGCTTAAGTAGTCGCAGCGTATTCGATACCTGCGGGCGGGAACGGCCGATGCGGTCGGCAAGCTGCTCATGCGTTGTACCGAAGTCTTCCAGCAGCTGCTGGTAGGCCGCGGCCTCTTCAAGAGGATTCAGCTGACTGCGGTGGAGGTTTTCGAGCAGCGCGTCCCGAAGCAGGTCATCGTCAGTGGTGTCCCGGACAATTGCGGGGATAGTTTCCAGCCCCGCAGCCTGCACTGCACGCCAGCGGCGTTCACCCATGACGAGCTCAAACGGTTCGCCACCTTCTTCGGTTGAAGTGCGGACCACAATTGGCTGGAGGACGCCTATTTCGCGGACGGAGTGGATCAGCTCCGCCATGTCGTCCTCATCGAAGACGGAGCGGGGCTGTTTGCGGTTCGGATGAATGTCACCGACCGGAATTTCGGCGAACCTGACTCCTGGAACTTCTACCAGTTCCGGTCCGGCGTCAGTGACATCAGTGGAAGCTGTTGAACCAGTCCCATCTGCTCCAAGCTCATCACTGTCAGCTTGCTTGTCCTCGTCCGGCTTGGCTGCAGTTTTCCGGGCTGTAGTCTTCGGCTCAGGCGATGCCATGCCGGCCGTCGATTTCTTTGCGGCAGGGGAAGCAGAGCTCGCCGTATCCTCTTCGATGAGAATCGCTGCAGCAGTAGTAGGCGTCTTCCGGGCTTCCGGAAAAAACAGGTCCACTGGTCGTGAGGGCGCAGCACCATTGCCGGAAGCGTTAGCCGGAGCGGAACTTGGAATGAGTGCGCCAAGACCGCGACCAAGGCCGCGTCGCTTATCGCTCATGGATAAATCCCTCCAATGGAAGAGCCCGGAAGACCCGGCTCTGGCTAGTGCAATTGTTGAAAATTCTAACGTTCAGCGATTTCCGCTGCGGCTTCCAAATAGGAGAGTGCACCGCTGGAGGACGGGTCGTAGGTCATCACAGTCTGCTGGTAACTGGGTGCCTCGGAGATCCTCACGGAGCGCGGCACTACGGCACCGAGGACCTGGTCCGGGAAGTGCTGACGGACCTCGGCAGCCACCTGCGCTGCCAGGTTCGTCCGGCCGTCGTACATGGTGAGAAGGATGGTGGACACAACCAGGTCCGCGTTGAGGTGCTTCTGAATCATCTCGATGTTCTTCAACAACTGGCTGAGTCCTTCCAGCGCGTAGTACTCGCACTGGATGGGAATCAGGACCTCGCTGGCGGCGCAGAAAGCGTTCACGGTCAAAAGCCCGAGGCTTGGCGGGCAGTCAATGAAGATGTAATCCAGCCGGGCCTCGCCGGCCTTCTGGCGTTCCTTGGCATAAACGTCAATCGCACGCCGCAGCCGCTGTTCCCTGGCCACGAGGGAGACAAGCTCAATTTCAGCGCCGGCCAAGTGGATGGTGGCAGGCGCACAAATCAGGTTGTCGATATCCGGGCACGGGGCCACAACGTCCTTCAGGGGGACATCGTTGATCAGGACGTCATAGATGCTGTCGACGTCCGCATGGTGTTCAATGCCCAGAGCGGTGGACGCGTTGCCCTGGGGATCAATGTCTATGACCAGGACATTCAGTCCGGCAGCGGCGAGAGCGGCTGCAATGTTGACCGTGGTGGTTGTCTTGCCAACCCCGCCCTTCTGGTTCGAGACCGTGAAGACGCGGGTCTTCTCCGGTTTCGGAAGCTGCCGGCCGAGCAGCCGTTCGCGGCGTTTGTTTTCGTGCGCCAGTTCGCGGGCGATGGGGCTCGAGTCATCAATGGAGTCCATGATGTTCCCGCTGACCGAATCGGACGTTTCACGTGAAACTGCAGACGACTTGGAGCGGTTCGTAACCGAATTCAGGTGATTCCACGAGTCGGTCGGCGCGATTGAGGGCGCAACCATGGCCCGCGCGGACCCCAGGGACACAAACGGGGGTATCCGCTGTGTGGAGGCTTCGCTACTGGTCACTGTGACACACTCACTCTCATTCGGCTTGTTCTGCCGTTCACTAGCCTAACTGCTTCCCCCAAAAGTCCTGTGGCACCGGGCCAGAGGCTACGCAATCTTTTGCGTCTTATTAACGATGATTCGAACCACAGTGGTGGGTTCCTCGAGGAGATCCTCGCCGACTACCACCACAGACGTCTGAACACCGCCAAGCTTGCGGATGGCCTTGGCAGCCTTCTCTATTTCTTCACCGGCGCTGCGGCCCTTGATCGCCACAACTTCACCCTTCCCCGCGAGCAGGGGGATGGTCAGTCCGGCCAGGTTGGACAACGCGGAAACCGCACGGGCGGTGACGACGTCGGCATTCACCATTCCCACGGCAAGTTCAGCGCGGGTTCGCATCACCGTCACGTTGCTCAGTCCGAGGTCGTCCACGACCTCCTGGAGCCAGATCACCCTGCGTTCCAGGGGTTCGATCAGGGTCAGTTCAAGATCGGGACGCGCGATTGCCAGGCACAGCCCCGGCAATCCGGCGCCGCTCCCCACATCCGCGACGTGGCTGCCCGGGGCAATTTCCCGCTCGATCACAGCGCAATTCAGCACATGACGGCTCCAAAGTCGCGGTATTTCGCGGGGGCCGATCAGGCCCCTCTCAGTCCCCGACGTAGCCAGGTGCTCCACATAGCGCTTGGCCAGGTCCAGGCGATCGCCGAAGATCGCCTCGGCGGCCTTTAGTTCGGCGGGAGTAATGTCAACCATTGTCTGCGTCCCGGCGTCTTCAGTCTGCGGAGACAACGATGTGCCTCCCGGCACCTTCGCCTTCAGATTCGCTGACGAAGCCGAGGTCGGCCACGGCATCGTGGACGATCTTCCGCTCATAAGCGCTCATCGGTTCCAGTGCCACAGCGTTGCCGGACTCCTTCACGGAGGCGACAGCGTCCTCTGCAATCTTCTGCAGGTGGCCCGCGCGCTCCTGGCGGTACCCGTTGATGTCCAACACCAGACGGGAACGGTTCTCCGTGGCGGAAAGGACCGAGAGCCGGGTCAGCTCCTGCAGGGCCTCCAGCACCTCGCCGTCCTGGCCAACCAGGCTTTCAAGTCCCGCGGACTCTTCCTCAGTCACGATGGAAATGTAGGTCCGTCCGTTGCGGACCTCAATGTCGATGTCGCCGTCGATGTCGGCAATGTCCAGCAATTCCTCAAGGTAATCTGCCGCGACGTCGCCTTCTTCTTCCAGCCGGCTCGCGGAAGAACCCTTGCCCGCATCCGGGGTCTCATCCCGGGCGTCATCCTGGTCTTCAACGGACTCGGCGGAAACGGCGTTTTCGGTGCTATCGACAGACATTACTTCTTCTTCCTGTTCTTACGTTGTGGCTGGATGCGCTGGCCCTTGGCCTCGGCGACCGCGGCAGCAGCGGCGGCTTCAGCCTCGACGTCGGCCTTCTTGCCTCCCAGGATGGGCAGGGCCGGAAGGCCCTTGGCGGCGCGGCGCTCGGCGAGGGCCTTGGCGGCGGGGGATCCCGGCGTCGGCATGCGGCGGATGACGAAGAACTGCTGTGCCATGGTCCAGAGGTTGGTGGTGGTCCAGTAGATGAGGACACCGATGGGGAAGTTGATGCCGCCCACGCCAAAGACGATCGGCAGGATGTAGAGCATCATTTTCTGCTGGCGCATGAACGGGCTGGCCATGGCCTCTTCGGACATGTTCTTGGCCATGATCTGCTTCTGCGTGATGAACTGCGAAGCCGTCATGGCAAGGATCATCACGATGGACAAGATCCAGACAGAAGTCAGGTTGCCCTCGCCACCATGCAGCAGCGATGCGGACAGCGTGGCCCCGAAGATGGTGGACTCATCAAACTGAACTACCTGGTCGTGGCTCATCGCCCCGATACCGAGGCCCTTGTCACGGGCCGTGCTGATGCCGGAGAGCACGGTGAACAGTGCGAAGAAGAACGGCATCTGGATCAGCATGGGCAGGCAGGCAGAGAACGGGTTGGTGCCGTGCTTCTTGTACATGGCCATCTGTTCCTGCGCCATGGCCTGGCGGGAAAGCTGGTCGGTCTTGCCCTTGTACTTGTCCTGGAGCTTCTTCAGGTCCGGCTGCAGCAGCTGCATGCCGCGCTGGGCCTTGATCTGCTTGACGAACACGGGAATCAGGGCGGCACGGATCACCAGCACCAGCCCGATGATGGACAGGGTCCACGTCCAGCCGGAAGCCTCCGGCAGGCCGATGCTGCTCAGGCCCTCGTGGAAGCCCACCATGATGATGGAAACAAGCCACTTGAACGGAAACATGATTGTTTCAAAGAAGTCCATACGTTATCCCTATTCGTTAGGCCGCAGTGCGGCCTTCTCCATCAGACTGCGCAGCCAGGTACTTGTCCGGGTTGTTCAGTACAACAATTGTGGGGGTCTGGTGTTCAGGCCAGTGGCGGTGGCCGGCGGGGACGTGGTCCACGCCGCCGGCGTTCCAAGGATGGCAGCGCGCCAGGCGCCGGGCTGCCAGCCAGCTTCCTTTAACGGCGCCATGCACCGTGATCGCTTCGAGGGCGTAGGCCGAGCACGAAGGAAAGAAACGGCATACCTGGCCGTACAAGGGCGAAATCACCTTGCGGTAGGCCATCAGCAGCAGAATGAGAAAGTTGCGGGGCAGGTTCCAGAGGGTCTTGCCCACCAGAACCGCTGCCGGTGTGAAGGAACGGACGACGGCGGCAATGGAGTTACGCACGCGGTGTCCCTTCCTGTGTTGTTTGCCGTGAAACCGCTGACGCGGCCCGAGGAAGGCGGCCGCCGAGCCGTTTCATGGTCGTTTCCAGAGCGGCGTTGTAGTCCGCCAGCAGTTGGTTCCAGCTGGCAGACGAGGCCGCAGGCAGTGCCCGGACCACAATGGCGAACCCGGTACCGTATTCCTGCAACGACAAAGCACCGGCTTCCCTCAGTCTCCTCTTAACGAGGTTCCTGACAACAGCGTTCCCGACACTCTTGGAAACGATGAATCCGATCCGGCTTGGTTCGTCCGCAGCAATAGCTACCGTATATAACACTACGTTCCGGCGTCCATTGCGGACGCCGGAACGTACAGTTGTTGAAAAATCGGTTGAAGTCCTCAGACGGTTCCTGGTGGCTAGCACCGTCAAACTCTCAAAGGGGTGTTGACCGACGAGTCAGTGTATTTAGGCCGACAGCTCGGTGCGGCCCTTGCCACGACGGGCTGCCAGGATGGCACGACCGGCACGGGTACGCATACGAAGGCGGAAGCCGTGCTTCTTGGCTCGACGGCGGTTATTCGGCTGAAAAGTCCGCTTGCTCACGTTAGTTACTCCAGTGGATCAAAGGTGCGCCCACCCGATCAAAAAGGGGAAGAACTGGCCGACGCTAAGTTTTGTATATGCACGCTGCCCTCGGCTCGTAGGACGCAGAACGTCAGAGAGATTCAAATGAGGTCGAAAAGCGGACACAAAGGACTTCACAACGTTAGGCCAAAAAGCGTCCCCTCGTCAAACCGGGGTGGTCCTCACCATCCTGCACCGGCTGTGGTTAACCGCTGCCCACAGCCTGTGGATGAAGTGGCTCACAGACCCCGTTTTAGAACCACAATGGTGTAATTATCCACAAGGCTCAACCCAGCTATCTTCTAGGCTTTTCATCCCCTAGAGTGGCTCAGTAGCCGATTATCCACGCTCTGTGCATAACCCTGTGGATTAAGCCCGAACCAGCCCGCCTGGTTTAGCTTGTGGCTGCAGGTAATGCAGGCAAGCAAGTTTGAGGAACTGATTGATGACAGTAGACGAAGCCAACCACGCGAATACTGTCGGAAGTTCCTGGCGGCGGGTTGTGAGCCTTCTGGAGCAGGACCACCGGGTTTCACCCCGGCAGCGCGGCTTCGTAATCCTCGCCCAGGCGCAGGGCCTGATTGGCTCCACGCTTCTGGTGGCAGTGCCCAACGAACTCACCCGCGAAGTGCTGCAGACCCAGGTCAAGGAAGCCCTTGACGACGCCCTGCACAACGTTTTCTCCGACGACATCCGGTGCGCCATCGACGTCGACACAGATCTGGTGCCCCTGCACACGGAGCCGGAGCCCGCCGTCGAACTTTCCCTGGCCACTGACCCCACCGTGGAACAGAAGCCGCAGCCCATGCTGCCGAGCACGTCCCACGAATTTGGCCGGCTGAACCCGAAGTACGTTTTCGACACGTTCGTGATCGGTTCCTCGAACCGGTTCGCCCACGCCGCCGCCGTCGCCGTTGCCGAGGCGCCGGCAAAGGCCTACAACCCGCTGTTCATCTACGGTGATTCCGGGCTGGGCAAGACGCACCTGCTGCATGCGATCGGTCACTACGCCCGCCGGCTCTACAGCGGCATCCGGGTCCGCTACGTGAACTCCGAGGAATTCACCAACGACTTCATCAACTCCATCCGCGACGATGAGGGCACCAGCTTCAAGACCACCTACCGGAACGTGGACGTCCTGCTGATCGATGACATCCAGTTCCTGGCTGGCAAGGACCGCACGCTGGAGGAGTTCTTCCACACCTTCAACGCGCTCCACAACAACAACAAGCAGGTTGTCATCACCTCCGACCAGCCGCCCAAGCTGCTCGCAGGATTCGAAGACCGAATGAAGTCGCGCTTCGAATGGGGCCTGCTCACCGACATCCAGCCGCCGGAACTGGAAACCCGGATCGCGATCCTCCGCAAGAAGGCCCTCAGCGAGGGCCTCTCCGCACCGGACGACGCTTTGGAATACATCGCGTCCAAGATCTCCAGCAACATCCGCGAACTTGAAGGCGCCCTGATCCGCGTCACCGCCTTCGCCAGCCTGAACCGCCAGCCGGTGGACGTTGCACTCGCTGAAATGGTGCTCAAGGACCTGATCACGGACGACGGAGCACAGGAGATCACGTCGGCGCAGATCCTGACCCAGACGGCCGACTACTTCAAGCTCAGCATGGAGGAACTCTGCAGCAAGTCGCGGACCCGCACCCTGGTGACCGCGCGACAGATCGCCATGTACCTGTGCCGCGAGCTGACGGACATGTCGCTTCCCAAGATCGGGCAGGAGCTCGGCGGCCGGGACCACACCACAGTGATCCACGCAGACCGCAAGATCCGTGAGCTGATGGCCGAGCGCCGTGTGATCTACAACCAGGTTACGGAGCTGACCAACCGCATCAAGCAGCAGCAAAGGGATTCCTAAGCCCGGCTTCCGGCCCGCCTCCTTACCTTATTAACAGGCGCATGTGGATAAGCCTGTGGATAGTTAAGGGGACAACCGCGGTTAATGGGCTTAAAACCCTTAAGGCATCTGTGGATCAGCGAATCGGCCAAAAAAGTTGTCCCCATCCACACCCTGTTTAAAACCTGCTTCGCCCACAACGGATGAACAGGGCTTAACCGCGGGATCGTGCCGTGAAACAGGGTTATCCACAGTTTCCACAGCAGTTATTAACACTACTAATCCCAAAAAATTGAAATTCCCTCAAACAACAATCTCGTTCCCTGGCACACACAGCCTCGGGGCCTCGGCCCGAAAGGGCCAGCGTCCCTGCCGGGGATGGGGAAAACCTCAATCTTCCGGCTAAGCTGTCAGCAGCGCTCCCATCCTTGGGTCTGTCTGTGGTTCAGCAAGCGCGGACCATGCAGGTTCCGGTGTCCGGGGGCAAGGTTTTGTGAACTCCCTGCGGGAGTTCCCGTTCAGAAAATGGCAGCAGCAATGAAAGGCGGCACCCTTCCGTGAAGTTCAGAGTCGAACGGGACGTCCTGGCAGAAGCCGTCACATGGACCGCCCGGTCGTTGTCTCCGCGGCCGCCGGTTCCGGTGCTTTCCGGGCTCCTCCTCAAGGCCGAGGCCGGCACTGTGAGCCTCTCGAGTTTTGACTATGAAACCTCGGCCCGCCTGGAGATCCCGGCTGACATCAGCGTTGAGGGAACCATCCTGGTTTCCGGACGCCTGCTCGCAGACATCTGCCGCAGCCTGCCGTCAGCTCCCGTCGATGTCGAAACCGACGGCAACAAAGTCACCCTCACCTGCCGCCGCAGCAGCTTCCACCTGGCCACCATGCCCGAAGCCGAATACCCTCCGCTGCCGGCGCTGCCCACCATCAGCGGAACAGTCCCGGGTGATTCCTTCGCCCAGGCCGTTTCCCAGGTGATCATCGCTGCGAGCAAGGACGACACCCTGCCGATCCTGACCGGTGTCCGGATGGAAATCGAGGACGACCTCATCACCCTGCTGGCCACCGACCGCTACCGGCTGGCCATGCGCGAAGTACCCTGGAAGCCCGTCACGCCGGGCATCTCCACCAGCGCCCTGGTCAAAGCCAAAACCCTCAACGAAGTTGCGAAAACACTGGGCAACAGCGGCGACATCAACCTCGCACTGGCAGATGACGACAGCCGGCTGATCGGCTTCGAAAGCGGCGGACGCACCACCACCTCCCTGCTGGTGGATGGCGACTACCCGAAAATCCGTTCGCTGTTCCCGGATGCCACCCCGATCCACGCCACTGTGCAGACCCAGGAACTGGTCGAGGCCGTCCGGCGCGTTTCCCTCGTTGCCGAGCGCAACACCCCGGTCCGGCTGGCATTCACCGAAGGCCAGCTCCACCTCGACGCAGGCACCGGTGAAGACGCCCAGGCTTCGGAGGAACTGGAAGCACAGCTGACCGGCGATGAGATCACGGTCGCTTTCAACCCGCACTACCTCATCGAAGGCCTGAGCGTGATTGAAACCAAGTTTGTCCGGTTCTCCTTCACCACCGCGCCCAAGCCGGCCATGATCACCGCCCAGGCTGACGCCGACGGTGAAGACCAGGACGACTACCGATACCTTGTCATGCCGGTGCGCCTGCCCAACTAGGCAGCAGTTGATGTCGTAATGGGCCCCTCAGCGACATCTAACCCGACCCATTTCGGTACACCATCGCAGCCCTCCACCACACCAGCGCAGAAAAGAGATCCTCCCGTGCACATCGGATTAATCGGCCTTGGAAAAATGGGTTTCAACATGCGCGAGAGGCTCCGCAAGGGTGGTGTCGAGGTCACCGGTTTCGACCGCAACCCTGAGGTCACCGACGTCGCCACGGTGGACGACCTCATCGCCGCCGTTCCCGCTCCCCGTGTCATCTGGGTCATGGTTCCGGCCGGTGAAATCACCGATGCCGTGATCACGGAGCTGGGTTCCAAGCTCGACGCCGGGGACCTGGTGATCGACGGCGGAAACTCCCGCTTCACCGAGGACCAGAAGCACGGCGCCGCGCTGGCCGAGAAGGGCATCCGCTTCGCCGACTGCGGCGTATCAGGTGGTGTATGGGGCCTGCAGAACGGTTACGGGCTAATGGCCGGCGGCGACGCCGCCGACATCGAACGGGCGATGCCCGCGTTTGATGCGCTGCGTCCCGAAGGCGACCGGGCGGACAGCTTTGTCCACGTTGGCGGAGTCGGCGCGGGACACTACGCCAAGATGGTGCACAACGGCATCGAGTACGGACTCATGCAGGCGTACGCCGAGGGCTACGAACTGCTGGCGGCGAAGGACATCGTCACCGACCTGCCTGGGACTTTCCGGGCCTGGCAGAAGGGTACGGTTGTGCGTTCCTGGCTGCTGGACCTCATGGTCAAGGCGCTGGATGAGGATCCGGGCCTGGCTTCCATCGACGACTACGTCGAGGATTCCGGGGAAGGCCGCTGGACCGTTGAAGAGGCAATCGCCAATGCGGTTCCGGCACCGGCCATCACTGCGGCGTTGTTTGCGCGCTTCTCCTCCCGCGAGGACAATTCCCCGGCCATGAAGATGGTGTCCGCACTGCGACACCAGTTCGGCGGGCATGCCACCCGTCCGGCCAAGTAACGGCAGTCCGAGCAGTCCGGGAATCCTGAAGACGGCGTGTACCTAGAAAAGCTTTCGCTGACCGATTTTCGCAGTTATGCCCAGGTGGACCTCACCTTCGAACCAGGGGTGACGGTCCTGGTGGGGTACAACGGGATCGGCAAGACCAACCTCATGGAGGCCATCGGGTATCTGGCCACCCTCAGCTCGCACCGGGTCAGTTCGGATGCCCCGCTGTTGCGTTTCGGCACCGAGCGCGCGCTGATCAGGGCCAAGCTGGTCCGCGGCGAGCAGTCCACCGTGCTGGAACTGGAAATCAACGGGAACCGCGCCAACCGCGGACGCATCAACCGCAGCAACCCCGTCCGTGCCCGGGATATCCTCGGCATCTGCCAGACAGTGCTTTTCGCTCCGGAGGACCTCGCACTGGTGAAGGGAGATCCTTCCAGCCGCCGGCGTTTCCTGGACGAATTGCTGGTCAGCCTCGTACCGCGCCACTCCGCCACCCGGACTGACTATGACCGTGTCCTCAAACAACGCAATGCCCTCCTCAAATCCGGCCGGGCCGGGAAGTTCACCTCCGGGCACGAGGCCACCCTCGATGTGTGGGACCAACACATGGCCCGGGCCGGTGCGGAACTGCTGCACGCGCGGCTGGAATTGGTGGAAACGATCCGTCCCCACCTGAAGGCCGCCTACGCCCAGCTGACCGACGGGTCCAAGGAGGCGGACGCGATTTACCGGTCAACGCTCCAGGGCATGATGGACGACGACGGCGCCGGCGCGGCTTACGCTGCGGAACCCGCCGCCGTCGAACGCGTAGAGGACCTCCGGTCACTGACCGTTGACGAACTGGCCGAACGCTACGTTCAGGCTCTTGCGGCGTCCCGCCGCAAGGAGCTGGAAAGGGGCGTTTCCCTCGTTGGTCCGCACCGCGACGACGTCGAACTCATCCTCGGCGAGGCGCCCGCAAAGGGGTACGCATCCCACGGCGAAACGTGGTCCATGTGCCTTTCCCTGCGCCTGGCGTCCTACTATGTGATGCTCGACGACGAACGCACCGGCGGCTCCGCTCCGATCCTGATCCTTGACGATGTGTTCGCTGAGCTCGACGTCCAGCGCCGGCGTAAACTGGCGGCAATAGTATCCGGCGCCGAACAGGTGCTGGTGACTGCTGCCGTCGATGCCGACATTCCGGAAGAATTGGCCGGGCGGCGGGTGAAGGTGGTCCCCGGAGGAATCGATGAGTCGGAATCCCGATGAATAAAGATGCTGGCGGCCTGCAGCCGGGCCGCGATCCTGACGACATCGATGCGCCACAGGCAGCGCTCAACCGGATGCGCGAGGCGGCCGCTGCCCGCGGTGAAATCCGCCGGAAGTACCCGCCGCCCGCAGGCGGAGCGAAAAAGCCAGGACGCAGCGCCGCCGGAACGCGTGGTTTCACCCAGTTCCACGGCACGGGCCGCGACCCGCTGGGCCTTGGCAAGGTGGTGGGACGGCTTGTGGCCGAACGGGGCTGGACCTCCCCGGTTGCGGTCGGGTCCGTAATGGCGGAGTGGAGCACTCTTGTGGGTCCGGAGATTTCGGCGCACTGCACGCCGGAGAGTTTCACCGACACCACCCTGCACGTGCGATGTGATTCCACGGCGTGGGCCACCCAGCTGCGCCTCCTGAGCTTCAGCCTGCTGGAGAAGTTCCGCACGGAACTGGGAGACGGTGTTGTTACCAAGATCCAGGTCCTGGGACCGGCGGCGCCGAGCTGGCGGAAGGGCGGCCGAACGGTCAACGGCCGCGGTCCCCGGGACACGTACGGATAGTTCATGCCGATGGCGGCGGGCACGATGCCCGCCGCCGCTCCCCGCGACTCTTGAAAAATGGCCAAACGGCGTGTAGGGCGCTCTAACGCCCCTTGGCCGTATAGGAACCCAGAGATGGGACCCCTGGAGCCTTGCAGGCGGAGCCAATGGCCAGCCAGCGCCATCTTCCCGCGCGTTTGCGGCCCTGGAATGCGGGATTACGCTCTCCCGCACGGTAGAATCGTGGTAGATAACTGGGCGCCGGTGAAACGTTGACTGAGTCCGTTTTCCGGCGCTTTTCCTGCGGCCGGGGTGCGGTTCCGCCAGTCAACCAAGTAATCGGCGTTATCAGTGACGTGCCTGTTGGCAGGAGCCCCTTCTATCGGAGACGGTGACGGCCGGCCATACGAATACAGAGGAGTCGAAAGCGCCTGTGGCTAACGACAATGCAGATATCCCGGCAGTGGAACCCGCAGCTGAGGATGCCCGTACAACTGACGCGCCGGCGAAGGCAGCCGAACGCAAGGAATACGGTGCGAGCGACATCACCGTCCTTGAAGGACTTGAAGCTGTTCGGAAACGTCCCGGCATGTACATCGGTTCCACGGGACCGCGCGGACTCCACCACCTGGTGTATGAAGTGGTGGACAACTCCGTAGACGAAGCCCTCGCGGGGTACTGCACCCACATCGAGATTGTGCTCCAAGCCGACGGCGGCGTCAAAGTGGTTGACGACGGCCGCGGCATCCCGGTGGACATGCACCCCACCGAGCACAAGCCCACGGTTGAGGTTGTCATGACCATCCTGCACGCCGGCGGAAAGTTCGGCGGCGGCGGATATGCCGTCTCCGGCGGCCTGCACGGCGTGGGTATTTCGGTGGTTAATGCCCTCTCCAGCCGGGTGGATACCGAAGTCCGGCGCCAGGGCCACGTCTGGCGGATGTCCTTCGCCGACGGCGGCAAGCCCCAGGGCAGCCTGGTCCAGGGTGAAGAGACAGACCAGACGGGCACCACCCAGACCTTCTACCCGGACGCAAGCATCTTCGAGAGCACGGATTTCGATTTCGAGACGCTTCGCGCCCGCTTCCAGCAGATGGCGTTCCTCAACAAGGGCCTGCGCATCACGCTGACGGACGAACGCCGCGTTGCCCAGGAGAACTCGGAAGACGAGGATCTGGATCTCGACGCCGTTCCCACCGACGGTGAAGTCGCCGCCGAATTCCGGACGGTTGTGTACCAGTACGACGACGGCCTTCTGGACTACGTGAAGCACCTTAACTCCGGCAAGAAGGTCGACGTTGTCCACGAGGACGTCATCGCCTTCGAAACCGAGGACAAGGAACGAAAGATCGCCCTGGAAATGGCGATGCAGTGGACCAACGCGTATTCCGAGAGCGTCCACACCTATGCCAACACCATCAACACCCACGAGGGCGGCACCCACGAAGAGGGCTTCCGCGCCGCGATGACGTCCCTCATCAACCGCTATGCGCGCGAGAAGAACATCATCAAGGAAAAGGACGACAACCTCACCGGTGATGACATCCGCGAAGGCCTCACCGCCGTTATTTCCGTGAAACTGGCGGAACCGCAGTTTGAAGGCCAGACCAAGACCAAACTCGGCAACTCCGAGGTCAAGGGCTTCGTCCAGCGCGTGGTCACCGACGGCCTGGGCGACTGGCTGGAGCGCAATCCCGGGCCGGCACGCGACGTCATCCGCAAGGCGATTTCCGCAGCACAGGCCCGAATGGCCGCCCGCAAGGCCCGCGACAACGCCCGCCGCAAGAGCCCCCTGGAGTCCTTCGGTATGCCGGGTAAGCTTTCGGACTGCTCTTCCAAGGACCCGGAAAAATGCGAGGTCTACATCGTGGAGGGTGACTCCGCCGGCGGCTCGGCAAAGCGCGGCCGCAACCCGGAGACCCAGGCAATCCTCCCGCTGCGCGGCAAGATCCTGAACGTTGAGCGCGCACGGCTGGACAAGGCCCTCGGCAACAACGAGGTCCAGTCCATGATCACCGCGTTTGGTACAGGCATCGGCGAGGACTTCGACCTCGCGAAGCTGCGCTACCACAAGATCGTCCTCATGGCCGATGCCGACGTCGACGGCCAGCACATCACCACGCTCCTGATGACCCTCCTGTTCCGCTACATGCGCCCGCTGATTGAAAACGGCTACGTGTACCTGGCGCAGCCGCCGCTGTACCGCATCAAATGGTCCAACGCCCCGCACGATTACGTGTACAGCGACCGTGAACGCGACGCACGGCTGGTGGCAGGCCAGGCCGCCGGACGCCGGATTCCGAAGGACAACGGCATCCAGCGCTACAAGGGCCTTGGCGAGATGGACTACACGGAACTGTGGGACACCACCATGGACCCGGACCACCGGACGCTCCTCCAGGTGACCATGGATGATGCCCTCGCTGCGGACCAGATCTTCACCGTGCTGATGGGCGAGGACGTTGAGTCCCGCCGAAACTTCATTCAGCAGAACGCCAAGGATGTCAGGTTCCTGGATATCTAACGACGCTGGTAAGCGCCATAAATATTCTTGGATCGACATATACCTGAAACGGAAAATATAGACTATGAGTGACGAAACACCCGAGGTTCCCGGCGACTCTGCCGGTCCCGTCGAGCCCGTCCTGGAAGGCGACGTGCTGGTCGACCGCGTGGAGCAGGTGGACCTGCAGACGGAAATGCAGCGCTCCTACCTCGACTACGCCATGGCCGTCATTGTCGGCCGCGCGCTGCCGGACGTCCGTGACGGACTCAAGCCCGTGCACCGCCGCGTTCTCTACGCCATGTTCGACGGCGGCTACCGTCCGGACCGCTCCTTCAACAAGTGCGCCCGCGTGGTGGGCGAGGTCATGGGCCAGTACCACCCGCACGGCGACACAGCCATCTACGATGCCCTGGTGCGCCTGATCCAGGACTGGACCATGCGCTACCCGCTGGCGCTCGGGCAGGGCAATTTTGGTTCACCCGGCAATGACGGCGCAGCAGCACCGCGGTACACCGAAACCAAGATGGCCCCGCTCGCCATGGAGATGGTCCGTGACATCGACGAGGAAACCGTCGATTTCCAGGACAACTACGACGGCAAGAACCAGGAACCCACCATCCTGCCGGCGCGCTTCCCCAACCTGCTGGTCAACGGCTCCTCGGGCATCGCCGTCGGCATGGCCACCAACATCCCGCCGCACAACCTCCGCGAGGTTGCGGACGGCGTGCAGTGGTACCTGGCCAACCCGACGGCCAGCCGCGAAGAGCTGCTGGAAGAACTCCTGCTCCGCATCAAGGGACCGGATTTTCCCACCGGGGCAACCATCCTGGGCCACAAGGGCATCGAGGACGCCTACCGGACCGGACGCGGCTCCATCACCATGCGTGCCGTGGTCAATGTGGAGGAACTCCAGGGACGCACCTGCCTGGTGGTCACCGAACTGCCGTACCAGGCCAACCCGGACAACCTGGCCATCAAGATCGCCGAACTCGTCAAGGACGGCAAGATCTCCGGCATAGCCGACCTTCGCGATGAGACGTCAGGCCGTACGGGACAGCGCCTGGTGATCGTGCTCAAGCGCGATGCCGTGGCCAAGGTGGTGCTCAACAACCTCTACAAGCACACCCAGCTGCAGGACAACTTCGCGGCAAACATGCTGGCGATCGTTGACGGTGTGCCGCGGACGCTCAGCCTGGATGCCTTCATCCGCCACTGGGTCACGCACCAGATGGATGTCATTGCACGCCGGACCCGTTACCGTCTGCGCAAGGCGGAAGAAGAAGCCCACATCCTGCGTGCGCTGCTGAAGGCACTGGATGCCCTGGATGAAGTCATTGCCCTCATCCGTGCGTCCAACACCACGGAGGCCGCCCGGGACGGCCTGATGCAGCTGCTGGACATCGACGAGCTGCAGGCCCGGGCCATCCTGGATATGCAGCTGCGCCGGCTTGCCGCCCTGGAACGCCAGAAGATCCAGGACCGCCATGCCGAACTCGAGGCCCTGATCGCGGAGTACAACTCGATCCTGGCCTCTGAAGAGCGCCAGCGGGAGATCATCAGCACCGAGCTTTCCGAAATCGTGGCGAAGCACGGGGATGACCGCCGCACCAAGATCCTGATGGGCTTCGACGGCGACATGTCCATGGAGGACCTGATCCCCGAAGAGGAGATGGTGGTCACGATTACCCGCGGCGGTTACGTCAAGCGCACGCGCAGTGACAACTACCGCTCACAGCAGCGCGGCGGCAAGGGCATTAAAGGTGCCCAGTTGCGCGGGGACGACGTCGTGGAACACTTCTTCGTCACCACAACGCATCACTGGCTGTTGTTCTTCACCAACCTGGGGCGCGTCTACCGTGCCAAGGCCTACGAGCTCGTGGAAGCAGGGCGCGACGCCAAGGGCCAGCACGTGGCCAACCTGCTGGCCTTCCAGCCGGACGAGCACATCGCCCAGGTACTGGACCTCCGCGACTACCAGCACGCCCCCTACCTGGTGCTGGCCACCAAGCGGGGCTTGGTCAAGAAGACCCGCCTGGAGGACTACGACACCAACCGCTCCGCCGGCGTCATTGCCATCAACCTGCGCGACGGCGACGAACTCGTCTCCGCCCAGCTGGTCTCGGAAACCGATGACCTGATGCTGGTTTCACGGATGGGGCAGTCCATCCGCTTCACGGCCACGGACGATGCGCTGCGCCCCATGGGCCGTGCCACCTCCGGCGTGACGGGCATGAAGTTCCGCGAGGACGATGAACTGCTGGCGGCCGACGTCGTCAAGGACGGCTCGTTCGTCTTCATCGTCACCGAGGGCGGTTACGCCAAACGCACCGCGGTGGAGGAGTACCGACTCCAGGGCCGAGGCGGCCTCGGCATCAAGGTTGGAAAGTACCAGGAAGAGCGCGGTCACCTTGTGGGTGCCCTCATCGTCCAGGAAGAGGACGAAGTCCTGGTGGTCATGGAAGGCGGCAAGGTGGTCCGTTCCTCGGTGGCCGGAGTGCCTGCCAAGGGCCGTGACACCATGGGCGTCATCTTCGCCAAGCCGGACAAGAACGACCGCATCATCGAAGTGGCGCGGAACAGTGAACGCGGACTTGAAGGCGAGGAGGCCGAAGCCACCGACCCGGAAAACCCGGCCGAAAGCCCGGCTGCGGCCGGGGATGACGTAACGTTGGCTGAAGGTGCCGGACCAGATAGCGGGTCCGCAGAGGCAGATTCAGCACCGGCCGTGGAATCCGACGAGTCATCGGACGACGTTGAGCTGGACGAAGAAAATACCGGAGGTAACGAGTGAGTAATTCCGACTCATATCCCAAGCCGAACAGCAACACTCCCGGCGGGATCAGGCAGCCGGCGTCCGCTCCGCGCGTGAACGCCCCCGTACGTCCGCAGCAGCGGCCTTCGACGCCGGGTGCCCCGGCGCAGCGCCCGACGGTCCCCGGCCAGCGTCCGGCGCAGGGGCAGCGTCCCGGTGTGCCCGGCCAGGCGCCCCAGGGCCAGCGTCCCGGAGTTCCGGGACAGCGGCCTGGTCCGGCAGGCCAGGGTACCCCTGGCCTGGTGAAGCCGGCACCGAAGGCGAAAGTACGCCGTGCCCGGCTCCTGGTCAGCAAGGTGGACCCCTGGTCCGTGCTGAAGATGGCTTTCCTGCTGTCCGTTGCCCTCGGCATCGTTACGGTCGTTGCGGCGATCGTCCTCTGGACCGTCCTGGATCTGACCGGCATCTTCGACCAGGTGGACAGCCTGCTCGGCACGCTTGCAGGCTCCGAAGGCGGCGGATTCGAGCTGAAGAAGGTTGCTTCCCTGGGGCAGGTGGCTTCCTTTGCGGTCATCATCGCCGTCGTCAACGTGGTGCTCCTGACCGCCCTGTCGATGCTCTCGGCGGTGCTGTACAACATCTCTGCCACCCTGGTGGGCGGCATCGGCGTGACCCTGACGGACGACTAGTCCGCGGAATTTTGCCGGAATTAGCCCGGCAAAATGCCTCGATTTGAGATCGGGCCGGGATGTGCTGTAAAGTCATGTCTCGGCCCGATGAGGCATCGGGGCGTATAGCTCAGGCGGTTAGAGCGCTTCGCTGATAACGAAGAGGTCCCAGGTTCAAGTCCTGGTACGCCCACGGAACCTGCACAGGTTTTGGATATGGTCCGGATAACACCGGACCGGAACGGGGTGCATGTGAAGAAGTTGCTGGTTGTTGCAGTGGCTATCGCAGGCGCGCTGCTCGTCAAGAAGGTGCAGGAATCCGAGGCCCGGAAAACGGTCTGGAGCGATTCGACTGACAGAGTCGAATAGTCCGGTTCCCCGGTACGGACGCTGGTAAGAAGCGTTCCGGAACTAGGGTATGATTGACGGGTTGCTTCTTATGGGGGCATGGCGCAATTGGTAGCGCACCTGCTTTGCAAGCAGGGGGTTCGGGGTTCGAGTCCCCGTGCCTCCACCATAAGGAAGGTCCCGGAACGCGGTAACGCGGTCCGGGACCTTTTGCTTTGCCCATTGTCCCTGGCGGCTGGCGGCGGCACTCCGGCGGCACCATTACTGTTGGAACGGTGAACTTCTTCCTCGCCGCTTTGGGCGTGCTCGGCGTGGCCTCCTCCGGCCCACTCATCGCCGCAACGCTGGGCGCCACCACGGTCAGCGCCCTTGCCATCGCATTCTGGCGGAATGCGATCGGAGCCGCAGCGATGGCCACCCCGGTTCTGGTGTCCAATCCCCGCCAGTTCGGTATGGTGACGGCCCGCGAGTTCCGGTGGTCGGCGCTTGCCGCCGTCGCCCTGGCACTGCACTTCGCCTGTTTCATCACCTCCCTCCGGCTAACGTCCGTAGCGGCGGCCACTGCCCTGGTATGCCTTCAGTCCGGCTGGATCGCTGTCTTCCAGCTGTTCCGGGGCGTACGCCATCGCTGGCAGGTTCTGGTGGGCCTGGGAATGGCCTTCGGCGGCGTCGTGGCCATCACGGGGTTCGACGTGGGCACTTCTCCGGACGCGCTGCTGGGAGACCTCCTGGCGGTGGCAGGCGGTGCCCTGGCAGGCCTTTACACCCTCGCCGGCGGCAAGGCACGCGAGACCATGGGCACGGGAACCTACACCACGCTGTGCTACGGCATGTGCGCGGCCCTGGTGGCGCTGCTGGCACTCTCAACGCAACAGCCGCTGGTGGGATTCGAGTCCGCCGGCTGGCTGGGGATCCTCGCCATCACCATATGCGCCCAACTCGTGGGGCATACGGCCTTCAACCATCTGCTGGCCACCATGAGCCCATTGCTGGTATCCATGATCATCCTGCTGGAAATCCCCGGCGCGGCGTTGCTGGCGGCAGTATTCCTGGACGAGACCTTGCCGGGCGGCACCTACGCGGGGCTGGCACTGATTCTGGTTGGTCTCGCCGTCGTGGTGGCCGGCCAGCGCCGCAGAAAGCCGGCCCGCCCCGGCGAAGCCCGCCTGGCGGAACTGGGAACAGACTGAAGCCCGGTCGGGCCAGCCGAAAGGCCACGTTGATGGCCTGCTGCTGAACCTACTGGCCGCCGCGGCGCACAGGCTGGGCGGAATTCACCGTGTGAATGGCGCGCAGGAGTTTGGCCGGGAAATATACCGAGAAGAACACCACCATGGGCGCCTTGAGGGCCATTTTCTTGACGTTGTGGGCTTTGTAGGTCCGGTCGAAGCGGGTCACGTAGTACCGGTAGTCTCGCGGAGAGTCCTCGAGGCGGCGGGCGGACATGCCGGAGACCATCTGCGGCCAGTACTGCACGCGCAGGTCATGCTCAGCCAGGTGCAGGGACAGGTCGATGTCCTCGTGCATCTCGTCCTTCTCATCCCGGCAGGTTTCGTCGCGGATGGTCTCCCAGGCCGACCGGCGCAGCGCCATGTTGGAGCCGAACAGGAAATGGTATTGGTGCTTGGCCAGCTTGAGCATCAGCTGGCGCATTTTGTCATCCGCCTTGAGGCCGAAGCGGCGCATCGGCATGTCGTAATAGACCACGGGGCCGGTGGCAGCCTGGACGGACGGGTCAAGGAAGGCCTTCTGGACCTGTTCCACCCAGTCCGGTTCCACCACGGAGTCCGCGTCGATCCGGCCAAGTACGTCGCCGGTGGCGTGGTTGAGGCCGAAGTTGCGGGTCGGTATGAGGCCCTGGTGCTCGTCCTGGCTCAGCAGGATGACGGGACTCTCGGGATATTCCTGCTGCATCTGGCGCACGATGTCCGCTGTACGGTCCTTGGACATGTTGTCCACGACGATGATCTCGGCGGCCGGCACGGACTGGTAGATGGCCGCAATCAGGCACTGCCTGATGACGCTTGCCTCGTTGTAAGCCGGTATGACGATGGATACGCGCGGCATAAGCGGAGCGTCGTGCGAGGCATCCTCGGCGGATCTATCGGGTGACATCACCACAAATTTAGCACTCTTGTGTGCCGCAGCCCGGGACGGCGGGTGAAGGTAGGGGAAACAACAGAGGAGTCCCGCACCCTTGGGTGCGGAACTCCTCTGCTCTAGTGCGGTCCGGTGACGGCCGGGTTCTAGCTGTCGGTTGCCTTGGCGGAACCGTTGTTCATGCCGGAGGCGATGTTTTTGACGGCGGTCTTGGCGTCCGTGGCTACCTTGGCTGCCTCGTCCTTGGCATCCTCAGCGCTGTCCGCGGTCTTCGCGGCGGCGTCGTCGGATGCGGCTGCAGCCGAGTCCGCTGCGTCAACAGCCTTGTCGCCGGCGGCAGCCGTGAGGCTCATGTCATTGACGGATGTCGCGTTGACGTCGCTGACGGTCGTGGCAGCCGCGGGGGCGGACGCGGGTGTTACCGGAGCGGGAGTCTTCCAAGGGTCCTCAACGGGCTTGGAAGCCTTCCATGCGGCTACACCGGCGGCGACGGCTGCGGCGATGACGCCGAAAATCAACAGTCCGCGGTGCTTGGGCTTCTGCGGCTTGGCTGCCTCGCCGGTGACAACGCGGGCGGCCTCGGCGGCTGCAGCCTTGAACTGGTGGCCTGCCGCCTGGGCCTGATCCTGGATGGAGTGCACAACGCCGGAATCCGCAAGCCTCTGGGCGACGGCGTCCACGTGGGAAGGTGCGCTTTCCAGAGTGCGGTGAACGGCCTCCGAAGCGTGCCCGATCTGGTCCGAGAGCCTGGGCAGGTATTCCACTACGACGCGGTCGCGGGCATTCAGGATCACCGGGGTGGCCTTGTCCAGCGCCTCGTGGAGACGCGGGGTGGTGCCTTCCACGGCATCGTGGATCTTCGGCGCGAGGTGCGCGAGACCGTCCTGGATGCGCGGCGTCACGGTGGCAACGCCGTCGGCCAGGTTGTGGGCTGCCGATTTGAGCCCTTCCTGGATCTTCGGGGAAGCGGTGTCAATGCCGTGCTGCAGGCGGGGAACCGCCCAGTCCACGGCTGCTTCTACGCGGGGGGCTGCCCAATCCTTGGCGTTCTCTACCGCGCTGCTGACTGACTGCTCCAGGTCACGGGCAATACGATCCGATTTCTTCACAACTACCTCCCGATTAATGTGACGGTTCTGTTGTTAGCCTACGTGGATTGCCCCGCACCGGCTATTCTTGAGGGCCATTTCCGGCTGATTTCACCTAGCGCGGAACTGCCCGGCAGGCCTGATGCGCAATAGCCCGACGTGGAACAATGGGCCTATGACTGCCATCGCAACAGCAAAAGCAACCATCCACACCAGCCTCGGCGACATCGTCGTCAACCTCTTCGGCAACCACGCGCCCAAGACGGTCAAGAACTTCGTTGGCCTGGCCACCGGTGAGCAGGCCTGGACCCACCCCGAAACGGGTGAGGACAAGACCGGAACACCCCTGTACAACGGCACCATCTTCCACCGCATCATCAAGGACTTCATGATCCAGGCCGGCGATCCCCTCGGCCGCGGTGTGGGCGGACCGGGCTACAAGTTCGACGACGAAATCCACCCCGAGCTGACCTTCAACCAGCCGTACAAGCTGGCCATGGCCAACGCCGGCATCCAGATGGGCAAGGGCACCAACGGCTCGCAGTTCTTCATCACCACCATCCCCACCGACTGGCTCCAGGGCAAGCACAGCATCTTCGGTGAAGTTGCTGACGAGGAATCCAAGAAGGTCGTGGACGCTATTGAGGGTGTCCGCACCGGCATGGGCGACCGCCCGGTCGAAGACGTCGTTATCAACAGCATCGACGTTGAGCAGCTCTAACACCCCATGACTTACGGAATTCCGGCGGCCGAGCCGTCCGCGCAGATTCCGGTGTGCCCCAGGCACCCGGACAGGCCTTCCTATGTCCGGTGCCAGCGCTGCGGGCGCCCGGCATGCCCGGAATGCCAGCGGGCGGCCGCCGTCGGATTCCAATGCATTGACTGCGTCAACGAAACAAAACGTACGACGCCGGCGGCCAGGACCGTCTACGGCGGTACCGCCGTTGGCGGCCGGCCCCTGGTGACGTTCGGGATCATTGCCGTCTGCGCGCTTGTCTACGTGCTGCAGTGGATTGTCCCCAACGACGGGATTTACCAGGACTTCGCTTTCGCCTCGGTTTACGCCACCACCGAGTACGGTGTCTTCGAGCCCTGGCGCATGCTGACCTCCGCCTTCCTCCATTCGCAGGGATTCCTCCTCCACATCGTGCTCAACATGTACATGCTGTGGATGTTCGGGCAGGCGCTGGAGCCCTTGCTCGGCAGGCTCCGCTTCCTCGCCCTGTACGTTATATCCGCCATTGGCGGTTCGGTCGGATTCTTCCTCCTGACACCGGCCCTTCCCCCTTCGGGAGTCGTGGGCGCCTCAGGCGCCATCTTTGGACTCTTCGGCGCCATGCTGGTGGTCCAGCGTCACCGCGGCGGCGACACGAAACAACTGTGGGTGCTGATAGCCATCAACGGCGCCATCGGCTTTATCGTCCCGCAGATCGCCTGGCAGGCCCACCTCGGCGGCGCGGTGACCGGTGCTGCCTGCGCCGCGGTCATCGCCTATGCCCCCCGCGGTCCGCGGCAGCGGGTCTGGCAGGCGGCGGGCCTGGTGCTTGTCTTCGGCTTGCTCATTGGCGCCACCTGGCTGAAAGCAGCCGCTGCCTAGACAGCACAGCCGTTCCGTCACAGCCTTCCGTTCCCACCCGTGTGCACTCCGGGTGTGGCTCCGGCATCTGTGCCATCAGAAAACGTCGGCTCTCCTTGGCTGTGCCCTCTGTGCGTTCTCCCTCTCCACAGGGCACCCCCTGTCTTCTTAGGGCAAGCCCCCGCTCCGGGCACACTCCCCATCGTCCCCATGCTTGCGCCCCCACCCGGGCACACCCGCGCCCCGGGCACGCGCCCTGCCCCAGACCCGCGCAGAAGTTTTCCACAGGTCTTATCCACAGTGTGTGTAACTTACATGCTTGTAGTTCAGAACCGCTCCCCCACATAGACCTTGCGAGCTAGGCATTTGCACTGCCGACAGCTTGTTCGGGGTTAGGGGTTGTCCACATCTGTGGATAAAGATGTTCGGCAGGGGTGTGCTTAAGTGGACAACTTTGGCGCTGCAGCAGGTGGGCCAGACCGCCGCAGCGGAGAAAAGCGGCTTCCCAGGCTCAAGTTGCGCCCCAGCTGCGGCCTTCTCAACAGGTTATGCACTCTGTTAATAACTGTCGCGTTCGAAACCGCCGACTGTAATTCCGCGGTGGGAAGCCGGATCTGAGGCATCGCGGCAAATTATCCCCCGTCTTATCCCCACCTGTGGATAACTTCTGGGGATACCGGGGGTTTTAAGTGGATAAGTTCACCGATGGGTGTGCTCTCAAAAGCAGGGAGCGGTTATCCACAGGGAATCCACACTGTTAATAACTTTCAACCCTGTGATGAGCGCGGGCGAGGGTCCGTAGCTGGCCATGACCCGGGGAAGTGCCGCTTTGGTGGTCCAGGATTATCAACAGTGTGGATAAGTTTCCCCACAGGCCGGGATAACTTCGGGGAAGTTAGGTCCAGACGCCGGACGAGCCGCGGCGGTGGCTGTCCACAAGGTGGGTGTCTATTATGCCGACCGCTTCCATGAGCGCGTGCATCGTGGTGGGTCCCACAAAGGCGAAGCCCTTGCCGCGCAGGGCCTTGGAAAGGGCAATGGATTCCGGCGACGTGGTAGGAACCTCCGCATGAGTCCGCGGATTCGGTGTGACCTTCGGCTGGAAGCTCCAGACAAAGTCCACCAGGCCGCCCTCGTTCCGCAGCGCGATGGTGGCGTTGGCATTGGTGATTGCCGCCCTGATCTTCATCCTGTTTCGAACGATGCCGGCATCGAGCATCAGACGCTCCACGTCATCATCAGTAAAGGCCGCAACCGCCTCGGGCTCGAAGTTGTGGAACGCTGAGCGGAAGGCCGGCCTTTTGCGCAGGATCGTTGCCCAGGACAATCCTGCCTGGAAGGCCTCCAGGCTGATGCGCTCGAACATTCCCTGCTCGTCGCGGACGGGCATGCCCCACTCAGTGTCGTAATACTCCTGCAGCATGGCATCCACGGCGGCCCAGGGCGGACGGGCCAGACCGTCGCTGCCGATGATGGTGCCGCGTTCGTCCGGGCTCATGTGGGTTCCTTAGCTTTCGTGCACGATGTTGCTGCCTCCAGCATATTCAGCGGCCCGCGCCGGACATGCCCGGGCGACGGTGCAGTTGATAGCCGAACGAGCACTCTCACATTATGCTGTGGCTCTGATCACAAATTACTGGGAGGTACGTGTGAGGAAAACTAAAATTGCCGTGGCTGGCGTTGCGGGGGTCGTTCTCGGGATGCTGAGCATCCAGGCCCCGGCCGTAGCCGCACCGCCTGTCGACGACGGTTCAAACAATCCCGCCGCGGCAGTCCGGCAGGACAACCGTCCCGGACCGCGGACGAAGGAACTTGTGGAAAGGCGCAAAGCGGCCCTCGACAAGGTGTCCAAGGGGCAGGCGAAGGCCAATGACGACGGCGTGGTCCAGCTGGCGCCGGACAAGTTCGCCGAGGTCGAGACCGCCAAACAGGACAAGATCTTCACAATCCTGGCCGAGTTCGGCGACCAAAGCTCGGGCCGCTACGGTACGGTACCGGGCCCGCTGCACAACAAGATCGCCAAACCGGACCGTTCCGTGGACAACACCACGCTGTGGACCGATGATTTCAGCCCCGCGTACTACGAAGAACTCTTCAACGGCAGCGGCGAATCGATGAAGGGCTACTACGAGGCCGTTTCCAACAACGCGTACTCGGTAACCAACACCGTGACGGACTGGGTCAAGGTGCCCAACAACGGGTCCTTCTATGGCGACAACGCCACTGAGGACACCGGCGGTGCGTGGGCTTTTGTCCGGGACTCCGGCAACGCCTGGTGGGATTCCCAGCTGGCGGCCAGCAAAACACCGGCCGAAATTGACGCGTATCTTGCACAGTTTGATGTGTGGGACCGCTACGACTTCAACAACAACGGCAACTTCGACGAGCCGGACGGCTACATCGACCACTTCCAGGCAGTCCATGCCGGTGAGGGTGAGGAAGGCGGGGGCGGTGCCCTGGGCGAGGACGCGATCTGGTCCCACCGCTGGTATGCCTTCGGTAACCAGTTCGGTTCCACCGGCCCTGACGGAAACCTTGCCGGCGGAACCCGGATCGGTTCCTCGAAGTACTGGCTGGGCGACTACACGACCGAGCCCGAAAACGGCGGAGTGGGCGTCTTCGCGCACGAGTTCGGCCACGACCTGGGACTGCCGGACTTCTACGACACTTCCGGCGCTGCCACCAACAGCACGGCCTTCTGGACCCTCATGAGTTCAGGGTCCTGGCTGGGCCACGGTTCAGCCGCCAACGAAGGAATCGGCACCACCCCTGGCCTGATGGGACCCGAAGAGAAACGCTTCCTGGGTTGGCTGGACCACAATGAGGTCGAGCTCGGCACGAGCGGCGACTTCATCCTGAACCCGTCGCAGCTCCAGGTTGACGGTAAGGACCAGGCAGTCCGGGTCAACCTGCCGGATAAGACCACCACCACCAACTACACGGTTCCCTCCTCGGGGTCCACCGCGTGGTGGACCGGCAGCGCGGACAACCTCAATGGTTCCCTGACCCACGCCGTCCCGGCTCAGTCGCGGGTGACCGTCACGGCGAACGTCTGGTACGACATCGAGGCAAACTACGACTACCTCTACGGTGAATACTCCACAGATGGCGGCAACACCTGGCAGTCCGCCGGGCGTCCGCTCAGCGGATCGGCAGCCTGGGGCCAGGCGCGCTACTCCTATGACGCGGGCGGCCTCGAATCACTCTTCCGCTTCAGGTACCAGACCGACGGCGGCGTCCACAACCCGGGCGCGTTCATCGACGACGTGAAGATTTCGGCCGGAAAGACCGTCATCCTCAGCGACGACGTCGAATCCGGCGCCGGGAAGTGGATCGCCGAAGAGCCGTGGCAGCTGAGCACCGGCTCAGTAACGAAAACCACCCCGCAGTACTACCTCGTGGAGAACCGCGAGTATGTGGGTTTTGACGCCACGCTGGCAGAAGGACCGTACGCCTTCACCAGGGGCATCAGCGCCCCGAACTGGGTGGATTTCTTCAAGTACCAGAACGGCATGCTGGTCTGGTACATCGACGAGTCGTACGCCGACAACAACGTTTCGGCCCACCCCGGTGCCGGCCTGGCGCTGCCGGTGGATGCCCGGCCCACACCCTTCAAGTGGTCCGACGGCACCATGCCGGGCAACAGCCGCCAGCCGTTCGACGCCACCTTCGGACTGGAAGCAACGGATCCGCTGTGCATCGCCAAGGAAGTGCAGTCCGGCACAAAGCGTGATCCGGGCTTCGCCTCACTCGACGCCTGCGCCGTGAGCAGCGCAGCGATCAGTGTCTTCAAGGACATTGACCCGCTGGCTTACTACAGTGCGGACAACCCCTACGGAAGCGTCAAGGTGGCAGGCCACGGCGTGGAGATTTCCGTAACGTCCGACGCCGGTTCCGACCTTGGGATCCGCGTGGTCAACCCGGCCCAGAAATAAGCCAATAAACAAAAAGTCGGACCGGCACAACGTGCCGGTCCGACTTTTTTGTGTGAAAGTTATGAATCAGGAACGCCAGCGGGTGGTCATCAGGAAGCCTGCAATAGCAATACCGAACCCGGCCACGATGTTCCAGGATTCCCATTCCCTGACAGGGAGGGCGCCCTCGCTGATGTAGAAGGTGATAATCCACAGCAGGCCGATGATCATCAGGCCGAACATGACGGGCTTGAACCACACGGCGTTGGGCTTGTAGGCCTGCGATGCAGACGCCGGCTTTTCGGTGTCGGCGTTCCTCTTTCGTGGCTTTGACTCGGGCACGGGTCCTCCTCGTCGGGCTGAATCAAGGGCGGAGCCTTCGGCTTGATATCCTGCAGGAAGGAACATGCCGGCGGGGTTGGCGCCTTTGGTCAGGTCTGAATTCTTACTAGCAGCCAATTCTAGCTGTAGTTCAGAACACACCGGCGCCAGCCCGAGCCGCCAATTGAGGAGACCACGTGGTGTTGCTGGAGAAGGAGACGACCGCTGCCGCGCCGGCACGCGGCGTCGGGGTTCTCCGGAAACTGGTCCAGGTTGTTGGCGAGCTGCTGATCACGGTGGGCGTCATCCTGCTCCTGTTCGTCGCCTGGCAGCTCTGGTGGACCAACGTGGAGTCCGATGCGAAGCAGGGCGAAGCCATTAAGAACTTTGCCCAGGAACTGGGCGGCACCCCGGCTCCCGGAGCGTCCGGCGACCCCGGCACTGCGGCATCCGGCCCCACCGACTTCGGTCCGCCGAAGGTCGCCGAAGCGCCCGGACACGGCCAGACCATTGGCATCATATACATCCCCCGTTTCGGCCCGGACTATACCCGGCCCATCGTCCAGGGAACGTCCACGGACGTCCTGGACACGCTGGGCCTTGGCCATTACAGCGATACCGCGATGCCCGGGGCCACTGGAAATTTCGCGGTGGCCGGCCACCGCCAGACGCACGGTGCCGTGCTGGACAACATCCACACCCTGGTCCCCGGCGACAAGATCTACGTCCAGACCAGGGACGGATTCTACGTCTACGTCTTCCGGAACAACCAGATCGTGCTCCCCTCGGCCACTGACGTGCTGCTCCCTGTGCCCACCCGGCCCGCAGCGCGGCCCACGGAGGCCTACCTGACCATGACCAGCTGCAACCCTCGCTTCGGCTCGGAGGAACGCATCATTGCGTACTCCCTCCTGGAGCGCTGGCAGCCCGCGTCGGCGGGACCGCCGGCTGAAATCGCGGCCCAGGTGGCCAAGGCACTCGGAAAGGGCTGACGCCATGTACGGATGGATATTCCGCCACCTGCCGGGTCCGTTGTGGCTCAGGATTGCGACATCACTGGTGCTGCTTGCCGGCGTGCTGGTATTGATGGTTCAGTTCCTCTTCCCCTGGATGTCACAGTTCACCCAGTTCACCGACTCAACGATTGGTTTAGTAACTCGACAATGAGCACCACCAAGATCCTGGTCGTAGACAACTACGACAGCTTTGTTTACACCCTGGTGGGATACCTCCAGGAGCTCGGCGCCGAGACGACAGTGGTCCGTAACGACGACGTCACGCTCGCCGAGGCAATCGAGATGGCCGAGGCGCGCGACGGCATCCTCATCTCCCCGGGGCCAGGCACCCCCGCGGAGGCCGGCGTCTGCATTGACCTGATCAAATGGTGCGGCAACCACGACAAGCCGATGTTCGGCGTCTGCCTGGGGCACCAGGCCCTGGCCGAGGCCTACGGCGCCACGGTGACGCACGCCCCTGAACTGATGCACGGCAAAACGTCCCTGGTGGAGCATGAAGGAGCCAACGTCTTCGCCGGACTCCCCTCCCCTGTCACGGCCACGCGATACCACTCCCTGGCGGCTGTCCGGGAAACCATCCCGGACATCCTCGAGATCACCGCCCAGACGGCAAACGGCGTCATCATGGGGCTGAAGCACCGGACTGCACCGCTCTGCGGTGTCCAGTTCCATCCGGAGTCCGTCCTCACGGAAGGCGGCTACCAGATGCTGGGCAACTGGCTGGAATCCCTGGGCATGGCGGGAGCGGCCGAACGGGCCGCCAAACTGAGCCCGCTCATCCAGCACTAACCCGCTGGAACTACTTCGCCGGCACTAGCCCCGGTCCCGGTCCCGGTCCGTCTGAGTGGGCGTAGGCGTGGGAGTAGGGGTAGGAGTGGGCGCCGGCGCCTTGGCAACGATCACGCTGATGGTTTTCCCTTGCTCCACCAGGGCGTTGACGGGATCGCTCTGCTCGGTCACCTTGCCCGGTTCAACCTCGGAGTTCTCGACTTCCCGCACTGCGATGTTAAGGCCCAGGTTCTTGAGGGCGGCCTCTGCTTCCGGCTGCGGCAGGCCGCGGAGTTCGGGCATGGCCACCTTGCCGGTGGACACCACGATTTCCACAGTGGTTCCGACGGCCACCGACTCACCAGGAGCGGGCTTGGTGGTGATCACAAGTCCGGCAGGCACCGTGGCGCTGTTAGCCATGGTGGTGCCGGGGGCACCTGCAAGGCCGATCTGGCGCAGGACGTCCCGGGCCGCTGCTTCCGTGCGCCCTGGCAGGTCGTCCGGAATCTTGACGGCGCTTGGACCGTCGGAGATGTTCAGGGTCACCTTGGAATCGGGTTCCATGGAAGTTCCTGCGGCGGGAACCGTGCCGATGGCTGTCCCCTTGGCGACGGCGTCGTGCGGAAGCCTGCTGATGGTCGGGCTGAACCGGGCGTTATAAAGCTTCTGCAGTGCCTCGGTTTCCGTCAATGAAGTCACCGTCGGGACGACGACCTTGGCCACCGGAGGCGGCGGCTGGTTCATCATGTTGTAAAGCCACAGGCCGCCGCCTGCCAGGACCAGCAACGTGAAAATCACCAGGGTGGCGATCCACGTCCGACGGCGGGACTTCTGGCGGGGGGTGCGCTCACGTTCCGGCGGGAATCCAAGCGGAAGATCGATGGACTCCGACGGTTCATAGACCTGGGCGGGAATGGGCTGGTCGTCGCCGAGCGTGTCGTGGACAGGCTGGAGCCGGCCGCCCGGTGAGTCGTCCAGGAAGCTCGCACCGGTCAGCGAATACGGCGCGGCCTGGGCTGTCCGCCCTGCGGCCGGGACCGTGTTGACGGGATCCGTTGAGTCATCGCCCGCCACCTCGGGCACGGGAACACCGTTGCGGGCACTCCTCAGGGCGCGCTGGAAAGCAGCCGCATCCTGGAAACGGTCTGCCCGGTTCTTTTGCAGGGCCTTGGCCAGGACGCTGTCCAGGGCTTCTGAAACATCGGGGTTGAGGCTGCTTGCCGGTTGGGGCAGTTCGCGGACATGCTGGTAAGCGACGGAAACGGGACTGTCACCAATGAAGGGAGGCCGCCCCGTGAGCATTTCGTACAGCAGGCACGCTGCGGAGTAAAGATCGCTGCGGGCGTCCACGGTCTCGCCGCGCGCCTGTTCCGGTGACAGATACTGCGCGGTGCCCACCACCGCCTGTGTCTGCGTCATCGTGGCGGAGGAATCGGCCATGGCGCGGGCAATCCCGAAATCCATGACCTTGATGGTGTCCGAGTCGTCACAGAACATCACGTTTGCCGGCTTGATATCCCGGTGGACGATTCCCGCCCGGTGGCTGTATTCCAGGGCCGAGAGCACGCCAAGGGTGAAATCGATGGCGTGATCGATGCTGACTTCCTTAGCACGGATCAGATCCCGAAGGGTCTTGCCGTCCACGAATTCCATCACGATGTAGGGAACCCGGACAGTGTCCTCGGGGCCGCCCGGGACGGCGTGGTCCCCGGTGTCGTAGATGGCAACGATCGAGGGATGGTTCAGCGCGGCAACAGCCTGGGCTTCGCGCTTGAAGCGCGCCTGGAACTGCGGATCCCGGGCAAGGTCCGGCCGCAGCAGCTTGATGGCCACCGTCCTGCCCAGCCGGGTATCCACCCCGCGATGGACATCTGCCATGCCGCCGCGGCCGATCAGCTCACCGAGTTCGTACCGTCCGTTGAGGACGCGCTGGGTATTCACTGGGAGGCTGTCCTCTCTGTGCGACGGGAGACGGGGTGAGTCCGGCATTGGTGCGCCCTAGTTCGACGTCGAGGTGCTGGGTGTGGACAGGACTTCCTGGGCGAGGTGGTACGTCACCACGGAACCGGGGGACACTTCGCTGCCGGCTCCGGGTTCCGAACGGACGAAGGTCCCGGCCGCTTGTCCGGCGCTTCCGGGCACATCCTCGCCCTTGACCCAGCGCAATCCGGCGTCTTCAATCGCCTTCTGTGTCTGAGCTTCGCTGCTGCCGACGCCGATAGCCGGTACCGCGGAGGGCTTCTGGGTCGGCTCCGGGCCCTTTGAGTACGTGACCGTGATGGTGTCGCCGGGACTTACCCGGCCTGAAGGCTCGATGTTGGTGACCGTTCCCTGCGCTGCGTCGCTGAAGACCGGGTCGCCAACGACTGTCAGGCCCAGGCCAACGAGCTGGCTGCGGACGCTGTTGTACTGCTGGCCCAGGTAGGCGTCCGGAATCAGGTTGATGGTTTCCGGAGTCGACTGCGTGGGAGTGGGCGTCGGGCTCGCGCTCGTGGATGTGGGGCGGGCAGAGGTGGTCGTTGGCGAGGCGCTGCTGGGGCTGGCGCTGGTGGACGTCGCTGAAGACTCGGCCGGGGACGGGGAGAAGATGCCTGCCTGGGTCAGCAGGACACCCACCAGGGCGAAGAGGACGAGCACGATGAGGGCGATGAGCGGCCACGTCCACGGGCTGCGGCCCTTGCGCTGCGGCTCGTCCACGGGTTCGTCGTAGCGGTCCTGTTCCTCTTCCTGCTCCCAGGTGCGTTCGGCAGCCAAGGCGTCTGCGCGCGACAGCGTGTTGCGCGGACCTGTGGCTCCGGCAGCCGCTCCGGCGGCGAGTCCTGCGGCCGCACCGGCGCCCGCGGCGCCGACCACCGGAAGTGCGGAAGTCGTCGTCGTCGATTTGTCCTTTTCGGGGGATTCGATGACCCCGGTGGCGGCGGTGGGAATGTCCACCGGTGCGGTGATCGGCCCCGTGGCCGCTTCGAAAAGCAGCATTCCGGGAACGGCCGCGTGGGCAGCAGCGACATCCCCGTTGCGGATGGCTTCCGCTGCTTCGGACAGCTTGATGGCGTTCGCCGGGCGGTTCTTGGGATCCTTGGCGAGCATGGACATCAGAAGCGCGCGTACCGGCGTCGGCAGTGTTTCCGGCAGCGGCGGCGGCGCATCGTTGACCTGGGCAAGCGCGATGGCGATCTGCGATTCACCGGAGAACGGGCGGTGCCCGGTGAGGCACTCGTAGCCGATGACGCCGAGCGAGTAGATGTCCGAGGCACCCGTGGCGGTCTGGCCGGTTGCCTGTTCCGGTGCAAGGTACTGGGCAGTTCCCATGACCTGTCCGGTCTGGGTCAGCGGAACCTGGTCCGCCAGCCGGGCGATGCCGAAGTCCGTGACCTTGACGCGCCCGTCCGGTGTGATGAGCAGGTTGCCCGGCTTGATGTCCCGGTGCACCAGGCCTTGGGCGTGGGCCACCGAGAGGGCGCGGGCCGTCTGGGCGATCATGGACAGCGTCCGGTCCGGCGAAAGGACCTGTTCGTGTTCAATGATGCTGCTCAGGGGCTGGCCCGGGACCAGCTCCATGACCAGGTAGGCGGAGCCCTCTTCTTCGCCGTAGTCAAAGACGTTGGCGATGCCAACGTGGTTCAGCAGCGCCGTGTGGCGCGCCTCGGCACGGAAGCGCTGGAGGAACCCGGGATCGCCCGTGTACTCCTCTTTGAGCACCTTGATGGCGACAATCCGGCCGAGGATAAGGTCCTTGGCTTTCCAGACTTCTCCCATGCCGCCAATCGCAATACGCGTGGTCAGCTGGAATCTCCCGCCGAGGGTGATTCCTGATGTAGGCCTCACTTATTCAACACCGCCTCAAAAATCTTCTTCGCGTTCGGACTGGTTAGCTGTGCGCCGGTGGTGATGTCCACGCCTTGCATGACGATGGTCACCGACACTTGCGGGTCGTTGGCCGGGGCGAACCCGGTAAACCATGAATTGTTCAAGCCGTCGGTTCCCAGCTCGGCAGTGCCGGTCTTGCCGGCCACCTGAACGCCTGGTACGGCCGCGCCGCGGCCGATGCCTTGGCTGACCACGCTGGTCATCCATTCGGTGATCTGCCGCGAAATTTCCGGGCTGGTGGACGTCCGAAGGACTTCGGGCTGGGGTTCGCTGATAATGCGCAAATCCGGAGACCGCACCGTCTTGATGAGGTTGGGCCGCATCTGGACGCCGCCGTTGGCGATGGCGGACGTCATCAGTGCGATCTGCAGCGGAGTGGCCCGGACATCGCGCTGGCCGATGGCGGACTGGGCCAGCCCTGCCGCGTCCAGTTCCTCCTCCGGGAAGGCCTTCTTGGCGTAGTCCAGCTTCAGCTGGTCGCCGAGGTCCTCGCCGAAACCGAACTTGGCCGCCTGTGCCGCGATCGCCTCCTGGCCCAGGTCCCGGGCGATCTCCGCGAACGGAGTGTTGCAGGACTGCTGGAGGGCGAAGGCGAAGCTCGCCGTGCTCTGGGTGTAGCAGTTGCCGCCGGCGTAGTTCGGCAGCTTGTATTCGATGCCGGGGAAACTCATCTCGGCCGGGTTGGGCAGCTCACTGTCCTTGTTGTACTTGCCGGAGCTGAGCGCCGCGGCGGTGTCCACGAGCTTGAAGACCGAACCCGGTGCCAGGAGGGCGCCGGTGGGACCGCTGACGTTCTGGTTCAGGTTGATCCCGGGGATTTTGTTCAGTTCGTTGAAGTTGGCAGCCTCGGCGTCAGCATCCTGTGTTGCGATCAGGTTGGGATCGTAGGACGGTTTGGACACCATGGCCAGGATGTCACCGGTCTTGGGGTCCGTCACCACGATGGAGCCCCGCTGGCCGTCCGGGATCAGGTCGTAGGCGAGCTTCTGGATCTCGGGGTCCAGGGTGAGTTCCACCGAAGCTCCCTTGGGCTGGTTGCCAAGGAAAAGCTGGCCGACGCGGTCCAGGAAAAGCTGGTCCGAGCTGCCGGCCAACTGCTCGTTAAGGGCACTCTCCAGACCGGTGACACCGTAGTTCTTGGAGAAGTAGCCCGTGATGCCGGCATACAGTTCAGGTTCCGTGTAGGTCCGCTGGAACTTGCAGCTTTCGGAAGCGGCAACTGACTGCGCGATGGGCTTTCCGCCCACGATGATGGCCCCGCGGTCGTTGCAGTAGTTCTGCAGGATGGCGCGCTTGTTCCAGGCGTTGGCCTGCAGTTCGTCGGCACCCACAACCTGCACATAGCTGAGGGCGCCGAAGATCAGCGCGAACATGGCGACCGCGGCAATCCATGAATTCCGGATGGCATGGTTCACAGTTGTTTCACCGCTTCAGTTGGCGCGTCGGGATGGGCGGAGGAAGGTTGCCGTGCTGGCTGTTTTGCCGGACGCGCCGGCGACGGCGGAACAGGCTTCTGCTCGCCGGGTTCGCCGGGCTCTGCGCCGTGCGGCATGGGAGTGGTGTCCACCGGGCCGCGTGCGGTGTGCGAAATCATCAGCAGCAGGCCAACGATGATCCAGTTGGCCAGCAGCGAGGATCCGCCGGCCGCCAGGAAGGGGGTGGTGAGGCCGGTCAGTGGAATCAGGCGCGTGACGCCGCCGATCACCACGAAACACTGCAGGGCGATGGCGAAGGACAGCCCGCACGCAAGCAGCTTCCCGAAGGCGTCCCGCGTGCCCAGTGCTGCCCGGAAGCCCCGCGTGAACAGCAGCAGGTACATCATCACGATGGCGAAGAGGCCGATCAGGCCGAGTTCTTCGCCGAAGGAGGCAATGATCATGTCGCTGTTGGCGAACGGCACCAGGTTAGGCCGCCCTTGGCCGAGGCCGGTGCCCACCAGGCCGCCGTTGGCCATGCCGAACAGGCCCTCGACGATCTGGAGGCTGCCGCCGTACTGCCGTCCATAGACTTCGTCGGTGAAGGCGTTGAGCCACCCGTCGATTCGGAGGCCCACGTGGGAGAAGACCCGGGACGCAATGAAGCCGCCGCCGAGCAGCAGCCCGACGCCGATGATGACCCAACTGATCCGGCTTGTGGCGACGTAGATCATCACAATGAACAGGCCGAAGAACAGAACCGAAGAGCCGAGGTCGCGCTGGAAGATCAGCACTCCGATACTGACCAGCCACGCCGTGATCATGGGGCCCATGTCCTTGAAGCGCGGGAACTGGAGCGGCCCGATCTTGCGGCCGGCCAGGAGGATCAGGTCGCGGTTCGACGATAGATACCCGGCGAAGAATATTGCCAGGGTGATCTTGGCAACCTCGCCCGGCTGGAAGGTCATCGGGCCGATCTTGATCCAGACGCTGGCTCCCAGGATTTCGCCGGCGGAGACGCCCGGCACCAAGGGCAGGATCAGCAGCAGGGCGCTCACGGCAAGGGAAATGTAGGTGAAGCGGCGCAGGATCCGGTGGTCTTTGAGGAACCAGATGACGGCGATGGCGACGCCCATGGCCACCAGCGTCCAGCGGAGCTGGTTGTTGCCGGTGTCTTCGCCCACGCGGTCCAGGCGGTGGATCATGGCCAGGCCTAGGCCGTTCAGCGCCACCACGAGCGGAAGTATTACCGGATCGGCATACTTAGCCCGGATACGCAGCACGATGTGGAAGATGAGGGCGGCTGCCGTGAGGAGGCTGGACTGGAACCAGAAGTCCTGGTCAAAGGCCTTATCCTGGTCAACGCCGACGAGGGCATTGGCGCCGATGCCCACGGCAAGGGCAAGGATCAGGAGTGCCAGCTCGGCGTTCCTGCGCGGCTTGGGGGTGGCCTCAATCTGTGTCACTTGGCCTCCTCACAAGCATTGGGGGACGGGCTGGGACTTGCTGACGGTGCGGTTGTTCCGGGTGGCGCCGCTGTGCCGCCGGGCGCCGGGGCGGCCCCCGAGGCGGAGGAAGTGGCAGTGGCTGTGGGGCTTGCGCATTCGTTTGCCGGTGACGTTGTGCCGGTCAGGTCGAGGTTCTTGACTATCCGCTGCGCGTCGTAGAGGTCGCGTGCAGGAACGGTCTGGCGGACCCGCTGCTGGGAGAACTCGGGGAGGTCCGACATGCGGATCTCCGTGACTGTCTCCAGCGTTGAGAGCTGGATGGGGCCCAGTCGCTGCGAAACGCCGTTATAGATGGCAACGCGCTGGTCGTATTCGCCGATGTAGTAGCGCGTCTGCGTCCAGGCATAGCCAAGCCACAGGCCGACGCCCAGAATGACGAGGAGGGCCGCGGCCGTGGCGATCGTCACCCAGCGGCGCGGCTTGGCGGCGGGCTTGTATTCGTCGGTTTCTTCGCGGTTTTGATCGGACTTGTGGGTGAGTACGGTCGCCGCGCGGCGCGCAACTGTCCGGCCGGCAATCGTGGGAATGGACCCGGATTCTGCTGCCGCGGCGGCCGCACCAACCAGCTCATGCGGTCGGTTGGACAGTTCCTCGCGGAGCACGGCCGCGGACAGGTGTTCGCCCAGATGCGGGTCCGTGCTGGTGGTCGGTTCACCGGGTTTTGAAGCGGGTTCGGAGCCGGCCCCGTCCGCATTGGAAGCGGTGTCGTCCGTCTCTCCGGCGGGCTTCGGCGGTGCGGCATCGGAAGGGCCGGGCTGGCTCTGGGCGTCCGTCTTCGTCGCGTCGACGCTGGCGGCCGGCGGCGGAACGACTTCGACGGCGGCCGTACGGACGTCGTCGGGCGTCTCTTCCACGATTTCAAGCAGGACCACGGTGACGTTGTCAGGCGCGCCGGCCTCGAGCGTGAGGTCTACGAGGGTTTCCACGCATTCGCGCAGGTCCCTGGTTTCGCGGACCGTGCGTTCCACCACGTGCCCGGCAACATAGTTCAACCCGTCGGAGCAGAGCAGCCACCGCTCGCCGGGTTCGACGTCCATGGTGGCAAGATCCAGCTCCGGGCTGGCGTCGACATCGCCCAGGACCCGCATCAGTACGTTCTTGTGCGGGTGGGTTTCCGCTTCCTCGGGGCGTAGCCGGCCTTCGTCGATGAGCCTTTGGACGAACGTGTGGTCCACGCTGATTTGTTTGAATTCGCCGTTGCGCAGCCGGTAGGCCCGGGAGTCGCCGATGTGGGCGAAGTGCAGTTTGCCTTCGGCGAGCAGGAGGGCCGTCACGGTGGTACCCATGCCGGCCAGCTTGGGATTGATGTGGACCAGTTCAGACAGGAGGGAATTCGCGGTCTGTATTTCGTCCGCCAGCACGGTTCCGGCGTCGCCGTCGTAGTGCCCGTGGTCCAGATGGAGCATGTCCAGCACAGTCGCCGCGGAGGCCACATCGCCCCCGGCATGGCCTCCCATGCCGTCGGCCACGATGGCCAGGTGCTTGCCCACATAGGCGGAGTCGTCATTCTTGGCGCGGATGCGTCCCACATCCGAGCGGGCGGCATAGCGCATGATGAGCGGCCGCTTCGGGGTGGGGTCCTTGTCGGCGGGGTTTTCCGGGGCGGCCACGGCTATGGCCTCAATTCGATGACCGTCTTGCCGATTCTCACGGGGACACCGAGCTCCACCGGGAGGGCACGGGTGAGTTGCTGATTGGCCAGGTAGGTGCCGTTTGTCGAGCCAAGATCCTCGATGAACCAGCGGCTGCCTTGCGGGAAGAGCCGGGCGTGCCGGCCCGAAGCATAATCGTCCTCAAGGACCAGGGTGGCCTCCTGGGCGCGGCCCAGCAGAATGGGACTGTCCGCGAGGGGGATCGTGTGGCCTTTGAGCGGGCCTTCCGTGACCACCAGTTGGCGGGCCTGCTGTTTCGCGGGCGGGGGTGCTGTTTCCGCCAGTTCGGGGTGCTTGCGCACCTGACGGGCAGTAGGAGCACCCATTGCCGCTTTCCTGCCGATCATCAGGTCCCTGCGCATGGCGGACACGATGCTGAAGATGAGTACCCACAGCAAGAGGAGGAATCCGAACCGCAGGGCCGTAATGGTCAGTTCGCTCACGGGCGGCCACCGGAGTTGGCGGGCAAAAGGCGGAAGATGATTTTGGTCCGTCCCATCGTGATGGTGGAGCCGTCAGTAAGGTCGACGCTGCCGACGACCTTGTGTCCGTTGACGTAGCTGCCGTTGGTGGATCCCAGGTCTACGGCCTCTGTGGTGCCGTTGGTGGTGCGGATTTCGAGGTGGCGGCGTGAGACCCCGGTGTCGTCCACCAGGATGTCCGCCTCGGACGACCGGCCCAACACGATGGACGGGGCGTTCAGCGAGTAGCGCTGGCCGTCAATGTCCAGGACGGGCTGAAGCCGCACCGGCTGGCGGCTCGGTGCAGCGGGGACGTTGTTCCTGGGCACGGGCGGAGCCGCAGCGGAACCGGACGCCTTCTCCGTTTTCGAATCGATTTCGAAGTCGCCGGCACGGATTTCCTCGTCGCGCCGGAAGGAAATACGGACCGATCCCCGGAGGGTGTACCCCTGGCTCCGGACATGGTTGATGACGACGTCGCAGAGTTCTTCGGCCAGGGGCGTGCCCCATTCCTGCGCCCGCTTAAAATCGTCCTCGCTGAGACGGACGTCAAAAACGTTAGGGGCGAGGGTGCGGCCGGCGGCGATGGTGATGGCCTTGTGGTCCACTTCCCGGCGGAGCCGGCTGGCGATTTCCACAGGCTCAACCTGGGCCCGCGAACCGGTGGAGAAGACACCGCGGACGGCCTTTTCGATGCCGCGCTCGACTTTGTCCAGCATTCCCATGGCACCTCTCCTCTCCTGACGGCTGCGGGGCAGCACTCGTTTCGGAACTCAGTTCACAACATTGCCGGGAGTACGCCGGGGACGGGCACTCCTACATCTGATACTACTGGCCGGGGCTGTGAATGACCTTAATGCACACCGCCGGGGCGGCCAGAATAGTTCACGGCGGCCCGGGCTGGCGCGGGCTGCACCGCATCAGTTCAAGCGTCCAGGCCGAGGCATGTCCGGTGCGACAAATCGTCCGGACAGGGTGGCCGCTCGGCCCGATTGGTGTTTTGCCGCAGTTGTCCGTTATGCTTGATCTCGCTGCTTTTACAGGGCTGGGACTCCGGAAAACCGGGCTTCCTGCCGGGTGAAAGAAGTTGCGCGCGAGTGGCGGAACGGCAGACGCGCTGGCTTCAGGTGCCAGTGTCCGAAAGGGCGTGGGGGTTCAAATCCCCCCTCGCGCACGCAGATGAAGAACCCCGGTCTAAGGACCGGGGTTCTTCTGTTTTAAGGGCCGGGCCCTCCAGCCTGGAATTCAGCCACCGCCACGGGGTTTCCCCGGTTCGGCAAGAGGGCGTCCCCTAAATGACAGTTAACTTCGCTGAAACGGCCGAAGCAGATTCCTGAAACAACTGTTCCATAGTGTCGGTGCCAGACGGCCCGCGGGGGCCGCTTATGTGACCGCCTCCCCGATTTGGAGTAGAAGAATGACAGCTTTCAGTTCGGAAAAAGGCCCGCTGCGCCCATCACGGCGGATGGTGCTGGCAGGATTTTCGTCGGCGGCGCTGGTGGCCCTGACCGGCTGCGGAGGTGAACCGGGCGCCACCGCGCCGGCTTCAGGAGCGGCTTCCGGCGCTGCTGCCGACTTCGGCACCCTCGAGGTCCAGCTTTCGTGGCTGAAGAACGCGGAATTTGCCGGCGAATACTTTGCCGACAGCAAGGGCTATTACAAGGAAGCGGGCTTCAGCGCCGTCAACCTGATCGCCGGAGGCCCGGGAGGGGCGTCGGCGGAGACTATGGTCCTTTCCGGCAAGGCCTTGGTGGGCACGTCGTCGCCCGTGGGGGTTGCTCCGGTTGTCCTCAACGAAGGCGCGCCGCTGAAAATCATCGGCTCCACCTACCAGAAGAACCCGTTCACCATCGTTTCCCTGGCTGCCAACTCGATCACCGCCCCGGAGGACCTGGTCGGCAAGAAGATCGGCGTCCAGGCCGGCGTCAATGAGACGTTGTTCGACGCCTTGCTGGAGGTCAACAAGATTGACCCGTCGAAGGTCACCAAGGTTCCCGTCCAGTACGATCCGCAGCCGCTGCTGAACGGCGACGTCGAAGGCTTCTTCGCCTACCTGACCAATGAAGTGCTCACCCTGGAGCTCGGCGGGCACAAGACGGCGGTCCTGCCCTTTGCGGACAATGGCCTGCCTTTCATTGCCGAGAGCTTCGTGGTCACGGACGAGTCCATCAAGGACAAGAGGCCGGAACTGAAGGCGTTCCTGGCGGCAACTATCAAGGGCTGGAAGGACGCCCTGGCCGATCCGGATGAATCCGCACGGCTGGCCGTTGAGGTCTATGGCAAGGAGCTGGGCCTGACCATGGCCAAGGAGAAGGGCCAGGCCGAGGCCCAGAACACCAAGCTCATAGCCACGCCGGAGACGGACAGCAACGGCCTGTTCACGGTGTCCAAGGAGCTGGTGGACAAGAACATCGAGATCCTCAAGCTCGCCGGCTACGACACCACCGCCGACGCGATCTTTGACCTGAGCCTCCTCGATGAGGTCTATGCCGAGAACCCCGACCTTAAGTAGGACGCATGACTGACGTACGCGCGGAAGCCGTCGCCGGAGGGCTGCTGTCCGGAACCGGCATATCGCTCAGCAGTCTGGGCAAAAGCTTCCGGATGGGCCGGAAGAGCGTGGTGGCGCTGGAGAATGCCAACCTTATGACGTCCAAGGGGACGTTCCTCTCCCTGCTGGGACCTTCCGGCTGCGGCAAGTCCACCATCCTGAGGATCCTCGCCGGCTTGGAGACGCCCACCACCGGTGCAGTGACAGTGGACGGCCACACGCCGGCGGAGCTGCGGACGCGGCACGAACTTGGGATCGCTTTCCAGGATCCGGCGCTGCTGCCCTGGCGGAGCGTGGTGTCCAACATCCGGCTGCCCTTTGAGGTGGCTGGCCTCCCCGTTGATCACGCGATGGTGGATGACCTGGTGGAACTGATCGGGCTGAAGGGTTTCGAGAAGGCCAAACCGGCCCAGCTGTCCGGCGGTATGCGGCAGCGGGTGTCGATTGCACGGGCCCTGGCCCTCAAGCCGTCGGTGCTGCTGCTGGATGAGCCGTTCGGGGCGCTGGATGACATGACCCGGCAGCGGCTGAACCTGGAGCTGCTGAGGATCTGGACGGAGAAGCCCGCCACAACCTTAATGGTCACCCACGGCATTGCCGAGGCCATGTTCCTTTCCGACGTGGTGGCCGTGATGAGCGCCCGTCCCGGCCGGATCAAAGAGATCATCACCGTGGACCTGCCGCGGCCGCGCACCCCGGAGATGATGCGGACACCGGAGTTCCACGCGCTCTGTGATCGGGCCTCCGAACTCCTGTTCGGCGACGCCGGCGCGCCCCTTGAGGAAGAGGAGTCACCATGACGCGGTCTTTCCTGTTAAGTACGACGGCGGTGCGGCCGCTGCCGTCGTGGGCTGCGGCCGTGATGGGGGTGGCGGCCACTATTGCGCTCTGGTGGCTGGCCGCTGCGACCTTGTTATCCGGAGTGGGTGCCGCTGCGGACGGATCCGGCGGAGCCGTGCCGACGCCGCCGGAAGTCCTGGGACAGCTGATGCGGGACGGCGCCGGGTTCTACTGGCCGAACCTTGCAGTGACAATGGCGGAAGCTTCCGCGGGGTACCTGTGGGGGAACGCGGCTGCCCTGCTTCTGTCCGCGAGTGTCCTGGTGCTTCCGTTCCTGGAACGGCTGGTCACCCAGTTGGCGGTGATCAGCTACTGCCTGCCCATCGTTGCCATCGGGCCCTTGGCCTTCATCGTCATCGGCTCGCCCGCACGCGGGGAATCGTCGGGCACGGCGGTGCTGTTGGCCGGGATCTCGGTCTTCTTCACTACCGTGGTGGGTGCCCTGGCGGCGCTCAAGAGCGCGGACCGGGCAAGCTTGGACCTCGTGGCTGTCTACGGCGGGGGCCGGCTGAAGCAGTTGGTGAAGGTGCAGCTCATCTCAGCCCTGCCCGGAATCCTGAACGCTTTGAAGATCGCCGTCCCGGCCGCCGTCCTGGGTGCTGTCCTGGGCGAATACGTGGGCGGCGTTGACCGGGGGATCGGCCCGGCCCTGGTGAATGCACAGCAGAATCTTGAGATTGCCAGGGCGTGGGGTGTTGCCCTGGTGGCGGGACTGCTTGCCGGTGCCGGTTACGGCGTCTTCGCGCTGCTGGCGCGATTCGTGACCCCTTGGTCCTCCGGACGCCAGGCGGGGTCATGAGGCCGGGATCGGCGGCCGGGATGGCTGCACTGAAGGTCGCGGGCCGCGCAGCCGCGGGCCTGGTGGTTTCCCTGGCCGTGGTGCTGCTGCTGTGGGTCGCCCTGCTGAAGGTCTTCAACATCTCGCCGTTCGTCGGCAAGGGCCCGCTGGACGTGTTCAACTTCCTGTTCTCTGTGCCGGCAGCGGAGAACAACCGGCAGGTCATCCTGCAGAACCTCGGCCAGACCATGGTTGACACCTTCCTGGGGTTCGCCGCGGGCCTGGTGGGCGCCGTGGTTATTGCCGGTGTGTTTGTGCTGTTCCGCGGGGTGGAAAACGCCCTGATGCCGGTTGCCATGCTCCTGCGTTCGGTGCCGCTGGTGGCCCTGGCGCCCATCATCATCCTGATCTTCGGCCGGCAGGAACCGGCGGTCGCGGCCATCGGCGGGATCGTGGTGTTGTTCCCCGCCCTCGTCACGATTGTGTTCGGCCTCCGCTCGGCGTCACCGGCCATGCTCGAAGTCATCGATGTCTATGGCGGTTCACGCTGGACCGCCCTGCTGAAGGTCGCCTTGCCGTCGTCACTGCCGGCATTCTTCACCGCCGTGAAAGTGTCGATTCCCGGGGCGATCACGGGCGCGCTGTTGGCGGAGTGGCTCGCCACCGGCAAGGGAATCGGCTACGCCATCATCTCTGCTGTGTCCCGGGCAAGGAACAACGAGGTGTGGGCATCGGTGGTGGTGATCACCCTCGTGTCGATCATCCTCTATACCGTGGTGGCGCTGCTGGAGGAGGCCATGCTGCGGCGGTCTGGCCAGGCTCCATCGACGTCCGGGTGATCCGCCGTCGTCGTCCGTTCCTTGAGGAAGTACACCAGGCCGGCGGCGAGGGTGGAGGCCGCAGCCAGGGCGAACAGTCCCGGGACCACGCTGCCCGTCTGTTCCTTGATGATGCCGAAGCCGAACGGGGCCACGAAGCCGCCCAGGTTTCCGAGCGAGTTGATGATGGCGATGGCCGGGGCGAGGACCAGTGGATGCAGGCCTGACTGGGGGATGGTCCAGAACAGCGGTGATGCGCTCTTGAAGCCCATCGCGGCAACGGCCAGAAACACGAGGGCCAGCACCGGGGTGGCGACGGCCGCCGCGAACGTTCCAACTGCGGCAACGAGCAGGGCAACTACCAGCAACGGGCGCTTGGACTTTGCCCGGTCCTGCCACTTGGCCGCGAAGTACATGGCGAAGACGGCGCAGACCCACGGAATGGCGGACAGGAAGCCGACGCTCAGGTCCGTGGTGCCGGGGATCTGCTTGACGATGCTCGGCAGCCAGAAGGTGTTGGCGTAGATGGACAGCTGGACTGAGAAGTAGATGCCGCAGAGCAGGAGGATCTGCGGATTCAGCAGCATCTTCCAGCGGTTGACCTTTTTATCCGTGCCGCTTTTGCCGGCCTCGCCGTTGGCACTGGTGTGCTGGGCGTCCTCACTGGCAATCGCGCTGATGAGGGCTGATTTCTCCTTGAGGGTCAGCCACTTGGCATCCTCGATCCGGGCGTCGAGGAGGAAGTACACCGTGATGCCGACAACCACGGAGAGCAGTCCTTCGAACCCGAAAAGCCACTGCCAGCCGCGGAATCCCAGCGCGCCGTGGAGGCTGAGCAGTATTCCGGCGATGGGTCCGGACAGTGCCGCGGCAACCGAGGAACCGGCAATAAAAATGGCAGTCGCCTTGCCCCGCTGACCGGCCGGGACCCACCGGGCGAAATAGAAGATGACGGCGGGGAAGAAGCCCGCCTCAGCCGCACCGAGGAGGAACCTCAGAACGTAGAACATCATCTCGTTCTGCACGAAGGCCATCAGGAAGGACACGATGCCCCAGCTGACCATGATGCGGGTGAGCCATATCCTGGCGCCGAACTTCTCCATCATCACGTTGCTGGGCAGTTCAAAGATCGCGTAGGCGATGAAAAACAGGCCCGCCCCGAAACCGTACGCGGCGGCGCCGATTCCAACGTCGGCCTCCAGGTGCTCGTGGGCGTAGCCGATGTTGGAGCGGTTCAGCTGGTTGCAGACGAGCATGACCAGCATGATGGGCAGGACGCGTCGGAAGAACTTCTTGGTGGCAGACGCCAGATCCGTGACAGCGATGTCGACAGACTGCATGGAAAAAATCCTCTGTATCGATGAATTGAGCTCGCTGCGGGAACCGGGAAGCCAGCCCTTTGTGGTCCTCGCCACAGCGTCACCTAGACTTTATTCACCTTCCGCGATGCACGTCCAACACGTTTTTTACATTACTTGATACCCGGAGGGCACTGTCCGGGCACACCGGGGCTCAGGAGCGCGGTCCGACGTCAGCCTTGACCGCAGTGACCGGGCAGCCTGCCTCCAGGATGACCCGCTGGGCAGTGCTGCCCAGGAACAGCTTCCCCACGGGGGAGCGCCGCCGGACTCCGATCACTATCAGCTCAACGTCCTCCTCATAGGAGGCATCGATCATAAACTCCGCTGCGTCAGTACCTTCAGTAGGGCGGAGCGATGCCTGAACGCCCGCTGCCGCTGCCGCGGCCATGGCGTCACGGATGTCAGAGTCCGCCTCCGCGGACCCTTCGCCCGCCACGGGACCCATAATCTGCAGGGCAGTCCTGCGCAGCGCCGCCTCCTCAATGGCGGCACTCAGGGCCGCGCGGCCCTCCTGGCTCGCGACGTATCCCACTGCGACGCTCATGCCTGCACCGCCGTCAGGACGGTACCCGTGGCCACGAACTGCCGCAGGTTGGCGAGCGTAAGTTCCGCCATCGCGGCCCTCGTTTCGTGAGTCCCGCTTCCGAGGTGCGGCAGCAGGACCACGTTGTCCAGGGCGAGGAGGTCTTCGGGGACCTTGGGCTCCTCCGCAAAGACGTCCAGCCCTGCACCGGCCAGCCGCCCGGCGAGCAGGGCAGCCACGAGGGCGTCCTCATCCACCACAGTTCCCCGGGCGATGTTGATCAGGTATCCCTCAGGCCCGATCGCGTCGATGACGTCGGCGTCCACGAGTTTGGCCGAGCCGGGCCCGCCGGCTGCCGCGACAATCAGGACGTCGCAACCGGCAGCGAGTTCGCGCGGTGAGGCCTTGTACTCATAGCTGACCCCTTCCACCGGGTTGCGGCTGTGGTAACTGATGTCGCAGTCGAACCCCTCCAGCCTCCGGGCAATGACCCGTCCAATGCGGCCGAGCCCGAGGATGCCCACCTTCTTGCCGCTGGCCTGGGTGGCCAGCGGGAAGTTGCCCTTGCTGAGCCAGTCACCGCGGCGGACGTAGCGGTCCGCGGCGCTCACCCGGCGCAGGACGTCCAGGTAGAGGGCGATGGCCGTGTCCGCCACGCAGTCGTTGAGGACATCGGGGGTGTTGCTGACCGTGATGCCGCGCCGGGCTGCCTGGTCAACGTCCGTGGTGTCATAGCCGACGCCGAAGTTGATGACACCCCGGAGGTTGGGAAGGGCGGCCATCAGCTCCGGTCCGACGCCGAACTTTCCGGAGGTCACGGCCACCTCGAAGGAACCGCCGTGGAGCTGCAGGAATTGTTCCCGCTCCGGGGTGGAGTCGGGGAGACGCACGGCGTCGTACTCGCTCCGGATGGATTCTTGGACGGATGGCATGAGTGGCCCTACCTGCAGGACGGCGATGTTCTTCATATCTGCACCCTAGGTTTCCGATCCATACGCGTCCAACATGTAAATGGCATTGTTCGATGCCCGAAGTGAATCGATTGAAGTACTCCGGCGGAACCGCGCGGATTTCCGGCAGCAGTGGCGCCCGTCACAGGGCCGGGCGGACGTGCGCCGGCCCCGTCGGGCGCCCCGGGCCGCCGGCAAAAACCTTGTGGAGCCCTGGGACCTCAACTAGCTTGAGTCCAGCGCGGCCCGACACACCTGATCTTGATGGCTGGTTCCACTGGTGCAAGAGCAACCCCTGCCGCAAACACCCCAATTCGGAGGAATCCAATGACGTCTTCTTCAAAGCCCCCATTTCCCGCCTTGCTCAAATGGCCTGCCCTGGCATCCGTCGCGATGCTCGGTCTTAGCGGCTGCTCAGTAGCCAATTCCGACGCCGGCGCCGCCTCCTCGAATACGGTGCGCGTGGTGCTCGGCCAGGAACCGCCCACTTTGGAAGCCTGTGAGTCGAACCTGACCTCCACCGGCGTTGTGGTGCGCTCGAACGTCACCGAACCGCTCATTGAGCGCAACCCGCAGAGCGGCGAACTGGAGCCTAAGCTCGCCACCGAATGGAAAGCCACCACCGATACCGAGTGGACGCTCAAACTGCGAGAAGGCGTGACGTTCCAGGACGGCACGCCGTTCAATGCCGAAGCTGCCGCCTTCACCATCGAAAGGGCGGTCAACTCCAAGCTCGGCTGCAACGTGGAGGGCTATGTCTTCGGCGACGCGGACCTCGCCGTGAAGGCCGTGGATGCCACCACCCTGACTGTGACCACCCCTGAGCCTGACCCCATCCTGCCGCTGCGCCTCTCGTTCCTCGAAGTGGTTCCGACGTCCACGAGCGCCACGGAAAAAGTCCGTGAGCCGATCGGCACGGGTCCGTACAAGATCGAGAAGTGGGACGCCGGCCAGAAGATCACGCTGTCCAGCTGGGACGGCTACTGGGGCGACAAGCCGGCCTACGCCAAGGCTGAGTACCAATGGCGTTCGGAGAGCTCAGTGCGCGCCGCCATGATCACCAGCGGTGAGGCTGACCTTGCCATGGGACTGAGCCCGGACGACAGCATCGGCGACCTGGGAGTGGACTACCCCAACAACGAGACCGTTGCCCTGCGGCTCGACGCCAACGAGGCGCCGCTCAATGACATCCGCATCCGCCAGGCCATCAACTTCGCCATCGACAAGGAGGGAATTGTCAACTCGCTCTACCAGGGCAAGCACCAGGTGGCTGCCCAGCTGGTTCCCGAAGGCATTGTGGGGCATAACGCGGAACTGAAGGGTTGGCCTTTCGACCTGGACAAGGCAAAGTCCCTTGTCGCCGAAGCCAAGGCCGACGGCGTTGATACTTCCGCGCAGATTTCGATGGTAGTCCGCAGCGCACAGTTCCCGAAGATCACTGAACTCGGCCAGGTCCTCCAGGAGCAGCTGAGCCAGGCCGGTCTGAACGTCAAACTGAAGATGCTCGAAACCAGCCAGCACCTGACGTACCAGGTCCGTCCCTTCCCCGAAGATGAGGGCGCGGTGGCCCTGATGACCCAGCATGGCAACCAGGCCGGCGATGCCGCCTTCACAGTGGACCAGTACATGCTGTCCACCGGGGCCCAGAGCTACTTCGGCACCCCCGAGTTCGACGCCATGATCAAGAAGGCGGATGCGGCCTCCGGCGATGAGCGGAAGAAGGACTTTGAGGAGATCTTCGCTTACCAGAACGACAAAGTGGTCCAGTTTGCCCACATCTCGCACCAGACCGGCATCATCGGCAAGGCCAAGTCCGTGAAGTACACGCCCAATTCGTCCAGTGGCGACGAGCTGCGTGTTTCGGAAATGACTCCGGCAAACTAGCGCGGACCTGGAGATAAGGACAGCCATGCTGATCTACTTGAGAAAGCGGATTGTCTCCAGCGCTTTGCCGCTGGTGGTGGTGATTGTTGGTGTGTTCGCGCTGGCCAGGATGACCGGAAACCCGGCCAGCCTGTACCTGCCGCTCAATGCCACTCAACAGATGCGCGACGATTTCACCGCACGCAACGGTCTGGACCAGCCGCTGCTGGTGCAGATGGCCGACTACTTCGCGGGAGTGCTCCGGCTCGATTTCGGGCAGTCATTGCGCACGGGGCAGGATGCCGCAGCCATGGCACTGCGCGCCTTCCCGGCCACCTTGCAGCTGGCCGCCACCACCATGGTGCTGGCTGTGCTGCTGGCGCTGGTGGTCGGCTGCTGGGCTGCGCTGAAGCCGAACGGCATCGCGGACCGTATCTCAAGTTTCGTCTCCATGGCTGCCGCTTCGATCCCGGATTTCTGGCTGGCAATCGTGGGAATCTGGGTCTTCGCAATCACCCTGGGCTGGCTCCCGACATCAGGTGTGTCGGGGGCCGGCGCCTGGGTATTGCCCATCGCCACGTTGCTCCTGCGGCCGTTCGGCGTGCTGGTCCAGATTGTCCGCGGTTCCATGGTCTCCGCCCTCTCGGAGCCCTACATCAAACTGGCCCGCAGCCGCGGAGCCGGCGAACTCCGGGTGGTGACGCACCATGCGCTGCGCAATGCGGCCGCCCCCGCGCTGACGGTGGCCGGCGACCTGACCGTTGGCCTCGTCAACGGCGCCGTGGTGGTGGAGACCATCTTCGGCTGGCCGGGTATTGGAAAGCTCATGATCGATTCGATCCTGCAGCGGGATTTCGCTGTCCTGCAGGCAGCCGTACTGCTCACCGCCGTCGCGATCTTTGCCCTGAACATCCTCATCGACATGGGGTACGCGCTGCTGGACGCGCGCGTCCGTCCCGTCACGGTTAAGGCTTAGGAGTAGCCATGAAGACTTCACTGACCGAGGGTGCGGCGCCGGAGCACGCGGCCGACGAGCACCAGAACGAAAAGAAGGCCGGAAACCAGGACGGAAAACTGAGCCTCTTCCGCCTCCTGCTCAAGGACCGCTTTGCCACCGTCTCTGCGCTGATCCTGGTCTTCATCGGCCTGACCGCCCTCGTGGGCCCTGCGCTGATGGGTGATTTGGCCACCAAGCAGAACCTGCAGTTCGCCAACAAGGCACCATTCACGCTAGCCCACGGCTGGGAGTACTTCCTCGGGAGCGACTCCCTGGGCCGCAGCATGCTGGCCCGCCTGGTCGTAGCCAGCCGGACCACCCTGTCCGTCGCTTTGCCCGCGGTGGCAGTGGCCCTCATCGTTGGCTCCCTGTGGGGGGTGTGGGCCGGCTATCACCGGGGCTGGCGGGAGAACGTGTCCATGCGCATCGCCGACGTGATCATGAGTTTCCCGTCCCTGCTGCTCGCCGTCGTCGTGCTTTATGTGTTCAGCCCCAGCGCAGCGAACATCGTGCTGATCCTGGCCCTCACCCGCATCCCTATATACCTGCGCACGGCACGCGCCGAATCGGCGGAGCTCCAGAGCCGGACATTTGTTGACGCGGCGCGCACGTTCGGCGCCAAACCCAATGCGATCATAGTCCGGCACGTCATTCCCGTGGTGTTGCCGACGCTCCTGACGCTGGCCACCCTCGAGTTCTGCTATGTGATGCTGGCCGAGTCCTCACTAAGCTTCCTGGGCATCGGCATCCAGCCGCCGGACGTCAGCTGGGGCCTGATGGTGTCCCAGGGTCGTCAATACCTGCAGACCGCCTGGTGGTTGTCGATCTTCCCCGGCGTTGCCATCGTGGTCACGACCATTGCCGCCAACGTCCTCGCCGCCTGGCTGCGGATCGCCACCGATCCGGCCCAGCGCTGGCGCCTCGCACTTCCCCGCAAGCGGCTGATCACCCGTATCCCAGCCAAGGAGGCACAGCCGTGAAAACAGCTACCGACCAAGCGCCAATCCAGCGCACCGGCGATGCTGCCGGCACAGCAGCAGGGCAGGCGAAGGCACACGACGTCGTCCTGCAGGTCCGCGACCTTGCCGTGGACATCCGCACACACCGAGGCACCGTGCGCGCCGTCAACAGCGTGGCTTTCGAGGCCCGCGCCGGAGAAACCCTGGCGCTGCTCGGCGAATCAGGGTGCGGAAAATCCATGACAGCCAAGGCACTCGCCGGGATCATGGATCCCGTTTGCGACCTGGCTGACGGCGAGATCGTCCTCAACGGCACCGACCTCGCCGCACTTAGCGCCAGGGAACGGCTCAAGTTTGCCGGGCCCGAGCTGGGCATCGTGTTCCAGGACGCCCTGACTGCCCTGAACCCGGTCTACACGGTGGGCACTCAGCTGGGCGAGGCCTTCCGCATCCACCGGGGGCTCAGCGCCAAGGAAGCGCGGGTTGAAGCGATTGACCTGATGAGGCGCGTCGGAATCCCCGAGCCGGAGTCCAGGGTCAATTCCTACCCGCACCAGTTCTCCGGCGGCATGCGCCAGCGCATTCTCATTGCCATGGCCGTGGCCCTCAACCCGCGCCTGCTGATCGCCGATGAACCCACCACCGCCCTGGACGTCACGGTGCAGGCGCAGATCATGCAGCTTCTGCGGAAGCTCCGCGAGGAGGGCCAAATGGCTGTCATCCTCATTACCCACGACCTTGCGGTGGTGGCCGAGGAAGCCGACTCCGTGGCTGTGATGTACGCCGGCAACGTGGTGGAGAGCGGACCGGTATCGGAAGTTTTCGCCGACCCGCGCCATCCCTACACCAAAGGGCTGCTGGAATCGGTGCCCGTCCACCTGGAGCGGGGCGCCAAGCTGAAGTCGATTGCCGGCAGCCCCCCGGAGCTCCATGACATTCCCGCCGGCTGCGTCTACCAGTCCCGCTGCCCGCTGGTGCAGGACATCTGCCGGGTTGAGCGGCCCGTGCTCCGCCCGGTAGCCGGAGCCCGCACCCCGGATGCCCGCAACCCGGATGCCCGCAACCCGCTCGGCAGCCCCGCCGTCGCCGGCGACCCCGTGAACATTCCGTCCGGCAAGGAGCCACGGCCTGCCCGTACGGCCGCCTGCCACTTCAGCGAGGAGATCAACAATGCCTGAGCCGCTTCTCAAAATTGACGGCCTGACCAAAACGTTCCACGTGGCGAAGAGCGCCAGCGGCAACACCCGGCTCAAGGCCCTGGACGGAATCAGCCTGACAGTAGGCCGGGGGGAGACCCTCGGACTGGTGGGCGAATCCGGCTGCGGCAAATCCACTTTGGCACGGACCCTGATGATGCTGGAAACACCGGACGAAGGCACCGTGAGCTTCGAAGGAACCAACCCCTTCGGGCTCCGCGGGAAGGAACTGCTGGGCTGGCGGCGGCGTGTACAGATGGTCTTCCAGGACCCGTTTGCCTCCTTGAACGCCCGGATGAACGCCGGCGACATCATCGCTGAGCCGTGGGCCACCCACCGGGCCCTCTACCCGACGTCCCGGGAACGCGACGCCAGGGTCCGGGAACTGCTGCACATGGTGGGGCTGCGTCCTTCCGATGCACGCAAATCGCCGCAGGAATTCTCCGGCGGCCAGCGCCAGCGCATCGGCATCGCCCGGGCCCTGGCCTTGAACCCGGACGTCATCATCCTCGACGAGCCGGTCTCGGCCCTGGACCTTTCCGTCCAGGCGCAGGTCCTGAACCTGCTCAATGAGCTCCAGCAGGAACTCGGTGTTTCCTACATCTTCATCTCGCACGACCTGACCGTCGTCCGCCATGTGGCGGACAGGGTCGCCGTGATGTACCTCGGACGGATCATCGAGACCGGGGCCACCGAGGAAGTCTTCGAACACCCCCGGCACCCCTACACGGCGGCCCTGATGTCGGCGTCGCCGAAGCTGGACGTCAGCGGAACCAGGAGGGACAGGATCGTCCTCCAGGGTGAGCTGCCCTCTCCGCTGGATCCGCCGTCGGGCTGCCGCTTCCGGACGCGCTGCTGGAAGGCGCAGGACATCTGCGCTGAAGTATCGCCGGAACCGCAGGTCCTTGCGGCTCCTGACGGCACGAAGCATATTGCCGAATGCCATTTCCCGCTCGATTCCCGCAAGGGCCTGACCGGCGCCGCTGCAACTGCTACTGCTACCTCCGCTGTGCCCGTCCAGTGACGGATCCCGAGTGACAGCTGCCGAGTATGCCGTCATCGCCGGGGTGATCTTCCTGGCCGCATGCCTGCAGGCGTCCAGCGGCTTCGGCATGGGCATGCTGGCGGCGCCGGTGATCGCGATGGTGGATCCGGCACTGCTTCCCGCTACGCTGATCGTCCTTGCGCTGTTGGTGACCGTCATGGTGACCGTGCGGGAACGCCAAAGCCTGGACCTCCGGGGTACTGGCTGGGCCCTGGTGGGCCGGATTCCCGGGAGTTTCCTGGGCGCGTGGCTGGTGGCGGCGCTGTCGAAGGACGGACTGGCCTGGGTGGTGGTGGCCGTGGTGCTTACAGGACTGGTGCTGGCGGGCAGGGGCTGGGCTCCCCGGCCGGCACCGGCCACCCTGATCGCTGCCGGCGCGGCCTCCGGCATCATGGGCACGGCCACTTCGATCGGCGGACCTCCCATGGCATTGGTCTGGCAGGGACATGATGGTCCCAGGCTGCGCGGCACCATGAGCGCCTTCTTTATGGTGGGTTCGACAATTTCGATGGTGATGCTTTGGCTAACCGGTGCCGTCACGGCAGAGATGCTGGCACTGGCGCTATGGATGGTTCCGGCGGCTGTTGGCGGCTACGCCGCATCCCGGTATGTCAACCGGTTCCTCAACCCCGCGCGCCTGAAAGCGATTGCCTTCGGCGCGTCGGCGCTGGGAAGCACCCTGCTGATCGTGCAGCTGGTCCTGTAGCTATCGAGCTGAAACGGGACGCGCCACCAGGTTCACCAGCTCCTCGCCGCGGGCGAGCCGCCCGATGTTGGCTGCAATATCGGCCGCCCTGCGTTCAAACGTGATGCGTGCATGGCCGGAATGGTGCGGGGTCAGCACCGTGTTCAGCAGGGATGCGAAAGGCAGTTCCGCCGGCGGAACGACGCCGTCCGCGGGGGCTCCCCACCAGACGTCCAGGCCGGCCCCGGCGATGCGCCGGTCCTTCAGCGCTGCATACAGCGCCGCCTGGTCAACAACCGGGCCGCGGGCCACGTTGATCAGGAAAGCCGACGGTTTCATGGCAGCCAGTTCAGCCGCCCCGATCATCCCTTCCGTTCCGGAATCCAGCGGTACTGTGACCACCACGACGTCGGACGCGGCCAGGAGCTCATGAAGCTGGTGATCTCCGCCCACCCAGTCGAGCCCCACGCCGTCCGGGAGACCGGCGTCGGGGTTCCGCCGGACAGCGCGCACCTTCATGCCCAGCGCCCCGGCCACGCGGGCCACTTCGGCGCCGATGGACCCGAGGCCCACCAGTCCCAGTGTCAGGTCGGCAAGGACGGGGTGGAACGGAACGTCGTCGGCCGTGGCAATAGTGCGCCACTGCCCCTGGCGGACTTCGCGGTCGGCATCGGCAACCCTGCGCGACAGCATCAGGGTGACCATCAGGACGTGCTCGGCGATGGGCCGCGCGTGGTGGAAGGTGTTGGCCACGATCGCCGACGGTGCCAGGTGCGGGAAGGAAATCTTGTCGTAGCCTGCGCCCGTGACATGGACCAGCCGCACGCGGCCGGCAGCCTCCCCTTCCACGGAGCCGAGGGAGGAGCAAACCACGACGTCGGCGTCCGCCAGGGCGTCCAGCCGCCGTTGGGGAGTCCAAGTCGCCGCCATGTCCCACTGGTGAGTGCCGCCGTCGGCCTTCAACCGGTCCTCGAAGCGGCTGATAATCGGGTCGGTGACCACGATCTTCAGTGATTCACGGCGGTCCGGAGCCTGGCCCCCGGTGGTTACCATCGGGGGCCCTGAAGCTCGTAGGAGGGATGCAGGCGCTGCATGTAGCCGGTGTCGTCCCGGCTCCTGATCCCGCAGTCCAGGTACTGGCGGTGCAGGCGTTCCAGGGCGTCGCGGTCCACCTCGACGCCGAGGCCCGGGCCGGTGGGGACCTGGACGGCGCCGTCCTTGAACGTGAACACACCGCCCGCGATGACGTCCTCCGACGGGTCCTTCCAGGGCCAGTGCGTGTCGCAGGCGTAGTCGAGGTTGGGGGTTGCCGCCGCCAAATGGACCATGGCGGCGAGGCTGATGCCAAGGTGGGAATTGGAGTGCATGGACAGGCCAAGGCCGAAAGTCTCGGTGATGCCGGCCAGGAACTGGGTCCGGCGGAGGCCGCCCCAGAAGTGGTGGTCCGAGAGGATGACGTCCACGGCGCCGGCCGCCACGGCAGGGGCCACATCCGCGAAGCTGACCACGCACATGTTCGTGGCCAGGGGCATGCCGACCTCGCGGCGGACGGCCGCCATGCCTTCGATGCCTGGTGTGGGGTCCTCAAGGTACTCCAGTACGCCGTGCAGTTCCTTGCCCACGCGGATGGAGGTCTCCACCGTCCAGGCGCCGTTGGGATCGATCCGGAGCGGAAGGTCGGGGAACTCCGCACGGAGGGCCTGGATGGCCGCAATCTCTTCTTCCGGTGCGAACACGCCCGCCTTCAGTTTGAGTGCGCTGAAACCGTAGCGGTCCACCATGGTCCGGGCCTGCTGCACAATCCCGGCCGGGTCCAGGGCAGCACCCCAGGCGTCGTCTTCCTGACCGGGGTGGGCCGCCCACTTGTAGAACAGGTACCCGCTGAACTGCACGGAGCCGCGGACGGCGCCGCCCAGGAGGTCGCTGACCGGCCTGCCAAGCAGTTTGCCCTGGATATCCAGCGCTGCGACGTCGAACGCGGACAGCACGCGGTCGGCTGTGCTCGAACCGGTGACCATGCCGCTCATGCCGTGGCCGCCCTGGATGGTGTCCTGCTGCAGTGCCGTGGCGATCCGGCTGCGCAGCACGTTGATGTTGAAAACGTCCGTGCCGGGCACGGCCGCAGCTGCGAGCCGGAGCCGGGCAATGTGGCCGGCATCGCCATAGGTTTCTCCGAAGCCCGATACGCCGGCATCCGTCCGGACCTCCACGATGGCCCGCAGCGCGAACGGCTCGTGAACGCCAACGGTGTTCAGGAGCGGCGGGTCCTTGAAGGCCACCGGCGTGATGGAGACGCCCGTAATCCTGGCCTGGTTGACGTACTGGGCGGGATCGTATGCCTGGTCCACAGCGCTGTGCTCCTTGGGTTGCCTCGGGGGTTGATTTACCTGCTCCGTTCACCGACCATAAGGGGAGTCATCGATCCAAGTCCAAGCTAATTTGCGCACTCAACAATTCAGCAAAGGTATGAATGTTTTCCCTACCGCAGTTAGAGGCGTTCGTGGCCGTCGCTGAAGAGCTCCACTTCGGCGCCGCGGCTGAGCGGCTCAACATGACCCAGCCGCCGCTGAGCCGCCAGATCCAGATGCTCGAGAAGAAGCTGGGAACCCAGCTCTTCGGCCGCACCAGCAGGAAGGTTGAGCTGACCGCCGCGGGTGCCACCCTGCTGCCGAGGGCACGCCAGATCCTGGATATGTGCATCAAGACCGACATGGATGTCCGCCGGGTGTCCTCCGGTGAGGCGGGCGCCATCACAGTGGGCTATACGGCCATCGCCGGCCAGAGCGCACTGCCGCTGATGCTGCGGCGGGCTGCGGAGGGGATGCCGGGAGTGTCCTTTATGCTTCGGGAACTGGTCTCAACGGACCAGATGGACGGTTTGGTGAAGGGCAGCGTGGACATCGGCCTGTTGCGGCCCATCGTCGCCCGGCCGGGTGTGGTGTCCCGGCCGCTCATGCAGGACCGGCTGGTGGTGGCGCTGCCCGAGGGGAGTGCGCTGCTGGGCAACATGGCGCCGCGGCAGGGGGAGCCGCTGCCGCTCGGATCCCTGGACAGGCTGCCGTTGCTGATGTACTCCACCAAGGAGGCCCGGTACTTCCATGACCTGGTGCTGCGGCTGTTCGCCAGCGCCGGCGCCCACGCCAACATCACCCAGTACGCCAGCCAGGTCCCGGCGCTTCTGGCTTTCGTCCAGGCCGGCCTGGGGGTGACGCTTGTCCCCGCCTCGGCCATGGCTTTCGCCCCCGCCGGAGTGGAATTCCGTGAAATTGACGGTCGGCACGGCATCCAGCAGCTGAACCGCGTGGACCTGGAGCTGGCGTGGAACGAAGAAACAGCCAATCCCGCCGTCCTGCGGCTGCTGCGGCTGATCGACACGCCTGAGCGGCCGGCTGACTCCAACGCGTGAGCTCTAACGCGTGAGCGGCAGGCGCTGAACCGCACGCGCCGCCAGCAGCGGCGACACGCGCCCTACTGGCGTCCGGCCCTGAGCCGGCGCCTTGAGTTGGCCAGGTGGCTGCGCATGGCAGCCGACGACGACGGCACGTCTCCTTCCGCGATGGCCGCGTAGATGGATTCGTGCTCGTGGACCACCTGTTCGAAGTGCTCGCGGGCATAGTGTTCGTCACCGGTCATCAGCCGGGTGCGGGGCATCGCGATCATGGTCTGGCCCAGTGATGCCAGGCAGTCCGAGTAGAAGGGGTTTCCGGACGCGGCGGCGATGGCCTTGTGGAATTCGTAGTCGGACTTCATCGCGTGCGCCGGGTGGTCGCCGCTTGCGGTGAACTCTTCCAGTGCGGTCAGGATCGCTTTTAGCTGCCGGTCCGTGCGGTTGCGGGCGGCCAGGGCGGCAGCTTCTGCCTCAACGCCCATCCGGAACTCGAGCAGGTGGAGCCGGTCCTCGAGGCTGGTCACCGGCCGGCCGCCGGAGGAGTGCGGATCACCGGGGCGGGGCGGGGTCAGCGCGAAGCTGCCCCGCCCGCGTTCGGTTTCCACCAGGCCCTCGGCTTGGAGCCGGGTCAGGGCTGCCCGGACCACCGTGCGGCTGACGCCGAACTCGCCGATGAGGGTGTTCTCGCTCGGCAGTTTGTCGCCGGGCTGGATGACGCCGTCAACGATGCGCGTGCGAAGATCGGCGGCGAGGTCCGCGGTCAGGTTCCGGCTCATGCGTTCAAGGTTACGCGCCGAACTCCACGGAATCGGTGGTCCAGGCGCGGGCCTGGTCGCTGAGGGTCACGCCGAGTCCCGGGCGGTCCGGAACCAGCATGCGGCCGTTCTTGGTTTCGAGGCGCTCGTTGAACAGGGGGTCGAGCCAGTCGAAGTGTTCCACCCACGGTTCGCGGGGGTAAGCGGCGGCAAGGTGCAGGTGGATTTCCATGGCGAAGTGCGGTGCGAGGCCCAGGCCCCGCTCGTCCGCCAGGGCGGCCAGGCGCAGGAACTGGGTGATGCCGCCGACGCGGGGTGCGTCGGGCTGGATGATGTCGCAGCCGTTGGCGTTGATCAGGCCCTTGTGCTCGGCCACCGATGCCAGCATCTCGCCGGTGGCGATGGGCGTGTCCAGGACGTTGGCCAGGTGCGCGTGGCCCTCGAAGTCATAGGCGTCCAGCGGCTCTTCGATCCAGATCAGGTTGAATTCCTCCAGCTGCCGGCCCATCCGAAGCGCGGTTGCGCGGTCCCACTGCTGGTTGGCGTCCACCATCAGCGGCACGTCCCAGCCGATGTGTTCGCGGATGCCGGCCACGCGGCGCAGGTCCTCTTTGCTGTCGGGCAGGCCAACCTTGATCTTGATGCCGCCGATGCCGTCGTCGATGGACTGGGTGGCGCGGGCCTTGACCTCATCCAGCGAGGCGTTGAGGAAGCCGCCGGACGTGTTGTAGGTCTGGACGGAGTCGCGGTAGGAACCCAGGAGCTTTGCGAGGGGAAGGCCGGCGCGCTTGGCCTTCAGGTCGTAGAGGGCGATATCGATGGCGGCAAGGGCCTGCGTGGCCACACCGGAGCGGCCCACTGATGCGCCGGTCCAGAGCAGTTTGGTGTAGATCTTGCCGATGTCGTTGGGGTCCTCGCCGATGATCCCCTCGGCCACCTCCTTGGCATGCGCGTACTGGGCGGGGCCGCCGGCCCGCTTGGAGTAGCTGAAGCCGATGCCGCTGTGGCCCTGCTCGGTGGTGATTTCGGCGAACAGGAAGGCCACCTCGGTCATGGGCTTCTGGCGGCCGGTGAACACCTTGGCATCGCTGATCGGCACGGCGAGGGGCAGCCGCGCGGTGGAAAGTTTGACATGGCGGATGAGGTCTACGGTGCTCAAGGGGGCTCCTCGGAATCGGAAGGGGGCTACGTCGCCCGCACTTCTTATGCTACAAGTAAAAAACTTGTAATACAAGTGGATGCGGCGGAAGAAGCGGCCGGCGGCTTAGGCGACCCCCACGCGCGAGTCCTCCTCGACCCCCGGATCTGCGACTCCGAAGTTAGATGTTGAAGCTGGGCCGGAGGCAGCGTCGTCTTGCTATGTCTCGCAACCCGCGCTCGATACCGTGTCATCGCTGAGTCTTGAGAGACACCTCAGCGGAGGCAAGGGACGATCTCGACCTGAAACGCTGGAGCGCCGATATTGACCCCAAAGGCTGGGCTGCCGCCAGAGATCGAGTCAGGTTGGGATCTGAGACTTTCTCCAGCCATTGTCAGAAATGCAGAATCTCACCCTATTCCGGCAGCATTTCGGCTTCCTGCCTGACGTCAGATTGGGGTGTGCGCCAGCCAGACGCTGAGGCTATTAAGTGCATTATCGAACGGAAAAGCCGGAGAAGGAACGTCGGCGGCAGATCCGAGATCTCGGAAAGGTGATGAGCTCAAACTGCTCTTCGGCGCCTAATTCGTGGCTGAGCAGGCGTCGAACACATTGCTGCTCATTCCGTTCCCAAGTCAGCCCTTGCCTTTGAAGCCCATACGTCCATTTTCGCTTCCAGAGACCTGAGGTCGTCCTGGAGGTTTGAGGAAACCTGATTGAAATCCAGCGTTTGCGTAGATTCGCAATTCCGGCCCTCCAGCCCGCAACTGAAGTTGTTGTACATGTTTATGACGGATCGCTGGAGAACGACCGTCTCGAGTCTGAGTTCATTCGGACCCACGAGCCTTATTGCCGCCTCGGACTGGAGCACGCTGCGTAGGGCAGGCTCAGTGTCAGTATGAAGTTTGATGAGATAAGGATCTTCCGATGACTTGTGCGGGAATCCGGCCTGCGCGGCAGCCAAGTTGCTCCACAACGTGTTGGAAAGCTGTTCTATATCTGCGGTGTATTTTGAGTAGGCCTGTTGGCGGTTTGACCGGAGGAATTCTGTTTGAGCTTGAGTACGTGTCGCTTCGCTCTGCCATTGCGTGGCAACAAGGGCCACGGTAGGCCCGACTACCGCGGAAACTAGGGCTGTTGTTGCTGCGATGAGTGCGAGTTTTGTCTGTTTGGAGTCTGAAGGTCCGCTTGCTTCTGCCATCTCTGCAGAATAGTCGGAGTGGGGCTCGCATTTCCCTGGCACGAAGCAATCGCCAAACGCTACCGGGTCAGGGCCGAAGCGCACGCACGACGCTAGCCCTCCCACCATGCGCTGTCTCGCTCGGTAGGATTCCAGTTTTCGGGTCCGCAAGCGTCAGCCGATTCAGTGGTCGCTGGCGTGTATCCTGCTGGCCATACCGTGGTTTCATCGTGGCACGTCCCTGCTGCTCCAGAGCTATCCAAGGTTGCGCCCGTCAGGATCGCCCCGCGCAGATCAGCGTGCGCGAGTTTAATGAGCTCAAGATGAGCATCCGTGAAATCGGCTCCGCGCCCGTCAATGCCTTGCATGTCTGATCCCACGAAAGTCGCGCCCCGAAAATTCCCCGTGGCAAGTGTTGCTTGGCGGAAATCGACGTCCTTGAAGTACGTTCGCTGGGCGCGAGTCCGCGTCAAATTGGCGCGGCGCATGACGGCCTTGAAGACGTTCGACTCATCCAAAGTGCCGTCCGTGAAATTGGAGTCTGAGAAATCGTCCCAGGTCAGAAACTGGTTAGACAGGTTCATACCAGCCAGATCAAGGCCGTTCAAACGCCTGGCCGGCCCCGGATCGTCAGGCTGCGAGCGAACGAAGCGAAGATTCTCGATGCGGATGGCTTGATCGGCAAGTTGCTTGGCTGCTGCTAGTTCGCGCTGCGCCCGACCGTCGTCGATGGATTCCTGCCTGTTTGCGACGATGAGCCCAGACACCGTACCGACTGTTACGCCAACGATCGTGGCGACGAGGATGTCACGTACGATGGTCTCCCGCAACCAGGTCGCAAGTCTCTGCGGCTGGCGCGTTCGCGTTTCACCGGCGGGCGGCGGCGCTGCCTGGCTCATTGGCCAAGACTAACTGCGCCAAGACACGACTTGGCCACCTGGAGCTGTCTTTCCAGAAATGAGTCCGAGGTCGAACAGGGTCGCAACGAGGGCACCTGGCCGTAGAGCCCTCTGCGGGCGAGATTTGTTCGTCGACGCCAGTCAACCCGGCCGGCGCGAGGAAGGCACAAAACCGCCGGAGGACGGTTCTCACACTACTTCTATTCCCGTGCTTCAAACGCCGATAAACGACGTTCGTCAGTCTGGGGCGCCCGGGGATTGGCACTGTTGGAGGGTCAGCGGCCCGAGGCCCTACCCCAGCAACCACGCCACCACCAGCAACGCACCGATGCTCAACAGCGTCGTGCAGAGGATCACGTCGCGGGCCACGGTCATGCCGCGGCCGTAGGGGGAGGCGAAGAGGAACACGTTCTGGGCAGTGGGGAGCGCGGCCATGATCACGCTGGCCAGCAGGTGCTGCCCTTCCAGTCCGAAAACAAAGCGGCCCAGGACCCAAACAACCAGAGGCATCCCGGCAATTTTGAGGAACGTGGCCACCAGTGTTTCAACCCGGCCGTCGTCTTTCTGCAGCGGGGCCCGGCCGGCGAGGGACAGCCCGAAGGCCAGCAGCACCATGGGCACGGCGCCGCCGGCGAGCATGTCAATGGGTTTCTGCAGCAGGTCCGGGGCGGTCCACCCGGTCAGAGCTACGGCTGCGCCGAGCCCCGAGGCGATGATCATCGGATTGGCGAAAGGCGTGACCAGCAACTTCTTCCACGAAACCTTTGATCCTGACACCAGGCCCAGCACCGTGAGGTAGAAGGGGGCCATCACTAGGATCTGCACCAGCAGCACCGGCGCAACATGCTGCGCCGTTCCGACGGCGTAGAGCGACACCGGAATGCCGATGTTGTTCGCGTTGGCGTAGCTGCTGGCCATGGCGCCGACGGCTGTTTCGGCTGCAGGCCGGCGGAAGAACAGGAAACTTGCCAGGCAATAGAGGAGCCCAACTACCGCTGCCGAGAGCAGCGCCAGCGGGGCGTCCGTTCCGAGCGCCGCCCGGATGTCACTGCCGGCAACCACTGTGAACAGCAGCGCCGGGTTGGTCACGTAATAGGCGGTGCGGGTCAGTGCGCCCTGGACTTCCGGTCCCAGGACGCGGAGCCGGGCAGCGAAATAGCCCACGGCAATGACGGCGGAGACGATCAGTATTCCGGAGACAACGCCGCCCAAAAGTGCGCCCTTCTATTCATCTGTAATTGTTGGGTTCCCGCACGGCCGTCTCCCCCTGGCGGGAGGAGGGCTGGCCGTGCGGAAGCTTCAAGTTCGCGCGGACCGCTACCTCACCAGGCAGGGGCGCTTCGGATCGAAGGACCAGCCGTCGACGTAATACTGCATCCCGATGCTGTCGTCCCGGGCGTCCAGCCCGTGCTCCAGGTACAACTGGTGTGCCTTCTCCAGGGCATCGCGGTCCAGCTCGATGCCTAGCCCGGGCGCGTCCGGGACCTCGATGGCGCCGTTCCGGATCTGCAGCGGGTCCTTGGTGAGGCCCTGCCCGTCCTGCCAGATCCAGTGGGTGTCCAGCGCGGTGATCTCGCCGGGGGCTGCTGCACCGGTATGGGTGAACATCGCCAGTGAGATGTCGAAGTGGTTGTTGGAGTGTGAACCCCAGGTGAGCCCGAATTCGTGGCAGAGCTGCGCCACCCGGACCGAACCGTGCATGGTCCAGAAGTGCGGGTCCGCCAGCGGAATATCGACGGCGTTGCTGCGGATCGCGTGGGACATCTCCCGCCAGTCGGTCGCAATCATGTTGGTGGCCGTCTTGAGCCCGGTGGCACGGCGGAATTCCGCCATGACCTCGCGGCCGGAGAAGCGCCCTTCGGCGCCGCAGGGATCCTCGGCATAGGCCACCACGCCCTGCATCCGCTTGCCGAGCCGGATGGCTTCCTCGAGAAGCCAGCCGCCGTTCGGATCAAGGGTGACGCGGGCGTCGGGGAAGCGCTTGGCCAGGGCCGTCACCACGTCCACTTCGTCGTCGCCAGAGAGCACGCCGCCCTTGAGCTTGAAGTCGCTGAAGCCATACCGTTCCTGCGCGGCTTCGGCCAGGGCCACCACCGCAGCAGGTGTCATGGCCTCCTGCCGGCGCAGCCGCTCCCAGCGGTCCGACGGCGCCTCCTCCACCAGGTACGGCAGGTCCGTCCGCCGGCGGTCGCCGATGAAGAAGAGGTAACCAAGCATCGGAACCGAGGAGCGCTGTTGCCCGTCGCCGAGCAGTTCGGCCACCGGTACGCCCAGGAACTGTCCGTGCAGGTCCAGCAGGGCGGATTCGACGGCGGTGACCGCGTGGACGGTGGTCCGAAGGTCGAAGGTCTGGAGCCCGCGGCCGCCGGCGTCGCGGTCCGCGAACTCGGCTGCGATCTCGCGGAGCAGAGAGCGGTAGCGGGCTACCGGCTTGCCCGCGATGAAGGCCCCGGCCTCCTCGATGGTGGTGCGGATCTTCTCCCCGCCGGGAACTTCACCCAGGCCCGAGCGTCCGTCCGAGTCGGTAATGATCACCACATTGCGCGTGAAGAACGGTCCGTGCGCGCCGCTGAGGTTCATCAGCATGCTGTCGTAGCCGGCCACGGGAACTACCTCAACCTTGGCGATGGTGGGCTGGAGGCTCATGCGTTGACCTTATCTTCTGCATCGGCTGCGCTTTCCACGACCCCGTCGATCCGGCGGTTCAGGTGCCAGGGGTTGGCGTCCTGCAGCGGTGCCGGGAGCAGTTCCTGGGGCAGGTTCTGGTAGGCGACCGGCCGCAGGAAGCGGTTGATGGCCAGCGTCCCCACGGAGGTGGTCCTCGTGTCGGATGTTGCGGGGAAGGGGCCGCCGTGGACCATGGCATGGCCCACTTCGACGCCGGTGGGCCAGCCGTTCACGATGATGCGGCCCACCTTCTGTTCGAGGGCCGGCAGCAGCTGCGCCGCCGTCGGGTAGTCCTCCGCGGTGAGCTGCAGGGAAGCGGTGAGCTGGCCCTCGAGCCGGTTGATGGCGTCGATCAGTTCCTCCGCGGTGGTGTAGCGGATCACCAGGCTGGCCGCGCCGAAGATCTCGGCGTGCAGGACGTGGTTGCTGACGAAGTCGGCGATGCCGGTGCCGAAGATGGTGGGGGCCGGTGCGTTTTCGGTGGGACCGGGCGTGCCCTGGCCAACGACGGACACGTTCGCAGCGGAGCCGAGTGCCTCGGCGCCGTCGTTCCACGAGCCGGCGATGCCTGCGGTCAGCATGGTCTGGCCGGCACAGGCGGATACGGCGCGTCCGACGGCGGCAGCGAGTTTGTCGCCTGCCTCGCCGGCCGGGGCGAACAGCAGGCCGGGGGAGGTGCAGAGCTGTCCTGAGCTGCCGGTGACGGCGGTGACGTACTGCTGGGCGAGGGCCTCAACATCACCCTTGAGCGCCCCCGGGAACACAAACACAGGGTTGAGTGAGGACATTTCCGCATAGACCGGGATGGGTTCCGGGCGGGCGGCGGCGGTGCGCATGAGCGCGATGCCGGCGCTTTGGGACCCGGTGAAACCCACGGCCTTGATGGCCGGGTCGGCAACGAGGGCCTGGCCGATGCTGCTGCCGGGTCCGTAGATCAGCGAGAAGACTCCCGGGTGCAGACCCACGTCCTTGACGGCCTTGGCCACGGCCTGGCCCACGAGTTCGCCCGTGCCGGGGTGGGCGTTGTGGGCCTTGAAGACCACGGGGCAGCCGGCGGCGAGGGCGGAGGCGGTGTCTCCTCCCGCCGTCGAGAATGCCAGCGGGAAGTTGCTGGCACCGAAGACGGCGACGGGGCCGAGCGGGATCTGGCGCTGGCGGATGTCGGCGCGGGGGAGCGGCGTGCGTTCCGGCAGGGCCGGATCGATGCGGACGCCGCGGAAATCGCCTTGCCGGACCACGGAGGCGAACAGGCGGAGCTGGCCGGTGGTGCGTGCGCGTTCGCCCTGCAGCCGGGCAGCGGGGAGGCCGGTTTCCTGGCCGGCCCGGATGATGAGTTCGTCGCCGATGGCCTCGATGTTGTCCGCGATGGCTTCGAGGAAGTGTGCGTGCGTCTCGGGATCGAGCGTGCTGAAGGACGGGTAGGCGTCGGCGGCCGCGGCCGTGGCTGCCTTGAGCTGCTCCCCGCTGAGCAGGGTATAGGCGGGTTCAAGCTGCTCGTTGCTGGCGGGGTTGAAACCGAAGGCGGCCTTGCCTTCGCCGACGACGGGTTGCCCGGCGATCAGGGAATGTCCGGTGAGTGTCACGGGGGTTACTCCTTAGGGATGGTGGTTCAGGAGACGGTGGCGATCAGGGCCTTGAGGTCGGCAAGATCCTGCGGCGCCAGGTTCTGCAGCGGCGGGCGGACGCCGCCGGCCGAGCGGCCTATTGCGTCCAGGCCGCCCTTGACGATGGAAACGGAGTAGCCCTTGACCCGGTCGCGGATGTCCAGGTAAGGGATCACAAAGTCGTTGAGCTTTTTGTTCACGGCCACGCGGTCCTGGTTGCGCACGTCCTGGTAGAAGTCCAGGGCGAACTGCGGCACGAAGTTGTACATGGCGCTGGAGTAGGTGCTCATGCCCAGCTGCAGCAGCGGCAGTGCGAAGGTCTCGGCTGTGGGGAGGCCGCCGAGGTAGAACAGGCGGTCGCCGAGCTTGGCGTAGACGCGGGCGTCGTGTTCGAGGTCGCCCACGCCGTCCTTGAAACCGATCAGGTTCTCGTGTCGGTCGGCCAGGGCGGCCACGGTGGTGTCCTTGTAGATCGCGTTGGCCCGGTTGTAGATGATGACGCCGAGTGAGGTGGAGCTGCAGACGGCGCTCACGTGGTCCATCAGGCCGCCCTGGTCCGCTTCCGTCAGGTAGGGCGGAAGCAGCAGGATGCCTTCGGCGCCTGCGGCCTCTGCGGCCTGGGCGTTTTCGATGGCCTGGGCGGTGGAACCGCCGGCTGACGCCAGGACGGGAACAATGCTGCCCACTTCCTCGACGGCGGCGCGGACCACGCGGGCCGATTCGGCGGCCGTGAGGGAGAAGCCTTCGCCCGTGCCGCCGGCGGCGAAGAGCCCGGCCACCGGGTAGCTGGCCTGCCAGGCGAGGTGCTTGCGGTAGTTTTCCTCATCGAACTGCAGGTTCGCATCGAACGAGGTCACCGGGAAGGAGAGCAGCCCGTCTTTGAGAACGCTGGCAAGTTCCTGGGGTGAGTGTTTGGCCACGGTGGGTCCTCCATATCGGCGCCGCATCGGTGCGGCAATTGTTGTCTTCTCCACCAGCCTAGGGAGCCATGTGATGCCTGTCTAAGTTCATTTTTGTATGCATTGATACCCTTCATGCATCGTGTGCAGGGGCGGTGAATCGGGATGGACCGTTCCGCGCGCTGCCTAGTTCTCCTGGAAATCCAAGGTCTGCAAGGCGAGGGCGAGTGCGGGGTTGGCGGAGTTCCGGCTCCAGATGGCGTGCAGTTCCACGGGGTCGTTCACGCTGCTCTCCAGCGGCAGGAACTCGACGCCGTGGACACCCAGCAGCGTCGCCGAATGCGGAACGAAGGCCACCCCGCGTTTGGCGGCTACCAACGACACCATGGTGAGGATCTGGCTGACGGTGTGGACCACGTTGGCGTGCTGGATGGGGATCATCCGGACTACCAGGTCGTAGAAGTAGCGGGCCTGGGTGGAGGAGTGCATGATCAGCGGCTCGTCACGGAGGTCCTTCTCGGTGACGTCCCTGCCGAGGCCGGTCAGCTGATGGCCGGACGGCACCGCCAGCACCATCGCCTCCCGGTACAGCAGGTGCGAATCGAAGACTTCGTTGTCAAAGGGTGGCCGGGCCAGGCCGAGATCAAGTTCGCCGGACTGGAGCCCGGCGATCTGCTCGCCCGTCACGAGTTCCTGGAGGTCTATGTCGACGTCGGGCAGTGTTGCGGCGATCTCCTCCAGCAGCGGGCCAAGAATGCTGAAGCCGCTCGCAGCAGTGAATCCGATCCGAAGCAGCCCGGAACGTCCGGAGGCGATCCGCCTTGCCGTCACAGGTGCCCGGCTGGCCAGGGCCATCAGCCGGCGGGCCTCCTCCAGGAAAGCCCGGCCGGCAGCCGTCAGTTGGACTTTGCGGTTGTCCCGCTCCAGCAGCTCCGCACCCACCGCTTTTTCCAGCTTCTGGATCTGGCGGCTCAGCGGCGGTTGCGTCATGTTGAGGCGTTCCGCGGCCCTGCCGAAGTGGAGCTCCTCAGCGACGGCGATGAATCCTGCCAGCTGGTCAAAGGTAAACATGATGCCTTCCGGGTATCACTCGATGCATATTTGGGCTTAGACATGCATCATAGTGGGTTCCTACACTCGATACAGCCGACCGGCAGTGATCCGGTTCACAAACGCATGGGGCGACAGCCCTGCAGCGCCAACGAGGAGTTCCAATGATGCACTTCCCCACCCGCCGAGCCGTCCTCGGAGCGGCTTCTGCCATAACGCTCTTGGCACTGACCGCCTGCGGCAACGTCGCAGGCAGCGGCAGCGCAGATCCATCCAAATACCCGTCCGGCCCCGTCAACCTCTCCGTCGGCCAGGCTGCCGGCGGCAGCACCGACCTGATCGCCCGCGCCCTCGCCGAAGGCGCCTCCAAAACCCTTGGCCAGCCGATGCCCGTGGTCAACAAGCCCGGTGCAAACGGCGCCCTCGCAACGAAGGAAGTGGCCGGCAAGCCCGCCGATGGCCAGGAGCTGGTCCTGCTGAACGCCTCCCTGATCACCATCACGCCCCTGGCGGTCTCAGCTGACGAAGCCGTGAACATTGACGATCTGGACATCATTGCCGGCCTGTCCCAGGACGACTACGTCCTGGTGGCAAGCCCCGGGTCGGGATTCAAGACCTTCAAAGATGTGACGGATGCCGGCCGCAATGTGACCTTCGGTACCACGGGTGTCGGCACCGGCAGCCAGCTGGCCCAGACCGTGCTCTTCAAGCAGGCCAATGTCACCGGCACTGACATCCCCTTTGACAGCGGCAAGCCCGCCCTGACTGCGGCCCTGGGCAATCAGGTGGAGCTCGCCACCATCCAGCTGGGCGAAGCAATGCCGCAGATCGAAGCCGGAAAGGTCGCCCCGCTCCTGGTTTTCTCTGAAGAGCGCAACACGTTCCTGCCGGACACTCCGACCGCGAAGGAAGCGGGATATGACGTTCCAGTAGCCCAGTACCGGGCCGTCGCCGCTCCCAAGGGCACCCCGCAGGATGTCAAGGACAAGCTGCTTGCCGCATTCCAGGAGGCCTTCACGTCGGACGCCTACAAGGAGTTCAACAAAAAGAACATGCTGACGCCCAAGGAAATCTCGGGTGAGGAAGTGGTCACCGAATGGAAGGCCTACGCAGCGAAGTACAAAGAGCTGGTGGAGAAGTACGACATCAGCCTCAGCGGAAATAAGTGACTCCTGTGAAAGGAACACCCGCAGCACCCGCCGGAGGCAGCAGCGAGACGGCTGCCTCCGGCGGGGACGCCCCCCGCTCTCTTCCCGACGACGTCTTGGATGACCTGACGCCCGAACAGCTTGCGGCCCAATGGGAAGAAGAAAAGCCTCCGGCGGCAGGCGCCCTGGCCAACGCCGCAGCCTCCCTGGTGGTCCTCGGTGTGGGGACGGGCGCGGCCCTTTTGTCGATCGTGATGGGACTGGGCACACCAGCCACCCCGCAGCCTGGCCTCTGGCCGTTCATCATCAGCTGCGTCATGGTGGCCCTCGGGCTCTTCCAGCTGATCGCCGGCCGGCACAACCGGGATGCGGAGAAATTCACCCGGATGTCCAGCGCGCCGCTGACCGGCCTGGTGACCCTCGCCGCCATGGTGGCCCTGATGCCGCTCATCGGATTTGAACTGCCTGCCTTGGTCCTGTGCATCATCTGGATGCGGTTCCTCGGCGGCGAAACCTGGCGCTCCACCCTCGTTGTCAGCGCAAGTGTCGTCATTGCCTTTTATGGGATCTTCGTCCTCGCGCTCAACACCTCCGTTCCCCACCTCTTCTAGGAGACCCCCGTGGATTTTCTAAATCCCGTTATCAACGGATTTGCCGTTGTCCTGGAGCCGACAAACCTCCTGTACTGCCTGATCGGCGTCGTGATCGGCATGCTGATCGGCGTGCTGCCCGGCTTGGGGCCCGCGGCAACCATCGCCATCCTTCTTCCGCTCACCTACAACGTGGAGCCCGTGACAGCCATCATCATGCTGGCCGGCATCTTCTACGGCGCCCAGTACGGCGGCACCATCACCTCCGTGCTGCTCCGGCTTCCCGGTGAGGCGTCCTCGGTGGTTACAGTGTTCGACGGCTACCAGATGGCAAAGCAAGGCAGAGCCGGTACCGCCCTGGGCCTGGCATCGATCGGCTCCTTCGTTGGTGGCACCGCAGCCATTATCGGCCTGACCTTCCTGGCTCCCATCGTTGCCAGCTTCGCCCTGGACTTCGGACCGCCTGAGTACACCGCCCTGGCACTGCTCGGCATCCTCCTCGTGGCAACGATCAGTAACGGATCGAAGGCCAAAGCGCTCATCGCCGCGGCCCTGGGCCTCCTGCTGGCCACTGTCGGCAGGGACATTTTCACTGGTGAAAGCCGCTTTACGTTCGGCAGCCTGCAACTCGCAGATGGCATCGACTTCGTGCCGATCGCGATGGGCATCTTCGGCCTGGGGGAGATCCTCTACAACCTGGAGGAACGGCACCGGGCCGCGAAGGCGCCGTCGAAGGTCACCAACGTCTGGCCCTCCCGGAAGGACCTGAAGCAGGCCTCCGGCGCCATCGGCCGCGGATCCGTCCTCGGCTTCTTCCTGGGCATTCTTCCCGGCGGCGGTGCGACCATCGCCTCCATGGCCTCCTACGCCATGGAGAAAAAGCGCGCCAAACAGCCGGAACGTTTCGGCAAGGGCGCACCTGAGGGTGTCGCCGGACCGGAGACCGCCAACAACGCCGCAGCAACCTCGTCCTTCATCCCGCTGCTGACGCTGGGAATCCCCGCCAACGCCACCATGGCGCTGATGTTCGGTGCCTTGCTGATCCAGGGCGTCACCCCCGGGCCGCAGCTGGTGGAGCAGAACCCCGAGCTCTTCTGGGGCGTCGTGAACTCGATGTACATCGGCAACATCCTGCTGCTGATCATGAGCCTGCCGCTGGTGGGAATCTTCGTGAAGATCCTCCGCGTCCGGGCAGCCATCCTGGCGCCCGTCACCGCCCTGATCACGCTGCTCGGTGCCTACACGATCAACAACAGCATGTTCGATGTAACGCTCGTGGTCGTCTTCGGCATCATCGGCTACCTCATGAAGAAGTTCGGCTTCGAACCGGGCCCGCTGGTCCTGGCCTTTGTGCTGGGCGAACTGCTGGAAAGCTCCATGCGCCGCTCCCTGCTGGTCTTCGGCGGAGACCCCACCGGCTTCTTCGGCCGGCCCATCTCGGCCACCCTGCTGGTGGTATTCGTGCTGGTCGCCGTGCTTCCGGGCCTCAAGTCCCTGCTGGCCAAGCGCAAAGCCTCCGCCGCAGAGCCCGCACCCATCAAAATCAAGGAGAAGGTATGAGCATCATCGTCGGATTCGTTCCCACGCCCGCAGGCGAGGCGGCGCTCACGGCCGGCATCGCCGAGGCCACCCTCCGCAACGAGGACCTGGTGATCGTCAACTCCGCCCGTGAAGGCGCGCTGGTGGACAAGTCCGTGGCGGGTGATGACGTCCTGGCCAACGCCGCCAGGCGCGCGGCGGAAGCCGGTGTCACGGCAAGGGTCATCCAGCCGCCCTACCACCACGACCTCGCCGACGAATTCCTGGACGTGGCGCGCGAAGCGAATGCGTCCCTCATCGTCATTGGCCTGCGGCACCGCTCCCAGGTGGGCAAATTCATCCTGGGCAGCCACGCCCAGCGCATCCTGATGCAGGCCGACCGGCCAGTCCTGGCCGTCAAGGCCGACGGCGCGCACTTCTAAGCCGGCGCTTCCAAGCCGGCTGGGCGCCCGCAGGCCGGTCACCATCCACGGGGGCGGCCGCGACCTTCCACAGGTCCGCGGCCGCCCTTTCCGCACTTTCTACAAAGAATTCATGAGGACACCATGACCATTGTTGTGAACGCGCCCGCCCGGAGCCCGCAGCACCCTGCCCGTCCGCCCCGGCCCGCAGTCCGGGCCCCGGAGCCAATGCCCAACTGGATGAAGCTTTCACGCAAGGACGAGGTGGAAATCTACCGCCACGGCGAGCTCGTGGCGTCCGGCCGGGTGGACATGCTGGCACTTGACGCCAGTGTGTTCTGGGTCGTCCAGAATGACGGCCGGGGCCGCACCATGTTCCTGCACAGCGACGGGTTCACCGTCCTCCGGCTGCCACGGGCGCGCCCCGCAGACTAAGCGGAACCCACTACTTCCGCAGCGCCCCCAGCCCCGAAATCAGTGCCTCCAGGCCCAGGCTGAACGCCACATCGGCAGGCCTTTCGTGGCCCTGTTCCGCCAGGCTCTGCACCGCTGACGTGAAGTTGGGTGTTGATTCCGCCATGCTGCCCGGATCGAAGATGTCCGCCGGTGCCGTGACATCGAAGGCAGAACCGAAAATGAAGGATTCCAGCGCCACGATCGAGGAGATGATGCGCTCTTCAGGGAATCCGGCGCCCCGCAGCCCTGCACTCACCGTCTCGTACATGGCCAGGGTCTGCGGCGCATCCGTCACGGGCAGGACGGCGATAACCGGGATCAGCGGCGTGTGCTTGGAAAAGACGTCCCGGTAGCTCCACGCCCAGCGCCGCACGGCTTCGTCCCAGGGTTCACTGCCGAACGCGGACACGTCCACCAGGGCGGCGAGGTGGTCCTCCACCAGGACCAGCACGTCCCGCTTCGACGCCACGTGGTTGTAAAGAGCCGACGGCGCCACGTCCAGTGAGCGGGCCAGCGCAGCCATGGTGAGGCCGTCGTAGCCGCTCTTCCCGATCAGCCGCAGCGCTGCCGAGGTGATGACCGCCTGGTCCAGCACTGCGGCGGCGGGCCTGCCCGCGCGTCGCTTCGGCGGGGCAGCGGCATCGCGGGTATCCGCGGGGGACTCGATATTTTGGCGGGCGGCTGCCGGCATCGTCGGCCTTTCTGCTGGCGGGGTCCCCAGCATTATTCCACCGACCCTTCCGCGGCCGCGCTGAACCCGCTATAGTTTTGCTAAATGAATGGCATTCATTTAGTGGTACGCATCACTCGCGCGGCCACAGAGAGGACATCATGCTGGAACTTGACCGCGACGTCGTTGTCGTAGGCGCTGGCCCCTCGGGCCTGACCGCAGCCCGCGAGCTGAAGAAGGCCGGCCTCAGCGTCGCCGTGCTGGAAGCGCGGGACCGCGTGGGCGGGCGCACCTGGACGGACACCATTGACGGCGCCATGCTGGAAATCGGAGGCCAGTGGGTCTCTCCGGACCAGACGGTGCTCCTGGAGCTCCTCGACGAGCTGGGCCTGGAGACCTACTCCCGCTACCGCGAAGGCGAGTCCATCTACGTCGGTGCCGACGGCAGGAAGATCCGCTACACCGGGGATTCCTTCCCGGTGGGCACCACCACCGCCGCCGAGATGGACAAGCTCATTGGCCTGCTGGACGGGCTGGCGGCCGAAATCGGCCCCGCCGAACCCTGGGCCCACCCCAAGGCACGCGAACTGGACACCATCTCCTTCCACCACTGGCTCCGCCAGAACTCCCCTGATGAAGAGGCCTGCAACAACATCGGCCTGTTCATCGCCGGCGGCATGCTGACCAAGCCGGCGCACGCATTTTCAGCGCTGCAGGCCGTCCTGATGGCCGCTTCCGCCGGGTCCTTCACCCACCTGACGGACGAAGACTTCATCCTGGACAAGCGGGTTGTGGGAGGCATGCAGCAGGTTTCGCTGCTGCAGGCACGCGAACTGGGTGACGACGTCGTGCTTGACAGTCCGGTGCGCACTATTAACTGGACGGAAGAGCGCGACGGCGGCCCGCGGGTCACCGTGGTGTCGGAGCGGGCCACGGTCAACGCACGCTACGTGATCATGGCGGTGCCGCCGAACCTGTATTCGCGGGTCTCCTTCAATCCGCCGCTGCCGCGCCGCCAGCACCAGATGCACCAGCACCAGTCATTGGGCCTGGTCATCAAGGTTCACGCCGTTTACAACACGCCGTTCTGGCGGGAGCAGGGTCTGTCCGGGACCTGCTTCAGCGCCGGTTCGCTGGTGCAGGAGGTCTACGACAACACCAACCACGGGGATTCCCGCGGCACGCTGGTGGGTTTTGTCTCGGACGAGAAGGCCGACGCCGTGTTCGAGCTCAGTGCCGAAGACCGGCGCCGCGCCATCCTCGAATCGATTGCGGTTTTCCTGGGGGACAAAGCGCTCGAGCCCGAGGTCTACTACGAGTCGGACTGGGGCTCCGAGGAGTGGACCCGCGGCGCCTACGCCTCCAGCTATGATCTCGGCGGCCTGCACCGGTACGGCAAGGACCAGCACCAGCCCGTGGGCCCCATTTACTGGAGCTCGTCGGATCTGGCGGCGGAAGGTTACCAGCACGTCGACGGCGCCATCCGGATGGGCAAACTGACTGCCGCCCGGGTTGTTGCGGCGGCCAGGGTGGGTGTTCCGGCCTAACCCCGGCCGGGGAGCCCGGCGGATCTGAGGTCAGGCGTTGTTCCTGGACCGCGCCCGGGAGGCTGCGATGATCGTCGAAATGCCGATCGCGTCCACTACTGCCAGTACGCCGCACATCCAGTAGAAGCCGTTCAATGCAAGCAGGACGATGCCGGCCACACCGGTCACGACGGCAATGATGACCGGCATGAGGCAGTCCGGCCGCGTTGATTCCGGGTTGGTGCTCGGCGTGGTCATGGTGGCTCCTGGGCTTGGATGCTGGTGCGGATTGGCGGACGGGGCGCTGCGCCGGGTTTCTCCCGCAAGTGTTGCCGTTCGTGTCCCTACCGGCAAATCGTTGAAAGTAAGCAAACTTACTAATAGGCTGGGCTGGCGGGGATCTTCCCCGTTCGAGACGAACGAGGTGAGTGCATGTCTGACACTGAGAACATCAGCAAAGTCACGAAGATCATCAACGATTCCCACATCGGGATGCTGACCACCATCAACGAAGAAGGTGCGCTGGTCAGCCGGCCGCTGGCCGTCCAGGAAGTAAAGGACGACGGCGATATGTGGTTCTTCACGTCATCGCAAACTTCCCAGGTGGCGCACGTCCGCGCCGACCCGCGGGTGAATGTGTCCTTCGGCAAGAACACCGAATGGGTGTCAGTTGCCGGCACCGCCGAGGTTGTCACCGACCGGCAGAAGATCCACGAGATGTGGAACCAGGTGGTTGAAGCCTGGTTCCCGGACGGCCCGGACACCCCTGAGGTTGTCCTGCTGCGCGTCGATTCGGATTCGGCGGAGTACTGGACCAGCCCGGGCGGCAGGGCGGCCACGGTGCTTCAGTGGGTCAAATCCAAGGTGACGCACAGCCGCATGAGCGTCGGCGAAAGCGGGACGGTGGAATTGTAGTCCTCACTGCAGCTGCCGGAGGGCCGCCAGGACCTCCGGCAGCAGCACGTCGTTCCGGCCCCACACCGGGTCCAGGACTTCCACGTACCACGAATCAGCGAGGAGCAGGGCCAGCGTTTCGTTGGTCTCGTCCGCCCAGTCGCGGAGCTGGTCATCGTCCACCGGGTTCTCACTGGACCCGAGCACGGTGACCACCGCATCGCCGTCGAACGTGACCGGAACTGCCGCCGCGCTCACTTCGCCCGGAGCGTGGCCGATGGTGACGAGGTCCGTCCTGGTGGACAGGGCCATGAGTTCGGCGGCGGCCCCGGCGCTGCAGAAGCCGGTGACGTACTGCCTCTGGGCGTGGCCGGCGTCGGCCCGCATGCCGGGCTGGGATTCCTTGGTGAACAGGCCGTTCCTGTTGAGTTCCGCCAGTTCGGCGGCGATGGGCCGGGTCTCCTCGTCGAAGCGGGGCGCAAAAGTGCCCGGCTGGTATTCGCTGCGGGATTCCAGCCACCGCGCGGTCAGCTCCCCGGCTGCTTCGAGCGTTGTTGCCTGCCGCCAGACTCCCCGGTCCGATCGCAACCTGCCGTGCTGGTCTCGTGTGTCCGTGACTAAAGGCTCCATCATGGGATGCTATCGCCGCCGGTGCGGCCTTCCCAACAGCCGCGACACACCGGTTAACGTCCGGGCCCTTTACCGCGCCCGCACCCCGGCAGCGGCTTCCGCCCGGCCCAGGGCATCTTCCAGGCGGACGACGGCGGGAAGGTAGCCGGCCGTTTCGACCGCCCGGACCCGTTCGGCCTCCTTCATCGCCTTGATCAGCGCCGCCGTTTCGGGCCGCCTGACGTCGGTCATGTGCGGAAAGTCAATGCAGCTGGCGGGGTCGAGCTCGTACCGCTGCCATCTGGCCAGCGCCGTCCGGTGCCGTGCCTCCGCGGCTGCCAGCTCCTCACGCTCGGCTGCCTGGTGCAGGCGCCCTGCATGCCAGGCCATCGCGCGGGGACTGTATACATAGGCGGCCACAGCCGTCGTGGCGGCGAGCAACCCCGCAGCAAGGCCCAGCCAAGGCGACGCGAGAGACGGTATGAGCACGGCCGGGAACACGATGACCAGCCCGGCGAAGGCGTCCCAGAAAACGGCGTCTGTTAGCTGCCCGGCGTCGCGCCGGGCGTGGTACCGCGCCGAAAAGACTGCGCCGGCCACACCGCACACCACGACGGCGGCGCATGCTGCCAGCTGCCAGGGCCCCATGGGGACCGAATCCGTAAGGACAGACACCGTTCCACCTCCAACGGAACCCGCCGCGGATGGCTGGTTCCGGTACTTCCATTGGAATCCCGGCGGGTCCTGCCGTCAATGGGTGGGCACGGTAGCCTAGGCACCATGCGACTAAAAATGTGCAGCATCCACGTCAAGGATCCGGCCGCGGCCCACCAGTTCTACACAGAGACGCTTGGTTTTGAAACGCTCATGGCCATGCCCGAATACAACCTGTACATCGTGAAGGATCCCGGCTCCGCCGGGGGCAGTTCGGGATCCGTGGGCCTTTTGCTGGAGCCCAGCGACAATCCCATTGCGTCGACCTACATGAACGGCCTGCACGACGCCGGGATGCCGGCGATCGTGTTCGGGGTTCCCGACGTGCGGGCCGAGCATAAGAGGCTCGCAGCTCTCGGCGTCATCTTCCAGGACGAGCCGACGGAGGGCCCTACCGGAACCTCGGTGGTGCTGGACGACGGCTGCGGAAACTTCGTCCAGCTGCACCAGGACTAGGGGCTAAAGGACTCTGGACCCAACCAGTGCACCGGCTGGTACTGTGGCCGCATGACAGCTGCATTGGTACGGCCCAGGAATGGCAAAATGATCGCCGGCGTCTGCGCCGGCCTCGCAGCCCGGTTCGGCATTTCAAAAGCCCTCGTCCGCATCGGCTTTGTGCTGTTCGGCCTGTTCGGCGTGGGGGAACTGGTCTACATCGCCTTGTGGATCGTTATGCCCAAGGAGTGACTGCCTGCACTGCCTGGGACTGGGCTGAAACGGCGGTCACAGCCGTGACGGCCAGCTTCCGCACGGTCACGTTTCCTCCTTCTGCGAACGCGGACAGCTGACCGAACGCGGCCGGCGAGCCACTGCCCGCCGGGAAGACCAGATCCGTGATGCAGGCTTGGCCGCCCTGGGCGAAGACCCGGGCAGCTGTGTGAGGAATCGGTTTGGCACATAATTGCTGCACCACCGGCCGCGGGAGGTCGCGTCGGGCCGGAGCGTAATTAGTGGTGCGATCTGTCCATATGTTCTCCGTGGGAGCAGAATGGACCCACCTTTACCTTGGTGGTGATGACGTGGGGCTCGCAATCGCGGTTGTTTGCACGCTGCTGCTGTTGGTGGGCCTGGCAATGGTGGTCGCGTGGGGAGGACTCATGGTCAGGGAGCCGTCAGCGCCCGGACCCGAGGTTTCCGCACTGCGCCGCTACCTCTGGTGGGCCAACGTGGCGACGGTGGCCGCCCTCGCATCCGGGATCCTGGTCGCGTGGGCGGGCGGCAGGCTGGCGATGCGCATACTGGCCGCCACCTCGCCGGCGTCGGCCCAGGGGCGACTGACCGAGGCCCAAGCCAACGTGGGATTTCCCACCATTGAGGGCAGCATTGCGTTGCTGTTCTTCGGGGGACTCCCGGCGGGCTTTGCCGCCGCGTTCATCTATGTGCTCATCCGCCGTTGGCTCCCCGCCGGAAGGTGGGCGGGTCCGGTGCTTGGAGTGCTGCTTCTCCTGGTCTTCGGAGCCTCCGTGGAGCCGTTCCGGGCCGACAATATCGACTTTGCGATCGTGGGGCCGGGCTGGCTGTCCGTGGCGCTTTTCTCCGCGCTGGCCGTCCTGCACGGTGCCGTTGTGGCCGCAGTGGCGGGCGCGTTCAGCGGGCGCCTTCCGCTGCCGTCCGGACAGAAGTGGAAGTACTACCTGCCGCTGCTGGCGGCCGTCGTGTTCGTGCCTGCTGGCGTCGTGCTCGGCGTCGGTGCGCTGGTGGTTATAGTGGGGGCCCAGCTGGCTGCAGCAGTCCGGGCCAGGCGCCTGCGTGCCGGCGGCGGGGCGCCTTCGGTCGGCGCGCCAGAGGCCGCCCGCCGTGGAGGGGCGGTTGACTGGGCAGGGCGCGGGGTTCTCGGCGTGGCAGCGGTGGCGGCCTTGCCCCTCTTCGTCACAGCGGTGACGTCGATTGTTTCGCGCTGAGCCGTCCTGCCCGGGAGGCGGCACCGCTGATCGCTGCGGTGAGCGCGGCCAGCACTTCGTCCTGGGCGCCGCCGGCGTCGATGCGGACGAACCCGGGGAACTCCGGAAGGGTGCGGTAACCCTGGCTGAGCGCCGTGAGTTCCTCGAGCGTTTCGCTGTCCGTCCCCCGCAGGAGAATGCGTTCCAGCGCCTGCTCCGGGGCGATATCGAAGTGGATCACCAGGTCCGGTGCGGGGAGACGCCGCAGCAGCCAGCGGAGGAACCGGCCGCGGGGGAGCCCCCGGACGCTGCGCAGCGCAAGCTGGCAGTAGAGGTGGCGGTCCATGACCACCAGGCCGGTAAACCTGCGGGCTCGCGCGTGCGAAACCACAACGTTGAACGTCCGGATCATGGTCTCCAGGGCGTCCGCAAGGCGGGGGCTGAGGGGAATTCCGGAGCGTGCGGACCATTGTGACATGTTGCGGCGGCCGGCGTGGTTGCGCAGCAGCATGGCGCTGCCACCGGCCAGCCGTGCGGCTTCCACGGCTGCGCGCGCGGCGGTGGTCTTTCCGGCACCGTCAATTCCGGTGAGGACTATCAGCAGGGGTGGCTCGTTTCGTTGGTGGCGGGCGGTGGTAATGGTTCAACGAGACGCCGGATCAGATTGTCCCCTCGGAACTTGTTTTCTGTTCGCCGTCCGGATTTCATACGCCGTTAATGGCGGGGTCCTAGCGTGGTTCTTCAGGCACCATCCGCTAGAAGGGATCCATCATGGCCGATATTGCTGCTGTGCTGGGACGGCTCACTCCGGAAGAGCTCGACGAGCTCCGGGAGATCGGTCCCCAGGGCCACCTCACCAGGCGCCTCATTGATGCCCTGGACAGGGCGGCCGGCGGGTCGGGAGCGGGCCGCGGCTATTACGTGCCCACTGGAAGTGTGAGTGCAACGGGCGGACCCCATCTGGTGCTGCGCAGCGACGTATCCGCGTGGCTGTTCGGCGCGAGTCCGCAGATTCCGCACGGACATCAAACGGAAGCAACAGCCGGGTCCACGCAGCCGGAACGTGACTGGTCCGAACTACGTCCCGGGGACAAGGTGGCGATTGTGCGGGGCAACCGGGTCACGGCGTCGGGCATTGTTGACGCCATGACCGAAGACGCCACCACCGTGTGGGTGCTCTTTGAAGGAGTCGCGCCGCGGAGGATGTTCCACCGGGGCGACCCGGACGACCTGCGTCCCGTCCGCTAAGAAGACCTACTCGGCCTTGGCGCGGGCTTTCTTGGCTTCCTTCTTGGCTGCCTCGTCCTTGACGCGCTGAGCTTCGGCGCGGACCGCGGCGTGCGTGGAGCGCTCGGCGACCAGCCAGGCCGGGGGAGCCTGCAGCAGCGCGGTGATTTCCGCCGTCGTGAGCGCTTCTTCGACGCCGCCGCGGGCCAGGCCGCTGATGGAGACGTTCAGTTTCTGCGCCACCACCGGGCGGGGGTGCGGGCCGTTGCGGCGGAGTTCGGCCAGCCACTCCGGCGGGTTGGCCTGGAGCTCGGCGAAATCGGCGCGCGTAATAACCGAATCCTGGAACTCCTGGGGTGTTGCGGGCAGGTAGATGCCAAGCTTCTTGGCAACGGTGGCCGGCTTCATGGACTGGGAGTTTGCAGAGGTCATGCTTCAAGGGTATCCGGAGGGCGGGCCCGCAGCGCCATCCCGCAGCACTGGCGGTACTGTGAACGTGTGTCCGCAGAAGAAGAAGCCCCCCAAGTACCCGCACCTTCCGAACCGGAAAGGCGCGAGCTGCGCTTCGCCTACGTTGCCGGCGTGACGCCGGGCAAATGGATCCGGCGCTGGGAAGAGCGGATGCCGGGCGTTCCCTTGCATTCCTTTATGTCCGACGACGGCGCGCAGCTTACCGTCCTCAGCGACGGTTCCGCAGACCTCAGCTTCGTCCGGCTGCCGGTGGAGCGGGAGGGCCTGAACGTCATTCCCCTGTATGAAGAACAGCCTGTGGTGGTTGCCCCCAAGGGGCATGAGATTTCAGTGTTCGAAGAGGTGGCCCTGGCGGACCTTGCCGCGGAGACGTTCCTGGATGTGGCTGAACTGGGCGGCCCGGAAACCGCCCTGCAGGTGGTTGCCTCCGGCGCGGGGCTCGCGGTCCTGCCGATGTCCGTTGCCCGCCACTTCAACGTCAAGGACACGGTGGCGCGGAAACTCACCGGCGCACCCACCACGCAGATTGCGCTTGCCTGGCCCAGTGAGGCCACGCGTGACGCGGCGGACCCTGCCATGGACGAAGTGATCGAGGAGTTCATCGGGATTGTCCGCGGGCGGACCGCCCAGAGCTCCCGCCAGCCGTCGGCAAAGGTGGAGGCGCCCAAGAAGGAGCCGAAGCCGGACCGGCGGGGGACCGGCGTCAAGAAGCCCAAGGTGGCCCAGCGATATGCCCCCAACCCGGACAAGGGCCGCGGGAAGGGATCGCGCAAGAAGGGTAAACGCTAACGGGCTAACAGCATTAGGCCGCGCAGGCGTCCTTGAGCGCGGTGACGGATTTCGCCGGGACCTGGTCGCCGGCTTCGGCGATCTGCCGCAGGGGAGTGGTGATCTCCGCGGGAACGCCTGCCGTCTCGGCGCCAGCCACAAGGCCACCCAGCAGTTCCTTGTCCTTGACGCTGACCAGCCCGTCCTCCACCAGGGCGCAGACCTGGTCCTTGACCTGGTCGGCGGCTGCGGTGGCAACCTGCGAGGCGCCGTCGTTCACAGCCTTTTCGGCCGCGTCCTGGACCTGGCCGCATCCGGTGAGTACAACTATGAGGGCGGCGGCGGACAGGGCGGCGAGGCTGGATTTCATGCCTCCACCGTAGCAAGCGCAGTTGTGCCGGCGTCCCATCCGGACGCCGGCACAATATCACCCCAGGACTGCGCTGGTTTTTAGTTGCGCTTATTGAAGATGACGTCGACAGCCACTGCGAGGATGATGACCGCGCCCTTGACCATGCCTTGCCAGTAGGCAGCGACGCCGAGGAGGACCAGGCCGCTGGACAACGAGGCGAGGATGAGGACACCGACGATGGTGCGCGGGACGGATCCGAAGCCGCCGCTGAGCCTGGTGCCGCCGATGATCACGGCCGCGATCGCGTCCAGTTCGGCTCCCGGCAGGGCGACGGGAGAAGCCGTCTGGAGCCGTGCGGTCAGCAGGATCCCGGCGATGCCGGCGCAAACTGCGCAGACGATGTAGGCGATGGTCAGGACCCGGTTGACCTTGATGCTGGCCAGGCGGCTGGCTTCGAAGTTTCCGCCGATGGCATAGATGTGGCGGCCGAACCGCGTATGGGCAAGGACGATGTGGGCGGCAATTGCGATGCCGATGAACCAGAACACAATGCTGGACACGCCCATGATCTTCAGGGAGGTCAGGCCGGTGAGCCAGCCCGGGAGGTTGCTGACGGAACCGCCGTCGTTAATCAGCAGCGCCACGGAGGTGAGGATCGTGTACATGCCCAGTGTGACGACGAACGGGTTGACCTTGGCCTTGGAGATGAGGGTGCCGCTGACCAGTCCGACGACGATGGAGGACAGCACGGCCAGCGAGATGGCCGGGAACATGCCCAGGGGGCTGACCAAGCCAACCACCATTCCAGCGACGACGGCCGTGCGCGCCACGGCGAGGTCGAATCCGCCGGTGAGCATCACCACGGTCTGCCCGATGGCGAGGATGCCGATCACCGAGGCGCTGAGGAGGATGTTCCGGATGTTGCCCTCGGACAGGAACTCGGGCCGGACCGCCGCGAAGACCAGCAACAGGACGCCGAAGAAGATGATGAGGCCGTTGCGACGAAGAACCGGACGAAGCTGCTGGGTCCAGTTCGGACGGGACGGTGCTTTGGGCAGCTGCACACCACCCGGCGTGGCCGTGGGTGCCGTGGATTGAATTGTCATTGCTTTGCTCCCTGCTTGAGGTGTTCCTCGGACGCCATGCGGGCCCGGAGAACGGCTTCTTCCGTGGCGTCCTTGCCACTCATTTCAGCCACAACGCGGCCCTCATCAAAGACGAGGACGCGGTGGCTCATACCCTGCAGTTCGGCCTGGTCCGCCGAGACGATAATTACCGCCATGCCCGTTGCCGTCAGTTCCACGATCTGGTCGTAGATTTCGCGCCGTGCGCCGACGTCGACGCCGAGCGTGGGCTCGTCCAGGATCAGCAGCTTCGGTGAAACGGCTGCCCAGCGTGCCAGCAGGGCTTTCTGTTGGTTGCCGCCGCTGAGGGTGACGATCTCCTGGTTGGGGCTGGCCGAACGGACGTCGAATTTGCGGATCAGGTCCAGACCGATCTTCTTCTCGGCCCGGGGGTTCAGGATCCCCAAGCGGCCCAGCCGGTGGGACTTGACCAGGGTGGCGTTTCGCCAGACTGAAAGGGACGGGATCAGTCCGTCCGTTTTCCGGTCGCCGGACACGTAGCCGACGCCGGCCGCTGTGGCCAGGTCGGGCCGGCCGTGCGGGAGCGGCTTGCCATTCAGCGTCATGGTTCCGCGGCCGTTGTCAGCGCCGAAGATGATGCGTGCGATGTTCCGCTGGCCGGCTCCGATGGCACCGGTGATGCCAAGGATTTCACCCGCGTGGACGGTGAGGCTGACATCGCGTGCCCGCTTCCCCGATACGCCGGCAATTTCCAGGACGGCATCGGCGCCGACGGCGGGCAGTTCCGGGAACAGGTCGGTGATCTGGCGGCCCACCAGCAGCGGGATGATCTCGTCCGGCACAGAGTGTTCCTTGTCCAGCTCGCCGGCGTAGGAACCGTCCCGCAGTACCACCACGCGGTCACAGATCCGCGGGATTTCGTCCAGCCGGTGGCTCACATAGAGAACCGGGATGCCCTGGGCCTTGAGTTTGCGGATGACGTCGAACAGTTCGTCCACTTCGTCAGGGTTCAGGGCGGCCGTGGGTTCATCCAGGATAATCAGGGTTCCCGCTTCGCTGGAGGCCTTGAGGATCTCCACCCGCTGGCGTTGGGCCACCGTGAGGTCGCCGGCCAGGGTCTTGAGGGGAAGCTCGATACCGGAGCGGTCCACCAGTTCCTGGGCCCGCCGAAGGGTCTCGCGCTTTCGGATCCAGAACTTCGCGGCCTTGGTGCCCGGCTCCTTGCCCAGCACCAGGTTTTCGGCGACGGTCAGGTTGTCCGCCAGCATGGAGTGCTGGTGGACCGTGGCGATTCCGGCGGCCAGGGCCTCGGACGGTTCCTTGAAGTGCGTGTCCGTGCCGTTGATGACGATGGCGCCGCCGTCCGGGCGGTAGACGCCGGACAGGACCTTGATGAGCGTTGATTTGCCCGCACCGTTTTCGCCGAGCAGCCCGACCACTTCGCCGGCATAGAGGTCGAGGTCGATTCCCTTGAGGGCCGGAACGCCGGCGAAGAGCTTGCGGATGCCCTTGGCCGACACACGGGGTGTTTCAGTTGCGGCAGACACCGGTGTCACCACTCGCCGGGGTACTGGCCAACGTTTTCCTTCGTCACCTTGACTGCGGAAACTTCAACCGTGGGGCGGTCACTGAGGGTGGTCGTGGTGACGGATTCCTTGCGCATGATCTTGACCAGCGTTTCGACGGCGGCCGTGGCGTCCTGCTTTGCGGACACCCACACGGTGCCGTACAGCTCACCGGAGGCGACGGCGGCTGTGCCTTCCATGCTGCCGCCGATGCCGATCACCTTAATGCCGTCCTGGCGGCCCTGCTCCTTGATGACGCGGGCGGCGGCGACAGCCTCCGGATCTGTCTGGGCCAACATGACGTCCACCTTGGGGTGTTTCTGCAGGAGTGTCTGGGTGACCTCAACTGCCTTCGTGGGGTCGAAGTCATTCGATTGCTTGTCGATGATCTTGACGTTGGAGGCCTCCTTGATGCCCTCCATGAGGCCGGCTGACCGTTCGATCTGCGGGGTGGACCCCAGGGTTCCCTCCTGCAGCACCACCTGGCAGGGGTTGATGTCCTTGCAGGCCTGAACCACCAGTTCGCCCTGCATCTTGCCGATGGCGACGTCGTTGAAGCCGACGTGCACGCGTGGGTTGGCGCCCTCCAGCCCGCCGTAGGGAACCTCGAGGGTGCGGTTGCCGGTGATCAGGATGGCATCGGCGTCGGAAGCGGCCTGGGCCACCGAGGCGTTGGCCTTGGGGTCAACGGAAGCGATGACGATGCCCTTGGCGCCGCCCACGAGGAGGCTGTTGATCTGGTCGTTCTGGGTGTTTGCATCGCCTTTCGCATCGGAAAAGGAGGCGTCGACGCCGAGTTTCGCGGCGGCGTCGCGGGCGGCGTTTTGCCAGCCCGTCCAGAAGGTCTGGTTGCCGGCGGGAAGGGCGATGCCGATCTTTTCTTTGGCCCCGCTTCCTGATTCCGTGCCGGCGCCAGCAGCTGAGCAGCCGGCGAGGGCGAGGGCGGCCACGGCGGTGGCGGCGGCGGTTTTGGCGAGTTTGTGCATGTGCTTCTCCTGGGAGTTCTTCGTCGGACTGGCGCGCAGGTGGAGTAACTGGGAAAACCGGAATGTCGTTACGTTCTAATGTCAGGACAAACACGGGGATGAAGAAACTGTAGCGCTCCAATGACGCAGATCACAAGGATTTTCAGAAGACAATTGTTGCGCTCCAATTTTTGGTCGGTGCGCAAAGTTGCCGGGACGTGGCGATCGACGGCGCCGCTCTTGTCCTGGTTACCTGGAGGGGCGGGCCGTGGTGCCCCGGACGATGAGGGCCGGCTCGATCAGCTTGCGCTCCGGCTTGAGGCCGGGATCCTGGATCCGTGCCAGGAGGGTGTTTGCGACATCGACGCCCACAAGGTCGCTCCGGTTGTCCACGGATGTCATGTCCAAGTAGCGCGACTTGGCGAGCGGCGAGTTGTCGTAGCCGATCACGGACAGGTCGTCCGGAACGGCCAGGCCGCGGGCTTTGGCGGCGGCGAATGCGCCGAGGGCCATGGTGTCATTGGCGGCGAACAGGGCGGTTGTCTCGGGGTGGTGGTCCAGAATCCAGCAGGCGGCGGCGTACCCGTCCTCCTCGGAGGTCCCCTGGGACTCGCCGGCAATCCGTACCTCGACGCCGGCCTCAAGGATTCGGCTACGGAAACCTTCGCGGCGGTGGGCGGCGGCACCGCCCGAGCCCGAGAGGTGTCCGATGCGGGTGTGGCCGAGGCTCAGCAGGTGCTCGGCGGCCATGCGGCCGCCGCCGTCGTCATCGTTCGTGATAAGCCCGGCGCCGGCCGGAACCGCGTTCCGCCAGCCGGCGACGACGGCGGGAATCCACGTTCCGGCCATCATGGATTCGCTGGGTTCGGCGGCGATGACGAGCCCCTCCACGTGCATTGCCAAAAGACCGTCGATGGCTTCCGTGACGCGGTTCTCGCCGGGGCGGGAATCCGCAAGGGTGACCTGGTAGCCATGGGGCGATAGGGCGGATTCCATGCCGCGAATGAGGTCCACGAACCAGAGGTTCCGGTAGTCGTCAATGACCAGCCCGATGCTTTTCGTCTGGCTGCTGGCGAGGGTGGTCGCGGCCCGGCTGGGTCGATATCCTAGCTCCGAGATCGCCGTCTGGACCGCCTTCCGGCGCTTCTCGCTGACCTTGCTCGGGTTCTGGAGTACAAGCGACACCAGGGACGGAGAGACGCCGGCAGTCTTGGCGACGTCGTAGATCGTCGGTCGGCGCGACCTGGGAGTGTTCTGCGTCATCTGTAGAGCCTTTCACATCTGATCCGAGGATAACTGTCGAGGCATTGACAGGACATACGTACATGGCTACGCTTTTTCCAGCGACCATTTTTGTAGCGCTACAATTTTCCGGACAGGCGACCGGCCTGGCCGAATTTCAAAGGAGAAATCAATGGCTGAAAGTCTCGGCGTCGCCGTCATCGGTGCAGGCATGGCCGGCAAGGCCCACGCTGCCGCGTACCGCACGGCATCCGCCCTCTACAGCCCCGTACTGCCCCCGGTAAGGCTGGTCTCGATCGGCGACGTCAACGCCGAGTTCGGCTCGTTGGCGGCCCGCCGCTTCGGCTACGAACGCAACGACACCTCATGGCAGGCAATCGCCGAAGCCGATGACATCGACGTCGTCAGCGTGGTCATCGCCAACTCCCTCCATCGCGAAGTGGTGGAAGGCCTGCTCGCCGCCGGCAAACACGTTCTGTGTGAAAAGCCGCTAAGCGACTCCTTGGAGGACGCCCGGGCCATGGCCGACGCGGCCCGCAACGCGAGCTCGATCGCCCGCATCGGCTTCACGTTCCGCCGCACCCCCGGCATCGCCTACATCCGCGACCTCATCCGCACCGGCGTCCTCGGGAAGGTGCTGCACTTCAGCGGCCGCTACTGGACCGACTACGGCTTCAGCCCCTCCGCCCCCATGAGCTGGCGCTACAAGGGCGGACCCGGCTCCGGCGCCCTTGCCGACGTCGGAAGCCACCTGGCCTACGTCTCCGAGTTCCTCTGCGGCGACATCAAGTCCATCAGCGGCGGCCGACTCAGCACGGCGATCGACAAGCGGCCGCTGCCGCTGGGCGCAGTCATCGGGCACGACCACGCTGCTGTCAGCGACACCTTCGAGGCAGTGGAGAACGACGACTACGCAGCATTCAACGCAGAGTTCGAAAGCGGTGCCGGCAGCTTTGAGGTTTCCCGCGTCGCCGCCGGCCACGCCAACAGCCTCAACTTCGAGGTGTTCTGCGAAAACGGCGCCGCTAAGTTCGACCAGCGCCGTCCCTCCGAAATCCAGCTCTTCCTCAACGATGGATCCGGCAACGAGAACGGCTACCGCCAGGTCATCCTCGGCCCGGGCCACCCCTACATCGCCGGCGGCCTCGCCATGGACGCACCCGAGGTAGGCTTCGGCCAGAACGACGCGTTCGGCTACCAGGCCCGCGCATTCCTCGAAGAGGTTGCAGGCCTCAGCGAAGAAGACTCCCTGCCCCGTTGCGCCACCTTCGATGAAGGCGTGCGCAACATGGAACTGCTCGGCGCCGTCACCGAATCCGCGCTCAACAACGGAAAGAAGATCACGCTATGAAACTCGGCGTCTACAACGCGATCCTGCATGACCGGCCGCTTCCCGAGGCCCTGAAGGTCATCGCAGACCTGGGGCTGACCGGCATCGAAATCAACACCGGCGGATTCCTGCCGGCCGTGCACGTCCCCAACATGGACCAGATCCTGGAAAGCGACGCGGCCCGCGACGACTACCTCGCGATCTTCGAGGGGACCGGCGTTTCGATCGCCGGCCTGAATTGCAACGGCAACCCGCTGCACCCGAAGCGTGAGATCGGTGAGAAGCACGCGGAGGACATCCGCCGCTCCATCCGGCTGGCGCACCGGCTGGGGCAGGACCGCGTGGTGACCATGTCCGGCCTGCCTGGCGGCGAGCCGGGAGCCACCACGGTCAACTGGGTGGTCAACGCCTGGAACTCGGCCGCCCTGGACGTGCTCGACTACCAGTGGGGCATCGCTGCCGATTTCTGGAAGGAAACGGACCGCCTCGCCGCGGACCACGGAGTGAAGGTGGCCCTCGAGCTTCACCCGCAGAACATCGTGTTCAACACGGCCGATGTCCGCAAGCTGATCGAGCTCACCGGCGCCACCCATGTGGGCGTCGAACTGGACGCCTCGCACCTGTTCTGGCAGCAGATGGATCCGGTGGCCGTCGTCCGCGAACTCGGTCCGCTGGTCTTCCAGGCCGCTGCCAAGGACGTCCGGGTCAACACGGAGAACGCGGCGCTCTACGGCGTGCTGGACAACAGCTTCCGCCGGCTCTCACCGGAGGAAAACCGCACCAACCTCGGCGGCGACGAGTGGGCCAACGAATGGCCCAAGAACTCCGCCTGGGACTTCGTGGCACTGGGCCGCGGGCACGACACCGCGTACTGGACCGAGTTCCTGCGCGCACTGTACGAGGTGGACCCCGACATGCTGGTCAACATCGAGCACGAGGACACCTCCCTGGGCCGGATTGAGGGCCTCCAGGTGGCAGCCAAGGTCCTGCGGGACGCTGACGCGGCGCTCACGGCGTCACTGCACCTGACGTCCTAAGTACTGGCCTCATGCAAGCCATCGCCCGACGGCCGCCTGAATGACAGGTCGGCCGCCGGGCGATGGCATACTTCTAGGTGACTGGAACCTGGGGGGACACGTGAAGATCGCGCTGTACATTATTTGGGCGCTGTTTGTTGCCGGCGTGGTTTTTTCGCTCATCCACGTGTCGCGGAAGACCAAGCGCCGCGAACAACTCACTGCAAGCTGGCCGAGGGTCCAGGCCTTCGTCACCGGAAGCGTGGCAGGGTGGACCAACGGGGGAGGCGGCGGCAGCCGCAGCCGATGTTTCTACCCCACTTACCAGTTTGCGGATTACCGCGGGACACTCTTTGCCGGCGAATCCGAGGTGTCGTACGCCAACCAGCCCGCTCCTGGCTCGGCCGTGGAAGTGATGTATAACCCCATCAACCCCAACCAATCGTTCCAGGTTTCATCCCAGGACCGGACAGTGATCGGCTGCCTCATCCCGTGTTTCGCGGCGATTGCCGCAGGAGCATTCCTGTTTATCAGCGTCCTCCCGATGAGCTGAGCATGGAATCCATAGAAGCACTGTTCGTGGCGGTACCCGGGTTGTTCTTGGTGGTGGGCCTGATAGTGACCGGGGTCTCCCTGGCCGGGTCCTTCCGGCGGCGGCATGCGCTCCGCGGCTGGGTGCCGGCACAGGCCGTAGTGACTGGAAACCTGCATGGCAGGGACGGCCCCGCCAGCAACGGCACACACCGCTTTGCCCCGTCCTACGAGTTCCAGGACTCCTACGGCCGGCGTTGGCTTGGCCAGTCAGAGGTCTACGGCAGGGACCAGGAAATCATCGGCACGCCCATTCCGGTGCTCTACAACCCGGCGAACCCCGCAGAATCGACGCGGCCGGTCTTTTTTGTCTCCATGGGGAGGCTGGCGACGGGCCTCATCCTCGCCATCTTCGGTGCAGGCGGAGTGGCAATGTTCGCAGGCGTGTTCCTCTAGCACCCGAAATGACTCATGTGAAGTACCTCTGTTGCGAGTTGGCCGCCCGACGGGATAAAGTGTGAGCCGTGTCACCGACAAGTGGCACACGCTTTTGATCTGCGGCGGGAGAGTCCTGCCGGTACGTTCAGCAGGCGCCGTAGGAGCAAATCCTCCCCAGGAATCTCTCAGGCCCACGTACCGCCGCGGCGAGGCAACTCTGGAAAGTAGTCCGGTTATCCGGGCTCACCGACGGTGCAAGCGGCGCCCTGTAACAGCAGGGTCCGCGGAAACTCTCAGGTCAGATACAGAGCGGGGAGGAACCCGAATCATCGTGGCGCCCTGCGCCACCTGAATTATGGAGTTCCTTGTGACCGTTCAGCCATTCCCCCGCACCGCCGCCGCGCCTCCGCGCCCGGGCAACTAAGAAAACCCCGGCCATGGCTGTTGGTGTCTTTGATCTTTTTTCCATCGGGATCGGGCCTTCGAGTTCGCATACGGTGGGTCCGATGCGTGCTGCCGCGGTGTTCGCGGAGGAACTTCGGGCCTCCGGGGACCTTGAGAAAGTGGCCGGGCTGCGGGTGGACCTGTACGGGTCCCTCGCCGCGACCGGGCACGGGCACGGGACCATGACGGCGATCCTGCTGGGGCTGGAGGGCTACCACCCGGAGAAGATCCTCCCGGCCGAAGTGGAGGAGCGCCTCGCTGCGATCGCGGAGACCGGGACCCTGCAGCTGGCCGGCGCCGCAGACGGGCACGGTGTGGGCCTGCCGTACGGGGTGCAGGACATGGTCCTGCGTCCGTTGACCATCCTGCCGCGGCACACCAACGGCATGACGTTTACCGTCACGGACGCGGACGGGCAGGTCCTGCGCGCGGCGACGTTCTTCTCCGTCGGCGGCGGCTTCATTGTCCGTGAGGGCGAGGAGGACGCGGCCCAGCAGGAGCTGGAGGAGTCCAAGAAGGAACTTCCGCTGCCGTTCCGGACCGCGGCGGAGCTGCTGGGCCGGTGCCAGTCCAAGGGCTTGTCCATCGGGGAGATCATGCTGATCAACGAACGCGCCTCCCGGTCCGAGGCGGAGATCCGGGCGGGGCTGCTGCATATCTACTCCGTGATGGAGGAGTGCGTGGCGGTGTCGCTGAAGCGTGAGGGTTTGTTGCCCGGGGGACTGAAGGTCCGCCGCCGCGCCCCGGACTGGCATGAGCGTCTGATGAAGGAGACCCGGGACCAGGACTCCCAGGACCCCGATTACCGGGACCCGAAATACTGGCAGGAGTGGGTGAACCTGATCGCCCTGGCGGTGAATGAGGAGAACGCCTCCGGCGGCCGGGTGGTCACCGCCCCGACAAACGGTGCCGCCGGGATCATCCCGGCGGTGCTGTATTACGCGCTGCATTTCGCACCGGGCATGGAGAAGGCCACCCAGGCTGACCGCGACGACGTTGTGGTGAAGTTCCTGCTGACCGCGGCCGCGGTCGGGGTGCTGTACAAGGAGCAGGCGTCGATTTCAGGGGCTGAGGTGGGCTGCCAGGGCGAGGTGGGCTCGGCGTCGTCGATGGCGGCCGCGGGCCTGGCCGAGGTCATGGGCGGCACGCCGGCGCAGGTGGAGAACGCGGCGGAGATCGCCATGGAGCACAACCTGGGGCTGACGTGTGATCCGATCGGCGGGCTGGTGCAGATTCCGTGCATCGAGCGGAACGCGATCGCTGCGGCGAAGGCCATCAACGCGGCCAAAATGGCGCTCTGGGGCGACGGGACACACCGGGTGTCCCTGGACGAGGTGATCGTGACCATGCGCGAGACCGGCAGGGACATGTCCTCCAAATACAAGGAAACGGCCATGGGCGGCCTCGCCGTCAACGTCGTCGAATGCTGAAGGAAAGAGAACTATGACACTGGCACCAGAAGGCCGGAAGATGCTGCGTATTGAGCAGCGCAACGCGGCCACACCGGTGGAGCGCAAGCCGGAGTGGATCAAGGCCAAGGTCCAGATGGGCCCGGAGTTCGTCCAGCTCAAGAACCTCGTCAAAAAGGAAGGCCTCCACACCGTGTGTGAGGAGGCAGGCTGCCCGAACATCTTCGAGTGCTGGGAAGACAAGGAAGCCACCTTCCTGATCGGCGGCTCCGAGTGCACCCGGCGCTGCGACTTCTGCCAGATCGACACCGGCAAGCCCTCCCCGGTGGACATGTTCGAACCCACCAAGGTGGCCCGCTCGGTCCAGGCCATGCAGCTGCGCTACGCCACCGTCACCGGCGTGGCCCGGGACGACCTCGCCGACGAGGGCGTCTGGCTCTACGCCGAAACGGTCCGCAAGATCCACGAACTGAACCCGGGCACCGGCGTCGAACTCCTGATCCCGGACTTCTCCGGCAAACCCGAGCACATCGAGGCGATCTGCGACTCCAAGCCCGAGGTCTTCGCGCACAACGTCGAGACCGTGCCGCGGATCTTCAAGCGCATCCGCCCCGCGTTCCGGTACGAGCGGTCACTTGACGTCATCACGCAGGGCCGGACCCTGGGCATGGTCACCAAGTCCAACCTGATCCTGGGCATGGGCGAAACCCGCGAGGAAATCTCCGAGGCCCTCCGCGACCTGCACGAGGCCGGCTGCGACCTGATCACCATCACCCAGTACCTGCGCCCGTCCGAACGGCACCTGCCGGTGGACCGCTGGGTCAAGCCGCAGGAATTCGTGGACCTGCAGCAGGAAGCGGACGAGATCGGCTTCCTCGGGGTCATGAGTGGCCCGCTGGTCCGCTCCTCCTACCGTGCCGGCCGGCTCTGGGCCACCGCGATGCGCAAGAAGGGCTGGGAAATCCCGGCCGAACTCGCGCACATCGAAAGCTCCGGCAGCACCCGCCAGGAAGCCAGCTCCCTCATCGCAGCACACGGCTGAGAACCGCTTGATTGAGAACCGCTTGATAGCCAGAGAGGACCAATGATGTTCCCTACCAGAATCGAGATCATCCCTTCCGAGGGAATCGTTGACCGGGTCCGGGCGCACGTGCCCGTGACCACAACGCTCACCGTCACGTGCCTGCCCCACCACGGCATCGAGCGGACCATGCGCGCCGCCGTGCAGCTGAGCGTGCTCGGCTACGACGTCGTCCCGCACCTCGCCGCGCGGAGCCTGCATGACCGCGCCGAGCTCACCGGAATCCTCCGCGACTGCAACGTTGCCGGAATCCGGGAAGTGTTCGTGATCGGCGGCGACCGGAAGCAGCGGGCCGGGACGTACGGGTCCGCCCTCCCGCTGCTCGAAGACATCGCGCAGTATTCCGGCGGCATGATGCGGGCGGGCGTTGCCGGTTACCCGGAGGGACACCCCTCGATCGGCCCGGTGGACCTGCTGGACGCCCTGCTGGCCAAGCAGCACCTGGCCTCGCACGTTGTCACGCAGATGTGCTTCTCCGAGCCGAAAATCCTTGACTACGTGGCCCTCCTGCGCCGCGAAGGGGTGCAGTTGCCCGTCTGGGCCGGCGTGGCGGGGTCCGTCCCGCGGACCAAGCTGGTCTCGCTGGCGACGCAGATCGGCGTCGGAAGTTCCCTGAAGTTCCTCAGCCGCAAAGGCCCGCTGGCGCGCAAGCTCCTGAGCGGTGACCGCTACTCGCCCGAGGGCCTGGTGGCCGGGCTGGAAAGCCAGCCGGAAAACATCGAAGGCATCCATCTGTACAGCTTTAACAACCTTGATCCGGTCCCCGGCGGGCCGGACACGGCGTCAACGTCCGCAGCACTTCAGTCCGCTTTGATCCGAGGAACAGCACGTGACAACTAAGACCCTAACTTCCCACCAGGAGCCGCACCTTGAGCGGCAGCTGAGCAACCGGCACATCCAGCTGATCGCCATTGGCGGCGCCATCGGCACCGGCCTTTTCATGGGCTCGGGAAAAACCATCTCGGCGGCCGGACCGTCCGTCATCTTCGTCTACATGATCATCGGCTTCATGCTGTTCTTCGTGATGCGGGCCATGGGCGAGCTCCTGCTCTCCAACCTGAACTACAAGTCCTTCAGCGACTTCGCCGCGGACCTGCTGGGCCCCTGGGCAGGGTTCTTCACAGGCTGGACCTACTGGTTCTGCTGGGTGATCACGGGGATCGCGGACGTGATCGCCATTGCCGGCTACTCGAAGGAACTCTGGCCGGGGCTGCCGCTGTGGATCCCGGGCCTGGCCACCGTGGCCATCCTCCTGCTCCTGAACCTCGTCACGGTGAAGGCTTTCGGTGAGACCGAGTTCTGGTTCGCGCTGATCAAGATCATCGCCATCGCGGCGCTGATCATCGTGGGCATGTTCATGATTTTCACCGGGTTCCAGTCCGACGCCGGCCCCGCCACCTTCTCGAACCTGTGGAGCCACGGCGGCTTCTTCCCGAACGAGTTCATGGGTTTCGTGGCCGGCTTCCAGATCGCCGTGTTCGCCTTTGTAGGCATTGAGCTGGTGGGCACCACGGCCGCGGAGGCCAAGGATCCGGAGAAGAACCTGCCCAAGGCCATCAACTCCATCCCCATCCGTGTGCTGCTCTTCTATGTGGGCGCCCTCATCATCCTGATGTCCGTCACCCCCTGGACCCAGTTCCAGGCCGGCCACAGCCCGTTCATCGCCATGTTCTCCCTGGCCGGACTGGGTGCCGCGGCCACCGTGGTGAACCTGGTGGTGCTCAGCTCGGCCATGTCCTCTGCCAACTCCGGTATCTACTCCACCTCGCGAATGGTCTACGGCCTGGCCCAGGAAGGCGACGCCCCGTCAGTCTTCAGCCGCCTGTCCAGCCGCAAGGTCCCCCAGAACGCACTGTTCCTCTCCTGCGTCCTGCTGCTCTCCGGCGTCATCCTGATGTACGCGGGCTCGGACATCGGCAAGGCCTTCGACATGGTGACCACCGTCTCCGCCGTCTGCTTTGTGTTCGTGTGGTCCATCATCCTGGCCAGCTACCTCGCCTTCCGCCGGCGCCGCCCGCAGCTGCACGAGGCGTCCAAGTACCGGATGCCCGGCGGCGTCCCCATGGTCTGGGTGGTCTTTGCCTTCTTCGCCTTCGTCCTGTGGGCGCTGACCACCCAGCCGGACACTCTGCTGGCGCTGCTGGTGACGCCGGTGTGGTTCATCCTGCTGGGCGCCGCGTGGCTGGTGCTGCGCCGACGCCCCGCGCACCTCGCCCGCTATGCAACCTTCCAGGCTGAACTCGCCGGGGACATGGAGCCCGGATCAGCCGTCACCCGTGAACTGGGAGACGTGAAGAAATGAGCAACGCCGAGCACGTCCTGACCCTGGACTGTGCCGAGTCACCCGGCATTGTCCATGCGATCTCGGGATTCCTGCTGGACCACGGCTGCGACATCATCGACAACAAGCAGTACGGGGACCGCCAGGAGGGACACTTCTTCATGCGCGTCCACTTCGCCTCGGCGCCGGAGGCCTACAGCACCGAGGAGCTGCGCCGGGACTTCATGCCCCTGGCGGAGAAATGGCAGATGAACTGGCAGCTGGAGCCGCACGGCCGCAAGCGCCGCGTCCTGGTGATGGTGTCCAAAATGGGCCATTGCCTCAACGACCTGCTCTTCCGGGCACGCACCGGCGACATCCCGGTGGAGATCGTCGCCGTCGTCTCCAACCACCGCGACCAGGAGGACCTGGTGCGGTGGCACGGCATCCCGTTCTTCCACCTGCCGGTCACGCAGGACACCAAGCCGGAGGCCGAGGCCCGGCTGATGGAGCTGGTCGACGCATTCGACGTGGAACTCGTGGTGCTGGCCCGCTACATGCAGGTCCTGAGCGACGAGCTCTCGGCAAAGCTGGCGGGACGGACCATCAACATCCACCACTCGTTCCTGCCCAGCTTCAAGGGTGCCAAGCCCTACCACCAGGCTTACGACCGCGGGGTCAAGACCGTGGGCGCGACCGCCCACTACGTCAACGCGGAACTCGACGAGGGCCCGATCATTTCGCAGCAGGTGATCGACGTGGACCACACCTACACCGCCGACGACCTGGTGGCCGTTGGCCGCGACGCCGAATGCGCCGCGCTCCGCAACGCCGTCCGCTGGCACTGCGAAGGCAGGGTCCTGCTGCTCGGCAACCGCACGGTGATCCTGCGGTAGGGCGGCTCCTTCAGAAGTACGACGCCGGCGGGTCACCTCACAAAGGTGGCCTGCCGGCGTCGTACTTTCCTCTTAACTTAACGGCTTAACTTAACGGCGCCGTGACGTCTGACTCGTTCGCTGCTTTCGGGAATGCGGAGACCCCGGGGAGCCTTGTAATAACCGGACGCCGACTACCGGTTGCCTCCTGAGAGGACCTCCCTTTGCCTACTTTTATCCCGTTCACCGTTTGCGCCACTGTTCGCGAAGACCACAAGCGCTCTTTCCGCACGGACATTGAGCGTCTCACCTCCAGCCATCGCGGATGGGCGCCGCTGGACGTCGTGAAGTCCACCAACACCCAGGCGTTCTTGCGAGGTGCGGTACCGAACAGCGCCCACACGGCCACGGATGCGAGCCTGGCCCGCTACCTCCAGGACCGCCTGGTGGCCGACAGCGACATTCACCTGGACCTCACCGTCAGCATCGAGCGGTAAGTTGTACCCGGCTGGATAACAACACGCCGGAAACGAGAACCACCAAGTCCATGCTCCGACTCAAACGCCTTGCAGTCTTCTGCCTTTTTGCCACCTGCGTCATCACCGGGCTCCTGTTCTGGATGCTCCGGCAGTCCGGCACGGCCGGGCCTTGGGACCAGGCGCCACCGCCGCAAGCGGGCGCGAAACTTGCTGTGCTCCCGGACTTCGGCGCCCGCGCCGTGGACATTACCGACAGCACGATGGATGCGGAGTGGCTTGCCCGCACTGCGGCGGAGACCGGCATACCTGCCAGGGCGCTCCAGGCCTACGCGGGTGCGGCGGAGCTCGCCAACTCCGCCGCACCCGCGTGCCGGATCGGGTGGAATACCGTGGCCGCCATCGGTTTTGTGGAGTCCGGACACGGGAGCCACGGCGGCGGAAGTCTGTCCGGCACCGGCCAGGTGAGCGGGCCGATTATCGGGCCCAGCCTCGACGGCGGCAGTTTCGCCGCGATCCCCGACACGGACGACGGCGTCCTCGACGGCGACGCTGTCTGGGACCGCGCCGTGGGACCAATGCAGTTCATTCCCACTACGTGGGACCTGGCAGGGCGGGACGGGAACGGAGACGGAAACGCCGACCCGCTGAACATCGACGACGCCGCACTCAGCGCCGCCGCGTACCTGTGCCAGTGCGGCCGTGACCTCACGACCGCCCGGGGATGGACCGACGCCGTGCTCTCCTACAACCAGTCCGAGTCCTACCTGCGCCAGGTGCGCGAGCAAGCCAACGAGTACGCGGCGCGGTCAGGGGCTGTCGGGTAGGGTTTGCGGCCGGTCCCTTGCTACTTTTCGTGCTGTCGGCGGACCATCTCGGCAATCCAGATGGGCGCGAACGGGGACGTGCAGTTCGGGGGAGTCGGGTAGTCCTTGAGCACCTGCAGGCGCTCACCGATGTCGACTGCACGGGCGCGGTGCGCGGCGTGCTCGATCCCGATCTGCGCCAGGCAGTTGTTCATCGCCCACTGGAGGCGATCCGGGGCGTCTTTCATCTCGGCCTCGATGACGTCGAGCAGGCCCGCGAGGTCGAGGCCCTCCGGCTTTTTCGCCACGCGCTCCGCGGTCAGCGCCCAGCCGGCACTCGCAACCACCGGATCCGGATCAGCGAACCACGCCAGGCGCAGCTCCTCCGAGTGCGGGTTCTTCTTCACCACGTAGTTCACAAGCCAGTCGTGCACCTTTGGCGTGCGTGCCGCGCGGACCATGACGTCCAACTCGTCACGCTCGAATGCCTTCGGGCGGCAGATCAGGATCGCCAGCAGCTTCGCCGCGGTGTCTTCCGTCTCCCAGAGCTGACGCGCGAGGTCCTGTTGCGTCTTCAGCAGCTTCGCCAGCGCGCGCAGTTTAGTGAGGTTCACACCGTGATCGTCACCGTGCTTCTCGTTCACCTCGCGCATGCGCGGATCCTCGAGCGCGGCCAGTTCGGCCATCACCTCAGCCACCGTCGTCTCGGCCACCCCGGCCTCCTGTCCATCACGTGTGAGGTTCAGCCTAGTAGGAAACAACGGACCCAGCCCGCCCTCAAGGCAGAATAGAGGGCATGACCCTTACGACGTTCGCCCTTGTCCGCCATGGCCAGACTGACTGGAATGCGCAGCGCCGCCTGCAAGGATCCACGGATATTCCATTGAACGACGTCGGCCGTGGACAGGCGCGCGACGCCGTCGCCGCCCTGTCCGGCCACGAGTGGGACACCGTCGTGTCCTCGCCGCTGAGCCGCGCGGCGGAAACCGCGGACTTGATCGCCGACGGGCTGGGCCTCAGCGTGGCCCGGCACGTGCCGGAACTGACCGAACGCAGCTTCGGGCCGGCGGAAGGTCTGCAGGCAGGCCCCGAACTGGAAGCCCTCCGCGTTCCCGGCGGATTCCGCGGCGCTGAAAGCGAGGACGAGGCAGCCTCCCGCGGCCTGGCTGCCCTGGAAGCGCTGGCCGACGAGTTCCGCGGCCGCCGCGTCCTGGTGGTTGCCCACGGCACGCTCATCCGAGTAAGCCTCAGCCGCGCAACCGGCCGCACCCTGCAAAGCGTTGACAACGCCGTGCTCAACCTGGCACACCACCATGCTGTTGACGGCTGGCAGCTGGAATACTTCAACGGTGAACTGGTAACGGCCGCCGTCGAAGCCTGACCCGTGACTAGGACTGGTAGTACTCCTCCGTCGGAGTGAACCCCACCCGGTCCACTTTTCGGTGGTAGTGCACTCCTACGATGCCACCCAGGACAGCGCCGAGCAGCGCCAGGGCCGCCACGGCGATGAGGGCAATGATGCCGGTGGTGCTCAGCTGGCCCTGGTTCAAGGTAAAACCAAGGAAGTCATTGAGCGTGGCCAGGGCGTTGAACTGCCCGCCCACAAGGCCGCCGAGGCCGCCAACAACAGCCACGACAACCACAATCGCGGTCACGAGAACAGCCCACAACCACACCATCAGCCCTTGGCCGACGCCGTTGAAGCGAGCCATCCGCCCCGCGACATACCCGCCCAGGAAATACGCGAAGAAGGGGATCACCAGAAGAATGGCGGCACCCGTCACGCCACCCGGCCATGATGAGGACTGGCCGGTTCCCGAGAACAGGTCCCTACCGGTCAGCAGTCCCGCCCTCACAGCCACCACGGCCAGTGCGCCCAGCAGAACTGTCATCGCGGTCGCCGTCAGCCAGCCGAAGAAGGCTGAACCGATCTTGATCCCGCCGAACCGCTCCTCTTCCCGGGCGACCACAACTTCCCGGGTATCGGCCGCCGGGACCGCGGGGGAGAATCCCTCGGGCGAGCCGCCGGCTTCGTCGGCGTACCCGGGGCCACCGCCGTGGGAGGCACTACCGCCGTCGGGGGCGCCAACGTCATCCGGGGCAGCGCCGTCGTACGGTGCAACACCGTCGTAGGGGAGCCCACCGGATGGTTCGGCGCCGCGCCCTTGACCGCCATCAGGATCCCATGGGCTGCCCATCACGCGTCCCCGCTTTCAATGCTCAAACGGTGGGTATGTCCCCAAGGTAACGCACTTCGGGGTGGCCCACGAGAGGCTTTGGACCCGCTTTGGCTGCGCTCACACGTCATACGCGCTCACGCTTCACGCGCGGACTCAGGCAGCCTTGCGGGCTTTGCGGTTGCCGTCCGGATGGGACCGCTCTGACGAGCCCGCGGACGGCCTGCGTCCGGCGGTGACGTAGCCGCCCTGGGCGACTGTGCTGTCGCCGTGCAGGCGTACTCCGTGGCCAATGACGGCGCCCCCTCCGATGCGGGAGTGGCTGCCCACCTGGACCCGGTTGCCAACCACCGCTCCCGGTCCCACGTACACAGCGTCACCGATCACTACCCGGTGGCCGATCCGCGCCCTTCGGTCGATCCAGCTGCCGCCTCCAACCCGGCATCCCCTGCCCACCTGGGCGCCCGCTTCCACATAGGCGGTTGAACTGATGAATGACGACTCGTCCACCTCGGCACCACGGCCGATCAGGCCGCCGCCATTCGGGTGCCGGCGGTAGCTGATGACCTTCCCGGCGTCGTCTTCGACTGTTTCGATTTTCCTGCTCATTACCTTCCTGTCAGTCCGGCGCAACCCGTGGCAACGGACACTTGTTTTAACGCCTGCGGAGCGGCGGGCATTCCAATGACAAAAACGGCATTTGGTCCGATTTTCGGAACATGTGGGCCGCTCCGGTGGTTAATCAGAGAAAGAGCGCAGGCTTCCCACAAGGAGGTGCGTGGTGACCACATATGACAAGGATCTGTCAGGGCGCCGGACACGCGGTGGTGCCGGCAGTGCGGAGTACGCTGCCGGTGTCAGCGACCACCCATGGCACCGGTACGTAGCTTTGGGCGACTCGTTTACCGAGGGATTAGGAGACCCCGACCCCCGGCGTCCCGGCGGAGTGCGGGGGTGGGCCGATCGTGTGGCTGAGGAACTGGGCAACGGCCGGGCGGACTTTGCGTACGCTAACCTCGCCGTGCGCGGCCTGCTGCTGGAGCAGATCCTGGCCCGGCAGGTTGGCCCGGCGCTGGCACTGGATCCGGATCTGATCACCCTTTCCGCCGGTGGCAACGACATGGTCTTCCACGGCAGTGACCCGGACAAGCTGGCGGACAAACTCGACGCCGGCGTCGAGCTCCTCAGTTCTTCCGGCGCCACCCTGGTTCTCTTCACAGGGCCCGACTGGAGGTCAACGCCCGTGCTGGGCCGCAACCGGACGAAGATTGCTGTCTTCAACGAAAACATCCGCGCGATCGCCTCCCGGCGTGACGCCTTGATCGCTGATCTTTGGGGCTTGCGTGAACTCCGCGACCCGCGGATGTGGGATCAGGACAGGCTGCATTTGTCCCCGCTTGGCCACCACGCGGTGGCAATGAGAGTGCTGGATGCCCTTGGTGCGCCGTATGTGCTGGTGCCGCCAGAACCCGGCGGTGAACGCGCAGCCCTGGTGCAGGGCAGTTGGCGGCAGGCACGGGCCGAAGACCTTGAGTGGGCCCGGCGGTATCTGCTGCCGTGGGCTTTGCAGCGGTTCCACAGGCGTGCCCCGGTCAATGAGCCGACGGCGAAGCGGCCGGCTGCGGATCCGGTCAACAGCCCGGGGCAACCTGCCACCGCCATGGAAGCCCAGGCTTGAGCGGAGTACACGCGCAGCTACCAGTGGAGTGTCGTCCCTCCGGTGTCGGCGCCCTGCCATAAACTCACTCAGTGGCAGATTCCAGCACCGACCTCAGCGCGAACACAGGCAGTGCAAACACGGCGGTGATCCCGGTGCTCGAGGGCCAGAGCTGCATTGGCGAGCTGCTTCCGGACTTCAAGGACGTCGTCGGAATGAGCCCGCCCGGATGGGGGCTGACGGACTCCGTCGACTCCGCAGACGGGCAACAGATGCTGTTCTAACCGGCTGCCCCGCCCGGCTGCGCCGGCGTCCGCTCGCCTCTTACGGCTGCAGCGGCAGGAACAGGACCGTGTAGATCCCCAGCAGTGCGAGGACGACGACGCTCGCGGCGACCGCCGCCGTCGAACCCAGATGCGGTTCCATGGTTTCGTGCTTAATGCCCCGAACGGCACGGTCGAAGCGCCGTTTCTGGGTGAGATTAATGGCAGCCGCGGTGACGATTGCACCCCCGACGAGGGTTCCGACGAACCAGCCGTGGTGGGGCAGCCATCGCAGGAAGACGGCCGCGGCAATCACCATGGACAGGGTGGTGCGTCCCCACGCCAGATCGGTGCGTTCCGGCTGAAGCCCGGGATCGCCGTGATAGGCCGTATAGCGCTCGGCGGACACGGTCAGGCCGCCCGGAAGATTACGAACACCACCATGATGGCAGCCACGAGGGCTCCGCCCATGGCCAGCACCGGGGCGATGAAGGGCAGCGGCAGGGGCCTCTTCGACCGCATGGCACGTTCCACGTTCACCCAGCGGAAGAACGAGCCGCCGCTGATCACCAGCGCCAGAACCAGCAGCAGCACCGCGATGGTCTTGCGCAGTTCGGGACCCAGAAGGCCGGCCATAAAGGCCTCGACGGCGACGCCGCCGGCCAGCAGGGCCAGGGAGGTGCGGATCCACGCCAGGAAGGTGCGTTCGTTTGCCAGGGTGAACCGCGGATCGGGCTCGGTGCCGCCGCGGAAGATCCGGGACGTGAGCCGGCCCCTCGCGTCCGGCGGTCCGGCGTGTGAATCGTCTGGCAACATGAATCCCTCCGCATGGCAGGTCGCAGATGCTCCCTTCTCTTCCCTACCACGTTTCCGGTCGGTGTGCCGCACTTTGCCCGCACGCCAAGGCCGGGGTTCCGCCGATTTCAACGGGCCTGATCAGGCCACCCCGGAGAGGTGCGGCGTGGCAACCGTCCGGCGAGCCGCGGCGTGCTTGCGGAAGCCGTCAACCGGAAATCGACGGGGTTCGCAGGCGGCAGGGCCCGCAGCCGGCACCACAGCAGCCGGTGCCTCAGCCTGAGCCGGAACCGAACTGCCGGCCGGACAGAGGTCGTTGATCAGGCCCATTCCCGCGCACTCGCGGACCGCCTCGATGGCCGCCACGGCCGCGGCCTTGTCCCGGTACGCCCCCGAGACAGCCAGCTCGCATCCGTCCGGCGTGGTAAGCCGGAACCTGTACTGCGCCTCTGCGTCAACGAAAAGTTCAAACTTGCCGGCCATAACTAATCCTTCCGGTCTGCGGAACCCGTCCGCCGCGGCTTCGCCGCGAAACAGGGCGAACGCATCGCTGCGAACACCTTCCGCTGGTCTGGTCGAACGATCAGAATTGATCCGTTCATCAAGTGCTTTAAGTCTGTCGTGGCCCCGTGCGGGCTCACAAGACCGATCAAGTTAAGCCCACGTAAAATGCATGCAACGGATCACCCGGCCGGGTCCCGTTCGAGGCCCAGCGCATACAGAGGAGCTCGCTATGACCAAACTGTCAGATCGACCCCACACCGCCCTGATGGTGATCGACGTCCAGAACGGCGTGGTGGCCGATGTGCACCAGCGCGACGCCGTCGTCGCCAACATCGCCACCCTCGTGGACAAGGCCCGCGGCGAAGGAGTGCCGATCGTCTGGGTCCAGCATTCGGATGAACAGCTGGAGAAGGGCAGCCGGGCGTGGGAGTTGGTGCCCGAACTGAAGCGCCGGGAACAGGAACCGCTGGTGCACAAGTCCTTCGCCGACTCCTTTGAGGACACCGACCTGGAAGAAGTGCTGGCCAGGGAGGGCGTGGGAAGGCTGGTGGTGTCCGGCGCCCAGACCGACGAGTGCATCCGGTCCACGATCCACGGGGCCTTTGTCCGCGGCTACGACGTGACGCTCGTGGGTGATGCTCACACCACGGAGGACCAGAGCGAGTGGGGCGCACCAACACCGGACAAGGTCATCGCGCACACGAACCTCTACTGGAAGTACCACACGGCTCCCGGGCGGACGGCGGCGGTCGAGGAAACGAAGGATGTAACCTTCGCAGGCTAGGCGGGCCGCGTCACAGGAACCTTGGCAGAATGGTGACGGCGAAAAGCCTCACGGGGAGGCCGCCGGACTGGACTGGGTGGAGCTGTGATGGAAGTTGACGTTGTTGTAGTGGGCGGAGGAGCGATGGGCTCCGCTGCCGCGTGGCAGCTTGCCCGCCGCGGTCACTCGGTCCGCCTCCTGGAACAGTTCGAACAGGGTCATCACATCGGCGCCTCGCACGGCGCCACCCGCAATTTCAACATGGCCTACGCCGAGGCCGACTACCTGGACCTGGTCACCGAAGCCAAGGACCTCTGGGACGAGCTCGCCGCCGAGTCGGGGATGCAACTGCTGGACCTCGTGGGCCTGGTGAACCACGGCAACGTCCGCCGGCTTCAGGACATCCGCACGGCGCATGCCGAGCGTGGCATTGAAAGCCACTTCATTCCGGCATCGGAGGCTGCGGACCGCTGGCAGGGCATGAACTTCCGGGGCGACGTCCTGGTGGTTCCCGGCTCCGGGCGCGTCCGGGCCGCCGATGCGCTGCTGGCGCTGCGCCGGGCCGCAGAGGCGCACGGCGCCCGCTTTGAATATTCGACGCCGGTCCGGGACATCCGCATCGTAGGCGGCCATCGCGCCGTCGTCGTGACTGACTCCGGCGAGATCAGCGCGCGCCGCGTGGTGGTCACCGCCGGTGCGTGGACCACCAAACTGGTGGGGAACCTGGTCCGGCTCCCGGGACTCGTGGTGACGCAGGAGCAGCCGGCGCACTTCACGCCGCTGGATGACTCGTTGACCTGGCCCAGCTTCAACCACAACCCCGATCCCGATGATCCCCGCGACGCGTACTGGTACAGCCCCGTCTACGGAATGCTCACTCCGGGCGAGGGCATCAAAGCCGGGTGGCACGGCGTGGGACCGGTGACGGACCCTGACGCGCGCAGCTTTACTCCCGAGCCGGTCCAGCTGGAGGCGCTGGTGCGGTATGTCCGGGAGTGGCTGCCGGGAGTGGATGCGGCTTCAGCGGTTCCGATCAGCTGCACGTACACCAGCACGGCCACTGAGGACTTCGTGCTGGACCGCTTTGGCCCGGTGGTGGTGGGCGCCGGCTTCTCCGGCCACGGGTTCAAGTTCACCCCGGCGGTCGGCCGGGTGCTGGCAGACCTGACCGACGGCGGCAGTGGAGGCACGCCTCGGCTCCCGGCACGCTTCGCTGCCAGCCGTTAGGCTGCCGCAACCCCACCCTGCCGTCCGGCAGGACGGATTGTCCGGGAGCGGGTAGCGTTGGATCACATGTGCAACGGTCGACTGGTTCTCTGCGTCCTCGCGGTGCTGTCCGTCGTCGCCGCCGGTTTCCTGGCCTTGGCGTTGCCAGCAAGCGCCGCGCCCTGCCCGGACAAAGAGCCTCCGGCCGCTTCCGGCCGGGTCTGCGATTCCGGGGGGCCGCCTTCCCCGCCCCCCACAGCTCCGGCACCTGCCGGTCCAGTCCAGGGCGGCGCCGGCTCAGCCGAAACGCCGCCTTTAGTCACTGGCTCCGTCACTGACCCCGGCGTGGCCAACGTGCCGGCACAGGAAACCGTGTCCGGGGAGGGCGCGGCTCCAGCTCCTTCAGCGTCGGCGGGAACGCCGTCGGCCGGCACCGTCACACCGCCGGGAGTAGCGGCGTTCCCGTCCCGCTCAGCCCGGACCCTGACGGCCGCACCGCCGGATTCCGGCGCGGCCGGGTCCGGTCCCATGGCCGGATACCTGGTGGCGATCGGGGGCGGAATGCTCCTGCTCTCTTCGGTCTTTGGTTTCATGCGGTTCCGCCCTGCTGCACGGTGAGCTTTCAGCTCCCGTTCAGCCGGCTCGGATAGGCTGGCGGCGCAAGGCCGTTGACTGCGGGCGCCATCCGGGGCTGGTGTTGACGGTGCGTCCGGCCAATGAGGGGTATGAACCGTGCCGCAAAAGCCTGAACTGAAGCGGGGCCAGCCATGATGCCCGCAAACGCCGTGGACGAGCTCACCGGGATCGCAGGCTTCGCAGCGCGCGGCATCGACGCGCTGGGGGAGTGGGGCGTGGGGCTGTTCACCTTTGCCGAAACCATCATCCCGCCCATCCCGAGCGAGGTCATCCTGCCGCTGGCGGGCTTCCTCACCAGGCAGGGGACCATGAGCCTGGTCCTGGTGTTCGTTACCAGCACGCTGGGAGCGTATGCCGGTGCCTTGCTGCTGTACTGGCTGGGGGCAAAACTCGGTTTGGAGAGGGCCATCAACGGGCTGTCCAGGCTTCCGCTGATGGACCGCGAGGACTTTGAAAAGGCCGCGGACTGGTTCCAGCGCCACGGCAGGTCGGCAGTCTTCTTCGGCCGGTTCCTGCCGGGGGTGCGCAGCCTGATTTCCCTGCCTGCCGGCGCGGAGAAGATGAACCTGGCCACGTTCAGCGTCTTCACGATTGCCGGGAGCGGGCTCTGGAACGCCCTGCTGATCGGCCTCGGTGTGCTCCTCGGAGCGCAGTACCGGCTCATTGAGGAATACTCCAAGTACCTCAATTACGCCGTCTATGCCGCGCTGGCCGCCACCATCGCCTGGCTGTCCGTCCGCGCTTACCGCCGCCAGCGGGAACGCGTGGGCCAGAACGAACGCTAGGGAGCGGCTGGAATGACCAAGGAAACGCACGGCCGGATCGTCGTCGTCGGCTCCCTGAATGCCGACCTGACCATCTACTGCGAACGGCTCCCGCAGCCGGGCGAGACGGTCCACGGCACCGGGTTCGCCGTCAATCCCGGCGGGAAGAGCGCCAACCAGGCCGTGGCGGCCAGCCTGCTGGGCGGGGCAGTCAGCCTGATCGGTGCCGTGGGGGACGACTCCAACGGCGAAATGCTCCTCGCCTCCGCTGCCGGCGCCGGAGTGGACATTTCGCACGTGCGCACCTCGCAGTCCGCGGCCACGGGAGTGGCCGTCATTGCCGTGGATGCGCAGGGCGAGAACAACATCATCATTTCCGCCGGGGCCAACGGAACACTCGCTCCCGCCGACGTCGCGGCGTCCGCGGACGCGTTCGACGGCGCCTCCGTGGTCTGCCTCTGCCTCGAGGTCAGCCTCGACACCGTGGAAGCCGCCGCCCGGACAGGGCACGACGCCGGCGCTACAGTGCTGCTGAACCTTTCGCCTTACGGCGAGATCCCGCAGAGCCTGGCGGACCTGACCGACGTCCTCCTGATTAACGCGCACGAGGCGTCGTTGCTTCTCGGGTCCGGGGAGATCCCTGATGCCGAAGCGGACGGCGCCGCGTGGGACCAGGTCCGGGAGCGTTTCGCCGAGCGCGGGCTGGAGCGGGTGCTGGTCACCCTGGGCGCAAATGGCTCGGTGGTCCTGGACTCGACGGCCGCCCGCGCGGACCGGGTGACCCGGATCGCGCCGGTGACGGTCCATGCGGTGGACACCACCGGCGCCGGCGACGCCTTCACCGGCGCCGTGGCCGCACGGCTTGCCGCCGGGGGGCCGCTGGCCGAAGCAGCTGCCTTCGCCTCCGTGGCGGCGGCACTCGCCGTCACCCGGAAAGGCACGCAGGCCGCCTACGCCGAGGTCGCCGATGTGGAGCGGATGCGGGGGCGCGGGTAGGGCGGCGCCAGCGTCAGCCTGGTTGGCGTCTGTCCAGCGCGGTGCGGCGGTACCAGTCGCTGGATAGCTTCGTGTGCTTGCTGCTGTTGGCACAGTTCCGGTTGCTGCAGTGCGACGGGGTTTGGTCCTGCGACGCTCTTGCATCCGGCCGAGGGTGCCGGACCAACACCACAGCTGATCCGCAGGCGGCACATACGAGGAAGGATCGCATGCTATGCACCGAATCCTGGCTCGGCCGATACTCCGTTTCGGCTGAAGACGATCTTGCCGTCGACTTCGAGCATGCCTTGATGGCTTCTGACTTTCATTCTTCCCCCTGAACTAGTCTGCCATTTAGAGTACGGCGCTTTAACCGGGTTCAGCCCCCCTCCTACTCCCCGTGGACCTCCGCCTGCCTTTCTTCCGACCGGTCCAGGTAGGCCAGCAGCAGCTCGGCGGCGAGGTCCAACTCGTCCGCCTCCAGTGCCTCGCAGATCTCCTCGTTGTCCTTGAGGTAGCCGCTGTAGAAGTGGGCGTCCAGTGTGGCCTTGTGAAAGAACAGCCGCATCTCGGCCAGGACCTGGGACATGATGGTGTTCAGCCGGCGGCTTCCCGCCAGGGCGACGATCGCCCCGTGAAAGTGCTGGTTGGCGGTACCCAGCCCCTCGTCGTCGTTCGCCGCTGCGGCGAGCTTGCCTTCCTCAACTGCCGCCCGCACGGCGGCCACCGCCTCCGGACTGCCCCCGCCGCGGATGGCGCTGACTTCGATCGTCCGGCGGACGGTGTAGACGTCGTGGATATCGCCGGGCTCAAGGCTGGCCACAAAAACGCCGCGGTTGGGGTGCCGGACCACCAGCCGTTCGCTGGCGAGCTCGGCAAAGGCCTCGCGCACCGTGTTGCGGGAGACGCCGAGGTCCTCGGCAATGGTGGATTCGGTCAGCCGGGTGCCCGGGAGCAGGATTCCTTCGGCCAACTGCAGGCGCAGTTCATCGGCCACCCTGTCCGCCACCGAGGGCATCGCGACGCGCAGGCGGGCTGCCGCGGCTGATCCTGCCGAGGCTCCTGTTCCTGCTGCGCCGGAGGTGCCTCGGATTGCTGCTTCTGAAGTGGCCATACTCCAGAATTTACACGATCGTCACATCGTTGAATCGAAGGATTGTTGAACAATCGCTGAATTTGATGCATCCTAGTAGGAGCAACTCAATGAGACGAGGATCACAATGTTGTACATGGACCTGAACAGCGACGTAGGCGAGTCCTTCGGCCGCTGGACTCTGGGCGACGACACGGCAATGTTCCAATCCGTGTCCAGTGCCAACGTGGCCTGCGGTTTCCATGCCGGCGATCCCACGGTCATCCGGCGCACCTGCCGCGAAGCCATACAGGCCGGCGTGATGATCGGCGCCCACGTGGGCTACCGCGACCTCTCCGGCTTCGGCCGCCGCTTTGTGGACATCGACCCCAGCGAACTGGCTGACGACATCGTTTACCAGATCGGCGCGCTGCAGGCGCTGGCCGCCACCGAAGGTGCCCGCGTCCGCTACGTGAAGCCGCACGGCGGCCTCTACAACGCGATCGTCTCCCACACCGCCCAGGCACGCGCCGTCGTCGACGCCGTCAAATCGATCGACGCCGGACTGCCCATCCTGGGGCTGCCCGGCTCGGAGGTGCTGCGGCTGGCCGAAGCCGCCGGACTCCGCGCCGTTTCCGAAGCCTTCGCCGACCGCGCCTACAACCCCGACGGCACGCTCGTCTCCCGCTCGCTCCCCGGAGCCGTCCTGCATGACCCGGCCCAGGTGGCCGAACACGTCCTGCGCATGGCCGCCGACTCCGCCATCCGCGCCGTGGACGGCTCCATCCTGAAAATCAATGCAGACAGCATCTGTGTTCATGGCGATTCCCCCGGGGCCGTTGCCATGGCTGTCGCAGTCAGGGCTGCGCTTTCCGACGCCGGCATCACTATCAAAGCGTTCGCTTAAGCCGCGTTCGCCTCAACCGAGTTCGCCTCAACCCGTCACCCTTTGAAGGAAAAGCCATGACCACACACCACACGGCCGCCCGCTCCGGCCGAAAGATCCCGCCCGGAGCCCTGAAGGCCTACGTCGCCAGCCTCACCGGCACCTCGCTGGAGTACTACGACTTCGCCATCTACTCGGTGGCCTCAGCCCTGGTCTTCCCCAAGATCTTCTTCCCGGGCAATGACGAGTTCGTAGGACTCCTGCTCTCCTTCTCCGCCTTCGCCGTGGGCTACCTGGCACGCCCCATCGGCGGCGTGATCTTCGGCCGCCTGGGCGACAAGATCGGCCGCAAGCACGTCTTGGTGGTCACCCTGATGCTGATCGGCATCGCCACGGTACTCATCGGCCTGCTTCCGGACTACTCCGTGATCGGCGTGGCAGCCCCCACCATCCTGGTGCTCCTGCGCCTGGCCCAGGGCATCGGCGTCGGCGGCGAATGGGGCGGGGCCGTCCTGCTCTCCAGCGAATTCGGCGACGCCAACAAGCGCGGCTTCTGGTCCTCCGCAGCCCAGATCGGCCCGCCCGCCGGCAACCTGATGGCCAACGGCGTCCTTGCACTCCTGGCTGCAACCCTCAGCACCGAAGCCTTCCTCTCCTGGGGCTGGCGCGTAGCCTTCCTGGCCTCCGCACTGCTGGTTGTCTTCGGCCTGGTCATCCGCCTCAAGCTTGAGGAAACCCCGGTGTTCAAGGCCATCGCGGCCCACGGCGAACAGCCCAAGGCACCCATCACCGAGGTGTTCCGCAAGGAACCCCGCGCCCTCGTGGCAGCCGCCCTCTCCCGCGTCTGCCCCGACATCCTCTACGCACTGTTCACCGTATTCGTGGCCGTCTACGCCACCAAGGAACTCGGCATGACCACGGGCAACGTCCTCACCGCCATCCTGATCGGTTCCGCTTTCCAGCTGTTCCTGATCCCGCTGGCCGGCGCCGTCACGGACCGCTTCAACCGCCGCCTGGTCTACGGCATCGCCGCAGTGGGCACCGCCCTCTACATCCCGCTGTTCTTCCTCATGATCGAGGGCAAGTCCGTGCTGATGCTCACCATCGGCGTGGTGATCGGCCTGGCCTTCCACGCCTTCATGTACGGCCCGCAGGCCGCCTACATCACCGAGCAGTTCCCGGCCCGGCTGCGCTACGCCGGCAGCTCGCTGGCCTACACCCTGGCCGGCGTGATCGGCGGCGCCGTGGCACCGCTGATCTTCACCGCCCTCTACGCGGCCTCCGGCGACTGGTACCTGATCGCGGCCTACCTCCTGGTGGCCTCAGCCGTGACCGTCATTGGCCTGGCCCTCGGCCGGAACCCGCAGACCGCTGAAGAAGAGCGCCTCCTGGCGGACGCCGCCTCCCTCGCCTAAGCGGCGGGCGTCCCTTTTCAGCAGCATTTTCGAGGCACCGGCAACGATGAAAGCAGCAGCAATGGAAACCCTGACCGTGCACAAGGTCCTCTCGGTGCGGCCCGTGGGAACGCGGGCGGTGCTCGCGGAGCTCACCGGAACGCAGGACGTTCTCGCCCTGCAGACCCTGCTCCTCGAATCACCCCTGCCGGGCCAGCTGGACGTGCTGGCGGCCGCGCAGACCGTGATGGTCCGCGCGGATTCGCCGGCGGCCGCCCGCCGCATGGCTGCGCTCCTGCTGGAACTGGATCTCACCGCTCCGGTAAAACAGGACGGCGGCCTAGTGCTCATCGATACCGTGTACGACGGCGAGGATCTCGCCGAAGTGGGGCGGCTCACCGGCCTGGGAACGGACGGCGTCATCGAAGCCCACTCCAGCCAGGTGTGGACGGTGGCTTTCGCCGGGTTCGCGCCGGGTTTCGGCTACATGGTGGGGGAGAACCAAGTGCTGGAAGTTCCGCGCCGCAGCTCGCCCCGCACCGCCGTTCCCGCGGGATCGGTGGCGCTGGCAGGCAACTATTCAGCGGTGTACCCGCGCAGGTCCCCGGGCGGCTGGCAGCTGATCGGCCGCACCGGGGCCCGCATGTGGGACCTCAACCGGGCCGAACCCGCACTGGCCAGCCCGGGACACCGCGTCCGGTTCCGGGCCGTCCGCGATGTTGTGACCATGGCGCCGGAGCGCGCTGCTTCCGAGACGGCGCCGGCCGCCGGGGACGTGGCGCAGGAATCTGCTGCCGGGCTCCGGATTGTTTCACCCGGGCTGCAGAGCCTCATCCAGGACCTTGGCCGGCACGGCCACTCCGCGCTGGGCGTCTCCGCCGCCGGTGCGCTGGACCGGGCCTCGCTGCGGCGGGCCAACCGGCTGGTGGGCAACAGCCCGGCCGCCGCGGCCATCGAAACGGTGGCCGGCGGACTCAGGGTCCAGGCCGTCGGGGACCAGGTCCTGGCTGTTGCCGGCGCGCCGTCGGCACTCACTATTGACCCGCCGTCGGACGCTGAATCCGAGGCTGCCTCCGGCAAGCCCGGGCGCCGGCGCACCGTTCCCATGGCCACCCCGTTTGCCCTGCTCGACGGCGAAATCCTGACCGTTGGTGCGCCGGAGGCCGGCTTCCGCAGCTACCTCGCCGTCCGCGGCGGGGTGGACGCCCCGGCGGTGCTGGGCAGCCGTTCCACTGACACCATGTCCGGCATCGGCCCCGCGCCGCTTGCTGCGGGCCAGCTGCTGGCAGCAGGCGACGTCACCGATTCCGGCGTCGTCGGCAGCCCCGAACTCCAGCCGGACTTTCCCGGTACCGGCGTCACGGTGCTCGATATTGTGCCCGGCCCGCGGGCCGACTGGTTCGATGAGGCCGCCCTTGACTCCCTGTGCGGGCAGGACTGGGTGGTGAAGCCGCAGTCCAACCGTGTGGGCATGCGGCTGGACGGCACGCCGCTCCAACGCAGCCGGCAGGGTGAACTGCCCAGCGAAGGCACCGTGGCGGGAGCCATCCAGGTCCCTCCGGAAGGCCTTCCTGTGCTCTTCCTGGCGGACCATCCCATCACGGGCGGCTACCCCGTAATCGGCGTGGTGGTGGACCACCAGCTGGATTTGGCCGCCCAGGTGCCGATCGGCGGCAGCATCCGCTTCCGCCGCGTTGCGCAACCTTCTCCTGAACAGACGTCCGCTGAACCGGCTTCCTCCGTACCGACGTCCCCCGAACAAACTTCCCCAGAAAAGTGAGTAACTGATGCGCAAGGTCCTGATTGCCAACCGTGGTGAGATCGCCGTCCGGATTGCCCGAGCCTGCGATGACGCGGGGCTGGAATCCGTCGCCGTCTATGCGGACATCGATGCCGATGCCATGCACGTCGGCGCTGCCGGTGAGGCCTTCAGCCTGGGCGGTAACTCCCCGGCGGACACCTACCTGAACATCGCCAAGCTGCTCGATGCGGCAGCGACATCCGGTGCGGACGCCGTCCATCCCGGCTACGGCTTCCTGTCCGAGAACGCCGATTTCGCCCAGGCCGTACTGGACGCCGGCCTCACCTGGATCGGGCCTGCTCCGGAGGCCATCCGGCAGCTCGGAAACAAGATCACGGCCCGCGAGATCGCCGTCCGTGCGGGGGCGCCGCTGGTGGCCGGCAGTGACGGGCCTGTGGACTCAGCGGCGGAAGCCCGCGCCTTCGCTGAGCAGCACGGCCTGCCCCTCGCCATCAAGGCGGCCTTCGGCGGCGGCGGCCGCGGGCTGAAGGTGGTCCGCGCCCTGGACGAAGTGGAGGAAGCCTTCGACTCCGCCGTCCGCGAGGCTGTGGCCGCCTTCGGCCGCGGCGAATGCTTCGTGGAGCGCTACCTGGACCGCCCGCGCCACGTCGAGGCGCAGGTCCTTGCGGACACGCACGGCAACGTGGTGGTGGTCGGAACCCGCGACTGTTCCCTGCAGCGCCGGCACCAGAAGCTCGTGGAGGAAGCGCCCGCACCGTTCCTCAGCGACGGCCAGCGCCAGCAGATCTACGACGCCGCCAAGGCAGTCTGCCGCGAAGCCGGCTATTCCGGCGCCGGGACGGTGGAGTTCCTGGTTGCCGCTGACGGCACAGTCGCCTTCCTGGAAGTCAACACCCGGTTGCAGGTGGAGCACCCCATCACCGAGGAAACCACCGGGATCGACCTGGTCCAGGAGCAGTTCCGGATTGCTGCCGGGGAAACCCTGCGCATCACTGCGGACCCGGAGCCCCGCGGCCACTCCTTCGAATTCCGGCTCAACGCCGAGGATGTGGGACGCGGCTTCCTGCCCTCGCCAGGCACCATCGATGAATTCCACGGCGCCACCGGTCCGGGCATCCGCCTGGACACCGGCGTCCGCTCGGGGTCCTTCGTGGCGCCGCAGTTCGACTCGCTGCTCGCCAAGCTGATCGTCACCGGCGCGGACCGCCAGCAGGCTCTGCGCCGGGCCCGCCGCGCCCTCGCCGAGATGGAGATCACCGGCGTGGCCACCGTGCTGCCGTTCCACCGCGCGGTGCTGGAATCGCCGGACTTCACGTCCGAGACCGGCCTGGGCATCCACACCCGCTGGATCGAAACCGACTTCGCGGACCGGATCCCGGCGGACCCCGGCTACAGCACCACCGCACCCGACGGCGCACGCCGCACCATCACTGTGGATGTGGACGGCCGCCGCCTGGCAGTGGGTCTCCCGGCGGACCTGCTGGAAGGCTGGGCCCGCGCAGGCGGAGCGCTGCCGGCCGGCGTTTCGGCAATTTCCGACGGCGGCCCTGCCGGGTCGGGCGCCGAGGCCGCCGAGGCCGCCGAGCCCGGCGAGCTCCGCGCGGACATGGCCGGAACCGTCGTCAAGTGGCTCGTGGAGCCGGGCGCCGAAGTGTCGGCAGGGGACGCCGTCGTCGTTCTTGAAGCGATGAAGATGGAAACCCAGGTGGCGGCGCACCGCGACGGAACCGTCACGGACCTCCGCACCCAAGCTGGCGGCGTGGTCACTGCGGGAGCGGTGCTGGCGCTGATCGGGTAGGCCGCCCGAGGGAGAATGCGGTGGTGCGGGACGGGTCCCAGGTGAACACCCGCAGACGCTGGACGCGGCACCGGGAGGCGGCCATGATGAAAACATGCGCGGTAGCCGGTTCATCGGCGCCGGTTGCGGCTGGGCTCCGCGCACTGGAGGCGCATTGGCATGTCACACAAAACCGGGCCCGTGAGGCGCGCTCCGGACGGCGGGAAATTTGAGCCGGACGGGCAGTTCGTGGCCGCTTACTATGCCCATGTCGCCGCCGAGGACCTCCAGAACTACTCGCCGGAAACTCTCCGCAGCAGGGCGATGCACCACCTGACGGTGGCGACGTCGCGCGCGCCGGGGGAGGCCGCCGTCGGAATCTTCAACGAACCCGATGCGCGCGTCATCGAGGTGGCCGCTGACGACACGCCTTACCTGGTTCAGTCCCTCACGGCAGTGCTTACGCGCGACGACGCCACGATCCGCCTGCTGGTGCATCCGATGTTTGAGGTGCTGCGCGATCCCCTCTCCAACGTGCTGCTGGAGGTACGGCCCGGGCGCACGAGGGAAGGGCTCAGTGCCGAGCCGGTTCACGGAGACGGCGGAAATGCCGACGCGCCGGCCGGAGTTCCTGGCGCACCGGAGCGTACTCCCGAGGCATGGGTGGCGGTGGAAATCGGCAGGATGCCGGACGAGCCCTCTAAAGAAGCGCTGGTCGAAAGGCTGAAATCGGTGCTTGCCGATGTCCGTGCCTGTGCCGAAGACGCGGCGGAAATGGAGCGCAGGTTTGCTGACGCCGTCGATGCCGCGGCGGACGTTCCGCCGGCAATGGTTCCGCCGGCCGCGCAGCTTCGCGAGCTTCTGGGCTGGCTGGGGGACGGCAATTTTGTCCTGCTCGGCTACTGCGAGTATGAACTCACGACGGCGGGCGGCCAGGAGATCACGCCGCGCCCCGGCTCTGCGCTCGGCTTGCTTCGGCGCCCGACGGCGGCCGGCGTCCACCGTGGACAAGCAGGGGAGGTGCGGATGCCGTGGCCCCACTCGTGCACCCTTGCGACGTCGGACCTCCGGTCCACCGTTCTGCGTGCCTCTTATTTGGACGAACTGCGCGTGCAGGTCCTGGACGGGGAGGGTACACCCACCGGGGAACGGCGGTTCGTGGGCCTGTTCACTCCGGGCGCGGCCCATCAGTCCGTGCGGCGGATTCCGGTGATCCGCGAAAAAGCCCGCACGGTCCGGGAACGACTCGGACTTCAGCCAAGGTCGCACCGGGCCAAGGACCTCGTGGCGGTTCTCGAGTCCTTCCCGCGGGACGAGCTCTTCCATGTTGGCATCGAGGACCTCACCAGCCTGGCATCCGAGATCCTGCGGGCCGAGGAACTCCGCCGTATACGCCTCTTCCTCCGCCCGGACAGCTTCGGCAGGTTCATGTCCGCGCTCGTCTTCTTTCCCCGCCGGCGGTACAGCACAGCGGTCAGGCTGCTGATGGAGCAGGAACTCAAAACCGCCTTCAACGCTGACGCCATCGACTTTGAAGTCCGGCTCACCGATTCCCCGATGGCCCGGATTTTCTTCCGGATCCTGCTGACGGGTACTGCCGCCTCCGGGCCGGACGTCACGTGGCCAAACATCGACCCTGCGCAGCTGGAACGGCGCCTGATTTCAGCCACCCGTTCGTGGACGGACGGGCTGGATGAGGTGATCCGGGAGCAGTTCCCGGCTGCAGAGGCCGCCCGGCTCACCGCCCTCTGGACCGACGCCTTCCCGCCAAGCTACCGGGCAGACCATGAGGCGGAAACCGCGCTTCAAGACATCATCAATTTCGAATCCTTCGACCTGGACGGCGCAGGCGGGCGGTCCCCGGGCGACCCGTTGCTCACCGTGGATTGGCCGGCAGGAAGTTCTGCGCCGGGCAAGGACGCCAGGCTCCGCCTTTACTTCACCCGGCCGCGCAGCCTCACCCAGATCCTGCCGCTCCTGCACAACCTGGGGCTCGATGTCCTGGACCAAAGGCCGTTTGAGATCCGGCGCGGAACAGGCCCGGCCCTTTTCCTCTACGATCTGGGCGTGAACTATCCCGCCGGTGTAGACCCGGCGGCCACGAGCGGGCTGCTCGCAGACGCGTTCGGCGCCGCCATGCGCGGAGACGTCGAGTCGGACCGGATCAACACCCTGGTCATCCGCGAGGGCGTCGACTGGCGGCAGGCCTCCATCCTGCGGAGCTACGCGAAATACCTCCAGCAGCTGGGGAGCGCCAACTCCTACGGCTTCATTGCGGACACCCTCACCGCCAACGTGCGGGCAACGCATGCGTTGCTGGCCCTGTTCCACGCCAGGTTCGACCCCGAACTGGATGCCCAGCGCAGGTTCCGGGACACCGCGGCCGCCCGGGCCGAGCTGCTGTCGGCAATTGACGAGATCCCGGTCCTCGACGGCGACCGGATGCTGCGTACGTTCATGAACCTGGTGGAATCCACGTTGCGCACCAACTTCTTCCAGAACAAGCCGCACCTCAGTTTCAAACTGAATCCGGCGGCCATCTCCATCGCCCCGCTGCCCCGGCCGAAATACGAGATCTGGGTCTATTCGCCGCGGGTGGAAGGCGTCCACCTCCGGTTCGGGGAACTTGCCCGCGGCGGCCTGCGCTGGTCCGACCGGAGCGAGGATTTCCGGACGGAGGTCCTGGGCCTGGTCAAGGCACAAAACGTGAAAAACTCCGTCATCGTTCCCACCGGTGCCAAGGGCGGTTTCTACCCGAAGCGGTTGCCGGACCCCGCCGCCAACCGGGACGCCTGGCTCGCCGAAGGGCTGGAGTGCTACCGAACCTTCATCAGGGGACTGCTGGACCTGACCGACAACCTGGTCACGTCAGCGCGCGGTCAGGCAGTGGTGGCTCCGCACAACGTGGTGCGGCACGACGGTGACGACTACTACCTCGTGGTGGCCGCGGACAAGGGCACCGCTTCATTTTCCGATGCAGCCAACACCGTGGCCCTGGAGTACGGGTTCTGGCTGGGGGACGCCTTCGCCTCCGGCGGGTCGGTGGGGTACGACCACAAGGAGATGGGCATTACCGCGCGCGGTGCATGGGAATCAGTGACGCACCATTTCCGCGAGCTCGGCATGGACCCGCAGCGCGAGGAGTTCACCGTGGCGGGCATCGGGGACATGAGCGGCGACGTTTTCGGGAACGGGATGCTGCTTTCGCCGCACATCAGGCTTGTGGCGGCCTTTGACCACCGGCACATCTTCCTCGATCCGGCGCCCGACGCCGTAGCCTCCATTGAAGAACGACGCCGGCTCTTCAGCCTGCCGCGCTCCTCCTGGGAGGACTACGATGAATCCCTCATCAGCGAGGGCGGCGGCGTCCACTCCCGGCGCGCCAAGGCCATCACCATCACCGAGCAGGTCCGGACCTGCCTTGGCCTGGACTCCGGAACAGCGGCGCTCCCGCCCCATGCCCTGCTTCAGGCCATCCTCCGGGCGCCCGTTGACCTGCTCTACAACGGCGGCATCGGTACCTACATCAAGGCGTCCTCGGAGAGCCACGCAGACGTGGGCGACAAAGCGAACGATCCGATCAGGATCAACGGCAGCGAACTGCGCGCCCGGGTGGTTGCCGAAGGCGGAAACCTCGGCGTGACCCAGCGCGGCCGCATCGAAGCTGCGCTCGCCGGTGTGCTGCTGAACACCGATGCCATCGACAACTCGGCGGGGGTGGACTGCTCCGACCACGAGGTCAACATCAAAATTTTCATGGACCGGATGATCGCCACCGGGCGGATGCCGGCTGCGGAACGCACCGCTTTCCTGCAGTCCCTGGTGGACGACGTGGCGCGTCTGGTCCTGGCCAACAACGCCGACCAGAACGTCCTCCTGTTCAACGACCGGCATCTGGTCCTCGAATGGAGCCCCGGCTTCCAAAGAACTGTGGACTGGGTGGAAACCGCCGCGGGCCTGGACCGGGAACTGGAGGCTTTGCCGAGCACTGAACAGCTTGAGGAACGGGTGCGGCAGGGGCGGGGGCTGACCACCCCGGAACTTGCCGTCCTTGCCGCCTACGCGAAGGTGGAGCTGGCCAGGGAACTCACCGCCAGCGACCTCGCCGACGACCCCTGGTTCAAACGGGTCCTGCGCGGCTACTTCCCGCCCCGGCTCGCTGAGCGTTTCGATGCGGACCTTGATTCACATCCCTTGCGCAAACAGATCGTGTGCACCGTGGTGGCGAACGACATGATCAACCTGGGCGGAATCACCTACGCCTTCCGCGCCATTGAAGAAACCACGGCCACGCCCGCGGCGGTGGCGAGGGCCTTCGTGGTGGCCCGCGAGGCCTATGACCTGCCATGGATTACGCGCAAGCTGGCGGACCTGCCGCCGGAGTTTCCGAGCGAACACTCCGCCGGTGTGGCCATCCACATGCGCCGGGTCCTGGACCGGGCAACCCGCTGGTACGTCACTCATGACCACCGGGACCAGCCCGTGACCGAGGCGCTGGCGCGGATCATGCCCACCATGGATCTGCTGCGGACACGAACCGCCGAGTACCTGCGCGGCTCCGACCTTGACCGCGTGCAGGAGCGCCTTGCCCACTGGGACGCCGTCCGGCTCCCGCATGACCTGGGGGCACGGGCAGCGGACATGCTGGAGAGCTTCGGGCTGCTGGACATCTCACTCGTTTCCGAGCAGACGGCCGAGCCCATCGAGGTGACTGCCGACCTCTACTACGCGGTCTTCCAGCGCATCGGTGCCGCCAGCCTGCTGCTGCGCATCACCGATCTCCCCCGCCAGAGCCGGTGGGAAACCCTTGCCCGGGCGGCCCTGCGGGACGACGTCTATTCCGCAGTGGCCGACATGACCATCTCCGTGATGCAGATGACCCCGGTGAGTGATCCCGGCCAGTCCGATTCGGTGGAACGCATTGTTGCCTGGGAGCGCGGGCACCAGGAGCAGCTGGCCAGGATCAAGGACACCCTTGCCGAGGTAACCAAACCCGGGCAGGTGGACATCGCCTCGATCTCCGTGGCGCTGAAACTGCTCCGGACCCTGGTGCGGCAATAGCACCAGTGCGCATCTCCGTCAGGCCGACTCGCGGACCACCAGCTCCGTGGGAATGGTGATCGCCGCGGGGCGCTCGCCGTCGATGACCGCCAGGAGCAGCCGCACCATTTCCGCGCTGATCCGTTCGAACGGCTGCCGGACCGTGGTCAGCGTGGGGATTGTGGTGGCGGAAACCTTAATGTCATCGAACCCGGCAACGGCCACGTCCTCCGGGATGCGGCGGCCGGCCTCCTTGAGGACTTCGATCGCACCGAGCGCCATGAGGTCGTTCGCCGCGAAGACGGCGTCGACATCGGGGGAGCGGTTCAGGATTTCCCGCATGCCTTTCGCCCCGCTTTCGCGGCTGTAGTCGCCGAAGGCGATCAGGTCCTCGTCGACGGCGGTGCCCTGGTGTTCGCGGTAGGCCTCCAGCCGCCGGATGCCGCCGGAGGTGTCCTGCGGTCCGGCGATGGTGGCAATCCGCTTGCGGCCGCCGTCGCTCAGGTGCCGGAGGACGTCGAGGGCTCCTTCGTAATCGTCGGCGGCGACGTAGCCCATCTTCTTTTCGAAACCGAGCGGAACACCACACGCAATCGCGGGGATGCGGGCGCTGACGATCTCGGAGATGATGCCCTTCCTGGTGGCGTGGGAGGACACCAGCAGCACGCCGTCCACGTGCCCGGCGGTGAGGAATTCGGTGGCCCGGCGCTGTTCGTCGTCAGTGCCGGCCATGATCAGCACCAGCGGGATGTCGTGCACAGCAAGCGCATCGGCGGCGCCGCGCATCAGCACGGCGAAGTTCGGGTCCTCGAACAGGCGGTCGTGCGATTCGGTGAGCAGGAACGCCACCGAGTTGGCCCGGTTGGTGGCCAGGCTCCTGGCGTGCGGGTTGACCCGGTATCCGGTCTTCTTGATGGCGGCATTGACGGCCGCCAGCGCCGGGGGACTGACCCAGTGGCCGCCGTTGAGGACCCGTGAAACCGTGCCGCGTGAGACGCCCGCTTCCCGGGCGACGTCGTCGATCTTGGGGCGGTTCTTGGCGGGGGGCTGAGACATGGCTAAAGCCTATCCGGGGCTAAGCCTTCACCGCACCGGCGGCCAGGTCGACCCGCCAGTAGCGCTGAAGGAGCAGGAACATGATGACAAGCGGAACGATGGACAGCAGGGCGCCCGCGAGCACCAGGGTGTACAGGGCCGGGGCGGAGGCACCCTGGTTGAGTAGGCCGTTCAGGCCCACGGTGATGGGGAAGAGGTGATCGTCCCCCAGCATGATGTACGGCAGCATGAAGTTGTTCCAGATGGCCACGAACTGGAACAGGAAGATGGTCACCAGGCCCGGCAGCATCATGGGCATGGCGATCCGGTTGAAGATGTACATTTCCTTGGCACCTTCGGTCCGGGCGGCCTCGATGACATCGCCCGGCACCGAGGCCGCGGCATAAATGCGGGCCAGGTAGATGCCGTAGGGGCTGATGATCTGGGGGAGCAGCACGGACCAGTAGGTGTTGGTCAGTCCGGCCTGGGCGAGCATCAGGTACTGCGGGATGGCCAGGATGACGCCCGGCACCAGCACGCCCATGAGCAGCACTTTGAAGATTCCGGCCTTGCCGGGGAAGTCGAACTTGGCCAGCACGTAGCCGGACAGGGCGGAGATCCAGGTGGAGACGATGGCGCCGACGCCGGCGTAGAGGGCCGTGTTGAGCATCCACCGCCAGAACAGGCCGTCGCGGTAGGCGGTGAGTTCAACGATGTTGTCCCAGAGGTGCGTGCTGGGGGCGAGCGTGAACGTTGAGAACAGCTCCGTGCCGCTCTTGCTGGCCGCGGCGAGGACCCACAGCACAGGGAACAGGCAGTACAGGGCGCCCAGGATGAGGATGCCGGTGGACAGGAAGCTGGGCTTTTCGCGGAGTTCCTTGGCGTTGGCGGCCTTGCTCCCGGCGGGTTTGGTGCGAATGGCGGTGGTGGTCACGGTCAGTTCTCCTGTCCGAAGGCCCGCTTCTGCACCACGCGCAGGAACAGGAAGGAAATGGCGAAAGTGGCAAGGGCAATGACGATGCTGGTCGCGGCTGCCGAGAAGACGTCGTTGCGGGTGAACGCGTCACGGTAAACGAGCATGAGCGGGGACCAGCTCGTGGAGAGGCTGTTGGCCAGCGGGCGCAGCGTGGTGGGTTCGGCGAAGACCTGCAGGGTGGCGATCATGGAGAACAGGGCAGTCATGACCAGGGCGGGGGCGATGATGGGGATCTTGATCCGCAGGGCGGTCTGGACCTCGGAGCAGCCGTCCAGCTTGGCTGCCTCGTAAATTTCGGAAGGAACCGCCTTGAGCGAGGTGTACATCACGATCATGTTGAAGCCCACGCCGCCCCAGAGCGCGATGTTGCAGATGGCGAACGTCACCAGGTTGGGGTCCAGCAGGGATGGAAGCTCCACACCCAACTGCCGGGCCACGAAGTGGAACGGGCTGACGCCGGGCAGGTAGAGGAACCCCCACAGCAGCGAGCTGATCACGGCGGGAACCGCGTAGGGCAGGAAGATGGCGGTCCGGGAGAAGTTCCCGGCCCGGGTCCGCCGGGAGTCCAGCAGCAACGCGAAAAGCAGGGCGAATCCGAGCATCAGGGGAATGAGGATGACGCCGTACAGCAGCACCCGCAGGACGCTGGCCGTGAACTCCGGATCGGTGAGGGCGCTGACGTAGTTGTCCAGCCCGGCGAAGACCTGGGTCTGCGAGTTCTTGCCCAGGCCCAGTCCGCTGACCTTCTTCTTCTGAAAGCTCAGGAACAGTGTGTAGACGATCGGAGCCGCCATGAAGACGAGAAAGAGGATGATGCCGGGGGCGAGCATCGCGTAAGGCACGAGCACCCGGGACTTGAAGTTCTTAGCCCGCCGGGGGGATCCGGGCGCTGCGGTCTTCGCCGCAGGGCCGGTCCTGGTCACGGTCATTGCCACGGGTGCACTTCCTTGCGTAGATGTCGGTGAGGCTTGCTTCGTTGAATTGAGAACGTTCCTGGGGTCCGGGAGGGCGCCGCGGCGCCCTCCCGGATGGTGTGGCCGGGTAACTGGCTACTTGACGGTGAAGCCGGTCTTCTTCAAGTCGTCCACCGTCACCTGCTGCATGCTCTTCACGGCATCGAGGAAGGCGCCCTTCTGCTTCGACTGGGCCGCCTTCGCGAACTGGTCGTTGTAGGCGTTGAACGTGACATTGACGTTGGGGCCGTAGGTGAAGGACCCTACGTTCTGCGCTGCGTCGCCAACAACTTTGTAGAAGTCGGGCTGGTTGCTGAAGAACTCAGGTGCCTTGGTCAGGGCGGATTCCGCCCCGGCGGAGTCTGCCGGGTAGATCCCGGTTTCGGTCACCAGGGCCTTGACGGCCTCGGAGTCGGTGTTGAGCCAGGTGGCGAATTTCGCTGCGGCGTCCACGTTCTTGGACTGCGAGGTCACAGCGGTGGAGGAACCGCCCCAGTTGCCGGTGGCGGGGTTGGCGGCATCCCACTGCGGCATGGGTGCGGCCTTCCACTGGCCCGCTGTGGCTCCGGCGTTGCCGGCCAGTACGCCCGGGCCCCAGGCGGCGCTGAGCCAGCCCACCTGCTTGCCGGTGTTCAGCGCGGTGTTCCACTCGGGCGTGTACATCGGCTTGTTGTCGATCACGCCGTCCTGGACCAGTCCGCCCCAGTACCCGGCGACCCTCCGGGTGGGATCTTCGTCCACCTTGACGCTCCAGGCGTCACCGTCGATGCCCCACCAGGAGGCTCCGGCCTGCTGTGCCATGCCGGTGAACCAGCCGGCGTCGTTGGAGGAGAAGGTTCCCAGGTACGCCTCGGCGTCGGAAGCATGGACCGCCTTGGCGGCTTCCGCGTATTCGTCCCAGGTCTTGGGGACGGACAGGCCGAGCTTTTCGAACACGTCAGCGCGGTAGTAAAACACCATGGGACCGGTGTCCTGCGGGACGGAGTACAGCGCTTCGCTGCCCAGTGTGACGGAATTCCACACGCCCTCGGGGAAGTGGCTCTTGGTCTCGTTGGCTTCGGTGCCGGACAGGTCTGCCAGCGCATCTGCCGCTACCAGGGTGGGGATCTTCTGGTATTCGGCCTGGATGAGGTCCGGGGCGCCGCTGCCGGCCTTCACCGCGGTGAGCAGCTTGGTGACAGCGGGGTCGCCGCCGTCCTGCTTGTTCACGGTGACGTGGATGTTCGGGTTCTTCTGGTTCCAAAGGTCCACCACCTTGTCCAGGTTCGGCGCCCAGGCCCAGTACGTGAGCTCCACTTTCTGGTTGGGATCGCTTGCGGCTGATTCTGCCGTTGAACCTGTTCCTGCTCCGCCCGAGCAACCTGCGGTGAGCATGGCGGCCGCCGCGAGCATGGCTATGGCGCCTGCACGAAATGACTTGCGCATTTCGTCCTCCTTGTCGAAAAGCTTGATGGGTCTGCCTGAATTATCACCCTCATCCGAACCAAGGCCGCATGACTGTGAGCGGTTCCAGTAATCCACAGATTTGTGAGCTATGTCAATGCCTAGATGGCTCTAGCGTCCAAACTTGACCCTGTGATAAAACTGGGACCGCACACAGTTCTAAGGAGACCAGGAAATGACCGACGTCCTACACCGCACCGCGCCCCGGAGCGCGCCGGGCCCGTGGCTGCAGCGCCCGGCCGGGCTCTGCTACGGCGGGGACTACAACCCCGAACAGTGGCCGCGGGAGGTCTGGGCCGAAGACATTGCACTGATGAAGGAGGCCGGGATCAACCTGGTCAGCATCGGCATCTTCTCGTGGGTCCTCCTGGAACCCCGCGAGGGCGAGTATGACTTCGAATGGCTGGACCACCTGATGGGCCTGCTCGCCGACGCCGGCATCAGCGTGGACCTGGGCACGCCCACCGCTGCGCCTCCGGCCTGGTTCTGGAAAAAGTATCCGCAGGCCCGCCCCGTCACCCGCGAGGGCGTCGCGCTGGGCAGCGGATCCCGCGGCATGGCCAGCCCCAGCTCGCCCGAATACCTGAGTGCCGCCACCAACATCACCGAACAGCTCGCCCGTCGGTACGGCTCCCACCCCGCGCTGGTGCTGTGGCATGTGCACAACGAATACGGCGCGCCGGTCAGCGAGTCCTACGACGACTACTCCGTTGCAGCATTTCGCGAATGGCTGCAGGCCCGGTACCGCACGCTCGACGGCCTCAACCAGGCCTGGGGCACCCTGTTCTGGGGCCAGAAATACGGCGAATGGGACGAGGTCGACGCGCCGCGGCTCGCCGCCAGCGTCAGCAACCAGGCCCAGCGGCTGGACTTCCGCCGGTTCACCTCGGACGCGCTGCTCAAATGCTTCATCGCGGAGCGGGACGTGATCCGCAGATACACCCCGGACGTGCCCGTGACCACGAATTTCATGGCCACCAACTGCCTGGCAGCGGATTACTGGAAGTGGAGCCGCGAGGTGGACATCGTGTCCAACGACCACTACCTGGCGGCCGAGCGCACGGACAACCACGTCCTGCTCTCGATGGACGCCGACCTCACGCGCTCGCTGGCCGGCAACCGGCCCTGGATGCTGATGGAGCACTCCACCGGCGCCGTGAACTGGCAGGGACGCAACATCGCCAAGCGCCCCGGCGAACTGGCCCGCAACAGCCTTTCCCACCTTGCCCGCGGCGCGGACGCTGTGATGTTCTTCCAGTTCCGCGCGTCCCGCTACGGTGCGGAAAAATTCCACTCCGCCATGCTTCCCCACGCAGGCACGGGCACCCGGATCTGGCGCGAAGTCCTGGACCTCGGCGATGACCTGAAGAAGCTTGCGGCTGTGAAAGGCTCCACCGTTCAGGCGCGTGTCGCCATACTCTGGGACGTGGAATCGTTCTGGGCCCAGGACCTGGAGTGGCGCCCCAGCAGCGACCTCAACCATCGTGAGCGCATCGAGGCCTACTACTCGGTGCTGTGGGAACACGGGATCACCACCGACTTTGCCCATCCGGAAGCTGACCTCTCCGGCTACGACCTCGTCCTCGCCCCTGCCCTCTACCTGGTTGGAGACCAAGCGGCGGCGAACCTGCGGGGATATGTCGACGGCGGCGGACACCTGCTGGTCTCCTACTTCTCCGGCGTCGTCGACTCCAACGACACTGTCCCGCCCGGCGCCTCGCCCGCCGGCCTCCGGGATGTCCTGGGCCTCGAAGTCCACGAGTTCCTGCCCCTCCGCGCCGGCGAAAAAGCCAATCTCAGCAACGGGAGCGCCGGCGTGGTGTGGGCGGAAGACATCCATCCCGCCACGGCAACCGTGGTGGCCAGCTACCTTGACGGCCCGGCCGCCTCGGGCCCGGCCATCACCCGCAACGCCTTTGGCGGCGGCACGGCCTGGTACGTCTCCACCAAGCTCGACGGCGCGGACCTCGCCGCCGTCGTGCTTGACGCCGTCCGCACCGCGGGACTGGAGCTTCCCCCGGAACTGCCTGCGGGCCTGGAAGTGGTCACGCGGAGCAGCTCCACGGATAGCTTCACGTTCCTCATCAACCACTCCGACGCAGACGCCGAATATCCGGCAGCCGGGCATGACCTGCTGAGCGGAGAGCCGTCCGCGCCCACCGCCGTCATTCCCGGCGGCACCGTGCGCGTCATCCAGACCTGAAAGGACCAACGAATGAACTACCCCACCGCCGAAGTGCTCGAGGTGAAAGTCGACACCGCCCGGCAGCTCGAGGAACGGCTCAATGCAGCCGTCCGGAACCTGCAGCTCGTGGCCGCGCACACCCGCAACCGCGGGATCCTGGTGACCCGGCTCGACCCCGGCCACTACACGGTCTCGCTCAGTGAACACGTGCCGTTCGGGCTGACCCGCGAGCAGAGCCGGTAGGACGCGACGGACGCACCAAAACAACCGGACACACCAACGGAGGACGGGCTTGCGGCCCGTCCTCCGTTGGTGGCTCCTGGACTGACTGGCCGGGTTAGCGGACCGCGGGTTCTTTCAGGGGCTCATCCAAGGTCATCAGCGTCAGTCGTGTCGACTGCAGCACGGTGCCCAGCAGCGAGCGGGCCGAGAGGAGGAGGCTGCTGACCTCGGGGCAGGAGAGTTCGTAGAACAGCCGGCCATCCTGGCGCGAGGGGGCAATCAGGCGCTGGCGGCGGAGTACGCCAAGGTGCTGCGAGAGGTTCGAGGGCTCCAGGCCCGTTTCGTCGCGCAGCCGGCTGACAGCCACCGGGCCGTCGGAGAGTATCTCCAGGACCCGGATCCGCGCGGGGTGGCCCATGGATTTGAAGAGTTCGGCCTTTACCTCACTCAGGACCACGCCTGCGGGCAGATCGTCCTTCATCGGGGCCTCGCTTCCTAATGTCCGTCATCCGGCGCCAACCATAACGCCTGTTCAACGAATCCAGCCTATGACAGACAGAAAGGTCTGTCTCCTTACCGCGCGAATCGGCGCGAGTCGCATCTATATCGTAGCCCCGGCTGCAAAGGGATGATCGCTGGATTTAGTAGGCGGGCACCCCTTGCGCGGACGGCTTGTGTAGTTCAGACTTTCATGAATTCATCAATTCGGGCCGGCCGATCACAAGCGCCCGGCCACACATGGATGGATTCAGGCTGCTTCCGCTGACAACGGCGTCACCGGGAGTGGCATGATCCCAAGGTCCAGGAGGGTTCAATGGCAGGCATGTTCGAACTATTCGCCGACGCGGACACATCCTTTAGATTTCGGCTGACGGCCCCGGACGGAACAGTCATGGCGCTTTCCAAGCCCTTCCCGGACAAACGGGCGGCCGTCGCCGGGATTGCCGCTGTGCGCGAGTACGCAGGAACGGGCTTTGTCACCGAAATCCCGGCGCCGGAGCCGCAGCGTTCCCGGGTATCGTCCGCTGCACGTGCCTTCGGCGGCCGCGCGGCACGCCGCAAACGGCAGGTTCTGCTCCGGTGGCGGCAATCGCTCAGGCCGGCAGCCGTTGTCGCCGATTTCCCCGCTTGGTGAATCCCATGGCCGCGCGGAAAGTCCACCAGGCGAACTCCGGCGCCCCTGCGGCGGCGGACTGCATTGCCGGGACGTTCCGATATGACGCGGCGACCGGCAGGCTCGACTGGTCCGACGAGGTGTACATCATCCACGGCTACGGCCGCGGGGAAATTGTGCCAACCCTCGACCTGTTTCTCTCGCACAAGCATCCGGACGACCGGAACCGCAGCCGCGACATCATCACGCAGGTCCGGCTCACTGGCGGCAGATTCTTCAGTTTTGACAGGCTCATCGACGCCCGCCTGCGGGAGCACCGGATCCTGACAACGGGGGAGGGGATCCTTGACCAGGGCGGCGGGCTGAACCATATTGCCGGTTTCGTCATAGACCTCACCAGCACGCTGCGGCATGAGACTGAACAGTTCGCCAGGGCTGCCGTCACGGCGGCCAATGCGAGCCGCAGCACCATCGAGCAGGCCAAGGGGATCCTGATGGGAGCCCTGCATATCGGCGCGGACGAGGCCTTCAACCTGCTCGTCAGCCACAGCCAGCACACCAACATCAAACTGGCGAGGGCCGCATCTGACCTTGTGGACCTGGCCAACACAGCCAAGGACCCCGCACTTCTGGACAGCTTTATTAAGGCGCTTCGCCGCGGACCTGTGCGGCGCCGGCCCGGAGCCGTGGGCGTGCACGGCCACCCGCAAGGACGCCCGCAGCACTCCATGTAAAATTTCTTCTAACATGACTGCCGAAGACGCCAACCGTTCCTCCCTGCTGCCCGCCCGGGCACTGGCGGGCCGGGATGACCCCGTAGACCGCATCCTTGCCGCCGCGTATGACCTCTTTTCCCGCCGCGGGATCCGCGACGTGGGCACCAACGAACTCATCAGCCGGTCCGGTGTCGCGAAAGCAACCTTCTACCGGCATTTCCCGTCCAAGGATGCCCTGGTCCTGGCCTTTTTGGCTCTCCGGGACCAGGTGTGGACCGTGGACCTCATCGTCTCCGAAGCCCGCCGTCGCGGCAACACCCCCGAGGAACGGTTGCTCGCCGTTTTCGATGTTTTCGGCGACTGGTTCCTGCGCGACGACTTCGAGGCGTGCACCTTCATCAACGTCCTGCTCGAGATGGGCCCCGAACATCCGCTGGGAAAGGCGAGCATCGGTTATTTGAGCCGGATCCGCGGACACATCCAGGCGCTGGCCGAGGAAGCCGGGCTGAGCCGCACCGAAGAATTCGCGCGGTCCTGGCACATCCTGATGAAGGGCTCGATCATTTCGGCCACCGAAGGGGACTTCCTGGCGTCAAAGCGGGCCCAGCAGATGGCCGGCTGGCTCATCGAGCACCACCGCAGCTAAGCGGTTACGCGTCGTGGCCGGCTGCGCCGCGAACAGGTGTGTCGCGCAGCGGGCGCCGGGCCAGCCACGCGGCCACGATCGCGCCGGAGATGTTGTGCCAGAGCGAGAACACGGCGGAGGGCAGTGCGGCCAGCGGGCTGAAGTGCGCGGTTGCAAGGGTGGCAGCGAGTCCGGAGTTCTGCATCCCCACTTCGAAAGCCAGCGCCCGGCGGGCCTTGTCGTCCAGGCGGCCGAGCTTCCCGGCCAGGTAGCCCAGGCCCAGGCCGAAACCGTTGTGCAGCACCACAGCGAGGAACACGATGCCGCCCGCGGCAACAATCTTGCTGGCACTTCCGGCCACAACGATCGCAACGATCAGGGAAATTACGACGGCGGACGCCCAGGGGAGCGCCGGCAGCACCTTCGCGACGAGCTTCTTGAGGAACAGGCGCGCCACGAGGCCGGCGACCACCGGCAGGAGGACTGTCTTGACGATGTCCAGGACCATGGCGCCTGCGTCGATCTGCAGGAACGATCCAGCCAGGAACAGCACCAGCAGGGGAGTGACGATCGGAGCGATCAGAGTGGAGACGGACGCCACGGCCACCGAGAGGGCCACGTCGCCCTTGGCGAGGAAGGCCATGACGTTGGACGCGGTTCCGGACGGCGCGCAGCCCACCAGGATGAGGCCCACGGCCAGTTCCGGCGGGAGGTTGAGCGCCACGGCAATCAGCCAGCCGGCGCCCGGCATGATCACGTAGTGGGCAACGATGCCCAGCACCACGGCCCATGGCCGCTTGACCACGGAGGCGAAGTCCGGCGGGGTGAGCGTCAGGCCCATGCAGAACATGATGATCCCCAGCAAGTAGGGAACGCTGGGGCCCATGGGCTTGAAGGCGCCGGGCATCAGGAATCCCGCAATGCCGGCGATGACCACCAGCAGCGGGAAGACCGTGACTGCGATACGGGCGATTTTCGCCTCGGCGGCCAACGCCGGATTCAGCAGGGTGGCATCAGCTTCAGCGTTGGCTGCAGTTTTTTCGTGGGTCTTGGTTGCCTCAAGCATCTAATAATGCTCACATCCGGACGGCTGCTCCGGCGAGTTCATGACCAGACGTCTGACATTTGTTGCGCACCCGGCGCTTGGATTCCGACCGCCCTGGCACCCTGCTACTGCGGAGGCGGGCTGCTGTAATCGGCGATGTGCGCCGTTGCTGCGTGCTCGCGGATCTCCGCGACCGCGGAAGCGGCCGCAGCGCTGTCCCGGTAGATTCCCGAGACGGCCAGGACGTTGCCTGCGCCGCTGACGAGCCTGATGCGGACGCCGCCTTGTTCCGCGGCGACGAGTTCGAATTTTCCTGCCATGCTGGCCCTCCCCCAAGGTGGTGCGCCTGCCAGGTATCCGCAGGCCGCTTCCTTACCAACAATAGATGACAACTCTTGTCACATAAATTACACAACGCCTCGTGTCATAGGCGGAGGTCCGGCCGAGTGAATTTCGGCGCACCGCCGGAACCGCCTAGTGCCCGGCGTTGAGCTTCCCGGCCAGCCGCTCGCGCATCTGCGTGCTCGCGGAGTTCAGGCCGATCAGCTCCACTTCCCGGCCGTGCCTGCGGTACTTCTCGGTGACGGCGTCGAGGACGGCGATGGTGGAGGCATCCCACAGGTGGGAGGCGTGGAGGTCGATGATGACCCGGTCCACCGTGGGCCCGGCATCGCGGGCATATTCGAACTGGGTGTAGAGGTCGTTGGAGGAGGCGAAGAACAGCTCACCGTCCACCGTGTACGTCGCCACCGTCTCGCCGTTGAGCTCGATCTCGGTCCGTTCAACCGTGGCAAAATGGGCCACCCGCCGGGCGAACATGGCCATGGCCGCCAGGACTCCAACCCCGACACCGATGGCGAGGTTGTGCGTGGCAACCACGGTGCCCACGGTGATCAGCATGACGGCGGTCTCGGACTTGGGCATGCGCTTGAGCGTCTTCGGGGCGATGGAGTGCCAGTCGAACGTGATGGCGGAGACGAAGATCATCACGGCAACGAGCGCCGCCATGGGGATCAGGCCCACAATGTCACCCAGCGTCACCACCAGGACCAGCAGGAAGACGCCGGCAAGGAACGTTGAGACGCGGCTGCGGGCGCCGGACCCCTTGACGTTGATCATGGTCTGGCCGATCACGGCGCAGCCGCCCATGCCGCCCAGGAAACCGGTGACGATGTTGGCCACGCCCTGTCCCCAGGATTCGCGGGTTTTGTTGGAGCGGGTGTCCGTGATGTCGTCAACGAGTTTGGCCGTCATGAGGGATTCCAGCAGGCCCACCAGGGCCATGGACAGGGCGAAGGGGGCGAGGATCTGGAAGGTCTCCAGCGTCAGCGGCACGTTGGGCAGGAAGAATGTGGGCAGGCTTTCGGGAAGCTGGCCTTTGTCCTGGACGGCGGGAACGTCGACATTGGCCAGCACTGCAAAAAGCGTGAGGACGACGATGGCCACCAGCGGTGACGGGACGGCTGAAGTGAGCCGCGGGAGGGCAACGACGATCACCAGGCCCGCTGCCACCAGGGGATAGACCAGCCACGGAACGTTGATCAGCTCGGGCAGCTGGGCCATGAAGACGAGGATGGCCAGCGCGTTGACGAACCCCACCATCACCGAGCGCGGAATGAAGCGCATGAGCTTGGTGACGCCAAGGAGCGCCAGCAGGATCTGGAAGACCCCGGCCAGGATCACAGCGGCGATCAGGTAGTCCAGGCCGTGGCTGCGCATCAGCGGGGCGATCACCAGGGCAACCGCACCGGTGGCCGCGGAAATCATGGCGGGCCGGCCGCCCACGAACGAGATGGTGACGGCCATGGTGAAGGACGCAAACAACCCGATCCTCGGATCCACGCCGGCAATGATGGAGAACGCAATGGCTTCGGGGATGAGGGCCAGCGCCACCACCAGCCCGGCCAGGGCTTCAGTCTTGAGCCGGCGCGGGGAACGGAGCGTAGCCCGGACGGACTGGAGTTGTTCGGGCTTCATGGGTTCCTAGAGCTTGGTCTGGCGGTAGCGCTCGATCTGTTTCAGCCGCCGCAGGAGGCTGTCGCGCCGGGGGTGCGGAACGACGTCGGGTGCCTCCGCGGTGAGGTCGATGTGTTTGGTGCCGTACTGCCACAGCAGCAGGTCATCCAGCAGCCGGTCCGGGCCGGGGGAGTACCTGTGGTCCAGGGCCTTGCGGACTTCGGTGATCCGGTTGGCGCTGAGCAGCCCTGCCAGTTGCACCGTCTGGTTGAGGCCGTGGGCCGCCATGAGTTCGGCTGCCCAGCCCCAGTCATCATCCACTTTACGGTCAACGTGCGGCAGGAGCGTCCGCCAGACGTCGCGGATCCGGTTCGGCGTGAGCTGCGCGGCACCCTCCCCGTCGGTATCCCAGTAGCCGCGGACTTCCTCGTAGCGTTCGTGCAGGTCTGCAAAGGCCCCTTCCACTGTTTCCAGCATTGCCGCCGTCGCGGTGAACTGCCGGTCGAAGTGCGGGGTCCAGGCGCGGGGATCCTCGGCCTTGAAACGGATGTCGTGCTCGATCTCGCTCCACGCATGCGCAAAAACCGTGCGGATCTGGCACTCAAAGAAGTAGCTGCCGTTGGGCTGGAGATCCGGGTTGAATACCTGCTGGTACTCCTTCACCGCCTCATTCTGGATAGTCCGCAGGATCAGGTGGCGGCTGGAGTAGCCGTAGGTGCCGGACTCGATGGAGCCGATGTCCTTTTCGCGGTCGCCGCGGCAGTCGAAGAGCTGGCGCTGCCGCTTGATCAGGTTGGCCACCACGGCGTTCTCCGCCGGCAGCTTGGTAATGACGCGCACGCCCACCATGTCATTGAGGGTCCGGAACGGATCGGGGAACTTCAGCACGGGCGGCCCGCCCGGTTCCAGCGGCTTCTCCGTGCGGGAAATCTTTTCCTTGAAGGACTCCACTGTTTTGGTTCGCCCCGTGACGAACAGGGGTGTCACCTCGGTGTCCTTGAGCATGCTGCGGAGCGTGAGCAGGACTTCCCGGGTAACCAGCTTCAGGGCAGGGCGGACGCGTTCGTAGAGCTCCACGTTTTCCTGCACGGATTCGCGCAGGCCTGCGTCCAGGCGGTCCCAGTTGGTAGCCATGGTTCCAGCTTACGGGTGGGCGCGGACAGCCGGGGCGGGACACCCTTACGGCTGTTCCGTCCTTGGCGCCGGGCACCTGGCGGACGCCGCCGTCGAACGCGCTGGCACAAAGGTGTCCGGCACCCAAGGTAGGCTCGGCACATGGCTGATGTGCGGCGTCGGACCCTGCTTTCGCGGGGCCCTGCTTGGCGCCGCCGCAGCAGTGACACTGGGGGCACTGTCCGCTTCCTGTTCGTCGGGCCCGAAGGAGGACGCAGTGAAGCGGCACAAGTACCAATACGGCGATGACCCCAGCCAGTGGGGTGAACTCTTCCTGCCGGAAGCCTCTGGCACCCGCGGCGTGGTGGTGGTCATTCACGGCGGCTACTGGCGCTCGCAGTACGGTGCCGAACTGGGCGAACCGCTGGCCAGGGACCTTGCCATGCACGGAATGCCGGCCTGGAACCTGGAGTACCGGCGCGCCGGAAACGGCGGCGGCTGGCCCCACACCTTCGAGGACGTGCTGGCGGGCATCGACAAACTGAGGGACGTCGCCGGGATCCACGGGCTGGGCCTCGAAAAAGTCGTGGCACTGGGCCACTCGGCCGGCGGACACCTGGCCGTCTGGGCGGCCGGCCGGTCCCGGCTCGGGCAGCTCGGCGCACCGGACCCTGACCGCCAGCTGCAACGGAAGAACGACGACGGCGCCGTGCACCTTACCGGGGTGGTCAGCCAGGCCGGCCTGCTGAACCTGTCCGCTGCCGAAAAACTGAACCTCAGCAACGGCGCGGTCAGCAACCTTCTCGGCGGTTCGCCGGAAAGATACCCCAAACGGCATAAGTACGCGGACCCGATGAGCGCGATTCCGCTGTGTATTCCCGTCTACGCCGTCCACGGCAGCGACGACGACGATGTCCCGGTGAGCCAGTCCACGTCCTATGCAGGCGCGGCCAAAGCCGCAGGTGCGCCTATCCAGCTGCTTAACGTTCCGGGCGACCACTTCTCCCTGATCGACCCCAAGGCGCCGGCCTACCGGAAGTGCCGGGACCTGGTGCAGGAACTCCTGGGCTGACCCGTCACCAGGCCATCCCGTTTGGCCGGCTCCGTTTGGCCCGGGGCAGAGTGCTTGCCTAGACTGGACGAAGGTGAGCCGGGAAGTCTGGTCGGCGTAGTTTTGTCGACTCAACTTTTAGGACTTCCCCATGAGCCAAACACCCCCGCCCGCGTCCGGCGCCAAACCGCGCACCATCCTTGGCTACGGCAGCTACGCGGAGTCACTGCGCATCGGCGAGATCCTGCGCAAGGAGACGGTAGGCGGCGCTCTGCTGGTGGCCGCGGCCGTCATCGCCTTGATCTGGGCCAACTCACCCGTGTCCGACAGTTACTTCGCGTTGCGGGACTTCCGGATCGGCTACGAGCCCTGGCACCTCGAACTGAGCCTCGGCGCCTGGGCCGCCGACGGACTGCTGGCCATTTTCTTCTTCCTGGTGGGCCTCGAACTCAAGCGTGAGTTCGTGGCGGGCGATCTCCGCCAGCTCAACAAATCGATTGTGCCCGTGGCGGCCGCAGCCGGCGGGGTCATTGTCCCGGCCCTGATCTACACGGCAGTCAACATCTACAGCCCGGAAACCCTGCGCGGGTGGGCCATTCCCACCGCAACGGACATCGCGTTCGCCGTGGCGGTCCTGGCCATTATCGGCTCACACCTGCCCAGCGCCCTGCGTATTTTCCTGCTCACCCTGGCAGTGGTGGACGACCTCATCGCCATCAGCATCATCGCCTTCTTCTATTCGAGCGACATCCAGGCTGCGCCGTTGCTGCTCGCCCTCCTCCCGCTGGCGCTCTACGCCTTCCTTGCCCAGAAGTACCGCCGCTTCTTCGGCGCCCACTTCATGGCCGCCTGGGCCATCCTCCTGCCGCTCGGAATAGCCACCTGGGCACTGGTCCACGCCTCCGGCATCCACGCCACGGTGGCCGGCGTACTGCTGGGGTTCGCCGTGCCGGTCCTCCGCTCCAAGGCCAGCGGAGGCCCCGAAGCAGGCCCCGGCCTCGCGGAAATCTTCGAACACCGTTTCCGTCCCATCTCCGCGGGCGTGGCCGTTCCCATCTTCGCCTTCTTCTCCGCCGGCGTGGCCGTGGGCGGCTGGGAAGGCCTGGGATCCGCCCTTGCCGACCCCGTGGCCATCGGCATCATCATGGCCCTCGTCCTGGGTAAGCCCATCGGCATCATGGGCACCACCTGGATCCTCACCAAGGCCACCAGGGCGAGGCTGGACTCATCCTTCAAGTGGATCGACGTCTTTGGCGTCTCGCTTCTGGCCGGCATCGGCTTCACCGTGTCCCTGCTGGTCGCGGAACTCAGCTTCGGCCACGGCAGCCTGCATGACGACCACGCCAAAGTGGGCATCCTGGCAGCATCGTTTATCGCCGCGATCCTGGCCACCGTGGTGCTGCGGACCAGAAACCACCAGTACCGCGCGGCGGAGGAACGGGAAAAGGTTGACTCGGACCACGACGGCATCCCGGACGTCTACGAACACGAGAACCAGGCCTGACGGCCCGCGAACCCCTTGCTGCGCCATACCCCTATGGGTATGGTCTTGTTAAGGGCCGTACCGCCGTCGAGGAGGAAACCATGGACGTTGTTGTCATCGATACCCCGCAGCTGGGGGACCGGAGCTACCTGGTGCACGACGGCACGGTGGGGCTGGTCATCGATCCGCAGCGGGACACGGACCGCGTGGAAGCTGCCGCCCGTGAAGCGGGCGTGACCATCACCCACGTCGCCGAAACCCACCTTCACAACGACTACGTCACCGGCGGCCTGGAGCTGGCCAAAACCCACGGTGCCACGTACCTGGTCAACGCCGCGGACCCGGTCCAGTTCGAGCGTGAGCCCATCGCCGACGGGCAGGCGGTCCGGGTGGGGTCCCTGACCGTGAGGGCCGTGGCCACTCCGGGCCACACCCATACTCACCTGTCCTTCATCGTGGACGACGGCGACAAGCAGGCAGTCTTCTCAGGCGGGAGCCTGCTTTACGGTTCCGTGGGCCGGACTGACCTGGTGGCCGCGTCGGACACGGTGGGCCTGACGCGTGACCAGTACGCTTCCGTACGCCGGCTCGTCGCCGAGGCACGGAACGATGCAGCGCTCTTCCCCACCCACGGCTTCGGGTCGTTCTGTTCCTCCGGCCCGGCCACCGGCGCCGGTTCCTCCACGGTCGGTGAGCAGCTCACCGCCAACCACGCCCTGACGGATCCGGACGAGGACCACTTCGTCCAGGAGCTCATCGCCAACCTCTCCGCGTATCCGGCGTACTACGCGCACATGGGGGCCATGAACGCCAAGGGCCCGGGACCCGCGGACCTCACCGTCCCGGAGTCGGTGGACCCCGCCGAGCTCACGCGCCGCCTGGACGAGGGCGAATGGGTGGTGGACCTCCGCCGCCGCGTGGCGTTTGCCAGCAACCACCTCAAAGGCAGTGTCAGCTTCGAATACGGCAGCGGCTCCAACTTCACCACGTACCTGGGCTGGGTCCTGCCCTGGGATGAGAAGCTCACGCTCGTGGGATCGCAAGAGGACGTTGAGAAAGCCATCCGCGACCTCTCCCGCATCGGCATCGATTCGCCGGATGCCGCCGTCGGAACCGAACCCCATGCATTGGCGCCGGATGCCGCCGTCGCCTCCTACCCGCGCGTCGGCTGGGACGGCCTGCTGGCGGGCCGCGCTGACGGTGACACGGTTCTTGATGTACGGCGCACGGACGAGTTTGCCGCGTCCCACGTGGCCGGTGCCGTCAACGTCCCTGTCCATCAGCTCCTGACGCGCATGGACGAAGTTCCGGCCGGAAAGCTGTGGGTCCACTGCGGGACCGGCTACCGCGCCAGCGTTGCAGCCAGCCTGTTGCAGCGCGCGGGGCGGGACGTGGTCCACCTGGACGCGAAGTTCGAGAATGCCGAGGCGGCCGGAGTCGCATTGGACAGGGCGCCTGCGGCGTAATCCCTTCCACGTGATTACGCACCCGTGATCACGGGTGCGTAATCAGGAGCGCGCCCGGCCCGTTCTCTGGCAGAGTATGACCATGCTCACAGTTATTGGCGAAGGCCTGGTCGACGTTGTCCAACGCTCCACGGGAATCGAGGCCCACGTGGGCGGCAGCCCGCTCAACGTGGCAGTGGGGCTGGCGCGGCTGGACCACCCCGTGCAGTTCATCGGCCGGTTCGGGCGTGACGCCTATGGCGAGTCCGTGGCCGCGCACCTGAAATCCAGTTCGGTGATGGTGCCGCAGGGCCCGGATGCCCTGCCAACCAGCGTGGCCACCGCTTTGATCGACGACGACGGCGCCGCCACCTACACGTTCGACCTCGCCTGGGAGCTTCCCGGCCTCGCGGACCGGCTGCCGTTCATGCTCCAGGGCACCACCCTGGTTCACACCGGTTCCATTGCCACCATGCTGGCGCCGGGCGCCGCGGAGGTGCTTGCCGCCGTCGAGCACGCGCACCCCTCTGCCACCATCAGCTTCGACCCCAACTGCCGCCCCAGCATCATCACAGACGTCGACTATGCCCGCCGGCAGGTGGAAAAGTTCGTTACCCTCGCGGACGTGGTGAAGGCATCCGATGAGGACCTCGAATGGCTCTACCCCGACGTGGACGTCCTCGACTCGGCCCGGCGGTGGCTCTCCCTGGGTGGCCCCGAAGGGCCTGCCCTGGTGGTGGTGACCCGCGGGGCAGCCGGTCCCTGGGGCATCACCGCCGCAGGTGAAGCTGAGTTCGCCGCCCCCAAGGTGGAGGTGGCGGACACAGTGGGCGCAGGGGATTCCTTCATGGCCGCGCTGCTTTCCGGGCTGGTGGACCGCCGCCTGGACGGTGCTCAGAACCGGAAGGAGCTGCGTGAACTGCCCGCCGAATCCCTCCGCGAACTGCTGGCCCATGCAGCGTGGGCGGCCGCCGTCACCGTGTCCCGGCCGGGAGCCAACCCGCCCACGAGGGCAGAGCTGAACCACTTCGAACTCGAAAGCTTGGAGCGCGACGCGGCGCTCGCCGGCGACGACCTGAGGAACGCCGACTCCGCCAGCAACTGAAAGGCCAGCAGATGCCCCGCCACGATTCCCCGACCCTGCACGTCACCAGCGAGTCCTACCGGGACGGCCAGACACTGCCGCCCGCCCAGCGCAGCGGCAAGATGCGCGCTGGCGGCCAGGACGAATCACCGCAGCTGAGCTGGAGCGGCGCTCCGGCCGGAACCAAGGGCTACGCGGTCACGCTGTTCGACCCCGATGCCCCGGGCCGCGGCGGCTTCTGGCACTGGGCCGTCCTGGACCTTCCCGCGGCCGTCACGTCGCTTCCGGCCGGCGCAGGTGCCGAGGGCGGCCGGCTCCTTCCGGAAGGTGCACTGCAGCTGAAGAACGACGGCGGTTTCCACGGCTACCTGGGGGCCGCGCCTCCGCCCGGGCACGGACCGCACCGCTACATCATCACGGTCTACGCGCTCGACGTGGAGCACCTTGGGCTCGATGCGGGGGTTAGTCCGGGCAAGCTGGAATCAAAACTGGCCCCGCACGTGCTGGGCCGCGGGACGCTGACGGGCATCTTCGAGCGCTGAACCGCGGAGACCGCTGAGCCTGCCAGCGAAAGGGCCCGCCGCCGGGCCGACGTAGACTGGCAGTATGCGGCTGGTAGCAAGTGACATTGACGGAACGATCCTCGGACATGACGGAAAGATCAGTGACCGGACAATCCGCGCCTTCCACGCCTGCCGTGACGCCGGCGTCGAACTGGTGTTCGTGACCGGACGCCCGCCGCGCTGGCTGCACCCGCTGGAGGACCAGCTGGGACACGCCGGAACCGTGATCTGCTCCAACGGCGCCGTGGTGTGGGACCTCGAGGAGGCCCGCCTGGTTTCCGCCCGCGCCCTTGCCCTGGAAGCGGTCTTCGAGACCCGCCGCATCATCAAGCAGCTGCGGCCGTCCGCCCTGTTCGCCGCGGAGACACTCACGGGCTTCCACCTGGAACCGGGCTTCATCGAAAATGACTCCAGCGAACTCCTGTCCGAGTTCACCCCGGCCCCGCTCGCCAGTACCCTCACCGCTGACGACGCGGTGGTGAAATTCCTGGCAATCGTCCGGGAAGGCACCGCCGACCACTTCCTGGCCGAAGTGTCACCCGCAGTGGCCCACCTCGCGTCAGCCACCCACTCGGCCCCCACCGTGGCCATGCTGGAGCTCGCCCTGCCGGGCGTCAACAAGGCCGTGACCCTGGCCGAATACGCCGCCACCCTGGGGATTGACGCGGCTGACGTGGTGGCCTTCGGGGACATGCCCAACGACATCGAGATGCTGCGCTGGGCCGGCAACGGCTACGCCATGGCCAGCGGCCACCCGGAGGCCATCCGTGCCGCCGGGCAGCAGGCGCCGCACTTCGACGACGACGGCGTGGCGCAGATCCTGGAAGCCAAACTGGCCGAACTCGGCGTGAAGCACGCCTAGGCAGCCGCCTGGAATGACCGAGTCCCGACCTTTCTTCTCCGCCGGAAGCGCCTCCGCGCGTATTGCGATGGCGCACCGCGGATTTTCCCCGGACGGACTCGAGAATTCGATGGCAGCGTTCCGCGCCGCCGTCGAACTCGGCTACCGCTATCTGGAAATGGACGTCCACACCACCGCCGACGGCGTTCTCCTGGTGTTCCATGACCCCTCGCTGGACCGCGTGACGGACGGGCAGGGGCGCATTGCCAGGCTTCCTGCAGGAACAGTGGCGCAGGCCCGGATCGGCGGGTTAGAACCCATCCCGCTCTTCGAGGAGCTGGTGCGCACCTTCCCGGAGGTGCGGCTGAACCTGGACATCAAGGACTGGAATTCCGTGCCCAGCCTGGCAGCCGCGATTGAGCAGCATGGTGTCCACGACCAGGTGCTGATTGCGAGCTTCTCGGACCGCCGGCGCCGCGCCGTGGTCAAACGGTTGAGCCGGCCGGTCGCAGCGTCGGCCGGAATTGTGTCCAACACGCTTTTCACGGTGCTCGGGCCCGTGCTTCCGGCCCCGGCCATCCGGTGGGCGCTGCGGGGCGTCCACGCGCTCCAGGTCCCGGTCAGCTACGGCGCCGTCCGGGTGGTGACGCCGGGCTTTGTCCGCCGCGCCCACCGGCACGGCCTCCAGGTCCATGTGTGGACCATCAACGACCCCGCGGAGATGCACCGGCTTCTGGACCTTGGCGTTGACGGTATCGTCACGGACCGGGCGGACCTCCTCAAGAACGTTCTCCAGGACCGGGGGGAGTGGGACTAGCCGCCCTGGTGTGACGCCCGCTGTGCGTCGAGCACCGCGGCGAATTCATCTGCGGGGAGCGGCCGCCCGAAGTAATAGCCCTGGGCGCTGACGCAACCGATGCTGGCCAGGTGCTGCGCCTGCTCGGCCGTCTCCACCCCTTCCCAGACCGCTTCGAGGCCGCACGCCCGGATCAGCTGGAGGATTGCGGCTATCAGGTCCGGCTGGGCGGGATCGGTTCCCAGGTCCTTCAGGAGGGACCGGTCCACTTTGACCTTGTCCACCGGAAGCCTGCGCAGGTAGCTGATGGAGGAGTAGCCCGTGCCGAAGTCGTCGATTTCCAGCCCGACGCCCAGCTTCCGCAGGCTGTTCAGGGAATACCTGTCCAGTTCGTTGCCGCTGACGATCGCACCTTCGGTCAGTTCGAGGACGAGCAGTTCCGGGCTGAGTCCCGCCCCGGTGAGGGCGTCCCGGACCTCTTCGATGAACTCGAGGCGCTGAAGGTCCGCGGCGGCGATATTGATCCGCATGGAGAAGTCGTCCCCGGCGCGGGCTTCGGCCCGCCACACGCGGAGCTGTTCGACGGCGGTGCGGAGGACCCATCCGCCCAGCTCGGAGATGAGGCCGGCATCTTCCGCGAGAGGAATGAATTCATCCGGCATCACCATGCCGCGGGAGGGGTGTTGCCAGCGGACCAGCGCCTCCGCGCCCTCGATCCTCCCTGAAGCCAGCTCAACCACGGGCTGGTAGTAGAGCACCAGCTGGGAGCCGGAAATGGCCGCCCGCAGGTCCTCCAGGAGCTGGCTCCGCAACTGGCGGGCGTGCAGCATGGCGGGTTCGAAAACCTTGAGCCTATTGCGCCCGGCGGCCTTGGAAGCGTACATGGCCACGTCGGCTTCCATGAGCAGCTGTTCCGCGCTCTGTCCGGCCCCGCCGATGCACAGTCCCATGCTGGCGCCACACTGGACGGCGTCGTTCTCAAGCTCCACCTGGCTGTCCAGGGCGGCGAGGACGCGGTTGCCCACACTCGCGGCGCGGGCGAGGGTGGTAGACGGCATCAGAACGGCGAATTCATCGCCGCCCAGGCGGGCCACCGTGTCCGTGTCCCGGACGGAAGCTCGGATGCGCTCGCCGACGGCGGCCAGCACCTGGTCCCCGGCGGCGTGGCCCAAGGAGTCGTTGATGCCCTTGAAGGCATCAAGGTCCAGCAGGAGGACGGCGGGCGGCAGGTCGCCCAGCTCGGCCTCCGCGAGGGCATCGTTGAGGGCGCTGACCAGGGCTATGCGGTTCGCCAGGCCGGTCAGCGAGTCCGTCAGCGCCATCCTCTGCATTTCCAGATGTGCTTCGTTGAGCAGCCGGGTGCGCAGTTCCACCCGTTGTTCAAGTTCCTGGTACATGATCTGGAGATCTTCGGCGAGAAGGTTGGTGCCCATGATGACGGCATCCAGCTCGTCCCTGGCGGGGGATACTTCGATCCTGGAGTGGAGCTCTCCTGCGGCAAGGCGGACAATTCCGTCCAGCAGCTTGCCAAGACGCGGATCGCCGTCAGTGAACATGGGCGGTTTCCTTCAGCCACTCGAGGGCCTCAGGCTCGGACGTAAAGTACCTGGCCGGCCCGGACTTGAAGTCGCCGCCAAGAATGAAATGCGCCAGGATCCGGTCCACGGGCGTCCGGCCCAGCAGTGCCCAGGCGGCCACTGAGCCCACGTTGCTGAAGACCGCCCTCGCGGCCCTGCTGACGGACGCAACGTCCGTGACATCCATCAGCACAGCCAGGACGGAGCCGGGCTGCGGGGTTTGAAGGCCAGCGGCCAGCAGACGGGCCGAGTGCTCATCGAGGTGCTCGTCCCGGGGGAGCACGATCCGGACGATTTGCTGTTGTATCAATTCAAGCGGCTTAGGCATTCATCCCCCGAACATATGAAAGGAGCCGTTTGGCCTCTCTCGCACCACCGACCTCCGGCGAGGCTTGGGACTAAAAATACACTGTCCATCCGCTTCCGGAGTGCGCTAGCCTACACCGGCCGTAAACGCGCGGACCTGGGCGCTCCGTTCGGAGGCGGCCGCATTGTCAAAGAGGGCGGCTGCGTCCTCCAGCCTCTGCAGCCCTTCGTCGCGCTCACCGTTGGCAAGGAGGGATTTCCCCAGCAGGAATGAGGCCTCACCCGCCGTCTGGGTGGCCAGGATTCCGGCTTCGGTGCAGAGCGGCCTAAGCATGTCGATTGCGGTGGCCATGTCGCCCGTCAGGAAATGCCAGTGCGCGCGGACAAAGGACATCTCCAGGAGGTCGCGGTCGCTGCCTCCTACGACTTCGGTGGCGAGTTCGGCCCGCTCAATGCAGCGAAGCGTGGCAGGTTCGGTGAGCTCAGCCTCCAGGCGCATCACCGCCGACGCGCGGTTGAACCTGGCCCAGAGATCCACGTCCTTCGACGGTGAAAGACTCTCTGCCGCCATGTCGTGGTATCGGCCGCCGTCCGTCACCCTGCCGGTAAGGAACGCCACGTTTCCTATCACCCAGTAGGCCTTGCCGGCAGTGTCCTCGTCCACGAGCTCGGTCAGGAGGCCCTCCAGCAGGAGGCACTGCTCCCACGCTTCGTCGAGCCGGCGGCTTTCGGCAAGGGCGGCGATGAGCGCCCGCTGCGCCTGGATGTGGAGGTAAACGTATTCGGGATTACCGGCGACAAGTTGGGCGGCAGAGGTGGCCGCGGAAACGGCGTCGGGGAGTCGCCCCAGCCCCTGCTGCGACAGCGCCAGGAGTATGAAGGCCCGTGCACCAAGGGCAGGTTCCGCGGTGGAGAGCGGGTGGCCGGCCAAGTACGTGATCAGCTCCATGCATTCCTGGATCTTCCCCATGTCCTTGAGGCATTCGGCCTGGAAAAGCGTCATATTCCACCAGGCGGTCTGATCCCCCTCAAGAAGAGCCAGCTCCGCTGCTCTGCGTGCCTCGTCTCGGGCCCTTGAGTACTCGCGGCCTTTCCAGCTGGCGCGGGCCTGCAGCTCCGCGACCACATGCGGCAACAATTTCCGTGGATTCGGCATTTCCCAATTATCCCCCGGAAAGGATCAGCACATCGCACTTGCCGTTAAGTTTCCCGCTGTTACTGGCAATCAATTGATCTTGGGACCGTATACTGACGCTCGTAATGAGTTTTTGCGCCTAATTGATTGAAAGGACCGCGGATGAAGAAGATTGCCGCAACATTCTTGCTCACCGGCGTCCTGGCTGTCGCAGGTTTTGCTGCGCCCGCCACGGCCGCTCCCAAGTCGGATACTACCGTCAGCACTTCAAGCAAGGCGCCCACCACGCAGGCACACATCGGCTGGTGGCCGGACTAAGCTGGTCGCGCTCATGCTGCCCCCGGATTTCGCATCCGGGGGCAGTCTTGTTTTAAGGGCCGGAAACGGGCAGCTGCACGGTGATGGTGGTTCCTGCGCCCAGTTCCGAACTGACGGCCAGGAATCCCCGGTGCGCTTTGATGATGTCGTAGGCAATGGCGAGTCCCAGGCCGCTGCCGGGGACGGCGGTGGACGTTGCGTTGGACGCCCGGAAAAACCGGGTAAATAGATGCGGGATTTCTTCCTCCGGGATTCCTACGCCCGTGTCGCGTACATGCACATTTACGCCGGGCTCGCCGTCAGTCATTGGCTCAAAGCGGCAGCTGACAACAATCCGGCCTCCGCGCGGCGTAAATTTGATGGCATTTGAAACAAGATTCGTAAACACCTGCTCCAGCTGAACTTCATCGGCGATTATTTCGGCGTCGCAGTCACAGGGCTCCAGCAAGATAGTCACATCCCCCAGTTCCGCGAGCGGACGGAGCGCCACGGTCACGATCTGGAGGGTGTGCCCCAGCTGGACGGGCCCCGGATGGAGGGTGGCGCCGTCGTAATCCTGGCGCGAAACGGTGAGCATATCCTCGATCAGCCGGCGGAGGCGCTCGGAGTTCCTGACGATAATGTCCAGCATCCGGTCCACCTCGGCAGGTACCGGCCCGCCCACACCGTCCTGGATCATGTCCAGGTAGGCGGAGATCGACGTCAGCGGGGTCCGCAGCTCATGGTTCACGGTGGCCAGGAAATCGGTTTTCGCCTGGTCGAGCTGCCGCAGCTGCTTGACCACCTGCTGCTGTGCGCTCATCAGGTGGCTCTGGATGAGCCCGTAGGCAACATTGCCGGCGACGTGCTGAATGAGAGAGATTTCGGTGCGCGTCCAGACCCGGGGTTCTTCCAGTTGCGCAATCCAGATAACACCGAGCGTTGCCTTTCCCTCGCCCACGGGCACGAAGGCGGAGGCCCACGGGCGCATATGTGCGGACCACGCCGCCAGCTCCTGGTCGTCAGGGCGCCACTCGTGGAAACGGTGGTCGTCGACGGCGAGCACTTCGGCGTCCGCCCACAGCCGGTCCGCAACGCGGTGTGCCGCGGATTCCTGGATGCCCAGACCCTTCGGCAAGGGGGCAAGGCCGGGGCGGTGCCACTCGGCAGCGATGCGGGGAACGCGGTCGTCGTCGAAGGTGGTGAACAGGACGCGGTCGGCGCCGAAGGTCTCCCCGAACCCGGTCACCAGGTATTCCGAAATCTGGTGCGGGTCGTGGGTCCCGCGCACGGCGGCGGACACCCCGCGGAGCTTTTCGCGCAGCCGTTCGGCGCTTTGCCGGGCTTCGGAGCGCTGCGCAGCCCGGCTGATCAGGACGTCCGCCCGGTGGACCAGTTCTGCCGGGGCGGCGGGCTTGGCGATGTAGTCCGCCATGCCCAGTGTCCGGACGATTTCAGCCTCGGACTCGTCTGCCAGGTCGATCAGAAGGAGCAGCGGCGCATCCACCGGTAATCCTGCCAACGAATGATCCGCGACGACGATGCTGGGATGGTGCTCTTCCAGCAGCGCAGCCAGGCCGTCGGGGCTGGACGCCGTGGAGACGCGGAACCCGGCGGCTGCCAGGGCAGCGGCCGTAGCCGACAGCCGGGTGCTGTCCGGGTCCGCCACGATGGCTGTGCGTGGTACGAGTGATTTCTCCGCCGCCTGAATTACCACACTGCCCCCTTCGGTCCCCGGTTGAGTACATTGTAGGGTGACATCAGTCGCATGCATTCCGTGTGTGCCGGCCCTGGCGGAAGGAAGGCTGGATATGTCCGGAAATCCCGAGGTGGGCACTGGCGCGGACTTGACGCTCGGAGCCGACGGAGTTGTCCGGCTGACGTGGCCGCGGGACGCCGTAATAACCGGTCCGGACGCCGAGCGTGCCATGCTCAGGGTCAACCAGTTGTGTGGTGAGGATCGGCATCCCATGCTGGTAGACATGGCCACCACCGCTGATGTGACCCGCGGTGCCCGTGCAGTGTTCGGGCGGCCGTGCCAGGCCTCCCGGATTGCATTGCTGGGCGCCTCGCCGGTGGACCGGGTCCTGGCGAATTTCTTCCTGGGGATCAACTCGGTGCCGTGCCCCACGAAGTTCTTCACGTCTGAACGTGATGCCCTCACCTGGCTTGCCTTGACCTGATTCATGAGGCGTTAACGTGGTGCCCCTATATTTGGACAATGCTCGCCGCCCTAAAAAAATACCTGATGGTCCCCAAGCTTGTGCGGTTGTCCGCGGGCGCACCGAAGGACCACCACATTGCCTGGGACAGGTTCTGGTCCGGAGTGAAAACCACCGGGGCCGCCGGCGACGTCCTGTGGGACTCCGGCAGCGACCACGAGATGCAGGGCTACCTTGGCAGGCTGCGCCTGCACCTGGACCCGGGGCTTCCGGTGGTGGACATCGGCTGCGGCAACGGCAGCTTTACCCGGCAACTCGCCAGGCATTTCCCGCATGCGGTGGGCGTGGACGTCTCCGACCATGCCGTCCGGCGTGCCCGCACCGAATCGACCGGGCTGGCGAACGTTTCCTACGCCGTCCGTGACATGACTGCTCCCGGCGCCGGCGGCTGGCTCGGGGAAGAACTTCATACGCTTGGCGGGGGCGGGGCGCCGGGAGCCGGGGCGAATGTCTTCATCCGCGGCGTCCTGCACGTCCTGAGGGAGCGGGACCGCTCTGCCCTGGCCGAAAACGTTCGTGCCATCACGGGGATGAACGGCCGCGTCTTCCTCGCCGAAACAGACTTCCGGGGAAACGCGATCGATTACGTGTCACACCTTGGCGCGACGCTCAGGTCCATCCCGGCGCCTCTCGAAGGAGCCATTCGCGGGCTGCCGATGCCGGGACGCTTTGGCCCCAAAGAGCGGGGCCTGACGTTCCCGGCCAGCCGTTGGAAACTGATCGAGGACGGCCCGGCGACAATCGAGACCATGCCCTTGTCCGATCCCGCCCGGGCCGACCTCATCCCCGGCTATTTTGCGGTGCTGCGGGCGCGGAGCCAGGAGTAGGTCCTGCCGCCGCTAGCCGCGGCCCATGCTGGTGGTGGGGTCGCCGCCCGCCTCGGACGGATCCGCGCGCAGGTCCCCCGGCTCCGGCTCGGGGAGGCCGCCGGGTCCGGGTGTGTCACGTAAGCGGTCGGTGCCCACATCGGGGCCCTCACCCGGTTCCGGAGTCTCACCAGGTGCCGGTGCTTGATGCGGATCACCTAGCGGCGGGGTGTCGTCCGGGCGGGTCTGGGGCCTCTCCGGCGGCGTTCCCGGCGGGTTGTCCCCCGGATCCACGGTGTCCGCGGCATTGGAGCCCTCACTGATGGAGGAATGAACCCGGATATCCTCGTGAGGGTCGCCGGGATCCGGCGCATGCCCGTCGTCGGTTCTGGGCGCCGTGCCCGCCAAGTCTTCAACGGCGTTCTTGGCAGCCTCTTCGATGCTGTCTCCGATACCCATCGATCTGCTCCTCACTCTTCCGTCGGCACTCGCTTACCGGCACTTGCTGTTGGCAGGAATCGATAAGCGGTGCTGCTGACTCTCCAGATTTATCAGCATGCTTATGAATAGTCCAGAGTCCGACGGCGGACCGGTAGGCCGTTTGTAGAAGTTTCCGGTTAGTGACCGCGGTGGAAAAGGCCCGAAATCCTGCTGTGCTTCTGATTAGCGGCGCGGCCGTGGATCCGGGGAACGGACTTGCCGGCAGTCCTGCCGTGGATGCCTGCAGCCCGGGTGGACTTGGGACCTGCCGCCCTGGCGTTCATCCGGGTTTCGCTGTCCGACTTGTTCGGCTTCAGATCGAGGTGCTTCATGAACTTTTGCATGACGCGGTCCAGAAGATTTGCCATGACAAGAATCTCCAATCTGTTCTGGCGGGCCTTTGCGGGCCCTGTTCTTTCAGCTTTGCACCGCGGCCGAGGCACCCGCAAGGGCCCGTCAGGTCCCGAGCTCCATCATCAGGGCCGGCAGCTCATCGGCCAGTTCCCGGGCGAGGTAGCCCAGGCCCCCGAGCCGGCTCGCCAGCCTGTCGCCGGCGGCGGCATGGAGGTGGGTGCCCCAGCACGTGGCCTGCGCATCCGATGTTCCGCGGGCCCTTAGTCCTGCGATGGCACCGGCCAGGATGTCACCGCTGCCGGAGGTGCCCAGCCCGCCGTATCCAGTGGTGATTTCCCAGACCCGGACATCGCCGGTGCCGTCGGGGTCCTCGGCGATGACACCCTGGCAGCTCACCACTGCACGGTAACGCCCGGCTATTTCCGCGACGTCCTGATGCAGGTCCTCCACGTCCCGCCCCAGCAGGATTCCGGACTCGGTGATGTTCGGCGTCAGGATGAGCCGCCCGGCCCACGGTCCGAGGTCATCGACGAGCTCCGGGAGGCAGCCTAAAGCGTAGGCATCCAGGACCATCGCCGGCCTGTCCTCGCCAGCGCGCCCGGGTTCCAGTTTCAGCAGCTCCCGCAGGAGCGACTCTGTTTCGCCCATGTCGTCCAGCCCCGGTCCCACCAGGACTGCCGCCGCCTTGCCCAGCTCGTCGGCCAGTGCGGATACCCCGTTCCCTTTGACGGCGCCGTCGTCCGTTTCAGCGAGCCCCACCACCCCTGACTCCGGCAGCGCCACGGCCACCTGCACCGCCGTCGAACCCGCCACCGCCAAGGTGAGCCGGCCCGCGCCGGCGCGCAAGGCGGCGGTGCCGGCCAGGAGTGCGGCACCCGGAGTTTTGCGTGCGCCGCCAATGACGAGCACGGACCCGCGGTCGTCCTTGCCGGACCCGCCGCCCGGCAGCTGCCAGCCGCGCAGGAGGGTGGGAGTGACGGGCTCGGCTGCCGGTTTAGGCCGGGTGGACATTGGCGTCTCCCGCGTGTTCTGTCACCGGAACACCTTCGCTGACCAGATGGTCGGCCATGTTGAAGCTCTCCAGGATCCAGGGGCCGGTCCCGTTCGGTCGGACGAACCGGGTGAGGGAGGCGTTGAGGACGGTGGACGTCGCGGCAATGTCCAGAACCTCCGGTTCGGTGAGCCCTTCCAGGATGTAGCGGAACAACAGGATCAGGGCGTCGTGGCACACCAGCACCACCCGGTCAGCGCCCGGCTGACGTTCGAGGTCAACCAGCAGGGAGCGAAGGCGAAGCACGACGTCGGCCCAGGACTCGCCGCCGGGCGGCCGGTAGTAGAACTTGCCCAGCCACCGCCGACGCGCCGCCTCCTCCGGAAGCCGGGCTTCCACGCCCGCGGAGGTCAGCATGTCCAGGATGCCCAGTTCCCTGTCGCGAAGCCGTTCGTCGATGAGGATCGCTGCCGGCCAGCCGCCGGTTTTCACGGCGAGTTCGGCCGTCTGGCGGGCGCGGACGTAAGGCGAGGACCACACTGCAGCGGCGCGCTGCTCATCGGGAAAATCAGCGAACAACCGGCCGAGTGCCAGCGCCTGTTCGCGTCCCGTGGCCGATAGTTCCACGTCGGCATCCCGTGCCGGCACCTCGATGACATGGGCTCCGGACTGTCTGGCCATTGTGGCGGCCACGTTGCCCTCGCTCTCGCCGTGACGCACCAGCAGAAGCTCGGTCAATCCCGTACTCATGGAACCCCTTCCTGAAGGACGTCGGTCATCGGATTGCAGCATTGCTACCCCCTTGGTCCGGGCCCGTTCCCCAGGCCGTCATCGCGCACTCATCGGCTGTCGATAGCTAAGGAAAGCCCACGTTACTACTGCCGGTGCGTCCTTGTCGCGGCATCCGGGGAAGGCTAGGCTGGCCACCCATCAGCTTTCACGCCTTCCCATTCCCCTGAAGAACGGACGAAACCATGAGCAGCTATCACCCCGAGAACGACCCCTCGAATCCGGACCGGCCCGGCCGGGACGACGCAGAAGAGTCGGGCATGACGCGCAAGGATCCCGGAGCCACTGCGAACCCTGACCCGTTGGAAGGCAACATCACAGGCCTGGAGCCCGGAGGAGGAGTTCCGCCCGGCGAAACTCCTCCCGCGGAGGACTCCATGAGCGCGGACCAGGGGCACGGGGAATAACGGAGTCGCCGCCGCTACGGGCTATCCTCGACGGATGAAGGGTGCCGTATCAACAGACGTCGAGGCCGGAGGCCTTCGTGGACGGATGTACGTCTCGCGGGCCGTATCAGGCGCCCGGCCCGGATCGCCGGATCAGCCTGGATCCGCAGCGGAAGCCCCCACGGTCGTCCTCATTCATGGGATTGGCGTCTCGCACCGTTACCTTGCCCGGCTGCACCAGGTCCTGGCAGCGACTGTGGACACCATTTCGATCGACCTCCCCGGTTTCGGCTCATCGCCGCGCCCGGACCGCCAGTTGTCGGTCGCGGACCAGGGAGCGTTCATCCATGAGGTGCTGGACGGCGCCGGGGTGGGAGCGCGCGTCCTGGTGGGCCATTCCATGGGGGCACAATTCGTCCTGGAAGCGGCCCTGCAGCGGCCGGAGCAGGTGCCGCATGTGGTGCTGATGGGACCTGTGGTGGACGTCAGGAACCGCACGGTACTCCGCCAGATGGTTGCGCTGACCAGGGATGCGCTCCTGTTTGAAACGCCGGGCTCGAACGCCGTGGTGTTCAGTGATTACCTGCGCTGCGGCCCTGGCTGGTACTTCAAACAGCTGCAGGTCATGATGGACTACCGGACCGAAGAGCGGATCCGGGAGCTGGGCACGCCAGTAATGATTCTTCGCGGCGCCAGGGACCCCATCGCAACCGGCGAATGGTGCCGGATCCTTGCCCGCCGGGCACCGGCGGGCACGTTGGCGGAGGTCCCCGGCTGCGGGCACGTGGTCCAGCACACCGGCACGGACCAGGTGGCCGAGGCCGTTAGCGGCTTTGCCGGCCTCCCCGGTTCCGAAGCCCCGGAACAGGCCTTGCGCCGCCACTAGCCCCGACCGGACCTGTCAGCGCCGGCCCGGTCGCATTGCCTGGCTGGGCCTTCCGTTCCTGCGCGTTCTTTACAGCCCAGGCAAGCGCTTTCCGGCCGATGCTGGCAGTATGGACCCATGCGCATTCTCATCGCTCCGGACAAGTTCAAAGGGTCATTGACCGCTGCCCAGGCAGCCAGCGCCATTGCCGAGGGGGCGCTGCGCGTCTACCCGGATGCGGTGGCCACGCAGTTTCCGGTGGCCGACGGCGGGGAAGGCACCCTCGAGGCCGCCGTCGCGGCGGGCTACGAAGAGCGGCTGAATGCCGTCGTCGGACCCATCCTGGCGCCTATCGGCGCGGCTTGGGCCCTCCGCAAGGACGCTTTTGGCGGTACCACCGCCGTCATCGAAACCGCACAGGCATCCGGGTTGGCGCACATGGAGCCCACGCCGGCGAATGCCCTGCGGGCCCACAGCTACGGCTGCGGCCAGCTGATCGCCGCAGCGTTGGACGCCGGAGCCACGGAAATCGTGCTGGGCGTGGGCGGATCGGCAATGACCGACGGAGGCAGCGGCGCTTTGCGCGCTTTGGGCCTGAAGCCGCTGGACGCCGCCGGTAACGTGGTTCCCCTGGGCGGCGGTTCCCTGGCGGACGTTGCGGGCGTTGACGTTTCCGGCCTGGACCCCCGGCTGGCCGCCGTGAAGTTCCGGATTGCCGTGGACGTCCAGAACCCGCTGTTCGGTAGCGACGGAGCGGCGCACGTCTTCGGCCCGCAGAAGGGGGCCGACGCTGACGCCGTGGAACTGCTGGACGCCGGGCTCCGCAACTGGGCATCCGTTCTTCGGCAGGCCACGGGACGCGACGTCAACGTTCCCGGAGCCGGTGCGGCCGGCGGGTTCCCGGCGTCGTTCCTTGCCTTCAGCGGCGCCACCCTCGAAGGCGGCTTCGCGCTGGTGGCGGGCCTGACCGGCCTTGCCGGCCAGCTGGCTGAAGCTGACCTGGTGATCACCGGTGAAGGGTCCATGGATTCGCAGTCGCTGACAGGCAAGGCCCCGATTGCCCTGGCGGATGCGGCGCGCGAGCGGGGCATCCCGGTGATTGTGGTGGCCGGCCGCATCCTGGTCACGCCGGAGGACCTCGCCGAGCACGGAGTGGTGGCCGCCGCCCAGCTGCTGGACGTCGCAGCCAGCCCGGAAGACGCCGTCGCCAATGCTGCCAAGTACCTCGCCTGGGCTACCAGCCAGGTCCTCGAAGGGGCCTGACGCCGGGCGCGCCGCCGGATAGCCGCTAGGCGCCCGTCTCGTAATGCGGTTCCGCCACAGGCTTGGACTCGGGCGATCCCCGTTCGCGCAGGTAGACGGAGGCGCCCACCAGCACGGCGACAGCCAGGAATTCGCTCTGCCAGTTTTGGAAGGACTCGAACCAGAACCGGCTGGTGGCGAGGTAGCCGAGCAGCGTCACGCCCGGCTGCCCGTGGCTTTGCTGTTCCTCGCTGTACTCTTCGCTGCCGCCAACGGCATGGAGGGTGAAGGAGGCGAGGAAAAGCAGCAAGAACATGCTGGACAGGGAGTGCTCATATAGCTTGAGCACAAGCCCGCCGCGGCGCACCGGCCATGGCGTGGCTGCCTTCACGATTGCGTCCCGCGGGTCCTGGTCCTGCGGCGCGGTGCGGCCCATCGGTTTTGATTCTGAGGAGCCCTTCTGGAAAAGGAAGACCGTCAGAATGACGTACATGCCCATCTGCAGGAATTCTGATTCCCAGTTCTCAAAGGTGGCCTCAAGGAACGCCCCGGTACCAAGGTACTCGGCGATGGTCACCGCCGGCTGGCCGTGGGCCATCTGGTCTTCGCTGTAGTCGCTGGCCCCGCTGATGATCATGCCGCCGAAAAACACCACAAAAAGGCCGATGTTGGCCAGCAGCAGCCCGTGTTCCTTAGCCCACTTCTTCATGGCGCCTCCCGGAGAGTTTGATTGAATCAGGCATGCACCACGCCGCCCTGTCGGCTAGCCCCTTGATGCCCGTTTGTGGAGCAGGATCGGCACGAAAACAAGCAGCACGATCATGACTGCGAGGAGGCCTCCGCCTGCGAGGAGGCCGGCCTCCCGTCCGGCGGTCACATCGAACACAAGCGACGCCGTTCCGGCGCTGAGGAGCGCGACGCCGGCCAGGGCCACTTTGGCGATCCGGTCGGCACTGGAAACGAGCGTCTGCTTTAGCTGCTTGCGGAAAAGCCGGCGGTGAACGCTCACCGGAAGGAGGATGACTGCTGTGATGAGGGCGGCGAGTACCACATTGCTCAGGTAGAGCCCCACCTGGTAGTCGTCCAGTCTCTCGAAGCGTTCCTGGAAGGGAATGGTCAGGAGGAAGCCTGCCAGGATCTGGACGCCTGTCTGCAGTACCCGGAGCTCCTGGAGTAGTTCTCCCCAGTTGCGGTCCATCTGCTGGTTGACGGTCTCGTTCCTGCCGTCGCCAGACACCGCATCGCGTTCTGACATGGGCTCACCTCCGGGCTTGGCACGCTGCGCGCACCACTGACTTTCAACCTAGGCTTGAAGCCTCCTGCAAGCAATACTAAGTTTGCTGACTAAATTGTCCAAAACGGTGGACTTGCCCTGTCCGCTGGGATAGTTTCGAAGGGCCGGTTACGCACCGGACGCAGGAAAAACCGAGAAGTTAGCGAGGTGGAGAATGACCGACAACAAGCAGGACCACCAGCCGCAGGACCCCAGGACGGGCTACCACGAGGGGCCGTTCCCGGAACAGGTGCAGGAACAGCCGGGGCTCACGGCGCCCATGGAGCCGCAACCGGATCATGGCGAGGAAAGCTACGAGGGAAGCAACGCGCTCACAGGCAAGGCGGCGCTCATCACCGGGGGCGACTCCGGCATCGGCAGGGCCGTGGCCATTGCGTTCGCCCGCGAGGGGGCCGATGTCGCCATCTCCTACCTCCCTGAAGAGGAAGCCGATGCCCAGGACACAGCGGCGTGGGTCCGGAAGGCCGGGCAGCGGGCGCTGTTGCTGCCGGGCGATGGGCGGAGTGAAGAGTTCAGCACCAAAATCGTGGAGGACACGTTAGCGGAGTTCGGCCACCTGGACGTGGTGGTACTGAACGCGGCCTACCAAAAGAACCGCGATAGCTTTGAGACGCTTCCCACCGAGGAATTCGACCGCGTTTTCAAAACCAACCTCTACTCGCTGCTGTGGACGGCCAGGGCCGCGGTGCCGCACCTTAAAGCAGGGGCGTCCATCATCACCACTGCCTCGATCCAGGCCTTCAACCCGTCGCCGGGCCTCATCGACTACGCCATGACCAAGGGCGCCCAGGTGGCGTTCACTAAGGCGCTGGCCCAGGAACTCGGGCCCAAGGGCATCCGGGTCAACGCCGTTGCCCCTGGCCCCATCTGGACACCGCTGATTCCAGCCACGGAATGGCCCGAGAAACTGCCGAAGTTCGGTCAGGACACTCCTTTGGGCCGGGCGGGACAGCCCGCGGAGCTCGCGGCCGCCTACGTCCTGCTCGCCTCTGATCATGGGTCCTACATTTCCGGAGCGGTGCTTCCGGTGACAGGCGGGAAGGGTCTCTGATCCGCCCGGAATTTCCCAACAGATGCGACCAGCAGGAGGAATGACATGACGCAGGAGAACCAAGGAACACCCATCGAGGAAGAGGGCGGTTATGGAACGCCCACGGTCGAGCAGGAAATGGGCGGTGCCGACGCGAAGAGGTTCGCCCAGCCGCGCGAGGAAGAGGCATTCGACGCAGCGGGTTTGAGCCAGGACAGCCCGGACGGCGAAACCTACCCTGCCGGGGCGCCCGACCTCAGCCAGTTCGGCGCCGAAGACCAGGACAGTGCGGGAGAACCCGGAGCGGGACGCTTCGGAGGAACGGAGGACCAGATGAACGCAGAAAATGAAAGCGCGGACCCCGGCTTTGAGTCGGCAGCCGAAAGCGACGCAGCAGTGCCGTCCGCGGAAGCAGAAATGGACGAGTCCAACACGGAGGACCCCGATTCCGGGCGTCCGTTCTCCTCGGAACCGAACCAGGACGCGGCAGGAATCCCTGACGGCAGCGGCACTGACCTGCCTGACAGCAAGGCCCCCAAGGACCGCGACGACGATACGTTCGACGCCGGGTAGGTCCACGTAATCCAAGGCCGGGTTTACAGGCGGGCGGGCGGCTCTCGAAAGCTGCCCGCCCGCCGTCGGCTATCGCCGCTTTTTCGGAGACCGCTTGGCGGCGGCGCTGATCGCGGCCTTGGCCGCCGGGGGCAGTCCTGCCTGTTCGGTCTCCGGTTCAGCCACGCTCCCGCGGGCCTTCGCGATCGCCGTCATGCCGTGGTAGATCACCAGTGCGGCGGCGGAGCCCAGGGCGATGCCGGTGAACGTTAGTTCGCCGATGGTCCAGGTGTAGTCGGCGATGCCGATGATCAGGGCCACCGCTGCGGTGGTCAGGTTGACCGGGTTGGAGAAATTGACCTTGTTCTGGACCCAGATCTTGACACCCAGGATGCCGATCATTCCGTACAGCATGGTGGCCGCACCGCCCAGCACTCCGGAGGGAACCGTGGCGATCAGTTCACCGAATTTCGGGGAGAAGCTGAGGATGATCGCGAAGATGCCGGCCACCCAGTAGGCCGCCGTCGAGTACACCTTCGTGGCGGCCATGACACCAATGTTTTCGGCGTAGGTGGTGGTTCCTGAACCGCCGCCGAAGCCGGCCAGCACGGTGGCGGCGCCGTCCGCCATCAGGGCGCGGCCGGAGACGCCGTCGAGGTTCTGGCCGGTCATGGCGGAGACGGACTTCACGTGGCCGATGTTCTCGGCCACCAGCACGAGAACCACGGGGATGAAGAGCCCAACGACGCCCAGATGGAATTCAGGGGTCTGGAAGTGAGGCAGGCCCACCCAGGCGGCTGCGTCCATCTTGGAGTAGTCCACTTCGCCGCGGAGCATGGCCACAAGGTAACCCACCAGCACACCCACCAGGATGCTGAGGCGGCCCAGGATGCCTTTGAACAGCACGCTCACCAGGATGATGGTAGCCAGCGTGATCACCGCGGTGACCGGGGCGGCGTCGAAGTTGTTTTTGGCTGCCGGGGCCAGGTTCAGTCCGATGAGTGCCACGATGGCGCCGGTGACGATAGGCGGCATGAGCCGGTTGATCCAGCCGGCTCCGAATTTCTGCACCACGGCGCCGATGATTGCCAGCCCGGCGCCGGCGAGCACCACTCCGCCCAGTGCGCCGGGGATCCCAAACTGTTGCTGGGAGGCCATGATGGGAGCGATGAACGCAAAGCTCGAGCCGAGGTAGCTGGGCACCCTGCCCTGGGTGATCACCAGGAAGAGCAGGGTTCCGATGCCGGAGAAGAACAGTGTGGTGGCCGGCGGCATACCGGTGATGATGGGCACCAGGAAGGTGGCGCCGAACATGGCCACCACGTGCTGCATTCCCACTCCGATGGTCAGCGGCCAGGTGAGGCGTTCACCGGGGGCCACCACCTCGCCGGGGCGGACCGACTTTCCGTTGCCGTGAAGCTTCCATTTGGTACCAAGCATGCTCATGGCCGGGAGCCTTTCAAAGAAGTATGTGTCGGGAGGGGGAAGGAATCTTCCGGAGCAACATTACCGCGCAGGCCCTGCGGTGCGCCCGGCCTGCGGGTGTTCAGGCAGGCGCGCATTGCCGCGGCTGTGTGGAACGTCACGCACAGTCACGGGAAGAGGAACTATTCAGTTGAAGTTGCAACTATGGAACGAGAACCGCCAGCCGCCTCCGGGTGAGCGGGCCCATCGAAAGGTATGCAGATGACAATTGCCCACGAAGAAGCAGTGATCGACGCAGCCGCAGTGGACGCGATTTTCGCTGAGGCCCGTACGGCCAACGCATTCACCGGAGAAGTCACGGATGAGCAGGCCCGCGCCATCTACGAACTGACCAAGTTCGGTCCCACGGCTTTTAACTCCCAGCCGCTGCGCGTGACCTATGTCCGGTCCGCTGAAGCCCGCGCCCAGCTCGTGGAGACCCTCTCGGCGGGCAACCGCGCCAAGACGGCGACCGCCCCGCTTGTTGCAGTCCTCAGCTACGACACGGCGTGGCAGGACCAGTGGGACAAGTTCCTGCCCAGCTACAACGCCCCCAAGGCCATGTACGATGCGTCGCCGGATCTCGCGGCCAGCACGGGCAACAACAACGCCCACCTGCAGGCCGGCTACTTCATCCTGGCAGTGCGTTCCCTCGGTTTCTCGGCAGGCCCCATGACCGGCGCCGACTTCGCCGCAATTGATGCGGCGTTCTTCCCCGCCGGGGACCAGAAGAGCTTCCTAGTGGTCAACATCGGCCAGCCCGGCCCGGACGCCTGGGGCGAAGCAAAGCCGAAGTTCGCTTACGCGGACGTCGTACGCACGGTCTAGGCGTCGTACGCACCGTCTAGCCGTCGTACGCACGGTCTAGCCGTCGTACGCACGGTCTAGCCGTCGTACGCACCGTCTGACGCTCTCTCACTTAATGCACCTTAGAGGCCGACGCTCTCTCACTTTCCTAAAGAAAGTGAGAGAGCGTCGCTGTTTTTCCGGCATTAAGTGAGAGAGCGTTGGGTCAGGCGATGACCGCGTCAACCAGGGCCTTGGCTTCGGCCTGGACCTGCTTGAGGTGGTCGGCGCCCTTGAATGACTCTGCGTAGATCTTGTAGACGTCCTCGGTGCCGGACGGGCGGGCGGCGAACCAAGCATTCTCGGTGACCACCTTCAGGCCGCCGATCGAAGCGCCGTTGCCCGGAGCCTCAGTGAGCTTGGCCGTGATCGTTTCGCCGGCGAGCTCGGTGGCGGTGACGTCCGACGGCGACAGCTTCCCGAGCGCTGCTTTCTGTTCGCGGGTGGCTGCGGCGTCGATCCGGGCGTACACGGGATCGCCGAACTGGTCGGTGAGGCCCTTGTAGAGCTGCGAGGGCGACTTGCCGGTGACAGCCGTGATCTCCGAGGCCAGCAGGGCCAGCAGGATACCGTCCTTGTCCGTGGTCCACACGCTGCCGTCCATCTTGTTGAAGGAAGCGCCGGCGGATTCCTCGCCGCCGAACGCGCCCTCGCCGGAGAGCAGGCCGGGAACGAACCATTTGAAGCCCACCGGAACCTCAACGAGCTTGCGGCCCAGGCTCTCGGCCACGCGGTCGATGATGGAGGAGGACACGAGCGTCTTGCCGATCACCGACGCCGGGTTCCAGCCCGTGCGGTGGCGGTAGAGGTAGTCGATGGCGACGGCGAGGTAGTGGTTCGGGTTCATCAGGCCGCCGTCGGGCGTAACGATGCCGTGGCGGTCAGCGTCGGCGTCGTTGCCTGTGGCGACATCGAACGTTGCGCCGCTGGACATGCGGTTGATCAGCGAGGCCATGGCGGACGGCGAGGAGCAGTCCATCCGGATCTTCTCGTCCCAGTCCAGGGTCATGAAAGCCCACTGCGGATCAACGGTGGGGTTCACCACGGTGAGGTTCAGGTGGTGGCGTTCGCCGATCTCACCCCAGTAGTCAACCGAAGCGCCGCCCATGGGGTCGGCGCCGATCCGGACGCCGGCCTCGCGGATGGCGTTGAGGTCCAGGACGGACGGGAGATCGTCCACGTAGCTGCTCAGGAAGTCGAACTTGCCGGTGGTCTCAGCCGCCAGGGCATCCGCTACCGGAATGCGCTTGACGCCGCGGAGTCCGTTCTCGAGGAGTTCGTTGGCACGGTTGGCGATCCAGCCGGTGGCGTCGGTGTCCGCGGGTCCGCCGTGCGGCGGGTTGTATTTGAAGCCGCCGTCACCGGGCGGGTTGTGGCTCGGAGTGACCACGATGCCGTCCGCCTGCGGTGCGCCGGCTGGGGCGTTCCGGTTGTGGGTAAGGATGGCGTGGCTAAGCGCAGGCGTGGGCGTGTAGCCGTGGCGGGCGTCGATCAGTACGTTCACGCCGTTGGCTGCCAGAACCTCGAGCGCGGAGTTCTGCGCCGGTTCGCTGAGGCCGTGCGTATCCTTTGCCATGTACAGCGGGCCGGTGATGCCCTGGCCGGCACGGTATTCCACGATCGCCTGGGTAATGGCCACGATATGGGGCTCGTTGAAAGAAGCCTTCAGGCTGGACCCCCGGTGCCCGGAGGTGCCGAACGCAACGCGCTGGCCCGGATCGCTCAGATCGGGGGAAACATCGTAGTACGCATCCAGGAGCGCAGTGAGGTCAACAAGGTCTTGGGGTTGGGCAACTGTGCCCGCGCGGCTAGCCATTGCACCAGCATGCCAGACGACGGCGGGGCGCAACACGGTTTGTCCGGAATCCGGCCCCTATGACGCCGAATTTCATCCGGCATTTACCTATTTATTCCTTTTTGCATTTATTGGGGGACAGTAATTGGCCGTGGAAAAGCGAGTAGTGGCGCCAAAAGTACCTATATACCGGCTGTCCGCAGGCTGCTAATTTTCTAAACAAATTACGACGGCGGTTCTCTCCGCCGCCGTCAGCGTTGCAGGGAATCCAGTTGCGGGGAATCGAGCTGCGGCGAACCAAGGAGGACAGTCCATGGCAGCAGGCGACGGAGCGTCAGAGCAGTCACGGCTGGCGGCGGAGCGCATCGCCCGGCTCAAGCGCCAGTTGGACCATGCCGAACGCGCCTCCGATCCCTGGGGCGCCGGAGGGGAGGGGGAGCGCCGCACCGCGAGCCTGCTGGGCGAACTGACCCCGCAGGGCTGGTTCCTGTTGCACGACGTTCACTGGCCCGGCCGGCCGCTGGCCAACCTTGACCACGTGCTGGTGGGACCGGGCGGCGTGGTGGTGGTGGATGCAAAGAACTGGTCCGGCACCGTTGAGGTCAGGGACGGCGTCCTCAGGCAGAACGGCTATTCACGGAACCCCGCGGTGGACGGCGCCCTGGGACAGGCGGCCGCTGTGGCTGCGTTGCTCGACGCGCCCCACCGGCACCTGGTCCGCTCCATCATCTGCCTCACCGGCCAGCCTGACTTCGAAGACGTGACGGGCTCCGGCGTCGCCGTGCTGGGCATCAACCTTGTGGTTGCGCGGGTGGCAGCGCTCCCGGCAGCACTGGATCAGCCGACGGTGGTTGGCCTGTACTCCCGTCTGGGGCAGCAGCTGACTCAACCGCAGTCGCCTGCAACCCGAAACTACCCTTCCGTCCCGGCACGACCGCAGCCTCACAACAGAACGCAGTCCAACACCTGGCCGCAGCCGCGCAACCCGCAACGGCCGCACAACTCGCCACAGCCGCACAACCCGCAACGGCCGAATATCCGGCCGCCGCACCCGGGTGCCCGCTCGAACAACGGCGCGATGTATCCGCCGCCGCTTCCCAGCCGCTACCACGGTTCAGCTTCCGGCAGCGTCACGCGCGGCTCCGCTCCCATGCACCTGGGGAGGTCGGCGCAGGCCCGCGCACGACAAATGGCGGCCGGTTTGTGGAGCCTGCTGCTCCTGGGGACCGTGGTGTTCTCACTCACGGTGCCGCTCTGGGCCCCGTAGCCCTGAAGGCCGATTTATCAGATGGTGTATCACGGGCCCACACCTCGGCGCGGCGCGTTGATACGCTGGTTCTAGCCACAAAAAAGGGGATTTCCCATGACGAACCAGCCTGCCTCCGGCGATGAGGGGACGCCGGACGGCTACCAGCCGCCGTCGTATATTCCACCGCGGGGGTCACAGCCAGTGCCTCCCGGAGTTCCCTACGGCCAGCCGCCGCAGTATGGCCAGCCGCCCGCGTACGGTCAGCAGCCTGGACCGTACGGCACCGCCTACGGGCAGCCCTCCTACTACGGCACGCCTACGGCACGCCCTACGGCGCACCGCCCGAGCCCAAGGGGCTCAGCATCGCGAGCCTGTGCTGCGGCATCGCGGTTTTCCTCGGGCTGGGCATTTTCATCCTGCCGCAGATTGCCGCCGTGGTCTTGGGCCATCTGGCACTGCTCCGGGAGCCCGCCGGCCGCGGGCTCGCCATTGCCGGCCTGGTCCTCGGCTACCTCGGCCTGGCGCTGACGGCGATTGTGCTCACGTTCGCCTTTGCGGCGATCTTCGCCGCCGCGAACGCCGGGTACGGCTACTAGAGGTACGGCCACAGGCAGGGGACGGTCTCAGCCTGTCAACGCCTGGACCAGCCGGACTGGTGCGGGCGGCGGACGGTTATGCCGGCCGCGTGGCGGGGGTGTTCATCCGGTCAGCGTACGCCGCCCATGAGCTTCCTGATGGCCGGCGAGGCCGCCGCGAGGCCGACGGCGAGCACCATGGCGGTGCCGCCGATGCCGATGAAGTACGGCAGTTCGTCGGCCGGGTTGTACAGCCCGGACAGGATGCCGGCCAGTGTGGTGCCGAGGGAAACCGAAAGGAAGAACAGGGCCACCATCTGCGTGTGGAATGCCTGCGGGGCCAGTTTGGTGGTGACGGACAGCCCGATGGGGGAGAGGAAGAGCTCAGCCAGGGTGAAGAGGAACAGGATGCCGACCAGGGCCAGGAGGGGCGTCTTGCCGCTGCCGGCGAGCGGGATGAAAGCCAGGAAGGCGAGCCCCATCACGAACAGGCCGATGGAGAACTTCAGGGCCGAGCCCGGCTGCTTGTTGCCGAGGCGGGTCCACAGCGCTGCCATGACGCCGGCGAAAATGATGATGAACACCGGGTTGATGGACTGCACCCAGGCGGCCGGCATTTCCCAGCCGAACACGTTCCGGTCCAGTTTCTCCTCCGAGTACACGGCAATGAAGGTGAACTGCTGCTGGAAGAGCGCCCAGAATGCCGCGGAGGCGATGTACAGCGGGATAAAGGCCACTACGCGCTTGCGCTCGGTGCCCGTCACCTTACTGCTGGAGAAGATCAGGCCGAAGTACAGCAGGGAAGCGCCGATGGCCGCGTACGCCATGGACATGGCCAGGTTTTCAGCATTGACCGCTCCAGTGGCCAGGAGAACCGCCACCACGGCGGCAATGCCCAGGAAGATCAACCGGTAGCGTGTGCGTTGGTTTGCCGGGAGCGGGTTGGGCACGTGGTGCGCTTCGTCGGGAAGTTTCTTGCGTCCCAGGGCGTAGATGCCCAGGCCAAGGGCCATGCCGACGGCGGCAGCGCCGAAGCCCCAGTGGAACCCCTGGCTTTCCTGCAGCCAGCCGGTGACCAGCGGGCCGATCAGCGCGCCGGCGTTGATGCCCATGTAGAAGATGGAGAAGCCGGCGTCGCGGCGTTCGTCCTTCTCCCCGTACAGGGTGCCCACCAGTGCGGTGGCGTTGGCTTTCAGGCCGCCGGAGCCGACGCCCACCAGCACCAGGCCGGCAATGAGTCCCGGAACGCCGGGCACCAGCGCCAGGGCAATGTGGCCGGCCATGATCAGGACGGCCGAGCCGAACAGGACGCGTTCCGAACCGAAGAGCCGGTCAGCCAGCCACGCGCCGAGGATGGTGGAGAGATAGACTCCGCCGCCGTAGGCGCCCACCAGGCCGGCGGCCAGGCCCTGTTCGATTTCGAGGCCGCCCTGCGCGGCCGTGAAGTACATGTAGTAGAGGAGGATGCCCTGCATCCCGTAGAAGGAGAAGCGTTCCCACATTTCTACGGAGAAGAGGCTGGCCAGCATCTTTGGGTGGCCGAAAAATGACGTGTCGCCCGGCGTTGTGGCGGGGCGGTCGGATAAATGAGTGGTGCTCATTTACTTAAGGGTGGCACCGGACCGCGCGATTGTCACATTCCCGCCGGCAGCAAGCAAGGCAGACGCGCCGTCCTGCCTGCGGTCAGAACCCTGCGGTCAGAACCCCGCAGTAAGAACCCCGCGGCTAGAACCCTGCGGTCAGAACCCCAACTGGGCCGCCACTCGCAGCAGGAGCGCCTCGGATCCCATTGGCCCCACCAGTTGGATTCCCATGGGCAGGCCGGCGCCGGGCGGGCCTTCCGTCCAGTGCACGGGGACGCTGATGGCGGGCAGCCCGCACACATTGACCATGCTGGACCACGGCGCGAATTCGCATTGCTTCCGGTAGTCGCCGTCGGCGTCGCCTGCCCATTCCGAGGCGGGCCAGTAGCCGTCCCCGTGGGAGGCTCCCGTGAACCAGCCCACGGGCCGTGGCGTCTGGGCCAGCGCCGGCATCAGCATGAGATCCCATTGCGCATACTGGGAGACCGTGTCGCGCTCGAACTGCCGCAGGAAGCCCAGGGCCTCGTTCAGTTTTGACGCACTCCGTTGCTGCGCCCGCCGCCGGAACGTGCGGGTGAGCGGGGTCAGCAACGCTTCGCGCTGCGGCACAATCCGGGCGCTCCCGACGCCGGCCGTCCATGCTGTGGTGAACGCATCCGGATAACGGTTGTCGTACCTTACGGTTGCCTCGGCGGTGGAATGGCCCGCGGCCTCGAGCAGGCGGACGCCCTCATTGAGCGCATCGAGTGCTTCCGGGTCCGGCGTAAACGGAAAAATAGCCTGCCAGGGGCTGTCCAGGCTCACCCCGATCCTCAATTGGCCGGGCGGCCGGGACAAGGACGCGAGGTACCCGCCCGAGGCGGGATTTTCCGGGCCTGCACCCTGCCCGGCCACCAGCGCGTCAAGCATCAGGGCGGCATCCTCTGCCGATCGCGCCAGCGGGCCGGCCACCACCAGCCGGGCGGGGTCCCCGGTGCTTTCGCCCGCCGGGACGAGGCCGCGCCCCGGTTTCAGGCCCACCAGCCCGCAGGCCGCCGCCGGGATCCGGATCGAGCCGCCGCCGTCGGACCCGGGAGCGAACGGAACAAGGCCGGCGGCGACGGCCGCCGCGCTTCCGCCCGAGGAGCCGCCCGAGCTGCGGCTCAGCGCATGCGGATTGCGCGACGGCGGTGCGATCAAGTTTTCGCTGTAGGCGGTCAGGCCGAACTCCGGAACCTGCGTCTTGCCCAGCGAAATGGCACCGGCACCCTTCAACGCCGCCGCCAGTGCGCCGTCCGTGGGAGCCGGTTTATGGTCCAGGGCCGCGCTGCCGTGGGTGGTCACCACCCCCGCCACATCGGTCAGGTCCTTGAAGGCCACCGGCATGCCGTGCAGCAGCGGAAGCTCCGGCGGGTGCGTGTCCAGCGGGCGCCTGTGAGGCGGGCGGGAGTGCGGCGAACGGGCGTACAGCGCATCGGCGGCCGCGGCATCCGCCAGCGCCTGTTCCGCGGTCACCGTGATGAACGCGCCCAGGCCGGGATTGCGTGCCGTTATCCGGCCAAGGAAGTGCTCCGTCACTTCCCGGGCGGAGAGCCCGCCCGAGTGCAGCGCATCGCGGAGCTCCACCGCGGACAATTCGTGGATGTCAGCCAAGGAAACGGGCCTCCAGCCGCTCTTCTGCGGCGGCGGCGCCACCTTCCCCCGCGCGGGTGACGCGGTACGCGGCCTTGCCGCGGACTTCGGTGACCGCCTCCACAAGGTCCGTCCCGAAGTAAACCAGCCCCACGCCGTCGTCCGTGCAGTGCGTTTCGCCGAGCGTGCCGTCGGCCACAAGCCGGTGCACCAGCGGGCGGCGCTGGTCCTCGGAGTCGTAGTGCACGCCGTTGGCATATGGCAGGAACGCCAGCGCGTTGGTCACGGGACGCAGCTGCGGGCCGAACGAATCCGTGGTGCCGCCCTGGTACCAGCAGATGGACCCGGCCGAAACTCCGGCGAGGACCACACCGCGTTCCCACACCCGCCGCAGGATTTCGTCGAGGCCGTGCGCCCGCCACACGGCAAGCAGGTTCACCACCGACCCCCCGTTGACCCACACCACGTCCTGCTCCAGGAGGTGCGCCTCCGGATCGTCGATGCTGGGCATGGTGAAAAGGTTGAGGTGGCTGAAATCGAAACCCGCGATCCTCGCCGCCTGGTCCATCTCCGCGTTGAACGAGCGCTGGTCTCCCGCTGCCGTGCCTATATGCGTGACGCGCGGTGCCCGTCCCGTAACGCCGGAAAGTTCGACGGCGTGGTGCAGCAATGCGTCAAACTCCAGCCGTGAACGCCGGCCGGCCTTATACCCGCCGGACGTTGCCAGGATTGTTGGCTGTTGAGCTGCCATCGACGATTCTCCTTTGCGGTCCCCTTGAAGCGTAACGTGCCCCCGATTCGGGGTGGCCGCCCCGGCGGGGGATACGCTGGAGGCAGACCTTCATTTTCCGGAGAGGACTTCCATGAGCGACTTCGAAACCGTCACCGTGACCGACATTCCAGCTGACGCCAGGATCCTGGACGTGCGGGAGGACTACGAATGGTCGGCGGGGCACGCGGAGGGTGCGCTGCACATTCCGCTGGACCAGCTGCCGGGCCGCCTCGGCGAACTGGAGCCGGACGAGGACCTTTACGTCATTTGCCGTACCGGCGGCCGCTCGTTCCGTGCGGCCAAGTGGCTCGTGGGGCAGGGCTATTCCGCCTTCAATGTGGCTGGCGGAATGGACCAATGGCTCGAAACGGGCCTGCCGCTCGTTTCGGACAACGGCCTCAAGCCGGTCATCCTCTAAGAGGTGCCGCTTCCTCCTGGCGGCACCAACCGCCCCGCCGGGCCCATCCGCCTGCGCGGCACCAACCGCCCCGCCGGGCGGCCCTGAAGTTATTTGAGAAGGACAGTCCATGCCCGCGTTGCCCGTCACCTACACCTTCCTCGGCCCGGAGGGCACGTTCACCGAGGCCGCGCTGATGCAGGTGCCGGGTGCCGCCGAGGCCGTCCGCATCCCCTCCTCCAACGTGAACACGGCGCTGGACAAGGTGCGCGACGGGTCCGCTGGTGCTGCCATGGTGCCCATTGAAAATTCCGTGGAGGGCGGCGTCACGGCCACCCTGGACGCCATCGCCTCCGGCCAGGAGCTGAGGATCATCCGTGAGGCGCTGGTGCCCATCAGCTTCGTCCTGGTTGCCCGCCCCGGCGTGGAAATCCCGGATATCCGCCGGATCTCCACCCACGGCCACGCCTGGGCCCAGTGCAGGCTCTGGGTGGAAGCTAACATGCCCAACGTGGAATACATCCCGGCGTCCTCCACCGCGGCCGGGGCCATGGGGCTGCTGGACGAGGACGGGGCCCACTACGACGCAGCCATTTGCGCCCCGATCGTGGCCACTGAGCAGCCCGGGCTCCGCGTTCTGGCGGAGAACATCGGGGACAATCCGGGGGCGGTGACGCGCTTTGTCCTGGTCAGCCGGCCGGGCGCCCTTCCGCACCGCACCGGCGCGGACAAGACCACCGTGGTGGTTCCGCTGCCGGAGGACCGGCCCGGCGCGCTGATGGAGATCCTGGACCAGTTCGCCACTCGCGGCGTGAACCTGAGCCGCATCGAATCACGCCCCACCGGGCAGTACCTTGGCCATTACTTCTTTAGCATCGACGCCGACGGACACGTGGAGGACGCCCGCGTTTCCGACGCGCTGGCGGGGCTGCACCGGATCAGCCCGGCTACCCGCTTCCTGGGCTCCTACGCGCGGGCCGACGCGCAGAGCCCTGAGGTGGCACCGCATACCTCCGACGAAGCATTCCACGCCGCACATGAATGGGTGTCGGGGATACTCAAAGGGGCATCGATCGAGCCGTTTCATGCCCCGCAAGGTTCGCCCACAGCTTAGGCAAATGCCCCTCGGGGTACTTCCCCGCCTGCACGGCAGTGCGTATGCTTGCCTGATCCATTGGGGAAGACCTCTACCGGAAGGAGCGGGTCATGTCAGGATCCAGCAGCGACAACGACGGCCAGGGAATGATTGTCAATCCCAAGCCCACTGCGGATAACCAGGATTGGGACGGCGACGATGCCGACAGGGCGGATCGCCTGCGCTTCGAAGAGGAGCAAGCCATGATCCGCGAGCAGTCCGAGGCCCGCGCGGCGGCAAAAGCCGCAGCGGAGGCTGAGGAGAAGAAAGCCAGCGCCTGAGTCCGGCCTACTGCTTGCGTGCGGACACTTCCCCTGCGGGCGTTTCGGCGCCTTTGCTTTCCGGAACCCGAACCAACAGCGATCCCGGCTGCACCTGGACGGTGACGTCGGTGGCCTCTCCGGAGGGGTCGCCGTCCACCTGGGTGGCCACCGGCTCGGCGCATTTGATGACGATCTTGCCGGAGCGGTAGTAGCTCATCACCGGCAGGTTCCTTTTGTGTTTGAACATGATCTTTGTGTACATCGCGATCCACCCGATGGCGCTTCGCGGGCTCATCACCACCACGTCCAGCATTCCGTCGTCGATCATTGCCTGCGGGATGAAGTCGATGCCCCCGGGAATGAGTCCGCAGTTCGCGAACAGCACGCTGCGGATCTTCCGGGACTGTTCCGGCTGGTCGTCCAGGGCGATGGACACTTTCTTGCGCCGCCCGGGCAAGTGCCTGACACCGGCCTCGGTATAGGCCAGCCAGCCCACTGCCTTTTTCAGCCCGTCGTTGGTGTCCCCGACGACTTCGGCATCCATGCCCATGCCCGCGATCACCAGGAATGCATGCTCTGAGGACGCGCCGGTCCGCGAATTCCTGATGCCCATGCGGGCCGTGTCGATGTGCCGCTGGTGTCCAAAGAGGGCGGTCTGGATGCTGCCGTGGACGTCGTTGACGTCCAGGTGGATGTTCCTGGCCAGCAGGTTTCCGGTACCCAGCGGGATCAGTCCCATGGGTACGTTCGTGTGGGCCAGTTTCTCAGCCACCACGCGTACGGTGCCGTCCCCGCCGCCCACCAGGACGACGTCGGCCCCGCTCGCGAGTGCTGCCTCAGCCTGTGAATATCCGGGGTCCTCCGCCGTGGTCTCGAAAAAGGCGGGGGCTTCCCAGCCGGCGGACAGGCAGGCGCGCTGGATCAGGGCGCGGGCCTCGTCCGACTTCGCCTTGACCGGATTCATCACCACGGCCACCTTCTGTTGGACCATGCCCGGATGGTGCGTGTCCTCCTGGACCGCGCTGCGCGTGTGGAGCGCCTTGAGCCGCCGCACGCCCCACCAGCTGGAGACCGCGAAAGCCAGGGCCGCAGCCAGGATGAGGTAGAGCAGCCAATCGTTCATGGTGCTCCAACACTATCCCGCGGCGACTATCCAGCGGCGACGCGCAGCGCCACCGCGTCATGGCGGGCGCATTCGATACTCTTGTCTGGTGATCGACGTAAAAGACCTCAGCGAAAATCCGGACAAGTTCCGTGCCAGCCAGCGCGCCCGCGGCGCCGACGAGTCCGTGGTGGATGCGATCATCTCGGCTGACGCAGCACGGCGGGCGGCATTGATCCGCTTCGAAAACCTCCGCGCCGAGCAGAACGCCTTCGGCAAGAAGGTGGCCCAGGCCAAGGGCGAGGAAAAGCAGGCCCTGCTGGCAGAGGTCAAGGTGCTGGCCGCATCGGTCAAGGCCGCATCGGCTGAGGCCGACGTTGCCCAGGCCCAGCAGGAGGAGCTCCTCCGCGCCATCCCCAACCTGATTGTGGACGGCGTTCCGGAAGGCGGCGAGGACGACTACATTGTGGTCAAGACCGTCGGTGAACCCCGGGAATTCCCTGATTTTGAGCCGAAGGACCACTTGGAAATCGGTGAGCTGATCGGCGCCATCGACATGGAGCGCGGCGCCAAGGTGTCCGGTTCACGCTTCTACTTCCTCCGCGGCGTGGGCGCCCGGCTGGAGATGGCGCTCCTGCAGATGGCCATGGAGCAGGCCATCGACGCGGGCTTCGTCCCCATGATCACCCCCACGCTGGTCCGCCCGGAAACGATGCAGGGCACCGGATTCGACGTCAAGCACGACGCCGAGATCTACCGCCTCGCCGAAGACGACCTTTACCTGGTGGGCACCTCGGAGGTTGCCCTGGCCGGGTACCACGCGGACGAGATCCTGGACCTCTCCGCCGGCCCCATCCGCTATGCGGGCCAGAGCTCCTGCTACCGCCGCGAGGCGGGGTCGCACGGCAAGGACACCCGCGGAATCATCCGGGTCCACCAGTTCAACAAGGTGGAAATGTTCATCTACACCACGGTGGAAGAGGCAGCCGCCGAGCATGAGCGCCTCCTCGCGTGGGAAGAGGAGATGCTGGCCAAGTGCGAGCTCCCCTACCGCGTCATCGACACTGCCGCCGGTGACCTCGGCAACTCGGCCGCCCGGAAGTTCGACTGCGAAGCCTGGGTGCCCACGCAGGGCGCCTATCGCGAACTGACGTCCACCTCGAACTGCACCACGTTCCAGGCACGCCGCCTGAACATCCGTGAACGGGTGCTGAACGAGGACGGCGCACCCAAGGGGACACGCGCCGTCGCCACCCTGAACGGCACGCTGGCCACCACCCGGTGGATCGTGGCCATCCTGGAGCACCACCAGAACGAGGACGGCTCGGTGAACGTCCCCCGGGCGCTCCAGAAGTACCTCGGCGGCCTGGAAGTGCTGCCGGTCCTGTAGCTTCATGGCCCAGGACCCGCCGGTTCGGGGCCGCTTGAGAACTGTGCCGGGAACCGGATGACCAGCCGGTAAACACCCACAGTGTGGACAAGCTGTGGGTGTTTACCACAAGTTAACACTGGCTGTGGCGTGCGTCCTAGCGTGTGTCCGGGGGCGTCTGCTGTACTAGGTGGATGACAACATTGACTGAAACCTCAGTCGCTGGCAACGACGACCAGCGAAACAACGGCAAGAACGACCCCGCCCAGAAGCTCATGGTGGCCCTGGACGTCGACGGCACGCTGGTCAACCACGACGGCCACATGTCGGCTCCCGTGCGCGAGGCGGCCCAGGCGGTAGTGGCCGCGGGCCATGAGGTCCTGATCGCCACCGGCCGGTCGCTGAATGCCACCCTGCCCATCATCGAGCAGATCGGGATCGATACCGGCTACGCGGTGTGCTGCAACGGCGGCGTGACCCTTAGGCTGGATCCGGCCCACCCCGACGGCTACGAGGTCATCCGCAAGGCCACGTTCGATCCGGGCCCGGCGCTCCGTGCCCTCCGCAAGCGGCTTCCCATGGCCAAGTACGCGCTGGAGGACGAGGACGGCAACTTCCTGTCCACCGAGCGCTTCCAGGATGCAAGTTTCGGCGTGGAGGCAATCGGCGTGGACTTCCAGACCATGCTTGAGGCCACGGCAGTGCGAGTGGTGGTGTTCAGCTCCGACAATACGTCCGAGGAATTCAACGAAGCCATCAAGCACATCGGACTCTCCGGTGTCACGTACTCGGTTGGCTGGACCGCCTGGTTGGACATCGCAGCCGAGGGCGTCACGAAGGCCAGCGCCCTGGAGCACCTCCGCGGGCATCTGAGCATCGAGTCGCACCTCACCGTGGCGATCGGCGACGGCCGCAACGACATCGAGATGCTCACCTGGGCCGGCCGTGGCGTCGCCATGGGCCAGGCTCCCGACGAAGTGATTGCGGCCGCGGACGAGGTCACCATGTCAGTTCACGACGACGGCGCCGCCCACATTCTCCGCAGCCTCCTTTCCTAGGGGGCTGGGTAGCTCAGCGAACCTCGAGGATCAGCTGGAGCAGCCGCGCCGCCGCCGGACGGGCAGCATGTTCCTCGTTCCACTGCGCCCGGGCCACGGCCTTGCTGACGGCCTGCGTGGTGATGCCAAGCGCCTGGGCAACTGCCTTTTGCTGGCCCCGCACTCCGGGCGTCAGCAGGTCCAGGACCCGCCACTCAGCCGCGCTGCGGTCGTGCACAATATGGCCGAGGAGCTTCAGGACTGCCTCTGCCTCCGCAGCGAGATCGGCTAGGGGACCGTCAACCGCAACGGGTACACGTTCCTTGCCGTTCCGCAGGCGGTCCACCGCCCGGCGGGCATAAATGAGGCCGTGTCCTGTGGCGTCCTTGACCTGGTTCGGCAGCGGCTCATTCACCGGCCCCACTCCGATCCCCACAAACCAGCTGCCGCAGCGGAGGGCGGTCAGGGCTGCCTCCACGGCCTGCTGTGGGAACTCAACAATGCCCTGCACTTCATCCTCAACGGAGCGATCGAAATCGAGGCGCGCGGGGATATGCCGCAGGTCCTTGAGCAACTGCGGCACCCGGTCACCGTCGCGCCGGCTGTCCGTTTGATTGATGGTCAGCGTGAACATTCTGCGTACACCCTACCCGGTGGTCCGGATCATGGAAGTGTCCGGGATCGAGGCCTAATCAAGCCGTGTGGCCGAGCTGATTGGGACGGGCGGAAGCGCCTGCAACCCCGCAGGTCCGGACCGGTAAATGCCGGTTTCCGCCATGGCCCGCAGGATTTCAGTGACCAGCCGGTCCGGGGTCCGGGCTGTGCTGAACGTGAAAAACCCCGGGCGGGATGCCTGCACCCCGCCCGCGAGTGCCGTGGCTACGCCGTGGAACACCACGGCGTAGCGTCCGCTGACGCCTAGCGAGGTCTTTCCGCGTCTGTCCTGGGTCCTGAGCAGGCCGTCAGCCGCGACGCCGGCCGGGGCCTCGACCGTCCGCAAGGACGAGGGGTCGATGTCCTCCCAGAAGATGGCGCGGGCTGTGTGTTTCTGGGCGTACCCGTACAACAGGCCGCGGTCGAACACCAGGACCCTGCGGAAACTCCAGAAAAGGGTCAGGCCCCACAGCACCAGGCCTGTCAGGGCGCTCGTCGCCAGGAAGAGCGGCATGTCCGAGAAGAGCGCCGGGGAGCTTCCGGTCTTGGGCCGTCCGGTGACTTCGGCTATGGCGCCGTAAACGAATCCGACCAGGAGGAGGACCGGCAGCCACTTCCAGGCTATGGACAAGGAGAGCTCGCTGTGCCGCAACTGGCCAAGGCTGTCTGCATGGAGCCGTTCAGCGCGGCGAACCAGCCAGCTTCGCCCCGCGTTAGCCACGCCGGCCCCGCCCCTCGTAGAGGCCCGGCAGCTGATTGTGCCGTGCCGTGGCCGCCTCTGCCGCGGCCCGTGTGACGTCCGGGGAGATGGGCGGTGGGGGTACCGGAAACCTCCGGTCAAGGGTGATGTGGCGGGTTTTCGGGCCGTCCCCCGTCGGGCCGGATCCACCTGCCGCCGCCAGGAGAATGACAAGGATGACGATAGGAAACAGCACCATCCTGGCAAACATGACCCACCCGGCACGCCAGAGTCCCGGGCGTCCCCCAGAGTCGAACCGCACAAGGACGGTGCAGGTTGCCAGTGATCCCAAGGAAAGGCCGGCGGCGCAACAGAAACCGTACAGCCAAGGCACCGCGATCCAGACGGTGACGGCTGCTGGGGCCGCCTGGCCCGCCGTGCCCATGATGGAACCTGCGACGGCTGCGGCCGCCACCGCCGCGATCGCAGCCACCAGGCTGAAATCCACCGCCCATGAACAGAACGCCTGCCAGCCGGTGGCTTCGACCACCGGAATGCCGTTCCCCAGGGTTCTTGTCCGTTTGCGCGCACTCTCCATAAGCGCAGGATCTGCGTAGAATCCCGTTCCTGCCGCTCCCTGCGTTCCTGCCACGGTGGTCCCACTTCCTGCTTCGAATCAACCCTTAGAACTTACCCGCTACCGAAACCCTGGCGCGATGGGCAGTGCAGCCCATCGGTTTCCGCACCCTGGTTTGCCGGGATCCTGCCGCAAAAGTTGCCTGTGCGGCCGTCATCTGTTGCGATGGAGCAACGGCCGCCGCGGCGGCGAATGCAACGTGAGGATGATCATGGCCAGCAGCGTGCAGGACGAACTCGGGCTCGTGGACCGCTGGTGGCGCGCGGCCAACTACCTTTCGGTGGGCCAGATCTACCTCCGTTCCAACCCGTTGCTGCGGGAACCCCTCCAAGCGGGGGACACCAAGTCCCGGCTCCTGGGCCACTGGGGAACCACCCCGGGCCTCAACTTCGTCTACGCCCACCTCAACCGGGTTATCCGGCGGGACCGGCAGGAGATGCTCTTCATCGCCGGTCCGGGTCACGGCGGCCCCGCGGTGGTGGCCAACGCCTGGCTGGAGGGAACCTACTCGGAGATCTACAGCAACGTGGGTAACGACGAGCCGGGGCTTGCCGAGCTTTTCCGCCAGTTCTCCTACCCGGGCGGCATCCCCAGCCACGCCGCTCCGGAGACTCCGGGCTCCATCAGCGAGGGCGGCGAACTCGGCTACTCCCTCGCGCACGCCTACGGGTCCGTCTTCGACAATCCGAAGCTGATTACCGCCGTCGTCATCGGTGACGGCGAGGCCGAAACCGGGCCGCTGGCGGCCAGTTGGCACTCACACAATTTCCTGGACCCCGTGGCCGACGGCGCAGTGCTGCCCATCCTGCACCTGAACGGCTACAAGATCGCCAATCCCACGGTCCTGGCCCGGATGCCGGAAGCCCAGCTGGAACAGTTGCTCCGGGGCTACGGCCACAAGCCCCATTTCGTCACCGTAAAGGACGCTGACGACGTCGAGGGGGCGCACCGCGACTTTGCCGCCGTGCTGGACACCTGCCTCGCCGAAATCCACGCCATCCAGGCGGAGCGCCGCAACGGCGCGGTGTCGCCAGCTGACGCGAGTGCCGCCCAGTGGCCCATGATTGTGCTGCGTTCACCCAAGGGCTGGACCGGCCCGAAGATAGTGGACGGCAAGCAGGTGGAGGGCACGTGGCGCAGTCATCAGGTGCCGCTGTCCGAGGTCCGCACCAACCCTGAGCACCTGGCCCAGCTGGGCGAGTGGCTCGAGTCCTACCGGCCCGACGAACTCTTCGATGAGCACGGCCGGCTCCGGCCCGACGTCGCGGAAAACGCTCCTGCAGGGGAGCTGCGGATGAGCGACACGCCCTACGCGAACGGCGGCATTCTGCTGCGCGACCTCAAGCTGCCGGACTACCGCAAGCACGCCGTCGAGGTGCAGCAGCCGGGAGTGGAGCGGGTCAGTGCCATGCTCACCCTGGGCTCTTGGATGCGGGACGTTATCTCGCAGAACCCGGAGACTTTCCGGCTTTTCGGCCCCGACGAGACCGCGTCCAACCGCCTGCAGGACGTCTACGACGTCACGGACAAGGTGTGGCAGTACCGGATCGACGACGTCGACGAGCACCTTGCGCGCGCCGGCCGCGTGATGGAGGTGCTCAGCGAGCACCTGTGCCAGGGCTGGCTGGAAGGGTATCTCCTGACCGGACGGCATGGCGTGTTCAGCTGTTACGAGGCCTTCATCCACATCGTGGACTCCATGTTCAACCAGCACGCCAAGTGGCTGAAGGTCCACCGGGAGCTCGCCTGGCGCCAGCCGGTGGCCTCGTTGAACTACGTGCTTTCCTCGCACGTCTGGCAGCAGGACCACAACGGATTCTCACACCAGGATCCGGGCTTCATCGACCACGCCGTGAACAAGAAGGCGGAGGTCATCCGGGTGTACCTGCCGCCGGATGCCAACACGCTGCTGTCCGTGATGGAGCACTGCCTGTCTTCCCGGGACTACGTCAACATCGTGGTCAGCGGCAAGCAGCCATCCCCCACCTGGCTGGGACCTGCCGACGCCGCGCACCACTGCCAGCGGGGACTGGGCATCTGGGAGTTCGCCGGATCGGAAGTCCCCGGCGAAGAGCCGGACGTGGTCCTGGCCTGCGCCGGGGACGTTCCCACCGTCGAAACCGTCGCAGCCGCCCAACTGCTCAAGGAGGGTGCGCCCGGGCTGAAGATCCGCGTGGTCAACGTAGTGGACCTGATGCGGCTGCAGGACGCCAGCGAGCATCCGCACGGACTCACCTCACGCGACTTCGACGGCATTTTCACGGCGGACAAGCCGATCATCTTCGCCTACCACGGCTACCCGTCCCTGATCCATCGTCTGGCGTACCGGCGGACCAACCAGGAAGGCCTGCACGTCCGCGGCTACAAGGAGGAGGGCACCACCACGACGGCGTTCGACATGGCCATGCTCAACGGTATCGACCGTTTCCAGCTGGCCATCGACGCCATTGACCGGGTTCCCGGATTGGCGGAGCGGCACTCCCTGCTGCGCCAGTCCTTGCAGGACCGTCGGATCAGGGCCCACAACCACACGCGCACCCACGGTGAGGACCAGGAGGAAATCCGGGACTGGACGCTGAACGGCGGGTAGTCCCGGTCCGGGAGTTTTTGTCCAGATATGGCGACTTCGCCGGGGGTTATCTCCAATTATCTGGACAAAAACTCAGGGGGCCGGACGCACCGGCTGGCTACCCCCGCAGGGCCGCGAGCTGGCCGAACACGTGGATCCAGCCTTCGCTCAGGGCTGCGGCGGCATGGTCCACTGGCGGCGTGAAAGTCTGGCCGAGGCGGACGGCGCGGGCAGTAAGGGAGGCGATGACGGCGTCGAACATGTCATCAGAGGCGGCCAGGACCTCCCGGTTTCCGGCCAGGTCCAGCCAGGGCGCGGCCGTGGTGAGGCTGTCCAGGATGACGCCCAGCCTCTCAGCCTCCGGGATGCCGCGTCCTTTGTAGCCGCGGGCGTGGATTCCCCAGAGTTTCAGCGAAGCTGCGGGATAGACCTCCGCCAGCCTGCCGGAGCCGTCCCTGGCCTGCGGCCCGTGATCCCGTGCGATCTTGGCCTGGATGACCGCGCAACGCATGGCGGGGTGGGCCAGCCGGTCCGCAGATACGCTGAGCGGGATCAGCCCCGTTTCGCGGGTGACGAACCGGTCTGTGTCCCGGTAGGCCAGCAGCCGGCGGCCCTCGATCCCGTCGTGGTCCAGCACTGGATGCGCGTCGAAGTTCAGGTGCCCGGCAAGGAAGGGAAGGAAGGCGTCAGGCCAGCCCACCGGGCAGTCGATGCCCGTCATGTCCGTGCCGCCGAACAGGTCCACGATCTCCTCGTCGGTGACGTTCAGGGCCAAGTGAATCAGCCGCGCACCGCCGTCCGTCCACTCGATCACCGCCGCCGCGGTTTTCCTGGTGGCCGCGGCGAGGTCCACGCCCAAGGTTTTCACGGGTCAGACCGCGCGGTAGCGGAGTGCGCCGGGAAGTTCGCCCTGGCTATCCAGGCCTTCCCCGGAGGCGAACTTTGCCCAGACGGACCGGAGGGCGCGGCCCTGTGCGTTGATCTCGTCCCAGGAGGCCCCCGCGACGAGTCCGGCCGCCGCCCATGTCCGTTGGTCGCCGAACAGCAGCGGCAGGTCAACAGTGTGGGCAGCCCCGAAGAAGTTTCCCGGCGCCGCCCAGGTCAGCACGTAGCTGTAGGCTTTTCCGCCTGCCCGGGCGTGCCGCCGGGCGAACTTTCGGGCGGACCGGCCGTACACGGCTTCGGTCACGGCCCGGCTGATGGCGTTGACGGCGGCGGTCCCCACGACCGGAACCCTGGCAAGACGGCTGGCGACGGGGTTGCCCGGCAGGAACATGCGCGCTTCATCGGCGGTGTGGCCGATCAGGACGTCGATCCCAGGAGCGGTCGCGTTCCATGCGGCTTCAATCTCGTGTTCCGGCGGCAGGGGTGCGTGCCCGTACTGCGTGCCGAATGGCATTGCCGCTTTCAGCCCGAACTTTCGGGCCACCTGCGAAACACGCCCTTCAACGGCCACCACATCCATCGCCGGGGTTTCTTCGGTGACATGTTCAGCCGCCACGCCCATGGCGGCGCTCATCTTCTGCCGGCCCCGGGTAATCCCCAGGGGTGCGCTTTGAATGATGGCGCGCCGGAACAGCGACGGCGCCTCCGGCGTCGCCATCAGGTGAGCAACAGCGTCGCCGCCTGCTGACTGGCCGAAGGCGGTCACGCGTTCCGGATCGCCGCCGAAGGCGCCGATATTTCGCTGCACCCAGCGGAACGCTTCCAGCTGGTCCAGCAGGCCGAGGTTTGCCGGCCGGCCCGTTCCGGTTGCGAGATAGCCGAACAGGCCCAGGCGGTACGTCACCGACACTACGATGACCCGGTTCTCGGCGACCAGCGTCCGGGGGTCGAAAATGGCCAGGTCCCCGGAGCCGGACGTGTAGGAACCGCCATGGAGCCACACCATGACGGGTACGCGCTCGCCGTCGGCCAGGCCGGCCGGAATGGTGATGGAGAGCCGCTGGCAGTCCTCGCTGCCGGGCAGTTCGCCGTAGCGGGTTCCCAGGATCTCATCCAGGAACGGGACCGGACCCTGCGGGCACGCGGGGGCGGGGGAGGTGGCTGCAAAGGCCTCCGTCCAGCCGGGTGCACTTGCCGGCGGCTGGAAGCGCCCCGCCGTCGCGTACGGGATTCCCGTGGCACGCACAACGTCACCGTCCCGCCACCCGGTGACCGGCCCGCACGGAGGACAGAAGCGCGGGGGACTAAAGGCAGGAGCGGCGTTCATAAGGCAACGATTTCACGGATTCCTGGCACACCCCTGAAAACGACGACGGCGGGCGCCTGGTTCCCGTGAGCCCCACCGGAGCGCGAACGGACACTTGAGGCCCAGGAATCCGCAGATTCCAGGGCCTCAAGTGTCCGTTCGCGCTAAGTGTGCGAGGGTGGTGTTGCTAGTGTGCTGCCGGAACGTAGCGCTTGATGGAGGCTTCCAGCTCGGCCTCGGCAGCGGCGCGGTCGCCCCAGCCTTCGGCCTTGACCCACTTGCCCGGCTCCAGGTCCTTGTAACGGGTGAAGAAGTGCTCGATTTCCCTGATCAGGAATTCGCTGACATCGCTGACCTCTTTGATGTGGTCGAAGCGGGCGTCGGTGGGCACGCAGAGAACCTTGGCATCCCCGCCGCCGTCGTCCGTCATGTTGAAGACGCCGATGGGGCGGGCCTCGACGATGACGCCCGGGTGCAGATCGAAGTCCTGCAGGAGCACCAGTGCGTCCAGCGGGTCGCCGTCTTCACCGAGGGTGTTCTCAAAGAAACCGTAGTGGGTGGGGTACTGCATGGAAGTGAACAGGACTCGGTCCAGGCGGACGCGGCCGGTCTCGTGATCGACTTCGTACTTGACGCGTGATCCCTTGGGGATCTCGATGGTCACGTCATGCTTCATGGAATGCTCCTCGACTTCAGGGTGTTCGCGGCACACAAAAAGACCAGCAAAAGGAGTGTCGGTGCCGCCGACTACTATTGAGGATATAGCGATAGGCCCAGGTTTCATGAACTAGTGGGGACATTTCAGGACTATAAGGACCAACAGCAGCATGAAACGCATGATGAGCCGCGCGGCCAGCCATCCCTGGATTGCGATCATCAGGCGGCAACTGCCGCTGGCGCTGCTGACCCTCCTGGTGGTGGCGCTCGCCGTCCCGGCGGCCGTGCTGGTCGCCCCTGCCTTCACAGGTCAGGGTCCCGACCCCAAAACCGCCGCGTCCGCTGTTCCGGCGTGGCAGCAGGTTCCCCGGGACCTTTCCCTGCCGCAGGGCATTTCACCGCTCAAGGACTCGGCGCCTGTCCCGTGGCCGGACACACTCACCGCCCAGCTCAACGCAACACTCCAGGCCGACGGCGGCGGGTCGTTTACGGGCGTGGTGCAGGACGCCGCCACCGGCCAGGTGCTGTTTGACCGGGACGGCTCGCAAGCCAGGGTGCCCGCCTCCAACATGAAGCTCCTGACTGCCGCTGCGGCTGTCCGCGCCATCGGACCGGACCAGCGCTTCAGCACCAGGGTGGTGGCCGGCGCTGAAGCCGGGTCCGTGGTCCTGGCCGGCGGCGGCGACGTCCTGCTCGGCGCGGGGGAGTCATCCCGCGACACGGTCATGGGCCACGCCGGACTGGCCACCCTGGCCCGGCTCACGGTCCAGTCCCTGCAGGAACAGGGCGTCAAGGGGCCGGTGCAGGTGCGGCTGGATGATTCTTTGTTCACCGGTCCGGCACTGAACCCCACCTGGAGCCCGGAGGATGTGGCCGCCGGCGAGACCGCGCCCCTGTTTCCGCTGGCCCTCAACTCGGCCCGGTACGATGCCGCCGTGATCACCGGACCGCGTCCGCAGGACGCCGCCATGAGCGCGGCAGAGGCGTTCTCCTCCCAGCTCACGGCGGCGGGCGCCGCCGCCGGGCTGCCGGTGACGCCCGGCGTCGTGCGCGGTAAGGCACCGGAGGTGGAAAAACAGGAGGTGGAAAAACAGGAGGTGGAAGAACAGGAGGCCGAAAAGCCGGACGCCACAGGAGGTGACGCCGCAGATGGCGCTGCCGGGGCAGTGAACCCCGGCACGGTGCTGGCCGAAGTGCAGTCCGCCACGCTCCGCCAGCAGGTGGACCTGATGCTGCAGACCTCGGACAACTACCTGGCCGAAGTGCTGGGCCGGATGGCGGCCATCGCCGCAGGGCAGCCCGGCAGCAACGACGGCGCCACCGCCACTGTCTTCAAGCAGGTGCAGGACCTGGGAATCCCCACCGAGGGCCTGCGCGTGGCGGACGTCTCCGGCCTGTCCCTGGGCAACCAGGTGTCGGCGGGCCAGCTGTCTGAAGTTGTCAGGGCCATCACCTCGGGATCCGAACCCAGCCTGCGCGCCGCCATCGGCGGCTTTCCGGTGGCCGGCCTCACCGGAACGCTGGGCAGCAGGTACACCGACCCGTCCACGGAACGCGGCGCGGGGCTGGTGCGGGCCAAGACCGGAACCCTGAACTCCGTGATTGCCCTTAGCGGCTATGTTGTGGACGCCGACGGCCGCCTGCTGGTGTTCTCCTTCATAGGGAACGGACTGCAGCCGGGAGCGGCGGGCAACAGGGCGGCGCTGGACCGCACGGCGTCGGCCCTGGCATCCTGCGGCTGCCGCTAGCCGGCGCCTGAACCGGCACCGGCGCCTGAACCGGCACCGGCGCCCGAACCGGCACCGTCGCCTGAGCCGGCGTCCGCCGCCGAGCTCAGCTGAACGGCTGCCCCAGGCGCAGCTTCCGCGGCGGTGCCAAACGAGGCGGTGCCCAGCAGGGCGGCCATCACCACGGCGGACAGGACGGACCTCCAGCTGTTGCTATTGCCCAGGCTCAGCGGCGGGATAGGACGGTAGGCAATCATCGGACTCTCTTCGGTGGTGTGGGCTTCTGTACTAACTCTGGCCCCGAACATTTGCGTTCTTCTGTTCCCGTCCTGTGCACTGCCTGTGCGTTGCAAGGGTGCCGTGCCCGTTCGCCGGTCAGCGAACTTAAGGCGCAACCGCGGGGTGCTGTGATGTGATGGACGCTATGGAGTCAACTGCAGGTGATTCATCAGAACAGGCCCAGGCACTGATCAACTGGGAGCTCGCAGCGTCAACAGCCGCGCGCCTGGCTCCGGCGGGCCCTTCGCTGGGGTCCGCCGAAATCGGGGCGGCCGTGGAGAACCTGCGCCTCATGGCGGACATTTCCGTGCCGCACGTCCACGACATCACCGGACTCGAGGCGGCACGCGACCTCCGGGATTCCTCCGTGCTGGTGGTGGACCGCGCCTCCTGGGCCAAGGCCAACACGCAAAGCTTTGCCGTCATGCTGAAACCGGCCATGGAAAAGATGCTGGCGGGCCGGCGGGGATCCCTGAGCCCCGGTGCGGCGTCCGTCAGCGGAGCCATCACCGGAAGCCAGCTCGGCGCTGTGCTCGCGTTCCTGTCCAGCAAGGTCCTGGGCCAGTACGATCCCTTCTCGGCGCTCGCCGAAGGCTCCTCCGCCCCCGCCGCCGGCCGCCTCCTGCTGGTGGCGCCGAACATTGTCCAGGTGGAGCGCGAACTCAACGTTGCCCCCGAAGATTTCCGGCTGTGGGTCTGCCTTCATGAACAGACCCACCGGGTGCAGTTCGCCGCCGCACCTTGGCTGCGCCACCACATGCTCAGCGAAATCGACACCCTCAGCGAACACCTGCTGGGCAACGTCGACACCCTCCTCGAGCGTGCGTCGGCCGCGGCGCGTTCGCTCAAGGACCGCACCGCCGCCGGAACCGCTCCGGGGCGCGGCGCCATCCTGGACCTCTTGCAGGACCCGGAGGAGAAAGCCTCCCTCTCGCACCTGACTGCCGTGATGAGCCTGCTGGAGGGCCACGCCAACGTGGTGATGGACGCCGTGGATTCCAGCATTGTCCCGTCCGTCAAGACCATCCGGCAACGCTTCAATGCCCGCGGCAAGGACCGGGGAGTCCTGGAGAAGTTCATCCGCAACCTCCTGGGCCTCGATGCCAAGATGCGTCAGTACACGGACGGCGCCAAATTCGTCCGTGCCGTGGTGGATGTTGCCGGCATGGAGGGCTTCAACCGCGTGTGGGAATCGGCCGGGAACCTGCCTACCGAGCCGGAAATCCATGACGCCAAGCTCTGGCTCGAGCGGATGGGCCTCTAGTTGTCCCAGCACGCCAGCGGACGACGGCGGCCCGGCCGTCTGTCGCCCGTCGTCGGCACGGCGCGCAAAATGGTGCAGAACGCCCTGGCCGACGCCGGCTACCCGGAACAGGTGCTCGTCGCCTGCAGCGGCGGCCCGGATTCGCTGGCCCTCGCGGCCGTTGCGTCCTACTTCGGCCGCCGCGGCCATGTGGACGGCCACCCCGTGTCGGTGGGCGCCGTCGTCGTCGACCATCAACTGCAGCCCGGCTCCGCCGGCGTTGCCGCCCACACCGCCGATGTCCTCCGGGACCTGGGGCTCTCTCCCGTTGAAGTGCGGCGGGTTGACGTCGCCTCCACCGGGATCGGTCCCGAAGCCGCGGCACGGGACGCCCGCCATGCCGCCCTGGAGGAGGCTGCCGCAGAGGCCGGTGGCGCCGTCATCCTCCTCGGCCACACCTTGGACGACCAGGCGGAACAGGTTCTGCTCGGCCTGGCACGGGGCTCCGGAACACGATCGCTGGCCGGAATGCGGCCGGCCCGCGGACTCCTGCTCCGGCCCTTCCTGGGCCTCCGCCGCGCGGACACCCTGGAAATCTGCGCCGTCGAAGGACTGGACCCGTGGCACGACCCCAGCAACGCCGACCCGTCTTTTGCCCGGTCCAGGACGCGGGTGGAGGTCCTTCCCATGCTGGAGCAAAAACTCGGTCCCGGCGTCGCGGAGTCCCTCGCCCGGACGGCAGCCATCCTGCAGCTGGATGCGGACTACCTCGAGGACGTGGCCAACACCACGTATGGGCAACTTGCCGAACAATCCAGCGAAGAAGTCAGCCTTCCCGAAGCAGCGCTGCGTGAGCTGGCGCCCGCCATCCGGTTCCGGGTGATCGCCAAGGCGGCCGCCGCTGTCGGAGGTCAGCAGCCGAGCTATCAGCGGCTGCTCGCAGCGGAGGCGCTCCTGCGCCGGCAAGGTTCAGCCGGTCCCGTGGAACTTCCCGGCGGTGTGAGTGCCTACCGGCTTTCGCTGGCCCAAATCCTTGCCGGCGAAGGGCGGAACCGGCCGGACCGGGAGCGGGGTGCCGACAGCGGCGGTCCCCGCGAAGCCGCCCGCTGTGGGAAGCTAGTATTCCGGCTTCACAAGCCGCCCCAAAAATAGTCGCACCCGCATCTACACAGGAGCCATTGGTGGATTCAAACGACGTCCAGGCAGACCTCAAGCACGTTCTCTACACCAAGGATCAGATCCAGCAGCGGATTACCGAGCTCGCTGCGCAGATCGACAAGGACTACGAAGGCCGGGAGCTCCTCATCGTCGGCGTTCTGAAGGGCGCGGTCATGGTCATGGCAGACCTGGCGCGGGCACTTCATAGCCACGTTTCCATGGACTGGATGGCAGTGTCCTCCTACGGTTCCGGGACCCAGTCTTCCGGTGTTGTGCGCATCCTCAAGGACCTCGACACGGACCTCATGGGCAAGGACGTCCTGATCGTCGAGGACATCATCGATTCCGGACTCACGCTGTCCTGGCTCAAGACCAACCTGGAATCCCGCGGCACCGCCTCGGTGGAAATCTGCACGGCCTTCCGGAAGCCCACGGCTGCCAAGGTCCAGATCGACGTCAAGTACGTCGGCTACGACATCCCGAACGAATTCGTGGTGGGCTACGGCCTCGACTACGCCGAGAAGTACCGCAACCTGGACTTCGTGGGCACGCTGGCTCCCCACGTCTACGAATAGGCGCCATCCCCGGGACGCTTCCCGGCCGGCTGGGCCCCGCAACGGGCCGCGGCCCTCTACCGCTACGCCTAGAGGGAACTTTTGCCCTGCATCGTGCGTGATTGACTCCGAACGGTGTATAGCTAGAAGCTGACGCAGCACCACACGCGCGCAGACCAGTCGCCGTGCAGCACTACCAGGAGGGACGGGGCCAGCCCCCGATCAGATGAAAGCTAAGAGTTTCTTCAAGGGCCCGGGCATCTGGATCGTTGTTGTGGTCGGAATGCTCCTGCTGGCCTTTGCCACGCTCGCTCCCGGCGGAGCAACCCGGATTGACACGAAGCCGGGCCTCGAGCTCCTCGCGGACAGCGGCAAGGTGGAACAGGCCAAGATCTTCGATGCGGAGAACCGCGTGGATCTTGTCCTCAAGGACAACCTGGTCATCGACGGGCAGGACAAGGGCAAGAACGTCCAGTTCTTCTACGTCAACGCCCGCGCCGTGGATGTGGTCAAGGCCGTCACCGACGCCGACCCCTCGAGCGGCTACACCGATCAGCCGATCGAAAACAACTGGTTCTCCGGGCTGTTCTCCCTCCTGATTCCCGTGCTGCTGCTGGGCGTCCTCTTCTGGTTCCTGCTTTCCCGCATGCAGGGTGGCGGATCCAAGATCATGCAGTTCGGCAAGTCCAAGGCCAAGCTGGTCAACAAGGACATGCCCCAGGTGACCTTCAGCGACGTTGCCGGCGCCGACGAAGCCGTGGAGGAACTCCAGGAAATCAAGGAATTCCTCCAGGAACCGGCCAAGTTCCAGGCCGTGGGAGCCAAGATCCCCAAGGGCGTGCTGCTCTACGGTCCTCCGGGTACCGGCAAGACCCTGCTGGCCCGCGCCGTCGCCGGCGAAGCAGGCGTGCCGTTCTTCTCCATCTCGGGTTCTGACTTCGTTGAAATGTTCGTCGGCGTGGGTGCCTCCCGTGTCCGCGACCTCTTCGAGCAGGCCAAGGCCAGCTCGCCGGCCATCATCTTCGTCGACGAAATCGACGCCGTGGGCCGTCACCGCGGCGCCGGCATCGGCGGCGGCAACGACGAACGCGAGCAGACCCTCAACCAGCTGCTGGTTGAGATGGACGGTTTCGACGTCAAGACCAACGTCATCCTGATCGCCGCCACCAACCGTCCGGACGTCCTTGACCCGGCCCTGCTGCGCCCGGGCCGCTTCGACCGCCAGATCACCGTTGAAGCCCCGGACCTCGTGGGCCGAGACCAGATCCTGCAGGTCCACGCCAAGGGCAAGCCGATGGCTCCCGGCGTCGACCTCAAGGCCGTTGCCAAGAAGACCCCCGGCTACACCGGCGCGGACCTGGCAAACGTCCTGAACGAAGCTGCCCTCCTCACGGCCCGGTCCAACGCCAACCTGATTGACGACCGCGCCCTCGATGAAGCCATCGACCGCGTGATGGCCGGCCCGCAGAAGCGCAGCCGCGTCATGAAGGAGCACGAGCGCAAGATCACGGCCTACCACGAAGGCGGACACGCCCTGGTGGCTGCCGCGCTGCGGAACTCAGCTCCGGTCACCAAGATCACCATCCTGCCCCGCGGCCGCGCCCTGGGCTACACCATGGTGGTTCCGGAGAACGACAAGTACTCCATCACCCGCAACGAATTGCTGGACCAGATGGCCTATGCCATGGGCGGCCGCGTGGCTGAGGAAATCGTCTTCCACGATCCGTCCACCGGCGCCTCCAACGACATCGAAAAGGCCACCGGAACGGCCCGCAAGATGGTCACGGAGTTCGGCATGAGCGAACGCGTCGGTGCCGTCCGCCTCGGCCAGGGCGGCGGCGAGCCGTTCCTTGGCCGCGACGCCGGCCACGAGCGCAACTACTCGGACCAGATCGCCTACATCGTGGACGAGGAAGTGCGCCGCCTGATCGACCAGGCGCACGACGAGGCCTACGCAATCCTCACCGAAAACCGCGACATCCTGGACTCCCTGGCCCTGGAACTCCTTGAGCGGGAAACCCTCAACCAAGCGGAGATTGCGCACGTCTTCCGGGACATCCGCAAGCGTGACTTCCGTGAAGTGTGGCTCTCCAAGGAAAGCCGGCCGGTGCAGACCGCCGGCCCCGTGGAGTCCCGGCAGGAACGGGCCGAACGTGAAGCCCAGGAAGAAGCCAAGGAAGCCCGGCTGGAGGAGCCGCTGGACGCCCG
>NZ_JBBLYW010000039.1:0-8743 GCF_037911235.1 Arthrobacter oryzae
GCCTCTGCCACGCTTGACAACCATAGAAGGATCCGTTCGCGCTTAAGGGTGCGCTTAGGGGGTCGCTTGGGGGTCGCCTAGCCTAAGGGGTGGAGCTAGTGCGCTGCAGGCACCGGGTGTTCCGCACCGGCGGTTTTGCGCATCATGGCGGAAAGCACGACGGCGGCGACGGCTATGGCGGCCGCCGTCAGGAACGCCGCATGCATTCCGGCGACGATGCCTGATCCGGCGGAGACGACGGCGTAGATCGACACCAGGAGCGCCGTTCCGGCGGCACCGGCCACCTGCTGCAGCGTGCTCATGATGGCTGAGCCGTGCGAGTACAGGTGCGGCGGCAGCGGGTTGAGGCCGGTGGTGAACGCCGGAGTGAACAGGAGCGCCAGTCCCAGGCTGAGGACCACGTGCAGGGCCACGATCCACCACACGGCCGTTTCCGCGTTCAGCATGGAGAACTGCCAGAGGGACAACACCATCATGATGGAACCGGTGACGGTCAGCGGCAGCGGGCCCACCTTGTCGAACAGGCGGCCGATGAAGGGACCCAGCAGGCCCATGGCCAGGCCTCCCGGCAGGAGCGCCAGGCCGGTTTCCAGGGACTTCAGCCCGCGGATTTCCTGAAGGTAGAGCGGGAGCAGGATGACCGCGCCGAACAGGGCGATCATGGCCACCACCAGGAGCAGCACGGACACGGTGAACATGCGGAAGTTGAACGCGCGCAGGTCCAGCAGCGGACCGTCTGATTTCTGCAGTTTCAGCTGGCGGAAAACGAATGCAGTCATGGCCACCAGGCCCACGGCCAGCGCAGCGACAGCAGTGGCACCGGGGCCGCTCTGCCCGCCGTGGCCGCCGCCGATCTGGCTGAGACCGTACACCAGTCCGCCGAAGGCAGGGACGGTCAGCAGGACGGACGGGATGTCCAGCCGGGTCTTCTCGGTCTCACCGATGTTGGTGAGGTAGCGGGCTCCGATGGCGAAGGCCGCCAGTGCGATGGGCAGGACGAACACAAACATAAAGCGCCACGTGAAGTGCTCGAGGATCAGGCCCGAGACGGTGGGACCCATGGCGGGGGCAACGGAAATGGCGATGCTCACGTTGCCCATGACGGCGCCGCGCCGTTCGACGGGGACCAGGGTAAGGATGGTGGTCATCAGGAGCGGAAGCATGATGGCCGTACCGCCGGCCTGGACGATGCGGGCCAGCAGCAGGATTTCGAAGCCCGGAGCAAGCGCGGCGAGGAGTGTGCCGCCCGAAAAGAGTCCCATGGCCAGCATGAACACGGCCCTGGTGGACATCCGTTGGAGGATGAATCCGGTGGTGGGGATGACCACGGCCATGGTGAGCATAAAGCCTGTGGACAGCCACTGCACCGTGGGGGCGTCGACACCAAGGTCCACCATGAGCCGCTGCAGGGCGACGTTCATGATGGTTTCGTTGAGGATGACCACGAACGTGGCAACCAGCAGGGTGACGATGATGGTGACCGACTCGCGGGACATCTTCACCGGACCGGCCGGCTGCGCCGCCTCCGCCGCCCGAGCGGCCGGGGCCACGGGATCGCCGTGGGCGTTGGAAGAGACGTCTGTAGACATGGGATTCCCTTAGGGAGAGGTGAAGTGGTTTCCGGCGAGCATCGTCGCCGCAGATTCCAACAGTGTATCCCCCGGGGTAATTCCCGTCATTGAAAAAAAGTTCAGGAACTGAGGGGCACGTTGTCAATCAGCCGGACAGGTCCCACCTTCGCTGCGATCATGGCCAGGCCCTCGCCGCGGAACGGTGTTTCCTTGCAGTTTTCGGCCAGCGGTTCGAGCGTCTCCGGGTCCACCACGTCGAAATAGTCCAGCGCCACCATGGGCTGCGATTCCACCAGCGCCTGGGCGGATTCCAGGTCCAGCGGTTCGTGGGCGTTGGCGCGCTCTTCGAGGAGCCGCAGCGCCCGGGACAGGACCAGGGCTGCCTCGCGTTCCTCCCCGGACAGGAACCTGTTGCGGCTGCTCAGGGCCAGGCCGTCAGCCGACCGGACCGTGGGAACAGCCACGATCTCCACCGGGAAGTTCAGATCCGCCACCATGCGCCGCACCAGGGTCAGCTGCTGGGCGTCCTTCTGGCCGAAGTAGGCACGGTACGCCGGCAGGCCCGCACCGGCGCCGGTTACGAAGGCGCCCCCGCCCGGCAGCCCCGCCCCCGGGATCCCGTAGTGGAGCAGCTTGGCCACCACGGTGAGGGCGCCGTCGAAATGGCCTGGACGGGACGCGCCTTCCCACTTCTCGGCCAGGCGGCCGGCAGTGACCCGGACCAGCGGTTCGCCGCCCGGATACACCTCGTCCACGGACGGTGCAAACACCAGGTCCACCCCCTCGGCGTCCAGGAGTTCCATGTCCGCCTCGAGGGTCCGGGGGTAGCGGTCCAGGTCCACGGCCTCGCCGAACTGCAGCGGGTTCACGAAAATGCTGGCCACCACAACGTCGTTTTGTTCGACGGCCGTGCGGGCCAGCCTGGCGTGGCCTTCGTGCAGGGCGCCCATGGTGGGAACGAGGCCTTGCGACGCACCCTGTTTCTCAGTCAGCAGCCGCCCGCTTTCGGCCCGCAGCTCCGCCGCGGTGGTCACGAGTTTGATCGCCAAGTCAGTTTCCTCCAGTGGCCTGCGGCCCGTCGTTGTCCACGCCGTCGTCGTCCACGCCCGCCAGGGCGTTCCGGATCGCCTCCAGCTGGTCCGGTTTCAGCAGCCCGCGGCCGGCTGCCCGGCGCGCGGTGGCCCGCGCCATGGCCAGGTAGGCCTCCAGAATATCGCCGCCGGCACCGGCGTCGTGTTCCCGCAGCGCCTCGGCGTGTGCGGCAACCGTGCCGGCATCGCCCCGCGCCACCGGCCCGGTCAGGGCCGACTCGCCGGAGGCCAGCGCGTTTTCCAGCGTTGCCCGCAGGAGCGGCCCCAGCATGCGTTCGGGGTATTCGACGCCCACCTCGCGCAGCAGCTGCGAGGCCTGGGCAACGAGGGTGACCAGGTGGTTCGAGCCATGCGCCAGGGCCGCGTGGTACTGGATGCGGTCGCCCTCGGCGATGGCCACCGGCTCGGCACCCATCTCCACCACCAGGGCCTGCGCGATGGGCAGCATCGCGGCGTCCGCCGTGACCCCGAACGTGCAGTCCAGCAGCCGGGTGAGGTCCAGGCTCATGCCGGTGAAGGTCATGGCGGGGTGCAGAGCGAGCGGGACGGCGCCGGCAGCACGCACCGGATGCAGGATCCCGACGCCGAAGCGGCCCGAAGTGTGCGCCACGAGCTGTCCGGGCTGCCACGCTCCAAGCTTGGCGAGGCCTTCCACCAGTCCGCCGAGGGCGTCGTCCGGGACGGCCAGCAGCACCAGCTGGGAGCGCTCCACGATGTCCTGCACCTCGAGCACCGGGACACCGGGCAGCAGGGTTTCGGCACGTTCCCGGCTTGCGTCGGACACCGCGGAAACCCCGACGACGGCGTGCTCGGCAGCGCGGAGTGCCGCGCCGAGTACGGCCCCCACCTTGCCGGCACCGATGATTCCGACGCCGAGGCGTCCTGGCTTAGCCATGCTGCTGGCCCTCCTGCTGGTTCTGTTGATGATCGGGCTGGCGGGGGGCGACCTGCGCGAGCCATTGCTCGCTGGTCTGGCGTTTGCGGGCTTCACGGGCGCGGGCGGCCTGGGCATCGAACAGTGCGCGGGCTTCGTCCAGTCCGGCCTGGATGACCCGCGGCGACACCGGCCCGGCCGTGGTGTGCAGGACCAGGTCGGCCACCCGGAAGCGCCGCGCCAGCGGTCCCTGGTGCAGGGCCATCGACTGGGTGCGCTGGTGCGGAACCACCACCAGTTCGCGCCACAAGCGGCCTGAGCGGATCAGCAACGCCGTATCCGTCGCGGCGAAGCCGTTGCGGCGCCGGCCCAGCGGAGCCAGCAACCGCACGCGGCGCGGGCTGGTGACGAAACCGCCATCGGGATCTCCGGCGACAGGCCCTCCTGCCGCTGGCGCCGGTGACCCTCCTGCATTAGACCCTCCGGCCGGGGCCAATCCGGTGAGGCCGGCGGCAAAGACGCGGGCCGGGTCCGGCGTTCCCGGATCGGGGAGCACCAGCGACAGCATCCTCATGACGTCCGCCAGGACGCCCACCGGAAGAAGCGTGGTGCGTGACGCGCCCTCGCCGTTGCTGCCGGGGCCGCCATAGCCGGCCACGTTCACTTGCATCCGGTACCAGCCGAAGATCCGCCACAGCGGCGGCTGCGACACCTTCAGGGCCTGGATCCTGCCGGGCGGCAGGGTCTGGGCCTGCGTGTCCAGCAGGCCGTAGCGGAGCCGGATGCCGTCCGGTGAAATGGCGGCGGTGAAGTTGTAGCCCCTGTTGAACGACGCCCAGTAGGCGGCGGCCAGGCCAAGGGCCGCGGGGATCAGGTAGAAGTAGAAGCTGCGGTTCTCGGTGAGGGCGGACAGCACCACGGATGCCACGGCGCCCAGCGCCACGAAGAAGCTCTGCTCGCTGAGCAGCAGGGAACCGACGAGGCGCGACGGCGGCACGGACAGGACTACGAATTCCGGCGCCTCCGGCAGGGCTGCTCCGGGCCGTTCCGGGTCGGGTTCCAGCCCGGCAGCACGCGCCAGGATAGTGGCCCGCAACTGGCGGGCGTCGTCGATGCGGAGGTAGGCCAGACGCACCGCCGATTCGCCGGCGTCGGCCACCTCGAACTTCAGTTCGGCAAGGCCGAAGATCCTGGCCAGCAGCGGCTGCACGATGTCGATGGCCTGCACGCGGTCAAGCCGCGCCTGGCGCTGCTGCTTGAAGAGGAAGCCCGTGTTAACGCGGACGTAGCCTTCCGCCACCTGGTAGCGGGTGAAGTACCACGTCATGATGAACCCCAGCACGGCCAGCAGCAGGACCAGTCCGCCGCCGGCGAGCAGGAACGGCACGCGTCCGGAATACATCTCGTCCATGAGCGGCCTGCCCTGCAGGAGGCGTTCGAAGGTGTCGCGGCCGAAGAAAAAGCCGATGGCGGCAAGGGCCACCCAGCCCCGGATGAACGGCGAAGCAGGATGCACCCGCAGCCACTCGCCGTCGGGCTTCACGGAAACCTGCCCTGCGGCGCCGGAGGTGGCGGGGCTATCTCCTGCCCCGGCAGGCGTCACAGCCCGGCCAGCCGTGCAGCGCCCCGGGCGGACAGCTGCTCGCGGAGTCGCGCCCCTTCGTCGGCCGGCAGGCCCGGGATCTCGGCATTGGTACCGGCCGAGGCCGTGTGCAGCTTCAGCGTGCACAGGCCGAGGCTTCGTTCCACGGGACCTACGCCGATGTCCACGTACTGCATCCGGCCGTAGGGAACCACCAATGTGCGCTGGAAGAAGATGCCGCCGCGGATCAGGAGGTCGTCGTCGCGTTCGGCGTACCCGATGGCCCGCACCTGGCGCGGAATCAGCAGGAGCCGCCAGACAGCCAGCACCAGCATGAACGCGGGGACCGTGATGGCCAGCCAGAGCGGAACCCAGTCCCACCAGCCAGCCAGCGTGAACACCAGCGGCAGCGAGAGCAGCGCCACCGCGATCAGGTTCCCGAACGCCCACTCAACCAGGCGGACGGTCACGTACTTGGGCGAAACCCGGAGCCAGGAAATCCCCGGCGGATCAATCGCCTCCGTAGGCATATTCGCCCTCCCCTTTGGGTTTGCGGGCGCCTCTTTCGGGCATACCCGGTGCGCCGTCGGCGTCACCGTCTTCGGGCGGAATCCTGCAGAAGCGCTCCACGACAAGCCCCACGATGATCATGGCCAGTCCCCCGCCGGCCATGGAAAGTGCCATCCAGGTGATGCCCTGGTCACTGCGAAGGTTCCAGAGCCTTAGGAGGTCCAGGAAGATTCCGGTGTGCCAGCCCAGCAGAACCGCTCCCGTGTACGCACAGGCCTGGGCGAGGACCAGGGTCCAGGCGGCCAGGATGGGGTTAAGCATTTTCTTCTTGTTGCCGTTCCGCCAGCGCAGCACGCGGATGCCCAGCACCAGGGTGAGCACTACGATCACGCCCATGGTCACCAGGCCGGTCTGGGGCAGCACCGGGGTGGCCAGGCCGTAGCGGGTGGTCATGACTGCCGCGAACCAGCCGGCAATGGCGAGGATGAGCCCCACAACGATCAGCAGGAACGGGTTGACGGGTTTCACGGCCTACTCCACTGCTCCCGCTGTCGGCAGGCCGTCGAAGTCGCCGAACCCGTCGAAGGGGGCAAGGTCCGGGAAATCAGCGGCCCTGGCCGCCAGCTCTCCCACCCGTACGCCGCTGAGTTCGGCCGCAGGGTCGATCAGCGACCACGGGTACAGCACAAAAGCACGTTCCGCGGCACGGGGGTGCGGCAGGGTCAGTGCGGGATCGGAGCTCACCACGTCCCCGTAGGTGATGATGTCCACGTCCATGGTCCGCGGACCCCACCGGACCTCACGCACCCGGTGGTGCTTGTTTTCCACAGCCTGGCAATGGCGGAGCAGCTCCGACGGCGGCAGCGAGGTCTCCACGGTGATCACCATGTTGAGGAAGTCCGGCTGGCCCTCGGGTCCGCCCACTGCCTTCGTTTGGACCACCGGGGACACCGCGATCAGACGCACCTCCGGCCGGTCCACAAGGTCCGCGACCGCGCTGGAGAGCGTGTCGTTGCGCTCTCCCAGGTTGCTGCCAAGTGCCAGTACCGCACGGACATAGGGGTTGTTCGAGTACGGGGGGTTCATGGCCGCCGCCGATGCACACTGACGGACACGTCGGCGAACTCAACCTCGATGGGAGCCTTGGGCTTGTGCACCGTAATGTCCACGGCAGCCAGCGGAAACTTCTGCAGGAGGTCTTCGGCGATGCGCACGGCAAGGGCCTCGATCAGGTTGAGGGGCTCCCCGGTGATCCAATGCTTGATGCGTTCGGCCACCTCGCCGTAATGGGCGGTGTCCAGGACGTCGTCCGACGCGGCGGCCTTGGTGAAATCCAGGTGCAGCACGGCATCAACGATGAACGGCTGGCCGTTGCGGCGTTCGAAATCGAACACCCCGTGATGGCCGACGGCGGTTACACCGCTCAGCGTGATTGTGTCCATCGTGGCTGCCTAGTTGGTGGGACTGGAGTCGCCGGACGGCCCGGCGGCCATCCGTGCGGCGACCTTGACGGCGTCAAGGCTGGGTCCGACGTCGTGCACGCGAACAGCCCACGCACCGCGTGCGGCGCTGATGGCCGTGATCGCCGCCGTCGCGTGGTCCCGTTCCTGGGGAGCCGCGGCCTTGCCGGCCACGGTCAGCAGGGTGCCGAGGAAGCGCTTGCGGGAAGCCCCTACCAGGATCCTGTGGCCGAGGGCCTCGAGCGGACCCATGTTGCGCAGGAGCTCCCAGTTCTGGGCATCGTTCTTGGAGAAGCCCAGGCCCGGGTCCACGATGATCTGTTCAGGTGCCACCCCGGCTGCGTAGAGCTTGTCCCTCACGCCCACCAGTTCAGCGGCAACATCCTCCGCCACGTTGCCATAGTCCGTGAGCGAGGTCATGGTCTTGGCGTCGCCGCGGCGGTGGGTCAGGACGTACGGGACCCCGGTGCGGGCAACCAGGTCGGCCATCTCGGGCTCAATCGTCAGCCCGGACACGTCATTGATGATGGTGGCACCGGCCTTGAGGGCTGCGGCTGCCGTCGAGGCGTGGGTGGTGTCGACACTGACCAGGGCGCCGGCCTTGACCAGGGCTTCGATCACCGGCAGGACCCGGCGCTGTTCCTCTTCGGGGCTGACTTCCTCTGCGCCGGGGCGGGTGGATTCACCGCCGACGTCGATGATGTCGGCGCCCGCGTAGAACATCCGCAGCCCAACCGCGATGGCGGTGTCCGGCGTCGGGTGCTTGCCGCCGTCGCTGAAGGAATCCGGGGTGACGTTCAGGATGCCCATCACCAGCGTGCGGTCCGTGGGGAGATCGTCAAACTTGGCTGCCGCCCGCGGTTTACGCAGGATTGGCAAGGGGCTTGTTGCGGGTCCGGTTCCAGGGGCTGCAGCTAGGGAGTCCATAGTCTGTTTTATTACCTTCCGAGTATGAGGCTCATGGCTTCGGCGCGGGTGGCCGGGTCATGCAGTTGACCGCGCACGGCACTGGTGACGGTCTTGGCACCGGGTTTGCGGATGCCGCGCATCGACATGCACAGGTGTTCGCACTCGACCACCACGATCGCTCCGCGCGGCTTCAGGTGTGTAACGAGTGCTTCGACGATCTGGGTGGTGAGGCGTTCCTGCACCTGGGGGCGCTTGGCGAACATGTCCACCAGCCTGGCGAGCTTGCTCAGGCCGGTGACCTTGCCCTCGTGGGACGGGATGTAGCCGACGTGCGCCACTCCGTGGAACGGCACGAGGTGGTGCTCGCAGGTGGAGTAGAACGGAATGTCCTTGACGAGGACCAGTTCTTCGTGGTCCAGGTCAAAGGTGGTGGACAGGATTTCCGCGGGGTCGTGATGCAGGCCGGCGAACATCTCCGCGTAGGCCTTGGCCACCCTTTTGGGGGTGTCCAGGAGCCCGCCGCGGTCCGGGTCCTCACCGATGGCCAGCAGGATTTCCCGCACGGCCGCCTCGATCCGCGGGCGGTCCACTTTGGTGCCCCGGGCGTGCCGCGAGTGGTCCGCGGCTGAGGGATCGGCGGAGGCGGAAACGTCGTCGTCGTCGAAATGATTCACAGCAGAAGCTTAGCCGTGAAGCGGTCCGTCGGCGCCGACGTCCGTAACACCGCCGCCGAAGGACTCCTGGCC
>NZ_JBBLYW010000040.1:0-8208 GCF_037911235.1 Arthrobacter oryzae
GCGACCCGGATTTAAGTGCAGGAAGTGGGAGAGCGTCAGAACGGGGTGGGACTGATAATTTTGAGTTTGTGAATAATCCGGCCGAGATGGTTGTCCCCAGAGTCCAGGCAGCCATTGCCCAAGCGTTCGGCGAAGAGTTCCGCGACACCGATCCTGTGGTCCGGCCGTCCCAGTTCGCCGACATCCAGATCAACGCCGCCATGGCCCTCGCCAAGAAGGTGGGCCTGCCGCCACGCGATGCCGCCGCCAGGATCGTCGAGGCGCTGGAGCTCGACGGCCTCTGCACCGGCGTCGAGATTTCCGGCCCCGGCTTCATCAACCTCACGTTCGACGGCACCTGGATCGAGGAGCTGCTCAACGCCCAGGCTTCCCAGCCGCAAGGCGGGCCGGAGACGCAGGCCCAGCGCGTCGTCGTCGACTATTCCTCCCCAAACGTTGCGAAGGAAATGCACGTGGGGCACCTCCGCACCACTGTGGTGGGGGACAGCCTGGTCCGTGTCCTCGAGGCGCTCGGGCACACGGTGATCCGGCAGAACCACATCGGCGACTGGGGCACGCCGTTTGGCATGCTGATTGAGCACTGGCTGGAGATCGGCGAGGATTCGCCCGAGGCCGCCCTGCTGGTGGAGGACCCCAGCGCGTTCTACCAGGCGGCGCGGGCAAAGTTCGACGGCGATCCAGACTTTGCGACGCGCGCCCGCCTTCGCGTGGTGTCGCTCCAGTCGGCGCACGAGGAGACGCTGGAGGTGTGGCAGCGGCTGGTAGACCACTCGAAGGTCTACTTCAATGCCATCTATGCCACGCTGGGAGTCAGCCTCGAGGACGACCATATCGCGGGCGAGAGCTCGTACGATCCCCATTTAGCACAGCTGTGCCAGGAACTGGAGGAGCGCGGCCTGGCCCGGATCAGCGAAGGTGCGCTGTGCACGTTCCCCGCCGGGTTCACGGGCCGGGACGGCGAGCCGCTGCCGCTCATCATCCGCAAGTCCGACGGCGGGTACGGGTACGCCACCACCGACCTTGCCACCATCCGCTACCGGGTCCAGGAACTCCACGCGGACCGCATCCTCTACGTGGTGGGCGCACCGCAGAACGTCCACCTTCGGATGGTGTTTGAATCCGCGCGCGAGGCCGGATGGCTGCCAGACTCGGTGGAGGCCACGCACGTGCAGATCGGCAACGTACTGGGCGAGGACGGGAAGATCCTGAAGTCACGCTCGGGCACCCCGGTGAAGCTCATGGCCCTGCTGGACGAGGCCGTGGACCGCGCCCGCGCCGTGGTGGACGCCAGCCGTCCTGAGCTCTCCGAGGAGGAACGGGCCGTGACCGCCCGGCAGGTGGGGATCGGCGCCGTGAAGTACGCCGACCTCTCCACGGGCCACGACACCGAGTATGTATTCGACTTCGACCGGATGCTGGCACTCAGCGGCAACACCGGCCCTTACGTACAGTACGCCGCCGCCCGGATCCGCTCCATCCTGCGGAAGGCGGGGGAGGCTGAGGCCTCGACGACGGCGGGCGCTGCGGCGGGGGTGCCGACGGCGGAGGCGAGGATCGCCGTCGTCGAACCCGCCGAACGCGCACTGGCGCTCCACCTGCTGGAGTACGGTGCCACCCTTCGCAGGGTGGGGGAACTGTTGGAACCGCACCGGCTGTGTGCGTACTTGTTTGAACTGTCCCAGCTGTTCACCGCGTTCTACGACCAGTGCCCCGTGCTGAAGGCGGACGAGTCCGTCCGGCAGTCACGGCTCGCACTGTGCGCACTGGTCCTCCACAGGCTCTCCGAGGGGCTGGACCTGCTGGGCATCGAGACGCCGGAGAACATGTAGCCGCCCGACGGAGCCTTGGTCCGCCCGATCGTGCTGCCTGCCGACGCTCCGCCCTTCGAACGCTCTCTCACTTCCCGGCTGTTCACCCGGAACGCTCTCTCACCTCCTGGCTGTTCACCCCGAACGCTCTCTCACCTCCCGCGCAACGGCTGCGGGAAGTGAGAGAGCGTTTCTCGTTTTGCGGCGGGAAGTGAGAGAGCGTCCGGAAGAAGGCGGCAGGAAGTGAGAGAGCGCCCCGAAAGAGGCGGGCGGGATTGTGATGCTTGACACGTGTTAGGTCGTTCATCTACAGTTCCTAACACGTGTTAGGAAGGAAATTGACATGACCGGAGCCACAAACGGGCACCTGCGGGAAATCACCCGTCGTACCGCCCTTGGTGCCCTGGGCGCGGGAATCATCGGAGCAACCGTGGCGTCGTGGCCGCGGCTCTCCGGTACGGACATTCCGGGCCGCGGGGACAACAGCCTCAGCATTGCCATCATGGGCACCGCCGCGGACGCCGCCGCCCGCCAGCGCGCCATCGACGCCTTCACCCGCCTCCACCCGGAGATCAAGGTCAAGGTCCAGGCAATCCAGGCCGTCGACTGGAAAGACTTCTTCACCAAGATCCTCACCATGGTGGCCGCGGGCACTCCGCCGGATGTGGTCTACGTTGCCACCGAAGGTGCCCAGCTGTTCGCGGAAAAACTCGCCCACCCGCTCGACGAGTATGTGCGCCGCGACGCCGCGGACATGAGGGAGTTCTTCGACGATGTGCACCCCAGCCTGGTGGAAGCCTTCATGTACAAGGGCAGCCTGTACCAGCTCCCCATGGACTGGAACGCCGCCAACATGTACTACAACACCACCGCGTTCGCGCAGGCAGGGCTGGAGCGCCCGGCGGACGACTGGACCCACGTGGACTTCCGCAACAGCCTCGCCGCCATGCGGAAGGCCCGGACCTCGGACTTCACCCCGTACTACTGGACCAACCGGCTCTTTGGCGGCGTGGTGCCCTGGCTTTACGCCAACGACACCAGCTTCCTGAAGGAAACCAGGTCCGGGGGCGGGGAGTGGCTCTGGGACGGCTTCTACGCCAACGATCCCTCCCGCAGTCTCCGCTCCGGCGGGTACCAGTGGCTGGAACCCAACGCCAATGACGACCGCGTGTTCGAATCCTTCGACTACCTCCGCGGGCTGGTCAAGGACGGGCTCGGTGTTCGCCCGGAGGAAGGCGGCGGCAGCTCCCTGGTGGGACTGTTCGCTTCCAACCGCATCGGGACCACGCCGGCCGGCGGCTACTGGGTGCAGGGCCTCCACGAGGCCGGGATGGGCGCGAACGACTTCGACGTCCAGTTCTTCCCGCGCTGGAAAACCCAGCGCCACCAGTTCGGCACCGCCGGCTACGCGATCATGAAGACCGCCAAGGACAAAGACGCGGCCTGGGAATGGATCAAGTTCAGCTCCAGCCGCGAGGCCATGGAACTGATCTTCCCGAACCCGATTACGACGCCGGCACGCCGCTCCATGGTCAACGAGCAGCTCTACGCCGGCAAGGGACCCGCCCACTGGAAGGTCTTCTACGACACCCTGGACCGGTTCCCTACCACCGGCCCCATTCCGGCGCCACCGCAGCAGGCCGCCGTCGAAACGGCCCTGATGAAGAACGTATCGCTCGCTGTCAGCGGCGACGAGCGCCAGCTCAAGCAGGCCCTCTCGTCCATGCAGCGCGACCTTGAACTGGCCCTGAGGAGGCAGTCGTGAGCACAACCACCCCGCACAGGGAGCGGCCGAAGCGGGCCGCCAGGCAGGCAAGGCAGGCGGCCGGGCAGGCCGTGCCCGCCCAGCACCAACCCACCGCCAAGTCACGGCAGGGCCAGCGCTGGCTGGCCTGGATCTTCCTGGCCCCCACCCTCCTCGGCATGGGCCTGTTCACCCTGATCCCGATCGTGGCGTCCGTGGTCCTTGCCTTCTTCCGCTGGGACATCATCTCGGCGCCGACCTTCGTGGGCTTCGACAATTTCTCGGAAGTGGTCCAGGATCCCACCGTCCGGGTGTCCTTCCTGAACACCATCGTTTTCGTGGTGGTGGCCGTGGCCCTCCAACTGGGGCTCGCCCTGGCGCTGGCCATCATGGTGCAGGAGAAGATGCCGGCCTGGCTGCGCGTATTCTTCCGCTCGGCCTTCTTTTTCCCGCTGATCCTGTCCGCGGCCTCCGTGTCCATCTTCATGCGGTACCTCTTCAACGAACAGTTCGGCGTGGTCAACTGGTTCCTGTCCCTCGTGGGCATCCCCGCGGTGCCGTGGCTGACCACGCCAGGCGGGTCCGCCGCCGTCGTGATCCTTGTGTACGTGTGGCAGAACTTCGGCTTCTCCTTCCTGCTGTTCATCGGCGGCCTGGCTTCCATTCCCGTGGAGACATACGAAGCGGCATCGATCGACGGCGCCACCGGCTGGCGCAAGCACCTGCACGTCACACTGCCCCTGCTGAGCCCCACCACGCTGGTGGCCTCGGTGATGGCCATCATCAGCGCCCTGCAGGTGTTCGACCAGCCCTACGTGCTGACCCGCGGCGGCCCCGGCGACTCCACCCGCACCGCCGTCATGGTGATCTTCGAATCGGCGTTCCAGCGGCTCGAGTTCGGCCAGGCGTCGGCCATCGGCGTGCTGCTCACGCTGATCATCATGGCCATCACGGCCGCCCAGTTCCGGCTCAGCAAACGATTCGTCTTCTACCAGTAAGGCCAGCCATGACAACCACAACAGACCACGGCCTGGCCGGACATTCCCCCCGCCTGTCCGAAGGCCTCCCGGAAACGTCACCCAACCGGCGCCGGTTCAACTGGACCTTCGCCGTCCGCATCCTCCTGCTGCTGATCGCTGCCGCCCTGACGCTCGGCCCGGTGCTATGGACCCTGTCCACGTCGCTGCGGTCGCCGTCGGAATCCTTCAAGCTGCCGCCGTCGTTCATTCCCTGGAACCCTGACTTCACGTCCTATGGCGAAGTATTCCAGCAATTGAATATCTTCCTGCTGGTCCTCAACAGCGCCCTGGTCACCGGTCTGATCGCGGTAGGCCAGATGGTCTCGGCGGCGCTGGCGGGCTACGCGTTCGCGCACCTGAAGTTCCGCGGCCGCGGCGCACTGTTCTCGATTGTGCTGGCCACCATGATGGTGCCGGTGCAGGTCACCATCGTGCCCGTCTTTATGCTGATCCGCGGCATGGGCCTCTCGGACACGCTGCTGGCGCTGATCCTGCCGGCCATTCCGACGGCGTTCGGAACCTTCCTGATGCGCCAGTACTTTATGGGCCTTCCCGCCGAACTGGCCGAGGCCGCCGCGATCGACGGCGCCTCGCCGTGGCGTACGTTCCGTTCCGTGTACGCACCGCTGGCCATACCCGGCCTGGCGATCGTGGGAATCCTCGCGTTCAACTTCCACTGGAACGAGTTCTTCCGACCGCTCATCCTGACCATCTCCGAGCAAAACTTCACGCTTCCGCTGGGACTAGTCTCGCTCCAGGGCAATCTGGGAACCGGCAGCATCTCCGTGGTGCTCGCGGGCGTGGTCCTGTCCATGATCCCGGCGCTGGTGGTCTTTATGTTCGGCCAGCGCGCACTGCAGGACGGCCTTACGGCCGGCACCGGCAAATAATCCACTCACCGAAAGGCCCCGCCATGCCCACCCCGGACCTCGCCGCCGTCCACTTCGACTCTGTCCACTTCGACGACGTCGCCGCCTCCCACCCCGACGCCGCCTTCCCGCGGTTCCACCCGCGCCCCGCTCAGGGCTGGATCAACGACCCCAACGGCGTCAGCTTCATCAACGGCCGGTACCACGTGTTCTTCCAGTACAACCCGGACTCCGCCCGGCACCACCGGATCGCCTGGGGCCACGTGAGCTCCGCCGACCTGGTGCGCTGGGAAGAGCATCCGGTGGCGCTCCGCCCCCAGCCCGGCGGTCCCGATGAGTACGGCTGCTGGACCGGCGTGGTGACGGACGACGGCGGTGTTCCCACCGCCGCGTACTCGGGCGTCCGCGGCGACGGGGGCCACTCACAGGTGGTCGTCGCCCGCGGCTCGGCGGACCTGGTCCATTGGGAGCAGACCGGCCACGTGGCGGCCACCATGCCCGCCGACGGGCAGGTCACCGCGGTGCGGGATCCGTTCATCTTCCGGTTCAACGGCAAGCGGTACGCCATGCAGGGCGCCGGCCTGGCGAGCGGGCACGCCGCCCTGCTGCTGTACACGGTGGAGGACATGGCCGACTGGAAGTACCAGGGCATCTGGCTGACGTCGGAGAACCCGGTTGCGGCCCGGTCCACGCCGGCCGAGATCTGGGAATGCCCGCAGCTGGTGCGGGTGCCGGACAGTGCTGATACCGCAGGCGGTGCTGATACTGCCGGGGCTGCCGGCGACTCTGGAACCTGGCTCATGATGTTCTCGCTCTGGCTCTCCGGCGATGCGCACGAACACGCCAACGGCGTGGGCCACCTGGTCGGCTCCCTGACCGAGGACCCGGCCACCGGGCTGCCGGTGTTCACGCCCCGGGGCGGCGGAAAGTCGGACCTGGGCCGCGACTTCTACGCTCCGCAGGTGGTAGCGCTGGAGGACCGTGCCCTGCTGTGGGGCTGGGCCAATGAAGGCCCGGGCCGCGATGGACGACGCGGCCGCAGCCAGGACGACATTGACGCCGCCGGCTGGGCAGGTGTCCTGACCTTCCCGCGCGAACTCGCGGTGGTGGACGGCGTCCTTGCCGTCAGCCCCGCCCCTGAAATCGAGGCCTACCGCGGAGCGCTGATCGCCAGCAACGCCGGCGGGACCGTTGTGCTGCCTCCGTTTGCTGAAGCCCTGGTGACCGCAGGAGAAGCCGGACCCGTCGGGCCTGGTTCTGCGGGAGGTGCCGCGGGCGGCGGGGACACCGCCGTCGAACTCCTGCTTGTGGGGGAAGGAACGCGGCAGACAGTGTTCAGCGGAACCGTCGCGCCGGGGGAGGAGCTGCGGGTCTTCGTTGATGCCTCGCTGGTGGAGGTCTACCGGGCCGGTTCCGTGGCCACGACCCTGCGCGCCTACCCGGCGGCCGGGGAGGAATGGCAGCTGCACCTTCCGGCCGGTGCGACGGCGGAGGTCTGGGAACTGAGCCAGCCCTCCTAGGAATGGTGCTGGCCCCGGCCGGGTTTCAGCGCCCGGCCGGGACAGGCCCGGTGGAATCCCGCACCACCAGGCGGCAGGGCACCATCGTCGCCCGTTCGGTGCCCGAGTCGGTACCGACGGCGGCGCTGGTAGCCGTGCCGCCGTCGTCGTGCTTCCCGTTCGGGGTGGATCCAACTTCGGCGAGCAGCGCCGTCATGGCCGCCGCGCCCATCTCCCGGAGCGGCAGGGCCATGGTGCTGAGTGCGGGGACCATGGTTTTGGCGATGCGGAATTCGTCGTCGTAGCCCATGACCGACACATCCTGCGGGATGCTGAGGCCCAGCCGGTAGCACGCTAGTACGACGCCGATGGCCAGGCGGTCGTTGGCGCACAGGATCGCGGTGGGGCGGCTGGCCGGGTCCACGCCGTCGAGGAGTTTCATGGCGCCGTGGAAGCCCGCGTCGGTGTCCCAGCCCACCTGGATGACCCGGTCTTCGTTGACAGGGATTCCCGCGCTGCCGAAAGCCTCGCGGTAGCCCTCGATCCGGCGGGGTGCCGCGGGCGTGAGGGAATCGCCCGCGAGGAAGGCGATGTCCCTGTGGCCCAGGGACATGACGTGCGCGGCAGCTTCCCGTCCGCCGCGGACCTCGTCCGGGATGACCGCCGGAAGGCCTGCCTCGGGTCGGTCGTCGAAGCAGTTGGCCAGGATCGACGGGACGCGCGCCATGTTCGGCGGCACGTGCAGCGGACGCAGGCCCACAGTGACGTACATCAGCCCGTCCACCTGGCGGTCCAGCAGGGTTTCGACGGCGCTTTCGTCCCGGGACTCGTCCAGCTCCGTGTCCATCACGATGGTGACAAACCCGTGCGACCGTGCCACGGCGTCCGCCCCGGCGATGATGTTGCCGTCGAACGGACTGGTGACCACCTGGTCCGACACGATCCCGATGACGCGCGACTGCTGATTGCGCAGGCTCAGGGCGATCTTGTTGGGCGAGTAATTGAGCGCTGCCGCCGCTTCCCGGATGCGCTGCTGGCTTTCGAGGGCAACGTTGCCGTCGCCCCGCCCGTTGAGCACGAGCGACACAGCGCTGCGCGAGACGCCCGCCAGCTTGGCGACGTCGAGTGCGGTGGCCTTGCGGTTCATGGGCTGATCCTCCGGATGTGAAATCACTGCTTTGCTGCAGTTTACCTAACTCGTGTGAGCCCCGCTCACCTTGGGACGCTCTCTCACTTGTTGCGTGTTCCTGGCCGACGCTCTCTCACTTC
>NZ_JBBLYW010000041.1:0-21439 GCF_037911235.1 Arthrobacter oryzae
GGCAGCGACAGCCGCGGGGACTTCCGGGCCGAAGAAGCCCAGGCAGCCGCCGGAACGCCGGCCGACCAGCGCGGAGATGTGCTGATGCTGATCCACATCCCCGCGGACAGGCAGAAGGTCTACGGCATCTCCATCATGCGCGACACATGGGTCACCATCCCCGGCTACGGCCAGGCGAAGATCAACGCCGGGCTGCAGTTCGGCGGCACCCCGCTAATGGTCAAAACCGTGGAGACGCTGTTCAACACCCACATCGACCACGCCGTGATGGTGGACTTCAAAGGGTTCTGGGACGCCACCAACGCCTTGGGGGGCGTGGACGTGAACGTCACTGTGCCGTTCACCTCCACGCACGACACCCGCCATTACTTCCCCGCCGGCATCAACCGCCTCGACGGCGGAGCGGCCCTGGAGTTCGTCCGCGAGCGCTACGCGTTTGCCGACGGCGACTTCCAGCGGATCCGCAACCAGCAGACGTTCCTCAAAGCGTTCATCGGCAAGTTCATGAGCGAAGGCACGCTCAGCAACCCTGCCACGGTGATGCTGCTGGTGAACACCCTCCGGCCCTACGTGCTGGTGGACCCGGGCCTCACCCCGGAGACGCTGGTGCGGCTCGGCTATAGCCTTCGCGGGGTGGGGGCAGAGAACGCCGTCATGTTCCGGCTGCCCGACGGCGGCTTCGGGTTCAGCACCGACGGCCAGTCCATCGTCTACCAGAATCCCGGGGCGGTGGGCGCCATCTCCGCAGCACTCGCCAACGGCACCCTGGCCGACTATGTGGCGGCCAACGGCTTGCAAGGCGGGAACTGAGGGTGGCTGGGCGTCCCGGTCCGGGTCTGGGTCTAGGCACCGGGCCGGATCACGTTCAAGTACCATCTGCAGGCGATTCGGGCCTACACAGCTGGTGCTTGAAACTGGTGACTGGGTTCGGTTTGGGGCCCGCTAAAAGCGGCGGCCGCCGTCGTAAGCCCTGCCGTTAGGCGGCGAGGCTCAGGGCGCGGTTCCGCAGGCGGGTTCCCGCCGTCGTATCCGTTCGCTGGCCTGCCGGAGCGCGGCCTGCCGGAGCCAGGATGCTGATGTTGCATTCCGACTGGAGCGGGTCGATGGACGCCGGGAGGTGGTGGGATTCCGAACATGCCTGCAGCTGCTCCATTGCAGCCGGCTCAACACGTGCGTGGCTCACATCCACCACCAGGTGGAGTCCTTCCCTCAAATGATTTGCCCTCTTTACAACCACATACAGGGCCTGGAGGCTTTTTGCCGTCACATGTCCCTGCGCTGCTACTTCTGCCTCTCCGCAATCGAGGTCGAGCCGTACTAAAACCTTGAGTTTGTCGTTCAAGTGTTTCCCCTATTCACTGCATGGCCGCGACGCTGCGACCTCCATCAGACTAGGGAGCAAATGTGACGCACGCAACACTGAGCGTCACATGCGGCACGAGTGGCGTTATGAACGGCGCGGACCGTTGAACCCGGCTGCGGCGTGAGGTAAGGGTTCGCCTACGATGGAGCCGGTGAAGACCAGGACGTTTGTGGCGTGGATGGAACGCCGCCAGATCGGCCTGTATCTCGCCGCGATTATTGCCGGCGGCGCCTTGGGCTTCCTTGCACCCGGCTCGGCCGGCGCCCTGGAGTTGGCCATCAATCCCGTGCTGGGACTGCTGCTCTACGCCACGTTCCTGGGGATCCCTTTCGCGTCGCTGGGGCGGGCCGCGCGTGACGTCCGGTTCATGGCCACGCTGCTGGTGCTCAACTTCGCCGTGGTGCCGCTGGTGGTGTTCGGGCTGAGCCGGTTCGTCGCCGGGGACCAGGCGCTGCTGGTGGGGGTGCTGCTGGTGCTGCTGACGCCCTGCATCGACTACGTGATCGTGTTCACCGGGCTGGCGGGCGGGGCCAGCGACCGGCTGCTCGCCGCGGCACCGGTGCTGATGCTCGCCCAGATGCTCCTGCTGCCGGTGTATCTGATGGTGTTCGCGGGCCAGGGCCTGGTGTCCGTGATCGACCCGGCACCCTTCGTCCAGGCACTCGTATGGCTCATCATTGTCCCGCTGGCCCTTGCCGCGCTGACGCAGTGGCGGGCCGGGCGGGAAGGTGCCCCTCCCGCCGTCGGGCGTTCCGCTGTCGGGGGTCCCACTGTCGGGCGATCCGCCGTCGTCGGGCGTTCCGCCGTCGGGGGATCCGCCGTCGGGCAAAAAGTCATGGCGGCGATGCAGGCCCTCATGATCCCGCTGATGATGGCGACGCTGGCCGTGGTGGTGGGCTCGCAGATCGTGGGCGTGCGCACGGAGCTGGGGTCGCTCCTGGCGGTGGTGCCGCTGTACGCCGCGTTCCTGCTGGTGATGATGCCGGTGGGCCTGCTCGCAGCCCGGTTGGCCCGCCTGGATGCCCCCGCGACCCTGGCCGTGGTGTTCAGCGGAGCGACCCGCAATTCCCTGGTGGTGCTTCCGCTGGCCCTGGCGCTGCCGGAACCGCTGGCCCTCGCAGCGCTGGTGGTGGTCACCCAGACCCTGGTGGAGCTCGTCGGAATGGTGGCCTACGTTCGATTCCTGCCCCGGCTGGTGCCAGCCGATTCGCGGCTCCGGCACTAAGACGGGGCTGATTCACGTTGAGCTAAGGGCCGGCGGCGCCTGGGGAAGCCTCGGTCTCAGAAGGCTTGTCACCGCCGGCCCAGCTCAACGTGATCCGGAACGATGTCCGGGCCAAGTGATCGGTCTGGCGGATTCTCCCAGGGGGACCGGGTGCTCCGCCGACCGACTTCCTCAAGATTATGGAGCGCCGCCATGGTGTGCGTGAGTGGCGGCTACTTGTCTTTAAGTTGCAGAAGTGACGCAGTGTGCACGGCGCTACGCACGGACAAAGGGGACCACTCTATCCCCCGGTAGCGAACGCGGGTGCCTGCGGGCGGAATAGCTTTATATATTGAGTCAATGACCCAGACTCCAGTGCAGCACCCTGCCGACCACACCCCTGCGGCCACCGCCCCCGTAGCCCGGAAGGTCCCCACCGAACGGACCCACCACGGCGACACCTTCGTGGACAACTACGAATGGCTGCGGGCCAAGGATTCTACGGACGTGGTGGAGCACCTCAAGGCCGAGAACGCCTACCAGGAAGCGGTCACCGCCCACCAGGAACCGCTCCGCGAGGCCATCTTCCAGGAAATCAAGGCGCGCACGCAGGAGACGGACCTGTCCGTCCCCAACCGCAAGGACGGCTGGTGGTACTACACCCGCTCGGTGGAGGGCAAGGAATACGGCATCCAGTGCCGCGTCAAGGCCCAGGACACCGGGGACCCGGTGGCCGACTGGACTCCCCCGGCGGTGGAGGCCGGCGTCGAGCTTCCCGGGGAAGAGGTCCTGCTGGACTGCAACGTGGAAGCCGAAGGCAAGCCGTTCTTCGCCGTGGGCGGCACAGCCGTGACCGTGGACGGCAACCTCTACGCCTACGCCGTGGACAACGCCGGCGACGAACGCTTCACGCTGCGCTTCAAGGACCTGCGCACCGGCGAGATGCTGCCGGACGTCATCGAGAACATCTTCTACGGCGTCTCCTTCTCCCCCGACGGCACGCGCCTGTTCTACACCGTGGTGGACGACGCCTGGCGCCCCTACCAGGTGAAGGCCCACGTGCTGGGCACGCCGGTCACCGACGATGAGGTGGTTTACCAGGAGGACGACGTCGCCATGTGGCTGGGCTTCGACCTCTCCTCCGACCGTCGTCACCTCGTGCTGAGCATCGGCTGCTCGGAGTACAGCGAGACGCGGCTGCTCCGCTTTGACGATTACGACGCCGGACTCCGCACCGTGATTTCCCGCGACGAGCGGGTCCTCTATGAGGCCGAGCCGTTCCTGCTCGATGGTGCCGAGCGGGTCCTGGTGACGCACAACCGGAACGCCATCAACTCCATGGTGTCGCTGGTGGACCCGGCCGAGCTCGCCAAGCCGCTGGCCGAGCAGGAGTGGACCACCGTCGTCGAGCATTCCGACCAGGTGCGCGTCAACGGCGCGGGCGTCACCTCCACGCACGTCATCGTGTCCGTCCGCAAGGACACCATCGAACGCGTCCAGGTGCTGGCGCTGGCCGGCCTGGGCACGCCCGCGCAGGGCGAACCGGTGGAGCCGGCGTTCGACGAGGAGCTGTACACCGCCGGGGTGGCCGGCTCCGACTATGAAGCCCCGGTGATCCGGATGGGCTACACGTCCTACTTCACGCCGTCGCGCGTGTACGACTTTGTGCTGCCCACTCCCGCTGTGCCGGCGGGCGAGCTGCTGCTCCGGAAGGAGAGCCCCGTGCTGGGCGGCTACTCCCCGTCCGACTATGTGGCCACCCGTGAATGGGCGACGGCGGCCGACGGCACCCGCATTCCCCTTTCGGTGCTGCGGCACGCCTCGGTAGCGCGCGATTCCTCCGCGGCCGGCCTGGTGTACGGGTACGGCTCCTACGAGCTGAGCATGGACCCGGGCTTCGGCATCCCGCGGCTGTCACTGCTGGACCGCGGGATCGTGTTCGTGATCGCGCACATCCGCGGCGGCGGCGAGCTGGGCCGGCACTGGTACGAGGACGGCAAGAAGCTCGCCAAGAAGAACACGTTCACTGACTTCATCGCCGCCACCGACTGGCTGGCTTCTTCCGGGTGGGTCTCGCCGTCGCGGATTGCGGCGATGGGCGGCTCCGCGGGCGGGCTGCTGATGGGCGCCGTGGCCAACCTTGCCCCGGAGAAGTACGCCGCCATTGTGGCCGCCGTGCCGTTCGTGGACGCGCTCACCACCATCCTGGACCCGGAGCTGCCGCTGTCCGCCCTGGAATGGGAGGAATGGGGCAACCCGATCACGGACCCCGAGGTGTACGCCTACATGAAGTCCTACACGCCTTACGAGAACGTGCACTCGGCCGCGTACCCGAAAATCGCCGCCGTGACCTCGTTCAACGACACGCGCGTGCTCTACGTGGAGCCAGCCAAGTGGGTGCAGGCCCTGCGCTCTGCTTCCACCGGATCCGAGCCGATCGTGATGAAGATTGAGATGGACGGCGGCCACGGCGGAGCATCGGGCAGGTACGTCCAGTGGCGCGAACGGGCCTGGGACTACGCCTTCGTGGCCGACTCGGTGGGCGCGGTGGAGCTGCTGCCGGGTGCCGGGCTGAAGTAGGGGTCTTCCGGGGCGATTTCCGGGGCGGTTTTCCGGGGTGGCGCACGCACGATTTGCCCATTTTGGCCGCTACGCAGGGGTGCATAGCGGCCAAAAGTGGCAAACGGGTGGCTTCAGCGAGCGCAGGAGCGCGGGTGGCTTAGCCCTGCGCGGGATCCAGCGGCTTGGGCACGATGGGCTGGTCGTTGGCCGTCAGGTCGATGCCCAGATCCTTGGCGAACACGAGCCGCGTGTCCTTGTAGATCCCGGCGTGGTTCTCGTCCAGCTCAAAGACGCGTGCACCGCGCAGGCGGTTCCGGTCGGCGCCGGGCAGTCCGTAGGCTCCGAATCCTGTTCCGGGTGCATAGCCGAGCTGGACACCGTAGTAGTTGCCTACATAGGTGTTGACGTGGTCGTGCCCCACGAAGTATCCGAGCACATCGCCGCGTTCCAGGAAAGCGTTGAACAGGCCGGAGTTGATGGGTCCGGGGCACTCGTCCTCGTTCCGCTCTCCGACAATGTTGTGCTTCGTAAGCGCCCGCGCGTGGTCTGCCTCCGTCCGCGAATCAAGGCTGGCGAACCACATGTTGCGGTGCTCATGGAGCGCGATGTGGCCCCACATCAGCGACGGGACCTTCTTGCCGTACTTCTGCTCAGTGGCGATGGACTGGTTCCGGTACCAGGTCACCTGGTCCATGCGTACCCAGTCCCAGTCCGGGTAGCCTTCAAAGTCCTGGCCGTTGATGGTGTCCGGGGCGTACCGGCCGGTGTCGATGAGCCACAGCCCGAAGGCCGGAGCCTTTGAGCGGGAGGACTGCACCAGCAACTGCGAGTTGGACGTACCGGTGAGGCCTGGTGTGGAGTCCGCGTTCACGTTGAACTCATAGCTCTGGAGGAACTGAAGCATCTTGGCTTCGGTCATGCCTGTTTTCTGCACGGAATCTTCATCGTGGTTGCCGAAGGTCACGGCCCACGGGATCTGCCGGCTTTCCATCGGCTGGACGACGTGGTTGAGCGCCTGCTTGACCTCCAGTTCGTTGTCCATGCCGCCGTTCACCACATCGCCGTTGATCACCACGAAGTCCGGCTTTTCCGCATCAAGCGTGCGGTCCATGAGTTCGATGGTGCGGCGGTCCGTCTGCTCGTCGTCCTGGGTGTCGTTGAACTGGACAATCTTGAATTTGCCGTCAGGGCGGAAGATGAGGGTCGGCTTCGGGGCCTTCGCGCCCGGAGCTGCCTGGCCCCCTGTGGCAGCGGCCACGGTGATACCGAGCGCCCCCAGTGTTCCGGCGGCCGCCAATGCCGCCCGCCTGCTGAGTGTGGGCTGGTGGATAGTGGTGTTCATCGAGACCTCTCCTTGCTGATACTGCACAGATGCGGCCGCAGTTCCGGGCCGCCGTTATGCCCAGACAGTAGGAGAGGGAAGCGTCCCGTCCTGAAACGGGCGGTGAACGCACAGTGCCGCCGGTGGAGGTCAGGAGGCGTGCGGACCGTCCCGGCGCCGCGCCGTCCACTCATCGCGGAGGATGGCATAGACAACTTCCGTGGCCCATTCGCCCTTGTACCGCCACTTGTCCACGTGTTTGCCCTCAAGGCGCATGCCCAGCCGCTCGCAGATGGCCGCCGACGCCGTGTTCAGATCATCCAGCTTGGCGTCGATCCGGTGGAAGCCCAGGCCCTCGAACCCGAGCTTGAGCATCGCCTCCGCAGCCTCGGTGGCGTAGCCGTGCCCCCGCGCACCGGGAGCCAGGCTCCAGCCCACCTCGGCCTGGCCAAAGCCCGGCAGCCACTTGAGCACCACTTCGCCGATCAGGCCGGGCGAGTCCGCGGCCTCAATGGCCAGGGCAACCCAGTCGCCCTCTTTGTCGAAAACGAAGTTCGCGTAGTTGCCCACCCGTTCCATGCACTGCGTGTAGCTCTTGGCCGGACCCGGCAGGAACCGCGCTGTCGCGGGCAGCGAGTGGTAGGCGTGGAAGGCGTCGAGGTCGCCGGCTTCGAAGCGGCGCAGGACCAGGCGGCCTGTGCGGATGGGCAGTCGGATGTCCGGCATGGTTTGAGCGTACCCGTGACCCGGAGGTTGAGCCCGCCGGATCCCGGCAGGCCCAACCACCGGCAGGCCCAACCACCGAACCCCGCAGCCCGGACTACGCGGTGGCAGGACCCGTCGGTGCAGCGGCGCGGGCGGCGTGTCCGCGGCCCCTGGGCCACATTTGAACGGCCATGACGAACGCCCAGGCCGCCATGAGCACCAGTGCAACCAGCCGGGGTGCCGAGTCGAACAGTCCCACGTAGGACACCATCAGGCCGTGGACGATCCAGGCGACCCCCGAGGCCGCAGCCAGCCATCCGGGCCAACGGGCGTAGGCGTAGCCGTAGGCGATAGCCAAGCCAAAGAAAATCAGCGTGAGCCCGAGCAGGATGTTGGAATAGCTCTGCAGAGCGTACTCAGACCATCTCAGCCCCATGGCAGCCGAAAGAGCCGCAGGCTCCTGATCGGCGGGGGCATCCGCCCAGGCATCCACCGCCCACTTGAGCGCCACGCCGTCCACCGCCTGCAGCATGGTGATGGCCGCCGCCGTCAGCACCACTGCGGCCAGCCCGAAACGCGCCAGCACACTGGGTCCCTCCCGCTTGGCCGTGATGGCTAAGTACAGGGCAACAATCCCGCCGAAGAACACCAGGGCCGCGACCCACTGCGTGAAGTGGATGGCAATCCAGCCGTCGCTCTGGGCATACTCCCTGAAGACCGCCGTATGGTTCATGACGTCTTCCCTGGACGGGTGCACCGCCGTGGCAGCCACCAGCAAAATCACGCCGAGGGGAATCGCAACCGCACCGATCCTTCCCCAGAGTGCACTTGGTTCCTCACGAGTTTCCATCGCATTCTCCTCCCCAAGCCGGCAGCGTCCCACCGGTGCCCGTGATCCCTGCGGGGCGCATCGCCAGGCTTTCCATCGCTTCAAATATGGCTGGAGTGGGCGGGAAAGCCCCGCCCATAGCAACAGATTAAGAGCTTCGCGGTGGAAGGTATACCCATGTTTCTTCAGGTGCCTCAGGGCAGCGGCCCCGGTGCTCCCCGGTTGCCCCAAGGACGCGTGACCCGGGAAACTAATCATGCTTACTATTGTGTGCAGCCCGTTTCCAGCCAGGTTCAACTGAAGGAGCAGACATGTCGCTACGCAAGGGAACGTCCGTGGAATGGAACACGCCGCAGGGACCCACCCACGGCAAGATCGTGGAGAAGAAGACCGCCGATTTCGAGCTGGACGGCAACAAGCACCGGGCCAGCGAGGAGGAACCCCAGTACGTGGTGGAGTCCGCCAAGACCGGTGCCCGCGCCGCCCACAAAGCGTCCGCCCTGACTGAGAAGGGCTAGGCCATGCCGGGCCAAGAGCACCACGACGTCCTGGTCATTGGCGGCGGAAACGCCGGCATCTCCCTGGCGGCACGCCTGCACCGCTACGGCGTGACGGACTTAGCCGTGGTGGAGCCGAAGGACCACCACCTCTACCAGCCCCTGTTTTCGCACATCGCCGGCGGCCGGGCCACCGCCTCCGAGGCGATCCGGCCGCAGGCCGCCGTCACGCCTCGCGGAGTGAAATGGATCCACGACGGCGCCACCGGCATCGACGCCGCCGCCAACACCGTGACGCTCGCCTCCGGTGACACCGTGACCTACGGGCAGCTGGTGGTGTGCCCGGGCCTGCAACTGGACTGGGACAAGGTGCCCGGCCTGGCCGACGCCGTCCACTCTCCGCACGGTGCGTCCCACTACGAGTTCGAGCTGGCCCGAAGGCCTGGACCCTGCTCAGCACCCTCACGTCCGGCACGGCGGTGTTCACCATGCCGGCCGGTCCCATCAAATGCGGAGGCGCCGCCCAAAAGCCCATGTACCTGGCCTGCGACTACTGGCGGGAGCAGGGTGTCCTCGATGACATCCGCGTGGTGATGGTGCAGCCGTACCCCACCGTCTTCGGCGTCCCGGGCGTGGATGAGGAGCTGGACCGGAAGGTGGCCGAATACGGCATCGAGCTGCGGCTCAACAGCGAACTGGTCGCCGTCGATGCGGCTGCCCGGACGGCGAGCATCAGCAACAACGGCACCACCGAGGTACTCAGCTACGACGTCCTGAATGCGGTCCCGCCGCAGTCGGCACCGGACTGGCTCAAGCACACCGACCTGCCGGCGCCCGGGGATGCCGGCGGCTTCGTGGAGGTGGACCCGGAGACCCTCCGGCACGTCCGCTACCCGAACGTCTGGTCCCTGGGCGATGCCGCCGGCACCACCAACTCCAAGTGCGGCGGCGCACTTCGCAAGCAGACCAAGGTGCTGGCCAAGAACCTCGTGGCGGCCCGCAAGGGGCACCCGCTAAAGGAAAAGTACAACGGCTACGCGGTGTGCCCGTTCACTGCCTCCCGCTCCACCGTGATCTTCGCCGAGTTCGACGACCAGTACCGCCCGATGCCCACCATCCCGAAGGTCCCCACGTGGAAAGAGAGCCGGGCGTCCTGGGTGGTGGACCGCGACATTTTCCCGCAGGTGTACTGGAACCTCATCCTGAAGGGCCGCGCCTGACTAGTGAGAGAGCGTCTCGGAAATTGCGACGAAGAGTGAGAGAGCGTCCCAGGAAACGCGACGAAAAGTGAGAGAGCGTCCCGGTTAGGAAGCGGAATGTACGACGGCGGCGGTCGCCTCCGCGATGGCCCGCTCCTCGTCGGTGGGAACCACCAGCACGGGGATCATCGACGCGCCGGTGGAAATCACGCGCGGTTCCTTGGACCGCTGGCTGTTCAGCCCGGCGTCGAGCTCTATGCCCAGCGCCCCCAGCTTGTCCGCCACCAGCGTGCGGAACTGGTGGGAGTTCTCGCCAATGCCGGCCGTGAACACCAGCGCCTTGGCCCCGCCGACGGCCACGTGGTACCCGCCGATGTACTTGGCCAGCCGGTAGGACGCGACGGCGAGCGCCGTGGTTGCGCGGGCGTCGCCGGCTTCGGAGGCCTCCACCACGGAGCGCATGTCGTTGTTGCCCGCGAGCCCCTTGAGCCCGGATTCGCGGTTGAGCAGGGAGTCGATGTCCTCCGTGGACCAGCCCGCCCGGCCTAGGAACACCAGGATGGACGGGTCCAGGTCGCCGGACCGCGTGCCCATGACCAGGCCCTCCAGCGGGGTGAAGCCCATGGAGGTGTCCACGGATTTTCCGCCACGGATGGCCGTGACGGAGGCGCCGTTCCCCAGGTGGGCGATCACGCCGTCGAACTCTTCCACGGGAAGGTCCAGGAGCCCCGCCGCCTGGTGCGCGACGTACTCGTGCGAGGTGCCGTGGAAGCCGTAGCGGCGGATTCCGTGGTTGGTGTACAGCGAGTCCGGCACCGCGTAGCGCCAGGCGTGTTCGGGCAGGGTGCGGTGGAAGGCGGTGTCGAACACGGCAACCTGCGGCATGTCCGGCCACTTTTTCGCGATGGCGCGGATGCCCAGCACGTTGGCGGGGTTGTGCAGCGGGGCCAGCGGGTTGAGCCGCTCGATGGCGCGGGTGATCTCGTTGTCGATCAGCACCGGCTCGCCGAAGCGCTCGCCGCCGTGCACCACGCGGTGGCCCACGGCGTCCAGCGTCCGGTCCCCCAGCACTTCATGGATGGCGGCGTCCACCTGCTCCAGTGCCTCCGCGTGGTCCCGCGGGCCCTCGATCTCGCCGTCGCCTCCACCGCCGTTGCCCATGCCGATCTTTTCGATCAGCCCCTCCGTCAGGACGCTGTGGGACGCCACGTCCCGCACCTGGAACTTGAGCGAGGACGAACCGGAGTTGATGACGAGGACGAGCACGGGGCCTCCTAAGCCTTGGCTGCTGCGGTGGTCGGTGGAAGTTCGATCGTAGCGTCATTGCATCAGGCGCGGAGGGCGTTTAGAGTCGGCGGACCGATTGGACTACGTACGGAGGGCTTTTCCATGACTGACAGCACCACGCAGCCGACCGGCGGGGAGCCGGACTCTACTGCACCGGAGAGCGCCGGACCTGCGGGCACCGCACCTGAGACCGGGTCCAAGGCGAAGGACCCCACCGGCGTCGAGGGCGCGAACCCGGCCCTGGACGACACGGGGAACGTCAAGGCCGCCGAGGTGGGCGAGTCCCCCGAGCCGCCCGAGAACGTGGAGGACCTGGACCTCACGCCGGAGGGCTTGGCGGACGCGCCGGCCAAGCAGGAAGACGCGGCCAGCCCGGCAGAGCCGGAGAACAGCTAGAGCCGGAAAACAGCTAGCCGCCGGTCCGCCTGACTATGCGTGCGCAGCGGCGGCTGCCGGCTCGGTGGCCGGCTCCACCGACTGCGCCTGAACGGCGGTGATGGCCACCGTGTTCACGATGTCCTCCACCGTGCAGCCGCGGGAGAGGTCGTTCACCGGCTTGCGGAGCCCCTGCAGGACGGGCCCGACGGCGACCGCCCCCGAGGACTGCTGCACCGCCTTGTAGGTGTTGTTGCCAGTGTTGAGGTCCGGGAAGATGAACACGGTGGCCTGCCCGGCCACGGACGAGCCGGGCATCTTGGACTGCGCGATCGCGGCGTCCACGGCGGCGTCGTACTGGATGGGGCCTTCGACGGCGAGGTCCGGGCGGCGCTCCTTCACCACTTCGGTGGCCTGCCGCACTTTGTCCACCGCCTCGCCCGTTCCGGATCCGCCGGTGGAGTAGGACAGCATGGCCACGCGCGGCTCCACTCCGAACTGTGTGGCGGTCTCGGCCGAGGCCAGCGCGATGTCCGCCAACTGCTCCGCGTTCGGGTCCGGGTTGACCGCGCAGTCGCCGTAGACCAGCACCCGGTCCGGCATCAGCATCAGGAACACGGAGGAGACGATCTTCACGCCGTCGCGGGTCTTCACGAACTCCAGCGCGGGGCGGATGGTGTGGGCGGTGGTGTGCGCGGCGCCGGAGACCATGCCGTCCACAACGCCCAGCTGCACCATCATGGTGCCGAAGTAGCTGCCGTCCAGCATGACCTCCAGTGCCTTGGCCAGGTCCACGCCCTTGTGCGCCCGCAGCTCCGCGTACTTCTCGGCGAACCCCTGGCGCAGCTCGGACGTGGCGGGGTCCACGATGGTCATGCCGGAGAGGTCGATGCCCTGGGTGGACGCCAGCTCCCGGACCTCTGATTCGTTGCCCAGGATGGTGAGGTCGCAGACGTCCCGGCGGTGCAGGATTTCCGCGGCGCGGAGGATCCGCACGTCGTTCCCCTCGGGCAGCACGATGTGCCGGCGCTGGAGCCGGGCACGCTCAATGAGGTCGTGCAGGAACCGCAGCGGCGTCATCCGCTCCAACCGCGGCAGGTGCAGGCGCTCCACCAGCTCGGCCTCGTCCACGCGCCTGGCCCACAGCCCCACGGCCGAGGCCACCTTGCGGCGGTGCCCGGACCAGATTTCGCTGCGGACCTCGGACACCCGCTTCGCGGTGGTGTAGGTATCGTCCGGGCTGGCGAACACGGGGAACGGCGCCTGCGCCAGCAGCGAATAGATGTTGGGGTCCGGGGCCAGGCCGCCGGTGAGGATGATCGCCGACGGCACCGGGAACTCCGCCGAGAACGACGACGCCAGGCACGCGACCATCACGTCCGCCCGGTCACCCGGAACGATCACCAGGGCGCCGTCGTCGAGCACGTGCAGGAAGTTTGCCACACTCATGGCCGCCACCTTGATGGACCGGACGTCGCGTTCCATGTCCTGCCGCCCGGCCACCTGGCGGATCCCCAGCGCGGTGGCAACCTCGCCGGTGGTGGGCCGGGCGATGTCCTCCAGCTCCGGGAACACATACACGGGCCGCCCGGACGCGCCCGGCTTCACGGCGGCCACGATCCCGTCCACGTCCTCCGGGTCCGCACGGTTCACCATGATGGCCAGCAGGCTGCAGCGTTCCGCCGCCAGTTCCTTGCGGGCAACCTCGACGGCGTCAGCCGCCTCCTCTACGGTGCGCCCCTTCGCGCCCACCACGGCAACGATGGACGCGGCCAGGTTGTTCGCGAGGCGTGCGTTGAGGTCGAATTCGACGGCGGCATCCTGGCCGGTGAGGTCGGTGCCCTCCACGATCACCACGTCGCAGTGGCGCGACATCTCGGCGAAGATCTCCACGCAGCGGGCGTCAATCTCCGCACGGTTGCCCTCGGCCAGGAGGCCGCGGACCTCGGCAAACGTCAGGCCGCCGCGGCAGCGGTCGTCGTCGAGATCGAACCGGGACTTCATCAGGGCCACCATGGGGTCCGCCGCGGGGTCGGGGCCGTGGACCACGGGCTTGAAGAAGCCGATGCGGTCCGCATGCCGGTGCAGCGTGTCCGCCAGCCCCAGTGCTATGAGCGACTTACCGGATCCCGGTGTGGTCGCGCTGACGTAAATCCCCTTGGCCATGATCCGCCCTTAGGTTGTGACGTGGTGGTGCTCCGTCCCACCATACTTTCACTTGTTGGCGGGCTTTCTCCACGAGGCTTGCGGTTCCGCGACGGCAAGCTCCCGGATTCGTTCGGTGGCGGCCCAGCTGGCCAGGAGGCGGAGCCGTTCATCCGACGGCGACCCGGGCACGGCCGGGAAGATAGTGAGCCGGAATCCCGGATCCTCGGCGAGGTCCATGGCTTCGTAGCTCAGCTCGAGCTCCCCCACCGCCGGGTGGCGGAACAGCTTGGTTCCGGCGTAGTGGCGGCGGACGTTGTGGGCCGCCCAGCGGGTGCGGAACTCCTCGCTGCGCATGGACAGTTCCCCGACGAGGTCCACCAGGCGTTTGTCGAACGGGTTCTGGCCGCTGTAGGTGCGCAGGAGGGCCACGTTGGTGCTGGCCGCCAGTTCCCAGTCGGGGTAGAACTCCCGGGCCTTGGGGTCGAGGAAGATGAACCGGGAGTGGTTGGCCGGCCGGGCGGGCCCGCGGTACATCTCCGAGTACAACGCGTACCCCAGCTCGTTGGCCGCCACGATGTCCATGTGCTGGTTGCCGATGAAGGCCGGCGCCGCCGTGATGGCGTCCAGCATGAACTGCAGGGCCGGGCGGACGGTCCCGCTCTGGAGCGGACGTTGCCTGGTCCGGCCGGAAGGGCTGGCCGCACGCGCCAGGTTGTAGAGGTGGTCCCGTTCGGCCTCGTCCAGTTTCAGGGCGCCGGCAATGGCGTCGAGCACACTTTCGGACGTGCCGGCGAGGTTCCCGCGCTCAAGTTTCGTGTAATAGTCCACGCTGACGCCCGCGAGCATGGCGACCTCTTCGCGGCGCAAGCCGGGGACCCGGCGTCGTCCGCCGTAAAGCTTCAGCCCGGCCATTTCCGGGGTGATCTTGGCGCGTCTTGAGGCGAGGAACTCCCGCACGGCCATCCTGTTATCCACCCGTTCACGCTACACCGGAGGGGCCCGGCGGAGGGAGGTACTGGCAGAACCCGGATAAGGAGAGCCGTCGCTAGCAAGGGCCCGGTCCGGTTGACTGGAATCCAACACCCCGCATCACTGGAATCAATGGAACGGAGCCAGCATGACCGCCACCGGCGCCCCTTCGCATGCACCCGCACCCGCAGCTGAACCCGCACCACGCCAGGCCGTCGGCCGGCCGCTGGCTATTGTCCTCGGTCTGCTGACAATCTTCGGTCCGATCTCCATGGACCTCTACCTCCCCGTGCTGCCGGCCCTCACCGCAGAGCTTCAAAGCACAACGTCCGTGGCGCAGCTGACCATCACTGCCTGCCTGCTCGGCCTGGCCATCGGCCAAGTGGTTGCCGGGCCGCTCTCGGACCGCTTCGGCCGCCGCACCCCGCTGCTGATCGGAGTGATCGCCTACACGGTCACCTCCGTGCTGTGCGCGCTCAGCCCCACCGTCGAAACGCTCATCCTCGCCAGGTTCGTCCAGGGCCTCGCCGGAGCCGTGGGCATCGTGATTGCGCAGGCGGCGGGCCGGGACGTCTACTCGGGCGGGAAGCTGATCCGCTACTACGGCCGCCTCACCGTGCTGGGCGGACTGGCCGCCATCATTGGCCCGGTGATCGGCGGCCAGCTTGCGACATTCACGGACTGGCGCGGAGTTTTCCTGTTCCTCGCAGCGGTGGGCGTGGCCATCCTCGTGGCGTCGCTGCTGGTGTTCGGGGAGACCCTGCCGAAAGACCACCGCATCACCGGCGGGCTCTCCCACACCCTCAACGACTTCCGCCGGCTCCTGGCCAACCGGAAGTTCGTCGGAGCCGTCCTGATCACCGGCTTCACCTACTCCGCGATCTTCGCCTACCTGAGCGGCGCAACCTACATCCTCCAGGGCATGTACGGGCTCTCCCCGCAGGAGTACTCGCTGGCGTTCGGCCTGAACTCCCTGGGCTTTGTGATCTTCGGGTTCATCTCCGGCAGGCTGGCCGAGCACTGGTCCGAACGCGGAACCCTCGCCGCGGGCCTGGCCATGGCGCTCACCGGCGCCCTGGGCCTGCTAGCCACGGCACTCCTGCACCTGCCGCTGATTGCCATCGTGCTGTCCCTGTTCACCATGGTCAGCGGCGTGGCCGTGACCAGCCCGCCGGCCACGTCGCTCGCCCTCAAGGACTATCCCGACATCGCCGGGACGGCCTCATCGCTCCTGGGCCTGGCCCGGTTCGCCTTCGGCGGCCTGGCCGCGCCCCTGGTGGGCATCGGCGGCGCCACCGATCCGGTGCCCTTCGGCATCGTCGCAGCTGCTGCCGCAGCGGCAGCCGCGCTGTGCCTCGGACTGGTCGGCCGGCGTCGGACGCCTGTTGCGTAGTGGTGGACGGCGGGTGTTCGTCAGGCGGGTCGGCGGCCTTGGGCCAGTTCGTGAATGAAGGCTCCCAGCGTCTTGCCGTTCGCAGGAGTATCGGCAAGAGCCACGAGGGTGCACGCGACGCCGGCGAGTTTGGTGTTCCTGTTGTTGCTGTAAGTGGCCAACAGCTTGAAGGCTTCGTCCGACCCGATGCCCAGCCGCCCCATCAGGATGCCTGCGGCTTTCGCGATAGTGCTCCGCGTTCCCACCGCGCCCTGGACTGCTTCGCGCGCGGCCAGTTCAGTTTCCCGTTGAACAGTGGACGTCAGGTCAAGCATGACTCCTGAAATACTCGACAGGTTTCCGGCCTCATCCAGCACCGCCTCCCCCGCAGTCAGCACCCGGTGCAGGTTGTTCCGGGCATCGATCACCCGATGGTAGATGGCAACGTGGCCGCCATGGGCGAACAGCTCACTGCTCACTGCCTGAACCCGCGGAAGGTCGTCAGGATGCTTATGCGCCAGCGTCAGCTCCATCGTCGGAACGACGTCGCCGCGGCGGTAGCCATGGATGGTGTAGAGCTCATCAGACCATTGCATGACCCTGGACTTGCCATCAAAAACAAACGTCCCGGCCAGCAAAGTGGACGTACCCAGAGCACTCGAGTACGTCCGCGCCTGCCCCAAAATTTCGCTCATCGGACCCCTTTGTCACGGGTCGGCTTCCCCCGACTCTGATGGTACGCCGATGATGATGATTCGGCACGCGCCAGGGCTGCCTGCCGGGAGTGCTTTCGGGAGTGCTTTCGGGAGAAGCACCGGGCGCACACGGCAGGATCCCCAGCCTTTGCAGGTTGGGGATCCTCGGCCTGTGGAGTATAGGTACGGTGTCGGCTAACCGAGCAGGGTGGTGATGAGCCTGATTGACGAGGCGACGATGGCGATGAGTCCGATGGCGCCGAACAGGTTTTGCCACCACTTGTTGCGCAGGTCGCCCATGACGGCGGTTTTGTTGGCCATGATGACGATGAGTGCGCCGAGCAGGGGTGCGATGAGGACGGTCAGGGACTGCGCAATGACGATGAGTCCTACAGGTGAGGACTGGAACGAGAGGGTGATGACCAGGCCGAAGGCCAGAATGACACCGGTGAATATGCGGGCCGTGGGTGATCCGGCTTCTGCGCCGCGGCCAAGTCCATCGGAGATCATGGTGCCGCCGGCGGTGGCGTTGGCAATCATCGAGGAGAAAGCCGCGCCGGAGAGGCCGAGGGCGAAGAGCATGGACCCGACGGGACCTGCCAAGGGTGTGAAGACGGAGGCAAGGGCGTTGATGGTGCCGGCTTCGGCCCCTGTCTTGCCGAGCACGGCGGCGGCCACCATGATGACCAGTGCGGTCATGATGCCGGGTGCGACGATGCCGGGAATGGTGTCGACGAGGGTGATGTCACGGTAGTCGGCTCGTGTCCGGCGGTTTTCCTTGATGCCGTAGGAGGTGTAGAAGGCGGCGTTGATGGAGAAGTTGGTGCCCACCAGGGCGACGATGAGGATCTCGCTTCCGGCCGGAAGGCTCGGGACCATGCCTTCCATCGACCGGTACCAGTCCGGCTGGGCGACGACGGTGCTGGCGACGAACGCTATTCCCATGAGGACGACTATGACCAGTAGTGCCTTTTCCACGATTCCGTAGACGTTGCGGAAAGCCAGCACGAAGCCGACCGCTGCCGTGCACACGACGGTCCAAAGAACGGGGGAACCGCCGAATACGAGCGACAGGCCAAGCCCCGAGCCGACGGCGTTGCCGACGGAGAACATGAGCGTGATGCCAAAGACGCCGAAGCCGGCCAGGACGCCGACCCACTTGCCGAGGTGCTGTTTGATGGCCGTGATCAGCGAGCCCGGAGCGGTGATGCCAAGCCGGACGCTCATGTCGGTGAAGAAAATCATGAGGATAGTGGAGACGGCGATGACCCAGACAAGGGTGTAGTCGAACCGGCTGCCGGCCTGCACGGCGGTGGTGAGGTTCCCGGGCCCGAACTGCCAGGCTCCGACAACGAAGGCGGGCCCCATGAGGGCGAGGTAGCCAAGGAATGTCCGCCGTTTGGGCGGGGCTACCGGCGCCGGGTTGGTGTCGGGGGTGGTGGCCATGTGTCCTCGGTGAGCGTGCGGGGAGGTGATGGTGTTGTTCGGCTCGCTCATTGCGAGTCCTCCTTCTACAGCAGCACTGCTGCGGTCGTCGTTGACCTAATTGGAGAATAAAGCATTGGATACAGGCGGCGGGCTGTGCCCGCCACCTGTATGGATCCGGAGATCAGGCGGGAACGGTGACGCTGCCCAGGTTGGCGGACTTCAACGCCAGTGCGATTTCCTCGCCGGCGCCTTCGGCAAGCGGGAGCAGCGGCGGGCGTACAGTCGCGTGATCGAGGATGCCACGGGCGACGAGGCCTTCTTTAAGGGCCACGGTGCCTTCCATGTGCGATCCGCGGTGGTAGACGTTCTTCGTCACGGGCAGGAGGCGGTCGTGGATCGCGCGGGCCGCGGCGTAGTCCTTGGCCTTGCCGGCGGCGATGAGCTCCACGAGCGGCTCGGGGGCGAGTCCGCCGTAGCCCACCAGTGCGCCGTCGACGTCGAACATGGTGTGCAGCAGGTACTCGTCGTGGCAGGTGAGGATCTGCAGGTCCGGGTAGGTTGCCCGCAGGACGGGGATTTCAGTGTCCCAGCGCTTCATGTTCCGCACGCCGTTCTTGGTGGCGAACACGCCTTCCTGGCCAGCGATCTCCAGCTGGGTCTCCAGGTCGTAGGTGGCCTTGGTGGCATCCGGGTACTGGAAGAGAATCAGCGGCAGGCCGGACGTTTCGTAGATTTCCTTGTAGCGGGTCTGCGGCGCACCCTTCTGGTAGCCGAAGCGCAGCCAGCCGTGTGACGGGTAAACCAGGCCTGCAGAAGCGCCTGCCTCCACCGCCCGCTTGGCCTCGAGGGCAGCAACCATGTTGCCCTCACCGGTGATGCCGGCGATGATCGGGATTTCGCCGTTGACCGCGTTCTTGAATTCGCGGATCACGAGAGCCTGCTCGTCCTGGGTCAGGAACGTGCCTTCACCGGCGTGGCCCAGGACAACCAGGCCTTTGACGCCCTCGACGCTGGCCAGCCAGCCACCGAGGCGGTGGATTGCGTCGACGTCGACGCTTCCGTCCCGGTTGAAAGGCGTTACGGGAGCGGGAACCAGCCCGCGGAGATCGATGGTCATGAGAGCTTCCTCTATCTTGTCGTTTGTCTGTTCCGTTAGTGTCTGTTCCACTTGGGTGAGAACGTTTGCGGGAACGTTTTCATTCTGACGTGTGTTCCAGCTCACTGTCAAGGGTCCGATGTGAACGAGAAGGAAATAGAGTGTCATCTAAGAGCATCTTGAACAGGAGAACGCACATGGAACCGGCAAGCCCAGGGACCACCGTCACGCTGAGGGACGTTGCCGCGGCCAGCGGAGTCAGCGTCTCCACAGCCAGCCGCGCCTTGGATGACAGGGGAACAGCCTCGAAATCAGCTGCGGCAGCGCACGTCAGAAAGATCGCTGAAGAGCTCGGATACCGAAGGAACTCCTTTGCCTCCAGCCTGCGCCGCGGCGAAACACGGACCCTGGGCGTGCTGGTGCCGCGGCTCAGCGATACCGTGATGGCCCTGATGTTCGAAGAACTTGAACGGGCGGCCGCTGCCCGCGGCTACTTCGCCATGGTGGCCACCAGCGGCGACGATCCCGACGACGAACGCCGGGCCGCCGAAACCCTCCTCGACCGCAACGTGGACGGGCTGATCCTCGCAACGGCCCGGCTCGACGACGAACTTCCGCGCCTGCTCCGTCAACGCGGCATAACGCACGCCCTGGTCCTCCGCACGGACGGGGAGAGCCCTTCCGCGATCGGAGACGATGAGGTGGGCGGATATTTGGCCGTCAGGCACCTCATCGACCTGGGCCACCGGGACATCGCCGTCGTCACCGGCCCGTCCTTCACCTCCAGCGCGGTCGCGCGCCTTATCGGTGCCCGCAGGGCGCTGGAGGAGGCAGGCATCCACGCGCCGGAGGAATGGCTGATTGCCGCGGGCTACGGCATTGAAAACGGGTTCTCAGCAGGCGAATTCCTCCTGGGCGAAAAGGGCGGCACACGCCCGACCGCCATCTTCGCCGCCAACGACAACATCGCCATGGGGATCATGGCAGCAGCGCACCGTTCCCATGTCACCGTGGGGGAAGACCTTGCCCTCGTGGGCTACAACGACACGCCGCTCTCCGCAAGGCTCCCCACTCCGCTGTCATCCGTACGCGTGCCCTTGGATCAAATCGCCAGCACTGCCATCGATCTCATCGTGAATCCCGGCAAAGAACCGCACATACGCAAATCCATGCCGGCCCTCATACCCCGCGCCTCGAGCGGACCGCCACAGCACTCCCCGGCCGCCCGTTCCTGATCCGCCGTCAGGCTTTGAGCGCCGCCGCGATTTCTGCCGCCCAGGCATCCACCGCATCCCAGTCGCGGAAATCGCCGGCCGGCAAAGCATCTTTCGCCGCCGGCACGAGCTTCATCAGCCGTTCGGCCACCCCGACGGGCGGCGCCTCCGGATCCCAGGCACCAAAAAACACCTGTTCCCCGCGGGTGTGCACCAGGCCCGACAACTTCTCGAATTCCTTGGGCCTGGCGGACTCAAGAACATCGTGGCCCTCGGCATCCACGCGGTCCGCGCCCAACGGTCCGCTGCTGAACAGCCAGACCGGCCGCTCGGACAAGAGGGCCTGGTGGGTCTTGACGAAGGCAGTGACATCCTTCATGACGTGAGCCATGTACGTGGCCCCGCCGATCACGAAGGCGTCGTACGGGGCGGCGTCGAAGTACTCGCTTACCGAGCGGGCCTCGGCCGGCAGACCGGCAGCCCCGAGGTCCGCAGCAATCCGCTCGGCAATCCCGGCTGTTGCGCCATGCCGGCTCGCATATGCAACAAGCACCTTCATCGGAGCTCCCCTCTTGGTGTTCATGCCGCAGCTGGTGTCGTTTCATGATGGCGGGAGGTGCCCGCCGGCAGGTAGGGGCTTCCGGCCCGGCCACCGGCCCGAACCTTGGAATCGGCGCCGAAATCAGCACCGCCTCTTGACAGCATGCCCCAAAATGGGATTACCTAATGAACATTCGGTAAATAAAGCTGGAGGCAATGACGCATGGCTGAAGCAACACTCTCCGGGGCTACCCACCCCATCCTTGAAAACGACTACGCCTCCGAATGGATGGGCATCGAGGTTGTTGCGCTGGACGACGGACATGCCACGATCCGCATGGCGCTCCGACAGGAAATGCTCAACGGATTCGGCATGGCGCACGGCGGAATGATCTTCGCCTTCGGCGACACAGCCTTTGCGCTGGCCTGCAACCAGTCCACCCCGAAGCCGGGCGAAGACCGGATAGACACAGGCAACATCACCGTGGCGTCCGGCGTCGATATCAACTTCCTCAAGCCGGCCTTCCGCGGCCAGGTTCTTACCGCCGTCGCCAACCGCCGCGCCGTGACCGGCCGCAGCGGCCTCTTCGACGTCCAGATCTTTGCCGCCGATCCCGCCGTAAGCACCTCCGCTG
>NZ_JBBLYW010000042.1:0-22490 GCF_037911235.1 Arthrobacter oryzae
GGCCCCGCTGGCGGTGGGGGCGGGGGATCCGCCGCGTCCCAGCTGGACGAAGGCGTATGCGGTGCTGCCCAGGGCGATCACCAAGACAATGGCCAAGACCGCCTTGAGCCAGGTGGGCTGCCGGCGCAGCCAGGCGGGAAGCCAGGCGAAGTTTCCCTGCGGCTTACTGTCAGCCGCTCCTTCCGGATCAGACTGGTTGTCCATAACCGGACGCTACCACCGCTGACGCGGAAAAGAACGACGCCGAAAGTCCTGTTTATGTGGGCGTGTTGAGCCGGGCGTAGCGGAGGATGGTGAGGATGGCGGGGGCGAGTTCGTCTTCCATCTGGCGGTACACCTCGGGGGACCGTTTGTAGGGGTCCACCACTTCGTTGTCCGCGCTGTCCGCGGCCAGGGCGAGGTGCCGGACGGAGGCGAGTCGGGCGGGCAGGCCGCGCCACAGTGTGCCCGCGTCGGGCGCCTTATCGTGTGGTGCGCCGGCCGGTTCACCGGCAGCCGCTGCGGCGGCGTCGCGTTCTTCGAGGGCCTCGAGCATCCGCGCGAATTCCCGGATGGTGAAGGTGCGCTTCAGCAGGGAGGCGTCCAGCTGGAGCACGTCGCCGCGGTGCTTGGACGTCATGGTGAGCACGATGTCCGCGTCGCGGAGGATTTTGGGCGTCAGCTGCCGGGCGGCAAAGCCCTTGTCCGTGCCGCCGTACATGTTCACGATGTCCGCCGAGAGGGGCTGGATGGGATAACCCACCATGGCGCGGGTGCCGGCGCTCCGCACTTCGAAGCCGCCGGGCAGGACCTGGTCCAGGCCGGCCTGCAGCAGGCGTTCGGCCACGGGGGAGCGGCAGATGTTTCCCGTGCAGACGGTGAGGATCCGTACGGGCGTTGGCGATTCCACGGTGAGGGCTCTTTCCGGAGTGGCTGTCAGATCGGTGCGATCCCTAACGTTCAACTTAACACGCGGGGACCTACCACCCGGGGGCGAATCGCCCGGTCCGGCATGCGTCCCCAGGTTCCCCGATAACGTCGGGCTAGTGCTGGTTGAACATCAACGCGCGGTGCGAGCCGGCCCCGCGGGACCAATCCACGGCCCGGGGCGAACCGCCCGCTGAGCGACATGCGCAGGGAGCTTGACCCAATCTTGCAGAACGGTTGAGTAAACCTAGAGGTGCAGTGGGCACAGTGGGGTCAACCGGTGAAGACCACGGCCACAGCAGATGGGCGGCCCGTCGGGGAGGCCCAACCGAATGCTACGGGGGACGAAAATGACAGAGCTTGCCTATCGCATAAAGGAACATGCCGGACTTATCCGCCGCACCCCGGTGTGGGGCGGCGAGTGGTCCTTACCGGCCCCGACCAAGCCGGTTCCCGCCGATTGGACCGCCGCCACGCCGGCTCCTGCCACGCCGGGTCCGGCCACTGAAGCACCCGCCACCGAGGCGTCGGCTTTGCTCCATTCAGGTATTCGGTCCCTACCTTCAACTTCGCACCTTCATGGGACCGCCCATCTTCGCCCTGCCGTCAAAGTGCCGGTCCGGCTCAGCCTGGCCGGCCTCGGGGTCGTCAACGGTTCCGTGAGCGTTCAAATGACCATCAGCCCGGTCACGCGGGCCACCAGTGACGTGTCGGTGTCGTTTTCATATGTGGAGGTGGGAACGCTATCCGTTTCGCCAACACTGCAGCGCACGGGAGGTACCTTCACCGCTGCCTTCACCTGCCCTGTCCCGGAGGGGGCAACGCGGCTGGACTTCGAGTTCGGAGGCCACAGCTATCGAGGCAGGAACAGCGACCATCGCGACTTCTCGGTGACCACCGAGGTCACGTTCCAAGAGCATGGCAAGCAGACGCCGACGGTTCTGGATTCCAGCGCTCTGCTCCATCTTTAAAGCCCCTCTGAAGAGGACGCACGGGTAAGCCGGGAAGCCGTCGCAGCGTGAGTGGTCGCTGCTTGTTTGCAGGGCAACGTTCTGGGCCCCTGATTCAGCGCGTGAACTTAGGGCCTGAACTTCAGCATCTGAAGTAGTGGTTTCGTCGCGGTTTTCGGCGTGGGTCGATGTGGGGTGGCGGGATGAACCACGGGACGCCCGTTTTGACCTGGATGTGCCATTGCTCTTTGTGGATCAGGTGGTGGTGATGGCTGCACAGAAGCGTGCCGTTGTCCGTGCTGGTGGTTCCCCCATGTGACCAGTAGCTGATGTGGTGGGCTTCGGTCCACGGGGCCGGGATGGTGCAGTCCGGGAAGGCGCAGCCCTGGTCGCGGGCGGTGAGGGCTTTGCGGATGTGGGGCGGGAAGATCCTGGTGGTGCGGCCGACGTCGAGGACGCGGCCCTGGCTGCCGAGCAGGACGGGGATGATGTCCGCGTCGCAGGCGATTTTCCGGACAGTTGACGCGGTGACGGGCCCGGTGAACGTGAACGAGCCTGTGCCGGTGCCGGGGATCCGCCCGGAACCGGGGGTGCCGGAAGCGCCGTCGGTTGTGGTCCCGGACTGATCCAGGCGTTCCAGGAGGTCGCGGTAGTCGATGGTGACCATGACCTGGGGACGCAGCCCGCCCGCAGCGGGAAGGCCGCCAGTGGTCAGGCCCGCTTTGACCGCGCCGACGAGGCCGTCCAGGAGCCGCTGCTGGCGGGTCCGCTCGTCCAGGTTTTGCTCCGCCTCGCCGGACCCGGCTGTCTTGTCCTGCGCGCGGGGGTTGGTGGCGGTGTTCATCACAGTCAGGAGGGGTTCGTACTGGTCGGTGGTGGCGAAGATCTCCAGATGGTGGAGTCCGTGGCGGGTTTGGCGGAGGAACACGCCCTGGCGGCGGCGGAGTTCGGCCTCGGACGGTTCGGCCCCGTCCTGGTCGATCGCCTCCACCCACTGCCGGGCAACCCGGGCCACGAAATCGGTGTCGTGCTCCGCCGCGGCGCGGGTCAGGACACGCTCCATCCCGGCCACGGTGTCCTCCGGGGCGTGGTGGCGGACCTTGTCTATGGCCAGGGCAATGATGGTCGCGGGCCGGGAAGCGACAGTCCCGGCAGCAACGGCGGCGGCGAGCACGGGCCGGACCGGTTCCTGGACGTGGCCGGTGATCCCGGTCCGGGGCAGCACCGATTCGGCCAGGCTGATCCGGCGGCGGGCCTCGGCGGCGCTGATCCGCAACCGTCCCCGGAGGAACTCGGCAGCATTCCGGTACCCGTCATCCGCCGGATCCGGGGCTGTGGACTTCTGTGCTTCGGGGTCCGCGGCCGGCTCTGCCCCCGCGTCACCGGAAAGTTGGCCACCTGCCCAGCCGATGGGTCCGTGGACAGCAGCTTCGTTGCCCCAGCCCGTAGTCCAGGTGACCGCAGGGCCCGAGCCGGTCCGTGCGGCAGAGGCAGCCTGGCGCCGGGTCCGGTCCACTGCACCGGCCGCGACAATCTGCAGGTATTCAAGGTTCCGGGAGATCTCCTCCACCCCGGCGGCGAAGTCAGCAGCCTGGCGGAAGTCGAACTCCGACGAGTCCGCCGCCGCCGTCGAACTCAAAGCGCTCACCAGCTCAAGGCACGCGGCTAGATCACCGAAAGCACCGCCGTCGGAGGCAGCAGCTGGCTGGTGCCTGTTGGCGGCGGGGAGCACGGCGGTGAGGTTCCGTTTCTGGGCCACCGGTAGAAACGGCGCATTGGAAAACTGCCCGAGGCGCGGGGCCTGGTTTGGGGCAAGTTCTCCAATGGCTTCCATGGGACAACTCTGCCGCGAGGGTACGACATTTTTCGGGCCGCTGCATTACACAGGAAACCTTGAGCAAATCTTGCAAAACGGTTGCGTGAACCTTTGGCGACGTTGGGAAAGGTGGGGACAGCCGGCGAAAAGCGGTGAAAACACAGGCCGGTCCATGAGGGCTGGCCCCGGCCAAAATATGTGGGGGCGCAATTGTCTGAGGTTCTGAACGCAGAGGTCACGAGCAGCGAAGAGGGCGGTCTCAGCCGTCGCAGGATCGTCAAGGGAGCAGCCTGGTCCGTGCCGGTTATTGCGGCTGCTATTGCGGCCCCGGCAGCTTCGGCGTCTGGGCCGACGACTGTGACGATCTTGGGCGCTGGTTCGGCAATTACCTTCGTCGGAGGCGGAAAAGGCGGCAGTGGTCCTACGGGCTTCCAGGTCGATAACGCCGTCGGAACCTTCAGCGGAAGTGTGACCATCACGCCGACGGGTACTGTTCACGCCAAGATCGGCATACAGAACTCCGCGTCCGGTCCATTCGCAGCAACAACCTTCAGTGCGTACGAGTCGACGACTTTGTTCACGCACACAACTGGACAATCCCTGGTTTTTCCGGTCACTTTTACGGCAGCAGAAGATACTGGGCCGTCAACCAAGCCCAGGCCCACTGACGTGTACAACTACCTGATGACAGTTGCGGTCACCGTCTCGGGTGTGACCGTCCAAACGCAGACCAACTTGTCCATCAAGTTCAAATGATCTACCGCCACAGCACCCTCGTCGCCGAAGTCCGCACCGAGTCAACCGGCCGGGTGGCCCTTCTCCACCTGGACGCAACCCAGCCCGTGGTCCTGGACGGTACTGCGGCGGCCATTTGGGAACTGATCGACGGCCGTCGGGACCAAGCAGTCGTTATCGCCGAGCTGGAAGCCACGTTCGAGGACAACAGCAACCAGCTCGCGTCCCAGGTCGAAGCCTTCCTCGCGAGCCTTGAAGCCCAGCGGCTGATCGAACTCCAGCAGCACCAACCAGAGCACTAACCACAGCACCAACCAGCGGGACTTCAGGGGGAGCTATGAACGGCGGGAACAGAGAGCAGCGGGGCAGCGCGCAGCTCGACTGGGACTTCTCCAGCGAGTGGGACGCCCAGCTCTTTGCGGACCTCCATGGCGGCGGGGAACTGCTGTGCGTCGACGTCCTGGGCACCGCGTTCGCCATCCGCTGGGGCCGCTCGGTCACCCTCGAGCAGCAGCACAGCATGCGGTCGGCCTGGTCGCGCTGTGCCGGCACCGGGGCACCGCTGATCCCGCCGCTCCCCAAGGAGCCCACGGAGTCCCTGCCGTTCACCGCCTCCGTCGCGTACTTGTCACAGTCGTACGACGGCGGGACGTTCCCCGTGCAGGCCGCCTCCTTTGAGGAGCTGGCTGAGAACGTCACCTCCCGGCTTACGGTGGCGGCCATCCTGGAGAACGCGGGCGAGTTCATGATGCTCCACGCCTGCGGCGTGGCGGACCCGGAGACCGGCGCCGTGGTGGCGCTCGTAGCCAAGTCCGGCACCGGCAAGACCACCGCGGCCTCGGTGCTGGCCGGAACCTACGGGTATGTGTCGGACGAAACCGTGGCTATCGGGCCGGACGGGTCGGTTGTTCCGTACCCCAAACCGCTGTCCGTGAAGCAGGAGCCTGGTGCGCCCAAACACCAGGTGGGGCCCGACGAACTCGGGCTCCTGCCCACACCGACCAAGCCGTTCATCCAGTCCATCGTGCTGCTGGACCGGGTTGAACTGGACCGGGTAGAACGGGACCGGGTAGAGCTGAACCGGGTTGAGCTGGACCGGGTAGAGGCACACCACGAACCAACGCTCCGCCAGCTCCCGTTGGCGGACGCACTCCTGGCCCTCATTCCGGATTCGTCCTCGCAGGCCGAGATCGACCAGCCGCTGCAGTCGCTGTGTCGGCTGATCGACCGGGTGGGCGGTGTCTGGCAGGTGACCTACTCGGAGGCCGCCGACCTGCCGCAAGCCCTCGAGCCGCTCTTCCGGAAGCGTCGCCGATCGAAGCCTGTTTGGGATGCCCGCGAAGCGAAACCAGAAGCATCAGTAGCCGAACAAGAACTCGAAGCCATCCCCAAGGACTGGATCCGCCGGATCCCGCCCCAGGATGCGGTGGCCATCGACGGCGACCTGCTGGTGATGCTGGAGGCGGAGATCGTGCGGCTGAGCGGGATCGGACCGGCCATCTGGGAGGCCACCGCCAGTGCCATCCCGCTGGATGAACTGGCAGAACATGTCGGCGAAGTGCACGGCCGGCCGGAAGACTACCGGGCCGCCGTCGCCGCAGCCGCCGGGCAGCTCATTGCGAAATCAGTTTTGGAACAGGGCACCTAAAAAAGCAGGGCACCTAATAAAACAGGGGCACCTCATAAGACAGGGCGGCCACGAGCCGCCAACCGCGTGGGGGACCACTCGAAGCAGTAACCCGGCAACGATGACCGGACTTTGAAAAGAACTTGAGTGGAAGGAACCACCATGAGCGTCAACACTGCAGCCAGCCCGGAAGCACCCGCCGGCCTGGACCTGGCCGACTACCTGCGGGTGGTCCGGGTGTACTGGAAGGCCATCGTCGCCTTCACCCTGCTGGCCACGTTGACGGCGTTCGGCTGGACGGTCTTGCAGCCGAAGATTTACTCCTCGGACTCCAGCGGCATTGTGGTCACGCCCGGCTCGGACAACGTGAGCCTTTCGCTCGCCGGGGACAGCCTGGCCAAGGCCAAGGTCAAGAACTACGAATCCGTGGCCAAGTCCCGCCTGGTGGCGGACCGGGTCATTGCCTCGCTGGAACTGAAGACCACGGCCGATGCGCTGCTGGGCACCATCAGCGTGAAGGTTCCGCTGGATACCGCTGAGATCCGGGTGACAGCCCAGTCGCCTGATCCGGCCACCGCCCAGCGCGTGGCCGACGCCTGGGTCAACGGCCTCGCGGCACAGGTCGAAGCGATCGAGACAGCCACACCAGAAACAGCAACGCCCGACGCCGGCACATCGCCGGACGCTGCCACCGCACCCGGCGCTACAGCCTCCGCCGTCAGGATCCTTCCGCTGGGCAAGGCGGTCCTTCCCACCAGCCCGGTTTCCCCCAACGTCAAGCTCACCCTTGCGCTCGGAGCGCTCATCGGTCTGGCCCTCGGCGTGGCCTACGCACTGGTCCGCCGGCACCTGGACCGGCGCATCCGGAACGCCTCTGAGATCGAGCGGCTCTTCGGGGTCCCCGTGATCGGCACCCTCCCGGTGGACCACCGCCTGGACGGCAAGAGCACCATCCTGGACGCCGGTGCGGCAGCGCAGCTCCACGACGCCGGCGGAGCGATGGCCGAGGCCCTCCGGGAACTGCGCACCAACCTCAGCTTCCTGGACGTGGACCAGCCGCCGCGGATCATCGTGGTCACAAGCTCCATGCAGGCCGAAGGCAAATCCACCGTCACCGCCAACCTCGCGGTCACCATGGCGGCCGCCGGCGAGAACGTTGTAGTGGTCGACGGCGACCTCCGCCGCCCCACGCTGGTGGACGTTTTCAACCTGGTCCCCGGAGTGGGGGTCACCGATGTGCTCACCGGCACCGCCGAACTGGAGGACGTCCTCCAGCCCTGGGGAGCCCTGCCGAACCTTTCCGTCCTCGGCTCCGGCCGCGTTCCGCCGAACCCCAGCGAGCTGCTGGGGTCCAAGGCCATGCAGAACATGCTCAACGCCCTGGCCGAGAATGCCACGGTGCTGATCGACGCTCCGCCGCTGCTTCCGGTCACGGACGCCGCCGTCCTGTCCCGCGCGGCGGACGGCGCCATCCTGGTGATCCGCACCGGCAAGACCACCCAGGAACAGCTCGGCCAGTCCCTGGGCAACCTGGACAAGGTGAAGGGCCGCATCCTGGGCGCCGTCCTCAACTATGTGCCCACCCGCGGCACGGACGCCTACTCCTACTACGGCACCTATACCTCTGCGCCGGAACCTTCGGACGCGCCTGCGTCCGCGCACCCCGACGCGCCCTACCCAGACACGGCCTACCCCGACACAGTGCACGCAGACACAATCCACGCAGCCCAGTGGGAAACCGAAACCGAAGACGTCCTGGAGCCCGCGTCCGCCGGGCGACGGGCCAGGGGCTAGGTGCCGCCATGCAGTACCCGGCCGATGAAACGCAGCTGAGCATTCCCGAAGCCGTGCTCCTGGGCCACGCCCTGGTACAGCGGGTGGCGGACAGCCTGGGCATCCGGGCGTTCTTCATCAAGGGACCGGCCAGCGTGATCCAGGGGCTGCGCCTGCCCAAGATGTCCGTGGACGTGGACGTTTTTGTGCCGCCGGTGGACCTTGAGGCCATGCTCGAAGGCCTCCGGGAGCGGGGCTGGCGGCAACGCCCGGTGGACCCGGACGAGCGCAGCTTCCCCCGGCACTCCATCACCGTGGATCACCCCGAATGGCCCTGCTGCATCGACGTCCATTTCCGTTTTCCCGGCATGGAAGCGTCGTCCAATGACTGCTTCGACGTGATGTGGGCGAACACGGAGGTCCTTCAACTTGCAGGGCAGGAGGTGCGGGTCCCGTCAAAGACGCTGGGTATCCTCATCCTTGCCCTGCATGCTCTTCGCTCCTCCCACCTGCCGGCGTCGCAGCAGGAGCTTGGGTTCCTGACGGACCTCACGGAACGGGAATCGCACGCGGCGGAGATCCTGGACATTGCCACCGCCACCGGCTCGCTGGCAGCCATGCGCCCCTTCCTTGAGGACCTGGTTTCCCAGCCGACGCCAGTGCAGTGGCCCGAACCGTCCACGGAATGGCGCAACCGCCTGCTGTCCAAGGAGCCGGGGAGCGCCCGGATTATCGCCATCGCCCAGGCCCCGCTGCGGGAAAAGCCGAAGCTGCTGTTCCGTGCCATCTTCCCGCCTACGGAAGTCTTCCTGACCGGGAACATCTACGCGGACCTGTCATTCAAAGGCCGGCTTCAACTGCAAAAGACCCGCTGGACCCGTTTCCTGCGCGCACTCCCTCGGACAGTAAAAGACCTCAGCCAACTCCGCCGGCGTGGTCCAGCGGCCAAATCCGCAGGGCAACTTCACCGATAACGTCGGCGGTCCCCACGGTCCGGACACACCGGTCTAACGCGTCCGACGACGCCGGGCCGGCCTGCGTCCGGCAGTCCACCACAGAGTCCGCCGAACCGGAGCGGTGGTCGCCCAGCATCACCAGCTGGCCTTCGGGGACAGTAAATTCCGGGAAGCAGCGGGCGGAACGTGGCACCGTACTGCAGTCCAGCGCGCCTGCCTGGAACGGGAAGTCCTGGTAGATGTAGGGCTCGTCCAGCGGCTGGCCGTCCACGCTGAGCCTCCCGTCGCTGCCGCAGCAGCTGACGGTCTGGCCGCCCACGGCGATGACCCGCTTCACCAGGAACTGCTCGTTGGAAACGCCGATCCCCGTCAGGTCGCCGAAGGCGCGCGCCGCGGAACCCAGCCCGCCGCCGTCGGGCGCTGCTGTTTCACGCTGCCACGAGGCCGGGCGGGTGAACACCACCACGTCGCCCTGCTCCGGTGAGCTGCCTGCATAGGCGAGGCGGTTGACCAGGATCCGGTCGCCGCCGCCCTGCGAGCCCTGCAGCGTCTGCTCCATGGAGCCGGACGGCACCCGGTACACCTTGACCAGGAAGGCCTGGACAAGGGCGATGACCAGGAGGGCAACCAGCATATTGAGGGGCAGCAAGGCCCAGAGGGGGAGCTTCCTGCGGGTACCTGGATTCACGCCCCCAAGCTACCACCGGGAGCCTCCGGTGCTTGACGCATCTCACAGCTTCCGCATATCCTGAACGAACGGTCGGTAATTATTTATCGGAAATGCATAGGAGCAACCATGGCAGCGCAGACCCTGCAGTCAGTGCCCGGAGAGCCAACAGCGGCACGGCACCAACAGAGCCTTGAAGATGTGGCCCGGCGTGACGCTGAAGGCCAGGCATACTTCGACAAAGTCATGGCGGACGATTCGCGGATCGAACCCCGCGACTGGATGCCTCCGGCATACCGCAAAACCCTGCTGCGCCAGATCTCCCAGCACGCGCACTCGGAGATCATCGGCATGCAGCCGGAAGCCAACTGGATCTCCCGCGCCCCCAGCCTCAAGCGCAAGGCCATCCTGATGGCCAAGGTCCAGGACGAGGCCGGCCACGGCCTGTACCTGTACTCGGCTGCCGAGACGCTGGGCCAGCCGCGCGACCAGATGATGCAGGACCTGATGGACGGCAAGGCCAAGTACTCCTCCATCTTCAACTACCCCGCACGCACCTGGGCGGACATGGGCGCCATCGGCTGGATGGTGGACGGCGCCGCGATCGCCAACCAGGTCCCGCTGTGCCGCGCATCGTTCGGCCCCTACGGCCGCGCCATGGTTCGCGTCTGCAAGGAAGAATCCTTCCACCAGCGCCAGGGCTTCGAGATCCTGCTGGAACTCTCCCACGGCACGCCCGAGCAGAAGCAAATGGCCCAGGATGCGGTGAACCGCTGGTATGCCCCCGCCCTGATGATGTTCGGTCCGCCGGATGACGATTCGCCCAACTCCAAGCAGTCCATGGCCTGGAACATCAAGCGCTTCAGCAACGACGAGCTGCGCAACCGCTTCGTTGGAATGATGATGGAGCAGGTCAAGGTCCTGGAGCTCACGCTCCCGGACAAGGACATCCGTTTCAACGAAGAAACCAAGAAATGGGAGCACGGCCCGCTGGACTGGGATGAATTCCACGAAGTCCTGAAGGGCCGCGGCCCGTGCAACGCCCAGCGCCTGGAACGGCGCCGCGAAGCTCATCACAACGGCACTTGGGTCCGCGAAGCCGCCGCCGCCTACGCGGAAAAACAGAGCCGCAAGCAAGCAGAGAAGGAATCCGCAGCATGACCACCCCCGAACCGCACGCAGGAAATGTCTGGCCCATCTGGGAAGTCTTCGTCCGCTCCAGCCGCGGACTCTCCCACGTCCACGCCGGCTCCCTGCACGCGCCGGACGCAGCGATGGCGCTGCGCAACGCCCGTGACCTGTACACCCGCCGCAACGAGGGCGTGTCCATCTGGGTTGTCCCCGCGGACGCCATCGCCTCCAGCGATCCGGACGCCAAGGGCGCGTTCTTCGAATCGCCCCAGGGCAAGGACTACCGGCACGCCACCTACTACACCAAGAGTGAGGGCGTGAAGCACCTGTGAGCACCTCACCCGAGACAACAACGGCCACCACCGAAGAAACAGGCGGCCACGGGGACATCTCCGTGGGCGTCGCCACCGCCGGCACCAGCGGGGACGCCACCGCCAGCGCCACCCGCATCACGCCGGGCAATGCGCTCCGCCCGGAGGACATCGCGCTGGCCGTCAGCCGCGGCGCTGCCAAGCCCACCGAGGACGTGGCCGAGTTCGCACTGCGCCTGGGCGATGATGCCCTGATCCTGGCCCAGCGCCTGGGCCACTGGATCTCCCGCGCACCCGAGCTGGAGGAGGACATCGCCCTGGGCAACATCGCCCTGGACCAGCTGGGCCATGCCCGCTCCTTCCTCAGCTACGCCGGCGGACTGAACGGCAAGAGCGAGGATGACCTTGCTTACTTCCGCTCCGAGGACGAGTTCCGCTCCATCGAACTGTTCGAGCAGCCCAACGGGGACTTCGCCGTCACCATCGCCCGGCAGTTCGTGGTGAGCTATTACCAGTTCGAGCTCTACCGCCGGCTCACCCAGTCCACGGACGCCACCCTGGCCGGCATCGCCGCCAAGGCCGTGAAGGAAGTGGACTACCACCGGGACCACAGCGCCCAGTGGGTGCTGCGCCTGGCCCTCGGCACCGAGGAGTCCCGCGCGAAGATGATCCACGGCTTCAAGGTCATCTGGCCCTACGTGGACGAACTGTTTGCCGACGACGAACTCACCGCCCGCCTCGCGGCGGCGGGTGCCGCCGTCGAGCCTTCCAGCCTGCGAGCGGACTTTGACCGGCTTACCGGCGAGGTCCTGGCCGAGGCGGAACTGGACGTTCCGCAGGTTCCGGCCGCCCTCGGCGGCGGTCGCCGGGGCAAGCACTCCGAGCACCTGGGCTACATGCTGGCCGAGATGCAGGTGCTGGCCCGCCAGCACCCCGGAGCGAGCTGGTAGCCATGCCGGGAATGTACGTCAGCCACCCCACCGCGGACAGCGAGACTAAAACGGGCACCGCCAAAACGCAGACCTCTGAGCAGAAGGCCTGGGACCTCGCCGCCACGGTGTGCGATCCGGAGATCCCCGTGCTCACCATCGCGGATCTGGGCATCCTGAGGGACGTCAAGCTGTTCGACGACGGCGGCATGGTGCCCGCTGTACAGGTCACCATCACCCCCACGTACTCGGGCTGCCCGGCCATGGACGCCATCCGCGACGACCTCAACGCGGTGTTCGCGAAGGAGGGCTACCCCAACGTGCACGTGGAGTTGGTGCTCAGCCCCGCGTGGACCACGGACTGGATGACGGAGTCCGGCAAGGCCAAGCTGCAGGAATACGGCATCGCGCCGCCCACCGGCCACAGCAACGCTGCCCGCCATGCCGGGCCCATCCGCCTGAGCATGGCCGTCAAATGCCCGCAGTGTTCATCGTTGAACACCAAGGAACTCACCCGCTTCGGTTCCACCTCCTGCAAGGCGCTGTACGTCTGCCAGGACTGCAAGGAACCGTTCGACTACTTCAAAGTTTTGTAAGGAACAGGTGCCCCCATGACTGTTGTCCGCCAGACTGCCGCCGAACAGGCCACGGCCACCGGCCGCCGTCGTGCGTCCTTCCACACGCTGACGGTGGCGGAAGTCCGCCGGCTCACGGAAGATGCGATCGAAGTGACGTTCGGGGTTCCGGCGGAGCTTGCCGGCCAGTACGACTACCTGCCGGGCCAGTACGTGGCCCTGCGCACCACCATGCCGGACGAGACCGGGCAGCCGCACGAAGTACGCCGCAGCTACTCCATCTGCGCAGAGCCGCGCAGCTTCGCGGACGGCACCAGCGAGATCCGGGTGGCCATCAAGAAGGACCTGGGCGGGCTGTTCTCCACGTGGGCCAACGCCGAGCTGAAGCCGGGCGACCAGCTGGACGTGATGAGCCCCATGGGTGCGTTCGTCTCCAAGCACGGCCGGGACGGCAAGGCCGTGGAGCAGAACGTCATGAACTCCATGAACCATCCGGAAGACCTGGTGGGGGAGCCCGGCAGCTTCGTGGCCATCGCCGCGGGTTCCGGCATCACCCCGGTGATCGCCATTGCCCGCACGCTGCTGGCGGCCAACCCGGAGACCCGCTTCGACCTGATCTACGCCAACAAGGCCGCCATGGACGTGATGTTCCTGGAGGAACTGGCGGACCTGAAGGACAAGTACCCGTCCCGCCTAGCCCTGCACCACGTGCTGTCCCGCGAGCAGCGCATCGCGCCGCTGCTGAGCGGACGGATCGACGCCGAGAAGCTCCAGGCGCTGCTGGGCACCGCCATCCACGCGGACGACGTGGACGAGTGGTTCCTCTGCGGGCCGTTCGAGCTGGTGCAGCTGTGCCGGGACACCCTGGCAGCACGCGGCGTGGAGCCCGAGCACGTCCGCTTCGAGCTGTTCACCTCCGGCAAGCCGGACCGCCCCGAGGGCAACATCGGCCGGCCGGTGATCGCGGACGAATCCAAGGAGACCTACAAGATCACGTTCAAGCTGGACGGCCTCGAGGGCAAGGTGGAAAGCCCCACCCATGCGCGGGAATCCATCCTCAACGCCGCCCTGCGCGTGCGCCCCGACGTGCCGTTCGCGTGTGCCGGGGGAGTGTGCGGCACCTGCCGCGCCAAGGTGGTCACGGGCAAGGTGACCATGGACGAGAACTACGCCCTGGAGCAGGATGAACTGGACAAGGGCTACGTGCTCACCTGCCAGTCCCACCCCACCACCCCGGACGTCACGGTCGACTTCGACGTCTAAGTCTTTCCACCCCGGCTGTCACGGCCACGAACAGGAGCCCCATGATCTCCCTCTCCATCGCCGACGGTATCGCCGAGGTTGTACTGAACGCCCCGCACAAGCTGAACTCACTGGACGAGCAGGCGCTGAAGGATTTAACCCAGGCGTACGACGACGCCGCTGACGCCGCCTCGCGCGGTGAGGTGCGGGCGCTGCTGCTCCGGGGAGAGGGCCGCGCCTTCTGCGCGGGCCGGGACATCGCCGGCGTGACGCCGGAGACGGACGACGTCCAGGGCTACCTGGGCGGGCTGCTGCAGCCGCTGCTCAAGAAAATGACCGCCTTCCCGGCCCCCACGTTCGCGGCGGCTCAGGGCGCCTGCCTGGGCGTGGGGCTGGGCCTGCTGCTGGCCACGGACGTGGTGTACGTGGCGGAGGACGCCAAGTTCGGTTCGCCGTTCGCCAAGCTGGGGGCCACGCTGGATTCCGGCGGGCACTGGTACTTCACCGAGCGGCTGGGCATGCACAGGACGCTGGACCTGATCTACACGGCCGAGCTGATGACCGGCGCCGAGGCCGTGGCACAGGGCATGTTCAGCCGGGCTATGCCCAAGGACGAGCTGCTGGAAAACACCCGCGGCATCGTGGCCAAGGTTGCCACGGGTGCCACGGGTGCCTTCAACGCCAGCAAGGACCTGGTGGCCCACATCCGCGACCAGCGCCTTGGCCTCTGGGAAGCCATGGAAGAGGAGAACGCGGAGCAGGCCCGGCTGTGCAAGTCCGAGGACTATTCGGAGGGTTTCAAGGCGTTCCAGGAGAAGCGGACGCCGGAGTTCAAGGGGGCATAGTTCAAGGGCCGCTGATTCAGCCCCTTTGATCAGACGCTCGGAACTAGACCGCCGGATCGTCAACCATGGTGACGCTGTCCGTCAGTTCCATCCAGAGGTCTGACTCTGTGGGCATGTTGGCGGGGCAGGCGAGGTCGAGTTCCATCAGGCCGTTTGCGGACGGCACGGCCCGCACGGCCAGCCGGACCACCAGGTCCACGTTGCCCTTGTTCTTGAACCGCAGTTCGGCTTCCTGCATTTCGATCACGTGGCCGTCGGCGTTGCGAAGCTTGGCATAGACGGAGTCAGCATCGGACACCACCGTGACCGGGGAGGCGGCGGCCTTTTTGATGCCCTCGATCTCCCCCTGCATGGAGGCCTTCGTGGCCTCTTCATCGCTGATGCCACCGCTGGCCGGCAGGATGGCCTGGTGGGTGCTGAAGAGGCACGGGTTGTCGCTGCTGCGGTACTGCGTGGTGCCGTCCTTGACGTCGGACATGGTCCAGCCGGCGGGCAGCTGGACGGACCACACAGGCGGGGACGTGAAGTCGGCGTCCTGGAAGATATACAGGTCTTCGTCACCGGTGGCCGCAGGCGAGGATTCGTCGGTTGTGGCTTCCTCCGTGCTCGCTTCGGCGGATTCTGAACTGCCGGCGGTCTCCGTGGGTGCCGGAAGCGCTTCGCGCTGTTTAGCTGAACCGAGGCCGCCCAGCACCATCACGCCCGCCACGGCCAGAACCGCCACGGCTCCGACACCGCTGGCAACCCATCCCCAGACGGGGAAGCCGCCTTTGGGCGGGGTCTGGCCGAACTGCCCGGGGCCGGGCTGGCCGTAGGGAGGCTGGTTGTAGTTGTACTGGTCCGCGTTGTATTGGTCCGCGCGCGGAGGATAGGGCGGCTGCCCGTATGCCGGCTGCTCCTGGTAGCCGGGGTGGCCCTGCGGCGCCTGCGGGTTCTGGTGGCCGGGCTGCTGCCATCCGTTGTTTTCCGGCTGCTGCGGTACGCCGGGCTGCTGGTGGTTGTTCAAGATGTCCCCCAATTTTCGTGAAAGCTGCAACCAGAAGTATGTCCCAAAAAGGAAACCCCTGCGATGGGCAGGGCTCCCCATGGTTTGCGTAATCTTGGCCGTGAATTGCGTGTTTCCTCACGCGATTTGTATGGTTCAGCTATGACTTTGGGGAAATCAGTAAAAAAAGCCGTCATTCCTGCTGCCGGTTTGGGAACTCGCTTCCTGCCCGCCACCAAGGCAATGCCGAAGGAAATGTTGCCGGTTGTGGACCAGCCCGCAATCCAGTACGTGGTGGAAGAAGCCGTTAAGGCCGGCCTGGATGATCTCCTCATGATCACCGGACGCTCCAAGCGCGCTCTGGAGGACCACTTTGACCGGGCACCGGCTCTGGAGCGCACCCTGGAGCTCAAGGGCGATCTGGAGCGCCTGGAGGCCGTTCAGCACGCGTCCAGCCTCGCGTCGCTGCACTACCTGCGTCAGGGAGACCCGAAGGGCCTGGGCCACGCGGTGCTGTGCGCCCGCCAGCACGTGGGGGACGAGCCGTTTGCCGTCCTGCTGGGCGACGACCTCATTGACCCCCGGGATGAGCTGCTGAGCACCATGATCGATGTGCAGGCCAAGACCGGCGGCTCGGTGATCGCACTGATCGAGGTGGATCCGTCCCAGATCAGCGCTTACGGCTGCGCGGACATTTCGCCCGTGGAAGGCGAGGACTACTTCCAAGTGAACCGCCTGGTGGAGAAGCCCGCCGTGGATGAGGCTCCTTCGAACCTGGCCGTCATCGGCCGCTACGTGCTGCACCCGGCGGTGTTCGACGTCCTTGAGGAGACCGGGCCGGGCCGCGGCGGCGAGATCCAGCTGACGGATGCGTTGCAGACCCTGGCCACCACCGATGGAGAAGGCGGGGGTGTCTACGGTGTGGTGTTCCGTGGCCGCCGCTATGACACTGGGGACAAGCTCAGCTACATCAAGGCAGTTATCTCGCTTGCTTCTGAACGCGTGGACTTCGGTGAAGACCTGAAGGCGTGGATGAAGGAATTCGTGAACAAATAGGTCAGTTCACTAACAGCTTCTCGACGGGCTCAACGCCAGCTGGCGTTGAGCCCGTCGGTCTTTAATCGCCCGCACGCCAGCCCGGGCTGCCAGGGCGCCTATGACACAGCCGGCGGTATTTGTGACAAGGTCCAGCGGGCTCGCGAAACGTTCGTAAAGAAAGAGTTGCTGACCCAGCTCAATGCAGCCGGAGACCAGGAGTCCGAAGGCGCCAAGCTGCCATGGTTGTTTGGTGGGGAAAGCCTGGGAGGCCACTACTCCTACCGGTACAAAGAGGAGAACGTTGGCCGTGGACTCGATAAACGAATAGTTGACCCAGCCGGGGATTCCCAAGTGGTGGATGACGAGGAGGAAGCCCGCGAGTTCGCCCTGGACGGGCTTGTCCACCGGGCTGGGCCAGAAGGCCACCAGCGCCAGCGGAACGAGCATGGCCACAAGGACTGCCCGCCAAAGCCGCGGCTGTTCCAGGCGCTTCAATCAGGCCTCAGGACGTCCGGAGAAGCGCCAGGGCTGCCACTCCGAGTGCAGCGATGGCTAGAAGCCCCAGCAGGAGGTAGGGGAGTGCCTTTGGAGGGGGTAGGGGCGCAGCGAAGTCGAACTGCCAGCGTGGTCTGCGCCAATTTCTCCCCGTAACTCTCATGAATACCACGGGGCCGGTAGCCTGGCCTGTGGATTCTTGTTAAAAGAAGAGGGCGGGTGGTCCTCCGGCTTCCCGGAGAACCACCCACCCTCTTTGGTGCTTGTTGGTTTAGCCTTACGCTGCGGCCTCAGCCTTGGCGCGGCGGCGAACTACAACTACCGAAGTTGCGCCGGCAGCCAGTGCGCCTGCGCCCACCAGGGACCAGAGAACCAAGCTAGCGTCGGCACCCGTGTTGGCGAGGGCGGCTCCGGTGTTGGCCAGCGGGGCACCGCCGGCGTTAGCCAAGCCAGTGCCGACGACGGTAACCGTTGCAGATGCACTGTTTCCTGAGGTCAGGCCAGTGGCGGTCAGCCTGAAGGTACCTGTTTCGCTGATGCTGAGCGGGAAGGCGAAGCTACCGTCATTTGCGGCTTTGGTGGAGAACGTCTGCGGTGCGAGCGGAAGGGTGATCTTGCCGGAGACGGTGCGGCTACCGTTGGAGACACCTGCACCAGCGGCAGCGGGCGCGCCAACCGGCGTCACGGTGATGGACACCGGTTCGTTGTTGAAGAAGGCCGCGGCGCGGCCACGGAAGGTGAACGTTTCGCCGGGGCCGGGTGAGGCGTTGCTTACGGCAACCACTGCGGCCGGTGCCGGGTACTGTGCTGCGACGGCCGGGACGGCGCCGATAAGTGCGATGGAACCTGCAAGTGCGAGTGCTGCAAGTGATTTTTTCATGAGTCCCCCTGAGACCGTAAATACGATGTGTCACGTGATTGGTGGAGATTTCCGAGACCGTCGAGTTACCGTAGGTTGAAATCTCACTGGCTGTGCCCAAATACAAGTTAGCATCCCGTGACGGCTGTTACCAAAGTGAATCAAGTCGCTTTACATACTGTTAACGAGATGTCTACTTTCCCGGAACGCATTCTGATTGTTCTGTGGCAAGTACCACGTCTTTGAGCGCTTGGACAGTCGGCGTGACAACCAAGTTAGGTTCGGTGTGCTGCACGATCTTTCCGAAAGTCAGCTCGACGGTGCTGCTCTGGCCCGGCGCTAAAATGACCGTTACCGATCCGACGGGCCGGTTGCTATGTCTGTGCGCCGCGAAGTCCGACTTTTTACCGTCGACCAGTGCAGTTTGTATGTTTGCTTGAACCGGTCCGTAAGCGATCACATTCGTTTGCACCGAGCCGGCTGGAACGCCGTAAGCTCCTCCGGCCGTGACGTATTCGGGCAAGGACGTGGCGGCATCAGCCGGCGCCGTATTGGTGCTGGTGACGCGCACCTTCACCTGCCCGTAGTCATCGCCTGTGCATTCTCGGACCAACTGGGCGGTCCGCTTGACGTAATAGTCCATCTTTGCGCCAGTACCGTCATTGAAGTAGATGCCGAACTGTGCCGGGGCAACGCTCGGGCCCGCGATGGAGCCGCTGACCGGATACTTTGAAATTACATCTTGATCCGTTTTTGTGGCGGACCAAATCAGGAAGCGGCCCTCGGCCGTCCCCCGGCTGATACCTTCGATTAGTTCTTTGGGATCGCCCTTGCCAGCGGATAACGAACTAAAGATTTCCTGGGCCACACCGGCAAAGTACACATCTTGGAGTTCGGGCTCGGCAATTTCGGAATAAACGTCCGATAAGAGCGTACGTGTGACGTTCCCCCCATCTAATTTCGTGGGAAGCGATGAGCCGGCGATTGCACGTAGCTGTGGATCCGTTAGTTCCACAGGGCCGATTGCATCCAAGATGTATCCAAGCGAGACGGGATCTATAGACAGAACTCCATCAACGTCCTCACCGGTCTTTTCTCGCCACATCGCGTGTGCCGTTGATGCTGCTGTGGGAAAGTCGGGTGTAAGGTTTGCGTCCTGCATGAACTTGCCGAGACGCGTGGAGTAGATGCCCACTTGTTCCGGATCCACCGCAACGGACGGCGTGAATGCTCCCAGTGCTGTCGCACTTGTCTGGGAACCGAACGAGAGCCTTCCTTTGTCAATGGTCAGTACCGCCAAGGCGCCCGGAATACCGCCGGTAGCGCGCGCTTCTGCGTTGTTTTGGATCAATAGGAGATAACGCTGGGGAATTTCGTCACCCATCATCGTTGGGGCGATACGTGCAACATTTGCAGCGGTGTCAAGGCCCGACCGCGCCGACTGAAGCTGTTCCCTGGCCTGCACTAACGGCGAACTTACCTGTGGGAACAACGAACTCGTGTCGATGCTGTTCAATCTGTCAGAAGACTGACTCACAGCATGTGCTGCCGAACTGAGCTTGGGCGCCGCTGCTGCCAGCGGCTTAAGATCCGCCCCTTCGTTGCTGGGAATAAGGGTCTTCCAGTCGAGGGCGCTGAAGACCTGAACCAAGGGAGCGGCCCCTAGCTGGGCCACGTCGTCGGCAGACGTTGCAACCTCGCTGACCGCTTGGAAGTTTGCTCCCACCCACGGAAGCGTTCCAGCTATGGTCCAGATGGGGTCAGTGGCCTCGCTTCGAGCAGTAGAGGTGTGTTCTTTTAGCGCCTCGACGGTCTTCTGAGCTGCTGCAATATCGTCCCTGAGGACCTCGTCTTGGAGCTGCGGAACCAATTGAGCTGAAGATTCCAAATGGTCACGTATGGAGCTGGCTTTCGCGCCAAGCCACAGTGCTGAAGCCAGTGCCAAGACGACGACGCAGGCTGAAATGGCCGCGGCACCAACTAAGCGGCGACGCCGGTGCCCCGATTTGGAGTGGCTGGCCGATCCACTTCGAGCATTGCTCAAGGGCCAAAGAGATTCGTCTTCTGTTTTCGTCACCGTTACTGTCTTCCAAGCCCACGGTGCTGCCAGCCAGCAGTCCGCCAGTTTCCTGAGTTCAACGCTGTTCGAACCTCAAGTATCCGAAGTGACCCTACTTGGCCGAGTAGCTCGTTAGGATGCAGATCTTGGTACGTGCACATTTTGATTGGGTCCTTCCCCAAGAGGGCAGTTTTCCGACTTTTGGGTTCTAGTAAGCGCCGGTGCTATGAAATACGGCACGGACTGTCCGAAGAATAATCACGAGGTCGCCCGCCAATGACCAGTTCTCGACGTAGTAGAGGTCGAGCCGGACTGAATCCTGCCACGACAGATTTGAGCGCCCGCTAACTTGCCAGAGGCCAGTTAGCCCAGGCTTGACCAGCAGTCGACGTCGGACATCGTGCTCGTACGCCTCGACTTCTCGTGGCAGGGGCGGCCGGGGGCCAACGAGGCTCATGGACCCAGCGAAGATATTGAACAGCTGCGGGAGTTCATCAAGGCTGTACTTGCGCAGGAAACCGCCAACCCGGGTGACACGGGGGTCATTCTTAATCTTGAAAAGGACGCCGTTTCCCTCGTTGCGGTGGGCGAGTTCGGCGAGTCGTTGTTCGGCATCGACGACCATGGAGCGGAACTTCAGCATGCCGAAGTGAGCGCCCTCGATGCCGACGCGTTCCTGCTTGAAGAGGACTGGACCGCGACTATCGATCTTGACCATGACTGCAAGTACGAGCATCAGAGGCGCGGTAAATGCGATCAGTAGGCCCGAAACGAGTACATCAAAGAGTCTCTTCGCCACCCGCTGACCGCCCTCCAAAGTGGGAGTCGTTACGTGAATCAGCGGAAGCCCGGCCACCTGCTGCGTATGTATTCTGGGCCCTGCAATGTCGGTGAGAGCGGGAGCCATAATGAGTCCGACGTTGCGAGCTGCAAGTTCCCAGCCCAAGTGTCGCAAAGTTTGAGGGTGTAGCTGCACGCCGGCGGAGACTGCGACCGCGTCAGCCTTGCATCGATCAATTGCCTCGAGAATCGCGTGCACTCCGGGATCGGTTCCAAGGACCGGAAGACCAGAAATCTTTTCCGATGCTGAGCTCTCCGACGCTCCAGGGGTGTAAGCGGCTATGGGCAAATAACCTGAGTGCATTCCTTGGGTCAAGGTGCGCGCCAGATGCGCGACCGCGCTGGGACCTCCAAGCAAGATGAGCCGCGACATGCTGTCGCCCCCTTGACGATCCACACTTAAATGCTGTCGCAGCAGCCAACGCGCAAGTATCAGGCCAAACAGACCTACTGGGAGAGCTATGCCGACGTAGCCGCGGGCCGTGTCAATACGGAGAACATACGAGAAGATTGCGACAAGCCCAAACAACCAAAGCGATGCCGCAGCTACGCGTTTGTATTCGTCAGCACCCGCACCGAGAATTCGGCTTTGCCTAGTATTCCAAGCGCCCAGCATGAACCACCAGGCGACGACAAGCGCCGCCGAAAGCCAAATGTAGGTGACTTCTTGGCCGTCGACTACGAAACTGGGTTCAAATCCAAATCTCACAATATAGGCGCCAGCGACGGCCCAAATAATTACAAATGCGTCCACGATACGCAGCCTGCGGGATGTCCGCACACGCCAATCCGGCACCGTCCCCAATTAGCATCCCCATCATGTAGATAAATTTGTGTTTTGACGGGAGCTCCCCGCCGCTAGGATACAGCTCGTCTTGTTGTCATGAGTAATGTTTCGGTGTCACCAGTCACTCTGTTGCCAGCGGCTACTTCGCAGCTTTTCTAGTCACACTGGTGCTGTTACTGGTTCGGGGTTTGCTTGGCTAACGCTGAGGTACTCTTCAAGAGCTAACGCGGAGTGCCGCGGTTCAAAGCCCGTTGACTGTATTTTGGCCAGGTCCAGGACGCTGTTCAAAGGGCGGGGTGCCGCAGGCTTGCCCTTGAAGTATTCTTCGGTGCTGACGCCGGTGACGGCGGTCCGCGGCTTTCCTGAGAGCTCGTAGACGTCCGCGGCGATGTCCGCCCATGACTGCGGTTCGCCGTCGTTGCTCAGGTTGTAGGTGCCGTAGGCAGCGCCGGACTCCAGCAGGTGCCGGATCCCAGCCGCGATGTCTGCGGTGAAGCTGAGCCGGCCGATCTGGTCGTTGACCACGGACGGTTCGATGCCGCGGCCGGCGAGGGAGGCCATGGTGCGGACAAAGTTGTTGCCTTCACCGATGACCCAGCTGGTCCGCACGATGTAGTGGCGGGGAACCACGCTGACGACGGCGTCGCCGGCTGCCTTGGTCTGGCCGTACACGCCCAGCGGGGTGAACGGTTCCGTCTCGTCGTGGCTGGCGCGGACGCCGTCGAAGACGTAGTCCGAGGAGACGTGCACCAGGGTGAGGTCATGCTCGACGGCGGTCCGGGCCAGCCGTGAGACGGCGGCGACGTTGACGGCCCAGGCTGCTGCCCGGCCTTCCGCGGTTTCCGCGGTGTCGACGGCGGTGTAGGCCGCGGCGTTAACGATCGTCGAGTAGTTCTTCCAGTTGCGATCCGTGAAGGAGGTCTCGCTGCCCAGGTCGAATCCGGCGCGGCCGGCGAACTCAACG
>NZ_JBBLYW010000043.1:0-68169 GCF_037911235.1 Arthrobacter oryzae
GGCCCCTCACCAAGCGCGAACGGACGCCTGCGGCCCTCGCAGATCACGGCCCCAGCCGGGCCACAGCCTCCTGCCTCATCTCCACCTTCCGGATCTTCCCGGAAACCGTCATGGGGAAGCTGTCGCGGACCTCCACGTAGCGCGGGATCTTGTAATGGGCAAGCTTCCCCCGGCAGAAGTCTGCGACGCCGGCCGCGTCCACCGGTTCCGCTCCCGGTTTGAGGATGATGCACGCCATCAGCTCCTCCCCGTACGTCGCATCAGGGACGCCGATCACCTGCACGTCCTGGATGGAAGGATGGCTATAGAGGAATTCCTCGATCTCGCGGGGGTAGATGTTCTCCCCGCCGCGGATCACCATGTCCTTGATCCGGCCCTCAATCACCACATAGCCGTCGTCGTCCATGCGGGCGAGGTCGCCGGTGTGCATCCAGCCGTCCGCGTCGATTGCCTCTGCCGTTTTGTCCGGCTGGTTCCAGTACCCCTTCATGACGGCGTAGCCACGGGTGCACAGCTCGCCGACCTCCCCGCGCTCCAGCACGCTGCCCGTCACCGGGTCCACCACCTGGCTCTCCAGCTGCGGCATGGTCCGCCCCACGGTCTCGGTGCGGTGCTGCGTGGTGTCTCCGGCACGGGTCATGGTGGATACCGGCGAGGTTTCCGTCATGCCGTAGCAGATGGCCACGTCCTTCATGTTCATCTCCGAGATGACCCGGTTCATCACCTCTGCGGGACACGGCGATCCGGCCATCACACCGGTGCGCAGCGTGGACAGGTCATAGGAGGCGAAGTCCGGCAGCGCGAGCTCGGCGATGAACATGGTGGGCACGCCGTAGAGGGAGGTTCCGCCGAAGTCCTGGACTGCTTCCAGCGCGGCGGCCGGAGTGAAGGACCGTCCCGGAATGATGGTTGCTGCGCCGTGGCTCAGGGCGTTCAGGTTGCCGATCACCATCCCGAAGCAGTGGTAGAACGGCACCGGAATCACCACGCGGTCGTGCTCCGTGTAGCCCAGGAGCTCGCCGATGGAATGGCCGTTGTTCAGGATGTTCCGGTGCGTGAGCGTGGCGCCTTTGGGGAATCCGGTGGTGCCCGACGTGTACTGCAGGTTGATGGGGTCGTTCGGGTCCAGCCCCGCGAGGCGGGCCTTCAGGACGGAATGCCCGACGTCGTCAGCGCGCCTGAGCAGCTCGGCGTACGTCATTTCCGCCTCAGTTTCAGGATCGCCCGCCTGCAGCTGAGGCTGTCCGCCGTCGGGAAGGAACACCAGTTCCTTCAGGTCCGGACATTCGGCCAGCGCCTGCCGTGCCATCCCGGTGTAGTCGCTGCTCCGGTCCGACGGCGCGGCCACGAGCATCCTCATGCCGTTCTGCCTGACCACGAATTCCAGTTCATGGCTCCGGTAGGCCGGATTGACGTTCACCAGGACCGCCCCGATCTTGGCCGTGGCGTACTGCAGGATGGTCCATTCCGCGCAGTTGGGGCTCCAGATGCCGATCCGCTCCCCGGTGGCGACGCCCCGGGCGAGCAGCGCGCGGGCCAGCCTGTCGACGTCGTCGTTCAGTTTTGTGTAGCTCCAGCGGCGGGCATCGGCGCCAGGCACGGGGGCCGCCTCGATCAGCGCGTCGTGGAACGGAAACCTCTCCACCATCCGTTCGAAGTTCTGGCCGATGGTCTCTTCGAGCAGCGGGACGTCAGTGTCCCCGGCTGTGTAAGCGCGCATGCTGGCACGCTACCAACAGACCCCCGGTAAGAGAAGCGTAAAACTAGGAAGCCCTACAAAATATTCGGGGTGGTACGCGGGCAGGCCGGTATTGTGAAACGCATGAGTGCACCCATTGACCTGAAGGCAACGTTCATCCCCAACGACGGCGAATTCTTCCGCGTGAAGCTCGCCCTCGAAATCGCGATCGACGAGGTGGTCAACGAGCCCGGCTGCATCCGGTACGAACTGACCGAGGCCACCGAGGAGAAGCTGGTGCTGACTGAGCAGTGGGCTTCCGAAGAGGACCTCGAGAAGCATTCCAAGGGCACCGCCGTCCAGGACCTCAACGAATCCCTGAGTGCACTGCTGGCCGAACCCGTCCGGCTCGAACGGCTGTAGTTCCGGCCGCATTCCGCACAAAAACGCGGGGCCACTCCCGTCCGCACGAACCTGGGTTCGTGGGCGGAAGGGGCCCCGCGTTGGAGTGTAAGGCTGCGGAAGCCGGGCGGAGGCTCAGGCCTCCGGAATCTGCGTGCCGTCCTGCTTACCGGCTGCTGAGGCTGCCTCGGCCTGTGAGCGGGCCACGTGCGCGTGGACTTCTTCCATGTCCAGGGCCTTGACGGCGTCAACCACCTGCTCCAGCTGCTGGGCGTTCAGCGCGCCGGGCTGCGAGAAGACCAGCACCTTTTCGCGGAAGGCCATCAGCGTGGGGATGGACGTGATGCCTGCTTCGGCCGCCAGCTGCTGTTCGGCCTCGGTGTCCACCTTGGTGAAGACGACGTCCGGGTGCTTCTCTGAAACTGCGGAATACGTGGGTCCAAACTGCTTGCAGGGACCACACCATTCGGCCCAGAAATCAACGAGGACGATGTCGTTGTTCTCGACGGTTGATGCGAACTGTTCACCTGTAATGTCTACGGTAGCCATGGGTCAACGGTACGCGAGCAGCCTGGCGATGTCCCGTGAGTTTCGCTCTTGGCACAGCTGTGCAGCCGTGTTAACTCCTCAGTGCCAGAGGTGGGGTGCGGGGCGGCGGGCGCCGGGCAGCGCATTGGTTTCGCGCCATTCGTGGATCCACTCCGGCAGTTCCAGTCCGGCCGGCGGCTCGCCGAACTCCCGGAAGATCTCCTCCTGGCTGACCGGCTTCCCTTTGCAGACCAGCCGCGTGGCGATGTGCGCCCGGGCATAGATTTCCCCGTCCACCACCATGCGCTGTTCGAAGTAGATGGCCTTGGTGTCCAGCCCGATGATCCTGGATTCGATGGTGTACTGCTGCCACAGCTGGAGGGACTTCCGAAAAGCGATGGTCTCCCCTGCAGCCACCGGCGACCAACCCTGCTGGCGCATCTTTTTCCACGTCCCGCTCCGCGCCATGAGGTCAAACCGGCCCAGGTCCATCAGCGAGAAGTACATCCCGTTGTTGACGTGCAAGGCAATGTCGATGTCCGTGGGCAGCACACGCAGCGGCAGCGAGGATGTCTCCCAGATGCTCAGGGGCGGTCTGCGGGAGGACGTGAACAGAAGCAGGAGCGTTCGCAAAAGCAGGTGCATGCCTCCATGTTACCCGCCAGTAACATCAGCTCCAAGAGCCCCGGCCCTTAGGATTTCCCCATGACGCAGCAACGCTACAGGGACATCGCCGAGTGGCCACTGATGGGAACGGCGCTCGTCTTCCTGGCCGCTTATGCCTGGCAGGTGATCGGCCACATCGAGGGCCGGCAGGCAGAGTTCCTTGAAAGCGTCATGTGGCTCACCTGGGCCGTCTTCGCGGCCGACTATGCCGCCAACCTGTGGCTCGCGGAGAACCGGAAGCGCTGGTTCATCCTCAACCTGCACGAGCTGCTGATTGTTGCCCTGCCCTTCTTCCGGCCGCTCCGGCTGCTCAGGCTGGTCACCCTGCTCTCTGTGCTGCACCGGACCGTGGGCGAGACGCTCCGCGGCCGCGTGGTCACCTACGTGGCCGGCTCCGCTGTCCTGCTGGTCTTCGTGGGCGCCCTCGCCGTCCTCGACGTCGAACAGAACGCCCCCGACGCCAAGATCCTCACCTTCGGCGACGCCGCTTGGTGGGCCATCACCACTATCACCACCGTGGGCTACGGGGACCTCTTTCCTGTCACCCCGATTGGCCGAATGGTTGCCGCGGCCCTCATGATGAGCGGCATCGCGGTGCTGGGCGTGGTCACGGCCTCCATCGCCTCCTGGCTGGTGCAGCGGGTCGAGGAAAACACCGAAGCAGCTGTTGAATCGGCAGAAGTTCCGGTCCGCGCAGACGTCCGCGAATTGCTGGTGGAGGTAGCGGCCCTGCGGCAGGAACTAGCCGAAATCCGCCGCGAACGCGAGCCGTAATATCCCGCCGGCCACCCGAATTCCAAAGAAGGCTGCCCCCCGGTCTTTTTATCCGGGATTGCGGCCTTTTGTGGAATATGTCCACTCAAATGAATTACTCGGAATTCCGTCATGATCCGGGTTATCCCCTGTGGTTTTCCTCGACGTACTAATTAATCAGTACGTCGCATTCTCTACGTACCAGTACGCCCCGCCGAAAGGCCTGGCTCCGGCATCGGAGGCTGCACTCGCCCCGGAGCACGTAACCCCCTGCCTGCGTGTGAGTGTCCCGTCAGGTGAATAAGGAAGCTATTAGGTATCCCCTGCGAGTGCATAGGTGCCACCTGCAAAGATTCGGGTAATTCCCACTCGTGCGGCGCTTACTCCCCATTCATAGACTCGATATTCCTAGGGCAAGCAGTATTCCGGAATTTCACATGGCCACCTGGTGGCCGTGGGTCTAATCATCCGGGCCTCCGCAATTACTCATCACTTCGGCGGCCCAATTCATGCGTCTCCGCGCCACGTGCTGCCCATCAGTACGTCCCGCTGCCGGCGCACCACCGCCCTGGGGCCTGCTGTCCGGTTGATCCCCAAGGCATTGACTCTCGGGGGGAACCGATGGATCAAAACCAGCTTGAATCTGAGGACAGAGCAGCTGTCCCCATCTCGACGGAAGGCCGCGGAGCCACACAAGCCCGCGGCACAAAAACCAGGCTCAGGGCGCTTTTGGCCGCTGGAGCGGTAGTTACGGCAGTCGCCGTGACCGCAGTCGGCTATTCCGCCACCGCGCAGACGGCCCGCGTCAGCGACACCCAGGCGGTGACGGCCCCGGCGCCTGAATCCAGCCAGGCCGCAGACACACAGCCCTCGACTCCTGCAACGGCCGGTACCGGCACGCCGGAGGCAGCAGTTGCTGCAGTCCCTGAGCCTGCTGCACCGGCTGCGGAGCCGGCGCCTGCCCCTGCCCCTGCCCCTGCTCCGGAGCCTGCGCCCGCACCTGAAGCGTCCAACCTGTACACAGTGGTGGCCGGGGACACCGTGGGGGCAATCGCGGCCCGCTTCGGCGTCGACATGAACGCCATGCTGGCGGCCAACGGACTGGGCGTGTACTCACCGATCGTGCCGGGACAGGTCCTGAAGCTGACGGGACCCGCCGTCGCCGCTCCGGCACCCGCCCCCGCAGCGGCACCGGCACCGGCGGCTCCTGCACCTGCCCCGGCACCGCCAGCGGCTCCTGCTCCGGTAGCGGCTCCGGCGGTCCGGACCATCTACGTCGCGGGCGCCGGCGGCCAGGCCATGGTGGACGCCTGCATTGGCCCCATCCACTTCACCCCCACCGACGCCTATGCCACGTTCATCACGGAGCACGACTTCTGCGGTGGGTGGGCACGCTTCTCGGGAATCGGCGTCGGCGAGACCGTCAGCATCCCCGGCTACGGGACGTACACGGTGAGCGGGCGGGGACAGGTGCCGAACCCCGGCACCACCAACAATGTCTCAGCAATTTTCGGCGGCTTTCCGCGGGTGATCCTGCAGACGTGCATCCCGGGCACTAACCAGATGCTGGTGATCGGCCTCAACTGATACTTGTCCGCGGCACCGAACCTTCACGCCCCGGCACCGCGGAAGAGCCCAGGCCGGACGGCAGCAAAATGCACCCGGAAACAGAAAAGTCTCCGGAACCTGATGGTTCCGGAGACTTTTCCTTGGGTGGCAGATGAGGGATTCGAACCCCCGTAGGCGTTGCCAGCTGATTTACAGTCAGCCCCCTTTGGCCGCTCGGGTAATCTGCCGAACTTCAAAAGAAGATCACTCGCGGTTCCTATGTTCAGAACAGCTGTTTCCAGTCCGTTCCGCTTCCAGCAACCGCGGGCAAGACAACTTTACAGAACTTCTGCCGAAGAATCGAATCGAGCCGCCGCCGCCCCCAATAACCCCGGAAATCCGCGGAAAATCAGGCTTCACCGAGAATGCGGCCAGCTAGTTTCGCCTCGAACTTCGCCGCCTGCTCCTCCGTGATCTGGTTCAACTGGACCGCGCGCATCAGATCCGAGTGCACTCCATCCATGCGCGAAGAAGCGTCCGCAACAGGGCTAAGGATGATCGAGGTGGCCACCGCGGCGGCGGCCACGGACGTGGCGGCGGTGGCCAGGGTGGCGGCTGCGGCGGCAGTGGAGCGGGTGACGTAGCGGACGGCCTTCTGGTGCATGTGCTTTCCTTCCGGGGCAACTCTTCCAACATCTCCAACTCTGGCGGCCCGGCCTTCGTTCCCGCCGTGCGTCCGCTATGAGGAAACTGTGAATCGCCCCGGACATTTCCCCGACGGACGCTGCCCGGACCCGGGCCTTCACTTGGACGCCATCCGTACTAGGCTGGAATGCAGACAGCACAGCCCTTTGAGGGGTATCCAGGCAATCAGCAGGAGGACAGTTATGGCAGGCGAATCCACATTCGACGTCGTCAGCAAGGTAGACAAGCAGGAAGTCGCCAACGCGCTGCACCAGGCGCAGAAGGAACTGGCCCAGCGGTATGACTTCAAGGGCGTTGGCGCTGAGGTAGATTTCAGCGGTGAAAAGATCCTGATGAAGGCCAACTCGGAAGAGCGTGTGCTCGCCGTCCTGGATGTCCTGCAGTCCAAGCTCATCCGCCGCGGGATCTCGCTGAAGTCGCTGGACACCGGCGAACCCTACGCATCCGGCAAGGAATACCGGCTGGAGGCCTCCATCAAGGAGGGCATCGCCCAGGACCTCGCCAAGAAGATCAACAAGCTGATCCGCGACGAGGCTCCGAAGTCTGTCAAGTCCCAGATCCAGGGCGACGAACTCCGCGTGACGTCAAAGTCCCGCGACGACCTCCAGGCCACCATGGCCCTCCTGAAGGACTTCGACGAGGCAGACCTGCAGTTCGTCAACTTCCGCAGCTAGGCAGCTGATACGGCTCCAGGACAGGGAAAAGGGCTGAGGACACCGGAATTCCGGTGTCCTCAGCCCGTTTTTGTGTCCTCGGCCGGTTTGCGTGTCCTCGTTAGCCAACGCACGACGGCGGCGCTCAGCTGAGCGGGCCGCCGGCCATCAGTTCCAGCCGGGTGATGCGGTCCTGCATCGGCGGGTGGGTTGCGAACATCTTGCTCATGCCGCCGCCGCGGAACGGGTTGGCGATCATCAGGTGCGAGGCATTCACCAGCTTCTGGTCCGGCGGGAGCGGCACCATCTGCACGCCCTGGTGGATCTTGCGCAGGGCTGAGGCGAGCGCCAGCGGATCGCCGGTGAGCGCGGAACCGTCCTCGTCGGCGTCGTACTCCCTGGTGCGGGAGATGGCCGACTGGATCACCATCGCCGCGAGCGGGGCAAGCAGGGCCATGGCGAGCATCGCGAGCGGGTTCGCGTTGCGCCGGTCCCCGCCGCCGAAGAACAGCAGCATCTGCCCTATGGAGGTGATCACGCCGGCCACCGCCGCGGCCACGGACGAGGTGAGGATGTCCCGGTTATAGACGTGCATCAGCTCGTGGCCCAGGACGCCGCGAAGCTCCCGGACGCTCAGGAGCCCCAGGATGCCTTCGGTGCAGCAGACGGCTGCATTCTGCGGGTTCCGGCCGGTGGCAAAGGCATTGGGCGCCGGCGTGGGCGAGACATAGATCCGCGGCATGGGCTGGCTGGCCTTGGCCGAGAGCTCCCGGACAATCTGGTAGAGCTGGGGGGCCTGCTCCTCGGTGACGGGGTAGGCCTGCATGGACCGGAGCGCGAGTTTGTCACTGTTCCAGTACCCGTACGCCGTGGTTCCAACCCCCACCAGCGCCATGATCCAGATGGGGGTGGTGCTCCGCATGCTGCTGCCGATCACCGCACCCAATCCCAGCAGCACCGCCCACAGCACCCCGAACAGCGCCGCGGTCTTCAGCCCGTTGTGGTGATTATGCACTGTGCCTCCTCACGAAGTTACTGCCCGCACGAAAGTACTGCCTCGCGAAGCAACTGCCGCCGCTAGGGAACGGGATTCCGCGCGTCGTACTCCAGGAATCCCGACTGCCAGCGTGCCACCGCCCAGGCCACGGCGATGCACAACAGGCCGCCCAGCAACAACACCCAACCTTCACTCAAAAGTTTAGTGCCGCCACCGGCCAGCATGTCCCCGATCCGCGGGCCGCCTGCAACCACCACCACAAAGACGCCCTGGAGCCGGCCGCGCAGGTGGTCCGGCGTGGCCGCTTGGAGGATGGTGGTGCGGAAAACGGCGCTCACGGAATCCGAGATGCCGGCAAGGGCGCAGCACAGGGCGGCGGGCAGCAGCCACCACGTCACGCCGTCGGCACGGGAGCGCCCGGCCAGCACCACCACCAGCCCGAATCCGGCAATGGACGCACCCCACCCCATGACCGACCACACCACGGCGGTCCCCTGCCGGCGGATGCCTCCCAGCGGCCCGGAGAAGAGCCCGGCCAGGAATGCGCCCACGGCAGTCGACGCCAGGAGCACGCCAACGGTGGCCTCACCGCCGCCGATCATCACCGCGCCGATAGCCGGCATCAGGGCCCGCGGTTGCGCGAAGATCATGGCCACGAGGTCGATCACGAACGTCATGCGCAGATTCGGGCGCGTACCCAGGAAGCGGAAACCCTCCGCCACGGAACGCAGCCCGGCCCGGTGTGCAGCCTTCCCCGGCGGCATCGGCGGAAGCCTCAGCAGAGCCCAGAAGGCGAATGCGAAGCTCGCGACGTCGAGAGTGTAGGTCCAGCCGAAGCCCACCCACGCCACCAGCACGCCGGCCAGGAGCGGACCGGCGGTCATGGCCAGGCCGAAGCTGATCATGCTCAGCGCGTTGGCTGCCGGCAGCAGTTCCTTGCGGACCAGCATCGGGATGATGGCGCTGCGGGCGGGCTGGTTGATGGCCTGCGCCCCGCTCTGCACGGCCACCAGCACGTACAGCAGCCACACATTGCCCACTTCAAGCCAGGCCTGCGCGGCCAGCCCGGCTGTGGTCAGCCACAGCACGGTGGTGGCCAGGAGGGCCACCCTGCGGCGGTCGTGGGCGTCGGCGATGGAGCCGCCCAGCAGGCCTCCCAGCACCAGCGGAACCAGCGCGAAGATGCTCAAGAGCCCTACGTAGAGGCTGTCCTGCGTCAGCCGGTACACCTCCAGGCTCACCGCCACGAGCGTCAGCTGGCTGCCCAGGTTGGAGACGGCTGATCCCAGCCAGAGCCGCCGGAAGGCAGGGCTCTCGCGGAGCGGAGTGATGTCAGCCAGAAGTTTTCCCACCGGGCAACTCTAGCCGCGGGTGCGGGACGGATGTTTCCGGGGCTTGATAGTCTCGGGCGGGAGCACACAACGGGTGGAAGGAGTGCGCATGCAGTTGTCCAGACGGCTGCTGTTCGGCTCGGCCATATGGGAAGTCACCCGGCCGCGCACTCCGCTGACTGCCGGCCACCTGATGATCCGCCTCAGCGATCCGGCCATGGCCCTCGACAATCGTTCCGCTGCCGACTGGCTGCGCTGCCACAACGCTGCCCGCGCCGCCCTGGCCGACGTCCTGGGGGCGCGGACCTGTACGCTGCTGTTTGCCCATCGCTGGCATGCGCTCGGGGCTTCGATCGGCGAGCCGGCTGCGGAATCCTCCACCCCGACGTTCCACCTGTTCGGCCGCTGGGAGGGCGAACCGGTCACCCCGGCCGAGCAGCTCGCCTTGCCTGCCCAGCGCCGCCAGCCGGCGCCGGAACAGGACCTGGACAAGTACGACGCCGGGCTGCGCACCGCGTTGCTGGAAGCGGCACGTCCCGCTGCAGGCTGGACGGCTGCCGGCGCCCCGGACGGAACGGACTCCGAAGCCGGCGCACCGGACCGGGAAGCAGGACGAGCAGCCGGCCCGGAAGCAGCGGTGCCGCTGCCCGCCATCCGCAGCTGGACGCCGTCGGTCCCTGCCGGTACCCACCACACTGTCCTGGCGCCGGAGCGCACCATCGGCTCCGTCGAGGAGGTGACTCCGCCGGAACTGCTGGCCCTGGCTGCGGCCCTGGAAGCCCTGGCGCTCCGGCAGGCCGTCACGGGCCACAGCAGTATCGTGCCGGATACCGCCGTCACAGGCGGCCGGCTGGAACTGCACGCGCTGGGCCGCTCAGCCGGTGAGTCCGTGAACCCTTTCGAAATGTTGCTGCGTTCTCCGGAGATTAGCCCTGCCTTATTGTGATTTAGTCATAATAAGTGCTTGAATGGGGCTATGACAGTTCACGAGGCCGGCCAGGATGCATGGGCTGCCGCCCTGCGCGCCCACGGCCGCCGGGTGACCAAACAGCGGCTGGCGGTCCTCACCGCCGTCGAACGCCACCCGCACTCGCCGGCCGAAAGCATCCTTGCCGCCGCGCGTGAGGAACTGCCCGAGATGACCGCGCAGTCCGTGTACGTGGTCCTCGGTGACCTCACGGACCTGCATATGCTGCGCCGGTTTGAACCGCCCCACTCCCCCGCGCTCTACGAGACGCGGGTGGGCGACAACCACCACCACGCCATCTGCATCAGTTGCGGGCGGGTGGAGGACGTGGACTGTGCAGTGGGCCACGCACCCTGCCTCACGCCGCACTGGGACGAACACTCCAAGCCGATGACCATCCAGATCGCTGACGTGATGTACCAGGGCATCTGCCAGGACTGCCAGCGCACCCAAAAGCTACCCGCCGAACGAAACTAAGCAAGAAACCCAACCCAAAGGAGAAAGATGACTCTGAACATCTCTGCGCCCGCTGTGTCCACCACACAGTCCGGCGCTCCCGTCACTTCCGACGCCCACTCCCAGGCCACCGGCGCCGACGGCGCCATCATCCTGACCGACCACTACCTGGTTGAGAAGCTCGCCCAGTTCAACCGCGAGCGCGTTCCGGAGCGCGTTGTCCACGCCAAGGGCGGCGGGGCATTCGGTAAGTTCACCACGTCCGAGGACGTCTCCAAGTACACCAAGGCCGCTTTCCTGCAGCCGGGCGTGGAGACCGAAATGCTGATCCGTTTCTCCTCGGTGGCCGGCGAAAGCGGCTCCCCCGACACCTGGCGCGATCCCCGCGGCTTCGCCGTCAAGTTCTACACCTCCGAGGGCAACTACGACCTCGTGGGCAACAACACCCCGGTGTTCTTCATCCGCGACGGCATCAAGTTCCCGGACTTCATCCACAGCCAGAAGCGCCTGCCGGGCACCCACCTGCGCGACGCCGACATGCAGTGGGACTTCTGGACCCTCTCCCCCGAGTCCGCACACCAGGTCACCTGGCTGATGGGCGACCGCGGCCTGCCGGCTTCCTGGCGTGAAATGCAGGGCTACGGCTCGCACACCTACCAGTGGATCAACGCCGAGGGCGAGCGTTTCTGGGTCAAGTACCACTTCAAGTCCAACCAGGGCGTCAAGTCCATCACGGGCGACGAGGCAGAGGCACTGGCCGGTTCGGACGCGGACTTCTACATCCGCGACCTCCAGGAGAACATTGCCGCCGGCAACTTCCCCTCCTGGGACCTGCACGTCCAGGTCATGCCGTACGAGGATGCCAAGACGTACCGCTTCAACCCGTTCGACCTCACCAAGGTGTGGCCGCACGCTGACTACCCGCTGATCAAGGTGGGCACCATGGAGCTGAACCGGAACCCGGAGAACTACTTCGCGCAGATCGAGCAGGCCACCTTCGCGCCGTCGAACTTCGTCCCGGGCATCGCGGCTTCCCCGGACAAGATGCTGCAGGCACGCATCTTCTCCTACGCCGACGCACACCGCTACCGCGTGGGCACCAACCACGCCCAGATCCCGGTGAACCAGCCCAAGAACCAGGTCAACAACTACAGCCAGGACGGCGCCGGGCGTTACCACTTCAACGCCCCCTCCGTTCCGGTCTACGCCCCGAACTCGGTGGGTGGCCCCGCTGCCGTTGAGCCGCAGAACCCGGCCGGCGGCTGGGAGAACGACGGCGAGCTGACGCTCTCCGCCCACTCCCTGCACCCGGAAGACGGCGACTTCGGCCAGGCCGGCACGCTGTACCGCGAAGTGTTCGACGACGGCGCCAAGGCCCGCCTGCTGGAAACCATCACCGGGGCAGTCGGCGGCGTCAAGAACGCCGGCATCAAGGAACGTGCCATCCAGTACTGGACCAACGTTGACGCCGAACTCGGCGCCAAGCTGCGCGCCAACCTGGGCGCCGGCCAGACGGCATCGGACGCCGAGGCAGCCAACAAGCTGTAGCCTCATGCAGCGGCGCCCCGCGCGCCACTGACTGCGTTCCACCTGAACACCCCGCTGCGGCTATCCGCGGCGGGGTGTTCTGCGTTGTCCGGTTTTTCCACATACGGGCCCCGGGCCGCTAGCCCGGACGCCGGGGCCCGCCCTAGGCTCCCTACATGGACACATTCGCCGGCATCCCCGCCGCAGCCCCGGGCTTTTACGCCGAACTTGAGCAGAACAACAACCGCGAGTGGTGGCTGGAGAACAAGCCCCGCTACGAATCGCTTGTCCGGGAACCGCTGACTGCCCTGCTGGCCCAGCTGGAGCCCAGGTTCGGGCCTGCCAAGATCTTCCGGCCCAACAGGGACGTCCGCTTCTCCCCGGACAAGGCCCCCTACAAGACGGCCCAGGGGGCAGTGGCGTCCTTCCAGGAAGGTGTGGGCTACTACGTGCAGCTCAGCGCCGACGGCCTCCTGGTGGGCGGCGGCTGCCATACGAGCTCGCCTGCCCAGCTGACCCGCTTCCGGAACTCGGTGGACGCCTCCGGGACCGGGGAGTCCCTGGAGCAGATCATCCGCAGGGTCAGCGAAGCGGGCTTCACGGTGGAAGGCGAACGGCTCAAGACTGTGCCGAGGGGCTTCCCGCGCGAGCACCCCCGGGCAGAGCTCCTCAAGTACAAGTCACTGTCCGCCGGCAGGGAACTGGGGGAACCGGACTGGCTTTCCACGCCCGCAGCCGCGGAGGAAGTCGCCCGCCTCTGGGAGCAGCTACGGCCGCTGGTTGAGTGGGTGGGCCGCCACGCTGCGCCCTGACCATGGCCAGGGAGTCCACTGCCGTTGGTTCATTCCGCCGGCGAGGCCGCCGGTGACGTTGACGATGAGGCGGTCGATGAAGCCGCCGCGGGGCGGTGGCCCTTCTTGGCAAGCTGGATCTGCTCGTAGACGTGGTGCCTGAGCTCTGTAAACCGCGGCAGGGAACGGGTTTCCAACTGGTCGCGGTTTTCCGGAAGATCAATCACGATGTCCTCCTGAATCACCGTCGGGGAGCTGGAGAGGATGATGACCCGCTCGCCAAGGTAGACGGATTCGTCGATGTCGTGTGTCACGAAAAGCACGGTCACGCCAAACTTCTTCCAGACCACGCGGATCAGGTCCTCCAGGTCCGCGCGGGTCTGGGCGTCCACGGCAGCGAACGGTTCGTCCATCAGCAGGACCTCGGGCTGGTAGGCGATGGCGCGGGCGATCGCCACCCGCTGCTGCATGCCACCGGAGAGCTGCCATGGATAGGACCGCGGGACGTGGGACAGGCCCACGGCCTCAAGAGCCTCGTCGACGACGCGGTCACGCTCCGCTTTTGGCATGCCCTGGTTCTTCAGGGGCAGCTCCACGTTGTCGCGCACCCGCATCCAGGGGAAGAGCGAGCGGCCGTACTCCTGGAACACCACGGCCATCTTCTTCGGCGGACCGGAGACGCGCTTACCGTCCAGCAGCACTTCACCCTCAGTTGGGGCCATCAGCCCGGAGATGCACTTCAGGAGGGTGGTCTTACCGGACCCGGAGGGGCCCACCAGGCAGGCCAACTCCCCCGCGCGCAGGTCGAACGTGAGGTTCCGGACCGCCTCGACGTCGCCGCTGTCAGTCTGATAGACCTTCTTCAGACCGCGGACGGAGAGCATCGGCTCCCGGGTCCCCTGAGTTGAGTCAGGCTGCATTTTCTACCTCTTTCTGGCCGTGGTACCAGCGCAGGATGTTCCGCTCGGCCCACTGGAAGATGAATGACATGCCCACGCCCAGCAGACCGAGCACCACAATGCCGGACCACATCTCCGGGATGGCGAACGACCGCTGGAACTGGACGATGGTGAAGCCCAGTCCTGAGGAAGAGGCAAACATTTCGGAGATGACCATCAGGATCAGCCCCAGGGACAATGACTGACGGACTCCGGCCAGGATCTGCGGGCTGGCTGACGGCAGCACCAGGTACCGGACGCGAGCCCAGCCGTCGATGCCGTAGGTATGGGTGGAGTCGGAGAGTACCGGGTCGACAGCTCGGACGCCCTCAATGGTGTTCAGCAGCACCGGCCAAACGCAGCCGGAGATGATGACGACCACTTTCATGGAGTCCGTGATGCCCATGAGCAGCATCAGCACCGGGACCAGGACAGGTGGCGGGACGGCCCGGAAGAATTCCAGGGTGGGCTCCAGCAGCGCCCGCAGCCATTTGATCGACCCGATGAGGACGCCGCCGACGACGCCGATGACGATTGCCGCAACCACCCCCACCACGAGCCGTCCAAGGCTGGGCAGCACGTCGGTGAAGAAACGCTCACCGAACCACACTTCACCGAACGTTTCCACCAGGCTGCCGGGAGTGGGGACGAAGAAGTTCGGCTTCCCCAGCGTGGAGGCCCACCAGACCAGGACCAGCAGGACCGGCAGGCCCAGTATGTAGCCGAGAGTCTTCAGGCTTCTCATACGATCACCTCGGAACGGACGGAGGAGTGCCAGGACAGGGTCTTCTTCTCGATAAAGCGCATCAATATGTTGATCAGCACGCCGATCAGGCCGGTTGCGAGCACCAGGGCGTACATGCCGGAGATGGCGCCGCCTGACTGCGCCAGGGCGATTTCACGGCCAAGGCCCGGCGAGCCGATCACCAGTTCCGCCGTGATGGCAAGAACCAGCGCCACCGTGGCCGCGAGCCGGACGCCGGTCATCAAGTAAGGCAGGGCGGTGGGGAAAACGACGTAGCGGACGCGTGCCATCGGCCCCAGACCGTAGGTCTTGGCAGTATTGTTGGCGACCATGTCGACGTCGGCCACACCGTAGAGGACCTGGATCAGGACCTGCCAGAAGGCTGCATAGGTGATCAGCATCAGGGAGGATTCAATTTTCACGCCGAAGAGCAGCACGGCGAGCGGGATCAGCGCCACGGAAGGGATGGGGCGCAAGAATTCAACCGTGGAGTTGGTGGCCTTCCGGAGGAAATTGCTGGAGCCGATGATGAAGCCGAGCAGCACAGCCAAGGCGACGGCGATGACCAGGCCCAGGAACCAGGCCTTCATGGTCTCGCCAACCGATACCCAGAAGGCGGTGAGCCCAAAGTCGACAATCAGGGCCGCAATGACCTCGCTCGCGGGCGGCAGATAGCGTGCATCAATGAGGCCGAGCCGGGGTATGAGCTCCCAGGTGACGAGGAATCCGAGGATCCCCGCGACACCGAGCAGCTGCTTTGCAGGCATCCGTCGTCCCTTCCCGCGGGGCCGCCCCACGCTTGGAGCGGCCCCGCCGGAGGTCAGGGTTGTTGAACTCACGGGAGGAGGTCGCCTGCATTCGGAGCCTTGGTCAGCGTCCCGTACTTGGCCGCTGCGTCGCCGAGGGTCTTGAAGGCGTCCTCGTCGAATTCAACGCGGTAGCGCGGCAGGATCATTTTGGCGCGGGTGCCCTCATCGATCTTGGTGTAGGTGCCCACGATGTCGCGGACTTCGTCCGGATGCGCCTGGGCGTATTCCAGGGACTTGTTCATCGCGCGGGTGAACTTCTGCGTGAGCTCAGCCTTGCCCGAGATAGTGTCCGCTTTGGTGAAGTAGCCGGCGATATCCAGTTCCGGGCTCATTTCGACGAAGTTCGAGGAGACAATCGTGCCCCCTTCAGCCACAGCCTTGGACAGGAACGGCTCCAGGATCCACGCCGCATCCACCTGCTTGTTGGCCAGGGCCGCCGGGGCGTCCGGGAAGGCAACCTCAACGAACTTCACGCTCTTGGGGTCTCCGCCGTCCTTTTCGATGACCGACTTGATGGTGGTGTCGCCGATATTGGAGAGGTTGTTCACCGAAACTGTCTTGCCGGCAAGGTCTTTCGCGGACTGGATGCCGGACCCGGCCGGGGCCACAACGCCCCCGATATCCTTACCCTTTTCGCCGGTGGTGGAGGCACCGTTGGCCACGAACTTCAAGTCGAGGCCCTTGTCCTTGGCGACCATGACCGAGATCAGGTTGGAGAAGGCGAAGTCGAAACTGCCGCTGACGACGCCGGGAACAATCGCCGCGCCGCCCGTTGCAGTCTGAATGTCCAGCTGGAGGCCCTCTTCCTTGAAGAAGCCCTGCTTGTCGCCGAGGTAGATGGGTGCGCAGTCGACGATGGGAATGACACCGACGCTGACCTTGGTCAGGTCTGATCCTCCGCCGGCGGTCCCCGATGCAGTTCCGCCCCCCGTGGAGCTGGGCGAGCCACTTCCGCAGGCCGACAGCCCCAGAACGGACGCGGCTGCCAGGACTGCTATAAAACGACGATTCATGTTCACTCCTTTGTGCACACTGACTTGGGAATGATGAGCCCCAAGCCGCAGATGTTCGCTATTCGAACATCTGTTCAACATTCCGATCTAAGCATAATGCGGGGTTAACCACATCCACTTAAGGCTCATTGTTACAGCTCTGAGACGAGGGGGTAAGAGCCCTGCGACGGCGGCTGCCCTGTGCCTGCGGCCCTGTCCGGCGGTCAGACGTGCTGGCCGTCCGTGGCCAGGCGGTGCTCCAGGTTCGAGAAGAAGACGGCCACCATCAGCTCGAACGCCTTGGTCGCTTCCTCGGGCTGGTTCATCACCACAAAGTCGAACTGGAGACCGTAGAAGGTGGACGTGAAGAGGCGGGCGTCGGTGTCCGCGAACTCCGGACGGATACCCTGCACCACCAGCCAGTCGCGCGACTTTTCGTGCAGCATGCGGAAGTGGTCCTGGGCTGTTCCGCGGGGTGAGGAGGCCACCACGTCCTGCGCGGTGGCCTCGAACTCAAGCCTGGCCAGGTGGCGGTTCCGCTGGGCCATGGTCCACTGCCAGGATTCCATCAGGTAGGACCGCCAGGCCTCCCTGTCGATGTCCCGGACGTCCGTGCTGCGCATGCTGTCCAGCCGGGATTCGATGGAGCGGATGATCTCGTTGACCAGCTGTTCGCGGTTCCCGAAGTGGTAGACCAGCACATAAGAGCTGATGCCCAGGCCGTCCGCCAGGCTCCGGAACGTGAGCTCGGCCAGGGTCTTGTCCATCAGGTAGTCCTGAATCGCGGACAATAACTCCGCTTTGCGTTCCGGTTTAACAGCTCTGGCCATGACTCCATCTTATGGAGTCATGGCCAGGCGGATTCCGGCAGGGCGCCGGAGGGGACGCGCAGAAGGTCAGCCGCGGGTGAGCGCGTCCTCGTCGTCGTCCTGCACACGCCCGTCCCGCACTCGCTCATCGGTGCGCGGCGCGCCGTTCACGGCGGCCTTGGCTTCCGCGAACTTTTCATTCAGCCGGGAGTGGCGCTGGCCGTAGGCGAAGTAGATCGCCACACCGATGACCAGCCAGATGGCGAAGAAGATCCACGTCTCCACCGCGAGGTTCGTCATCAGGTAGAGGCACAGGAGGGCGGACACCACGGGAAGCACCTTGCCGAACGGCACGCGGAAGGCAGGCTTCAGGTCCGGACGCTTCTTCCGCAGGACCAGGATGCCCAGGCTCACCATCACGAAGGCGGACAGGGTGCCGATGTTGATCATTTCCTCGAGCAAGTCCACATTGGTCAGGCCGGCCACGACCGCCACTGCCGCACCGCAGATCACCTGGAGGCGGACCGGCGTCGCACGGATGGTGCTGGTCTTGGACAGCGAACGCGGCAGCAGGCCGTCGCGGCTCATGGCCAGGACAACGCGGGACAGGCCCATCAGCAGCACCATGATCACCGTGGTGAGGCCCACCAGGGAGCCGAAGGCGATGATCTTGGCGGCGTCGGTGTTGCCCACCGCTTCGAAGGCGGTGGTGAGGGTGGGGTTCTCGGCCTCCGCCAGCTGCGTGTAGGACACCATGCCGGTCAGGGCGAGCGACACCAGGATGTAAAGGACTGTGACAATGGCCAGGCCGCCGAAGATGCCGCGCGGCAGGGTCTTCTGCGGGTTCTTGACCTCTTCGGCCGAGGTGGCCACCACGTCGAATCCGATGAAGGCGAAGAAGACGAGCGCCGCGCCGGCGAAGATTCCCAGCGTGCCGTACTGCGCCGGGGCTGCTCCGGTCAGGAAGCCGAAGAAGGACTGCTTGAGGACGTCGGCGGTGCCGGCGCTGCCGGTGGGTTCGGAGGCCGGAACGAACGGGGAGTAGTTTTCGAACTTCACGTAGGTGAAGCCCACCACGATCACGAACAGCACGACGGCGATCTTGATGAGGGTGAAGATGTTGCCGACGCGGGCGGACAGCTTTGTCCCCAGCACCAGCAGCACGGTGAAGACGGCCACGATCAGGAAGGCGCCCCAGTAGAGATCAACGCCGCCAAGCGAAATGGCGGGCGGAATGTCCACGCCCATGAGTGCGAAGACCTTGCTGAGGTAGATGCCCCAGTACTTGGCGATTACGGCGCCGGCGGTGAAGAGCTCCAGGATGAGATTCCAGCCGATGATCCAGGCCAGCAGCTCGCCCATGGTGGCGTACGTGAAGACGTAGGCGGAACCGGCCACCGGAATGGCTGTGGCAAACTCGGCGTAGCACATGATGGCCAGCGCACAGGTGACGGCGGCAATCGCGAAGGACACCGTCACGGCGGGGCCCGCGAAGTTCGCTGCGGCCTTGGCGCCGACGGAGAAGATCCCGGCTCCGACAGCAACGGCGACACCCATGATCATGAGGTCCCACGTGCTCAGGGAACGCTTCAGCTTGCGTCCGGGTTCATCGGCGTCGGCGATCGACTGCTCGATGGATTTCGTCCGGAAAAGGTTCATAGGAAAGTCCAAAATCTCGATAGCTTGCTGGAAACAGACTTATCAAGAGTAGTGTCCATCCAGTGGACGGTCACATTTATCCCAGATAGTGAGACGCAGTTAAGCGCGAACGAACACTTGGGGCCCCTCGCGAGGGGGGCCTCAAGTGTTCGTTCGCGCTCTGTTTGGGCGGGGCTGCAGGGCCGGGACGTTCTGCCGGGCCGGGCCGCTCAGACCGGCCAGTCCATCAGCGTCGACCTGATGAGGAACCGCTTGCCTTCCGGCGCCTCGACCGAGAACCCGCTCCCCCGGCCCTGGACCACGTCCACGGTCAGGTGGGTGTGGCTCCAGTAACTGAACTGCTCCCTGGACATCCAGAACTCGAGGGGCTGCGGCTGCACGCCGTCGGCGATGTCGAACAGCCCCAGGAGGACGTCCGCGTCAGCGGTGATGAACTCCCCGGCCGGATAACACATGGGCGAGGATCCGTCGCAGCAGCCGCCGGACTGGTGGAACATCAGGGGCCCGTGCTGGATCCAGAGTTTCCTGAGCAGCTCCACCGCTTCGGCGGTGAGCGCCACCCGGGAGATGTCCTCCCCGGGCAACGTCACTGCGGCATGAAGCCTCGCCTCCGACATCAGTACTTGATGACGACGCGGCCGTCGATCTTGGCGTGCTTCATCTCGTCAAGAACGGCGTTGACTTCCGAGAGTTCCCGGGTGGAAACCGTGGGGTGGATCTTGCCCTGGGCGTAGAAATCCAAGGCTTCCTCCAGGTCCTGCCGCGTACCCACGATCGAGCCGCGGACAGTCAGGCCCTTGAGCACAATCTCGAAGATCGGCGCCGGGAAGTCGCCCGGCGGCAGGCCGTTGAACACGATCGTGCCGCCCCGCCGGGCCATCCCGATCGCCTGGCCGAAGGCTGACGGGTGCACTGCAGTGACCAGGACTCCATGGCAACCTCCGGTTTCGCGCTGAATGACTTCCACCGGATCCTCATGGAGGGCGTTGACGGTCAGTTCCGCGCCGTGTTTCTTGGCGAGGGCGAGTTTGTCGTCAGCGATATCCACGGCGGCAACCCGCAGGCCCATCGCCACGGCGTACTGGACGGCGATGTGCCCGAGTCCGCCGATGCCGGAGATGGTGACCCACTGTCCGGGCTTGGCTTCGGTCATCTTCAGGCCCTTGTAGACAGTGACGCCGGCGCAAAGCACCGGTGCGACTTCAACGGGGTCCGAGCCCGCCGGGATGCGGGCGGCGAAACGCGTGTCCACGAGCATGTATTCGCCGAACGAGCCGTCCACGCTGTAGCCGGCGTTCTTCTGGGCTTCACACAACGTCTCCCAGCCGGTGCGGCAGTACTGGCAGTCACCGCAGGCGGACCAGAGCCAGGCGTTGCCCACGAGGTCTCCGACAGCCAAATCAGTGACGCCTTCTCCCACTGCGACCACTTCGCCTACGCCTTCGTGGCCGGGGATGAACGGCGGTGTCGGCTTGACCGGCCAGTCGCCCTCGGCTGCGTGAAGGTCCGTGTGGCAGACGCCGGTGGTGATGACCTTGACCAGCGCCTCACCGCGTCCCGGGGCGGGAATGGGGAGGGTCTGGATCTGAAGATCCTTGCCGAACTCGGTTACTACGGCTGCTTGCATTGTCGTCGTCATTGGCGAAATCCTTGCGTCGTTAAAGCATTGCTTTAGAGGGGGCGGTAAAGGGTCGTGCTGCCTTCCTGAGGGGTGGCCAGGTGGTGCGGGCGGGGACGGATGCGTGCAATCCGTCCCCGCCCGGGCTCAGAGCGGCCTAGAAGAAGCCGAGCTTGTTTTCGTTGTAGCTGACCAGGAGGTTCTTGGTCTGCTGGTAGTGGTCCAGCATCATGGAGTGGTTCTCACGTCCGATGCCGGAGGACTTGTACCCGCCGAACGCGGCGCCGGCAGGGTAGGCGTGGTAGTTGTTGACCCAGACGCGGCCGGCCTGGATCTCGCGGCCCGCACGGTACGCGACGTTGCCGTTGCGCGACCAGACTCCGGCGCCGAGGCCGTAGAGGGTGTCGTTGGCGATTTCCATCGCGTCGTCGTAGTCGCTGAAGCGGGAGACAGACACAACAGGTCCAAAGATCTCCTCCTGGAAGATCCTCATCTTGTTGTGGCCTTCGAAGACGGTGGGCTGGACGTAGTACCCGCCGGCCAGGTCGCCTTCCAGCTGGGCACGGGCGCCGCCGGTGAGCACCTTGGCGCCTTCCTGCTTGCCGATATCGATGTAGGAGAGGATCTTTTCCAGCTGGTCGTTGGAGGCCTGTGCGCCCACCTGGGTTTCGGTGTCCAGCGGGTTGCCTTGAATCATCTTCTCCACACGGGCCACGGCGTCGGCCATGAAGGAGTCGTAGATGTCGTCCTGGACCAGGGCGCGGGAGGGGCAGGTGCAGACTTCGCCCTGGTTGAAGGCGAACAGCGCGAAACCTTCCTGTGCCTTGTCATAGAACGCGTCGTCGGACTCGGCAACGTCGTTGAAGAAGATGTTCGGGCTCTTGCCGCCGAGCTCCAGGGTGACCGGGATCAGGTTCTGACTGGCGTACTGGCTGATCAGCCGGCCAGTGGACGTCTCGCCGGTGAAGGCAATCTTCCGGATCCGCGGGCTTGACGCCAAAGGCTTGCCGGCCTCGACGCCGAAGCCGTTGACCACGTTGAGCACGCCGGCAGGCAGCAGGTCGCCGATGAGTTCCATCAGGACCAGGATGGACGACGGCGTCTGCTCGGCCGGTTTGAGGACCACGGCGTTGCCGGCGGCCAGGGCCGGAGCGAGCTTCCATACGGCCATCAGGATGGGGAAGTTCCACGGAATGATCTGGCCCACGACGCCGAGGGGCTCGTGGTAGTGGTAGGCCGTGGTGTCCTCATCGAGCTGGGACAGGCGGCCTTCCTGGGCGCGGACGGCGGAGGCGAAGTAGCGGAAGTGGTCGGCGGCCAGCGGGATGTCCGCGTTGAGGGTTTCGCGGATCGGCTTGCCGTTGTCCCAGGACTCGGCCACGGCCAGCATTTCGAGGTTCTCGTCGATGCGGTCCGCGATCTTGTTCAGGATGGCTGCGCGCTCGGCGACGGAGGTCTTGCCCCAGGAGGGCGCGATCTTGTGGGCGGCGTCGAGTGCCAGTTCGATGTCCTCGGCCGTGCCGCGGGCCACCTCGCAGAATGCCTTGCCGGTAACCGGGGTGATGTTCTCGAAGTACTGGCCCTTGACGGGGGCAACCCACTCGCCGCCGATCCAGTTCTCGTAGCGGTCCTTGAACGTAACCTTCGAACCTTCGGTACCGGGCTGTGCATAGACAGTCATTGCTAGCTCCTTTGCTGTGCAGATGATCAGCGGCCTGTGCTGGCGGCCGCCGTTGCATTCAGCGTAGGAGCGGGGAGGTTGCAGTCAGGTTGCAACCATGTGAGTCAGCTCACGTGGCGGGAGGTCAGGCGCTGAGTTCGGTTTCCAGCCGTTCAAGATCGGCGACGACGGCGGCCCGCTTCGGCGAGCGCGGCGGCAGCAGCTTAAGCGCGGCGAGGCGGACACCGACGTCGTTCTTTGCTTCCGGCAGTTCCGCGTACTTCAGCAGCGCATCGGCGCTGCCGTCGGTGAGCACCGCTTCCCGCAGCAGCGAGGAAACACGGTCCCTGAGGTCGATGATGCCCGGCGCCTCCGAGCGGGGCAGCACGGCGCCGCGGTAGATCTCCAACGCGATCCGGTGCGCGCCGCGCTGCAGGCAGTTGAGCACCTGGCTGGAATCCGGCATCAGGTCCACGGGCAGCCGGTAAGGGCGCGAGCCGGGCACGGCGTCCGGGCTGAGCTGCTGCAGGACCTTGCGCAGGCGCACCATCTCGGGACGGAGCGTCATGGACGTGCCCTCGCCCGGGTACAGCAGGGTGCAGAGCTCCTCCGCGCTGAGCCCGTCCGGATGGACGCTGAGCAGCGCCAGGATTTCGCTGTGCCGGGCAGAGAGCGCCACGGTGCGGCCTTCGATGCTGAGCAGTGCCTGGTCCCGGCCGAGGAGCTGGAGGCTGTTGCGGTAGAGGCTTCCGGTGCCTGCAGCGGACGCCGCCCGTCCCGCGGACGCCGTCGTCCGCCGTCGTGCCGGTGCCGCCTGGCGCGCCGCCGCCAGCTGGAGCCGCTCCACCCGCAACTGGGCCTGGGCCGCCGCCACGGTGGCTTCCACGAGGGAGAGCGTGTGCGGTGCAACGGCGGATTCGGTGCCGGTGATGTCCACTACGCCCAGCAGGGCTCCGGAATCGGGGTCGTGGAACGGCACGGCCGTGCAGCTCCACGGATGGACGGAGCGTTTGTAGTGCTCGGCGCCGGCAATCTGGATACTGCGGCCCAGCGCGAGCGCGGTGCCCGGGGCGCTGGTGCCAACACTGGCCTCGGACCAGTCGGCGCCAGCCACGAACATCATGCCTTCGGCCCGGCGCTGCATCACGGCGTCGCCCTCCACCCACAGCAGGCGGCCCACCTCATCACCCACGGCAACCAGCAGGCCGCTGTCGTGGCTGGGCAGGACCAGGAGCTTATGGATGACGGGCATGATGGTGGCCAGCGGGTGCTGCCGGCGGTATTCCTCGAGCTCTTCCTGGTCCAGTGCCAAGGGCGCTTCCGGGTTGTCCGGGTTCGCGCGGAACTGGACTGAGCGCTGCCACGATTCCTCCACCAGGCTGCGCAGTCCGGGCACACGCAGTCCGGGCACGCGCATGCTGCTCGCGAGGCCGGCGCTACTGGCGCTCAGCGGGACGGGCCCGGCCAGCAGCTCGTGGCCCGCGAGTGCGTCCCGTTGGCGCAGCGCCGCAGCATCGCTGCTGCCTGCGGTGCCAGGGACTGCCGGGTGCGTGGTATTCCTCATTGGACTCCCCTGCCGGCACAACAGTGTGCCAGGCGTGACGGCATGCCGAAGTGGCTTGGTCCGCACAGTCTAGTTCCCGCCCGGCCCCTCCGCCACCAGTTCTCCGCCAGACGAGTTTTTGTCCAGCTAATGGGAGTCAAGGGCCCCGGAAGTCGCGATAAGTGGACAAAAACTCCTGGATGGTGCGGCGTCAGTCGTCGGAGCCGCGGGAGATGCGGATCATTTCCTCACGCGGCACAACCTTCACGCGTTCACGCACGACGCCGGTGTCCGCCTCCGCTTCGGTCCACGCCTTTCCGAGGGCTGCTTCGTGCGCGTCGAGCCGGTTCCAGCCTTCCCAGGTGGTGTACTCCACGCCGCGCTCCTCAAGCAGGGCAATAATGGCGTGCGGATCCGGATTCTTCGCCGGCGGCAGCGTCAGCCGGTCCTCCAGCAGGCAGCCGATGGTCTCCAGTGCGTCGCCCTTCGTGTGCCCGATCAGGCCCACCGGGCCGCGCTTGATCCAGCCCGTGGCGTAGATCCCCGGGACGGGGTTGCCGTCGGCGTCCAGCACGCGGCCGCCCTCGTTGGGAATCACACCGGCTTTGGCATCGTATTCCAGTTCATCCAGCGGCGAGCCGTGATAGCCGATGGCCCGGTAAACAGCCTGGACCGGGTAGTCGATGTATTCCCCCGTGCCCTTGACATTGCCTGTGCCGTCGAGCTGCATGCGCTCAAACTTGATGCCGGCTACTGTGCCGGTGCCGGACGTGTTGCCGGCGGCATCGTAAATCTCCACGGGGCTGTGCAGGAAGTGCAGGTGGAGCCGGCGGGATGAGGGCACCTCGGCCTCCGCGTGCTCTTCCACCAGCCAGTTGGTCATGGTGTTCACCATGGTCTTGGTCTGGTTGTTGGTGCGGATGGCTTCCTCTGAGGCTTCGTCGAACTCGAAGTCCTCCGGGTAGAGCACAATGTCGACGTCCTTGGCGTGGCTCAGCTCGCGCAGTTCCAGCGGGGTGAACTTCACCTGGGCGGGGCCGCGGCGGCCGAAGACGTGCACGTCCGTGACCGGGGAGTTTTTCAACGCCTGGTAGACGTTGTCCGGAATTTCCGTGGACAGCAGCTCGTCCGCGTGCTTCACCAGCATGCGGGCCACGTCCAGGGCCACGTTGCCGTTGCCGATCACCGCGATCTCCTTGGCGTCCAGCGGCCATTCGCGGGAAACGTCCGGGTGGCCGTCGTACCACGAGACGAAGTCCGCGCCGCCGAATGATCCGTCAAGCTCGACGCCGGGAATGTTGAGGTCCGCGTCCTTGATGGCTCCCGTGGAGAAGATGACGGCGTCGTAGAAGGCACGGAAATCGTGAAGCTTCAGGTCGCGGCCGTACGTCACGTTGCCCAGGAACCGGATGTCGCCGCGGTCCAGGACCTTGTGCAGGGCATTCACGATGCCCTTGATGCGCGGGTGGTCAGGGGCCACGCCGTAGCGGATCAGGCCGTAGGGCGCCGGGTAGGCCTCGAAGAGGTCAATGCTGACTTCGAAATCGCCGTCCTTTACCTCATTGGATTTGGTCAGGATGTCCGCGGCGTAGACGCCTGCCGGTCCGGCGCCGACGATCGCGACGCGGAGGGGACGTTTGGGGGTGGTTGCGGCCGAGTTGGACACCGGGAGCCCTTCCAGAACTGAGAGACTGCGCCAAGTCACTTAGCGCACAAATCCCCATTCTAAGTGGTCAGCTCGCTTTCCCTGCGGAGCTGTTAATTGATACGACGTCCCCCTCGCGGTACAGCAGGGCTCGGAGTTCCGCTTCGGCCGAACCCGTCCGGTGGGGATCGATGGTCTCCCCCGCGGAATAGTGGTCCAGCAGCCGCGGATCCACATAGCTCTTGCGGGCGATCGACGGCGTGTTCCCCAGCACTGCCGCAGCGTCCTGCATCGCCAGGCTGATGGCCCGCTTCCTCGCCGCCACGGTGGCCTGCGGGCCGGTCCGGGCCAGGCTCACGGCAGCGGCCACGGTCCCCCGGAGCGTCCGGAAGTCCTTGGCGGTGAAGTCCGCGCCGGTGCGTTCCTTGACGTATTCGTTGATCTCCGCGCTGCCCACGAGATGCCAGCTGCGCCCGTTCTTGTACGCCAGCAGCCTGGCGTTACCCCCGCGGCGCTTAAGCGAGCGGACCAGGGCGGCGAGGTCGGCGTCGTCGATCTCCGAATCCCAGGTCTTGCCGCTTTTGGCGGGAAAACTGAGCCGGAGGCTCTCCTGCTTCACTTTCACGTGCGCGCACAGCAGGGTGGCCAGGCCGTGGCTGCCGTTCTCGTTGGTGTAGCGCTCGGATCCCACCCGGAGCGAGCCGCTGTCCAGCATCCTGAAGGCACCGGCCAGGACGCGTTCGCGGGAGAACCCGTCGCTGCGGAGGTCCATGGTGACCCGCCTGCGCGCGCTCGGCAGTGATTCGGCGAGCTGGAGGGCACGGTCGAACTTGAGCCGGTCCTTCTTTTCCCGCCAGGCAGGGTGGTAGATGTACTGCCGGCGGCCCACGGCGTCGAGTCCGGTGGCCTGGATGTGCCCGTTGTCGTAGGGCGCGATCCACACATCGGTCCAGGCCGGCGGAATGCCGATGCTCTCCAGCCGTTCCCGGACCGGGCCCGGGGGCAGGGTGGAACCGTCCAGGTCGCGGTAGGTGAAACCGGTCCCCGCGGCCAGGCGCCGGTAGCCCCTGCCCGAGGCGTTGCTGTGGCGGAGCCTCATCGGGGACCCTTCCGGGGAAGCGCGTTCATAGTGGTCAGCATACTGAGTACTGCAAGTCCCGCGCGTGCCGTTCCCGGGAATCGGTGCCGGGCTGGCGGAATACCGCCCGCGGAGGTGGTGTTATTGATCGTGTGCCTAGACCAAACGGAACCGCCGCTTCAACCGCCCTGACCACGCCCGGCGTCGCCCTTAAGGCAGTGGACAAGGACACGACGGCGGGCGTCCTCTTCGGGATCGGCGCGTACGGCCTCTGGGGGCTGCTGCCCCTGTACTTCTTCGTCCTGCAGCCCGCCGGTGCGGTGGAAATCGTCGCCAACCGGGTGGTGTGGTCGCTGGTGTTCTGCACGCTGCTGATCACGGTGACCCGGTCCTGGCGCGTCCTGGCAGCCGCCTTCCGGAACCGGACGGTTCTCGGCACGCTCTCCATCGCCGCGGCCCTGATCGCGGTGAACTGGCTGACGTATACCTACGGCGTGACCACCGGCCAGGCCGTGGAGGCGTCCCTGGGCTACTTCATCAACCCGCTCGTCTCCGTTTTGCTGGGCGTGTTTGTGCTGAAGGAAACGCTGCGTCCGCTCCAGTGGGCCGCCGTCGGGATCGGCTTCATCGCCGTGGTGGTCCTGACGATTTCGTACGGCAAACTCCCATGGATCGCGCTGACGCTGGCGGTGAGCTTCGGGCTCTACGGCTTCGTGAAGAAACGGATCGGTCCCAAGGCGGACGCCATCACCAGCCTGACGATGGAGACGGTGGTGCTCACTCCCCTGGCGGCTGCCACCATGATTTTCCTGGCCGTCAGCGGTGCGGCGACCCTTGGCACTCACGGTTCGGGGCACTTCTGGCTGCTGGTCTCCTCAGGCGTGATCACGGCCGTGCCGCTGCTGTTCTTCGGAGCCTCCGCCCGCCGCCTGCCCATGACAACCATCGGGCTGCTGCAGTACTTCGCCCCGGTGCTTCAGTTCATCGTGGCCCTGGTGGTGTTCAAGGAAACCATGACCCTGGACCGCTGGATCGGCTTCGGCGTGGTCTGGCTGGCGCTGCTGGTCCTGACCGTGGACATGCTGGCGGCGACCCGGCGGAACTCCGTGGCGAGGAAGCGTGCCCTGGCCGGAGCGCTGTAGCCCCGCAGACCGGCGCGAACACAGACCAGCGCGAACACAGACCAGCGCGAACGGGCAGATAATGCCCTGTTTTTTCGCTTGCAGGGGGCATTATCTGCCCGTTCGCGCTGTAGGGGTCAGGGCGCCATCGCGGTGTCTATCCGCTGGTGCTCGCGCGGGATGACCACCATGGGCACCGGCAGTGCGCGGAGCACCTTGTTGGCCGTGCTGCCGATGAACAGCTTGTTCCGCTCTGCGAGGCGCGAGGATCCCACGATCAGGATCTCACCGTCGTCCCATTCGAGGTCGTCGATGCATTCCTCGATGGTGCGTCCGTGTGCCACCTCCACGGTGACCTGATGCCCTTCAGGGAGGCGCCGCGAGGCTTCGGTGAGCACAGTATTCGCATGGATGTGCGCCGCGTTGACCACTTCCCCCGGGTCGCCTTCAGCGTCGAGCTCCACCAGGGACACCATCCGCAGCGGAACGCTGCGGCGCTCTGCGGCTCCGATGGCGACGTCGATCGCGGCTTCAGCGCCGGCGCGCTGGCCCACCGCGAGGGTCAGCCGGGAGATCGGCTCGGTCCGGCGGTATCCGCGCGGAGCCAGCGCCACGGGAACCGGTGACGCGTGCAGGAGGGCGTTGGCAACAGTGCCCACGGTGTGGCGTTTGAACAGCCCGTTGCTCGCCGCACCCACCACGATGAGCCCGGCCTGGTACTCGACGGCGGCCTCGATCAGTCCTGCGGCGAACGACTCGGCGTGGCGCGCGTGGAATTCAACGGGCACCTCCTCCGGGACCAGGCTGAGGCCTTCGCGTTGCGCGTCCTGGACGGCCTTTTCGCGGGCGAGGTCATGGCCGCTCGCAACCTCGTGCGCAACATGCAGCCCTTTGTCCACCACATAGACGAGATCGAGCTGCGCGCCCTGAGCCCGGGCCAGTGCGGACGCCAGGGCAACTGCATCGGCGCCGCGCTCGTTTGGTGTGTAGCCAACTACGTATCGCATGGGTGAACCCCTTTGTGGGTCTGGGGCAGAATCCAGCCTCGCCCGGGGTTCCCGGGCGACGTCGGCCGGTCTGCGTTCCTGCAGTGGTACTGCTGACTCTAGCCCACAAGGGCACAAATCAGAGGTGACATTCGGCCCGAAACACCCCGGACGTCCGCGCAGGCGGCGGCGGACACAAAAGAGCCGCAGACGCTGGGTCTGCGGCTCTTCGGTAGCGTCCGGTCGTGGCTAGGCGTGAGCCTTGATGGCAGCTGCCAGCACCTCGAGGCCGTCGAGCAGCAGCTCATCGCCGATGACCAGCGGCGGGAGCAGCCTGATGACATTGCCGTAGGTGCCGCAGGTGAGGATGATGACGCCTTCCTTGAGGCAGGCGGCGGCAACGGCCTTGGTCAGCTCCGGGTTCGGTTCCTTGGACCCGGCCTGCACCAGCTCGATGGCCAGCATGGCGCCGCGTCCGCGGATGTCGCCGATGACGGATGTCCCCGAAGCCGTAAGCTCGGCCTGGAGCTCGCGGAGCCGGCCGGTGGCCAGTTCCTCGATGTGCTTGGCGCGGGCGTTGAGGTCGTATTCCTCCATGGAGCCGATGGAGGCGAGGGCAGCGGCGCAGGCAACCGGGTTGCCGCCGTAGGTGCCGCCCAGGCCGCCCGGGTGGACGGCGTCGAGCAGGTCGGCGCGTCCGGTGATAGCGGACAGCGGCATGCCGCCGGCGATGCCCTTGGCCATGGTGATGATGTCCGGGACAACACCCTCGTGGTTGACGGCGAACCATTCGCCGGTGCGGCAGAAGCCGGACTGCACTTCATCGGCGATGAAGACGATGCCCTTTTCCTTGGCCCAGGCGGCCAGTGCCGGCAGGAAGCCCTCGGCCGGGACGATGAAGCCGCCCTCGCCCTGGATCGGCTCGATGATGATCGCGGCAACCTGCTCCCCGCCGATCTGCTTTTCGATCATGGTGATGGCGCGCTTGGCGGCCTCGGCACCGGTGATCGAGGGGTTTTCCTCGCGGAACGGGTAGCTCATGGGCATGCGGTAGACCTCGGGCGCGAACGGGCCGAAGTTGGTCTTGTACGGCATGGCCTTGGCAGTCAGCGCCATGGTCAGGTTGGTGCGGCCGTGGTAGGCGTGGTCAAAGGCGACGACGGCGTCGCGGCCGGTGGCCAGGCGGGCCACCTTGACAGCATTTTCCACCGCTTCGGCACCGGAGTTGAACAGCACGGTGCGCTTTTCGTGGTCGCCCGGGGTGAGGCGGTTCAGCTGCTCGGCGACGGCCACGTAGCCCTCGTACGGGGTGACCATGAAGCAGGTGTGGGTGAAGTGCTCCACGGCTTCCTTCACGGCCCCGACAACGGCGGGATCGGACGCGCCCACGCTGGTCACCGCGATGCCGGAACCGAGGTCGATGAACGAGTTGCCGTCCACGTCGTGGATGATGCCGCCGTCGGCGTCGGAAACAAACACGGGGACGCTGGAGGCGACGCCGGCTGCCACGACGGCCTTGCGGCGCTCGGTCAGGGCAACGGACTTGGGACCCGGGAAGTCTGCCTGGACGCGGCGCTTCTGCTCGAGACGGTAGGTGATGTCATGGGCGGTTGCAGTCATGGGAATGCCTTTCTGGAAAGTCGTGGGGAGAGTTATGCCGCTGGGTTACGCGGCTGGGTCATGCATCTGGGTCATGCGGCTGCGTCATGCATCGAGTGCAGACATCACGTGCTTGATGCGCGTGTAGTCCTCGACGCCATACATGGAGAGGTCCTTGCCGTAGCCGGACTGCTTGAAGCCGCCGTGCGGCATTTCGGCCGTCAGCAGGATGTGCGTGTTGATCCACACCGCGCCGAAGTCCAGATCGCGGCTGACGCGCATGGCGGTGCCGTGGTCGGTGGTCCAGACGCTGGAGGCCAGGGCGTAGTCGACGTCGTTCGCCAGCTCCACGGCTTCGGCCTCGGTGCTGAATTTTTGCACCGTGATGACCGGTCCGAAGGTTTCCTTCTGGACGATGTCATCCGTCTGCTTGGCGCCGGTGACGATGGTGGGCTCGAAGAAGAAGCCCTTTTCCCCCGCGCGGTGGCCGCCGGTGACAATCCTGCAGTTCTCGGGCAGGTGCTCCACCACCGACGTCACGGCGTTGAAGTGGTTCACGTTGTTGAGCGGGCCGAAGTAGTTGTCTTCGTCGTTCTGCGAGCCTGTGTGCAGGGTCCTGGTGTGTTCCACCATGGCCGCCACGACGTCGTCGTGCACGGAGTCCTCAACCAGCACTCGTGTGATCGCCGTGCAGTCCTGGCCGGCATTGAAGAAGGCGAACTCGGCAATAGCCGCGGCGCTCTTCTTGATGTCGGCGTCCTTGAACACGATGGCCGGGGCTTTGCCGCCCAGCTCCAGGTGCGCGCGCTTGAGGCCCTTGGCCGCTCCCGAAGCGACGGCGATGCCGGCGCGGACGGATCCGGTGATGGAAACAAGGCCGGGGACCTTGTGCTCCACCATCATGGCGCCGGTTTCGCCGGTGCCCAAAACCACGTTGAGGACGCCTGCCGGGAAGATCCCGCCGGCGAGGCGGGCCAGGACCAGGGTGGATTCGGGGGTGGTGTCCGAGGGCTTGAGCACCACGGTGTTGCCGGCCGCGAGCGCGGGACCGATCTTCCAGATGGCCATCAGGAACGGGTAGTTCCAGGGGGCAACCTGGGCCACAACGCCGATGGGTTCGCGGCGCACGTAGGAGGTGTGGCCCTCGAAGTACTCGCCGGCGGATTTGCCTTCGAGGATGCGGGCGGCGCCGGCGAAGAAGCGCAGCTGGTCGGCGCCGGCGGCCACTTCCTCGGACGCGATCAGCGAACGGACCTGGCCGGTGTTGCGGTGCTGGGCTTCCACGAGCTCGTCGCTGTTGGCTTCGACGGCGTCGGCAAGTTTGAGGAGCATCAGCTGGCGCTGGCCCGGGGTGACGTGCTTCCAGGTCTTGAAAGCGTCGCTGGCGGCCTTCATGGCGGCGTCGACGTCGGCCTGCACCGAGACGGGCGACTTCGCCACCACTTCACCGTTGGTGGGGTTCACGATGTCCAGCAGGCCGGTGCCTGCGGGCGTGACGAACTCGCCGTTGATGAAGTTCTGCAAGGTTTGGACCACGGTGTACAACCTCTTTCATGCTGGTTTCTGCAGCCGGTTTTGCAACCGGCCCAGTATTGCGACTGGTCACGAGCCTATGCCAGCCCGCCCACGCAAGGAATAGCCACCTGCACACCATCCCCGGAATCCTTTAGTGCGGTTGACCAGCTCGCAGTTATCCTGAATCCATGGCAATTTCCCTCGCCGCCCTGCTGGGCGTCCAGTCGCTCAAGCTCGTCAAATCCGGCCTGGCCGAGACGACGTGGCACCAGGACATCCAGTGGGTCGCCGTCACCGAGCAGGAGGATCCGCAGCGCTTCCTCAACGGCGGTGAGCTGGTGCTCACCACGGGCATGCGGCTGAAGGCTGCCCCGGACCAGCGCCGTTTTGTGCGGCAGGTGCAGCGGGCCGGTGCGGTGGGGATCGGCTTCGGTGTCGGGCTGACGCACGACGCCGTTCCGCCGGCACTGGTTGCCGAGGCAAACCGCTGGGGCCTTCCCGTGGTGGAAGTCCCGTACGAAACGCCGTTCATTGCGATCACCAAGCTGGTGGCGGACGCCCAGTCCGCGGACCATTACGCCAAGCTGGAACGGCTCATCGCGGGCCACCAGATCCTGGCCCGCGCCCTGCTGACCGGCGGCGGCCTCGCCGAACTCCTCAAGAACCTCGGCTCCATGCTGCGCACGGACATCGTCCTGACCCAGTTCACGGCGCAGCTGTACAACAGCGTGCCCGGGAACCCCGCGCCCACGGCCGACACGTGGGCGTCCTACCCCATCCCCACCGGCCGGCGCGACGCGTGCACCCTCTGGGTCCGGCAGCCTTTCGAGGATTCCGGCATCGTGGGCTACGCCCAGAACCTGATTAGCGTCGAACTGAACAACATGGTCAAACAGCGGCAGGCCCAGCGGGCCTTGTCCGGCCAGGTGCTGGAGGACGTGATCCACGGGACCCTGGAATCCAGCGAGGCGTCCCGGCGTCTCGCCGGTATCGGCGTCAACAGCACCCGGAAAAGCGTGGTCCTCCTCGCCGAGTCCGCGGCGCACCCCAAGCAGCTGGCGAGCTCCTCGGTGCCGCGCCCCCTGGAACACGGGGTGACCGCCGTCGTCGGGAAGGACCTGATCATCGTGGTCCACGACGACGGCAGCGGCGCCAGCGCGCTGGCCAAGAGCCTCAGCGACCACCTGGCGGAAGCCGGCATCCATGCCACGATCGGCATCGGCGGCGCGTACACCAAGCCCAACGGGCTGCGCTGGAGCTACTTCGAGGCCCGCGATGCGGCGAGCCACGGCCTGCCCGTCAACGAGCCCGAGCGGCTCAGCCTGACGTCGCTGCTGCTGGCCAGCGAGGACGTACCGCTGGCGGACATGGCGAATGAGTCGCTCAACCCGCTGCGGAACTTCGATGCCCTGCACGGGGCCGAGCTGATGGCCACGCTGGAAAGCTACCTGAACAACAACGGCTCAGTGGCGGCTGTCGCCGAAGCGCTGACGCTGCACCGCAACACCGTGCGGTACCGGCTCGCGCAGATCACCGAGCTGACCGGGTACGACCCCGCCCAGACCCAGGACCGCGTGCAGCTCTGGCTGGCGCTGGCGGTCCAGCGGCTCTCGCAGCGGCAGCAGGGTTAGGAACCCGGGCCCCACGAGAGGTTCCCCACTTCTTTACAAACATCAAACGTCTAACGTCTAATGTTTAAGTATGGCAACCACGACGACGGCACCACCCGGAACTGACACCTCACCCACCGCGCTGGTCAGCGCTGCCCGGCCGCGCGCCGTCGTCGTCCTCGGGATCCTTGCTTTGGTGCTGATCGGACTGAACCTCCGCGCCGGCATCACCGGAGCCGCCGCCCTCTTGCACGACCTCCAGGAAGTCCTGGGGTACGGGGCGTTCGTTGCCGCCGTGATCCCCTCCATTCCCACACTGTGTTTCGCGCTGGCCGGCGCAGCGACGTCCTGGCTGACGCGCCGGATGGGCGTGGAGAAGGCCATCCTCTTCGCCCTGGGGATGCTGGCCGCCGGCCTGCTGGTGCGCGGCATCCCGTCCACCGGCATGCTGCTGGCCGGAACGGTGGTGGGCATGTCCGGGCTTGCCGTCTGCAACGTGGCCATGCCCTCGTTCATCCGCGAGCACTATGCCCACCGCACGTCCCTCATGACGGCGCTCTACACGGTCACCATGACCACGGGCGCCACGGTCACCGCCGTGCTGGTGGTCCCGGTGGCGCAGTCGCTGGGTTCGGCCTCGGCGGGGCTGGGATCCATCGGCCTGCTGTCCGTCGCCGCCTTCCTCGGCTTCCTCCCGGTGGCGCTCCATGCACACCGGAATGCCGCCCCCGGCCGGGGCGCCCGCATTTCCCCGTGGCCGCTCCTGCGGACCCGCAAAGGCGCACTGCTCACCGCCATCTTCACCCTCCAGGCGCTCCTGGCCTACGCCGTGCTCAGCTGGTTCCCGTACATGCTCACCACCACGGGGCTCACCGCCACGGACAGCGGCCTGATGTTCGGGCTGATGCAGTTGGTCTCCGTTCCGGCCGGCATGGTGCTGATGGCCATCGGCTCCCGGCCGCGGATGCTGCGCCCGGCCTTCTACCTTGCCAGCGTCACCATGGTCCTCGGCGTGGCCGCCCTGATGCTGCTGCCCGCCGCCCTGGCCGCCGTTCCGGCCGTCCTGCTCGGGTTCGGCCTGGGCATTTTCCCGCTGGTCATGGTGATGATCAGCCGGAGCGGGCGTTCGACGGCGGAAACCACCGCCATGTCCACGCTGGCGCAGTCGGTGGGGTACCTGCTCGCCACGGCAGGCCCTTTCGGCATGGGGCTGCTGCACAGCGCCACGGGCGGCTGGACGGTACCGTTGATTTTGCTGCTGGCCATCGCCCTCGCACAGATCGTGGTGGCGCACCTACTGACGGCAAGGACCAAGCCATGACCCTCACCGCTTCGCACCGGCCCGTACTGGCCAACGAAATCACGGACAAGCTCCGGGAGATGATCCACTCCGGCGAATGGCAACTGCAGCAGAAGATCCCGTCCGAGCCTGAACTGATGGCCCGGCTGGGCGTCTCGCGCGGCACACTGCGCGAGGCCATCAAGGCGCTGGCCCACAGCGGAATGCTGGAGGTCCGCCGCGGTGACGGCACGTACGTCAGGGCCACCAGCGAGATCTCCGGCGCCGCGCAGCGGATGTACAAGGACCACAAGCAGGAGCACATCCTCGAGGTCCGGCTGGGCCTCGACACGCAGGCCGCCCGGCTGGCCGCCCGCCACGCACAGCCAGAGCACGTCGCCGCCATGAGGGCGCTGCTCGATGAGCGCCATGACGCCTGGCACGCTGAGGACTACGCCGCCTGGGCCCGGGCCGACTGGGATTACCACGTCCTGGTGGCGCAGGCCTCGGGCAATCCGCTGCTGCACGAGCTGTACGTCAGCTTTGGCGGCGTCTTCCACGCCGACCTGCTGAGGCAGCAGCGCCGCAGCGGCTTCAACGGGCTCCCCGACGAAGGGCACGGCAAGCTGGTGGATGCCATCGAAGCCCACGATGAGGCCGCCGCCGTGGACAGCGTCAACCGGAACCTGAACTCCTGCGCGGAGTGGCTCGGGCTGTAGCCGGCGCAACATCAGTAGGCTTAGCTTCCGGGAGCCCCCGGCTTTTGTCGCAGCCGGACCGGGCTTCCCGCTTCTGCACGCCGACGAATTGGAGTACCCCTTGGCCAGATCAGTCGAAGTCAGCGTCGAAGGCAAACGCCGGGATCTCTGGGCGGATGGCCTGGGCCGGGTCGGCATCCGCTCGGCCCAAATCCTCCTGATCCTCACCGTGGTGGTGGTGTCTGTCTACGCCCTCCTCCAAATCCGCCTCCTCGTCATTCCCGTACTCATAGCGCTGATCCTCGCCGCGGCCATCGGACCGTTCGTGAACTTCCTGCGCCGGCGCGGAATGCATGGCGGCGTGGCAACAGGCCTGTCGTTTGTGGCCCTGCTGGTGGTGCTGGCGGGAGTGACCACCGTGATTGTTGTGTCCGTGCGAAGCCAGTGGAGCGAGCTGGTGACCCAGGCGTCCTCCGGCCTGGATGAGCTGGAGTCCTTCCTCCTGAACGGTCCCTTCCCGCTGGACCGCGAGCAGCTTGAGCAGGCCCGGACGGGCATCGTCGAGTTCGCCACCAGCAGCCAGGTCCGCTCCGGAGCCATCACCGGACTCTCCGTGATCACCGAGTTCCTGGCCGGCACGGGCCTGATGGTGGTCATCCTGTTCTTCTTCCTGAAGGACGGCGCCAAGATCTGGAACTTCTTCCTCCGGCCCTTCACCGGCGAACGCGAAGCCAGGCTGCGCCGCGCCGGTGCCCGCACCATCCAGGTCCTGGGCGATTACGTCCGGGGCACCGCCATCGTTGCCCTCGTGGACACGGTGGCCATCGGCGCTGCGCTGTTGATCCTGCAGGTTCCGCTGGCCATCCCGCTGGCCATCATCGTCTTCCTGGGCGCCTTCATCCCGCTCGTGGGAGCCACCGTTGCGGGAATCCTGGCCGCCCTCGTGGCGCTCGTGGCCAACGGCCCCATCGTGGCGCTCATTGTGGTGGCCGTGGTGATCGCCGTGAACCAGCTGGAGGGCGACCTGCTCCAGCCGATAGTCATGGGCAAGTCCCTCCAGCTCCATGCACTGGTCATCCTGATGGCCCTCACCGCGGGAACCATCCTGGCCGGCATCATCGGGGCGGTGCTGTCCGTTCCCATGGCCGCCGTGATCTGGGCAGTCATCCAGGTCTGGACGGCGGAAAAACCGGAGCTGGAGCCCATGAACCCGGATCTTCCACCAGCCGACAGCAACCGCACCTAGCTGGCGGAGCAGTACAGTCGCACAGAACGCCAGAAAAAAATGGCCCGGACCCCCCAAGGGTCCGGGCCACTTTTGTCCTACAGGCCGGTTGTTGCCCGGCGGAAGCCTACAAGCTGGCGCGGACCTACTAGCTGGAACGGTGCAGCAGGCCCTGCAGCACGTTCTTCGGCCGCTGCATTTCGCCGTGCTTGGCACCCAGGATGATGACCCAGCCGGCAAACAACGGGATGGCCCACTGCAGGATCTTCAACTGCTTCTGGGCCGCCTTGAGCTCATCCGATGCGTCGGACCTGGGCTCGGTGGCACCCTCCGCACCCTCAGCGGCGAGCCTCTCCACCTTGCCGCCCAGGATTCCCGCGTACAAAGTAACGGCGGCGCCGGTAAGGGTGACCGCCGTCTTGTACAGGTTGAGACCGGCCACGCCTTCCTGTGTTGCAGTCCGGCCTTTGTTCTCCCACGTGATGGCGAGGCCCGACAGGAGGTGCGCCGCAAAGGCACCCGCCTGGACCGGTGCCCACTTCTTCCACCCCAGGCTGGAGAGCCGGGTGCGCTCGGCCGGATCCTTGGCTGCAGCCGCTGCCCCGTTGAGGCCGATGGCACCCATGAGGGAGCCCCCGAACCACGCCCCCGCGGTCAGGTCGTGAATGGACCGGGCAACAAGATTTCCTGCCATGATGATCTTCCTAACGTCAGTGGATACCGAAACTATAGTAAGCACGCTTATCAATATCTTGGTAGGGTGAAGGATGCGTAAAATCAGCGACATGAACGGTTCCGGAACGCTTTTCGGTTGGGCATTTGGCGATCTCTCACGGTCCGGGGACGAAGCGTACCTGGACGAACTGCGCCGCGATGCCCTTGCTAACGCCACCCAGGATGCCACGTCACGGGGCTTCGGCGTTGAGGAGGGCACCGAGGCCTACACGGTGATCAACCCGGGCGAAACTCTGGCCGATGTCCATACAGCACCGGACCAGCTCATTGTCCGCTGCACCGTGAAACTCACGGGCCCCGGGGCAGATAAAGTCCACGCCGAAGGCCCCATGAACGGCTAGCGATGGCGGACGAAGACACAGCTCTGGCCGAGGCCGCGGATGCGGCCGAGGCGGCCTCGAACACCAAGGCGCTGGACGTCGTCGCGCGGTCCGGTTTTGCGGTCATGGCCCTGCTACACATCGTGATCGGCGCCATCGCAATCGCCCTCGCGCTGGGCCAACCGGGACAGGCCGAGCCGACGGGAGCCATAGAGCAGCTTGCCGCGAATCCGTGGGGTCCCGCCGTCATGTGGGCGGGGCTGACCGGTTGCGCGGGACTGGCGGTGTGGCAACTCAGCGAAGCCACCCTCCGCGCCCGTCACCTGCCGGCAGGCCAGCGGGCCGGCAAGTTCATCTCCTCCGGATTCCTTGCCGTGGCCTACGGCAGCGTAGGGCTCACTTTCGCGGGCTTCGCGGTGGGCATGCGCGGTGACTCCGGGGACTCCACCAGGGACTTCAGCACAACCCTGATCCGGAGTCCGCTCGGTGTACCCGCGCTCATCGCGCTGGGGCTGACGATCATCGGCATCGGAATCTATTTCATCGTTAAGGGCATCCGCAAGCAGTTCAAGGACGAGTTGCACCATTTTGAAGGCACCCGCCGCGGACAGGTGATCAGCGCGCTGGGCGTTGCCGGCCATGCCGCCAAGGGCGTCGCCCTGATCCTTGTGGGACTGCTGTTCATCGTGGCAGCCGCCACCAACCGGCCAGGCGAATCCACCGGCCTGGACGGCAGCCTGAAGGCGCTCCGGGACCACGCGGCTGGCCCCTACCTCCTGACGGTCATTGCAGCGGGCCTGATCAGCTATGGGGTGTTTGCGCTGATCCGGGCGAGATTTGGCCGGATGTAGGCTGGCACAACGTCAACGGCAAGCATGTGGGCCGATCGCACTTAGGAAGGGGACGCTTATGGCATTCCATCTGAGCAGCCTGACAGGTGCCGCCTTTGGGCAGCTGTTCAGGACTCTCAAGACGGTCCGGCCGGAGCGCCCGATCCACCCCCGGGGGGTTGCCCTCAAGGGCGTGGTTCAGATCAGAGACCTCCCGGGAGGGGAAAGGGACCACAACGCCTCTGCACGGAGTGGAATCGACTGGATCGATAACCCGGGGCAGCACCCCGCAATCGCCCGGTTTTCGCGCTCAGTGGGTATTCCTGCCCCCTTCCCGGACATCTTGGGGCTCGCATTGCGGCTCCCGGACGGCCTCCGTCCCGCCGACGTCCTGTTCGCCACCACGGGGTTGTCTGTTCCAGGACGGTTCGTCCTGCTTCCCCACCGGAACCTCAACAAGGCAGCGTTCACCACGCTGATGCCCTACCGCGGGGCCCTTGGTCCCGTCCTGCTGGCGCTGGAGACCATTCAGGTCCCCGAAGGAGCCCGTTCCGCCGACACGGAACGGGCGCTGGAACATTCGCTCGCAGGCGCCGAGTGGGTGCTGGCCCTCAGCTTCGCCCGTCCGGGAGGCCCATGGCAGCGGTTCGGCACGCTCACTTTGAAAGCAGAAGCGGGCCCAACGGACACGGATTCCCGGTTCGACCCCGTGCGGAATGTGCTCCCCGGAGCAGAAACCTACGGCTGGGCCCGGCGGCTCCGGGAGCGCTCGTACGCCGTCGCACAGTCCAGAACTGATCGCAGCCTTCCGACCGAAGAATTGAGACTCCCGCGTCCGCACAAATCCAAGAAGAAAGTGAGCACTGAGATGGCTACCGTTTCGAAGACTTTCCTCACTCCGCCGGCCGACGTCTGGAACGTCATCGCCGACGGCTGGCTCTACTCCGGGTGGGTTGTGGGTGCGTCCAGGATCAGGGACGTGGACGCGCTGTGGCCTGCGGTCGACGGCGTCCTGCACCACTCGGTGGGCGCGTGGCCGCTGCTGATCAACGACAAAACCGTGGTCACGGCGTCGGATCCGGGGAAGTCCATCGAGCTGATTGCCCGGGGCTGGCCCCTCGGTGAAGCGAAGGTGGTGATCACCCTGGAGCCCGTGGAATCCGGGTGCCGGGTGTCCATCGCCGAGGATGCCATCAAAGGCCCGGGGAGCCTGATCCCCAAGTTCATCCGGGACCCGCTCATCTCGGTCCGGAATACCGAAACGCTGAACCGCCTGGAGCTGATGGCCGCCGGTGGCGCGGGGAACTGAGCCCCGCGCCACCGGAATGAACGCCACTTGGATGAACTAGACCTGCGCGGCCACTCCGTCGCGGGAGATGGACACCATGTCTTCGCGCGGCACAACCTTGACCCGCTCACGTGCAACCTCCACGCCGTGCGAGCCGGTCTCGGTGAACTTCTCGCCGAGGGCGCGCTCGTGTGCGTCCAGCGCCAGCCAGCCTTCCCAGCTGGTGTACTGCACGCCGCGGTTTTCCAGCAGTTCGACGACGGCGTCCGGCGCCGGTGAGGCGGCCAGCGGCAGGTTCGCGCGGTCTTCCAGGAGGTAGGTCACGGTTTCGAGGGCGTCGCCCTTGGTGTGGCCGATCAGGCCCACGGGTCCGCGCTTGATCCAGCCGGTGGCGTAGATGCCCGGCACGTGGGTGCCGGCAGCGTCCAGCACGCGGCCGCCGTCGTTCGGTACCACGCCCTTCTTGTGGTCGAACTCGACCTCGGGCAGGGCGGAACCGAAGTAGCCGATCGCGCGGTAGACGGCCTGGACCGGGTAGTCCACGAACTCGCCGGTGCCGCGGGCGTTGCCCGTGCCGTCCAGCTCGGTGCGCTCAAACTTGATGCCGGCAACGCGGCCGGGGGTCTCGGCGTCGTCGTACACCTCAACCGGGCTGTGCAGGAAGTGCAGGTGCAGGCGGCGGGAGGCCGTGAGCTCGGAAAGGTCCTCCGGCTGCTCGGCGATCCAGTTGGTGAGCGTGCCCACCATGGTCTTGGTCTGGTTGTTGCTCTGGACCTGGCGGTCTGATTCCTCGTCGAACTCGAAGTCCTCCGGGTACAGGATGATGTCCACGTCCTTGGAGTGGGCCAGCTCGCGCAGTTCCAGCGGGGTGAACTTCACCTGGGCCGGGCCGCGTCGGCCGAAGACGTGCACGTCCGTGACCGGCGAATCCTTCAGGCCGCGGTAGACGTTGTCCGGGATCTCGGAGACCAGCAGGTCGTCGGCGTGCTTGGAGAGCATGCGGGCCACGTCCAGGGCCACGTTGCCGTTGCCGATGACGGCGATCTCCTTGGCGTCCAGCGGCCATTCGCGGGACACGTCCGGGTGGCCGTCGTACCAGGAGACGAAGTCGGCGCCGCCGTAGGAGCCCTCGAGTTCGATGCCCGGGATGTTCAGGTCCGCGTCCTTGATGGCGCCGGTGGCGAAGATAACGGCGTCGTAGTGCGTGCGGAGGTCCTCGATGGAGAGGTCCGTGCCGTAGTCCACGTTGCCGAAGAACCGGATGTCTCCCCGGTCCAGGACCTTGTGCAGGGCGTTGACGATTCCCTTGATGCGCGGGTGGTCCGGGGCAACGCCGTAGCGGATCAGCCCGTAAGGCGCGGGGTAGCGGTCAAAGAGGTCGATGCTCACGGTCAGCTCGCCGCTCTTGACGGCTTCGCTCTTGGTGAGGATGTCGGCGGCGTACACGCCGGCGGGGCCGGAACCCACGACGGCGACCCGGAGCGGGCGGGCGGCAGAACCTACGGTGGTGCTAGTTGACACGGCTGTGTTCCTTTTTCTGTCACTGGCCCAACTAGGTAGCAGTTAACGTCGTGAAAACGGCTTTTGGGAGCGTTAGCTGCGAGCTAGTTGGGTGGGGGCTACGGGGCTACTTGGTCAGTACGCGGGGGCGGTTCGGGGTGGTGGTGCTGTAGTCGGCGGTTTTGAAGTGCGACGGCGCGAACGGGCTGACGCGGACAACGTCACCGATCACGATCACCGCGGGATTCGCGACGCCGGTGGCCTCGGCCTGGTCAGCAATGGAACCGACAGTGCCGATGGTCACGCGCTGGTTGGGCAAATAGCCGTTCTCAACGATGCCAACTGGAGTGTCCTGAGGCAAACCGGCAGCGGTTAGCGCGGCGGCGGATTCGCGGAGCTGGCCCACTCCCATGAGGAGCACGATGGTGTGGTCCGCCCGGGCCGGGACCTCGGAGAGTTCCTCGTGGCCGGTGACCACGCTGAATCCCTTGGCCAGGCCGCGGTGCGTCACGGGGATGCCTGCTGCCGCCGGAACGGAAATCGCGGACGTCACGCCGGACACTACTTCAACCTCGACGCCGTGCTGGCGGCAGTATTCGGCTTCCTCGCCGCCGCGGCCCAGGACGTAGGGGTCGCCGCCCTTGAGGCGGACCACCCGGTGGCCTTGGAGGGCCTCTTCCACGAGGATCCGGTTGATCTCGGCCTGGGGCACGGGATGGTGGCCGGGCGTCTTGCCCACCTCGATGACGCGGACGTCAGGGGCGAGCTCGTTCAGCAGTTCGCGGGGGCCCAGGCGGTCTGCCACCACGACGTCGGCCTGGCCAAGGAGCCGGCGGCCGCGGACCGTGATCAGGCCGGTGTCGCCGGGACCGCCGCCCACGAGCGCCACGCTTCCCCGGTGGGCCCGCTGGCGGCGCAGCGGCAGGTCGCCGGTTTCCAGCGCGGTGGCGACGGCGTCGCGCAGGGCCATGGCACGGCGCGGGTCTCCCCCGGCGTTCACGGCGATCTGCACGTCGTCAACGACCGCGACGGCCGGGGTCCAGGCGGCGGAGGCTTCGTGATCGGAGGCGTTGACGCACCAGACGCGCTGGGCTTCAGCGTCGGCCGAAACCCGGGCGTCCACGGCGGAATCACCGGTGGCGGTCTGGACGAACCAGACGCCGTCGACGTCGGAAGAACGGTAGGGGCGCTGCTCCCAGGTGAGGAGGCCGGCGTCGGCCAGTTCCCCAAGTCCTGCGGAGGCAGCGGGGGCAACCACGGTTACCCGGGCACCGGCGTCGAGCAGACCTTTGGCGCGGCGCGTGGCCACCGGCCCGCCGCCCACCACCAGTACGGGGCGGCCCAGCAGGCGCAGTGCCGTGGGGTAGATGTCCTGAATTGCCATAAATCGACGATAGGGCCGCGTCATATACCGGAACAACGGCGCGGAAACACCAGTTCACGTAAGGTAACGCTGCGTCACATTGCTTGTGGGCCGCGCGGGGCAAGGCGCTTGACGGCCGTCGTGGGGCGCATTGGGGCCGGTTCGGCCGCGGGGGCCGGCAATCCGCGGCGTGTCCGTGTCGAAGTGCCCCACGACGGCCGCCGGGAAAAACCAAAGAGCAGAGCCCGACGGCGGGACGCGCCGTGGGGCTCTGCTTTTGGGTTTTGCTTGTGCTGCCTGTTGGGGCCTAGCGGGTGCTGCCGGCAAGGAGGCCGCGGCGCCGGAGGAGGCGCTTTTCAATCGGCGCGAAGACCAGCAGCTCGATCAGGATGCCCACGGCCAGGATCAGCAGGATGGCGGACATCACGATCGTCATGTCCGAGAGGTCGCGGCCCTGGTTCAGCATGGAGCCCAGGCCGAAGCCGATGGTGCCGCCCACCGCGATGATTTCCGCGGCCATGAGTGACCGCCAGGAGAAAGCCCACCCCTGTTTCAGTCCGCTCAGGTAGCCCGGCAAGGCGGCCGGAAGGACGATCTGGAGGGCCATCTGCAGCCGGTTGGCACCCAGTACCGTGCCCACGCTGCGGTACTGCGGCGGGATCTGGTCCACGCCGGAGATCAGGCCGTTGATGATGGACGGGATGGCGCCCATGAACACCACGAAGTACACCGTGGCGTCAGTGAGGCCGAACCAGATGATGGCGGCAGGCACCCAGGCCACGGAGGGCAGCACCTGCAGGCCGGAGATGAGGGGGCCGAACGCACGGCGCAACGGGGCAACCTGCGCCAGCAGGAGCCCGATGGGCGTTGCAATGACCACGCTGATCAGGAACCCGACAATGCCGCGCTGCAGCGATGTCCACACGGCTTCCTGCAGCGAACCGTCGGCCCAGAGAGTGCCGAACTGGCCCAGGACGTCCAGCGGACCGGGCACCAGGTCACGCCGCTTGAAGCCAAGCGAGACGTAGAACTGCCAGGCCAGGACCAGCACCACGAGTGCCGCCACGGGGAGCAGGATGCGGCTCCAGTCGATGCGCGCCGCACGGGCCGCGTCCGACTGGAGGGAATCCAGTCCGGATTCCAGCTCGCGCAGGTCCTCGTTGCCGGTGGAGGACCGGGTCAGGGCCGCGTGGACTTTGCGGGTTTCGGGCTCCGCGCCGGTTGCCGGTTCGTTTGCGGGCGCTTCGGCCACGGGGGTCTGGTTACTTGGCATGGCGGCGGATCTCCTCTCGCAGCCGGGCGGTGATGACCCCGGTCAGCTGTCCGGCAAGTCCGGCGTCGGTTCGGTGTTCCTCGGTGACGTTCCATTCCTGGACCACGCGGCCGGGACGGGAGGACAGCAGCAGCACGCGCTGGCCCAGCCGGACGGCTTCGCGGACGTTGTGCGTCACAAAGACGATGGTGCGGCCGGTTTCCTTCCAGATCCGCTCCAGTTCGTCGTGGAGGAGGTCGCGGGTGATGGCGTCGAGGGCGGCGAACGGCTCGTCCATGAGGAGCAGCTGCCGGTCCTGGGCCAGCGAACGGGCCAGGGAGACGCGCTGGCGCATGCCGCCGGAGAGCTCGTGCGGGCGCTTGTCGCCGGCTCCGCCGAGGTGCACCAGGTCCAGGAGTTCGTTGGCTTTGGTGCGCCGTTCGCCCTTGCCCACGCCGCGCAGCTTCAGCGCGAGTTCGATGTTCTCCCGGGCCGTCAGCCACGGGAAGAGCGCGGCGTCCTGGAACATGAAGGCCGCGCCGTCGCTGGGGACTTCAAGGGCGCCCGACGTCGGGAGCTCCAGTCCCGCCATGATGTTCAGCAGGGTTGACTTGCCGCAGCCGGACGCGCCGAGGAGGGCGACGAACTCGCCTTGGGCGATGCTGGCGTTGACGTCGTCCAGCACCGGGGCGCCGTCGCCGAAGCGTTTGCCCAGGTTTTCCAGTACGACTGGCATGGTCCTGTCCTTACGTTGTTGGGGCTGGAGGTAATTCTTTGGTGGTGCCGGCCGGTCAGTCGTTGCCGAGGCCGGCGGCGCTGACCTTGCTGCCGCCGGTTTCGGCGGTGACGCCGTTCAGTGCGGTGAGGTCGAAGATGCCGTCGATGTCGGCCTGCTTGGTGGTGCCGGCGTCCACGCCGTCCTGCAGGAGCTTCGTGTAGGTTCCGGCGAGCGGATCGACTGTGAACACGATGTTGTCCAGGGACCGGTCGATGACGTCCGCCGGCAGCTCGGCGCTCCCGAACTCCTTAAGCGCTGTGTTCAGCACGCCGGCCTTTTCCGCAGCAGGTGCCTCGTTGAGCCATTTGACGGATTCGGCGTGGCCCTTCAGCAGTGCCTTGACGGTGTCCGGGTGCGCGGCGGCGAAGTTTTTGTTCACGATCAGGATGGTGGTGGGGAACTCGCCGGGCTTGCCGGTCAGGGAACCGTCCCACAGGTCCTTCTCGTCCACCAGGACCTTCGCGCCGGCCTGCAGCACCAGCCGGGACGCCCACGGCTCCGGCAGCCACGCGCCGTCGAGCTTGCCGTCCTGGAACAGCTTCAGGGTCTGCGCGTTCTCGGTCGGGTTGATCGCCACATCGCCGCTGCCGTCGGTGTTCGTCTTGTAGCCCTGCCCCGCCAGCCACGCCCGCAGCGCCACATCCTGGGTCCCGCCCAGCTGCGGCGTGGACAGGGTCCTGCCCTTCAAATCCGCGGCGGACCCGATCTCCGGCCTGACCACCAGCTGCGCGCCGCCCGCCGCGGCGCCCGCGATGATGCTGACGGACTCGCCCTGGCTCTTCACGAACGAGTTGATCGCCGGATTCGGGCCGATGTATGTGGCATCGATCGCGCCGGCGTTCAGCGCCTCGATCGCGGCCGGCCCGGCGTTGAACACCTGCGTGCTGAGCTTCGTATCACCCAGGCTCTTGGCGATAAAGCCTTGCTTGACGCCCACCAGGGCCGGGGCGTGCGTGACGTTGCCGAAATAACCCAGCTTCAACTCCGCCGCCGGGGTCGGGGCGGGAGCGGCTGCCTGGGCTGACGGATCACGGGAAAGGGTTGACGCCACCACGGCACCGGCGGCAATGAGCAGCACCAGGCCGAGGGCAACCAGAACCTCGACGGCGCGCTTGCGCTTCGGTTTGTTGCTCTCTCCTGCCACGATGCGGATCATTCCGGGCTGGGGACTTGTCATTGTTTCACCATAGGGAGTGACATAAACCCGTTCAATGAAGCGGAAACGGGGGGTCACGCGGGTTCATCTAGCGTCACATTCGGACGTCCCCAGGCAGCACAGCTAAGTGACAGACGCGTCGGCTGCCGCAAGGGCATCATCCCGCTTCTTCGGGCTGCCCGGGTTCAGTCGCCTTTGACGTTGACGAGTTGCCGCAGCCTGTGGCCGATCCGCACCAGGTCCTCCGCATCCCGCATGACGACGTCAATGGGCTTGTACGCCGCGGGAATCTCGTCGATGAAGGCTTCGGTGGCACGGAACTCAATCCCCTGCATGGCCTTCTTCAGCTCGGCCAGGGAGAAGGTTTTGCGCGCCGCTGTCCGCGAGTACTCGCGGCCTGCACCGTGCGGCGAGGAATTCAGCGACACGCGGTTCCCACGGCCGGCCACCACATACGAGGCTGTGCCCATGGACCCCGGGATCAGGCCCGGGTCCCCGACCTCGGCCTTGATTGCGCCCTTGCGCGAGACCCACACGGCCTTGCCGTAGTGGGTTTCCCGCCGGGTGAAGTTGTGGTGGCAGTTGATCCGTTCCCGTTCCAGCACCTTTCCGCCCGTCCAGTTGCCGAACTGGCTGATCACGCGGTCCATCATTTCCTCACGGTTCAGCAAGGCAAAGTGCTGGGCCCAGTGCAGCTCCTCGATGTACCTGCCGAACTCGGACGTGCCCTCCTCCAGGTACGCGAGGTCGGCGTCAGGAAGCGCGATGCGTTTCTCCCGCGTGACGCGCTGGGCGACGCTGATGTGGTGCTGCGCGATCTTGTTGCCAACACCGCGGGAGCCGGAGTGCAGGAACAGCCAGATGGCATCCGTCTCGTCCGCGCAGACCTCGATGAAATGGTTGCCTGATCCCAGTGAACCAAGCTGGAGCTCCCACTTCGGTACATACTGGCCGGGATCAAACCTGGCCTTGGCTGCCAGCTTCCTCAGCTCGGCGATGCGTGGTTCGGCCGTGGCAAGGACCTTCCGGTTGTTGTGCCCGGCCGAAAGCGGGATGACGTGCTCAATGGCCTCCCGCAGCCGTTTCCGGTCCGGAGGCAGGTCGTTGAGGAAGTACTGCGTCCTGACGGCAATCATGCCGCAGCCGATGTCCACCCCCACCGCAGCCGGAATCACGGCGCCCAGGGTGGGAATGACGGACCCCACCGTGGCGCCCTTTCCCAAATGGGCGTCAGGCATCAGTGCCAGATGCGGATAAATGAAGGGCAGCCGGGACGTTCTCACGGCTTGCTCCCGCGTCTGGGCATCCAGGATGGAAGCCCAGTTGATGAGCCGGCTGTTGATGCGTTCCACGATCTTCCCTCCCGGCGGGATAGGGCGAAAGTAAGGCCGCAGGCCGGCCGTGTCAACACCCCGCGGAGAGGGAACCGGGCAGCCATTGCTGAGCGGGCAGCGGACTGCCATCCTTGCTGGACTGGCGCCACCGGCACCACCCGCCACCAGGGACCACCGGCAAAGCGGAAAGGACGAGACAATGCCCCTCTATCTTTCGAAGTTCAGCTACACACCGGAGACGTGGGCGAGGCTGATCAGCAACCCCGAGGACCGCAGGAAAGCCGCCCAGGCGTACATCGAATCTGTCGGCGGCACGCTCCACGGTTTCTGGTACGCCTTCGGCTCCCACGACGGCTACAACTTGTGGGAGGCGCCGGACAATGTGTCCATGGCCGCGGTTGCACTGGCGATCAGCGGAGGCGGAGCGCTGAGCTCATTCGAAACGACAGTGCTCCTGAGCGTCGACGAAACCCTGGAAGCCCTCCGCAAGGCCGATCAAATCAGGTACCGCCCTCCTGGCACCTGAGCGATTGATCCTTAAGGGGACTCAGTCCTGCATGCGCTCCAGCCGGGAGGTCAGCTTCGCCTCCCGCTTGGGGTCGTTCCCCAGGGCTTTGGTGCGCGCGATGTATTCCACGCCCCAGGTCTTCAGCAGGAAGTCGTCGGCAATCCGGACCTGGCCGGCCGGGAATTTGTAGTCCATTCTCTTGGCCACTCCGGACCAGTCGGCGGCACCGAAGAGCTCCTCGGCCTCAGCCACGGTGCCTACCCCGTTGGCGGCCAGCAGGTCCCCCAGCCAGCCGTACTGCCGGGCCTGGCTGCGTGGGTGTTCAGGCAACAGCCGGGCGAGCATGTCCTGGAGGATGTCCCCGGTGAGTTCGGTGGCGGCGGGGTTCGCGGCGAACTCGGCGGTGCTTTCGGCCTGCCGGCGTTTGACGATGTCGTTGATCGCGGAAAACTGCGCGTCGGCGAGTTCGATCAGCGTCGAGGCCATGGTGAACGCGCGGTCCACTTCCGCGTTGGCTTCGGCGAGGCCCTTGTAGCGGATGTCGTGCTCGAAGGCTGCCCACGCGTGTTGCAGCACGGTCCGGATCTGGACTTCGAACCGTTCCCCGATGAAAGCCTGGCAGCCCACGGGAACGTTCTCGGCAGGGACTTCCAGGATCAGGTGCCTGCCGGCGTAGCCGATCTGGCCGTTCCGCCGCTGGGAGCTCGTTTTGTCATCGTCCTCCCGGCACCTGAACTGGCCCTTCAGTGCCGTTGCAACGTCCGCGATGTCGGGCTCAAGGAACATGATGACCCGCACCCCGATCAGGTCGTCGAGCTGTTCGAGGCCGCGTTCGTACTTGAATTTTCCGTCCGCCGTGAGCCGGTCGAGCTTCCCTTTGACGGAGCCGGGGTCCTTGACCCGGGCCTGCACGGTGTGATGGTTGAGGCCGTCGTCCCGGAGCCTGGCGCGGATGGCGTCCCCGATCGCAGCCGACGCCTGGTTCAGCCGGGGCAGCAGCTCGCCATACTGCTCCAGGGAGCTGGCAACAACCGAATCATGATCTTTCAACCGGTCCCCCTCAGATCAGCGCGCGGCGCATCTACCAGCAGAGTATCCAAGGCCGCCGGTTTCAGCTACTGCCGGGCTTCCAGGTTCCACCGACAAAACCGCGGCTTGCTCGAGAAACCGGACCGTGAAGGTCCGGATCTGCGAACAAGCCGCGGTCCAGGAACGTCAGATCGAGTAGCGCTCGTCCTCGTGGTCGCCCGGGTGGTCGTTGACCAGGCCGGCGGCCAGGGTGTTGCCGTCCAGCGGATCGATCACCAGGAACGCACCGGTCCGACGGTGGTGCAGGTAGTTCTCCAGCGGCAGCGGGGCGGCGAGCCGGAGCTGCGCGTGGCCGATGTCGTTGAGTTCCAGGCTGGATGCGCCCTCAAGCTTGAAGGTGGCGAGGTCCAGCTTGCCGCTGACGCTGCGGACGAGCGCCTGCACGGTGCGGGTGCCGTGCTTCACCAGCACCTTGGCGCCCTCCCGCAAAGGCTTCGGGGACAGCCAGCACAGCGCGGCGTACAGGTCGGCGGAGGCTTCGCGGACGGTGCCGGCCGCGGCAATCGTGTCACCGCGGGCCACATCGAATTCGTCGGCAAGCCGAATGGCCACCGACTGCGGCGCAACGGCCTCGGTGAGTTCGGCGCCCGCGAAGTCGATGCCCGTGACCGTGGTGGTGCGGGGGTCCTGGCCGGGGGTCAGCACGCTGACCTTGTCCCCCACCTTCACCGAGCCCTCGGTGATCTGACCGGCGTAAGCGCGGTAGTCACGGTACTTCTCGACGTCGAGTCCGCCGGCAACAGCGTCGGGAGCCAGTGCGCCCTGCGGCCGGACCACCAGCTGCACCGGGAAGCGGAAGCTCTCCAGGTGGCTTTCCAGTTCGTCCGCGGCGGGCAGCGTCTCCAGTACCTCGAGCAGGGCCGGGCCGGTGTACCAGGGGGTGCGCTCCGAGCGCTCCACCACGTTGTCGCCGTCGAGCGCGGAAACCGGAACCACCAGCAGGTCGGTGATGCCATCGGATCCGAGGCCGAGCTCGCGGCCCACCTTCTGGACGTCGGCTTCGATCTCGCGGAACACGCTCTCGCTGAAGTCCACCAGGTCGATCTTGTTCACGGCCACAATGACGTGGGCCACGCGCAGCAGCTGCAGCACGGACAGGTGCCGGCGGGTCTGCTCCAGGACACCCTTGCGGGCGTCAATGAGTACGACGACGGCGTCCGCGGTGGAGGCGCCGGTCACCGTGTTCTTGGTGTACTGAACGTGCCCGGGGCAGTCCGCCAGGATGAAGCTGCGGCGGTCCGTGGCGAAGTAGCGGTAGGCGACGTCGATGGTGATGCCCTGCTCGCGCTCGGCACGCAGGCCGTCGGTCAGGAGGGCGAGGTCGATCGCTTGTACACCGGCTGCGCCGGGTCCCCCAAATCCGCGGTCCGCCGAGGTGCGGGCGACAGCGTCGAGCTGGTCGGCGAGGATTGCCTTGGAGTCGTGCAGGAGGCGGCCCACCAGAGTGGACTTCCCGTCGTCGACCGATCCGGCGGTGGCGAAGCGGAACAGCGAGGCGTGCGCCAGCGGCGCCTCGTGAAGAAGGGCAGCCGCGCGGGCTGTATCGATTTCGGTGCTCATTAGAAATAGCCATCCTTCTTGCGGTCTTCCATGGCGGCCTCGGAGATGCGGTCATCCGCACGGGTGGCGCCACGTTCGGTGATGGTGGAGGCGGCAACTTCAATGACGACGTCGCGCACCGTGGCGGCGGCCGACTCAACAGCGCCGGTGCAGGACATGTCGCCGACGGTCCGGTAGCGGACGGTCTTGGTGATGACTTCCTCGTCCGGACGGGGCTGGGAGACCTCGCCCACTGCGCGCCACATGCCGTCGCGGGCAAAGACCTCGCGGTCGTGGGCGTAGTACAGGCCGGGCAGTTCGATGTTTTCGCGCTCGATGTAGCGCCACACGTCCAGCTCGGTCCAGTTGCTGATGGGGAACGCGCGGACGTGCTGGCCCACGGTGTGGCGGCCGTTGTAGAGGTTCCACAGTTCGGGGCGCTGGTTGCGCGGGTCCCACTGGCCGAATTCATCGCGGAGGCTCAGGATGCGCTCCTTGGCGCGGGCCTTGTCCTCGTCGCGGCGGCCGCCGCCGAAGACGGCGTCGAACTTGTTGCGCTGGATCGCGTCCAGCAGCGGAACGGTCTGCAGCGGGTTGCGGGTGCCGTCGGCACGCTCGGCCAGTTCACCGGAATCGATGAACTCCTGCACGGAGCCGACAACCAGCTTCAGGCCCAGGCGCTCCACCGTGCGGTCACGGAAGTCGATGACCTCGGGGAAGTTGTGGCCGGTGTCCACGTGCAGCACGGGGAACGGAACCTTGCCCGGCCAGAAAGCCTTGGTGGCCAGGTGCAGCATCACCACGGAGTCCTTGCCGCCGGAGAACAGCAGAGCAGGCTTCTCGAACTCGGCCACGACCTCGCGGATGATGTGAATCGCCTCGGACTCGAGGGTGTCCAGGCTGGAGAGTCTTGCCACTGCTTCTCCACGCGGCTTAGACACACTCGCTCGTTCCTCGCTCGCGCGATGCGCCGCTTTCGGAGAATCAGCGTCAAGTTCCAGCACAGACAGCTCCAGGTCCTCGTTGGTGGTTTCGATGCTCATACGTGTAGTCCGCATTCTGTCTTGTCGGTTCCTGCCCAGCGGCCGGCGCGGGGGTCATCGCCGGGCGCTACCTTGCGTGTGCAGGGCTGGCAGCCAATGGACGGGTAGCCCTGTGAAAGCAGCGGGTTGACGGGAAGGAGGTTGTCGTCGGAGTACTGCACCAGCTGGTCGAAGCTCCAGGCCGCCACCGGGTTGACCTTGACCAGGCCGTTTGTTTCGTCCCAGGTGATCAGCGGGGTGTTGGTGCGGGTGGGGGCTTCGTCGCGGCGCACGCCGGTGAACCACAGTTCGTAGCCGGCGAGGGTGCGGCGCAGCGGGGCAACCTTGCGGAGGGCGCAGCACTGGGCGGCGTCGCGGGCAAAGAGGTCCTTGCCCAGCAGGCGGTCCTGCTGCTCCACGGTGTTTTCCGGGAGCACGTCCACCACGTTGACGCGGAGGTTTGCAGCCACCTCGTCGCGCGTGGCGTAGGTTTCCGGGAAGTGGTAGCCGGTCTCCAGGAACAGGACGTCGACGCCGGGAAGCTGGTCCGCGACCAACGCCGGCAGGACGGCGTCGGCCATGGAGCAGGCCACGGCCACGGCGGGCAGGTCAAAGTTCCGGGCCACCCAGGCGATCACGTCGCGGGCCGGGGCATCCCAGCCGAGCTCCGCGGCGCCGGCTTCGGCCAGGGCCTTGAGCTCGTCGTGGGAGCGGAGTACCGGGTCTACTCCAAGGGCGTGCTTGCTCACTGAAGTGCCTCCTCGTCGGCTGCGTGGGCCCATTCGGCGAAGGTCTGGCCTTCGGTGTGCTCGGCCACGAACTTACGGACGACGCGCTCGACGTAGTCGGGCAAGTCCTCGACGTAGACCTTCAGGCCGCGGACGGTACGTCCGAGCCCGGCCTCTTCTCGGGTGGAGGAAGCCAGCCCGCCGCCGAGGTGGACCTGGAAACCCGGGGTGGGGTCGCCGTCGGGCGTTGGCAGCATCATGCCCTTGAGTCCGATGTCCGCGGTCTGGATGCGGGCGCAGGAGTTGGGGCAGCCGTTGATGTGCAGGGACAGGGCGTGGGGCAACTGGCCGCTCTCCGCGAGGTCCGCGAGGCGGCGTTCCAGCTCGGCCACGGCGGTTGCGGCGGTCACCTTGGTTTCCACGATGGCCAGCTTGCAGTATTCGATGCCGGTGCAGGCGATGGTGCCGCGGCGGAACACGGACGGACGGGCGGAGAGGCCCAGGGCGTCAAGCTCGGCAACCAGCGGTTCAACCTCGTCCTTGGGGACGTCCAGCACCACCAGCTTCTGGTGCGGCGTGGTGCGCAGGCGGTACGAGCCGCGGGCTTCGAGGGTGTCCGCAAGCTTCACCAGCTGCGCGCCGGAGAGGCGGCCGGCAATCGGGGTGGCGCCGATGAAGAACTTGCCGTCCTTCTGTTCGTGCACGCCCACGTGGTCGCCCGGAGTGGAGGGCTTGGGTGCGGCCGGGCCGTCAGCCAGCTTGTAGCCGAGGTATTCGTCCTCGAGGATCTGGCGGAACTTCTCCGGACCCCAGTCGGCCATCAGGAACTTCAGGCGTGCCTTGGTGCGCATGCGGCGGTAACCGTAGTCGCGGAAGATGCTGGTGACGCCGAGCCACACGTCGGCGGCTTCCTCGGGGCGGACGAACGCGCCGAGGCGCTTGCCCAGCATCGGGTTGGTGGACAGCGCGCCGCCGGCCCAGAGGTCGTAGCCGATGCCGAGTTCGGGGTGCTTGACGCCTACCAGGGCGAAGTCGTTGATCTCGTGCACCACGTCCTGGCTGGGGTGGCCGGTGATGGCGGTCTTGTATTTGCGCGGCAGGTTGGACAGCAGCGGGTTGCCGATGAAGCGCTCCCCCAGCTCTTCGATCAGCGGGGTGGGGTCGATGATCTCGTCCTTGGCGATGCCGGCCACGGGCGAGCCGAGGATGACGCGGGGAACGTCGCCGCAGGCTTCGGTGGTGGACAGGCCCACACCTTCCAGCCGGGTCCAGATCTCGGGGATGTCCTCCACGCGGATCCAGTGCAGCTGGATGTTCTGGCGGTCGGTGAGGTCCGCGGAGTCCCGGGCGAAATCAACGGAGATCTGGCCGATGACGCGCAGCTGCTCGGTGGTGAGCGCGCCGCCGTCGATCCTCACGCGGAGCATGAAGTACTTGTCCTCGAGCTCGTGCGGCTCCAGCGTTGCCGTCTTGCCGCCGTCGATCCCGGGCTTGCGCTGCGTGTACAGGCCCCACCAGCGGAACCGGCCGTGCAGGTCCTGGCCCGGAATGGAGTCGAAGCCGTCCTTGGAGTAGATGGACTCGATACGCTCGCGGACGTTGAGGCCGTCGTCCTCCTGCTTCCAGGTTTCGTTGGCGTTGAGGGGAGTTTTCCCGTCCACTTTCCACTGGCCGTGCGGCTTCGCTGCCGGTCGGTTGGCGCGTGCGGGTCGCTTGGCGGCAGCGGAGTCCGCGGACGCTCCGGCTAGAGCTATATCAGTCATGCATCGACTGTAGGTCCCACCCGAAAGCCGTCACAAAGGGTCAGAAACGCTAGGTCACCTAGGGAAATATTTCGTCATGAACCGCCGGAGAGCCTTGAACAAGCCCCGGGGCTGTGCTTGGTCCGGGGTGGCTGCAGGGGCTTCGGCAGGGGCTCCTGCGGCGGGTGCCGCGGCAACGACGGCGGGGGCTGCCACGGGCGCCTGGCCCGGCGCTGAGGACGCTGCCACGGGCGCCGGGCCCGGCGCTGCAGCGGCGCCTGCCGCGGCCACGGCGGCGTCATAGCGGTCCAGGGCGATCTCCGCCATGAGCCGGGAGGGCAGCAGCGGCTCCGTCACAATGTCGGCTTCGGCTTTGGCCAGCTGGTCGTGGAAGAACCCGTGGGCCAGCAGGTACGAGGCGATGATCACCCGTCCCTGCCCCTCGCCGCCGGGGAATTCGGCACGGAGGGAGGCGACGGCGTCGGGCACTGACGGCTTGGCGGCGGCACCGTAGGCCGGGACGATCCTGTTGCTCCGCAGCGCCCGCAGGTGTTCAGCGAGTTCTTCGACGCTGACCGAAGCCTTGGGGTTGGTGGATCCGGCGGCAGCCAGCACCACGGCGTCGTGCTCGGTGGCCCCGGCCTCGCGCAGCCGCTGGTCGAGGATCTCCGCCAGCCGGAGGTCCGGCCCCAGCGGTTCGGAGGCAGTAGAACCATCCCTGCCGCGTGCCGCTTTAGCGATGTCCACCTTGGTGTGGAAGCCCACGCTGAGCAGCAGCGGAACGATGACGGCCTGCTCCCTTTCCGGCAGCCCCGCCATGACGTCCACCAGGTCCGGGTCCTGGACATCCACGTAGGCTTCGCGGACGTCCAGCCCGGGGCGCAGCTCGGCGATGTCGGCACGGAGGCCGTTGACCTCGGCGGCGCCCAGCGGGCTGGACGTTCCGTGGGCACACGCGATCATGATGGGGCTATTCATAGGGGCTAGCGTAACGTTGGAGCCGCCCCATCCGCCCCTTCACCTTGACCGGGACGCCCATTGACCATCTCATTCGACGCCGTTCAGGTATGGCTGGATCTGGCCGGCGTTTTCTTTTTCGCGGTCTCCGGATCCCTGCTGGCGGCGCGGAAACAGTTCGACATCCTCGGTTCCCTGCTGCTCGCCTCGCTGGTGTCCCTAGGCGGCGGCGTCATCCGCGACATCATCCTTAACGACGGCCCTCCCGCGGCCTTCACCAACCCGGCCTACCTGGCCCCGCCGCTGCTGGCCACCGTGCTGGTGTACTTCCTGTTTTCCAGCGTCCAGCGCTACACTTCGCTGCTCATCCTGTTCGACGCCGGCGGGCTGGCGCTGTTCTGCATCACCGGAACGCTCAAGGCGCTTTCTGCCGGGATGAACCCGGTGGCGGCGGTCCTGCTGGGGGTCACGACGGCGGTGGGCGGCGGCCTCCTGCGCGATATCACTGCCAATGAGGTGCCCCAGCTCTTCGACCCGAAGGACCTGTATGCCCTCCCCGCGTTTACTGGAGCAGGCCTGACCACAGCGCTGTGGGTTTCGGGGTCGTTCAACGCGGTCACCGCGGGGGCCGTTGCCGCCGTCGTTTTCGCCTTCCGGGTGACGGCATGGCGGCGTTCCTGGCGCGTTCCGCTGGCCGTCCGGGGGTGGCACCGGCTGGGGCTGGGGACGGCCGAAAACGGTGGCCGGGATTAGCTAGGATAAGAACCATGACTGACATGTTCCTCGAGAAGTTCCGCGCGCTTGTTCCGAAGTATCTCGAAGACGAATGGCAGGAAGAGGACGGTCTGGCCCCCGAAGAACTCGACGAGGCCCTGTCCGAGCACCAGTTCCAGATTCCGCTGGTCCTCCGGGAGTTCTACCAGGCAGTGGGCGGCTGCGAGGACCTGATGGAGGCGTACCACTACTTCTGGGACCCCGAGGAACTCGAAGTTGATGACGAAGGCTTCCTGATGTTCCTCGAGGACGAGGAAGAACAGTTCACCTGGGGTTTCCGCGTGGGCGATCTCGGTGTTCCGGACCCCATTGTGTACCGCCGCAACAACGCCCGCGGCCAGTGGAAGAGCGAAGAAGGCACCTTCTCCGAGTTCGTGTTCGACATGTTCGACTGGGCGTTCGAGGGCGAAGAGGACTAGGTTCGCCGGCTCCGCCGCTTAGTTTCGGCGGCCTGCGCGGCCTAACCGGGGCACTTCGACACGGACACGCCGAGGGCTAAGCCTGTTTCCGCGGTTTCTTCGCCCGAAGTGCCCCACGGCGGCGGTCGAATTACGACGGCGGCAGTCACCTCGCGCTGAAGCCTCCCCTTCGGCACCGCTCCAGCACTTCCACCACCTCGGCCACCATGCGCTGCGGGTGATTGACGACGTCGTCGTAGCCGTACCTGAGCCCCAGCCGTCCGCCTACGACAGTGGCATTGTTGCGCGTCCGGTCCTTCCTGACCTGGCGGGGCTCAAGGTGCGAGCCGCCGTCGGTCTCGACCACGAGGCACTCCTCAATGAGGAAGTCCACCTCTCCCACTCCCGGAAGCTCCACGTGCCGCCGGACTTGCAGCCCTGCCCGCCGGAAGTGGTAATTGGCCAGCACTTCAAGGATGGAATCCGCCCTCGGGATCACGTTGTCAAGGACGGCCCGGGCGCGGGCGTTGCGGTTTCCGGGGAGCTTGCGGCGCAGGAACTCCACAGTGATGTCTCCGCGTTGGGCAGCACACTGGACCATCACCAGCGCTTCCAGTTCCGGCAGGCAACGCAGGGCGTGAATCAGCACATCGGCCAGACCGGCGACGGGCAGCCAGGAATGGCGCTGATGGGAACACCTTCCATGAGTAAGAGTTCCCGGTGGCGCGGACTTGTGGCCGGGGCTCAGATGAATGGTTCCAGTGTCATGCAGCGTCCAGAGCCCGTACGTTGGCGCGGCCGACAGGCACGTCAGTACGGCATTGTGGCTTAGCACCATCGCCAGTGCGCTGGCATCTGCGGGCAGGCTGTAGATGCCCCGCCGGATGCGCACAATGCGCCCCGCCGCCAACGCTTTGTCGCGGGCAGTATGGGTAAATCCCGCCGCGCGGAGGGCCGACGCCTTGGCGACGCCTGCCCGTGCACGGAGGAAGGTCTCGATGTCCATGTTTCCAAGGTCCCCCTGAGGCGGCCGGATGGGCAGATCGGGGCTGCGCCATGTGGACAACCCGGCCGTCGAGGGGCACTTCGACACGGACTCGCCACAACCCGAGGCCGGAACGGCCTTCCCCTGGCTCAAAGTGCCCCACGACGGACGCAGGCAGCGGTAAAAAAACCTCCCAAGAACTATGACACGCTGATTAACACCACGGCTCGCATTTGTGACAAAGCTGTCATAGACTGTTTCGCGGGTCCACTAAATGCCTCCGGTGGATCTGATGCGAACGGAGAAATGGCCCCGGTTCGACGCAGCGTATGACTCGTATTGCTGCAGAGAACCGGGGCCATTCCGTGTTTAGAACGGGGAGGCCAACCGGAACTAGCTCGCGCGGTCCACCACGGCCAAGGCGAAGCTGGTGAGGGAGTCCTTGACCACGCCTTCGGGCAGCGGCGCCAGCGCGGCGATGGCTTCATCGGCCCAGGCACGCGCCACGACCCATGATTCCGCGGTGACCCGGTGGTCGCGCAGGCCTGCCACGGCGGCGGCGAGTGCCTCGTCGGAAGAGAGGTCGCCGTCGATCAGTTTCAGGAGTTCGACGGCGGACTGGTCACCTTCGGCGGCGGCGTTGCGCAGGAGCAGCACCGGCAGGGTGGGCACGCCTTCGCGCAGGTCCGTGCCCGGGGACTTGCCGGACTTGACCTTGATGCCGGTGACATCGATGACGTCGTCGGCCAGCTGGAAGGCCACGCCGATCTTCTCGCCGTACTCCACCAGAAGGGGCTCGTAGGCTTCGTCCGCACCGGAGAAGATGGCACCGAGCTGGCCGGAGGCAGCCACCAGGGAACCGGTCTTGTCCGCGATGACGGACAGGTAGTGCTGCACGGGGTCCTCGTCGGGGCGGGGTCCCACGGTCTCGTGCAGCTGGCCCAGGCACAGCCGTTCGAAGGTGCGGGCCTGGATCCCCAGCGCGCGCGAGCCGAGCTCGGACACCAGGATGGAGGCGCGGGCAAATATCAGGTCGCCGGTGAGGACGGCCACGGAGTTGCCCCAGACCTCGTGGGCGGTGGGGGCGCCGCGGCGGAACGGGGCTGAGTCCATCACGTCGTCGTGGTAAAGCGTGGCCAGGTGGGTGAGCTCAACCACCACGGCTGCCTGCACCACGGCCGGCCGCGAAGCGTCACCGAGGTGGGCGCACAGCAGAGCCAGCAGCGGGCGGATCCGCTTACCGCCGGCTTCCACCAGGTGACGCGACGTTGCATCAGCGAGCGGATCGGAGTTGGCAATGGCCTCGCGGAGTTTCTTTTCCACGCGGGCAAGGTTGGTGGTGATGGCGGGGCCCAGCTCCGGGTCTGCCGCGATGGCAGCGAATCCGGCCGGCAGCTGGAGTCCCGTGGCGATCGCGGTGGTGTTGGGCTCGGGCTCTTTGGATTCCGGCAGGCCGTGTCCGGCGTGGGTCCAGCTGTGCTTGGCAGAGTTCGTCACGGGTTAACCCTAACTTTTTGTTGCGGAAACCGCGGAGGTGTAGCTGGACGGGGACAGGGAGGTGTTGGACGTGGCAGGCACCAGGGCCTCCAGCAGCCTGATCACCCTGTCCTCGAATCCCTTGGCTGATTCATCCGTGACGTTGGCCATCAGCCGGACGACGAACTTCATGAGTGCGGGCACCGGCATCCCGGTGCGCAAGGCGAGCTTCATCACGGACGGCTTGCCGATCACCGAGGCGAACGCGCGGCCCAGGGTGAAGTGGCTCCCCCACTGGCCCCGCACATAGTCCGCGTACCCCTGGAAGTGGAGGTCGGCGTCGTCGTGCGTCCACTCAGCGGTGCGGCTCTGCCGGGAGCTGGCGTCAATGACATATTCGGCCGCAAAGCGGGCGGATTCCATGGCGTAGGAGATGCCCTCGCCGTTGAACGGAGAAACCATGCCGCCGGCGTCGCCCAGGAGCAGCAGGCCCGGGGAGTAGTGCGGGGTGCGGTTGAAGCCCATGGGCAGGGCGGCGCCGCGGATCTCGCCCACTTGGTTTTCGGGTGTGAAGCCCCATTCGGCGGGCATGCCGGCGGTCCACTCGCGCAGGACCTGCTTGTAGTCGAGCTTGCCGAATTCCTTGGAGGAGTTCAGGATGCCCAGGCCCACATTCGAGGTGCCGTCGCCCACGCCGAACACCCAGCCGTAGCCGGGAAGCAGTCCGCCGTCGCGGCCGGGAAGTTCGAGCCAGCCTTCCATCCAGTCGTCATCGTGCCGGGGCGACGTGAAGTACGTGCGGACGGCGACGCCGAGCGGGCGGTCGTCGCGCTTCTCTATGCCGAGGGACACGGCGCTTCGGGATGAGTTACCGTCTGCGGCGAGTACGACGTCGGCGTGGAAGTCGCGCGTCTCCCCCGTCTTGCGACCGGAGCCGTCAAGGAGGGCAGCACGCGCGCCGATGACGCGGCCGTTGGCTGCGCGCAGGGCTTCGGTGACGCTGTGACCTTCGAGGATGGTGGCGCCCGCGGCCTGGGCGTGCCGGGCCAGTTCCTCGTCGAAGCCGAGGCGGGTGCGGATCAGGCCGTAGGTGGGGAAATCGGACACCTCGGGCCAGGGCAGCTCAATGGTGCGGCCGCCGGCGATCAGGCGGAGGCCCTTGTTGCGCCGCCAGCCGGCGTCCTCGGAGTGCGCCAGGCCGAGCTTCCGGATCTCGCGGACGGCACGCGGCGTGAGGCCGTCACCGCAGACCTTTTCGCGCGGGAACCTGGTTTTTTCCAGCACCGTGACCTGGATGCCGGCCTTGGCGAGGTAGTAGGCGGCAGTGGACCCTGCTGGGCCGGCGCCGACGATCAGTACGTTCACGGCAGCTGCGGCTAGCCCGCAGGCCGGATGATGTTGCGGCGGAGCTTCGCCACGGGACCGGTGTGGCTGGCGATGGCTGCGGCGCTGCCGTCGGGCGTTGAACCAGCGGGCTTGAAGGCGCGGTGGACGGCCACGATGCCGCCGCTGAGGTTGCGGTAGGTGACCTTTTCCCAGCCGGATTCCTGCAGCCAGCCGGCGAGGTGGTCCTGGTCCGGCCAGGCGCGGATCGACTCGGCGAGGTAGACGTAGGCGTCCGGGTTGGATGAGACCTTCACGGCGATGGCAGGGAGCGCGCGCATGAGGTATTCGGTGTACATGGTGCGCCAGAGCGGGACCACTGGCTGGGAGAACTCGGCGATCACCAGCTTGCCGCCGGGCTTGGTGACGCGCAGCATTTCGGCCAGGGCCTTCTTGGGCTCGTTGACGTTGCGCAGGCCGAAGGAGATGGTGGTGGCGTCGAAGCTGTTGTCCGCGAACGGCAGGCGGGTGGCGTCGCCGGCAATGAAGTCGATGTCCGGGCGGCGGCGTTTGCCCACTTTGAGCATTCCCAGGGAGAAGTCGCAGGCGATGACATCGATCCCCGCGTCCGCGTAGGGCTCGCTGGAGGTGCCTGTTCCGGCGGCGAGGTCCAGCACCCGCTGGCCCGCCTTCACATCCATCGCTTCAACGACTACCCGGCGCCAGCGGCGCGTCTGTCCCATGGACAGGACATCGTTCACGACGTCGTATTTGGGGGCGACGTCGTCAAACATCGTGGCTACTTCGTCCGGACGCTTATCCAAGGATGCTCGGTTCACCATGACATTGTCTCAAATGTTGGCCGGACCCACGAACCAGGGCCCGCGCAGCGCGGCGCCGTTCGCCTCGACACGGCGCTGGCCGGCCTCCGGAGTACTGTTGTCTCATCATGACGAGTACGTTCCGCGCCGGCATTATCAAGACACTGACAGTCCCTCTGGATGGAAGATCATTCTCCGGGGGGCTGCCGTCATTTCTGGTCCGGGACGATGTCCTCTGCTGGACCCGCCGCGAAGCCGGCCTGGTGGGGTTCGGCGAGATCGCCCGCTTCACCGCCACCGGCCCCGACCGTTTCCTGGAGGCCGACATCTGGTGGCGGCATCTGGTCCTCGAGGCGGACGTCACCGACACCGTGGACTGCCCCGGCACCGGACCGGTGGCCTTCGGCTCCTTCGCCTTCTCCAAGGTTTCCACGCACCGCTCGCGGCTGATCGTGCCCGAGATCGTGGTGGGGGTTCGGGACGGCCGCGCCTGGCTCACCCAGTTAACGTTCGACGACGGCGAACTCACCGAAGCAGGCGCCCTCGCCGCCCTGGAGCGCTGGCTGGAGGCGGACCCGCTGGACGCTTGGGGCGACGGATCCGAGGTGCCCACTGCCGCCGTCGGGCTTCCCTTGGACAACCGTCGCGGTGGCGGCGGCACCGCAAACCCGGCTGCCGACGTCGTACCCAAACTCGAAACCGGATCCCTCAGCGAGCACGACTGGATGGCCGCCGTGGCGGCCGGCGTTGCGGAAATCCGCACCGGCAAGCTGGAGAAGCTGGTGCTGGCGCGGGACATCGTGGCCACGATTCCGGAGGGCGTAAATGCCGCGGAAATCCTCCGCCAGCTGGCCAGCCGGTACCGGGAATGCTGGACCTACGGCGTGGACGGCCTGGTGGGCTCAACCCCCGAAATGCTGATCCAGGTGGAGGGGCGCACGGCCCAGGCGCGCGTGCTGGCCGGAACCCTGGACCGCCGCGATGCCGAGGGGATGGACGGCTCGCCGCTGGAATTCGCCGAGCGCGTGCTGGCGGGGTCCGAGAAGCAGCGGCACGAGCACGAGATCGCGATCCAGTCCCTGACCACGCAGCTGGCGCCGTTCTCCGAGGCCATGAACGCGCACAGCGAGCCGTTCATCCTGGAGCTGCCGAATGTGTGGCACCTGGCGTCGGACGTGAAGGCTGAACTGACCGAGGTGGAGGGGCACGTGCCCACATGCCTCGCCCTGATCAACGCGCTCCACCCCACGGCGGCGGTCTGCGGAACACCCACCACCGTGGCCGGCGCGCTGATCCGCAAGCTGGAGCACATGGACCGCGGGCCCTATGCGGGGCCGGTGGGCTGGCTCGATGCGGCAGGGAACGGCGAATGGGGAATCGCGCTGCGCGGCGCCGTCGTCGAGGCGCCGGACACGGTGCGGCTCTACGCCGGCTGCGGCATCGTGGAGGGCTCACACCCCGAGGCGGAGCTCGCGGAGACCTGGGCCAAGTTCCGGCCGATGCTCGAATCGCTGGGGCTTGGCACCTGAAGTCCCAGGGTGGGCGCGCCCGGACAGTCCGGGATCGCAGACAATGCTCCGGCGCGGGGGCTTGCGCTAGCCTCGATATTAGTTATCCAATAGTGAAACTAAGTTTTCTGTGATGCACATCTCTTATTCGGCGATACACTATAAGCCGTTTTAGTCACGCATACCCCTGCAACAAAAGGTAAGAAACTATGCAGCCCATGTCCTCCGCCACGGCAAAGCTGGCCGCCAAGGCAGCCGCAATCCTCGCCGTCGGCGCCCTGTCCCTCACGGCCTGCGGCGGCAGCTCCACCCCTGCTGCGTCCTCCGCAGGCGGCGTCCAGCTGATCAACGCCGGCAAGCTGACCGTTTGCTCCGACGTTCCCTACGAGCCGTTCGAATTCCAGAAGGACGGCAAGATCGTCGGCTTCGATATGGACATCGCCGCCGAGGTCGCCAAGGACCTGAAGGCCGAGCTCAGTGTTGTGGACAGCTCCTTCGAGGCCATCGAGACCGGCACCGCGCTCACGGGCTGCGACGTCTCCATCTCCTCGGTCTCCATCACGGACACCCGCAAGGCCGTCATGGACTTCTCCGAGCCGTACATGGACGATGACCTGACCCTGGTGGCCACCGAAGCCTCCGGCATCAAGGACATCGACAGCGCCAAGGGCAAGAAGGTGGGCGTACAGCAGGCCACCACCGGCGCCAAGTACGCGCAGGAAAAGGGCATTGACGCCCAGCAGTTCGAAGATTCCGGACTCCTGGTCCAGGCCCTCCAGGCCGGCACCATCGATGCCGCCCTGGGCAACCAGTCCGTCCTGGCCTACGCCATCAAGGACGACCCCAAGTACAAGCGCGTGGAGAACTACGCCACGGGCGAGAAGCTGGGCATCTCCATCAAAAAGGGCAACACGGCCATGGCTGACCAGGTCAACGCCACGCTCAAGCGCCTGACCGACGACGGCTCCCTCAAGAAGTACGAGACCACCTGGTTCGGCGAAGCCGCCAAGTAGCACCCCGGCCTGAGACCGACACAGTTGAGGCCCCGTACCGCTGGACGAGAGTCCGTACGGGGCCTCAACTGCGCAAAACGAATGTGAGAACACCATGGCAATGACCGCACGTCAACGAGCCAAAGTCAGCCTCTACGTCCAGGCCGGAATCTTCGTTGTGGCTGTGGCCGCGCTGATTCTGGCCACTGACTGGAAGACCATCGGCACCAGCGTCTTCAACTTCGCCAAGATCGGCCCGATGTTCCCGGACATCTTCTTGTCCGGCCTCAAGAACACCCTGATCTACACCGCACTGGGCTTCATCGTGGGCCTGTCCGGCGGCCTCCTCCTGGCCCTCATGAAGCTCTCCAGCTTCCCGCTCTACCGCTGGATCGCCACCGGCTACATCGAGTTCTTCCGCGGCATCCCCGCGCTGCTGGTGTTCATCGCCTTCGGCTACGGTGTTCCGCTGGCGTTCGGCGTGCAGTGGAACGTGACCGTCGTGGTGATGATTTCGCTGGGCATGGTGGCCGCGGCCTACATCGCAGAAACGCTCCGCGCCGGCCTGCAGGCGGTGCCCAAGGGACAGCTCGAGGCTGCCCGCTCGCTGGGCATGCCGCAGTGGCGCGCCATGGTGTCCATCGTGATCCCGCAGGCATTCAGGATCGTCCTGCCGCCGCTGACCAACGAGGTCATCCTCCTGACCAAGGACTCCTCGCTGATCTACGTGCTGGGCCTGACCGCCTCGCAGTACGAGCTCACCAAGTTCGGCCGCGACGGCATCTCCAGCCTGGGCGCCGGGCTCACCCCGCTCCTCGTGGCGGGCGCCTTTTACCTGGTGATCACCATCCCGCTGAGCCTTTTGGCCCGGAAGTTCGAAAGCCGCTCCGCGCGGACGAAGCGATAGGCAGGACAGTCATGAACGACGTCGTACACAACTCCCCCGGCGCCGCCGGCACCAGCGTATCCGTGCAGGCCGCCGGAGTTTCCCTCAAGGACCTCCGCAAGTCCTACGGCTCCAACGAGGTCCTTAAGGGCATCAGCCTGGAGGTTGCTCCCGGCGAGGTTGTCTGCCTGATCGGCCCGTCCGGCTCCGGCAAGTCCACCCTGCTGCGGTGCGTGAACCTGCTCGAGCAGCCCAACGAGGGCACCATCCACGTGGGCGGCTTCGAGGCCACGGACCCGGATGTGGACATCGACAAGATGCGCCGCAAAGTGGGCATGGTGTTTCAGCAGTTCAACCTGTTCCCGCACCTGAACGCCCGGCAGAACTGCACCATCGCCCAGACCAAGGTGCTCAAGCGCGGGCAGGCCGAGGCGGATAAGGTGGCGCAGGCCAACCTGGACCGCGTGGGCCTGGGCCACCTGGCAGACCGCTTCCCGGACCAGCTCTCTGGCGGCCAGCAGCAGCGCGTGGCCATTGCCCGTGCGCTGAGCATGGACCCGGAGCTCATGCTGTTCGATGAGCCCACCTCGGCCCTGGACCCGGAGACGGTGGGCGACGTCCTGTCCGTCATGCGGAACCTGGCCAAGGAAGGCATGACCATGCTGGTGGTGACCCATGAGATGGGCTTCGCCCGCGAAGTGGCCGACCGCGTGGTGTTCATGGACGGCGGCGTGGTGGTGGAGGAAGGCGTGGCCGAGCAGGTCATCAGCGCGCCCACGCAGTCCCGCACCAAGGAATTCCTCAAGCGCGTGCTGGACCCGACGCACATCGACATCTCGGAGTAGTTTCTTTGGCGCCGCGCCGACGCTACGTGGCGCCGCGCCGACGCTACGCAAATGCCCTGACGCTACCGGAATTCCGGTAGCACCAGGGCATTTGTGCGTCGCGGGGAATTTTGCGCGTCGAAATCCGCAGAACGCGTACGACGGCGGCGCACCCCGCCCGAGGCCAACATGCGTTCCAGCCTCCCTGGTTCCATCAAGTCGGACCAGTCCCACCGCACCACGTTAAAGCCGGCGGCGCGGATACGGTTTTCGCGTCCCTTTTCATCCACCACCGCCTGCGACGCTGTGCGGCCCTTGAGGAACTCCGGTTTGACGTACTTCGCCACACCGTCGAACTCTCCGACGACCCTGGCGTTCTTCCAATAAAAATCTGCGTAGCCCACCAGGCCGTCGGCGTCATAGATAGCCTGCTGGAGGACGGGAGGCTCGAAGCCGGCCAGGTGCATCAGCGAGCGGCTGTAGGACTCCCCTGCCGAGCCTGCGAGGGGATCCGCGAAGGACAACGCCGCCCGAATCCTCTTTTGAGCCGTTGACGTGTACCTCGAGCCGATTCCGGCTACCAGCGCGTCGACTGCCAGAGCCGACAGCCCGGACGTACGGTCCGGTTTGAGCACATGGTCCAACGGCACAACCGCCTCCGTGAACGGCGTAAAAGCGGCCAGGTCCAGAACCGTCCGGATCCGGTCCGTGACCAGCAGGCCCTCCCGCCGGACCACTGCCAGGCCGGACGGATCGGCAAAGAAGCGGCGAACACCAGCGCGGGACCGGCCGCCGTCGTTCTTTAACGTCAGCGCCTCAACCGGATGGCGCACTCCAATGGTTGGAATATTCCACACGCTCGCCGCGGAATGCCTGGCGAAAATCGTGGGACCGTTCAAGGTTTCCGCGGCAGCCTGTACCCGAAGCCGGTAGTGATCCCAGGGCTGAAGTTCCCGCCAGGCCGACCCCTCTGCGTACACGCCGTGCCGGATTCTCACTAACGCACCCGATGCGGCGCGCCTGGCCAGTTCCTTCGCGGTCAGTCCGTGCAGGAGTCGGTCACGGGCGAGGAGCAGCGGCGGGAGGTCTCTCATGCCTTGACGATGCCAATTCCGCTGCCCAGCTGTCAGCGGCGACCGGCCCTATGTGCATAAGGTGCTTGTTTTCGACGCGCATAATTTCTGGCGCGCACGGAATACGGGGTGCGCCAGAGAATATGCGCGTCGCCAAACATCAAAGCGCGTCAGGTCAGGCCCCCAGCGCGCCCCGCACCGCTTCCCCGACCGCCGCCTTGATGCGCGCGTGCAGTTCCCGGAGGCCCTGCCGGTCAGTGCGGACCTCAATGACGCTGCGGCCCTGTTGCGGTGCGGCGAGCGCATCGGCGAGTTCCGCCGTCGTACTTACCGAGCAATGTTCGACGCCGTACGCTGCGGCGAGTGCCGCGATGTGCACAGTGTGCGGGGTGCCGAAGAGCCGTTCGACGGCGTTCCCGTACGCTCCTGACTCCTGCACGGCGCCGTGCTCCAGGAGGTTGAAGATGGCGCCGCCGGCGTCGTTGAGGACCACGATGCGTAGCAGCGGATCGTTCTCGGCGAAGCCCAGGAGGAGGCCGCCGGCGTCGTGCAGGAAGGTGACGTCGCCCACGAGCAGGGTGGTTTCCTGCCGGCCGCCCCACGCGATGCCCGTGGCGGTGGAGATGGTGCCGTCGATCCCGGCGAGGCCGCGGTTGGCGAAGACGGTGGCGTGCGGCTCGGGCGTGGGCTGGCCGGCGAGATCCACGTCGCGGATGCCGTTGGAGGACCCCAGCATCAGTTGCCCGCGCGCGTGCTGCCACACCAGTGCGCCAACCGCCGGTCCCGTGACTGCCGGCTCGCCGGAGAGCACCTGGTCGAGCGCGTGCTGGGCGGCGGCACCGGCCAGCAGCCAGGTATCCAGCCATGCCGACGAGCCCCTGCCGGAGAAGTCGGCGAGGTCGCTGAGGTTGTCCAGCGGGAGCTCGGTCCGGCGGCCCGGCTCGTACCAGGCCACGGGCACCGGCTGGTACAGGGCCGAGGGGACGTCGGCGCGGGCCAGCAGCTGCGCCACGGGACGGGACAGGGTGGGCCGGCCAAACAGGACAACGCGCTCGATCGGCTGGGAGGATTCCGGTCCGAAGTGCTCCAGCAGCAGCCGGTACGGGCCGATGGCGTTGGGTCCGAAGCGCGAGTTCGACGACGGCTCGGCCAGCAGCGGCAGGCCGTGGGCGCGGGCGAAAGCTTCGGCGACCGGCCCGGCGTCGTGCCCTGCCAGCACCACGGTGCGGCGCTCCTCCAGCGTGGCCGGCGCCGGCGAGAGGGTGAGCGGCTCCGGTCCGCGGCCGATCTGCCACGTCCTTCGGCCGGATGCCTCCGGCAGGTGGTCGCCAGGCGGCGGGACCAGCGGATCACGGAAAGCCAGGTTCAGCTGCACTGGCCCCGGCGGAGTGTCTTCGAACACCCCCGTGGCGGCGCTGAGGGCGGTCTCCACGGCGCGCTGCGGGTCTGTGCCGGCGGGAACATCGACGGCGAAACGGACGTGCTCGCCGAAGAGGTCCAGTTGGTCGGTGGTCTGGTTGGCGCCGGTCCCCCGCAGCTCGTCGGGCCGGTCTGCTGAGAGGACCACCAGCGGGACAGCGGCGTGGTTGGCCTCCATCACGGCCGGCATCAGGTTCCCGACGGCGGTGCCGGACGTGGTGAGCACTGCAACCGGCGCTCCCGTGGACAGTGCCAGGCCAAGTGCCGTGAAGCCGGCCGAGCGCTCGTCAATCCGTACCAGGAGTTCCACCCGGCCGGCCGCGTCGGCCTCCGCGAGGGCATAGGCCATGGGTGCGGACCGCGATCCCGGTGAAACCACGACATACCGGACGCCGCCGTCGAGCAGGGTTTTGCCGGCGACCCTGGCGGCCTCGATCGCGGTGGGGGTTTCGGATACGGGCCCGGCCGGCGCGCCGGTGGGGTCGCCCTCCGAAAGCGGGGCATCCTCGGCGACGGCGTAGGCATTGAGCGGGTCCAGCGGGTTCTCAGAAGTCACCAATCCAGTCTCCCATCAACCACCGGACGCTCTCTCACCTCCTGCCGCTTCAAACCGGACGCTCTCTCACCTCCTGCCGCTTCAAACCGGACCCTCTCTCACTACCTGCCGCTTCAAACCGGACCCTCTCTCACTACCTGCCGCTTCAAAAAGGACGCTCTCGCACTATCTCCGGCGATGAACTGCTCCCCGGAAGTTGGACTGAGAAATTCAGTTCCGACTTTCGGGGAGCAGTTTTATGAGTGCACGTAGTTCATTGTCTGAGGCTCAGCGCGGGGCGGCTGTAGCGTGGTTTGAGAAGGGCATCGGGTATCGGGCAGTGTCCCGGTTGCTGGATGCGCCTCAGGTGCCGGTCAGGGCACTGTACGGGCGATGGAGGATCCATGGGCAAGGAGTGCTGGTGAGCAGGCCGGCGAAGTCATACTCTTTCGAGTTCAAGCTCGCCTTGGTGCAGCGGTTCCT
>NZ_JBBLYW010000044.1:0-42609 GCF_037911235.1 Arthrobacter oryzae
GGCCCGGGTCCACTGTGCCGCCGGCGGCGGTGGGCGTGATCGCGGCACTGAGGGCGAAGTCGGCCGCGTTGTTGTTGCCGTCCGCAGCGTTGGAGCGGTTCAGGCTCTTGACGTCGGTGTTACCGGCCGGGGCGGTAGCAGGCTGGGTTTCGAAGGTGTTGGATCCGCCGTAGCCCAGCAGGTCGGCAACGTTGGCGGGCTCGATCACCGAACCGGTGGCCAGCGGGCTGATGGCCGTGGTCTGCCTGGCCAGGATCAGGGTCCCTGCGCCTCCGGAGGGGTTGATGACGGTGGCCATCAGGTCCGGTGTGGGCAGGTCGGCTGCGGTCGAGGTGGGGCTGTTGGTCCCGCCCTGTACCAGGTAGTGGCCCTTGGCCGGGATGCTGCCTTTGAGGGCCGCAACCGCGGTGGGCGCCGCGGTTCCGGTGGCCGAGCGGTACTGGAGTGACCAGCCGTCCAGCGTTACCGGCGCATCGGAGGTGTTGTACAGCTCTACGAACTTATTCTTGTAGGCCGCTCCGGAGCTGCCGCCGCTGAGGTAAACCTCGTTGATGACGACGGGGGAGGTGCCTGCAGCGGCCGGCGAGCCCTCCACTGCAAACGCCGGGACGGCGGCCAGCGGAGCTGCGATAAGCCCCGCTGACAACGCCGTGCCCAGCGCAATTTTCCATGGTGTGCGTTTCATCCGCTCTAACTCTCATTAGGGTGCCCCGGGTAAGGGCTCGGTGGAATGTGTCCGGCGTTGTGGCGCGGACAAAAGGGCCCGGACTTTACTCCTGGTCAAGTAGTTTCCGGCACAGCAAAACAGGGTCGAATGAACGTGCGGTTGATTCAGCGTGCATTCTGCGAGACGTCCCCCAGCGAAACGTTCACCGCCGGCCACGGGGCGGCATCGGCCCGGTCACGGCGACAATGTTCTGCGGCAGTGCTTTTCTTTTTGTGCGTAAGCCGGCGCGCCCCATGTGCCGGACATGCCAAAAGAATACCGGCCAGTAGCTCTGATGGAAGCTGCTGGCCGGTATTTCTTATATCAATTTACTTAAATGAAACGCGGGGACGTTCTAAGCTCCGGTGGTATCTCCTGACGCGGCCGGATCGCCGGCGCCCTGCCCGGTGTCGGCTACGATCTTGAACATTGCCCCCGTGGGGTCGGCGAGGGTTGCCAGCCGGCCGAACGGGGTGTCGTCCGGTCCGTCGATCACCTGCGCGCCAAGGCCTACGGCTTTTTCGATCGAGGCGTCGGCATCCTCCACCGCAAAGTAGATCTGCCAGTTGGACGGAACTTCGGCCGGCAGGTAGGCCGAGGCATCCATGATGCCCGCTTTCGCTGACTCCCCGGCGCCCAGCGTCGTGTAACGGAATTCGGGAGTGTCACTCATGACGTCGGTGTCCCAGCCGAAAACATCTTCATAGAACTTGACGGCGGTCGGGTAGTCCTTGGTGTGAAGTTCGTGCCACGCTGGCGTGCCGGGCTCGGCCACGAGCTCGTATCCGGTCATTTCGCGTGGCTGCCAGACGCCGATGGCCGCGCCGGTGGCATCACCGAAGATCGCCATGACCCCCTGATCCGGGACGTCCATCGGAGGCATAAAGACCTGGCCGCCGTGCTCGGTGACTGCGGCGGCGGTAGCGGCGGCGTCGTCCGAACGCAGGTAGGTGGACCAAGCGTCCGGCATTCCGGCCTGGCTTTCGTCCTTCTGCATCATGCCGGCCACCGACTTGCCGTTCTTCGTGGCGGTGATGTAGCCGCCGTACTTTTCCTGGTCGGCGGCCTGGAAATCCCAGCCGAACAGTTCGCCGTAGAACTTCCGGGCCTTGGCGGTGTCCGATGTCATGAGGTCGATCCAGCAGGGTGCGCCGGGAGTGATGTCAGGGCTGGGCATAGTGGCTCCTGTCGGGTTTCCGCGGCAACAGAACCGCGGTGGGGCTGGTCAGTGAAGACACAGCAGACACTATTCCGGAGCACCGACACTTTCAATGGTCGCGATTCAGTGGTCCCGGGCAGCAGCTCCCTTCACGGGACTCAAACGGGACTTAACGGAAAATGCCCCCGGCTCCTGATGGTTCAGGACCCGGGGGCATCGTTCGCGGAAGGTAAGAGATTCGAACTCTTGGTACGGGGTTACCGCACACTGGTTTTCAAGACCAGCTCCTTCGGCCGCTCGGACAACCTTCCTTACCGAGTAGTGTTTCATAGGCAGTTGGCTGCGACAAAAACCGCGGGGAGTGTTTGCGGGCGGGCGCGGCCACTGCACACTATTTTTGTGGCAGGAAGCAGCTAGGAATCGGGAGTTTTCCATGAAGGCCGTCTACGTTAGCGAGGCCGGCGGGCCTGAGGTGCTCGAAGTGCGCGAGGTTCCGGCACCGGTTCCGGGTCCCGGCGAGGTGCTGATCGACGTCGTCGCCGCCGGCCTCAACCGTGCCGATGTCCAGCAGCGCCGCGGCTTCTACCCGCCGCCGCCCGGAGCCTCGGAGATCCTTGGCCTCGAAGTGTCCGGCCGGATAGCTGGCTTCGGCCCCGATGTGTCCAAGCCGTTTTCCTTAGGGGACAAGGTGGTGGCGCTGCTCTCGGGCGGCGGTTATGCCCAGCAGGTGGCGGTCCCTGCCGAACAGGTGCTGCGGATTCCCGACGGCGTGGATCTGGTCACCGCCGCCTCCCTCCCCGAAGTGGCGGCAACCGTTTACTCGAACCTGTTCATGACGGCGCAGCTCCAGCCGGGCGAGACAGTCCTGATCCACGGTGCCACGGGCGGAATCGGCACCATGGCTATCCAGCTCGCCAAGGCCTTCGGCGCCAGGGTGGCCGCCACAGCGGGCACTGCGGAGAAGGTGGGCACCGCCAAAGCCTTCCTCGGCGCGGACATCGCCATCAATTACACCGAGGAGGACTTTCCCGAAGCCCTCCGGGCGCAAAACGGCGGACACGGTGCCGACGTCATCCTGGACGTGGTGGGCGCCAAGTACCTTCGGCAGAATGTCGAGGCGCTGGCCGACTACGGCCGGCTCATCGTGATCGGCCTCCAGGGTGGCACCAAAGGGGAGTTGGACCTCGGGAAGCTCCTCAGCAAGCGGGCCGCCATTATCGGCACGGCGCTGCGCCCGCGTCCGGTGGCGGAGAAGGGCGTCATCATTAACGCGGTCCGGGAAGCCGTGTGGCCGCTGCTGGCCGATGGCCGCATCCGGCCCCTGGTTGCCAAGACCTTCCCGCTGGATCAGGTCCGCGCGGCCCACGAGTACTTCGACTCCGGGGATCATGTGGGGAAAGTCCTGCTGGTTATGTAGCCCGAGGGCCGGCCGCGGATGGATACCCAGTATTGCCCTGACGGCGAAATAACGCTAGTGTAATTCCATACGCGGTATGCACGCGTCTTGGGGGCGCGTGTATGCCGTCGTCTTTGCGACATCAGGGGGCAGCATGTCCATTCGCCATAGTCTCCTCGCCCTGCTTCAGGACAAACCCCGTTACGGGTACCAGTTGAGGGTCGAGTTCGAGGACCGCACAGGCTCTGCCTGGCCGCTGAACATCGGACAGGTTTACACCACACTGGACCGGCTGGAGCGGGACGGGCTGGTCAGGAACGACGGCGGCGACGGCGAAGGCCACGTGGTGTACAGCATCACGGACGCCGGCCGGGTCGAAGTCACGGGCTGGTTCCGGGCCCCGGTGGGCCGCAGCAATCCTCCCAGGAACGAACTCGCCATCAAGCTCGCCCTCGCCGTGACCATTCCCGGCGTCGATGTCGCAGCCGTCATCCAGGCCCAGCGGGTCGCGTCGGTGAAGGCGCTGCAGGACTACACGAAGTCGCGTCGCGATGCGTCCGCCAGCCAGCGCCGGGCGGACACCGCATGGCTGCTTGTGCTGGATTCGCTGATCTTCCAGACCGAAGCGGAGGTCCGGTGGCTGGACCTCTGCGAAGCGCGCATGGCGCAGTTGACGACGCCGGCCAACCCTTAGCCAACCCTACGGATTCCTGCCGTTCAACGCTCCCGCCCGACCGTTCGCCGAGGCGTGCGGAACCCCCCATCTAAAAGCAGTATCCCTGCGTCCGGGGCGTTGGTATGGTGCGAAGGGGAGATCACTTTTAAGCTGGGTTCTCGAGGAGGAGACATGGGCAAAATGCCGGATGGCAAGGCGCGGACAGTAATAACGGAGGACGCGCTGGTGCCTGATCCAAAGCTTCCGCCAACATCGGTGGACGAGGCGGTGCTGGAAGCCGAAGAACGCAAATGGACACCTGCAAAGATCGCCATCTGGGCGGCAATTTCGTTGCTGGGCGGCGTCTCCTGGTTCATGCTGGCCATCATCCGAGGCGAAACGGTCAACGCGATCTGGTTCGTGTTCGCCTCTGTCTGCACGTATCTGATCGGCTACCGCTTCTACTCCAAGGTGATCGAGCGCTACATCACCAGGCCGAATGACCGCCGGGCCACTCCTGCCGAATACAAGGCAGACGGCAAGGACTACGTCCGCACTGACCGCAACGTCCTGTTCGGCCACCACTTTGCCGCCATCGCCGGTGCCGGCCCCCTCGTGGGTCCGGTCATCGCGGCGCAGATGGGTTACCTGCCCGGCACCATCTGGATCATCATCGGCGTCGTACTGGCCGGAGCGGTGCAGGACTACCTCGTACTGTTCTTCTCCATGCGCCGCGGCGGCCGCAGCCTGGGCCAGATGGCCCGTGAGGAACTCGGCGTCATCGGCGGGACCGCCGCACTGATCGCCACACTGCTAATCATGGTGATCATCGTCGCCATCCTCGCGCTCGTCGTCGTGAACGCCCTGGGCGAAAGCCCCTGGGGCGTCTTCTCCGTGGGTATGACCATCCCCATCGCCCTCTTCATGGGTGTTTATCTGCGCTTCCTCCGGCCCGGCAAGGTCATGGAAGTTTCGCTGATCGGTTTCGTGCTGCTGATGGCCGCCATTATCGGCGGCGGCATCGTGGCGGAAACCGAGTGGGGCGCCGCGTTCTTCACCCTGGACAAGGTCACCATCGCCTGGGGCCTCATCGTGTACGGCTTCATCGCCGCCATCCTGCCGGTATGGCTCCTGCTGGCTCCCCGGGACTACCTCTCCACGTTCATGAAGATCGGCGTGATTGTCATGCTGGCGCTCGCCATCATCGTGGTCCGCCCCGAAATCACTGTTCCGGCCTTCAGCGAGTTTGCCAGCAGGGAAAACGGTCCGGTGTTCCCCGGGGCGCTGTTCCCGTTCCTGTTCGTCACCATTGCCTGCGGCGCGCTATCCGGCTTCCACGCACTGATCTCCTCCGGCACCACCCCGAAGCTGATCGAAAAGGAACGCCAGACCCGCCTGATCGGCTACGGCGGCATGCTGATGGAGTCCTTCGTGGCCATCATGGCCCTCGTGGCAGCCATCTCCATCGACCGAGGCCTGTACTTCGCCATGAACTCCCCGGCTGCCCTGACCGGCGGCACGGTGGAAACTGCCGCCACCTGGGTCAACAGCCTGGGCCTGGCCGGGGTGAACATCTCTCCGGACCTCCTGGCGGAGACGGCCAGGAACGTCGGCGAGGAGAGCATCGTGTCCCGTACCGGCGGTGCGCCCACGCTGGCCGTGGGCCTTGCCCACATCATGCAGCAGTTCATCGGCGGCACGGCCATGATGGCGTTCTGGTACCACTTCGCCATCATGTTCGAGGCGCTGTTCATCCTCACCGCCGTTGACGCCGGCACGCGCGTGGCACGCTTCATGCTGCAGGATTCCATCGGCAACTTCATCCCCAAGTTCAAGGAGCACTCCTGGCGGCCGGGAGCCTGGCTCTGCACGGCAGTGATGGTTGGCGCCTGGGGCCTCGTGCTGCTGATGGGCGTCACAGACCCGCTGGGCGGCATCAACACGCTGTTCCCGCTGTTCGGAATCGCCAACCAGCTGCTCGCAGCCATTGCGCTGTCCGTCTGCCTGGCCATCGCGGCACGGCGGGCCTCGTTCAAGTACCTCTGGATTGTGGCCCTTCCGCTTGCTTTCGCGGCAGTTGTGACCATTACTGCCAGCTTCCAGAAGATCTTCTCGGCGGTTCCGGCAGTGGGTTATTTCGCCAACAACGCGGCCTTTTCCAAGGCCCTGGCTGACGGCAAGACGGAATTCGGGACGGCCAAGACTGTCGCGGCCATGGAGGCCGTGGTGCGCAACACCATGATCCAGGGATGGCTGTCGGTGATCTTCGTTGTGCTGAGCATCATTGTGATCATCACGGCGATGGTGGCCACGGCAAAGGCGCTGCGCAATGCCAGGCAGGGCATCGCCCACACTGACCACGAGGACCCGGCCGTGCCCTCCCGGGCATACGCGCCGTCGGGATTCATTCCCACGCCTGCTGAGCGCGAACTCGTGGCAGAGTGGAACAAACTCCCCGCCGACCTGCGCCTCGAAAAGTCCGCCCACCACTGATGCGGAGCCGGTCATGAACACGATACTCGAAGGGTTCCGTGGCTTCGCCCGGTACTTCGGCGGAGTCATGGGTGCGGACGCGTATGCGAAGTACCTGGAGCATCATGAGGCCTCAGGCCATGACGCTCCCATGAGCGAACGCGAGTTCTGGCGGGACCACACGGACCGCCAGGACAGCAATCCCCAGGGCCGCTGCTGCTGAGCACACCTGCGCTGCTCAACGGCTGCCGCCGCTGACAGGAACACCTGCGCCGCCCGAGGGCGCCGCCGGATCGTTAAGGTCCGACGGCGCCCTCGGCCGTTCCGGCACACCTTCCGTTACGGTCCGGGTCAACTGTGTTCGTTGACTGGCGCCTGCGCTCGCGGCTCGTGAGAGTATGAAGCCATGAGCGATCCGCACGACACTCAGCCTGCTGTTGAGGACCCCGTAGAGGGCACCACCCTGGACGACCCTGCATCTTCCGGTCCGGCGTTTGGCCCTCAAGCCGGCCCCCGGCCGAAGGGGAGCAACCTCCAGGACCTGGTGGATGAGCCCGCCAAGGTGATGCGGATCGGCACCATGATCAAGCAACTGCTGGATGAAGTGAAGTCGGCACCCCTGGACGAAGCCGCGCGTGGGCGCCTGGCAGCAATCCACGAACGCTCCATCAAGGAACTCGAGGACGGGTTGGCGCCCGAACTCGTCCAGGAGCTGGAACGGATCAGCCTGCCCTTTCCGGAACAAGCGACTCCCTCGGAGGCGGAACTGCGCATTGCCCAGGCCCAGCTGGTCGGCTGGCTGGAAGGGCTGTTCCACGGCATCCAGACCGCCATCGCCGCCCAGCACGCTGCCCGTGAACACGCCGCGGCGCAGAGGCAGCTGCGCCAGCTGCCGCCCGGGACGGTGATTGCGCCGGGTGTGGTGATCGGTGAGGACGGCGAGCCACAGCGTGCCCGGGCACCGCATCCCGGCGCAGAGAAGCCGGGCGCACCGGAAGATCCGGACCACGGTCCCGGCCAGTACCTCTAGGGTCCGCGTGGCATTCTTCGCAGCCGCCCGCCAGGGGCGCAAAGACGACGCCGAGCTGGGCAAAGGCCTATGGCGGCGCGCCCATGACCGGTTCCTTCGCGGGCTTGACCGGTTCCACCAAGTGCTGGAAGGCGTCGAGGATGACGTGCTTTATGCCGAACTGGTGGAAATCGCCAACGATCTCGCCGCCCTCGCCGTGAGGGTGCGGATGGTGTGCGTCGAAGCCCAGCTGCGCTCACCCAGCGACGGGCTGGACATACCGGGGGCGCTGGCGGGCGTTCACCGGTCGCTGTCCAAGGCAGGCAACTCGCTCGCCACCACGGCAGAGGCAGCAGCGATGCTTCGCCTCGCCGTCGGCCCCGTACCGGTCGGGGCTGCGTCGGTCCGTCGGCGGGCCGAGTCGGTCTTTGAGCAGATCGCCGACGCCGAACGCCGCCTTGCCGAACAGCCTCGGGATTCCTAGCTATTCCCGGTTAAGCGCCTAGCTTAGCGGGCCGCATATGGCTGGCCGGACAGTGCTGTGGTTGGCAGTATTGAGCAATGACTTTTTCTCCTGAACTGACTTTCAACGACGGCAACACCATTCCCCAGCTCGGCTACGGAGTGTGGCAGGTTGAGGACGACGTAGCGGAAAAGGTAGTGGTCCAGGCCTTCGAGGCCGGATTCCGCCACATCGACACCGCCAAAATCTACGGCAATGAAGCAGGCGTGGGCCGGGCTATCGAGCGCTCCGGGCTGGCGCCTGAGGACATCTTCATCACCACCAAGCTGTGGAACGCGGACCAGGGGTACGAGTCCACCCTGGCCGCCTTCGAAGCGTCGATGGAGCGACTGGGCCTGGAGACCCTCGACCTGTACCTCATCCACTGGCAGCAGCCGAAGCAGGACAAGTACGTGGACACCTGGAAGGCGCTGGTCGAGCTGCAGAAGCGTGGCCGCGTCAAGTCCATCGGTGTCTCCAACTTCACCACCGAGGGACTGCAGAGGATCATCGACGAGACCGGGGTTGTGCCGGCCATCAACCAGGTTGAGCTGCACCCGTTCTTCAACCAGGCCGAACTGCGCGACTTCAATGCGTCCAAGGGAATCCTCACTCAGGCGTGGTCGCCGCTGGGCCAGGGCGGGGAGCTCCTGGAGCACCCGGTCATCGCAGAGATCGCAGCCAAGCACAGCGCTACACCGGCGCAGGTGGTCATTGCGTGGCACTTGGCCATCGGCAACGTGGTGATTCCGAAGTCCGTCACGGAGTCCCGGATCCGCGAGAACTTCGCGGCTTTGGATGTCGCCTTGGACGAGGCAGACATCGTGGCCATCAACGGACTGGACCGGACTGCTGACGGCGCCGGCCGCATCGGACCGGACCCGGCAGTTTCCGACTTCGCCTAAACGGTTAGGAGGCCCCGCACTCTCAGTGCGGGGCCTCCTGCGTCTTTAGGCCGCCAGCTTTTAGGCGGCCAGCCGTCCCTGCTCCGCGGGCACGGCGTCGATGACGGCCCAGCCGTCCTCGTCGGAAACCTTCCGGTTGGCGAATCGTTCCGCCTCCGGCAGGGTGTCGAACGCTTCCGTGCGGATCAAGCCGCAGTCGGTATCAAAATAGGTGACGTGGAATTCCCGGGGCTCCGTGGCGTCGCCGCCGAGATTCACCCGTGTGGTTGCCTTGCCGGTGCTGAGGTTCTTATCCATGAATCCAGTGTGCAACCGGCCTCTGACAGTAAAGCCCAGTCAGTCCGGCGTGTCGCGAAGCCGGAGTACTCTTTCCCTGGCCAGGTCCTCCGCCCGCCGCCCCTTGTCCGCGGCCCGGGCAGCCAGCTGCCTCTGTGCGGCAGCGGAATCCCGCTGCCTCCTTGCCAGCTCGAACTCCTCGTCCACCTCTTTCAGGCGTGCACGGAGGCTGCGGGCTTCATCGCCCAGCCGGGTCATTGCCACCTCCGCTGCCTCAAATTCCGCTGCTCGTCGCCGGGCTTCCTCCGCTGCTGACTGAGCGGCGTCTTCCGCTTCGGCGAGGCGCGCCGCTGCCCGCTCGACCGCCGACGGCGTGGGAGCCGGCCGTTTGGTCCCCACCGCCTTCAAACGCGGCTTTTCCACCGTAGCCGTCGGCGGCTTACCGCCTGTCCGCCTGCCTTCCGCCGCGCTGCCGGCCTTCGCACCGTCGTCGTTCGCCGTTACCGGCGCGCCAGCCTCCGACGGCGGACCCGCCGGCAGGCTCAGGACTCCGGGAACCGCCACCGCTTCCCGGAGGTCCACCCGGTCCACGCCGTCGGCCGACAGCACCCTGACCAGGCGGCCGCTTCGAACGGCGGCCGCAGCCCCTTCGTCCACCGTGGCTGCCCGCAGCGTCTGCTCCACTTCGGTGGCCACAGCGCCGCTGAGCCGGCGGCCCTGTTGTTCCGCCACTTCGCGTGCCGTGTCCATTACTTGGTTGAGCAGTTGCCGCCGCTTCTGGGAGAGCGTGCGGAGGGCGACGGCGTCGAGGTCCTCCTGCGCGCCGCGCATGGCGGTGCCAAGCTCTGCGAGTTCCGCAAGCGAGCCCGGTCGATGAACAGCCAGCATGTTGACAGCCCATGCCGCCGCGGACGGCTTGGGCAGGGTGCGGACCGCATCGGCGAGTTCACGCCCGCTGTCCGCAACAGCAGCCTTCGCCGCAGCTGCCCGTGCTGCCACGAACCCCTCGAGCGGCAGCTGATACAGCGCGGAGGCAATTTCCGCCAATTGTTGCTCTCCCATGCGAGCATCATAGGGGCCCGGCGCATGCTGGTTGTCACCTAACGAACCGTTTGCCCGGCGGCTGGGCCTCACAACGGGGCCGTTGGCCCCTTGCGCCGGCCCGGCCGGTGAGCAAGGGTAGGAGGCATGTGGGTGACAGCGGCATGACGGATACCCCTCCTCATGCGGCATCCCACGACGCCCGCTCCTGGCACCTCCGCGAGGCAGCCGATGCGGTGGCCACGCACGGCGTGGACCCACGTACAGGCCTGCACCCGGACGAGGCCGCCCGGCGCCTCCAGCGCGACGGGCCCAACGAACTGGCGTCCGCGCCGCCGACGCCGTGGTGGCGAAGGATCCTGTCCCAGTTCCAGGACCCGCTGATCTACCTGTTGCTGGCGGCCATCGCCATTTCGGTCGTCGCCTGGGCAGTGGAAGGTGCCGCGGGAGTTCCGGTTGATGCCGTGGTGATCACTGCCGTGGTCCTGTTCAACGCAGTTCTTGGCTTCGTCCAGGAAAACAAAGCCGAGTCCGCCGTGGCGGCCCTTCAGGTCATGACCGCTGCCAACTCCACCGTCCTGCGCGACGGCGAGCTGAAGACGGTGCCGTCTTCAGGCCTTGTCCGCGGCGACATCCTTGTCCTGGGCGAGGGCGATGCCGTGGGCGCGGATGCCCGCCTGCTCACCGCCACCTCGCTCCGGGTCAGCGAAGCCTCCCTGACCGGGGAAAGCGAACCGGTCTTCAAGGACCCGCGAACCCTGGCGGGGAACGTTCCGCTGGGGGACAGGCTGAACATGGTGTTCAAGGGAACGGCCGTCGCCCAGGGCGTGGGCCGGGCGGTGGTGACGGGAACGGCCATGGACACGGAAGTCGGAGCCATCGCCGGGATGCTTGAGCGGACGGTCGCCGAGCCCACCCCGCTCCAAAAGGAGATTGCGGGCGTGAGCCGGCTGCTGGGCATCACGGTGATCATCATCGCCGTCGTCGTTATGGTCACTGTGGTGGCGGTCAACGGTGTCACCTCAATCAGCGATCTGGTGACCGTGCTGCTGCTCGGTGTATCGCTGGCAGTAGCGGCTGTCCCGGAGGGGCTGCCGGCCATCCTCTCCGTAGTGCTCGCTCTGGGCGTCCAGCGCATGGCCCGGCGCAACGCCGTCGTAAAGCAGCTGCACTCGGTGGAGACACTCGGCTCCGCCACGGTGATTGCCTCGGATAAAACGGGCACGCTGACAAGGAACCAAATGACGGTGGGCCGGATTGTCACGGCGTCCGGAGAAGTGGAACTGACGGGCGTCGGCTACCGGCCAGAAGGCCGCGCCCGCCAGGACGGCCGGGAGGACATCGACCCGGCGGTGCTCTTTGAGGCAGGCCTTGTGCTTGCCGGCGGAACCTTCGCCAACAACGCCCAGCTGACAGAGCACGACGGCGAGTGGGAGATCCAGGGTGACCCCACCGAGGCTGCCTTCCTCGTGGCGGCACGCAAGCTCGAGGGGGTCACGGAACGGGTGGGGGAGTACGAACGCCACGGCGAGGTGCCGTTCACCTCTGAGCGGAAGCTCATGTCCGCGGTGGCCCACCACAAGGAACTGGGGACTCTGTCCCTGGTCACCAAAGGTGCACCCGACGTGCTGCTCGGACGCTGCACCGGGCTGCAGGTGGGCGAAAGCATTGTCCCGCTGGACGGTGTTCGCCGCGAACAGGCCCTCGCAGCGGTGGATGCCTTGTCCGCCCAGGCCTTCCGGACACTCGGCGTCGCCTACCGCCGGTACGGGGACGAGGACAGGCACGAACTGGAGGTGCTGGACGAGGCGGATGAGAGCACACTGGTGTACCTCGGCGTGGTGGGCATCATCGACCCTCCCCGGGCGGAAGCCGCCGCTGCGGTGGCCGCTGCCCAGCACGCGGGAATCCGGGTACTGATGATTACCGGCGACCACCCGCTCAGTGCGGCTCGGATTGCCGGTGACCTGGGGATAGCCGGGGCGGGGGAGCGGGCGGTTTCGGGCGCGGAACTCGATGCGCTGGACGAAGCCGGGCTGCGCGCCGTCACCGCGTCCGCGTCGGTTTACGCCCGGGTGGCCCCGCAGAACAAGCTGCAGATCATCGATGCGCTCCAGGCACAGGGCAACGTGGTGGCGATGACGGGCGACGGCGTCAATGACGCGCCGGCGTTGAAGTCAGCGGACATCGGCATCGCGATGGGCATCGCCGGGACCGAAGTGACCAAGGAAGCGTCGAAGATGATCCTGGCCGATGACAACTTCGCCACCATCGTCTCGGCCGTCCGCCAGGGCCGCATCATCTTCGAGAACATTGAAAAATTCCTGCGCTACCTCCTGTCCTCCAACATGGGCGAGGTGTTCACGGTGTTCCTCGGCGTGGTTTTTGCCGGGGCGCTGGGCCTGGCCGGTGCCCCGGGTGAGGCCGTAGCGCTGCCCTTGCTCGCCACCCAGATCCTGTGGATCAACCTGGTGACGGATTCCGGCCCGGCGCTCGCCATGGGGGTGGACCCCGAGATTGACGACGTGATGGCGCGCAGGCCACGCAGGACCACCGAGCGGATCATCGGGCGCAGGATGTGGTTCGGGATCCTTTCGGTGGGCCTCGTGATGGGGCTCGCGTCCCTCCTCGCCATCGACATCTTCCTGCCGGGCGGGCTGGTGGAAGGTGACGATTCCCTGCAAGTGGCACGCACCGCCGGGTTTACTACCCTGGTGTTCGCCCAGCTGTTCAACGCATTCAACTCCCGTTCCGAAACGTCCAGCGCGTTTCACCGACTCTTCGTCAACAAATGGCTGTGGGGCGCTGTGGCACTGGCAGTGATTCTTCAGGTCGCAGTGGTTGAGGTGCCGCTCCTGCAGCGCGCTTTTGGAACAGCATCGATGGATGCCTACCACTGGGGAACGTGTGTGCTTCTGGCATCATCAGTCCTGGTTTTTGGTGAAGTCCGCAAATTGTCATTCCGGCTCCAAAGCGGGGCCGGGGGCGGTGCGGGGGTGTGACCGGACCGCGGTGGCTATCAGCAGCACCAGTGCCACGCCCTGAAGGGCCGCCACAGCGGCAATGAGGGCCGGACGGGAGCCGTAGAGCGCCCCGTACAAGGCTCCGCCGGCGAGTGCGCCGGCTCCTTCGAAAGCGGCGAAGACTCCGTAGGCGGTCCCTTGCCTCGCCGGCTCCACCAGATCGGCCACCAGCGCCTTCACCGTGGAGTCCTGGATGCCGGTGGCCGCTCCCCACACGAGCGCACCGGCCAGCACCGGTCCCATGACGGTTGAGAACGCCAGCACCGGGATCAAGGTGATCAGGATCGGCAGGACAAGAAGCACGGCACCACCGGCGCGATCGTAGGCGTATCCACTCGCGAGCGCTCCCAGGGCCGCTGCCGCCATGGCAGCGGCGTACACAAGCGGGACAGCCGGGACGGGGACATCAACCGCTGCCGTCAGATGGAATGCGATGACTCCGAAGGCCACCAGGCCGGCACTCCAGAAGAAGGCGGAGACGGCGAAGAGGATGAACACAGCAGAAAGGCGTTCCTTTGGCTTGGCGGCAATCCTGCGGGAGTCCGGCGCTGCTTTCGCGTCCTGCGTTTGCTGAACGCCTGGCGCTTGCTGAACGCCCTGCGCGGCCAGCGGCCCGTGCGGCTCGGGGATGCGCCGCCGCATTCGGAAGAGAAGGGCCATGGCAAAGGCGCCGGGAATGGCGAGGACCGCAAAGGCCGGCCACAGTGCGCCGGTGGCCACGATGACCCCGGAGGCGATCAGCGGCCCGGAAAACGCTCCGACAAGGTCCAGGGTTTTGTGCACGGCGAAGGCGCGTCCTCGCCCGATAGGCTCGGCAACGGCGGCCAGCAGCACCGTCTTCGCAGGGCTCCGGACGGCTTTGCCCACGCGGTCACCAATGATTAGCACAGAGGCCAGCGCCAGCCCTGCAGCACCCAGGACGGGCGTCACCGCCAGCAAGGGAATGCACAGTGCAGTCAGGGCATAGCCGGCAAGAGTGAAGGTCCAGTATTTTCCGGTGCGGTCCGCCCACGGTCCAAAGACAAGCCGGAGCCCCTGGGCGGCGGCTTCGGCGCCGCCGGTGACCAGCCCGACCAGAAGGGCGGAGGCCCCCAACTGGGCCAGGAGCGGGCCGGAAAGCGGGCGAGCGCCGTCGGACACCGCGTCGACGGCAAGGCTGACCAGCCCGAACCTGAGCACCATGCTCCACGGTGAGCCCGGTCGTGCCCTGCGTTGGCGAGAAGTGCCGTCGGGCAGGCGCTGTTCCACAGCCCAAGGGTTTCGGACTGCGTGCCGGAATTCAATAGCGCCGGCGTTCGCCGGGCGGGCACCCTCCGGCGCCCAGCGGATAAGATCGCAGGGTGACGAACTCAGGGGGAGGGGAACACTATGTCGTTCGCCGGTGGTGGAGGAGCCGGGCGCTGCCGTGGGCGTGCCTGGTCGGTGTTTCCATCATCCTGACAGGCATCTCTTTGGAGCGGACACTGTTGTACGCCTACGAGCCGGTACCGGAGTTTGTGGACCGATTGCGCGTCGGCAGGTTGTTCATGCTTGGCGGATCGGCTGCGTCTATTGCAGCTGCCATCTGGTCCCAGATCCGGCAGTATCCGCTGTGGGTGACGCTCTGCGTTGCCGCACCGATGGCAATGGTGGGACTGGCCACGATGATCACAACGCCACCATCCTTGATGCCGCAGATCTTTGGTTTGTTCGCCCTGCCGGCGGCCCTGGCAGGGCTCATCGGAGGGGTCACCTTCAAGCGCCGGTGACCGGGATGCCATCAAGGGGCGGAGGGTGGTAGCCCGGTACTTTTGACTCTGGGGCTCGGCACCGCGCACTGCCACACTGATGCGATGAGTGGTGAGCTGCCGGTGATTCCCCCGGCCGAACGCAACGTGGCCCCCAACCGGGCGTTCCATGTTTTGCTCGTGGCCGTGCTCGTACTGTTCCTCTCCGCGTGCGCTCAGCCCGGGGCCCAAAACGGGCCCACGTCCTCAGGTTCGGGCAGCCCGGCGTGCGATCTCATTACCCCGGAGATCGCGGCGAAGGCTGTACCCGGCATCATGCCTGTGGGGCAGAACAGCCGAGCCAGGCCCCTGGGAACCAAGGCCTACCTGTGCACCTATTCGAGCAAGTCCGATACAGGTATGACGGCCCTGTCAGTGTCGCTCATATCTCCCGCCTCGGCCGCCGACATTTCCAAGGCGAAGTCGACGTCGGACTGCTCACCCGTCACCGGAATCGGGGACTTCGCATGCCTGCAGTGGACGGGATACTTTCGCGGTGAGGCCGGCGGCGCGTCCGCGAATGTCGTCCTGACGGCTGTCCGGGGGAAGGCGACGCTCGAAATGCCCTACGTGGTCGGCCCGCCCATGGACGGAGCCGGCGTCCCGGACGGAGACGCTATGGCCCGTGCGCTCGCGCAGGCGGCAGTGGACGCCGGCTGGGGCAACGGATCCGCTCTCAGCGTCCCTTCGGCCCCGCCCGTGGGACCGCCCGCCACGACGGACAACCCGGTCTGCGCCCTGCTCAGCCCCGATGCGGTCAGGCAGGCATTCGGGGCGAGTACCCAGCCGCAGATTCTTCCGCGTGAGGTCAGCTGCCGCTACACATTCGGTGACTTGGGCACACCCGGCCCCGACTCCCTTGTCTTCTCGGTCGAAGTCCTCAAGGGTGCAGCCCCGGCGCTGGGCGGTCGAAGCATGCGCGGCGAGCCGCTCGACGGCATCGGGGACAAGGCGTCCTTCACTATGACAACCGAGCCGGCGGGCCCGAAGTCACTCCGGCCGGCGGGCGACGTGCCCATCACGATCCTGTCCGTCATGGTGGTCCGTGGCGAGGACCTGGCAACGTTCACGGCGGAGGTCCTGATTTCCCCGGAGGGGCCATCGGCCGGGCAGACAAAGGATCAACTCATCACCCTGGTGCGCGGCGTCAAGTTCTGACGCTGCTCGGAGCAGGCGGATCGGGCTTGCGGCGACCGACCGCCCGGAGCAGGAGCGTCGCGGGGTAGACTCGGCCGAAACGCTCGGGTTGGGGGCTCATGGAAGTGTCAGCAGCACAGTCACCGTCGTCGGCGGGCTACAACAGGATGGCCATCGTGTCTTTGATCTGCGCCATTGTGGCGGTGGCCGGCTTCTTCTTCGGGAGCTTCACAGTGCTCGCAGTCTTCGCTGTCGGAGCGGGCCACGTCGCCCTCAATCAGATCATCCTTGACGGCGGGCAGGGCCGGCAGCTGGCCAGGGCTTCGCTTGCCATCGGCTACGCCATCGGCATTTACGGTCTCTTCTTCGCGGTGATGACAGCGTTCACTGCAGTGGATCAGTTGATGTAGCGGGCCATGCCCAAGAACCCGATCATCCTCCTCGACATCGACGGGGTCCTCAACCCGCCGGCGCGGCCCGGCAGTGGCGGGGACCGTCCGGAGCTGACCCTCTCGGATTCGAAGGTTGCACTGGTCCGGAGGCTCGCTGAGCTGGGTCGGATCGCCTGGGTGTCGACGTGGCCGGCGGAGCTGACAGCCGGTCTGGAGGCGCAGCTTCAGCTCGAGGCGGAGCCGCTGCGCGTGACGCTGTTGATGCTGCCCAGTGACGAGGACGAGCCGACGCCGAAGCTCCGGTCGGTGAGCCGGTGGCTGGCCAGGATGGAAGCGGCGGGTGACGCGGACTGGGACTCAGTTGTGTGGATCGACGACGTGCTCGGGCCGGACGCGCGCACGTGGGCCCATGGATATGGGCAGCCGGTCCTCCTGGAGAAGCCGGTGCCGGATCAGGGACTGAGCGACATTCACGTCGTGGCAGCGGAGGTGTTCGTTGATGGCGGTGACGGAGGCCGGGACGTAGATTGACCGTCAAGAGGGACGCGAGATCCAACTGGAAATCCAGGAGAAGCGCCGACGCCGTTTGGACAAGCGTCTCGAACACCTGGGTCAGGTCGGGGTGCTGTACCTCGTCAGGTTTCATGCCCCCTTGTGTCCGGCCGTGCGATCAACAGTAGTGCCCGGGGACGGGGCCAAGGACGGACCGCGCGAAGTTGTCCGCGCCGCACTCATCACGTATGCCCTTGGCGTGGGCGATCTCATGGAAGAGGAGGTACTCGGTCAGTTGACCCGGAAGGATGGTGATAGCCGCGGCAACCTGCCCCGTGGCGGGGTCGAGATGGTACGAAGTGCATCCGTGCGCCCCTTCACAGCCAGGCGGCATCGACCCGATCCCCACCTGGGTTCCGGCTGGCGGGTAGACCCCGTGCCTCGCCATCGTCGACTGAATCCAGTCCTGACCGGACGCCGGCGTCTCAAGGGCTTGCTGTTTTGCCGGTGAACGTTTCGGCGGTGCAGGTTCCGTGGAGACTTCGACGTTGTGGTTCGCCAGGTGGGCGTCCGGGTTAGCTTTGATCTGTGTCGGAGCGACAGTTGACTGCACACCGGGAAGGGGGCCCGGCACGGCGCAGCCGGTCAGAAGCAAGACGATAAGAGTGACGCTGAATCTGGGCATGGCGATATAGAGGTGTGATGCAAGGGGCATTGGCTGGATTAGTCCTTGGTGATGAGAGTCAGGGCAACGAAGTCGCGGACACTGTCATTGCCGCGTTCAAGGTTACGGCACCGCTGGATAAGAACCCCATTCCGGGCTTGCTCCGGGTCATTGAAGATAGTCGAATGTAGTGGGGCCGCACCTTGGTGCGGCCCCACTGTCAGGTCACGGTCCCCTCACGGCTACGGATTCTTTACTGGCTCAGTGGCGGGCTTTGAATACGAAGAGTTCGGTTCCAGCGACTTCTTCGCCGTCGTCGGGGGCGGCGAACAGGCGCAGTACGCCGCCGCCAAATTCCAGGGCAACCGGGTTGCGGGTCATCGAGTGCCCGGCAGTGGAAAAGTTCTGGAACGGGACCCCGTGGACGATAGTTCCGTCTGTGGGCGGTCAGGGCGAGGCCGCCGAGCTCGAACGGCTTACCTTCAGCAGCCATGAGGTCGGTAACACCAGAGCAGAGCTGGTGCCCGGTTCCGGCGTACTCGCAGTCCTGGTAGTCGAAGAAGTGGCTCGGGTTGTCCTGCATCCCCAGGAGGCTGCCTTGGCTATTCCAAGTGAACAGTTTGCGGGAACCCCGGCGGATGCTGCTGATTCGGTTGGTCTTGCGGTCGGGGCCGACAGCGCCAACGTGGTCCGCCTGACGGAGACCGCCGCCGCAGCTTTCTTGCCCTTATTCGGGGAGACTTTCCGGGATCCTGGCGGGCAGCGCCGTACGGGTGGCCGCTGACCGGCGGAGCGGCAAGGCCCTAATGTAGGGGAGCACCACGACGACCGTGGCGGCGACGAATACCAGCTGCATCAGCGTCCGCGGCAGGAGCGCCGTCGCCGGTTCGCCGTTGACCATGAGTCCGGCGAGTGCGGCGTGGACGTTCGCCGGGAACATGGCCACCAGCAGCAGGGTCAGTCCGCCTGCCGCCCACGGCGCCGTCCGGCGGTGGAGCAGGCCGGCGGCTCCAAGCAGTTCCAGCCCGCCCGTCAGTGTGACCAGCAGCTCGGGATAGGGCAGGGTCGGCGGCACCATTGCGATGAGGTCCTCGCGCATGCCGTTGAAGTGCGCCGTCCCAGTAAGCGTGAACATGGCCGCGAGGCCACCACGCAGGCTGGTGTGCCACGACCGAAGCGGCCTGATGCCGGCGGCACCCGCAGCACGCAGCAGGAGGGTTACGGCCAGGAGGGTGATGAGTGGGGCCATGATGCGTCCTTTCAGGTGCATCGGGGAATCTTGACACTGACTAGATTACTCTTCAGCCTGAACTTGTCAATGGCTAGATTGGAGTTAGGCTGGAGGCATGAGCACGCACGCCTCCTACCATCATGGGAATCTTCCGCGCACGATCATCAGCGCCGCACTCGACGTCATCGCCGAGTCCGGCCCGTCGGCCGTGAGTCTGCGGGATCTGGCCAGGCGGGCCGGTGTATCCCATGCCGCCCCCGCGCACCACTTCGGGGACAGGGCCGGCCTGCTGACCGCCGTCGCGGTACAGGGCTTCGGGCTCCTGGCGGACGCGCTGGCCGAGGCGCAGCGGCAAACCGGCGACTTTCTGGAGGTGGGGGTGGCCTATGTCGGCTTCGCCGTCGGGCACCCTGCCCACTTTGCCGTGATGTTCCGGCCGGAGCTGTACCGGGCCGATGACCCGGAGCTGATCGCGGCCAAGGCGCGGGCGGGCGAGTCCCTCTACCGGGGAGTTGCCCCATTCTCGGCGTCGGAATCCGGCCCGGATTCACCGGAGGCGGCGCTGGCGGCATGGTCCCTTGTTCACGGATTCGCCACGCTGTGGCTCAGCGGCAACCTGCCTGCGGGGCTGCCCGCCGACCCGCGGCAGGCCGCCCGGGGAGTGGCCTCGGTCCTGTTTTCCAGACGGGGGTAGCACCGGGCTGCCGTCCAGCGGAGTGACGAACGAAGTGATAAGCGGCCTGACGGGAACAGGACGGGCAGGCTGCAGGACGGGCGGATGCCGCCCGCGGGGGCATGGGCGACGGCGGGGGCATGCCGGTGCGGCCGTTACGGCCGGGCAGTTGCGACGGTCGTCATCCTCACACTCGCGGGAAAAGTGTCAGTAACGGAGGAGGATCACGTCCGAACGCACCATCCTCACAGGCCGGAAGCGACTCAAGACAAAAGGGGCATCTGGCGCATCGGGGCCGCCGACATCGAAGACTTCATCGCTGAGGCCTACCGGCGCACCGCCGAACGCGTCGCCGCCGTCGAGATCAAGGACGAGGGCGAGGCGGGAGCAGAGTAGCCCGCTTGGTTGACTGCTCGTTGATTCATCCGCCTGCCCGCCGCCGATTTCGGTATGTTGACGCGAGGAATTTCGTTGACCGGCAGTTGACCGCGGTTACGCTGAGGCTGTGGAACGCGTGCTGCTGGACCAGGTTATCGAGACCGACTACGGGCAATTGGATCTGGCGTGGGGTGAGGACGGCTTCTTTGACGGGGACTTTGACCGTTCATACCACGGGCAGGTCAACGGCTTGGTGGGCGCTGCCCATCCCCGCGGGGTGCACGTCAACCTCGCCCGACGGTCGGGCGGATCGCCTGTTCGCATGGTGCTGCTGGACGCTCCACCGGGAAGCGATGACGGGCAATGGGAGGACGTCGTCGAGGTATCCATCACGCTTCCTGAAGGACAAGAGATGATATGGAGTGCCTGGGCTGATTTGAGTACTGGGCCAATAGGCCTTCCGCCTGGTTCCTACCGGCTCCGCGTCAGTGCCAAGGGCCGGGACGAAGGGCACTCGGGGGAGCTCGCCGAGGGCACGGTCGATGAGTACCTCCTTCAGCTCTGGCCCGCACCGTGGCAACCAGACGCCGTACTCCGGACCGGGAGCGAAGACGCCGGATACTGGCATCAGTCGGTCGGCAACCGCCGGTAGGGGTGGTGCCTCTAACCTTTCAGCGCGGCTACATCCAGGACACGCCTGCCGGCTCCGCAAGACTGTCAGTGCCCAAGAGGACCATGGACTCATGACGGCTCCAACAGTGGAGGCGGCGATCCATGAACTGATGGATCTCGCCTGGAATGTTGTCTATGACCTGCTCGAGGAACGGGGCTTGCTCCGTGACGGGCTGGACGTCCAGGAGTACACCGGGATCCATTCCTGGGTGGAAGACCTGATCCGCTACACAGTGGTCCACTCTCGGACAGTTGCAGTACTGTTCGTGGACACCCGACCGGTGGACGCCATCGTGTTCCACCACGACCTCCTGGGCGCTGACGATCCGACGAGCTTCTTCAGCATCCCCGGGTGACCGGTAAGCTCCCCGGTATGCTGTGGCCGTAAAAAAGGGGGATGTCATGGCTCAGTACGTCGACTACATCAACATGACCAAAGCCAAGTCTGGGGCCGCCTTTCGGGAGTATCTGGATGAGCGCGGGCCTGCACTGGAGAGGCTGCGTGAGGCATTGAGGGCCGACGGCCAGGACCCGGCCACCTTTCTGGACGGCTCCATCGAGAGCCTGGTTCCTCTCTGGCGCTGGATCCTGTCGCATCTAACGCGCGCGGAGGATCCGGGCGCCACGGCTCCTGGATCCGTCCCGCGGGAGGTGTGGCCCTCCTGGGCAAAGTACATGTACGAGGAACAGAAAACCATGTCCCTGGAGTCGCTGCTCCTGCTGGACGGGCTCGTGTCCTACCTCGGGGCAATAGTGCAGGAGCGTGCGCCCCAGGCACGGTGGGAGATCGCCCGCCACCGCATCAAGCGCTACCACCTCAACAACCATCCTGTCCTGGTCAGCGGCGCGGGAGAGGACCACAACTTCTTGCCGGGACTGCCGTCGGTCCACTCCCACGGCAACCTCACCGGTTTTCGCGAGTCCCCGGATGACACCATGGCCGAGTACGCCCGCAGACTCATCGAGCGGTTGAACCGGGACGACCAACCAGCTGATGAGGAGGTGGCCGGGGACGAGCCGCTCGTTGAGGTTGAAGACCTGGGCGATGACGAGCTCCGCGGCCGGGAGCTTGAGGTGTCACTGCGGGAGGACATCGGCCACGAGCACAACCGGGTAGTGGGCCGTATGGTCAAGGACCTCGGGAAGGAAGTTGGCATCACCCGCGTTATCCGCGAGGACCGCGAAGTGCTCCTCGTCGCCACCGTCACTTGGAGCACCGACCGGCTCCAAGAATGGGTTGCCGGCTATCTCGAGGACAAAATCCGGGACTGAAACTGAAGGTGCGCTGTGGGGAGCAGGAAGAGAACGAGCAGGAGCCGCAAAGTATGGCTCGTGGTGCTGGCGGGCACGGTCGTCTTTGTTACTGCCTTCTTCCTCTGGGCGTCGTGGAAGAGCGACCAGATCGTCGCTGAGCTCTAGTCGATTGCCGACCGCCTACAACCCGGGCCTGGATGGGGGAACCTAAGAACCCAGCCTCCGGCGGGCGGGGCTTTTTGCGTTCCTCTTGATGGGCCTTGCTCCCAGTATGCATACCGCTGGGACACTCACTGGAAGTACAGGGAGGGTGACCTGGAGCGGTACGTTCAGCAGGTGGGTTTGATCCCACGGGAGTTTGACGCGTGCGTGCGGAACCCCCGCTTCAACGCGGGCGGACTGAGCTGCCGGGCTGTTGGGGTCATTGATGGCTGGAACGTACGCACCACGATCACTGACTACGGCCAGGCCGACGACACCAACATTGTGCAGATTGTGGTCAACAAGTACGGCTACTGAAGGACTCCGCTAGCTTCTTGCCCACCGCGGCCGACGAGCTGGTAGGGAGACGGAGTTCATAGTTTTCCAATAGGCTCTAGGAAAACTATTGACAATTGGAATCTTGCGCTTACCCTTTTAAGTACTAGAAATTCCAGGAGGGGTCCTGTGGAAGCCAAGGTCAAACCGCAGGATCCCAGGCCGGGACGGCACGCGGCCCGGCGAGACGAAATCATCGAGGCGGCATGGGCCGAGGCCGAAAACCGCGGCCTGTCCGCCATATCGCTGACAGAAGTTGCCCGCCGTGTGGGGCTTCGTCAGCCTTCCCTCTATTCCTATTTCGCTTCCAAGAACGCTCTTATCGACGCGATGTTCGCTCAGGCGGCCAGCAGCCTGCTTCACCAGATAGAACAGGCGGACTATCCGGCCTCGCCGCGGGATGGCGCCAGGCTGGTTGCCCGTACGGTACTGCAGTTCGGTGTCTCCAACCCGACGCAAAGCCAGCTCATCTTCCAACGCACCATCCCCGGTTATGAACCCTCCGCCGATGCGTACGCACCCGCGCTGCAGATGCAGCACCGGTACGTGCGAAAACTCGCCGACGCCGGCGTGACAGCACCCGCGGATGTGGACATTTTTACCGCCCTCGTCGCCGGACTGGCCAGCCAACAGCTCGCCAACGACCCGGGCGGCGACCGGTGGGTCTCACAACTGGACACCGTGCTGGATATGTTTTTCGACCATCTGGACCGACGGAGCCGGACCTAACGGACCCGGACCTAAGGGGCCGGACCTACGAGAAGGCAGGGATCATCATGCCTGCAGAAGACCATCCGACCGACGTCGCGACGGTCCACCGGATTGTCCATAACGAAGCCATGCAGCTCGCGGCTGATGAAAACCGGCGGTTCCTTGCGCTCCTTACGCAGTTAGGTTCAGCTGACTGGCAGAAGGCGACAGACTGCCCGCGCTGGACGGTGCGCGATGTCGCCGTCCACGTCACTGCCTCCGCGGAGGCCCAGGCTTCGCCCGTGGAGTTCCTGCGCCAGCTGTGGCAAGGGCGCAGACTCATTTCCGAGAGTGGTGGCCACCACTGGGTTGATGGACTCAATGAAGCCCAGCTCCGAGAGAGGGGCCAACTGACGCCGGATGACATCCCAGCCCGCTGGGAGCGGGCGTCCGCCGCTGCTCTCAAGGCCCGCCAACGGATGCCCGTCCTTGTCCGCAAGCTGCCGGTGCTGCCTTTGGGCAGCGTGGGTGGAGTCGACCTCGGTTGGCAGCCGCTGGGCTACCTGTTCGGCATTGGGTTTACCCGCGACGTGTGGATGCACCGCATTGACGTGTGCCGGGCCGCTGGCATGCCGATGGAGCCGACCCGAGACCACGATGGCCGGATCGTAGCGGACATCATCGCCGAATGGGCCACCCTGCACAGCGAGCCGTTCGCCCTAAGACTGACCGGACCGGCCGGCGGTACGTTCACCAGAAAAGGTGGGTCAGACGGCGGGTGGCTCGAAATCGACGCCCTCGAATGTTGCCGCATCCTGTCCGGACGGGGACAAGCCCACGGAGTCCTTCGCCACCCTCTGCCACTCTGAGGCGTCAGAGACGGGCATTCAGGCTCCCCTCCGTTCCATATCCGGACGGCGAGAGGAATTACCCAGGCCATAAGGGTTTCTTGAGGCCGATTGGAAGGCACTCAGGCCCGGTGCGCTGTGGGCCCAGGCCACAAGGACGGAACCTTTCATGTTCGTCACAGGCCACGGACTCATGATCCCTGCATGAGTACTAGCGATCACCGACCCATTCCCGATGGAAAGCTGATAGAGAAAATGAAACCGACAGAAGCCCGCCAGAAATTGTCCGACCGAATTGGAGTGCAGGAGGCCGCAATCGGCGCCTATCTACGCCGGGAACGGCCGCGCCGGAACCGGCTCGTGAACTTCACCGTCTGGGGCAGCGTCCTGGCAGCTATCCTGACAGCCGGTCCTGCCTTCGGCGGGACTAAGTTCACCTCAGCCCTGCAGAAAGTGTTCTCCCTGCAGGAGTCGTCAACGGTATGGCAACTTCTCTGTCTGGCCGCGGTCCTCTTGTCGGGCGCTGCAGCCTTGGCCGCCAACCTTGCCAGCTCCCACTCAGTCGCCACCAAAGTAACATCCGCCGAAACGTGCCTCGCCCAACTCCGGGCCCTGCAGGTGGCATTGCAACTTGGATACCTCAACCCGGAGGACGCACTCAAGCTTTTCCAGCAGTACGTCGCCCAGGTCTCATTCGTTGACCCGGCAGCTCCCTGACTGCCGCAAGGCATCACACGACCATCTGGCATCTCATTAGCGCCGCATCTCAAACCCTGGTTCGTCAGGGCAATGTCCCGAAACACCGCGGGCACTTCGCGCGTCGTGCTGAGTCCCGCCGGTACCCACCGTGCGCAGTGCGCACCAGCAAACGGAGGAATCCAAAGTGCAAAAAATCCCGCTTCTACTGGTCCTACCCTTGTCGGCACTCGTCGCCGCCACAACGTTCACCGGCCCGGCCTACGCCGCGGCGCCGGACCAGGTCCTCGGAAAGGGAACCTTCCGAGCACAAGGGCCCGGATCGTTCAGCGACACCACCATCAGAGTCGCTGCAAGCGACGCCTCGCCCGGGATCGGGCTGGACGCCGCAGGGACTCTGTCGGTCACGGATGCGCCAAGCAACAACCCGCCCGCCAGCTTAGAGGCCGAGGCATTCTGCGTGAACGCTGACGGCAGCCGCGGCGTTGTTGTAGGCACGGTCACACAAGGCCCCGAGGGTACCGTCGGCAGAACCATTTTGGTGCGCGTGACGGACGGCGGGCAGGGAAATCCCAGTGTGCCGGATACAGCTGTCTTCGGCTTATCTACCCTAGGGCCCGCGGACGCGCTCACCAATGGCTTCTGTGCCACGAACTTCGTTGAGAACATCCCGGTCACTTCCGGCAACTTCATAGTCCACGACCAGTCGTAGTCTCCGATAACCCGGTACCGGGTGAAGACAACTTCCTTGTCCCGCAGGTCATAAACCCGTTCGCTTGCCATGCAGTGATCAAACGGCAGAGGCTCGGCGAGGTGCAGGTGACTCCGCCACGCGGGGCAGATATTACGCCACCGCGGCCGGGAACCGCAGGGGGCCGGAAGCCGCAGGTGGCGGTCACTCGCAGGTATTTCTCGACGTGGTCGGCGTCGTAGTCTTCGTCGCCGCTCATCATCACGATCGCTCGGAATTGAACTCGTCCCACAGTGGTCTGCTCCGACGGCGGAACGTCTACTGGGGCAGGGCTACGATCGCGTCCCGCCGATCGCACAAAATTTACGGACGCAGTTCAAAGTGTTGCCATGAGTGTGCCCTGGCCTCAGATCGAGGTCCTAACGAAACCAGTAAAAAACCCCGCATCATCGCCGAACCAGCGACAACACGGGGTTCTTCCCGAGCTTCCTATCAGAATCGAACTGATGACCTTTTCATTACGAGTGAAACGCTCTACCGACTGAGCTAAGGAAGCACCGCACAAAAACTCCCGGAAGAACCGGGCGGATCATGCAAGAGACAACTGTAATAGAGTCCCTTGCCCGGGTCAAAATGAGCGGTTCGGCGGCCCCGAAGATTGCCGTGGCGGACGTTGTCTGGATGTTCACCCTGCGGTCGATGCGGGTTCAGCGGGGTGTCCCGGAGGGCTTGCACTGTGGAACGACCAAACGCGGCCGCGTCGGCGGCTGCGTGCCAGCGAAGGGGCTTTTCCATGACTCCGGACACCGCGGACACGTCCGCACAAGCAGCCGCATCTGCTCGCGAAGCCGTACCCGCACTGCACCGCACGCTGCCGCCGGACGCCCCCCACGACGTCGAGCTTGCCGTGCTGGCCATGGTGGGAACTACAGTGTTCGACGGCGGCCTCCTCGAGCGCGCCATGACCCTCACCCTGGCGGACCAGGGGGTCGAGGAAGGCTCGGAACAGTTCGAGCGGATGCTTCGCTACGCCAGGGACACTGCAGGCATGTCGAAGCTCGGTGTCTTCAGCCACCTGTTTGAGGACCAGCACCGTGCCGCCGCAGCCAACACCTACTTCGAACGCAGCTGCGATGAGCTGATAGCGGACGGCGTCATCCAGGCAGTTCCCGGTGCAGAGGACGCCATTGGCTGGCTCCGCGAGGCCGGGATCATGGTCTGCCTGGCCACCGGCTTCGGACGCCACACCCAGAACATGGTTTTGGAGAGCCTTGGCTGGATGGGGCTGGCGGACCTCAGCCTCTGCCCGGCCGACGCAGGGCGGGGCCGGCCGTACCCGGACATGATCCTGACGGCGGTCCTTGCCCTGGACGTGGACGACGTCCGGAAGGTGGCTGTGCTGGGGGACAGCTGTGCGGACATCCAGTCAGGACTCCGGGCCGGCGCCACCACGGTGGCAGGCGTCCTCACCGGGGCACACGGGGAGCACGCGCTGCGCGCGGCGGGGGCCACCGCCGTCGTGCAGTCCATCCGCGATCTGCCGGTGCTGCTGGAGCCCCGGTCCGTCTAGCCTGTTACGCCGAGCCCGGCCGCCGGCCGGCCTAGCACTTCGTGTTATCCGCCGGTGCCTCGCCGGTCAGGAGGTAGCCGTCCACCGCATCGGTGACGCAGCTGTTCGCGCGGCCGTAGGCGGTGTGGCCCTCGCCCTCCCACGTCACCAGGGAGGCGTTGCCCAGCTGCTTGCGCAGGGCGCCGGCCCATTCCACCGGGGTCGCCGGATCGCCGGTGGTGCCCACCACTACAATCGGGGCCGAGCCCGGGTACTCCACGGGTGCCGGTGTGCGCGTGCTCTTGTGCGGCCAGTCCTGGCAGTTGGTGCCGCCGTAGGCGAAGAAGTAGCCCAGGGTGGGGGAGTCCTGCCGCAGCTTCTGCTCTTCGGCCCGCATAGCAGCCGGATCGCTAACCATGGGGTAGTCCAGGCAGTTGATGGCGTTGAAGGCAAAGGCACTGTTGGACGTGTATTTGCCGCTCGGATCCCGGTCGGCGCCGAAGTCCGCCAGCCGCAACATCGGCGAGGGGTCACCCTTGAGGGCCGCGTCCAGCGCCTGGGTCAGCAGCGGCCAGTTGTCGTCGTTGTAAAGGGGCAGGATGAGGCCGCTGACGAACGCTGAGCCGGTGACCATCCTGCCGTCCTGGGCGCGCTGGGGATTGGCGTCGACGGCCGCCACGATGTCGCGGATCTGCTGGACGCCGTTGTCCACGGTTCCGCTCAGGGGGCAGCCGTCGTCCCCGAGGCACTTCTCTACGTAGGCGCGGATGGCCTTCTCAAAGGCGCGGGCCTGGCCGCTGGTGAGCTCCTCGTTGCTGAGGGAAGGGTCCAGCGCACCGTCCAGCACCATGCGGCCCACGTTGTCCGGGAACAGCGAGGCGTAGGTGGATCCGAGGAAAGTGCCGTAGGAGTAGCCCAGGTAGTTCAGTTTGGCGTCGTTGACCACGGCGCGCAGGATGTCCAGATCCTTGGCCGCGCTGACAGTGTCCACATGCGCCAGCACCGGGCCCGTCTTCTCGGCGCACTTGGCCGCTGTTGCCTTGTTGTCGGCCACGGCGGCGGCCAGGCCTGCGTCCGAGCTGAGGTCATAGTTCTTTGCCCGGGACTCGTCGCGTTCCTGGTCGGTGAGGCAGGTGACCGGGGAGGACCGCTTCACCCCGCGGGGATCGAAGCCCACCGGGTCGTACTTGGCGCGGACCTCACTGGAAATGTTCGTCGCCCCCGCGTCCTTGACGAAGTCGTACCCGGACCCGCCCGGGCCGCCGGGGTTGACCAGCAGGCTGCCGGTTTTTTGGCCTTCTGCAGGCATCTTGAGGGCCGCGATCTCGATGCTGTCGCCGTCGGGCTTGCTGTAGTCCAGGGGCACCTTGATCTTGGCGCACTGGAAACTGTCCTCGCAGGACGTCCAGGACACCTCCTGCGAGTAGAAGTTCCGGAGCTCTTCGGGAGCCGCCTGAGCGATCGAAGGATCGGCCTTGCCAGTGCTGCTGCCGTTCGATCCGCCGTTGGACGAGCCGAACAGGGTGCAGCCCGTCAGCGCCAGCAGCACGGCCAGGGAGCCGGCAGCTGCCTTGACCGCCGTCGATCCGGACCGTGACCGTGAGGGCAGGCGTCGGGCAGGCTTCATGCAGGGCTCCTTGGGGGAAGTGGCGTGGGCTCGGGGAAACATCAGCGGAAAGGGTCGGATCGGGACGGCATCAGATCAGGCTTGCGGCCATGGATTCGATGGCCAGCAACGGCGCAACGTTTGTGGTGGTGATTCTCTGACGCGCCTTGTTGATCGCATCCATCCGTGCAAGCGTTGCCTCTGCGCTGGAACGCCCGGCAAACTCCGTCAGCTCGCTCCTAAGTTCAACGTTCACCAATTCTACGGCGTTCCCCATTTGGATGATCAGCACGTCGCGGTAAAAGGAGAGCAGGTCCGTGAGCGTCCGGTCAAGGGAATCGGTGATGGAGCGTTTGGCGCGCCGCTTCTGGTCGTCCTCAAGCTGCTTGATCTGGCTCCTCATGGCAGGCGGCAGGGTGCCGCTTTCCGGCGCGCCGAGCGTGGCCAGGAGCGCTGCTTTTTCCTCGGCGTCGCGCACTTCATTGGAGCTGTTGGCTTCCTCGGTGGCGATCTTCACCAGCTTTTCGGCCATCAGGACCGCTGCGGTGATGCCCCGCAATCCCAGCGGGAACCGGACGGTTTCCATCCGGCGTTCGCGGGCGTCCTCGTCACGGGCCAGCCGGCGGGCAATGCCCACGTGGCTCTGTGCCGCGCGGGCAGCGCGTTCGGCCAGGGCGGGGTCGACGCCGTCGCGCCTTACCAGCAGGGCCGCGACGTCGGCAGCAGGCGGGAGCCGCAGCGCCACCGGGCGGCAGCGGGACCGGATGGTGACCAGGACGTCCGCCGGTGACGGCGCGCACAGCATCCACACGGTGCGGGGAGTGGGCTCTTCAATGGCCTTAAGGAGGACGTTCGTGGTGCGTTCCGCCATGCGGTCGGCGTCTTCCACCACGATGATCCGCCACCGTCCGGACGAGGGGCGGTTTCCCGCCGTCGCCACAAGGTCACGGGCTTCGTCGATGGTGATGGTGACCTTTTCGGTGCGGACGAAAACCACGTCTGAATGCGTTTCCCCCAGAATGGTGCGGCAGGCCGCGCATTCGCCGCAGCCGCGCCTGGTGACGTCCTCCTGGTCGCAGTTGAGGGCGGCGGCAAAGGCCTTCGCGGCGTTGGACCGGCCTGACCCGGGCGGGCCGGTAAAAAGCCAGGCATGGGTCAGGCCCTCGCCCTGCGCGGCCTGGCGGAGCTGGGCGACGACGGCGGGCTGGCCCTGCAGGTCATCCCAGACGGTCACGGGGCCACGCCTTCCCTGGAAACCTGCGGGGAAACCGGCCGCGACAGGATCAGCGCGTCCACCCGCGCCAGGATGAGCCCGGCCAGCTCGGCGACGGGCTGACGCGCGGGCAGCACCAGATAGTGGTCCGGGCGGTCGGCGGCGAGGTCCAGAAACGCAGTGCGGATCCTGGCGTGGAATTCGTCCGCCTCGGATTCCATCCGGTCCTCGGCGGCGTCGCCGGCAGTGCGGCGGAGACGGCCGACCGCGGGTTCGACGTCGAGCAGCACTGTAAGGTCCGGCTGCAGGCCGGACGTGGCCCACTCGTTGAGTTGGCGCACGGCAGCGGTGCCGAGCCCCCGCCCGGCGCCCTGGTAGGCCACCGAGGAGTCAATGTAGCGGTCCGTCAGCACGATGTCGCCGCGTTCCAGTGCCGGCAGGATGACCTGGTCAGCGTGGGCCGCACGGGAGGCGGCAAAGATCAGGGCTTCGGTGCGGGCGTCGATGTGGCCGTGGCCGTGGTCCAGCACCAGGGACCGCAGCTTTTCGCCGATCGGGGTGCCGCCCGGCTCCCGGGTGCGCAGCACCGTGAAGCCGCGCGATTCAAGGGCCCCGGCCAGCGCCGCGGCCTGCGTGGACTTGCCTGCGCCGTCGCCGCCCTCGAAGGCGATGAACAGTCCGGGGTTCTGGGTAGTCACAAGACCAGCCTACCGACAATCACTGACACCGCAGGTGCCCGGCCGTAACGCCTTTCCGGCGCTGCGGGCCTCCCACGTACTCTTTGACCATGAGTCTTTCCGAACAGCAGGCCGCCGCGCTGTCGGCCGAAACGGTGGTTGTCGCCGCCGGCCGCCCGCCCCGTAAACGCGATGCGCCGGTCAACCAGCCCATCGTCCTGTCCTCCACTTACTTCGGCACTGGGCCGCTCGCCGACGGCGACCGCGGCTATGGACGCTACTCCAATCCCACCTGGGATCCGTTCGAAGAAGCGCTGGGTCAGTTGGAGGGCGCGTCCCTGCCGGGCCTGCTCTACGCGTCCGGCCTGGCCGCCGTCAGTTCGGCGCTGTCCCTCATCCCGGCCGGGGGAGTGCTGGTTATGCCCTCGCACAGCTATGCCGGTTCCCTGGTGATGGCCACGGAACTCGCGGAGAAGGGGCTGTTCGAGCTCCGCACCGTGGACATTGCGGACACGGATGCCGTGAAAGCACTGCTGGCGCCGGCCGAGGGCAAGGCCGCCAGCATGCTCTGGCTGGAAAGCCCCACCAACCCGATGCTCGGGATCGCGGACATCCGGGCCCTGACTGCTGCCGCACACGAGGCCGGCGCGGTCGTTGTCACTGACAACACCTTTTCCACGCCCCTGGTCCAGCAGCCGCTGAGCCTGGGGTCCGACGTCGTCCTGCACTCGGTCACCAAATACCTGGCCGGACATTCCGACGTCGTCCTTGGCGCCCTGGTGACCTCGGACGCCGGGATCCGCGCAACCCTGCTGCACCACCGCATCATCCACGGCGGCATCGCGGGGCCGTTCGAGGCGTGGCTTGCACTGCGCGGGCTGCGGACTCTGGCCCTGCGCATCGAACGCTCCCAGGCGTCGGCCGCCGTCCTCGCCGCTCGGTTGAGCAATCACCCCAGGATCGACAGCATCCGGTTCCCGGGATTGCCAACGGATCCCGGGCACGAGCGCGCCAAGTCACAGATGAAGAGCTTCGGTTCGGTTCTGTGCATCCAGATCGCCCCGGCCGGCGGACTCAGCGGTGCGGATGCGGCGGACAAACTGGTCCGCGCCCTGCAGCTGTGGCTTCCCGCCACCTCTTTGGGCGGCGTTGAGTCCCTGATTGAACGACGACGACGCCACGCGGCCGAGCCGGTCAGCGTACCGGACAACCTGGTCCGCCTGAGCGTCGGGATCGAAAACATCGAGGACCTTTGGGCCGATTTGGAGCAGGCCCTGGACGCTCTGGACGGCTAGGCTGGGGACGTGGACGGAAAACAGTTGATTATGTTCGTCGAGAACTGGGTGTACTTCATCCTGGCGCTCGTCGCCCTTGGCATCGAGGTGTGGGCTTTCTTCGATTGCCTGCGCCACAAGGCGAATGCCTTCGAGGCCGTGTCCAAGCGGACCAAGACCTTCTGGCTGGCCCTGACCGGCGGTGCCCTGGCCATCGGCGCCCTGTCCGTCTTCGGCGGGGGCGGCGGCGGCCTTCTCGGCCCGCTCGGCCTGTTCGGACTTGCCGCTGTGACCGCCGCTTCCGTGTACCTCGCCGACGTGCGGCCCGCAGTGAAGGACGCCGGCCGCGGCGGCAGCCGCAACATGGGTCCTTACGGGCCCTGGTAGCCGGGTTGCCCGGGCAGGCGGCCGGCCGCTAAGCGGACGGCGCCACAGCGTCCCAGCTCACCGTTAACTCTCCCAACCGCCAGCGGGAAGGTCCGTCGTGGACGGGCCAGCCGCCGTCGAGCATTGACCGGCACATGGCCGTCCACCGTTGCCGGTTCCCGAAGGCAGCCAGCGGTGCGGCGTCCAGCCAGGCCCTGTCCAGTGCCTGCAGGAAGCCGTGGATTCTCTCGCCGGACACGTTTCGGTGGATGAGGGCCTTCGGTAGCCGCTCGGCAATGTCCGAGGGCAGCACAAAACCGCCGAAGCGCATGGAGATGCTCAGGCTCAGCGGTCCGGAGGCGTCGAGCGCCACCCACGTCACGCGCCGTCCGATCTCGTCGCAGGTGCCGTCGATGAACAGTCCGTCCGGGCCGAGCCGGCCCCGGACCAGCGCCCAGATGCCCTCAACGTCCGCTTCCTCGTACTGCCGCAGGACGTTGAACGCACGGACCATCACCGGCTGCCCGGGCACGGGAATCTCAAATCCGCCCACATGGAAGCTCAGCCCGGCCCGTTCCAGTGCTTTGGCCGCCCGGACCCGCTCCGGCTCAATTTCTATCCCGGCCACCCGGACGTCCGCGCGCACCGCGGACAAGCGCTCGAACAGTTCGACGGCGGTGGCCGGCGAGGCGCCGTAGCCGAGGTCGACGACCAGCGGGTCGGATGCCCGGCGCAGCCGCCAGGCCTGCGTCCCCGTGAGCCACCGGTCCAGGCGCCGCATCCTGTTGGGGTTTGTGGTGCCGCGGGTGACGTTGCCTACCGGCTTGCCGGTCCTGCCTGCGCCGCCGGTTCCGCCGCCGGCCCCCTTTCCGGTCCGGGCAGGGGCGACCCGTTCAGCTTTCTGCACCACCGGACAAGCTTAACCGTCCCGCCGCCGCGCTTAGCCCGGATTTCTGGTTCCGCCCGTGCACCCGATGTAACGCTCGGCAGTGCCGCCACCTGCTCGGCTAGGATGAAAACCATGACTTACAAGCTGATTCTGCTGCGCCACGGCCACAGCGAATGGAACGCCAAGAACCTGTTCACCGGCTGGGTGGATGTTGACCTCAACGACCAGGGCCGCGAGGAAGCAGCCCGCGGCGGCGAGCTCCTGGTTGAGAACAATGTTCTCCCGGACGTCCTCTACACCTCCCTCCTGAAGCGTGCCATCAACACGGCCAACATTTCCCTGGACAAGGCGGACCGCGGCTGGATCCCCGTCAAGCGCGACTGGCGCCTGAACGAACGCCACTACGGCGCCCTGCAGGGTAAGGACAAAGCGCAGACGCTGGCCGAATACGGTGAAGAGCAGTTCATGGAATGGCGCCGTTCATACGACACCCCGCCGCCGCCCCTGGACGACAACAGCGAGTTCTCCCAGGCGCATGACCCCCGCTACGCGGACCTGGGCGACGCCCTGCCGCGCACCGAGTGCCTGAAGGACGTCCTCATCCGCCTGATGCCCTACTGGGAATCGGACATCAAGGAAGACCTCAAGGCCGGTAAGACCGTCCTGGTCACGGCCCACGGCAACTCCCTGCGCGCGCTCGTCAAGCACCTTGACGGCATCAGCGACGAAGCCATCGCCGGCCTGAACATCCCCACCGGCATCCCGCTGGTCTACGACCTCGACGATGACTTCAAGCCGCTGAACCCGGGCGGCACCTACCTCGACCCCGAGGCCGCCGCCGAATCCATCAAGGCAGTCGCCAACCAGGGCAAGAAGTAAGGCTACGTCGCAGGTATAAAACGACGGCGGGCCGGTCACCTCAGGTGACCGGCCCGCCGTCGTATTCTCCACCGCCGGAGTTTTTGTCCAGATAACGCGGCCAAAACGCCCTCAAAAGGCCGTTATCTGGACAAAAACTCCGCAGGAAATCAGCTGATTTCGGTGCTGTGCGGGTGCCACGCGCCGGTGACCAGGTACGTGACCTTCTGGGCGACTGACACGCCGTGGTCAGCGAACCGCTCAAAGTAGCGGCTTGCCAGGGCGACGTCCACGGTTGTGGCCGGGGATTCGTTCCAGTCGCTGCGGGCGATTGCCTTGAAGACGCTCAGGTGAAGGTCGTTGACAGTGGCATTCGCCTTGAGGATGTCGCGGGCTACTTCCAGGTTGCGGGTTTCCAGAAGCTCGGTGAGCTTGTCGGCGATCAGCTGGTCCTGCTCGGCGAAGCTCTTGAAGGTGTCTGCGAGCTGCGGCGGAATCACGTTGGCCGGGTACCGGAGCCGCGCAAGCTGGGCGATATGCCGGGCAAGGTCTCCCATGCGCTCCAGCGAGGCACTCATCCGCAGTGAACCAACGATCATCCGGAGGTCACTGGCCACGGGACCCTGAAGGGCCAGAATGTCGATGGCCCTCTCGTCCAGGCTGTTCTGCAGGAAATCGATTCTGGCGTCAGCGGCGATGACGTCCTGGGCGAGGTCGACGTCGGCCCCCTCGAAGGCAGTCGTTGCCTTGGAAATGGCCTCACTGACCAGCTTTGAAATCTCGACGAGCTGCTCGCCCACCTGTGTGAGCTCCTCCTGAAAAACCTTACGCACTCCGCGTCCTTTCCTTGGAAACCCACCTCCCACGCGATAGGAGGCAGATTTCGTGTCACCGCTCTGCAGTCCAACTAATTACTCTGTCAGCGGCCGGTGAACTGTTACGCACCTATAGGTGAACGTTAGCTGAACCCGTAGGTGAAACGCATCAGATTCGACTTCGACGCCCGAAGCAGAGCATAAGCTGGAGCGGTGGATCCTATGCTCATCGGTGTCATCGCAGGCCTAATCGGCCTGTCATTCGGCATCTTTGGCGTGCTCGCGTTCAGGGTCAGCGAGCAACAGCGCAAGCTGGTGGACGTTGAGTTCGACGAACCGGCGCTGCCTGCCGGCGCCGCGGAGGTGCTTGCCGTCGTCGGCCGTGCCTTCGTAGTGGTGGACGCGATCGACGGCGTCGTGAGGGCGAGTCCCGCGGCGTACGCCTTCGGCCTGGTCCGCGGGCACACGGTAGTCCACGAACAGCTCCTCGACATGACGGCCAGGGTGCGGCGCGACGGCGTCATCCTCGAAAAGCAATTCGAACTGCCACGCGGTCCGCTCGGGCAGGGGACCATCATCGTCCAGGTCCGGGCAGCCATGCTCGGCGAGGAATACATCCTCCTGCTCGCGGACGACCGGACCGAACTCACCCGCACCGAGGAGATCCGGAACGACTTCGTGGCCAACGTCTCCCACGAACTCAAAACTCCGGTGGGCGCCATCTCCCTGCTGGCAGAGGCCTTGGAATCATCGGCGGACGACGAAGTGGCCGTCCGCCGCTTCGCCAAGCGCATGCAGAAGGAATCGACGCGGCTTGCCGCTCTGGTCCAGGACATCATTGAGCTCTCCCGGCTGCAGGGTGCCAACGTGGCCCAGCAGGGACACCCCGTGGACATCAACGCCGTGGTCACTGAAGCCGTTGACCGTTCGCAGCTGCCCGCGGAAAGCAAAAACATCTCCATCGTGGTCGGCGGCCGGGTGGACGCCATGGTCTACGGCGACCAGGACCTGCTCGTGACGGCACTGCGAAACCTGATAGACAATGCCATCCGCTACTCGCCGGAGAACACCCGGGTGGGTATCGGCGTGCGCGCCAAGGAAGGCCTGATCTCCATCTCGGTCACGGACCAGGGCGACGGCATGTCCCCTGAGGACCAGGAACGGGTCTTTGAACGGTTCTACCGCGCGGATGCCGCCAGGTCGCGGCAGACCGGCGGAACCGGACTGGGCCTGAGCATCGTGAAACACGTGATCTCCAACCACGGCGGGGAAGTGACGCTGTGGTCACAGCCCGGCCAAGGATCAACGTTCACCATCAGGCTTCCTGAGATGGAGGGCCAGGACGACGGCGACGCCCCCGCGGCGCCGGCAGCGTCCGCCCGCAGCACCTCACCCCACAGTAACGACGCCACCGGCGTCCATGAACAAGGAGCCAGCGCTTGAGCAGGATTCTCATAGTCGAGGATGAGGAGTCGTTCAGCGACCCTCTGTCCTACCTTCTGGGCAAGGAAGGATTCGAGGTGGAAGTCGTGGACAACGGCTTGGACGCCATCACGGAGTTCGACCGGAACGGCGCCGACCTGGTGCTCCTGGACCTCCAGCTTCCCGGCCAGTCAGGCACTGAGGTGTGCCGGCAGCTGCGCCAGCGCTCCACCGTGCCTGTGATCATGCTGACTGCCAAGGACGCCGAGATCGACAAGGTCGTGGGACTGGAGCTCGGGGCTGACGATTACGTCACCAAGCCGTATTCGTCCCGAGAACTCGTTGCCCGGGTCAGGGCCGTCCTCCGCCGGCAGGGCGAGCCGGAAGAGCTCATCACCAACACGGTCCAGGCCGGCCCGGTGAGGATGGACGTCGAACGCCATGTGGTGAGCGTCGACGGCGAACAGGTGTCACTGCCGCTGAAGGAATTCGAACTGCTGGAGATGCTGCTGCGCAATTCCGGCCGGGTGTTGACCCGCGGCCAGCTGATCGACCGGGTGTGGGGGTCGGACTACGTGGGCGACACCAAGACCCTCGACGTCCACGTCAAAAGGCTGCGCAGCAAGATCGAACCGGACCCGTCGGCGCCGAGGTACCTCGTGACGGTCCGCGGCCTCGGCTACAAGTTCGAGCCCTAGGCACACTCGCCGGACGGGCGCACTCGCCGGACGGGGCTTACCCGGACATGCAGAAAGGAGGGCCCCCGCGCTGCGGGAGCCCTCCTTTCTGCTGTGCGTGCTAGTGGCCTTCGCCGCTCGTCGGGGTCGGCGTCGCGGTCTCGGTGACGGTGGGCTCGCTGCCTGCCGGCAGGTACTCCTTGTACTCGGGCAACGTGGCGTCCAGGACGGGAACCTTGACCTTGGCGGTCTGGTTGGTGCCGTCCTCGGAGATGGTCACGTCGGACAGGGAGCCCGGGATGGCTCCTGTGCTGCTGAGGATCGCCGGATCCGTCGATTCGTTAAGCAGCGTGTAGGAATTCTGCTTCACAGACACTTGCGTCTGCGAGCCGGCCGCCCCGCTGATGGTCAGCTTGACGTCGCTGGACGAGGAGTTGTAGACGGCGCCGATGACGCGGCCCGGCTTGTCCTCGCCGGCGGAGACGATCATGAAGTTGCGGATCTGGAGCGGGCCAAGATCTTCCCGGGTCCCGTCCGAGGCAGAGTACTGCTCTGTGGTCTGCTGGGCGTTGATGTAGCCGCAGCCAGTCACCGACAGCAGGCCGATGGCAAGTGCTGCCGTTGCCATTGCCAGCTTGCCGCGCTGGCCCCGGTTCATCGCAGTGAAACGCACGTCACGCACTCCTTGAGAGTCTTGAAACATTATTCAGCCATAGCCTATCCTCAAACGGTCTCAAACAAGGATTCGGGGCCTACACATTAGCGTCCGGAAACTTGCCCTCCCGCAGCACTGCGTGCCCGTCCGCGCTGCCCGGAACCAGGCCGGCCAGTTGCATCCCAACGCCCTTGGCATAGCCCCCGCCATGCACTAATATCCGCATCCGTCAAGGGGTTGGAGGGGTGGATTGGCCCCATTTTCCTTGTATTTACTGGGTTCGAGGCCCCGATCCGTGCCAGTTGTATGCCTGAATCGTGATAAACTGGTCTGCGGGAAAGGGGAAAGTCCACATGGTTTTTGAGGTCGGCGAGACAGTAGTTTACCCTCACCACGGTGCAGCAAAAATTGAAGAAATCAAGATGCGCACCATCAAGGGCGAAGAGAAAATGTATCTCAAGCTCAAGGTGGCCCAGGGTGATCTGACCATTGAAGTTCCAGCAGAGAACGTTGACCTTGTTGGTGTTCGTGACGTAGTGGGCAAAGAAGGTTTGGAGCATGTCTTTGACGTGCTGCGGGCCGAGTTCACTGAAGAGCCTACCAACTGGTCGCGTCGTTACAAGGCAAATCTGGAGAAGCTTGCTTCCGGGGACGTCATCAAGGTGGCAGAGGTCGTTCGCGATCTGTGGCGTCGGGATCACGACCGCGGCCTTTCCGCAGGTGAGAAGCGTATGCTGGCCAAGGCCCGCCAGATTCTGATTTCAGAACTGGCGCTGGCTGAAAAGACGGATGAAGAGAAGGCTGCAAGCGTTCTCGACGAAGTCTTGGCTTCCTAAGAATTGAACCCCGGTGGCTCACCAGCCGCCGGGGTTTCTTTTTGCCCTTTTCTGGACAAAATCCGGAATTTTGCCCGGCACCGGAAGGGCCCGGCCACGTAGTGTTGTGCCCATGACTGCAACAGAAATTTCCGCCGGAGCCGCGCCGGATGCCGGGGACCACGCCACCCGCCCTGTCGTCGCCGTCGTACTGGTCGCGGCCGGATCAGGGCAGCGGCTCGGTTATGGCATGCCCAAGGCAAGGGTCCCCCTCGGCGGAGAACCCATCCTGATGCATGCCCTGCGCGGGATAGTCGCCTCCGGCGTAGCGCAGCAGGTTTGCGTCGCGTTGCCGCCGAATGACGGCGCACTCCGGCGGATGTGCGATGACTTCACCAGCGAACTCGCCGACGGCGGGCCGCTCCTGACGATCGTCGACGGCGGGGCTACGCGTACGGAATCGGTCCGTGCAGCCTTGGCTGCCTTGGAAGAGGGCACTCAGGCGGTGCTGGTCCATGACGCTGCCCGCGCCCTGACACCGGAGTCTGTCTTCCATCGCGTGGTTGACTCCCTGGCGGCTGGCGCGTTGGCTGTCATTCCGGTAATACCCGTTGTAGACACCGTCAAGACCGTTGAAGCAACGAGTGACGAAGACGCCCGTATCGCGCCGGAGGTTGTGGTGGGCACGGCTCCGCGGGAGAAGCTCCGGGCCGTGCAGACCCCGCAGGGATTCGACCTTGAGACACTCATGAAGGCGCACCGGGAGGCGGCAGGATTCGACGAAGCCCAGGCCGCCGCGATAACCGATGACGCCATGCTCGTGGAACGGCTCGGTGTTCCCGTCCATGCCGTCCGCGGAGCCAGCCAGTCACTGAAGATCACCACACCCCTGGACCTCATCATTGCCGAGGGCCTGCTGGAAGGCCCGTTGGGCGCCCGCTGGGTGGAAGGCTGACATGGCCGCCGTTCCCATCATCCCCAGGACCGGAATCGGGATTGACGTCCACGCTTTTGCCACCCCGGACAATCCGCGCGCCCTGTGGCTCGGAGGGCTGCTATGGGAGGGCGAGCAGGGCCTGGCGGGCCACTCCGACGGCGACCCCGTAGCCCATGCAGCGGCGGATGCACTGTTCTCGGCCGCCGGGATCGGCGACCTGGGCACGCATTTCGGAACGGACCGGCCGGAATTCGCGGGTGCCTCCGGAGTCACCCTCCTCGCCGAGGCAGCCCGCATCGTGCGTGCTGAGGGCTTCGAAATCGGCAACATCGCGGTGCAGTTCGTGGGCAACAGGCCAAAATTCGGTCCGCGCCGGGAGGAGTCCCAAGCTGTCCTTAGCGCAGCGGCGGGCGCCCCCGTCAGCGTCAGCGCCACCACCAGCGACCGACTCGGTTTCACCGGCCGGGGGGAAGGTATTTCCGCTCTCGCCACCGCACTGGTGTACCGGGCGGGCTGAAGCAGGGCATGCCTTTCGCCTAGGCTTAAGGGAGCCATTCCTCTGCCCAACACTCCAGGAGACCCCTCGTGAAGAAGCCGTTTGCCGCCGTCGTACTGGTTGCCGGGATGCTGCTGAGCGGCTGCGGCACTCCGAAGATGAGCGTCGAGGAAAGCTGCAAGTTCCTCAACGGCGATACCTTCGTGCCCACCGGAAATGAGCAGCAGCAGGCTGACCAGATTGCCAAGCATTACCAGGAAGTGGCGGACAAGGTGGCCCCGGAGGTTGCCGAGCCCATCCAAAAAATGGCGGACATCATGAAGAAGGTCGCCGCTACGTCGCTGGGCACCAAAAGCGCGGACCAGACAGCCCAGCTGAGCGAGCAGAACAACAAGATCGGCGAAGTCTGCAAGTAAAAAGGTGCAAATGGGCTGGTGGGTCCTGCCGCAGGGGCCATCGGCTAATCTGGAGCGGTGACCCTGCGCTTTTACGACACAGCATCCGCCGAAGTCCGCGACTTCGTTCCTCTGATACCGGGCAAGGTGAGCCTGTACTACTGCGGCGCAACGGTGCAGGGCCTGCCGCACGTGGGGCACATCCGGTCCGCCATCGCCTTTGACCAGCTCACCCGCTGGCTGGAGTACCGCGGGTTCCGCGTGACCGTCGTCAGGAATGTCACGGACATCGACGACAAAATTCTTGCCAAGTCCGCCCTTTCCTTTGAACCGGACTTCGAGGAAGGCCCGGACGAGATCCGCGAGGAAGAGTGGTGGGCGCTGGCCTACCGCTACGAACAGGCGTTTCTCAAGGCTTACGACACGCTCGGCGTTTCCCGCCCCACCTACGAGCCGCGGGCAACCGGCCACATTCCGGAAATGCACGCCCTGATCCAGCGCCTGATCGACCGCGGCCACGCCTACCCCGCCCTCAATGACTCCGGCGACGTCTACTTCGACGTCCGCTCGTGGGACCGCTACGGCTCGCTCACCCGCCAGAAGATCGATGACATGCAGGGAGCTCCCGACGCCGACCCCCGGGGAAAGAAGGATCCGAGGGACTTTGCGCTGTGGAAGGGCCACAAGGAAGGGGAGCCGACGACGGCCAGCTGGGTTTCGCCCTGGGGTGCCGGCCGTCCGGGCTGGCACCTGGAATGCTCGGCCATGGTCACCAGATACCTCGGCACCGAATTCGACATCCATGGCGGCGGCCTGGACCTCCGGTTCCCCCACCATGAAAACGAGATGGCCCAGTCCCAGGCGGCAGGGCACCCCTTCGCCAACTTCTGGATGCACAACGGCATGGTGACGTACCAGGGCGAAAAGATGTCCAAGTCCATCGGCAACACCGTCAGCCCGGCGGACATGCTGGAGCTCGCTTCGCCGCGGGTGGTGCGTTACTACCTTGGCCAGGCGCAGTACCGCTCCGTGCTGGACTACCAGCCCACGTCGCTGCAGGAGGCGGCCGCCGCGATGGAACGGATTGAGGGTTTCGTCGCCCGGGCAGTGCGGACGTTGTCAGAGGACGTTTCCGGCGCCGGCCTGCTGTTCGGTAGCCACGGCACAGTGCCGGACGCCTTCGCCGCGGCCATGGACGATGACCTTAACGTTCCGCAGGCCCTGGCTGCCCTCCACGACACGGTGCGGGCCGGCAACACTGCCCTCACTGCGGGCGACAACACGGCAGCCCGGGCAGCGTTGCACTCCGTCACGGACATGCTGCGCGTCCTGGGCCTGAACGATGTCGCGGCCCCTGCCCGGGACGACCAGGCGGACACAGCCCTGGGCGTGCTCATCGACGCCCAGCTTGGAGCGCGGGCGCAGGCGCGGGCCACCAAGGACTGGGCGGCATCGGACGCCATCCGGGACACGCTGGCGGCGGCGGGAGTCCTCGTCGAGGACGGTCCGGACGGTGCCACCTGGAGCCTCAAGCGCGGCTGAGCTGAGGGAGTCCAGCCGGCAGGCACGCGCGCTGCGCCGGCGATTTAACCTGAGTCAGTAGACTGGAGGTCAGACTTACTCAACAAAGCAAGGGTGAAACTCATGGCCAACAACGGTCGCCGCTCGGTCAAAGCGAAGAAGGGCCCCACCATCGGGACGGGTGGCCACGGCCGAAAGGCCCTCGAAGGTAAGGGGCCCACTCCCAAAGCGGAAGACCGCCCGTACCACAAGGCCCACAAGAACAAGCAGCTCGCCGAGCGGTCCGCCGCCAAGCGCCCGGGGGCAGCCCGCGGCGCGGGTGCCCGTTCAGGCCCGAAGGGCCGTGCCACGGAGGAAGTCGTCACAGGGCGCAACTCCGTGGTCGAAGCGCTGCGCGCCGGAATCCCCGCGAAGGCCCTCCACGTTGCCATCCGCATCGAAATGGATGACCGCGTCAAGGAGTCCCTCAAACTTGCGGCCGAACGCGGCATTCCGCTGCTGGAAACGGGCAAGCCCGAGCTGGACCGGATGACGGACGATGCAATCCACCAGGGCCTTGTGCTGCAGATTCCGCCCTACGAATACCAGGACGCCTACGAGCTCGCCGAGGAAACGGTAGAAAGCTGGAAGAAGGGCCACGTTGCCAACGCCCCGCTCTTTGTCGCCCTGGACGGCATCACGGACCCGCGCAACCTCGGTGCGATCATCCGCTCCGTGTCAGCCTTCAGCGGCCATGGCGTCATCGTGCCGGAGCGCCGCTCGGTCGGCGTCACCGCCTCCGCTTGGAAGACCAGCGCCGGTGCGGCAGTCCGGGTCCCGGTGGCACGCGCCGCTAACCTGAACAACACGCTCAAGGCGTTCAAGAACATGGGCATCTACGTGCTGGGACTGGACGGCGACGGCGACGTTTCGCTGCCGGATCTCAGCCTGGCCAAGGAACCGGTGTGCATCGTGGTGGGATCCGAGGGCAAGGGCCTCAGCCGCCTGGTCCGCGAAAACTGCGACCAGATCATCTCCATCCCGATCGACTCCGCCATGGAATCGCTCAACGCCTCCATGGCCGTCGGCATCTCGCTGTACGAAGTTTCCAGGCAGCGCGCCACGAAGTAACCCGGAAACGCTCTCTCAGTTCCTGCAGCTTAAACAGCGACGCTCTCTCACCCGTGAACTGCTCCCCGA
>NZ_JBBLYW010000045.1:0-8906 GCF_037911235.1 Arthrobacter oryzae
GGCGGACGGGCACGGGACGCCCCAAGAGCCGGCAGGAGGCTCCATGGCGCTCGGCGCCGTCCTCGGCGCCTTGGTCCTCTACGTGGTCTATGTCGGATCGCTTATGGCCGCCGGACCCTACGCATGGGGCTCCTTCGGCCTCGGCGGCCTGGCCGGCTTCATACCGATCGTCATTTACTTGCTGGTGGCCATCCTGCTGGCCGTCAGGCGCCGCACCTCGCGGCTCGGTGCGGGACTCCTGATTGGCCTCGGAATTTTTGTCCTGTTCGGCGGCGGACTCTGCGTCGGCGCCCTCACCCAGATGGGGGCCTGATATGAATCCTTCACCTTTAGCCGCAGGACGGGCGCTGCCCGGCCCCGGCCAGCCCCTGCGCGGTGACCGGATCCACCGGTATGTCACTGCGTTCTGCCCCCGCTGCCACGAGACGAACCCTCCGCTTGCCCAGGTGCGGCGCCTGTCCGGGGTGCTGCTCATCCGGGATGACCGCGTGTGGCTCGAACGCGGCTGCCCCGACCACGGCCTGGTGCGCACCCTGTACGACGAATCGCCGGAAATCCTGCGTTACCTGGAAAAATGGCAGGCGCCCACCAAACAGCACATCCCCGACCAGGCGGACAACTACCGCCCGATACCCGAGGCCTACGCCTATGGGCTTCCCGCCATGCAGACGCAGCACACGTGCATCCTCCTGCAGGACATCATCGAGCACTGCAACCTGCGCTGCCCCACCTGTTTCACCTCATCCGGCCCGCAACTGCAGGGGGTTGCGCCGCTCAGCGAGGTGCTTGCGAATATTGATGCACGCCTTGCCCGGGAGAACGGGCGCCTTGATGTGTTGATGCTCTCCGGCGGCGAGCCCACACTGTATCCGCATCTCGCCGAACTGCTGGAGGAACTTGTTGCCCGGCCGATCGTGCGGATCATGGTGAACAGCAACGGCATGCTGATCGCGACCGACGACGAACTGCTCGCCTTGCTGGCCAGGCATCGCGACCGGGTGGAGGTGTACCTCCAATACGACGGCCCCTCCAAGGAAGCGTCGATCCACCACCGCGGCGGAGACCTGACGCGGTTCAAGGATGAGGCCATCTCACGTTTGTCTGAAGCAGGCATCTTCACCACCCTGACCATGACGGCAACCCTCGGCGTCAACGACGGCGAGGTGGGCGCCGTCGTCATGCGCGCCCTGGAAACCCCGTTCGTGGGCGGAGTAGCGCTGCAGCCGGTGTTCGGTTCCGGCCGCGGGCACGGAATCGATCCCCTGGACCGGCTCACCCACACGGGCGTCCTCGAAAGGCTGGCGGAGCAAACCAACGGGGTGGTCTCGTGGCATGACCTGACGGCATTGCCCTGCTCGCATCCGCACTGCGCGTCCGTGGGCTACATGCTGAAGGATGACTCCGGTGTCTGGCGCTCGCTGACTGCCCTCATCGGGCACGACCAGCTGCTCGCCTGGCTGGAACTCAACCCGGACAGCCTCGCCAACCGCATCGCCGACAGCGCGATCCCGCTCGAACTGCGCAGCCTGATGAAGTCCTCGCTGCTCGATCTGCTAAGCGAACAGTCGTCCCTGTCCCACCCGCGGACGGCTGACCTCTGGAAGAACATCTGCACCCAGTGTGACCTGGGCATCGGGACGCTCACCACTCTGGCCGCCGGCAAGCTACCGGGCCAGCAGCAACGGCTGCGCAGACTCCTCGCCGAACGCGTCACCCGCATCATGGTGAAGCCGTTCATGGACATTTCCACGATGATCGAAGAACGGCTCACGCAGTGCTGTGTCCATGTGGGAACCAAGAGTGACGCAGGCGGTCATCAGTGCGCCCCCTTCTGCGCAGTGCAGGCGTGGCCCGCCCTGTCCAGGCAACGAATGAGCACTGCTACGGGTCAGCAACTGCTCCCGGTGCGGCAGCTTTAGGGAGGATCATGGGTTCCGACTCGGACGCCCGGCGCATCGCATCCGGCCCCCTGCCCTCGCAGCTGGTGCCACCCCGGGACGGCGCCGGGCCAGCCGCCCCGCCCGGGGGCCAGCCCAACTCCGACGCGCAACCGCAGGAGGCTGCCCCGTTCGATCCGCTGCGACTCTGCATCTTCGCCACGATCGCCCTGCTGGGCTGGCTGGCCGGCCCGGTGGCGCTGGCCGTGTTCGCGGCCATCGGGTTCACCGGGTACTGGAAAGCGCGCCGGAGGGGCCTGAAGAAGTCGAACTGCTACCTCCGCGACACCCGGCTCGTGCTCGGCTATCTGGGCGTCCTCCTGGGCGCCGGCCTGTGGGGGATGTACGCGCTCGGGGCCCGTCTGTTGGGTTTCTGAAGCAGGCTGAAGTGGCGCATGTCCTCGCGGGCCAGGCACACCTACGCGGCCAGGGGGGAGCCGAACATTTCCGCTGCACGCCGCAACAGGTGCTCCGGAACGTCCGCTTCGCCGCCGCGCCCGGTACGGCCCAGGAACACCGCTGTGCCCCGGGCGGCATCGGACAGGTCGAGCCCGGCCTCACGGATAAGTTGGGCAGCGCGGATGTTGGGCGGCAGGTCCATAAAGTGGCCTTCGGCGTTGAGGTAGACATGCCAGTCACCGCGGCTGACGGATTCCAGATGTCCCCCGACGAGGCCCTGAAGGGTGTCGGTCGTCGCCTCAAGGGTCATGGTCCGCAGGGGTTCACCCAGCCGGGCCGGGATGACCAATGCCATACATGTCGTGCTCATTTTTCTTCCTCAGTACTAGTAACTGGGAGCTGCCTCAATCTGTTCCCGATCGCGTACTGCGAACGCCAAATATGACGGAAGTCGAAACAGTATTGACCGAACCGTAATGCGGACGGCCCGTGACTAGCCAAGAGGGCCCACCATCCCCCATGCTTGCTCCATGTCCTCAATGTCGAGCCCATACCGGATCATCGCGGTCTGCACCGGAAACATCTGCCGGTCCCCGATGGCCGAGCTGATGCTGGCCGAGGCCTTCGCAGCAGCGGGGCTCGCCGGCGCCGTCGTCGTGGATTCTGCCGGAACCACAGCCTATGAGGCCGGCCGCCCCATCGATCCCCGGGCCGCCCGCAAACTCGCCGCCCACCAGCTCACCTCGGAGCGGCACATTGCACGCGAGTGGCGCCCTGAATGGTTCCGCGACCGCCACCTGATCCTCGCCCTGGACGTGGACCATTACGGCTGGCTGCGGGCCACCGCCCCTGACGGGGAGGCACTGGCCCGGATCCGGATGCTGCGCAGCTTCGATCCGGCAGTGTCCGGCCGCGATCTCCTGGACCAGGGCATCGAGGACCCCTGGTACGGAGGCCATGCGGACTTCGACATCACGTGGGACCTCATCAAGGCGGCCATTCCCGGAATTGTGGACCATGTCCGCAGGGAAGTGCCGCAACAGAACCAGTCCGGGCAGCAGGTACGCTCTATTTCATGACCCCTGCACCCGTGATCATCGCCATCGACGGCCGGTCCGGCGCAGGAAAAACAACCCTCGCGATCGAGCTTGCCGCCAGGCTGCGGGAGCACCACAAGGTGTCGCTGTTCCATCTGGAGGACATCTATCCCGGCTGGAACGGGCTGGCGGCCGGCATCGAGCGCTATGTCAGTACCGTGCTGGCTCCGCTGAGCCGCGGGGAAGCTGCTGAATGGGTCAGCTGGGACTGGGAAAAGCATTACGACGGCGCGACGCGCACCACCCTGCCGGCTGAGATCGTGATCGTGGAGGGCGTGGGGGCCGCGGCCGCCGCCGCCCGCCCGCTGCTGGATGCCGTCGTCTGGGCGGAGTCCTCCGACGACGACCGCCGCACCCGGGCCCTGGCACGCGACGGCAGCACCTACGAACCGTTCTGGGACCAGTGGGCCGCGCAGGAGGACGAGTGGCTGGCAACGGACCCGGTGCGGGACACTGCCGACATCCGCGTGCTCAACCGGGCCGACGGCACCGCCCCCGACGACGTCCTCCAGGCGCTCCAGTACCTTCCGGCTCTGGCGGCAGTGCTGCTGCCGGAGCTCTCGGCCCGCCGCGGCCTTCAGCTCCACGCCGAGCGGCTGGACTGCGATCCCGACGCCGCCCGCCTGTTCGACGCCCTTTACGGCCGTTCGCCACGTGCGGTATGGCTGGACTCCTCGCTTCGGACGGAGGGGCCGGCCGCAGAGCGCAGCCGCTTCAGCATCCTGGCGGACGACGGCGGCAGGTTCGGCCAGGCCGTCCGGCACCAGTCCGGCGTCACCCGCCTGACGACAGGCACCGCCACGGTTTCCACCGCGGGACCGTTCTTCCGCTGGCTGGACGGCGTCTGGGGCCGCCGCGCACTCCGCCCGCCCGAAGGCTACCCCTGCGAATTCACGCTCGGCTGGCTGGGCTACCTGGGTTACGAGCTCAAGCGTGAAACCGGCGGCAGCGACGTTGCCTCCGGAACGCCCGACGCCGCCCTGATCTTTGCCGGCCGGGCCGTGGTCCTGGACCACCGCGAGGGCAGCGCATGGCTGCTTGCCTTGGAGTCACCCGACGCCGCGGACTGGCTGGCCCGCGCCCGCTCGGCAGTCACGGCGGCTGCGGCGCCAGCCGCAGCACCGGAACGCGGCGACAGCACCGCCGTCGAACCCGGAACACAGCCTGCCCCCGCCTTCACCGGGCGCGACACCGAGACTGCCTACAAGCGCAAGATTGCGGACGCGCAGCATGAAATCGCCGAGGGGAACACGTACGAGGTCTGCCTCACCACCGCCGTCACCGCCGTCGTACCGGCGGGGGCGGACGGAACGGCAGGGCAGGACGGAACGGACGGGCTGGATCCCTGGCAGGCGTACCTCGCCCTTCGCCGGAAGAACCCGGCGCCGTTCGCCAGCTACCTGCGTTTCGGTGAGCTGACGGTGGCCAGCACGTCACCGGAGCGGTTCCTGCGGATAGCGGCCGACGGCGGCATGCGCGCCGAGCCGATCAAGGGCACCCGCCCCCGGGCCGCGGAGCCTGCCCGCGACGACGAGCTGCGGCGGGACCTGGAGTCTTCCCCCAAGGACCGCGCCGAGAACATCATGATCGTGGACCTGCTCCGCAACGACCTGAGCCACTTCGCCGTAGCGGGATCCGTCACGGTCAGCCGGCTCTGCGCCATCGAAAGCTACGCCACGGTGCACCAGATGGTCAGCACCATCGATGCGAAGCTCAAACCCGGGCTTCCGCGCGCCGAAGCCGTTGCCGCGTGCTTCCCCGCCGGGTCCATGACGGGAGCTCCCAAGATCAGCACCATGGCCATCCTGGACCGCTTGGAAGCGGCGCCGCGCGGTGTCTATTCGGGCGCCATCGGCTACTTCTCGCTGAGCGGGTCGATGGACACGGCGGTGGCCATCCGGACGCTGGTGATGCGCGCAGACGGCGCAGGCGGGACCGAACTGAGCCTCGGCGTCGGCGGTGCCATCACGGCGGATTCCTCTCCGCAGGAGGAGTACGACGAAATCCGGACCAAGGCGTTCGGGGTCCTGTCCGCATTGGGTTCGGGGTTCCCGGAAAGCTGACCTACTGCAGGGTGGCCGTGAGCCGGGCGACGTTGTCCACGTACTTGACGGCCATGGGCCGCTCCATCCAGTCCTCGAGCGTCAGCTCGCGGGAAATATCCCGGTAGGTGTCCTCCACCGCGCGCATCTTGGCCACGATGTCGGCGCCCAGGAGCATCACCGAAACCTCCAGGTTCAGCGAGAAGGACCTCATGTCCATGTTGCTGGACCCCAGGACGGCCACTTCGTCGTCGATGGTGAAGTGCTTCGCGTGCAGCACGAACGGCGCCTTGTACAGGTAGATCCGCACACCCGCTTCCAGCAGCGCCTCGTAGTAGGACTGCTGCGCGTGGTGGACCAGGAACTGGTCGCCTTTTTCCGAGACGAAAAGTTCGACGTCGACGCCCCGCTGCGCCGCCGTCGTCACCGCGTAGAGCAGTGAATCATCCGGGACGAAGTACGGGCTGCAGATGGAGATCTTGTGCTGGGCGGAGTAGATCAGCGTGTTGAAGAGGCGCAGGTTGTTCTCGGTGATGAAGCCGGGGCCGCTGGGCACGGCCTGGGCGGTCACGGCGCCGGGTGCCGGCTCGGGACGGTGGGCCAGTTGGTCCTCCAGGGACTCGTCCGTTTCGCTGAGCCAGTCGGTGGCGAAGACCACGTTGAGCGTAGTGACAATCGGTCCGCGCAGGCAGGCCATGAGCTCCACCCATTCGCGCCCCACCTTGCGGTGCCGGGGGTTGTTGTAGGAGGGCTCGATCAGGTTCTGTGAGCCCGTGAAGGCGATTTCGCCGTCGATCACCATGATCTTGCGGTGGTTGCGCAGGTCGGGGCGGCGCCACTGTCCATGCACAGGCCGCAGCGGAAGCATGGGCCGCCACTGGATCTTGCTCGCTTTGAGGCGCCTGATGAGCTTCCGGTAGCCCTTGATCCGCAGGGTGCCGAGGTGGTCGAACAGCACACGGACCTCCACGCCGCGCTCCGCAGCCTCTTCCAGGGCGGTGAACAGATCCTCCGTGATGTGGTCCGTGCTCATGATGTAGAACTCGGCGTTGACGAACGTCTCCGCCCCGCGCACGGCCTCGGCCATCGCCTTGATGGAGTCGGGGTATCCGGGCAGGAGCTCCACGCTGTTGCCGTCCACCATGGGCAGTGAACCGAGCGTCTTGTTCAGTTCAGCCGCCGAAGCCACCCACTCCGGGCCGTCGTAATCGCTTTCGGCGGCGGCCAGCTGGGACGTGCCGGCACGGACCCGCTTGTTCACGGCATCCTGCTGCGCCCGGCGCTTGCGGGAAAGCTTGAAGTTTCCGAACAACAGGAACAGGACCAGGCCGAGGGCGGGCACAAAGAAGATTCCCAGCAGCCAGGCCATGGCCGTGGTGGGACGGCGGTTGCCCGGGATAATGCCCAGCGCCAGCACCCGGATGACCAGATCAACAATGCTCAACGTGAGCACGAGCCAGTAGGGCGCGGTGCCCACCAGCGGAAACGGCCACAACACAGAGGGACCCCCACGGTTACTCGCCCGCCGGACCGGTTCCGGAGGCATTCAGCACAGCCTATCCCGCGCAGGGGCCGGAGCCGGGGCCGCGGCTAAGCTTGAGGCATGACTGCTGCTGCCCCGGCCACCGTGCTCGTATTCCTTGACCCCCGGTTCGACGACGGCCGGATCGCCGATGCGTCGCAGCCTCAACTGATGGCCACGGACCAGGGCGCCACCCGGGGCGACGGCGTCTTCGAGTCCATGCTGTCCGTGGGCGGTAACCCGCGGAAGCTCGACGCGCACCTGCGCCGGCTGCAGGGTTCGGCCCGCGCCCTGGAGCTGGACATCCCGGCCGAAGATGCCTGGCGCCGGGCCATCGCGACGGCGGTGGCCGAATACCGTTCCCAGCATCCCGCCGGCACACCGGAGGAAGACGAGACGGTGGTAAAGCTGATTTGCACCCGCGGCGCCGAGGGCGGAGCGCGGCCCACCTGTTGGGTCCAGGCTTCCCCCGTCCCCGCTGCCGGCCGGCGCCAGCGCGAGACCGGCATCGACGTCATCCTCCTGGACCGCGGCTACGACAGTGAAGTGGGCGAACGGGCGCCGTGGCTGCTGCTGGGCGCCAAGACGCTCTCCTACGCGGTGAACATGGCGGCCCTGCGTTACGCCCACAACCAGGGGGCGGACGACGTCATCTTCACGTCGTCCGACGGCCGCGTCCTCGAAGGCCCCACGTCCACCGTCCTGCTGGCGCACCTTGACACAGTCGACGACGGCAACGGCGGCACCCGCACGGTGCGCCGCCTCATCACCCCGCAGCTGGATAGCGGCATCCTTCCGGGCACGTCGCAGGGCGCACTGTTCGCGGCCGCCAAGGCCGCGGGCTGGGAACTCGGCTACGGCCCGCTGGAACCGCGCGACCTCTTCGATGCCGACGCCGTCTGGCTGATCTCAAGCATCCGGCTGCTGGCTCCCGTGAACCACATCGACGGCAAGGAAATCGGCACGCCCGCGCTGCGGAAGCAGCTGACGGACGAACTCAACGAGCTGTTCGCCACCATCGAGTAGGGCTCCCACCCCGGACGCTCTCTCACTTCCTGGCCCCTCTTTCCGGACGCTCTCTCACTACCTGCCGGGTGAATCCCGGCGCTCTCTCACTACCTGGCCCCTTTTTCCGGACGCTCTCTCGCTTGGTCCGCTGCTTGCCGGGCCGCCGCCTCGATCCGCGAGCGGTGTTCGCCCCATTCGTCAGTGGTACGCGTTGTCAGGTTGGGATCGCCCGGCCGTTGGCCCGCTGATCCGTCGATGAGCTCGCGAAGGATGTCCGCGTGACCCAGGTGCTGGGCCGTTTCGACGCACATGTGCACCAGGATCTGGTGCAGGGTCACGTGCCGGCGTTCCTCAGGCCACCAAGGGACAATCCCCGGCGCCTCCAGCGGGAGCGCGTCAATGGTCGCATCGCTGTGCGCCGCGGAGTAGTGGTGGAGTTCAACAATCTGCTCCCGGCTTTCGTCCGGGGCGGCCCACATGTCGGCGTCGGGTTCTGCATCCTCAGCCTCCCAAGGCAAGGCACGGGGACTGGGCCGCCCGAAGACCTCACCGAAATAGCCGAGTTCCACGCTGGCCACATGTTTGACGAGGCCCAGCAGGTTGGTCCCGGTCGGCGTCAGCGGCCTCCGGGCGTCGTACTCGTCAAGCCCGTCGAGTTTGCCGAGGAGGTCCGCACGCCGGGTGCGCAGGTAGCGGTGCAAAACTTCCTTGTCATCCATAGCGGGCACTATACAGACGCTCTCTCACTTCCTGCCCTGTTTTCAGCCACGCTCTCTCACCTACGTAAGCTGCCAGCGGCTATCCCTGGCCCCGCATTGTCATGAAACGACCGCTGTCCACCGACGAGTGATCGACAGAAACTGCGAGAGCGTCCTAGCCCACGCCGCAACAACTGAGAGAG
>NZ_JBBLYW010000046.1:0-541 GCF_037911235.1 Arthrobacter oryzae
GGCGTCCTCAAGCGCGTGGCCGTGAAGCTCTCCAAGATCTGCAACGACCTGCGGCTGCTCTCCTCCGGCCCCCGCGCCGGCCTGGGCGAAATCAACCTGCCCGCCGTGCAGTCCGGATCCTCCATCATGCCCGGCAAGATCAACCCGGTCATCCCGGAAGTGGTCTCCCAGGTGGCCTACGAAGTCATCGGCAACGACGTCACCATCACCATGGCCGCCGAAGCCGGGCAGCTCCAGCTCAACGCCTTCGAACCCATCATCGTCCACAGCCTCCACAAGAGCATCTCCCACCTGGAAGCCGCCTGCCGCACCCTCACGGCACGCTGCGTCCGGGGCATCACCGCCAACACCGAACACCTCCGGCTCACGGTGGAACAATCAATCGGCCTGGTCACAGCGCTCAACCCCCACCTCGGCTACGCCACCGCAACCGCCATCGCCCAGGAAGCCCTCGCCACCGGCAAGGGCGTCGCCGAACTCGTCCTCGAACACGGACTGCTCACCGCCGAGCAGCTCGAAGAACTCCTCAGCCCGCAACGCC
>NZ_JBBLYW010000047.1:0-389 GCF_037911235.1 Arthrobacter oryzae
GGGAAGGTCCCATGGGGAGCGGTGCCCATCGACAGTGGTTTGGGCCGCGGGATAGTTTCTAGGTAATGGATCTTCCGGATGAGCCGGGGGCCGCTGGGGAGCCGATCGGATCGGGTCCGTTGATTGAAGGAGATAACTAATGGCTATTTGGGGTGCAGACATTGCCCAGCTCAAGGCGCTGGGAAGCAAGCTTCAGGCTGGTTCGTCCGAGATTGAGAAGGCCAAGTCGCAGCTGACGAAGGCTCTGGACAGCACTGACTGGAAGGGCCCGGACGCGGAAAAGTTCCGCAACGAATGGTCCGGTTCCCACGTCACGAACCTGACCAAGGTGGCCCAGGCACTGGAGCAGGCCGGCAAGCAGGCAACCAAGAACGCCGCACAGCAGGAAG
>NZ_JBBLYW010000048.1:0-85792 GCF_037911235.1 Arthrobacter oryzae
GGGCAACAGTGGCAGGTGCTTTCTTCGCCGGAGCTGCAGCCGGCGCTGCCTGCGGCTGGGCGGGAGCGGGCTGGGCAGGAGCGGCCGCTGCAGGTTTGGCAGGCGCTGCCGGCGACGATGCCGGTGCGGCCGGAGCGGGAGCTACAACTGGAAGTTCGCGGGTTGCGGGGTCAGCGGGCGCCGCTGCACCCGAGGTCCCGTTGGAAGACGAGCTGTCACCGGCGTCGAAGGATTCGAACAGGGGCCACCACTTGGCATCTACCGTGTTCTTGTCCTGCTGGTAACGCTCGTACAGTTCGTCAACGAGCCACTCGTTTCCGCCAAATTCCTCTGGTAGACGGTGGCTAGGCTGCTCTGGCACTTGAAATACGCCTCTTCCATGAGTTTGATTTCCCTCTGGTCGCCTTCGGTGCCTCAGCACAACAATCGAACCAGTTCTCTGCGTCCTGTGAACCCAGACCTTTGCCAGTCTAGTGACGATTCTCGGTTAACTGCCAATAAGGGTGACCCAAATCATGTAGCGGCGAAACTATTGCGTGAATCGGCCCTCGGAGGCGCCCCCGGAGCCGACCTCAGACGGGCCCTGGGCGCTGTCCGGGCGCACTCCCGCCCGGGGGCTGCGCTCTCGCCTAGACTCGCATTGAGTACCCCATTTTCGACGAGGAGCAGCCGTGCGTTTTCTGAGTGAACCGTCCACCGACCTGACCTACTCGGACGCCTTCCTGGTGCCCTCGCGTTCGGATGTTACGTCGCGGCTGGACGTTGACCTCTCCGCAGACGACGGCACTGGGGCGTCCATCCCGCTGGTGGTGGCCAACATGACGGCAGTGACCGGAAAGCGCATGGCCGAGACCATGGCCCGCCGCGGCGGGCTGGCGGTCCTGCCGCAGGACGTTCCGCTTGACGTGCTCCGGGATGTCACCGCCTGGATCAAGTCGCGCCATACCGTTCTTGAAACCCCGGTAAGCCTGCTGGCCTCGGAAACCGTCATCGACGCCCTTCACCTGATGGGCAAACGGCCGCACGGGGCGGTTGCGGTAGTGGACGACGCCGGCAAGGTGGTCGGTGTCGTCCGGGCGGCGGACTGTGAGGGGCAGGACCGTTTTGCGTCTCTCGCGTCGGTCATGCGGCAGGCCCTTGTACTCGACGCGTCAGCGTTCGGCGCAGGGCCTGCGGCCGGCGCAGACTCCGGCACCCGCGACGCTTCGCTGCGGAAGGCCTTCGAGGCCATGGACGCTGCAGGTACGGATTTCGCCCCCGTACACGTCGGCGGCTCCCTGGCGGGGGTCCTGACCCGCAGAGGCGCCCTTCGATCCACTATCTACCGGCCCCTGCTCGATGCGGCGGGGAAGCTCAAGGTGGCTGCCGCCGTCGGAATTAACGGCGATGTCGCGGGCCGGGCAGCGGAACTGCTGGCTGCCGGCGTCGATGTCCTGGTCATCGACACCGCCCACGGGCATCAGCAGAAGATGTTCGACGCACTGGCGGCGGTCCGGAGCCTGGATCACGACGTTCCCCTCGTGGCCGGCAACGTCGTGACGGCGGATGCCACCCGGGAACTGATCCAGGCCGGGGCGAACATCGTCAAGGTGGGCGTCGGTCCGGGGGCCATGTGCACCACGCGCATGATGACCGCAGTGGGCCGCCCGCAACTCTCCGCCGTGCTGGAGTGTGCCGCTGCGGCTCGTGCCGCCGGAGGACGGATCTGGGCTGACGGCGGCGTGCGGTATCCGCGGGACGTGGCCCTGGCACTGGCGGCAGGGGCCAGCCAGGTCATGATCGGCTCCTGGTTCGCCGGGACGCACGAAAGCCCGGGGGACCTGCAGGCGGACGCCAACGGCCGCCTTTATAAGGAGAGCTTCGGCATGGCCTCGGCCAGGGCCGTGCAAAACCGGAACCAGCGCGAGGGCGCGTTTGAAAAAGACCGCAAGGCGCTCTTCGAAGAGGGCATCTCCACATCACGGATGTATCTTGACCCCGCGCGGCCGGGCGTCGAGGATCTGGTGGACATGATCACGGCGGGTCTCCGCAGTTCGATGAGCTATGCCGGTGCGGCGGACCTGGCTGAATTCCGCGAGCGTGCCGTGGCCGGAATCCAGTCAGCGGCCGGCTATGAGGAAGGCCGGCCCGTGCCGCAGAGCTGGTGACGGACGCCCGCAGAAGGCCGTTCGGCAGCTCCGGGCCGCTCCTGGACGCTGCAGCCGCTCCTGTAGACTGACATTCTTATGGACAGTAAATCTAGGTGCCGGCCTGGGGGCTGTCAGCGGAGCACGAACACCAGCTCCCCGCAGTCCACCCACAGAGCCGGCAAACCCCGTTCACGCGCCCATCACTCTGCAGCAGTTCACGCCGCAGCCTTCCAGGAAACAGGGTCGGCACCGGCCGACCATCCTCCGCCGGGCGGTTTTCCAGGCAACACCCCTTTCTGTCTACCGGACTTACGAGCGGATGCTTCCGCAGCGCCCATAGCCCGCGGGTCAAGGATTCCCTTCCCCGGACGGCCGGAGGCCGGACGCTGATGGAATGGTTATTGCTTGGAGCAGGCATTCTGCTCATCCTTGGCACGGGCTTTTTCGTCGCCGTTGAATTTTCCCTTGTCGCCCTCGACCAGGCCACGGTCCAGCGGGCCGTCGACAGCGGCGACGCCGCGGCCGTCCCCCTGCTCAAGTGCCTCAAATCGCTGTCCACCCAGCTGTCCAGCTGCCAGCTCGGCATCACCCTGACCACCCTGCTGACCGGTTACGTCATGGAGCCGTCCGTGGGCAAGCTGCTGGAAGGGCCGCTGACCGCCGCCGGTGTTCCGGAAGCGGCAGCGGCGTCGGTTTCCCTGGTGATGGCGATGACCATCGCCACCTTGCTGTCCATGCTGATCGGCGAGCTGGTCCCCAAAAACATGGCCATTGCGCTGTCCTTGCCGATCGGCAAGGCAGTGGCCCGCCCTCAGCTGGTTTTCACCGCCATTTTCAAGCCGGCCATCATCGTGCTGAACGGCTTCTCCAACAAGGTGCTGAACGTCTTTGGGCTCGAAGCCAAGGAAGAGATCTCGGGTGCGCGGACCCCGGCCGAACTGGCATCCCTGGTCCGGCGCTCCGCCGCTATGGGAACACTGGACCCCGGCACGGCCAACTTCATCGCCCGCACGCTCAAGTTCTCCGGGCGGACGGCCGCCGACGTGATGACTCCCAGGATCCGGGTGGAGACCATCAATGCCGAGCAGCCGGTCTCCGACATCGTCGAGGCCGCCCGGCGGACCGGATATTCACGCTTCCCGGTGATCGGCGAGTCCGCCGACGATATCCGCGGCCTGGTCCATGTGAAGAAGGCTATCGCCGTCCCCTCGGACCGGCGGCCCAATCTCGAGGCGGGCGCCATCATGACGGATGTCCTCAGGGTCCCCGAAACCATCCACCTGGATGCCCTGCTGGCTGAACTGCGCGAAGGGAACTTGCAGCTGGCCGTTGTTTTGGACGAATACGGCGGCACGGCAGGCATTGCCACCCTGGAGGACCTCGTGGAGGAAATCGTCGGGGAAGTCGCGGACGAACACGACAAGGTGCGGCCCGGACTTCTCCAGAGCGCCTCGGGGGACTGGTACTTCCCCGGCCTCCTGCGCCCGGACGAGCTGTCCGAGCAGATTCCCGGACTCACGGTGCCTGATGAGTCCGCATACGAGACAGTAGGCGGCTACGTCATGAGCCAGCTCGGCCGGATCGCCGCCGTGGGAGACAAAGTGGACGTCGGCGGGGGCACGTTGAGCGTGACCCGCATGGACGGGCGCCGGATCGACCGGATCTGCTTCAAGCCGTCTCCCGTCCGGGGCGAAGAGCACGTGGCCGGCCAGGGAGGCACGGCATGAGCGACTGGGTAGGAATCCTCTGGCTGGTCATCCTCCTAATCGGCAATGCCTTCTTCGTGGCGGCGGAGTTCGCGGTGATGTCCGCCCGGCGCAGCCAGATCGAGCCGCTGGCGGAGGCAGGGTCCATGCGGGCGCAAACCACGCTGCGGGCCATGGAAAACGTGTCCCTCATGCTGGCGTGCGCCCAGTTGGGCATCACGGTCTGCTCCCTGCTGATCCTGCAGGTGGCCGAACCGGCCATCCACCACCTGATGGCCGTACCGCTGGAAGCTGTCGGCATGCCGATGGAACTCGCCGACATCGTGGCGTTTACTGTGGCGCTCCTGGTGGTGACCTTCCTGCACGTGACCTTCGGCGAGATGGTGCCCAAGAACATTTCGGTGTCTGTCGCGGACAAGGCGGCCCTGTTGCTGGCGCCGCCGCTGATGTTCATTGCGCGGCTCGTGAACCCGGTGATCGTTGCCCTCAACTGGTCCGCAAACCACATCCTGCGCCTGCTGCGGATCGAGCCCAAGGACGAGGTCAACTCCTCGTTCACCCTGGAGGAGGTCCAGTCGATCGTGCAGGAATCCACCCGGCACGGGCTGGTGGATGACGACGCCGGCCTGATCACCGGTGCGCTGGAATTCTCCGAGTACACGGCTTCCAACATCATGGTGCCGCTCAACAAACTGGTCATGATGAAGACGCCCACCACTCCGGTGGAGTTCGAAAAAGCTGTCAGCCGGACCGGGTTCTCCCGGTTCCCGATGATGGACGAGGACGGCATGCTCTCCGGCTACCTCCACATTAAGGACGTGCTGTCCATCCCGGAAGCCGGGTACGAGCACCCGATTGCCGAGAGCCGGGTCAGGTCGCTGGCAAACCTGTCCATGGATGACGAGATTGAAAAGGCCATGTCCGTCATGCAGCGCACGGGATCGCACCTGGCGCGTGTCATCGGGCCCGACGGCCACACCAGGGGAGTGCTGTTCCTGGAAGACGTCATCGAGCAGCTCGTGGGCGAGATCCGGGACGCCACCCAGGCGAAGGGCATCCGCAGGCTCGGCCAGCCGGACGGCGAATAGGCGCTGTAGCCCTAAATAGGAATCATTCCCATTTAGGGCTACACTCTTCTTGTTGCTAATGCTCCTGATTCTCATCAAGCGCGTCCCCATATCCAGATCCGAGGTCCTTCCGTGCGCCGTTCCGCTGTCTTCCCCGTCACCGCCCTTGCCGGCCTCAGCCTGCTGCTGTCTGCCTGCAGCACGACGGCGGGAGGCCAGCAGGCCGGGACCGGCACCATCGAGGTGGTCACCTCCACGAACGTCTACGGTGACATCGTCCGGGAAATAGGCGGCGACAAAGTGAACGTCAAAGCACTCATCACCAAGGCCAGCCAGGACCCGCATTCCTACGAGGCCACCACCCAGGACAAACTGGCCGTTTCCAAGGCCCGGCTGGTAGTTGCAAACGGCGGCGGCTACGACGACTTCCTGCACAAGCTGGCAGACGACAGCAACGTGGGCCACGACAACATCATCAGCGCCGTCGAAGTTTCCGGGCTGGCCCCCGAAGAGGAGCCGGCCGCCGCATCCACGGCCGAGGCCGATGAGCACGGCCACTCCCACGACGGCGAATTCAACGAGCACGTCTGGTACAGCCTGGACGCCATGATCAAACTTGCCGATGCTGTCGAGGCCAAGCTCGCCGCGCTGGAGCCGGCGTCCGCAGCAACTTTCCAAGCCAATGCCGACTCGTTCAAGGAGGAGATTGCCGGGCTGAACGGCCAGGTTGCCGGGCTTGCCGCTACGGCGGCCAAGGCGCCCGTCGCCGTTACCGAACCGGTGCCGCTGTACCTGCTCGAGGCCGCCGGCCTGGTGAACAAGACTCCTGCGGATTACACGGCGGCTATCGAGGAGGACTCGGATGTGCCGCCCGCCGTCCTCAAGGAAGCCACGGAACTGGCCGGTTCGAAGGACATCAAGTTCCTGGCGTACAACACGCAAACGGAGGGTCCTCAGACTCTGGCCCTCAGGAAAGCAGCCGAGGCCGGCGGCGTTCCGGTGCTGGACTTCAGTGAAACCCTTCCTGAAGGAAAAACCTACGCAGAGTGGATGGGCGGCAACGTGGACAGCATCAGGCAGGCCTTGGAAAAGTAGCCGGCGGTCCTAAGATGGTTGGGGCGCTTCGCCCCGTATGAATCGAGGATAAAGAACGTTGAAACCGGTAGTGAGCCTCCGCGGGGCCACCCTGAAGTTCGGCCAGCGGACACTGTGGGAGGACCTGGACCTCGATATCAACCCCGGCGAGTTCTTTGCTGTCCTGGGCCCGAACGGCAGCGGCAAGACCACATTCCTGAAAGTTCTGCTGGGACTGCAGGAACTCCATTCCGGGACGGCGACGCTGGGGGACCACCCGGTGGAGCGGGGCAGTAACCTGATCGGCTACATTCCGCAGCAGAAATCCTTCGGGGCTGACACCCCGCTGCGTGCCCGGGATCTGGTGGGACTCGGCGTCGACGGCCACCGCTGGGGTCTGCGGCTGGGCGGTGGCAAGGCCAACCGCAGGATCGATGAGCTGCTGGACCTCGTGGGCGCCTCCGATTACGCCAACGTTCCTGTGGGCCAGCTCTCCGGCGGTGAACAGCAGAGGCTGAGGGTCGCCCAGTCACTGGCCTCCGATCCGCAGGTCCTGCTGTGCGACGAACCCCTGCTGTCCCTGGACCTTCAGCACCAGCAGGCCGTCAGCGCACTGATCAACGAGCAATGCCGCACCCAGGACAGCGCTGTTGTCTTCGTCACGCACGAGATTAATCCGATCATCGATTATGTGGACCGCGTCCTCTACCTTGCGGGCGGACGGTTCCGGGTGGGCCGGCCCGCCGATGTGATGACCACCGAGGTACTTTCCGGGCTATACGGGAGCCGGGTCGAAGTGATCCGTGCCAACGGGCGGCTGATCGTGGTGGGGCTGCCGGAGGGCGCCACGCACCACCACGAGGACGCGCATTCAGTGGCAGGGGAGCTGGGCTAAGTGGACTTCGACAGCATCCTGGGTGCCATCTTCAATTTCGACAACTACGGTGAGCTCCTGGCCCTGGTCCAGAATTCCATCTGGGCGGGGGCGCTGCTCGGCCTTCTCGGCGGGCTCATGGGTACCTTCGTCATGAAACGGGACCTCGCGTTCGCGGTCCACGGAATCTCCGAGCTTTCCTTCGCGGGCGCTGCTTTTGCCCTGCTGATCGGAGCGGACATCGTTTTCGGATCCCTCATCGGTTCGGTGCTCGCGGCGCTGCTCCTGGGAGTGATGGGGGTCCGTGCCCGGGACAAGAACTCCATCATTGGCGTGATCATGCCGTTCGGGCTCGGCCTGGGCATCCTTTTCCTGTCCCTTTACGAAGGGCGGGCCTCCAACAAGTTCGGCCTCCTGACGGGCCAGATCGTCTCCGTGGATACAGTTCAGCTGCAGGTGCTGGCCACAGCCGCCCTGGTGGTGATGATTGCGCTGGTGGCCATCTGGCGTCCGCTCACATTTGCCAGCGTGGATCCGGAAGTGGCGGAAGCGCGGGGCGTGCCGGTGCGGACGCTGGGCATCGGGTTCATGGTGCTGCTGGGAATCAGCGTGGCGCTGTCCATCCAGGTGGTGGGCGCGCTCCTGGTGCTGGCACTGCTGATTACCCCGGCCGCCGCGGCACTTCGCGTGACCTCTTCGCCGCGGCTTGTAGTGATTCTCAGCGTGGCCTTTGCCGTGACCGCGACAGTAGGCGGCATCATGCTTGCCCTGGGCGGTCGGATCCCGATCAGCCCCTACGTGACCACGTTGTCATTCCTGATCTACGTTGTGTGCCGGATCGTCGGCGGGATACGCGCCGGGCGGGGCCTCAACGGGCGCGTCCTCCCGGCCGCCGCTTCCTAGCCTGCTGCCGCCTTGCGCGCGGTGCAGTCCGGGCACAGGCCGTAGATCTCCACGGTGTGCGCCACTTCCGTGTAGCCCTGTTCTGCCGCAGTCCGCGCAGCCCAGGTCTCGACGGCGGGAGCTTCCACTTCCACGGCCTTGCCGCAATTGCGGCACAGGAGGTGGTGGTGATGGCCGGTGACGGCGCACCTCCGGTAGACGGCCTCGCCCTCGCCGTTGCGCAGGACATCCACCAGCCCGTCGTCGGCGAGCGACTGCAGGATCCGGTAGGCAGTGGCCAGTGACACGGAGGTGCCCTGGTTCTGCAACATCCGGTAAAGCTCCTGCGTGCTGACGAAGTCGTCCAGATCGTCCAAGGCAGCGCTCACCGCCAGTCGCTGCTTGGTGACACGTTGCTCCCTGCCGCCGGCGGAAGCCGGTGCGGATAGCTTTGTGTCGTCGGCTTTGGCGCCGTGGGCCATGGATTGACTCGCTTCCCTGAGGGGTGTTGGCAATGTCCAAGATTACCAGCCGGGAGTTGGGAGACGGGTTCGTGAACCGACTCGTGCACCGACTCGTGGACACTGCCGCGCAGCCCGCCCTAGGCTGGCCCCATGAAGCTGACGAAATACACCCACGCCTGTGTCCGCCTCGAGAAAGACGGCCAGGCGCTGGTGATAGATCCCGGCACTTTCTCCGAAACCGGACAGGCCCTCAACGCAGCAGGGGCGGTGCTGGTGACCCACGAACACGGCGACCACATTGATGTACCGGCTGTGGTGTCAGCGTTGCGGGGCAATGAATCTCTCCTGGTCTTTGCCCCGGCCGGAGTGGCGGCAACACTGCGTTCCGAGGCGCCGTTTGCCGGCTCCCGGGTCCGGGAGGTCGAGCCGGGCTCGGCGTTCACGGCCGCCGGGTTCGAGGTCCAGGCTTTCGGGGGTCAGCACGCGCTGATCCACCCGCAGATCCCCGTCGTGGCCAACATCGGGTACCTGATTGACTCCAACGTGTACCACCCCGGTGATTCGTTTGTGATTCCCGACGGCATCGGGGTCCGGACGCTCCTGGTCCCGGTGCACGCGCCCTGGAACAAAGTGGGCGAGGTGGTGGACTTCGTCATCGGTGTCCGCGCACCCAAGGCGTTCCCCATCCACGACGCCCTGCTCAACGAAACCGGACTTGGCCTCATCGAAGGCCACGTGAAGCGGCTGGGAGCCAAGTACGGCACGGAGTACGCACACCTCTCCAGCGGAGATTCGGTGGACGTCTAGGCCGGCCGGGTGCCGGTTTCGAAGAAATCCCGGATGGCGGCCTCATGCGGACTCGGATCCAGCCCGCGGGCCCGCAGCCACTGCTCGTCGTAATAGCTGCCGGCGTAACGGTCCCCGGCGTCGCACATCAGCGATACCACGCTGCCCCGCTGGCCCTCCGCGACCATTCCGGCGATCAGCTGCCACACACCCCAGAGGTTGGTTCCGGTGGACGGGCCGGCGTGCAACCCGGCCAGGCTGCGAAGGTGCCGCATGGCGGCCACCGACGCCGCATCGGGCACCTGGATCATGTGGTCGATAACGGCGGGGACGAAGCTGGGCTCCATCCGCGGCCGGCCGATGCCTTCGATGCGTGACGGCATCCCGGTGCTGAAGCCGGCCACACCGTCCCTCCAGCCGGGGTAGAAAGCGGAGTTCTCCGGATCCACGACGGCGAGCTGCGTGTCATGGCGGTGGTAGCGCAGGTACCTGCCGATGGTGGCGCTGGTGCCGCCGGTGCCCGCGCCCACCACAATCCACCGGGGGACCGGGTGCTCTTCGAGGGCCAGCTGCTGGAAGATGGACTCGGCGATGTTGTTGTTCCCGCGCCAGTCCGTGGCCCGCTCGGCGTAGGTGAACTGGTCCATGTAGTGCCCCCGCGTGGTCCGCGCGACTTCCTCTGCGGCGGAGTACACCTCCGACGCGTGGTCCACCAGCAGGCAGGACCCGCCGAACTGCTCGATCAGGGCGATCTTCTCCGGGCTTGTTGTGCGGGTCATCACGGCGATGAACGGCAGGCCGAGGAGCTGGGCGAAGTAGGCCTCGGAGACGGCTGTGCTTCCGCTGGACGCCTCCACGATGGTGGTATCTTCCCGTATCCAGCCGTTGACCAGGCCGAACAGGAACAGCGATCGCGCCAGCCGGTGTTTCAGGCTGCCGGAGCGGTGCGTGGATTCGTCCTTCAGGTACAGCTGGACGCCCCAGTGCTCCGGGATCGGGACGGAGTAGAGGTGCGTGTCCGCGGACCTGTTGTTTTCGGCGTTGATCCTTCGGACGGCTTCATCTGCCCAGGCGCGGTCCTGGCTGCCCGCACGCATACCCACTCTGTTCACCGATTCAGCCTACCCGGGACACGAAGCCGCCGGCGCTACAGTTGGAACCGGCTGTCCGTCCGTGTTCCTGCGCGGGGCTGTCGGCCGTCATCCGAACCAAAGGAGATTTGATGAACCCCCTGATGGACGTGTCCGCGCTGAATCACCGGATGACCTCCGGCAAGCGCACCGTTCTGCTGGATGTGCGCTGGGCGCTGGGCGATCCCCGCGGCCGCGAGCACTACCTTGAGGCGCATATACCCGGCGCTGTTTACGTGGATCTGCCCACGCGCCTGGCCGGCCCCGCGGATCCGGACGCGGGCAGGCATCCCTTGCCGCCATTGGAGCAGTTCCAGGAATCGGCGCGGTGCTGGGGAATCCGGGACAACGACGTCGTGGTTGCCTATGACGACACCGGCGGCACCGCCGCCGCCAGGCTGTGGTGGATGCTGCGCAACGCCGGTTTTTCCACCGTCTTCCTGCTCGACGGCGGCCTGTCCGCCTGGCGTGCGGCCGGATACGCCATGGAAGGCGGGCTCGAGCAGGCGTCACTTGGCGACGTCACGCTGACGGACGGCGCGATGCCCGTCATTGACGCAGCCCAGGCTGCGCAGTGGGCGGAGCGCGGGGTCCTGCTGGACGCCAGGGCAGGGGAACGCTACCGCGGCGAGATCGAACCGGTGGATCCGCGGGCAGGACACATTCCGGGCGCCGTCAGCGCACCCACGGTCGGGAACATCGGAGCCGACGGGCGGTTCCTGCCGCCGGAGGAACTGCGGGAACGCTTCATCGCCCTGGGCGTGCGGCCGGACGTGCCCACGGCCGTCTACTGCGGCTCGGGCGTCACAGCGGCGCACGAAATCGCTGCCCTCGAAATTGCCGGTTTTCCGGCCGCACTGTATCCCGGTTCTTTTTCCCAGTGGTCCAATGACCCCGCCAACGAGGTGGCCACGGGAGCGGCCCCGTAGCCCTGCTCCGACGGGAACAGCGCCGATTGGATCACCGGATGCCGGCGGGGGTAGCGTCGGAGCATGACTCCCGGACGCCCCGTACCGCCGCCCCTCGCCAAGCCGCTCCCCGGCACGCCGCAAGGCCCAACGCAACAAGGCACAGCGCAGCAAGGCCCAACGCAGCAAGGCACAGCGCAGCCTGCACCCTCGACTGCGCCGCGGCTCGCCGCAGCTTACGGGGCCACAGCCGCAGACAGCGGCCTGGTTCCGCTGACCGTCGCCCGCCGTGCCCCCAAGGACGACGACGTCGAGATCGCCATTGAGTTCTGCGGCCTCTGCCATTCGGACGTGCACGCAACGCGCGGCGAGTGGGGCGCACCGACATATCCGCTGGTGCCCGGCCACGAAATCGTGGGCCGCGTCAGCCGCGTCGGTGCCGCCGTCGACGACTTCGCCCCGGGTGACCTCGTGGGCGTGGGCTGCATCGTGGACTCCTGCCGCGAGTGCGACAGCTGCCTGGACGGCCTGGAGCAGTACTGCGAAAACGGCATGACCGGCACGTACGGAGCCGTGGACGCCCGCAACGGTGACGCCGTCACCCAGGGCGGCTACGCCACGTCCGTGGTAGTGGACCGCCGCTACGTGCTGCGGGTACCCGAAAACCTCGATCCCGCAGCCGCCGCGCCGCTCCTCTGCGCCGGCATCACCACGTATTCACCGCTGCGGCACTTCGGCGTCGAAGCCGGGGACGTTGTGGGCGTGGTGGGCCTCGGCGGACTGGGCCACATGGCCGTGAAGCTCGCCAAAGCCATGGGGGCCGAGGTGAAGGTGTTCACCACCTCGGAATCCAAGGTCGCCGCGGCACGGGAACTCGGCGCCGACGGCGTCATCCTCTCGCGCGACGAAGCCGCCATGGCAGCTGCCAGCCGGAGCATCGACGTCATCATCGACACCGTGGCGGCACCGCACGACCTCAACCCGTACTTCCGGACCCTCCGCCGTGACGGGGCACTCTTCCAGCTGGGCCTGCCCTCAGCCGGAATGCCGCCGGTCAACCCGGGGGCACTGATCCGGCGCCGGATCGCCTACGCCGGATCCCTGATCGGCGGAATCGCCGAAACCCAGGACATGCTGGACTTCTGCGCCGAACACGGCGTGGTCTCCGACATCGAGGTGGTGGCCGCCGGGCAGCTGAACGAGGCCTATGACCGCATGGTCGCCGGTGACGTCAAGTATCGTTTTGTCCTGGACACCAGTACCCTCGGGACCCCATCGGAAAAGGCAGACGCATGAGCACCGTTTTCACCAAGATCATCAACGGCGAGATCCCCGGACGGTTCGTCTGGCGCGACGAGGACGTGGTGGCGTTCCTGACCATGGGCCCGCTTGCCGACGGCCACGCGCTGGTGGTTCCCACTGAAGAAGTGGACCGCTGGACCGACGCCCCGCCCGCGCTGCTCGCCCGGGTGATGGAGGTCGCCCAGAAGATCGGCGCGGTCCAGGTCGACGTTTTTGACGCCGCCCGGGCCGGGCTCATCGTGGCCGGCTACGAAGTCAACCACCTCCACGTTCACGTGTGGCCGTCCAACTCCATGGCCGACTACGACTTCGGTTCAGTGGACCACCACCCGGATCCCGCACGGCTGGACGCCAACGCCGAAAAACTCCGCGAAGGGCTCCGCCGGGCCGGGCACGGCGACCACGTTCCCGCCGCCTGAGTGGTTCCCGCCCCGGCGCTACGCCGGGGCCAAAGCCTTGTTAAGCACCGCCCTGATCCGCTTCTCGGAGACCGAATAGGCTGTCCCGAGCTCAACGGCGAAGAAGCTCACCCGGAGCTCTTCGAGCATCCAGCGCACCTGCGTTAACTCAGCTCCCGCGCGGCGGCCGGGCAGCAGGGCCGAGACGGCATCGTCGTAATCGTCCTCCAGGGCCTGGACCGCGGCCATATGCAGGGCATCCCGCTGGACGTTGCCGGGAAGCTTCTCGAGCCGCTTCTCGATCGCGGCCAGGTAGCGCGGCAACTGGCTGAGCTGGGCGTAGCCCGTGCGTGCTACAAAACCCGGGAAGACGAGTTGTTCGAGCTGGCTCTTCACATCGTTCAGGGCGCTGATCAGGGCCAGGCTGGTGGTGCCCTTGAGCTGCTTTTCGATCCGGCGGGTGCTGGCCAGAATGCGTTCCACGACGGCGGTGACCGTGAACACCGTGTCGATCAGTTCGGCCCGGACCTGCTCGTACAGGGCTTTGAAGGATGTCTCGTCCCACGGCAGTTCGGCCGGCGTGAGCTTGTCGATCGCGGCCAGCGCGCAGTCCGCGATCAGGGCCGACACCGAGCCGTGCGGGTTCTGGCTGAACGTGAGCTTCTCGGTGTTGTTCAAGTGTTCCAGGACGTAGCGGTCCGGCGCGGGCACCTTCAATGCCAGCAGGCGGATGACGCCGCCGCGCATGGCCTGTTCCTGCTCTGAGCGTGTCTGGAACAGTCGAAGGGCGACGGAGGTTCCTTCATCGACCAGGGCGGGGTAGCCGGTGACGGTATGTCCTTTCACCATGCCCTGGACCTGGCGCTGCACGGTGCCGACGGTCCAGTCCGTCAGTCCCGTCTTCTCCGCGAACCCGGGTGTGGCGCCACCATCCTGGGAAGGGCCGGCAGCGCCCGCCTTCCCGGGCGCAGTGGCGGGCTGCCCGCCCTTCTGGCCCTTGGGGGCAGTCGTCACCGGGGTGGCGCCCAGGGACTCGGCGATTGCCCGCCGGGTGGCCGGGGCAAGCCGTTCCTGCAGTGCAGCCAGATCCTTGCCCTCATCCAAAGTCTTGCCCTTGGAATCAACAACGCGGAAACTCACCCGGAGGTGCGGAGGAACCGCATCCCAGTTCCATGATCCCGGGGGAATGACCTGCCCGCGGATCCGGCGGAGGACCAGTTCCAGCGAGGATTCGAGGTCGTCGGCGGCCGGATCGAAGTCCGCCTCGAGGGCTGCGACGGCCTGCCGTGCAACGTCCGGGGCCGGCACGAAGTTCTTGCGGATCTGCTTGGGCAGCGACTTGATCAGGGCCGTCACCAGCTCCACCCGCTGGCCCGGAATGAGCCAGCGGAAGGCGGCGTCGTCGAGCTGGTTCAGGAAGAGCACCGGGACCTCGGCGGTGACGCCGTCGGACGGATTCGGCGGCGAGCCGGGCGCGACCGGGTGGAACTCGTAGCTCAGCGGCAGCTCGAAGCCCTTGTGCAGCAGCGTCTTGGGGTACGCCGATTCGTCCAGGGCCGCGGCGTCCTCGCTGATCAGCAGGGACTGGTCGAAGTCGAGCAGCGCGGGGTCCTGCTGGCGCGCTTCCTTCCACCACTTGTCGAAGTGCCGCTCGGACACCACGTCCTTGCCGATGCGGGCGTCGTAGAACTCGAAGAGCGTCTCGTCGTCCACCAGGATGTCCCGGCGACGCATCCGGGCCTCGAGCTCCTCGACCTCGTGGAGCAGTGCACGGTTGCGGTGGAAGAACTTGTGGTGTGTCTGCCAGTCGCCCTCGACGAGCGCGTGCCTGATGAACAGTTCGCGGCACAGCTCGGGTTCCACCTTGCCGTAGTTGATCCGGCGGCCGGGAATGATGGGCACCCCGTACAGGGTGACCTTCTCGTGGGCCATCACCGAGCCCATCTTCTTGGACCAGTGCGGTTCGCTGTAGCTGCGCTTGACCAGGTCCGGAGCCACCTGCTCGGCCCAGAGCGGATCGAACTTCGCGGCCACGCGGGCCCAGAGCCGGCTGGTCTCCACAAGTTCCGCGGCCATCACGAAGGTGGGGGACTTCTTGAAAAGGGCCGAGCCGGGGAAGATCGCAAAGCGGCTGCCGCGGGCGCCCGCGTATTCACGCTTGCGCTCGTCGAGGATGCCGATGTGGCTCAGCAATCCGGAGAGCAGGCTGATGTGGATGCCGTCGTGCTTGCCCACGGGGTCGGCGAGGCGCTTGTTGTCCAGGCTGATGCCCAGCGGCCGGGCCAGCTGGCGGAGCTGGGCGAAGAGGTCCTGCCATTCGCGGACCCGGAGGTAGTTGATGAACTCGGTCCGGCACAGGCGCCGGAACTGCGTACCCGAGAGTTCCTGCTGTTTTTCCTGGAGGTAGTTCCACAGGTTCAGGAAGCCGGTGAAATCCGAGTTCTCGTCCCGGAAGCGGGCATGCTTTTCCGCGGCGAGCTGCTGCTTGTCCGTTGGGCGCTCGCGCGGGTCCTGGATAGTCAGCGCAGCCGCCAGGATCATGACCTCGCGGACGCAGCCGCGGTTCCCGGCTTCCACGATCATCCGGCCGAGCCGAGGATCCACCGGCAGCTGGGCAAGCTTCTGTCCGACGGCGGTCAGCCCGCCGCCGTTCCTGCCGGCAGGAGCGCCGGCGGTGGTTGCATGCGGGGTGCTGAGGGCGCCGAGCTCGCGCAGGAGGGTGACGCCGTCGTTGATGGCGCGTGAATCCGGCGGCTCCACGAACGGGAAGTTCTCCACGTCCTTGGGCCCGCGGGCCACACCCATGGCCGTCATCTGCAGGATGACGGCCGCCAGGTTGGTGCGCAGGATCTCGGGATCGGTGAACTGCGGCCTGGACTCGTAGTCCTCTTCCGAATACAGCCGGATGGCGATGCCGTCGGACACGCGGCCGCACCGTCCGGAGCGCTGGTTCGCCGAGGCCTGGGACACGCGCTCGATCGGCAGGCGCTGCACTTTGGTCCGGTGCGAGTACCGCGAAATGCGTGCGGTGCCCGTGTCCACGACGTACTTGATGCCGGGAACGGTCAGCGACGTTTCGGCGACGTTCGTTGCCAGTACGATCCGCCGTTTGCTGCCGGGATGGAACACCTTGTGCTGTTCCTGCAGGCTCAGCCGGGCGAAGAGCGGGAGCACTTCGGTGCCGGCCAGCCGCCGGTTGGACTGGATCCGCGCATTAAGCGCCTCGGCGGCGTCGCGGATTTCGCGCTCGCCGGAGAAAAAGATGAGGATGTCGCCCGGTGCCTCGAGGGCCAGTTCGTCGACGGCGTCGCAGACGGCGTCGAGCGGGTCGCGGTCCTCCTCGAGTTCGTCGTCGGAGGCCGCCACGGCTTCATCATCGTCTGCATTATCACCTGCGGCGCTGGCCCCGCCCGCCGGCTGGGACAGCGGCCGGTACCGGATTTCCACCGGGAACGTCCGCCCGGACACCTCGATGATGGGGGAGGGCTCTTCCTCGGTGCCGAAGTGCTTGGCGAACCGTTCGGGATCGATGGTGGCGGAAGTGATGATGATCTTCAGGTCGGGGCGCTGCGGCAGGATCCGCTTGAGGTATCCCAGGATGAAGTCGATGTTGAGGCTGCGCTCGTGGGCCTCGTCGATGATGATGGCGTTGTACTTGCGCAGCAGCTTGTCGCGCTGGATCTCCGCCAGCAGGATGCCGTCGGTCATGAGCTTGACCTTGGTGGACCGGCTGACCTCGCCCGTGAAGCGGACCTGGAAGCCCACTTCCTGGCCGATCTCGACGCCGAGTTCCTCCGCGATGCGCTCGGCCACGGTCCGGGCAGCAAGCCGGCGCGGCTGGGTGTGGCCGATCAGTCCGTTGTCGCCCAGTCCCAGTTCCAGGCACATCTTGGGAATCTGGGTGGTTTTGCCCGAACCGGTCTCACCGGCAATGATGGTCACCTGATTGGCCGCGATGGCGGCCATCAGGTCCTCGCGGCGCTCGGAGACCGGCAGCTCGGCGGGGTAGGAAATATGAAAAGTCATGGCTGGAGACAGTCTACTGCGGCGGGCCCGCCCGCTGCGTTCCCGGCTGCTGCGTGCCCTTCGAAGAAAGGACCCGGCTCATGCGTTGAGCCGGGTCCTTTGGTGTTTGCTCAGTAGTTCCGCAGGGTGTAGCTGATGCTGGGCAGGTCCAGCGCGGACCATTCGCGCTCCGAGCGTTCGGGAGGCGTGTGGCCCCGTCCGTCCTTGAGGAGTGCGGCGACCGTGGCCGACAGGATGACGATCAACAGGACGATGAGTACAACTCCGATGGTTTCCATGCCTCTATGTTTCTCCCTCGCCGGGTGACAAAACAGTGGCAGAAATGCCCAAAAAGCTATAATTTCTGCCACAATGGATACATGCTCAAATCAGTGGCTGTGATCGTTGTTCCCGGCTTCTCCATCTTCGAGTTCGGGACCGCCTTCGAGGTGTTCGGCATCGACAGGTCGGCCCGGGGGACCGGTGTGCCGGCTTTCGATTTCCGCGTCTGCACGCCGGAACCGGGCGATGTCCGGCTCAAGAGCGGGCTGTCCCTGCACGTCGAGCGGGGGCTGGAAGCGGCCGCCGATGCTGACCTGGTGATCATGGCTCCCTACGGCCATGACCAGGATGTCCCGGAGGAAGTATTGGACGCACTGCGCGCCGCCCATGCCCGCGGCGCCTGGGTGATGTCCATTTGTTCGGGCGCCTTCGCCCTCGCGCGTGCCGGCCTGCTCGACGGCCGGCGCTGCACCACGCACTGGCACTACTCCCCGGAACTGGCCAGCCGCTACCCGGCTGCGCTGGTGGACGAGAACGTCCTCTACGTCCAGGACGGCCGCATCATCAGCAGCGCAGGCACCGCGGCAGGCATCGATGCCTGCCTTCACCTGGTGAGGGTGGAACTCGGAGCAGGGGTGGCGGCCAGCATTGCCCGCGACATGGTGGTCCCGCCCCATCGCGACGGCGGGCAGGCCCAGTTCATCGACCGACCCATTCCTGCCTGCGGCTCACAGCCCATGGAGGAGCTGCTGCAGTGGATGGTCCGCAACCTGGAACACGAGCACACTGTCAACGAGCTTGCGGCGCGGGTGCACATGTCGCCGCGGACGTTCGCACGCCGCTTCCGGTCCGAAACGGGGGCCACTCCCGCCGCATGGCTTAACTCCCAGCGTGTGCTGCGCGCGCAGGAACTCCTCGAATCCACGGAGCTGAACATTGACGAGATTGCCCGCGAGTCAGGGTTCGGCCATTCCGTGCTGCTCCGGCACCATTTCGGCAAAGTGCTTGCCACAAGCCCGCAGTCCTACCGGCGGGCGTTCCGCGGCCATCTGGAACCCGCGGTCTAACCCGGGCGGCGCTCGCTGTTCCGTGCGGCTTCGGCCGCTGCCCGGGTGTTGTCGACCAGGACCCGCCACGGGCCGGTGACGGCCTGCTCCGGAAGGGTGGCGCGGCGCTGGCCGGCCTTGATGGAATACGTGAACCTGTCCGGCTGCCCGCCTGCCTCCGCGGAGCGCGGGACGGCATCCCAGGGGCAGGCCTCAACGAGCGGCTCCCAGCGGCTCTTGTCCGTGGGGGTGGTGGCCTGAACGCTCCAGACCCGCTTGAGCGCAGCAATCCCGCCGCTGCGCTGGACAGTGATCTTCATGGCCTGGTTCCTGTGCTTCCGGTACTGCCTGGCCGCCGGCTGACCGCTCCGGCGGCGATCCAGTTACAGCTTTACCTTCACAGTTTCCCACGCCTTCCGGACGGCGTCATGCTCCGGGGAACCGGTGCCGTAAAGCTCCGAAGCCGACGCGGCAGTGGCCTTGGCGAACTTGGTGAACGTGGCGTTGGCAGGCAGGGAACCGCCGGTGAGCGTGTCGTACCAGATCCGGCCCGGGGTTTCCCACGCGTTGCCGCCAAGCGTAGACGCCACGAGGTAGAACGCGCGGTTGGGGATGCCGGAGTTGATGTGCACCCCGCCGTTGTCCGCACTGGTCCGTACATAGGAGTCCATGGAGTCCGGTTGCGGATCCTTGCCCAGCACGTCGTCGTCGTAGGCTGTGCCGGGGGCCTTCAGCGACCTCAGGGCGGCGCCCTGCACCTGCTCCGTGAACAGGCCCTCGCCGATCAGCCAGCTGGCCTCCGAAGCAGGCTGCCGCGCAACGTACTGTTCCACGAGGGCGCCGAACACGTCGGACAGGGATTCGTTGATGGCGCCGGCCTGGTTCCGGTAGACGAGTCCGGCCGAGTGCTGTGTCACGCCGTGGGCCAGTTCGTGGCCGATGACGCTGAGGGACCGGGTGAACCGCTGGAAGATTTCGCCGTCGCCGTCGCCGAACACCATCTGGTGTCCGTCCCAGAAAGCGTTGTCATAGAGCTTGCCGAAGTGCACGGTGGCATCAAGGGGGAGCCCCTGGCCGTCGATCGAGTTCCGGCCGAAAGCCTCGGCGTACAGGCGGTGGGTGTGGCCCAGGCCGTCGTAGGCCTCGTCCGCGGACGAATCGCCCGTGACGGGTTCCCCCTCCTTGCGGACCACCTGGCCGGGCAACGACTCGGAGGTCCTGGCGTCGTACACCGTGCGGTTCGGCGGACCGGGCTGGAGCTGCCGGAGTCCGGACGGGACGTGCGGCAGCGGAAGCGCGCGGGTCGCCTGGATGGACCTGACATGGAGCAGCGCCTCCTTTGCCGCCCGGGCCACCGCGTACAGGCGGGGTTCATGCTGTGCCGCAAGGCGCCGCAGCAGGTAGGGCGGGATGATGGAGCAGTACATGAAGGTCCCCTTTACTCGTCGGCGATGGAATCAGCCTACGAGGGGGTGCCGACATTGCGGGCGGACACGCTTTAAGCAGGAAACCCCGCCAGCTGGGCTGGCGGGGTTTGTCTGTGCCCTCGATAGGATTCGAACCTACGACCTTCTGCTCCGGAGGCAGACGCTCTATCCCCTGAGCTACGAGGGCATTCAGGGTTCCTGCCGTTGCCGGCGGGACGTCCTAGAGCTTAGCAGGAAGGTGGCCTCCAAAGGAAAATCGGGTCGGAAACAGCGGTCAGTACCCTGCAAACGAGTCGGTGCGGATGCGCCGGGCACCGGCAGCGCGGGCGGCTGCCCGCAGGGTGCGGACGCTGGCGGGCGAGCCGGAGATGAACACTTCGCGGACGGCGATGTCCGGAACAAGTTCCTTGAGCGCCGCGCCGTCGAGCCGCTCGGGCGGGCGGGAGACCTTGCCGGCGTCTTCCATGAACGACGGCGGCGCGGAGCCGTCGGAGAGCCGGGCAAGAACCCGTGCGCCGGACTGTTCCAGCGCCTCCGCGTACGCGAGTTCCGCCGCTGACTTGGCCAGGTACAGGAGGACGACGTCGCGGTTCCTCGCCGCACCTGCGGCCAGCTGGGCGAGGTAGGGCGTGATGCCGATTCCCGCCGCGACCAGCAGGACCGGCCCGTCCTGCCCGCGGGGCAGGATGAAGTCGCCGCCCACCGCGGTAGCCGTCACCAGGTCCCCGGGCCGCAGCGCCAGCAGGGCGCGTTTGGCGGCGGACACCGGCTCGGCTGTACCCACTCCGATGGTCACCTCCGGGGCGTCGGGGGCGCTGGTCAGGCTGAAGACCCGGCGCCGGCCCCTGCCGTCCGACCTGGCATGGGGCAGGTGCAGTTCCATGTACTGTCCCGGCGCGAACCGGAGCGCGCGTTCGGGCCGGAACCTGAATTCCGTCGTCGTCGGCGTCAGGGGCCGCGATTCCTGGAAGTTCAGGCGGACGCCGCCGCGCTGCCCGGCCAGGAAGGCAAGCAAGTTCCCCGCAAGCAGCGCCAGTTCGGGCGAGTTCGCCACGAAACCCAGGTTGTAGGGGACGGCAAAGACAACGCCGACGACGGCGGCGAGCGCCAGCTGCTGCCAGCGCCGGGGCGGCAGGGTCAGCGGTTCGGTCAGCATGAACCCCACGAAGAAAAGCACGGGGCGCTGCGCGAGCGGCTGCCAGAGTGCCTGGCCCGGTGACATCCCCGCGCGGAGGAGTTCAGTGGCCACGATGGATACGGAAACCGCCGTGAACACGGTACCCATCAGCATCTTCCGGGTGCGGTACAGCACCAGCAGGATGCCGGGGACAATGAGGAAGAGCATCGGGGGAGTGGCCGCCCACCACGTGGCGATGTTCAGCCCGGTCAGCCCTGCCACGAAGGCCCCCGCGGCGGCCGGATTGAAGATGTGCCGGCCCCGCCAGGCCAGGGCGTACTTTGAGGCCGAGGCGAGGACGCAGGCGAGGGCCACGCCGGCAACATCCAGTGCTTTGAAACTGGGCCAGAACAGGAAATACAGCAACAGCCCGGTGATCAGTGAAGATTCCGAATGCGGCCTGACGCGGAACAGCGCCGCCAGTCCGCGGTTCGAGGCGTAGGTCAGTCCCAGGCACAGCGCCAGATGGGTGAGCATTTCGGGGATGCCGAACGTCAGCCAGCCCAGGACGTTGAGCAGCAGGCTGTAGGCGGCCAGAGCCGCAAGCACCCACAACACCAGGCGGTACATGGTGAAGCGGTTCAAGGACGTGTCCATCCGCCGGATCATGGAATTCATTCGAACAGCACTCCTTCGAAACCTGCTGAATAGGCGGCACTTCCGTCCGAGAAGACCGTAAGCCAGGAGAACTCAAAATCCTGCTGAAGCGCCTTGCCGGAAACGAAGAACAGCGCCGTGGCGAGGGCGTCGGCTGTCATGGCATCACCCGCCAGCGCCCACGTCGCAACCACGGTGCTGACGGGCTTTCCCGTGGTGCCGTCCAGGACATGGTGGAGCCCGTCGCCCCACGCCCGGCGGTTGGCAGCGGACGCGCACAGTGCGCCCGTACCCAGACTGATGGTGCCGATGGCCCGGCCGGGATCGTACGGATGTTCCAGGCCCACGGTCACCGCGGCGGGTCCGGAATTGAGGAGGTCGCCGCTGGCGTCGATGAAGTGCTCGCCGACGCCCTGCGCCCGGAGTTCCGCTGCGAGCAGGTCTGCCAGTTGCCCCTTGCCGGCCGCGCCGACGTCCAGCACCACGGGAGCGGTGGTGGTCAACACGGCGTCCTGCCAGTCCAGCACGTCGTCCCACCGCGGGGCGGGCAGCGGGATGCCGCGGGGCCGCAGCGAGTAGGCGGGGTCGTAGCCCAGCTGTTCCAGGCTGCCGCCGACCAGGGGCGTCATGGCGCCGTCCGTCAGCCGGTAGAGGCTTCTGTACAGGCGGCCCAGCGCGCCCGCACCATCCGGCATGATGAAACGGCCGGGCTGCCTCGCCGCCCGCGCCACGGTCGAATCAGTCCTGAAACGTGACCACGCGGCGTCGTACTCCTCCACTACCGCCAGCAGCCGGCGGCGCTGGCCGACCTCCAAGGGGCCGGGCGTAGAAACTTCCCAGCTGGTTCCGATTCCGTCGAAACTGAACGCTGCCCAGCCCGGGTGCGGCACGTGATCTCCCTCTGACGCGGCGACGGGCTTACTGGGCCTCGGACTTGATCTTCTCCACGGCCTGGTTGAAGCCGCCGCTGGTGAGCGAGGACCCGGCAACCTTGGACACGGTCAGTTCATCCAGCTTCTTTCCCACAATCTGCGCTGCGATTCCGCCGGCGAACTCGCCCTGGAACTTCCGGGTGTTGGGGTTGGACGGATGCTGGGTGATGTTCACACCGGACACGGTCCCGCCGGACAAGGTCAGCTCAACGCCCACGGTTTCCGTGCCGTTGGGGGAAACATAGTTTCCGTCGGCACTGTAGGTGCCGTCCTTGTAGCCGGACGCGGCCGACGACGAGTCGCCCGTGCCGGCCGCGGGGGTGCTGCTTGCCGAACCGGTGGAGGCCGCAGGTGCCTGGGCGGACGGCGCGCAGCCGGCCAGGGTTCCGATCAGGGATATGCCGGCGATGCCGACGAAGAGGCTCTTGCGTACCGGAAAGCTCATGCAGGGGGCTCGTTTCGTGTGGTGGCGGGTAGATGCAGGCACTTACAGGATGGACAACGTTGGAATCAGCGTAATGGTTCAGCCTGTGACCAAGCCCATGTACTCCTGTGCGCTTCACGGCGCGACTTCACGGGGTCATCGCGTTGCCCCGATTCCGCGGCTTTTGCGGGCCACCGGTAGGCTAGATACGTGACTCCCGAAGAACTCTCCCTCGCCATATCCGCCTGCCTGAAAGACGCCGTCGCCGCCGGTGAAATCACTCTTTCCGCATCAGCCGTGCCGGACGAGGTGCGCGTGGAGCGGCCCAAGAACCGGGACCACGGAGACTGGGCCACGAACATTGCCCTCCAGCTGTCCAAGCAGGCCGGCGTCAATCCCCGGGACTTCGCAACCATCCTCAGCGCACGGCTCAAGGGCATCCAGGGCGTTTCGGCCGTGGACATCGCAGGTCCGGGCTTCCTGAACATCACGGTCGACGCCGCGGCCGCGGGCGCACTCGCCAGGGCCATCGTGGAAGCGGGTCCGGAGTACGGCACCAACTCGGCGCTCGCCGGCCACGTGGTCAACATGGAATTCGTCTCCGCCAACCCCACCGGGCCGCTGCACATCGGCCACACCAGGTGGGCCGCCCTTGGTGACTCCATCGCCCGGGTGCTCCGTGCCTCCGGCGCGAAGGTCACCGCCGAGTACTACATCAACGACGCCGGATCCCAGATGAACGTCTTTGCCCATTCCGTGCTGTCCCGGCTGCACGGCCGCGGTGTGCCGGAGGGCGGCTACCCGGGCCAGTACATTTCCGATTTGGGCCACCACGTCCTGACCGAACACCCGGACATCCGGGAACTGACCGACGTCGCGGCGCTGCCGGTCATCCGCGGCGCGGCATACAAGGCGCAGATGAAGGACATCAAGGACACCCTCGCAGACTTCGGCGTTGCGTTTGACGTCTACTTCTCGGAGCAGGAACTGCACGACGCCGGCGCCATCGAAAGTGCCGTCGCCCGCCTCCGCGAGCAGGGCCACGTGTTCGACGACGGCGGCGCCGTCTGGCTGCGCACCACGGACTTCGGTGACGACAAGGACCGCGTGATGATCCGCGCGAACGGCGAACCGACGTATTTTGCAGCCGACGCGGCGTACTACCTGTCCAAGAAGGACCGCGGCTACGACCAGAAAATCTACCTGCTGGGAGCGGACCACCACGGCTACATCAACCGGCTGAAGGCGATCGCCGCTGCCGCCGGAGACGATCCCGAGGCCAACATCGAGGTGCTGATCGGCCAGCTCGTGTCCGTGAACGGTGCCAAGCTGTCCAAGCGCGCAGGCAACATCATCGAGCTCAAGGACCTCATCTCCTGGCTGGGCAAGGACGCCGTGCGCTACTCGCTGGCGCGCTTCCCGGCGGACTCGCCGCTCACCCTGGATCCCGAGCTGCTGAAAAAGCACAGCAACGAGAACCCGGTGTTCTACGTCCAGTACGCCCATGCCCGCTCCCGCGGCGCTGCCCGCAACGCCGTGGCGGCCGGAGTCGAGCGCACCATTGACGGGAAAGACGTGTTTGACGCGGCACTCCTGGACCACCCCACCGAGAACGAACTGCTGTCCTACCTGGGCAGCTACCCGTCCATCGTGGCCAAGGCCGCCGAACTGCGTGAACCGCACCGGGTGGCCCGCCACCTGGAGCTCATCGCCGGCGCCTACCACCGCTGGTATGACGCCTGCCGCATGGCGCCGCAGGGTGACGAGCCCGTCACCGACGTCAACCGCACGCGGCTGTGGCTCAACGACGCCACCAGCCAGGTGCTGGCCAACGGACTGGACCTGCTTGGCGTTTCGGCGCCGGAACGGATGTGACCCCATGTCAGGACAGCCCGAGAACTCCTCGGATTACGCATCCCCGCTGGCCCCGGAATGGCTTGCCGTCCCGGCAGACCTCAATGCGCTCCAGGAGCCCATGTGGGCCGCCGGGGTTGCCCGGAACGACGCCGGTGAACTCGCCATCGACGGCATTCCCGTCAGTGAGCTCCAGCGGCAGTTCGGCACCCCGCTGTTCGTGATGAGCGAGAACGACTTCAGGGCCCGTGCCCGTGCGTTCAGCGACGCCTTCAACGATGCCTTCGCCGACATCTGCGGGGGAGTGGACGTGTACTACGCCGGGAAGTCGTTCCTGTGCACCGCCGTCGTCCGATGGGTGGAGGAAGAAGGGCTGCGGCTGGACACAGCGTCCGGCGGGGAACTCGCCGTCGCGAACCGCGCAGGCATCCCCGGAGCTGACGTCGCCCTGCACGGCAACAACAAATCCGACGCCGAGATCCACCGTGCCCTGGACATGAAGCTGGGCCGGATCGTGGTGGACAGCCTTGCGGAGCTGGAGCGCGTCGCCAAGATTGCATCGGCCCGCGGCGAAACAGCCAAGGTGATGCTGCGGCTCACCCCCGGAGTGCATGCGCACACGCACGAATTCATCGCGACGGCCCATGAGGACCAGAAGTTCGGCCTGTCCATGGCCGGGGATACAACGGACCAGGCCGGCCTGTCCGCTGCCGAGGAGGCCGTGGCCGCCGCCACGAGCTATCACAGCATCGAGCTCCTGGGCCTGCACTGCCATATCGGCTCGCAGATCTTCGAACCGGACGGCTTCGCGCTGGCGGCCGTGAAGCTCCTGCATTTCCTCGCGGCAATGCAGGAGAAGTACTCCATCGTCCTGCCTGAACTGGACCTCGGCGGCGGATACGGCATCGCCTACACGCCGGTGGACACCCCGCGCCCTCCTGCCGAAATCGCGAAGGCGATGGCCGCCGTCGTGCGTTCCACGTGCGCCGAACTGGGCATCACGGCTCCCCGGATCTCGATCGAGCCGGGACGCGCCATCGTGGGCAGCACCACGTTCACGCTCTACGAAGTGGGAACGCTCAAGACCGTCCGCGTTGACGCGCCCGCCGCCGCTGACGGGGAAACCGGTGAAACCGGCGAATCAGGCGCTGAAAACGTTACGTACCCGCGCCGCTATGTGTCGGTGGACGGCGGCATGAGCGACAACGCCCGCCCGGTGCTCTACGACGCGGATTATTCGGCGGTTGTGGCGTCGCGGACCTCCGGCGCTGCGCCGCAATTGTCCCGCGTAGTGGGCAAACATTGCGAGAGCGGCGACATAGTTGTTAGAGATGTATATCTGCCCGAGGACGTGGCAGCCGGTGATCTGCTCGCTGTACCGGGGACCGGCGCCTACTGCTGGGCCCTCTCCAGCAACTACAACTATCTGGCCCGGCCGGGCGTTGTCGCTGTGCGCGACGGATCAGCCCGGCTGATTGTCCGCGGGGAAACCGAACAAGATCTGCTGAACCGCGACATGGGAGTCTGAATGACTGAATTGCGAACCCTGAAGGTGGCCCTGCTGGGCTGTGGCAACGTAGGGGCCCAGGTGGCGCGGATTCTGATTGATGACGCCGACGCGCTGGCCGCCCGCACCGGAGCCCGCCTGGAGCTTGCCGGCATCGCCGTGCGCACCATTGATGCTCCGCGTGACGTTGAGCTGCCGCGTGAACTTTTCACCACGGACGCAGACACCCTGGTCAAGGACGCCGACCTCGTCATCGAACTCATGGGCGGCATCGAACCCGCCCGCTCCCTGATCCTTGCCGCCATCGAGAACGGCGCCTGCGTTGTCACCGGGAACAAGGCCCTCCTGGCCCAGGACGGCCCCACGCTCTATGAGGCGGCGGACAAGGCCGGCGTCCAGCTGTCCTACGAAGCGGCCGTAGCCGGCGCCATCCCTATCCTGCGCCCCATCCGCGACAGCCTCTCCGGCGACCACATCACCCGGGTGCTGGGCATCGTGAACGGCACCACCAACTTCATCCTTGACCAGATGGACACCACCGGCGCGCAGTTCGAGGATGCCCTGGCCGAGGCGCAGCGCCTTGGCTACGCCGAGGCGGATCCCACGGCCGACGTCGGAGGCCTTGACGCCGCGGCCAAGGCAGCCATCCTGGCCTCGCTGTCCTTCCACACCCGCTTCGACCTCGAGAACGTCCACTGCGAAGGCATCACGGGAGTCAGTGCGGCGGACATCGCAGCGGCCAAGGACGCCGGATTTGTCATCAAGCTCCTGGCCATCGCCGAGAAACTGACCGCCGCAGACGGAAGCGAGGGCGTCTCCGTCCGCGTGCACCCCACGCTGCTGCCCCGCGAACACCCGCTGGCCGCCGTCCACGGTGCCTTCAACGCCGTCTTCATCGAAGCCGAGAACGCCGGTGAGCTGATGTTCTACGGCCAGGGGGCCGGCGGCACCCCGACGGCGTCGGCCGTCCTCGGAGACCTCGTCTCCGCCGCCCGCCGTATTGTCCTGGGCGGGCCGGCCCAGACCGAGACCACCATCGGCCAGGTCCCCGCGCTGCCCATCGATGCCGTCAACACGAGCTACTACATCGGGCTGGACGTTGCCGACCAGCCGGGTGTGCTGGCAAAGATCGCCCAACTGTTCGCGGAGCACGGCGTGTCCATCGAGATCATGCGCCAGACCATCCACCGTGATGCCGACTCCAAGGTGGAATCGGCTGAACTGCGGATCGTCACCCACCGCGCAACCGAAGCTGCACTGGCAGCAACCGTCCAGGCCGTGAAGGGCCTCGACGTCATCAATTCCGTTACATCCGTACTGCGGGTAGAAGGAGTCTAAGTGGCTCACCAATGGCGCGGTGTCATCCGCGAATACGCTGATCGTTTGCCCGTAACGGAAAGCACCAAGGTCATTACCCTCGGTGAGGGCGGCACGCCGCTTGTCCATGCGCAGAAGCTCTCCGAGCTGACCGGCTCCACCGTGTACCTCAAGGTGGAAGGCATGAACCCCACAGGCTCGTTCAAGGACCGTGGCATGACCATGGCCATGACCGCCGCAGTAGCCTCCGGGGCCGAGGCCGTGGTGTGCGCCTCCACCGGCAACACCTCCGCCTCCGCGGCCGCCTACGCTACGGCAGCGGGCCTCAAATGCGCCGTGCTTGTCCCTGAGGGCAAGATCTCCATGGGCAAGCTCAGCCAGGCGATTGCCCATGGTGCCACCTTGCTGCAGGTGGACGGCAACTTCGACAACTGCCTGGACATCGCCCGCAAGCTGGGGGAGTCCTACCCGGTGTTCCTGGTGAACTCGGTCAACCCTGCCCGGATCCAGGGTCAGAAGACCGGGGCCTTCGAAGTGGTGGACGCACTCGGTGACGCCCCGGACATCCATGTCCTCCCGGTGGGCAACGCCGGCAACATCACCGCGTACTGGAAGGGCTACAAGGAATACTCCGCGCCCTTCGAATCCGATACCGCCGGGACGCTCCCTCCTGTGTCCACCAGGACCCCGCAGATGTGGGGCTTCCAGGCCGCCGGCGCCGCCCCCTTCGTGGCGGGCCACCCCATCACCGAGCCGGACACCATCGCCACGGCCATCCGGATAGGGAACCCGGCGTCCTGGGACGGCGCCATTGCCGCCCGCGACGAGTCCGGCGGTTTCATCGACTCCGTCACCGACGACGAGATCCTGGCAGCGCACCGCTGGCTGTCCGCCAAGGAAGGCGTCTTCGTCGAGCCCGGTTCCGCCGCCGGCGTTGCCGGACTCATCAAGAAGCATGCGGCGGGTGAGGTTCCCGCAGGCAAGACCATCGTGATCACCGTCACCGGCCACGGCCTGAAGGACCCGCAGTGGGCGTTGCGCACCGAGGACGGCAGTGATGTCCAGCCCGTCAAGGTGTCCAACGATGTGGTCACCGTGGCCGCCGAGCTTGGCCTGGAAGAAAAATAGCCTTGGAAACCACCCTCACCGTCCCGGCCGAGTCTGCCGAAGGCGCACCGGCGGTCCCGGCCGGGCAGCTGGTGACCGTCCGCGTGCCCGCCACCAGCGCGAACCTCGGCCCGGGCTATGACAGCCTGGGACTGGCCCTGTCGCTCCACGACACCCTGACCGTGGAAACCCTGGGCAGTGGGGAACTGGAGTTCGAACTTAGCGGCGAAGGTGCGGAAACGCTCCCGCGCGATGCAAGCCACCTGGTGGTCAGGGCCATCACCGAGGCACTGCACCGGCTGGGCTTCCGGCACGAGGGCCTCAGGATCACCGCCGACAACGTCAACCCCCACGGCCGCGGCCTGGGTTCCTCGGCGTCAGCTGTGGTGGCTGCGGTCACGGCGGCGAATGCGCTCGTTCCGGAGTCCTCCCGCCGCGGCAAGGACTGGATCCTGCAGCTCACCAGCGAAATGGAAGGCCATCCGGACAACGTCGCACCGGCAATATTCGGCGGGCTGGCGCTGTCATGGCAGGACAGTGACCAGTACAGCAGCACCTGCGCCACCGTGGCGGATTCGGTGATTCCCGTCGTCGCGGTGCCTGATTACGAGCTGTCCACCGAGGCGGCCCGCGCGCTCCTGCCGGCGTCGGTGGGACACCATGCGGCCGCCATGAACTCGGGCCGCGCTGCGCTGCTGATCCACGCACTCACCAGCAAGCCGGAATTCCTCCTAGCCGGGACGGAAGACTACCTGCACCAGAGCTACCGCGCGGAGGCCATGCGCCCCAGCGCGGACCTGATCCGTGCACTGCGCTACGCCGGCCACGCGGCCGTTGTTTCCGGGGCCGGCCCCACCGTCCTGGTGCTCGCCAACGGGGAAGAACAGGCCGCCTCCGTGGTGAACTTCATCGGGGCCTATACCCGGGCCAACACGCCGGAGGTGGGATGGCGCGTGATGAAGCTCGCGGTGGACGTTGAAGGTGCTAAAGTGGGAGTGCACCGGCGGTAATCCCGCAGGCAGTTAGTCAAAAGCAGGCAGTTCGTCAAAAGAACCTGAACCGCAGTCAAAAGGACCCGATGTTGGCCATGGTGCCTGTCTGTTCGTTTGCTGCTTTGACTTCAACTGCGCAACAGTCTCCGGTGCCGCCTGCTTGGTCTGTCGCAGGAATCTGCAGAATCGCTCTGCACCCCTGAACCGTCAGTCCGCCATTCCGGTCTCTTCTTGGAATGTTCGAGGCGTATCAGTATCCGGCCCTGCTGGCCGAATTCCATCCGGCAAGGCCGAAATCCGGCTGCAGATCTGAACTGCAGCCCAGATCAAATCATCGCGTCCAGCTCCCAGTCTGGACGCCGTCGAGGGGGAAGGATCCTTCGTGACCGAAACCACTGAGCTGTCTCCAGCTGTGGACATATCTTCTGCTGCCGAGTTGTCGGCAGCACCCGCCAAGAGCAGCGGCCTTGCAGGCCTTAAGCTCGCCCAGCTGCAGGCCCTCGCCAGCCAGCTGGGTATCTCCGGCGGATCCCGCATGCGTAAGGGCGATCTGGTGACCGCCATTTCCGCCCATCGTGCGGGCACTTCGGCCACCAAGGCTCCAGCCAAGGGTGCCGAGAAGACCGGCGAAACCATCTCGTCGCGGGCATCCGTTCCCGCTGCAGGTGCGCCTGCGGCAGAAACACCGGACTCCGGTGAAGCTCCTGCGCAGGAAGGCACCCGTGCCCGGCGCGGCCGCAGCCGCCGCGCGGGCAGCGACGGCGTTGTCACCGCTCCCGCCACCGAGGCTCAGGCCCCGGAATCTGCCCCCGTTGAGGCTCCTGCAGCCCAGCCGGCTCCCGAAGCGGGCCAGGCCCCTGTCTCCGAGGGTGCTGCACCCGAAGCTGCAGAGCGCCGCCAGCCCCGTACCCGGAACCGACGCCGCGGCGAAGCGGCAGCCCAGGCCCCGGCCGCGCAGGGTGAGGCCCAGGCCGAGGCTCCTGCGGAACAGCGCGGTGCAGAACAGCGCGGTGCTGAACAGCGCGGTGGCGAGCAGCGCGGTGCTGAACAGCGCGGTGGCGAGCAGCGCGGTGCTGACCAGGGCGGCGAAGCAGCCGACGCCGGCCAGCGCAACGAACGCCAGGCAACCCGCACCCGTGGCGGCCGCGACGGCGGAGACACCCGCGACACCCGCGACAGCGACGATGCAGACGGCGGAAGCCGCCGCAACCGCCGCAACCGCCGTGACCGCAACGACCGCTCCGGCGGCCCGGACACCCGCGACAACTCGCGCAACGACCGCTTCCGCGACCGGAACGACCGCCGTCGTGGACGCGCCCAGGGACCGGACGTCGACGACGTCGAGGTCACCGAGGACGACGTCCTGCTGCCGGTCGCCGGCATCCTGGACGTCCTGGAGAACTACGCGTTCATCCGCACCTCCGGCTACCTTCCGGGCCCGAACGACGTCTACGTTTCCCTCGCCCAGGTCAAGAAGTACAACCTGCGCAAGGGCGACGCCGTAGTCGGCGCCATCCGTGCACCGCGCGAAGGCGAAGACCGCAGCCAGCAGTCCGCCCGCCAGAAGTTCAACGCCCTGGTCCGCGTCACCTCCGTCAACGGCAAGACCCCCGAGGAACTCAAGGACCGCGTCGAGTTCGCGAAGCTCGTCCCGCTGTACCCCTCCGAGCGCCTGCGCCTCGAGACGGACCCCAAGAAGATCGGCCCCCGCGTCATCGACCTGGTTGCCCCGATCGGCAAGGGCCAGCGCGGCCTGATCGTTTCGCCGCCAAAGGCCGGCAAGACGCTCATCCTGCAGTCCATCGCCAACGCCATCACCACCAACAATCCTGAGGTCCACCTCATGATGGTGCTCGTTGACGAACGTCCTGAAGAAGTCACGGACATGCAGCGCACCGTCAAGGGTGAGGTCATCGCCTCCACCTTCGACCGTCCCGCCGACGACCACACCACCGTGGCCGAACTCTCCATCGAACGCGCCAAGCGGCTGGTGGAAATGGGCATGGACGTTGTGGTGCTCCTCGACTCCATGACCCGCCTGGGCCGTGCCTACAACCTGGCAGCACCGGCCTCGGGCCGCATCCTGTCCGGTGGCGTCGACTCCGCAGCGCTGTACCCGCCGAAGCGCTTCTTCGGTGCAGCCCGCAACATCGAAAACGGCGGCTCGCTCACCATCCTGGCCACTGCCCTCGTCGAGACCGGTTCCAAGATGGACGAAGTCATCTTCGAAGAGTTCAAAGGCACCGGCAACATGGAACTGCGCCTGTCCCGCCAGCTCGCGGACAAGCGCATCTTCCCGGCAGTGGACGTCAACGCGTCCGGCACCCGCCGCGAAGAGAACCTGCTTTCCCCCGAGGAAGTCAAGATCATGTGGAAGCTGCGCCGCGTCCTCTCCGGACTCGAAACGCAGCAGAGCCTTGAGCTGCTGACCAACAAGATCCGGGAGACCCAGAGCAACGTCGAGTTCCTCATGCAGGTCCAGAAGACGACGCTTGGTGCGAAGTCGGATAACGACAAATAGCTACGTTTACCGCTCAAAGTGTGCCGGCCTTTGGCTGGCACACTTTGGGCGGTTCGTCGTTAAGTCTCCTGAAACTAGACTTGTAAGAGTCGAAAGAGGTTTTGAAAATGTTTGAGTCCGTACAGGGCCTGTTGGATGAGCATGATGCTATCCAGGCGCAGCTGGGGGATCCTGCTGTTTATGCTGACCAGAAGCTTGCCCGGAAGCTGGGGCGGCGTTCTGCTCAGTTGAACGGCATTGTGGAGGCCTATCACAAGTGGGAAAGCCTTCGGGATGACCTGGCGGCTGCCAAGGAAATGGCGGACGAGGACCCCGAATTTGCTGCCGAGGTGCCCGAGCTGGAGGCTTCGCTGGAGACTGCGTCCGCCAAGTTGCGCCGGTTGCTCATTCCGCGGGACCCGGACGATGCCCGCAACGTGATCCTTGAGGTCAAGGGCGGCGAAGGCGGCGACGAGGCTGCGCTGTTCGCCGCGGACCTGCTGCGGATGTACAGCCGGTATGCGGAGTCTCGCGGCTGGAAAACCGAACTCATTTCAGCCACCGAATCGGACCTCGGCGGGTACAAGGACGTCCAGATGGCCGTCAAGGGCAACTCCAACGATCCGGCCGAAGGCGTTTACGCGCGGCTGAAGTTCGAAGGCGGAGTGCACCGCGTACAGCGCGTTCCCGTGACGGAATCCCAGGGCCGTATCCACACCTCGGCCGCCGGGGTGCTGGTGCTTCCTGAAGTGGACGAGCCCGAAGAACTCGAGATCAACCAGAACGACCTCAAGATCGACGTCTACCGCTCCTCCGGCCCCGGCGGACAGTCCGTTAACACCACCGACTCCGCAGTCCGCATTACCCACCTTCCCACCGGAATCGTGGTTGCCATGCAGAATGAGAAGTCGCAGCTGCAGAACCGTGAGGCCGGTATGCGTGTGCTCCGGGCCCGCATCCTCGCGCACCAGCAGGAGCAGATCGACGCCGAAAATTCGGCCCAGCGGAAGTCGCAGATCCGCACCATGGACCGCTCCGAGCGCATCCGCACGTACAACTACCCGGAAAACCGGATCGCGGACCACCGAACCGGTTACAAGGCCTACAACCTGGACCAGGTCATGAACGGCGATCTGGAGCCCGTCATCCAGTCGGCCATCGAGATGGACGAACAGGCCCGCCTGGACGCCATCGGCGAATAGTCCCCGGCTGGTCGCTTGATGACACTTCGAACAGGACTGAGCCTGGCTGAGGCCGTCCGCGAAGCCACGGCACTCCTGGCCGACGCCGGCGTTCCCAGTCCGCGCGTGGACGCGGAGCTGCTGGCGGACCACCTTCTGGGCGTCGGCCTGGGCCGGCTGCGTGCCATGCTGCTGGGGGATGCCCCTGCGCCGGACGGCTACGCCGAGCTGGTTGCCGAGCGTGCCCGGCGGGTGCCCCTGCAGCACATCACCGGCGTGGCCCATTTCCGCTACCTGCAGCTTGCCGTGGGTCCGGGGGTCTTCATTCCGCGGCCGGAGACTGAGTCCGTGGTCCAACTGGTCATTGACTGGCTCAAGGCACGGGACAAGCAGAACGGCAGCGGGCATCCGAAGGTGGTGGACCTGGGCACCGGGTCCGGTGCCATAGCAGGGTCCATTGCCCTGGAGGTTCCCGGCGCGGACGTCTACGCTGTGGAGTTCAGCGAGTTTGCCCACGCCTGGGCGGCGCGGAACCTGGCGCCCCTGGGCGTGAAACTGCTCCGCGGGGACCTGCGGGACGCGCTGCCGGAACACAACGGAACGTTCGACGTCGTCGTCTCCAACCCGCCGTACATTCCCGCGGAGGCAATCCCCAATGAACCCGAGGTGGCCTTGCACGATCCGCCCGAAGCGCTCTACGGCGGGGGAGCGGACGGCATGGAACTTCCGACGGCGGCGGCGGTCTCAGCCGCCCGGCTGCTGTTCCCCGGCGGCTACTTCGTGATGGAACACGCCGAAGTCCAGGCGTCCTGGATTGCCGCCATGCTGAAGAGATCCGGCGTCTGGTCCGACGTGACAACGCACCTGGACCTCAACGGCAAGGAGCGTGCCACCAGCGCGGTCCTCAAGGAACCGACGGACCAATAGTGATGAAAGAATAGGCCAGTGACCACAACCTACGACTGCACGGCAGCTGACCAGCGGGCCGAAGGGCTGGAGAACGCCCAGCGGGCCATCCGCCAACATAAATGCGTGGTGTTCCCGACCGACACGGTGTATGGAATCGGCGCTGACGCGTTCTCGCCGCAGGCTGTCACCATGCTGCTCGCGTCCAAGGGCCGCAGCCGCAAGATGCCGCCGCCCGTCCTGATTCCGCGGCTCAATGCGCTGGACGGACTGGCAACGGACGTCCCGGCAGAGGCACGGAAGCTGGCTGAGGCGTTCTGGCCGGGCGGCCTCACCATGATTTTCCATGCGCAGCCGTCGCTGGACTGGGACCTCGGCGAGACCAGGGGCACCGTCGCACTGCGGATGCCGGCCGACGACGTCGCACAGGACCTTTTGACGCTGACCGGACCGTTGGCGGTGTCTTCCGCGAACCGCACCGGCCAGCCGGCAGCCCGCACCGCCGCCGAGGCCATGGCTCAGCTCGCCGAATCCGTGGAGGTTTACCTCGAAGGGGGACTGCGCCCTGAAGGTGACGCGGACAGCGACGCCCTTCCGTCCACCATTGTTGACGCCACCGCCCTGCCCCTTCGTGTGGTGCGCCAGGGTGCCATCGCCCTGGAACGGCTCCGCGAAGTTGTCCCGGAGCTCCTGGACATTGACGGCAATGCGGCCGTGCCTGCGGCTGACGTACCTGCGGCTGACCCGGAGGCCGCACCGGCGCCTGGCGATGAACCAGCAAAGACACCGGAACCGGCGAAGAACGCCGAATCAGTGACGGGACCCGGCGCCGAATGATCCTCACACGGCAGCATGTCCCTGTCCTCGGCGTCGACGCGACGCCCCTGACCGTTCCCGGGATGACGGCCACCCTCAACCGCTTTGTCGCCGAAGGCGGAACCCGCACCGTGGTGGGCCACAACCTGCACAGTGTGACCCTCTTCCATTCGGATCCGGAATTCCGGGCCCTCTACGACGACAGCGATGTGGTGCTGCTCGACGGCGCCCCCGTGCTGTGGCTCTGGGGACGATCGGGAGATGCGGACGGGCCCGTCATGGACTACCGGCTGGGCTCCACCGACTGGATCCCTGCCCTCGGCAATGTCGAAGGCCTGGAACGGATTGCCGTGATCGGCGCCGGCGCGGAAGCCAATGCCAAGGCTGTGGCGCGCCTCGCCGGGATCATGCCGAATGCCAAGGTGGCCGGAATGCCCGGAGAGGGCTGGAACGAAGCTCTCGAGGACCAGGCTGTTTCGTGGCTGCGCGGGCTGCGTCCCCAGATGGTGCTCCTCGGACTGGGCATGCCGCTGCAGGAGATGGTGCTCCGCCGGAGGCTTGGCGAACTTCCCCCGGCCGTGTACTGCGCGGTGGGCGGTGCGATCGAACAGATCGCCGGAATCCAGAAGCTGGCACCCCGCTGGCTGGGCCGGCTGGGACTCGAATGGGCATGGCGGCTCATGCTGCATCCGCGCAGGGTTGCCTACCGCGTCTTCGGCGAGCCGTGGGTTCTCCTGGCGCTCCTGGTCCGGCGTCGCCTCAGGTCCGACCGCTAGGACCCGCCCGCCGGGTGGACTCGTCCGTCAGCTAGAACTTCTGGTCCTTCAGGGGAGCGAAGCCCTTGCCTCGGAGCCCGGTGGAAAACGCCCGGAACCAATCGGCCAGGCCGCGGAAGTCGCCGCGGCGCAGGAAATAGCCCAGGTAGCCGCCCACGTCCGCGACGAGTGACTTCACCCGGAAGTGGCGGCGGATCAGGTACCCGCGGTTCCGGTAGTAGTAATAGCGCTTGAACGCTGTTTCAGGCACAATCACGTGCCACCGCGCACCGAACACGTGCTGGGTCTCTGCGAAGGCGTGGGGATGCGTGATGGCGGTGGTGGTCACTGTGCCAAAACGGATTCCGGCTTTACGCAGCCTGATGGTGAAGTCCACCTCGTCGCCGCGGATGAACAGCCGCATATCGGGCAGGCCCACTTTGAAGAAGACGTCCGAACGAATCAGCGCGCCGTTGAAAAAGTGGCCGTCGTCAGGCAGGAACCCCAGTTTCTCCACTTCCGCGCGGTCATGGGTGACCTTGCCGTCGAGGCGGAAGAAAAAGGACAGCCGGTCCGGGTGGCCCGGCGCGGCAACGAGGGGGACCACGGCATCCATGCCGCGTTCCTCGGCCTCGCGGAGCAGCGTGGCGAGGCACTCCGGGTCGCCGGGTTCGGCGTCGTCGTCCATCATCCAGATCCAGTCAGCGCCGCTGGCCACCGCCTTGAGGATGGCCAGGGAGAAGCCGCCGGCGCCGCCCAGGTTCGCTTCGGACCGGACGTAATCCAAGTTGGAGTGCTGGTCCGCCACCTCTTTGGCGGGCACGGTGCCGCTGTCCACGAGGCAAATGGAGCTGATCGGAGCGCTCTGCCGGTTGATGGCATTCAGCAGAACGGCGAGCTCACGGGGACGGTCAAACGTCACGGCGGCAACTGCAACCGAGGGGGACATTGCTGGTTCCTTTCAACACGGCCGCCGGTGGATTTCCCGCCGGCAATGGGCCGTGTGACGCGAAGCCAGCTAGCCGTTGGCATTAGTATCTTGACTAGAGTCCACTGTAATACAGCCCTGTCAGGCACTACGCACTGCCTGCCGCGCGCACGGCGACGGAGAAGTTTCATTTATCGAAAGTCAGTTCCACAGCAATCGCACCCTGGCTATCCCTGCCTCCCTGCACTCATCGGGCCGCAGGGATACACAATGTCGGGGATGGGTTCCGCTGACGGCGCGGGGACGGTGGTTTGCCCGTGATCATGTACCTGCTGATGATGCTGACGGCGGCAGCCGTCTCCTTTGCCGCGACGTGGGGCGCACGGCTGATCGGCAACAGGCTGAAGCTTTTCTCGCCGATCCGCAGCCGCGATACCCACTCCCACAAGGTTTCCAGACTGGGTGGCCTGGGTATCTATGCAGGATTCCTGGTTGCGCTGATCGTTGCGAGCCAGTCGTTCTTCGTCAAGGACATCTTCCGCGGTAACGCTTCCCCCTGGGGGGTGCTCGCCGGCGCCACGCTGATCGTCATCGTAGGCCTCGCCGATGACCTGCTGGACCTGCGGTGGTGGGTGAAACTGATTGGCCAGAGCGCGGCAGCCATGGTGGTGGCGATCTGGGGTGTCAGGATGACCATCGTCCCGTTTGTCCCCGAACCGATCCTGCTTGAAAATGAGATCGTCCGCATCGTCCTCACCGCAGGGCTGATCGTGACAACCATGAACGCCTTCAACTTCATCGACGGGCTTGACGGGCTTGCCGCCGGCGTGGCGATCATCGGCGGGGCAGCGTTCTTCCTGACCGCTTATTGGGTGCACAGGTCGGCCGTCCTGCTTGACTATTCAGATCTTGCGACGCTGCTGACCGCGGTGGTGGTCGGCAGCTGTGTCGGTTTCCTGCCGCATAACTGGTTTCCTTCAAAGATCTTCATGGGCGATTCCGGTGCGATGCTGATCGGCCTGCTCCTGGCCTCCGCGGGCATTGTGTCAACCGGCCAGATCACGTCCGGCCTCTATGACCGCGCCAACGGTATTCCGACGATCATCCCCATCCTGCTGCCCTTCGCAGTGCTGTTCCTGCCGCTGCTGGATCTTTGCCTGGCTGTCGTACGGAGGACAGCTCTGGGCCGTTCGCCCTGGTCAGCCGACCGCGGACACCTGCACCACAAACTCATGGACATCGGCTATTCCCACCGGGCCTCCGTCCTCCTGATGTACGCATGGACCTGCGTCCTGGCCTTCGGCGGTCTCGCTTTCGCGATTTTCCCGTGGCAGACGGTACTGGCCGTGGACGTCGCGGCGGCCGCCATCATGGCCGTGGTCACCGCATGGCCATACCTTCGCGACAAGGCTCCCGGCGCGGGGCCAAGGTCGGAAGCGGAAGCAGAGGCCGAAGCGGAAGCGGCAGGACTGGAGTGACCTTTGGACACCCTTTTCCGAATAATTTCTATCTCATGTAGAATTTCAGTGCAGCTCTTCGCCGCGCCCTCCCTTGCCAGCCCGCAGTACACGACGATTGGGATCTGATGACCTCCAACGCCGAACCCGGACACAGATCCGGCAACGGACCCGTTGGTGTCTCCGGCCCCACAAAGTCACTGTGGCTGGGACTTTTGAAGCTGAGCGCAGGAGCGGCGCTTGCCGGCCTTGTGCTCGCCGGAATACCGGCCGCCATACTCAACGGCTCCGGGGGAGTGCTGTCCAGCACTTTCGGCGGACTCCTGGTGATGGCCTTCTTCGGAATCAGCCTCCTGGTTGGCCATTTTGTCGGACGGAACAATCCATCGGGTGCCATCGGCGTCTTCGTCGTCACCTACTTCGTCAAGGTCGTGGGATTTGCCGTGGTGCTCTTCGTCATCGGCGCACCTGCCTGGCTCCACGGCCGCTGGTTCCTGATCGGCGCCGTTACCGCCGTCGTGTTTTGGCAGGCAGCGGAGATTTACGGGTTCAGCAAAGCGCGCCTCCGTATTTATGACGACCCCCGACCCGTGAAAGACGGCAATGATGAACAGCCGTAATTCGAAGCGAAAAAACATGGGGGAAATCCCCAAATCCACCCAAGGTTCAGCAGGCGTATCTTCCGACGGAGGGGACGGCGGATACAACGCCGGCATCGCCGTCTTCAGCTACATAATTGGCGGAATCATCGTCTGGAGTTTGATAGGGTGGGGTCTGGATTATCTGTGGGGAACCCGCTGGATTGTGCTCGCAGGCGCTCTGCTTGGAGCTGCGGGAGGGTTCTATCTTTCTCATATGCACGGCCTCACCAGTAACAGAACGTCAACTGGTGAAGACAGTGCAGCCAGCGGCCCGTCCAAGGACGAGGAACAGTAATGCCTAACAATTTCACAAGGGGAAGGGCGGACACGATGATCGCCGGACCCTTACCAACGCCCAATGATGGACACTGCAGAGAGGAAACGCGTTGATCGCGCTTGCGCTCCCGGCCCAAGATTCAGGAGAGTTCAATCCTCCTGGAATTGAAGAAATGCACCTGCCGGCAATCCTGCCGTGGGGTGCGGCAGACGGATTCTCCAAGCAGATGCTGCTGGTAATCCTGTCGGTCGTCATTATCGCTACATTCTTTCTGCTAGCTGCGCGGAAGCAGCAGCTTGTTCCCGGCAAACTGCAGTTCGCAGGTGAGGCCGCCTACGGCTTCGTCCGCAACAGCATCGCCAAGGACATCATTGGCGGCAAGGACTTCATGAAGTACGTCCCGCTGTTGTTCAGCCTCTTCTTCTTCATCCTGGTGAACAACATCTACGGCGCCATCCCACTGATCCAGCTTCCGAGCTTCTCGCACGTCGGCGGCGCCTATGTGCTGGCGGGCATTGTCTACCTGACCTGGATCGCCATTGGCGTGAAGAAGAACGGGCTCAAGTACTTCAAGCTGGCCACCGTTCCCACGGGCGTGCCGGTCTACATTCTCCCGATCGTCATCCCGATCGAGATCATCTCCAACTTCCTGGTCCGCCCGGTCACGCACAGCCTCCGTCTGTTCGCCACCATGCTGGCCGGTCACCTGATCGTGATGATCGCCGGATCGGGCATCGAGTACCTCGTCATGCAGGAGAACATCCTCCTCAAGGGCACCTCGGTACTGGTTCTCGTCGGCGCTATCGCCATGTACATGCTGGAAGCGCTGATCATGGCGCTGCAGGCTTACGTTTTCACGCTGCTGACTGCCATCTATATTGAAGGCGCACTGCACGCGGACAGCCACTAGGCACCCACATACTTCCCCTTCGCGGGGATGAAGCAACCCAAACAACCTGCCACACGGGTGGCATCTTGAAAGGAAGAAAAATGGAAGGCTCCATCAACGGCTCCCTCAACCTCATCGGCTACGGCCTCTCCGCTATCGGCGGTGGTATCGGTGTGGGTCTCGTGTTCGCGGCTTACATCAATGGTGTGGCACGTCAGCCGGAAGCCCAGCGCGTCCTGCAGCCGATCGCATTCCTCGGCCTCGCGCTGACTGAAGCACTCGCCATCCTCGGCCTGGTCTTCGCTTTCGTTCTCTCCTAATCGTTAGAACCTAGCGAACATCCAGAACCGAGTAGATAAGGACGGGTGAAATATGAATCAGACGATCATCTCAGCCGCCACCGAAGGCACTAATCCGCTCGTTCCCAACCCTTGGGAAATGGGCGTAGTCCTGGCCGGCTTTGCTGTCCTCTTTTACATCGTGGTCAAGTTCGTTGTCCCGATGTTCGAGAAGACGTTCGCAGAGCGTGCCGAGGCTATTGAAGGTGGCATTGCCAAGGCCGAAAAGGCCCAGGCAGAGGCTTCTGCTGCACTCGAAGAGTACAAGCAGCAGCTCACCGACGCCCGTGCAGAAGCCAACCGCATCCGCGAGGAAGCCCGTGCAGAAGGCGCTCAGATCCTGGCGGACCTGAAGGAAAAGGCAGCTGCAGAGTCTGCCCGCATCACCGCCCACGCCCACGCGCAGATCGAGTCCGAGCGCCAGGCGGCCGTTGTGTCCCTGCGCGCCGAAGTCGGCACGCTGGCCACCACCCTGGCAAGCCGTATCGTCGGCGAGTCACTGAGCGATGATGCACGTGCAGCCCGTGTGGTTGACCGTTTCCTGGCAGATCTGGAGAACCAGAACGCAGGTGCAGCTAAGTAATGGCAGGTGTATCGAGCGAATCGCTGACCGCGGCGCTGGTTGCGTTGGAAGCCAAGCTTCCCTTCGCTTCGCTGCAGTTGGCAAAGGAACTCTTCGGAATCCTGGGAACAGTGGACAGCTCCGCCGGCTTGCGCCGTGCCCTGACTGACCCGTCCCGCAGCGGCGACGAAAAGTCGGCACTGGTCAAGCAGCTCTTCGGTGGAAAAGTCTCCACTGATGCTGCGGAAATTGCGAGCGGACTGGCCGGTTCACGCTGGGCGTCGGCTCGGGATATCGGCGATGCACTCGAGACTCTTGCCGCTTCGGTGGTAATTGCCGTTGCTGAGAACAAGTCGGCCGTCTCTGCCTCAGGAATCACCGGACTGGAAACGCTGGAGAACGATCTGTTCTCCTTCAACCACGCCGTTGATTCCAGCCATGAGGTACAGCGTGCTCTGTCCGAGCCGCAGGCGAGCCCGGCTGCCAAGATTGCCCTCGCCGAAAAGCTCGTTCCCAATGCAAGCGAGGAAGCGAAAGTCCTTATCGGGCAGGCAGTTTCGCATCCCCGTGGCCTCAAGGCGACCAACCTTGTGCGTCGGTTTGCAGAACTTGCAGCCAAGCGCCAGCAGCGCTGGATCGCAACGGTCAGCGTCACCCGTCCGCTGACGGAGTCGCAGACCAGCCGGCTGCAGGCAGGGCTGAACGCCCTGTACGGGCGCGAGCTCAAGATCAACATGAACGTTGACCCGGCACTGATCGGTGGAATCCGGATCCAGGTTGGTGATGAAGTGGTAGACGCTTCGCTGCTCACCCGCCTGGGCCAGCTCCAGCGTCAGCTTGCCGGCTAACCGGACAAGCACAACTTAACTGATAGAAACCCCGGTCATCGTGACAACGATGATCACGAAAACAGGAGAGCAGGGACTGCAGATGGCCGAATTGACCATCAACGCCGACGACGTCCGTATTGCGTTGAACGAGTTCGCGGCGTCCTACGAACCCGGAAACGCAGAGCGCGTAGAGGTCGGCCGTGTGACCACCGCAGGTGACGGCATCGCCCGTGTTGAGGGCCTTCCCTCGGTCATGGCGAACGAGTTGCTTCGTTTCGAAGACGGCACGCTGGGCCTGGCCCAGAACCTCGACGTCCGCGAAATCGGTGTCATCATCCTCGGTGACTTCACCGGAATCGAAGAAGGCCAGGAAGTCCACCGCACGGGTCAGGTTCTGTCCGTGCCGGTCGGCGACGCCTTCCTCGGCCGCGTGGTTGACCCGCTGGGCCAGCCGATCGACGACCTCGGCGAAATCAAGGCTGAAACCACCCGTGCCCTGGAACTCCAGGCGCCCGGCGTGACCCAGCGCAAGTCGGTTCACGAGCCGATGCAGACCGGTCTGAAGGCTATCGACGCCATGATCCCGATCGGCCGCGGCCAGCGTCAGCTGATCATTGGCGACCGCCAGACCGGCAAGTCGGCAATTGCTATCGACACCATCATCAACCAGAAGGCCAACTGGGCTTCCGGAGATGTCACCAAGCAGGTGCGCTGCATCTACGTGGCAATCGGCCAGAAGGCGTCCACCATCGCGGCTGTTCGCCAGACGCTCGAGGACAACGGCGCACTGGAATACACCACCATCGTGGCTTCCCCCGCGTCCGACCCCGCAGGCTTCAAGTACCTGGCTCCTTACGCCGGTTCGGCTATCGGCCAGCACTGGATGTACGGCGGCAAGCACGTCCTCATCGTGTTTGATGACCTCTCCAAGCAGGCTGAGGCCTACCGTGCAGTTTCACTGCTCCTCCGCCGCCCGCCGGGACGCGAAGCCTACCCGGGCGACGTCTTCTACTTGCACTCCCGTCTCCTGGAGCGTTGTGCCAAGCTCTCCGACGAGCTGGGCGCAGGCTCGATGACCGGCCTGCCGCTCATCGAGACCAAGGCAAACGACGTCTCCGCCTACATCCCGACCAACGTGATCTCCATTACCGATGGCCAGATCTTCCTGCAGTCGGACCTCTTCAACGCCAACCAGCGTCCCGCCGTCGACGTGGGTGTCTCCGTTTCCCGCGTGGGTGGCGCAGCGCAGGTGAAGTCAATGAAGAAGGTCTCCGGTACCTTGAAGCTGGAATTGGCCCAGTACCGCGACATGCAGGCATTCGCAATGTTCGCGTCGGACCTCGACGCCGCATCACGCCAGCAGCTGACCCGTGGTGCACGCCTGATGGAACTGCTCAAGCAGGGCCAGTACTCGCCGTTCCCGGTCGAGAACCAGGTTGTGTCCATCTGGGCCGGTACCAACGGCCACCTGGACGACGTTCCGGTTGAGGACATCAACCGCTTCGAGACCGAGTTCCTGGAGCACCTGAAGCACAAGTCCTCCATCCTGACGACGCTGGCTCAGACCAATGTCATGGACGATGACACCGCAGAAGCACTGAAGACCTCGATCGTGGCCTTCAAGAAGGGCTTCTTCGGCGAGGGCGACAACCTCCTGGTTGGTGCGGGGCACGAGGAATACGCCCCCATCGACGAGGCGCAGGTCGACCAGGAAAAAATCGTCAAGCAGAAGCGCTAGTTTCGCTGGCAGGGACTGCCGGGACCCCCGCGGGTTCCGGCAGTCCCGGCCACCGGGATCTTAGGAAAGGATAAGTATGGGAGCCCAGATTCGGGTCTACCGCCAGAAGATCAGCTCGACGACGTCGATGCGCAAGATCTTCAAGGCGATGGAACTGATCGCTACCTCGCGCATCGGCAAGGCCCGCGCACGCGTAGCGGCTTCACTGCCTTACGCAAACGCGATCACGCGTGCCGTTTCTGCTGTCGCAAGCCAGAGTGAAATCGACCACCCGCTGGTCACCGAGCCCGAGCAGATCCGCCGCGCCGCCGTCCTGGTTATCACCTCGGACCGTGGCCTGGCAGGTTCCTACTCGGCAAGTGTGCTCAAGCAGGCGGAAGGCATCACCGAGCTGCTCCATGAGGAAGGCAAGGAAGTCAAGACGTACGTTGTCGGCCGTAAGGCCCAGGCGTATTTCGACTTCCGGAACCGTCCCTACGCACGGGTATGGACCGGCAACACGGATTCACCGGAGTTTGCGACCGCGCAGGAAATCGGCGCAGCGCTGCTCGAGGATTTTGCCACCGCCTACGAAGAGGGAGGCGTGGACGAAATCCACGTCGTCTACACCCGCTTCAAGTCCATGGTGACGCAGGAACCGACCGTCATCCGTCTCCTTCCCCTCGAAGTTGTCGAAGAGCAGGCTGCGTCTGAATCGGACCTCCTGCCGCTCTACGAATTCGAGCCGGAAACGGAGCAGGTTCTCGACGCTCTGCTGCCGCGCTACATCGAATCACGTATTTTCGCCGCCATGTTGCAGGCAGCAGCTTCCGAGCTCGCAGCCCGTCAGCGGGCGATGAAGTCCGCCGGCGACAACGCCACGGACCTCATCAAGAAGTACACGCGTCTGCGCAACACTGCCCGCCAGGCTGAAATTACGCAGGAGCTTTCCGAAATCGTGGCCGGTGCCGACGCCTTGAACGCGTCCTAGCCAGCACGGTTCGGATCCAGCTGTACCTGCACCAAAAGATAAACTTAACCCCCACGCCATCTACTGAGTGAAGTGAGAGAGATGACTGCCACCGCTACCGAACACGTAGCCGCAACGTCCGGTGCTACCGGCCGTATTGCACGTGTTATTGGCCCGGTTGTCGACGTCGAATTCCCGGCTGACGCAATCCCCTCGATTTACAACGCACTCACCACGGAGATTACTCTCAACGGTGAGACCAAGACCATCACGTTCGAGGTTGCCCTCCACCTGGGTGACAACCTCATTCGCGCCATCTCCCTGCAGGCCACCGACGGACTCGTCCGCGGCACCAACGTTGTGGACACCGGCTCGCCCATCACCGTACCTGTCGGCGACGGCGTCAAGGGCCACATCTTCAACGTCCTCGGCAAGCCGCTTGACGTTGACGAGTCCGAGATCCAGGCTTCGGACCACTGGGCCATCCACCGCAAGGCCCCGGCCTTCGCGACCCTCGAAGGCTCCACCGAGATGCTGGAAACCGGCATCAAGGTGATCGACCTCCTTACCCCGTACATCAAGGGTGGAAAGATCGGCCTGTTCGGCGGCGCCGGTGTGGGCAAGACCGTGCTGATCCAGGAAATGATCACCCGTGTTGCCCGCAACTTTGGTGGCACCTCGGTGTTCGCCGGCGTTGGCGAGCGTACCCGTGAAGGTAACGACCTCTGGGTAGAAATGGAAGAGGCAGGCGTCCTCAAGGACACCGCCCTTGTTTTCGGCCAGATGGATGAGCCGCCGGGAACGCGTCTGCGCGTTGCACTGTCAGCCCTGACCATGGCGGAGTACTTCCGCGATGTGCAGAACCAGGACGTGCTGCTCTTCATCGACAACATCTTCCGCTTCACGCAGGCAGGTTCCGAGGTTTCCACCCTTCTCGGCCGCATGCCGTCCGCCGTGGGTTACCAGCCGAACCTTGCTGACGAGATGGGCCTCCTCCAGGAGCGCATCACGTCCACCAAGGGCCACTCGATCACCTCGATGCAGGCCATCTACGTTCCCGCAGATGACTACACCGACCCGGCGCCGGCCACCACCTTCGCCCACCTCGACGCGACCACGGAACTTTCCCGTGAAATCGCTTCACGTGGCCTGTACCCGGCTGTGGATCCGCTGACGTCGACTTCCCGAATCCTGGACCCCCAGTACATCGGCAAGGACCACTACAACACGGCTGTCCGTGTGAAGCAGATCCTGCAGAAGAACAAGGAACTCCAGGACATCATCGCCATCCTCGGTGTTGACGAACTGTCTGAAGAGGACAAGATCGTCGTGTCGCGTGCACGCCGCATCCAGCAGTTCCTCTCCCAGAACACCTACACCGCCAAGCAGTTCACCGGCGTCGAAGGCTCCACCGTTTCCATCAAGGACACGGTTGAAGGCTTCACGGCCATCTGCGACGGCGAGCTTGACCACGTTGCAGAGCAGGCGTTCTTCAACGTCGGCGGCCTGGATGACGTTGAGCGCCAGTGGGCCAAGATCCAGGAACAGACCAAGTAATATGGCTGAGCTTGAGGTTGAGATTGTCGCAGCGGATCACTTCGTGTGGTCCGGAGCGGCCAAGATGGTCAAGGCCCGCACCAGCGATGGTGAAATCGGAATCCTGCCCGGCCACTCGCCCCTGCTGGCGATTCTGGCCGAAGGTGAGCTGGCCATTGAGCCGGTTTCCGGTGAGCGCATTGCCGTAGTTGTCGACGGCGGATTCTTCTCCGTTGACAACAACAGGGTGGTCATTGTTGCTGACAACGCCCAAATGGGTGAAGCGGCTACCGCGGGGATCCGCTAGCACTACCTTGATGAACGATCCTGGTTTTCCGTTCATCGCATTGGCAACAGTCTTTGCGTTGCTGATTTTTGCACTGTGCCTGTCCGGGGTGCGCCGCTTTAACCTGCGGCGTGCCCTGGGCACAGTGGACGCCTCCATTTGCACGGCTGGAAAAAGCTGGCAGATGGGGGTTTGTCGTTATCAGGACAACGACCTTGAGTGGTTCAAGCTGCTCTCGCTCAGTGTCCGACCCAAATACACTTTCCGGCGCAGCTCGCTGGAACTTGTGGGGCGCCGCCAGCCCACCGAAGCGGAACTCGTGAAGGTCCAGCCCGACTCCGTCATCGTGGAACTCCACTACGAAGGCCAGGAAGTCCTGCTGGCCATGAAGTTCGACGCGTACACCGGACTGTCGTCGTGGCTGGAAGCCGGGCCGGTCATCGGTGTGGGCACCTGGCGTTAACGCCGGTGGATTTCTTCGCTGATGTCCATCTCACCGATGGACCCGTGCTGTGGTTTGCCTGGGCCGCAGGCGCTGCTGGCTTCGGCTGGCTGCTGTGGGCCCGCGGGCGCCGCTGGCTCCTGATCGCCGCCGCTGCCCTCCTGCTGGCCGCAGGCGCGGTGGCCGCCGTGCACTGGCTACTGCTGTACGCCTTTTCAACCCTGCCCGAGAGTCTCCCGCGCGAAGTGCTTGCGTGGTTTGTGGCAGTGGTCTTCGCCCTCTTCCTGTGGGTGCTCCGGCTGTGGAAACTCCGGCGATCTTCTACTCCGGGTTCTCCTCCGGCGGGATCTCCTCCGGCGGGACGGCCTGCGTGGCGGGGGAGGACCGCCGCAACGGCTGCCATGGTGGGAGTCCTTCTGCTCGCTGCCGTCCAGATCAACGCTTACTTCGGCCTCAACCATACGGTCAGTGACGTCATGGGCACGGCCGTGGCCAGGATCCAGCCCCTGGAAGCCGGACTGCAGCGCCAGCCTGCTGACGCTTCCCCCGCCGCCCTCGCCTCTTGGCGGGCCCCGGAGGGTATGCCCGCGGCCGGTGTACTGAGGAAGGCTGTCATCCCGGGCACCGCCTCGGGATTCAGCAGCCGTGAGGCCTACATCTACCTGCCTCCCGCCTATCAGGCCACACCCCGCCCCGCGCTTCCTGTCCTTGTACTCTTTGCCGGTCAGCCAGGCAGTCCCTCGGACTGGCTCACCGGTGGCGCCCTGCGCAGCCGGATGGACCGCTTCGCACAGGATCACGATGGCGTCGCTCCGGTTGTCGTGGTGGTGGATCCGAACGGCACCGCGTCGGCCAACACGCTCTGCATGGACAGCCGCATTGCCAGGGCCGACACATTTCTTGCGGTGGATGTGCCCCGGTGGATCGGGCAGACACTTGACGTTGACCCGGACCACCGGCAGTGGGCAGCGGGGGGATTTTCTTTTGGGGCCACCTGCGCCCTGCAGATGGGGACCCGCCATCCTGATGTCTACGCCTCGGTCCTTGCGTTTTCGAGCGAGCGGGAGCCGGCGCTGGCAAAGGAGCGGCAGAAGACGATTGACGCGGCGTTTGGCGGCGACGTGGGAGCTTTTGATCCACAGACCCCCTTGGCCATCATGCGGGGAACGCGGTTCGAGGGTCACGCCGTATTTTTCGGCGCCGGCTCCAGGGACCCGGAATTCCTTGCGTACATGGACGAACTGTCCGCGGCGGCGCGCAAGGCAGGCTTTTCTGTCCAGGCGCAGCCGGTAGCCAACACAGGCCATTCCTGGGAGGCCGCTTCCCGGGGCCTCCCCGCAGCGCTGGACTTTTGGGCCGCGCGCTGGGGAATTCAGCCGTGACCAACCAACGGGAGGCCCTCCGCGACATTGGCAGGAACCGGTCCGTGGGCGACGGCAGCGTCACCTGGGCTGACGTGATGCTGCGGGCCCTGCGCCGCATCCGGGAGCATTTCAAGGCGGTGCCATTTACCCTTGTTGTTCTTGGCTTGTTTCTTGGCACGGGCGCGGCCACCAACAGCTTCCTGTCCGGGCCGCCGGAAGCGCTCCTGGACGTCGCGTCTGTACATGTGGCCGCGTTGAAGGACGGACGCTGGTGGTCCATGTTCACTTCCCTCTTCTTCGCCACGAATCCCGCTGCCTACTTCACCGCCGCCCTCATGATCCTGCTGTTGCTGGGACTTGCCGAGCGCCGGCTGGGCACGCTGCGGACGGCAGCGTTCTTCTTCGGGGGCCAGTTCGCGGCGGTCTCGCTGTTCCTGCTGTTCACCCAGCTTGCCCGCTACGCCGGCGACGGCTGGATGGGCCTCATGGTGGACGCCGGGCTTATCGGGCCGTATGCCGCCGTCCTGGCCGCAGTGCTTGGGGCCAGTGGACTCGTGCCCACCCTGTGGCAACGGCGCCTTCGCGCGGGCATCATGTCCGCGTCGCTGCTCCTCGTCCTGTACGTAGGGCATCCGGAGACGGTGGTCGGGTTCCTGGGTGCCTTGGCCGGGCTTGCCGCCGGGTGGTGGATCCAGAGCGACCACGGAACCCTCCACCGGCACCGTTCCACGGGTCGTGAGACGCGGAACCTCCTGGCCCTGATCGTAGGGATTTTCGCTGTCGGTCCCATCCTGACGGCCGCGGTCAGGAGCCCTACCGGTCCGCTGGCGCTGCTGCGGGACGTCGTCCTGAACCCGTTGCCAACCCTCAGCCAGCTGGAGCAAAACTGCGGCGGCACCGTGGACGTGAACTGCCTGGAACTCGGACGCACGGGATTCGCCGGACCGCTGGGCCTTGCCCAGGCCGTCGTGCCCGTGCTGCTCCTGCTGATCTGCGCGGACGGGCTGAGGCGCGGACGCCGGCTTGCCTGGCGGATCACCATCGGAGTCCAGCTGGCAGTCACGGCGTTGTCAGCCGTGTACCTCACGCTGTTTGCCCGGATTCCGCACTATCCGCCGCGGCCGCACACCGCCGTTATGGGCTCGGGATTCGTCCATGTGCTCCCGCTCGTGGCACTTCCATTGCTGCTCGTGGTCCTGCTATGGATCAACCGGCGGCAGTTCCGCGTGGAAGCGCCGGCGGGAGCACGGCGCAGCCTGACCCGGGTTCTTGCAGGAACCTGGGCTGCACTTGCCGGGACCTACACCGTTGCCTGGCTGGGAGCCGGCGGAATGGAGCGCGACGGCGGACTGTCCGGGCTCGTGTCCGAACTGGCCCGCCAGTACCTGCCGGTGCCCATCCCCAGCCTGTACAACCGGATCTTCCGTGACCGGCAATCGGTCGAGGCGTTCCTGTTTGCCTATTCCGGCATCCTGTTTTGGGCCGTCGCCCTGGCGGGCGTGTGGGTGGTGCTGCTGGGCCGTCACCACGGTGCCGGTGCCGGCGCCGATGCGAGGGACGTGGCCCGCCGACTGGTGCGCCGGGGCGGAGACTCGCTGTCCTGGATGACGCTGTGGGAACCGAACAAGTACTGGTTCACCCCCGCCGCTGACGCCGGTGTCGCCTACCAGCAGCATGGCAGTGTGGCCCTGACACTGGGCGGTCCGTTTGGTGACCCCGCGCTGCGGGAGGAGGCAGCCACCGGATTCATCCGGTACTGCGCTGAGCATGCGCTGGTTCCCTGCTTCTATTCCTGCACCGACGGGCTGTGGCCACTGCTCCGCTCCCGCGGCTTCAGCAGGGTGGCCGTCGCCCAGGAGACCCGGTTGGCGGTCCGGGAGCTCGAATTCAAAGGCAAGGAATGGCAGAACGTCCGGACCGCATTGAACCGCGCGCGCAAGACCGGAGTCGAAGCCGTCTGGGGCCGGTACAGCGGGTTTCCGGCGGTGCTGCGTGCCCAGCTCCTTGAGGTCTCCGAGGAGTGGGCGGCGCAGAAGAGCGTTCCGGAAATGGGTTTTACGCTCGGCGGCATGGACGAACTGATGGACGACGACGTGCTGTGCTGCGTCGCGGTTGACGCCGACGGTCTGGTGCACGGCGTCACCAGCTGGCTTCCCGTATTTGAGGAAGGACGCGTGGTCAGCTGGACTCTTGATTTTATGCGACGGCGGGAGGACGGATTCCCCGGGGTCATGGAGTTCCTGATCGCCTCCGCCGTTCTGGAGCTGAGAAGTTCGGTGGAAGTCATTTCGCTGTCCGGCTCGCCGTTGGCCAAAGAGCCTGCAGAAGCGGCGGCGTCCGGCGTACCGGGGGAGTCGGAGCAGCAGGCAGGGCAGGAGCCCGAAGCCCTCACGGCGATCCTTGATGTGGTGGGGAGGGCACTGGAGCCGGTGTACGGGTTCCGCTCGCTGGCCACCTTCAAATCCCGGTTCAAACCTGATTACCGCACGCTGTACCTCTACTACCAGGACCCCCTGCAACTGCCCGCCATTGGCCGGGCACTGAGCCGGGCCTACCTTCCCGGACTTTCGGTCCGCCAGAGCGCTCGGCTGCTCAGGACGCTGGTCCGCTAATTGCGTAACGCCTGATGAGTGTTATCCGCACGTTGTTTTCAGGTTTCGAAAACATTTATGACAACCAACAATGCATTGGCGCATGAATGGATATCCTGCAAAAAAATGATCCCCGGCACTAATGCCGAGGATCATCGATTCGCAGGACGCCGCCAGGCGGCGCTCCGACGAGGGACTAGACCAGAGTTACACCGGTGGCCTGGGGGCCCTTGGCGCCCTGGCCGATCTCGAACTGAACGCGCTGGTTCTCGTCGAGGGTCTTGAACCCACCGGTCTGGATCTCCGAGTAGTGAACGAAGACATCACCGTCGGAGTCATCCGGGGTAATGAAGCCGAAGCCCTTTTCAGCGTTGAACCACTTGACGGTTCCCTGTGCCATGTATATCTCCTCATTGTGGAACTTTCTTAAGTCCGGCACACTTCGTGCCGCACTTGGTCACTCCGCGAGAAGAATCCTGGCTTACCGCCCGGTGGAACCGGACACTAGCTGACGAAGCTTCGCGCTCGCAACATGTCTTGCGAGCATGAAAAACACCTACACAAAGACTTAGATAAGAATTTCATGTGGGGTCCGTCAGGTCAACGGGTAAAAGGGGGAATTCGATAAATTTTGCGTAAAGCCCATGTGAACCGCTTCCTTATGACATCGTGCCCGGGCAATTGCCCGGTCGCCGATTAGAAGAGGCGCGATTCGCTGTCGTCAACGCCGCGCATGGCGTCGTAGTCCAGGGTGACGCAGTCGATGCCCCGGTCATTGGCCAGGACCTTTGCCTGCGGCTTGATCTGCTGGGCAGCGAAGATGCCGCGGACGGGCGCCAGCAGCGGGTCCCGGTTGAGCAGTTCCAGATATCGGGTCAGCTGTTCGACGCCGTCGATATCACCGCGTCTTTTGAGCTCGATGGCTACCGTGGCACCGTCCGCATCCCTGGCCAGGATGTCCACCGGGCCGATGGCGGTGAAGTACTCGCGCCGGATGAGGGAGAACCCGGTGCCGAGCCGCTCGATTTGGTCGGCCAGTAGCCGCTGCAGGTCAGCTTCCACCCCGTCCTTGATAAGCCCGGGGTCCTGGCCCAGCTCATGGGACGTATCGTGCAGCTGCTCGTGGATGTTGATGATGAGCCGGTCGTCCGTCTTAGCGGACTGTACGGTCCACTGCTCGGTGACGCCGAGCTCCAGGTCCACCTCGTCGGGCGTGGAGACCCGCAGGCTGGCCGGAGGACTCATCCAGTTCAGCGGCTTATAGGAGCCGCCGTCGGAGTGCACCAGGACGGACCCGTCCGCCTTCACCAGCAGGAGCCTGGTGGCAAGGGGGAGATGGGCCTTGAGCCGGCCAACATAATCAACAGAACAACGGGCTATGACTAAACGCACCCGGTCAACACTACCGTCTGGGCCCATGGCAGGGACAGCACGGGGTCAGAGCCTGGGGCAGAATGGAGGCATGCCCCGTTCCAACCGCCCCCGCCGTGCCGCCTCCGGAAAACTGGGACAGGCCAGCCGCAAGCACGCCACCGGTCCCGTGCCGGAGCTGGACCTCGAGCGCGCCCGGTCCGGGATCGCCCGGCGGGAAAGCGCCCCCGACGGCGAGTGGATGGTCCGCACCATGACGGCCAAGCGGGCTGAAAAGGCCTACATTTGCCCGGGTTGCTCAACAGCGGTCCTGCCAGGCGTGGAGCACCTGGTGGTCTGGGCGGAGGACCACCTGTTTGGCGCGGCCGCGGGCCTTTCGGAGCGGCGCCACTGGCACTCCAACTGCTGGGCGTCACGCACGTACCGCTATCGCTAAGCTGTTAGTCATGACTTTTGACCCGGCGTCGTTCGTATTCAGCCAGCCTTCCGAAACAACTGCCATCCGGGCTTCGACAGTCCTTCCGGCCCGCCGGGAGAATGTGGAATTGCAGACTGAGGACGGCCACGTCCTCGTCGGCGAGCTCGCCCTTCCGGAGTCGGGGGACATCGCCGCCACGCTGATCACGCTCCACCCGCTGCCCACGCACGGGGGTTTCATGGATTCGCACGTTTACCGCAAGGCTTCCTACCGGCTGCCCGCCCTCGCCGGCGTGGCCGTCCTCAGGTTCAACACCAGGGGGACCAGTTCTCCCCGCGGCACCAGCGGCGGCCGGTTCGAAGAGGGCATCGGCGAACGGCTCGACGTCGAGGCAGCAGTCCGGTTCGCAGCGTCCCGGAACCTGCCCAACCGCTGGCTGGTGGGCTGGTCGTTCGGAACGGAACTTGCACTGATGTACGGGGCGACGGAGCCAGTGGCCTCCCAGGTGGAAGGCGCCGTCCTGCTGTCACCCCCGCTGCACCGGGCCACGAATGAGCACCTGCGGGAGTGGGCAGCCGCGGGCAAACCCCTGAAAGTGCTGGTTCCCGAACACGACGACTACCTCCAGCCGGCCGCCGCCGCGGAGCGCTTCAGCCTGGTGCCGCAGGCCGAGGTTGTGGGGGTCGACGGCGCCAAGCACCTTTGGGTGGGGGAGAAGTATGCGGCCCGCGTGCTGAACGAGATCGTTGACGAGGTCACGGAACGTGGCGCGGGTCCCGGGGGCCTGCCGCAGGAATGGAACGGACCCGTGGCCGCGGCCGCCCCCTAGACGCATTGGCCCGGCAGGGCGTTTTGCCCCGGGCCGCTTCGGTCCTTGGCTAGTGCTTGTCCTGGCGGACGATGAAGATTTCCTTGACAAGCAGCATGACCGCTGCAGCGGTGGGAATGGCGATGAGCGCGCCGAGGACACCCAGGAGGCTGCCGCCGGCTATCACGGAGATCACGGCCACGGCGCCGGGCACGGCCACTGCCTTCTGCATGATGCGGGGCGAGATGAAGTAGGCCTCGAACTGCAGGTAGGCAAAGTAGCAGATGGCGTAGACAACAGCCGTCTGCCAGCCGGCGGTCAGGGCGATCAGCGTTACGAGGACGCCCGCGATCATTCCGCCGACCAGGGGGATGAACGCCAGAAGGGCCACCACGAACGCCAGCAGTACGGCAAAAGGGACGCCGGCGATGGACATCACGATGAACGCGAAGGTCGCGTTAAGCAGGGCCACGCAGGCCTGGCCGATGACGTAGTTGCCGACGGAGCCGGTGATCTCTTCCGACAGCGCTTCCACCCGCTGCCGGCGGGAGCGCGGCGCCAGCCTGTAGCCCCACTTTTTCATTGCGGGAAGGGCCGCCAGGAAGTACAGGCTGAGGACGAGGACAATGAGGGTTCCGAAAAGACCGTTGGCCACTGTGGAACCGAAACCGACCACCCCTCCGAAGATGCCGCCCATGGCATCCGGATCGTTAACGAATTTTTCCAGCTCCTGCGTAATGCGCTCCCGCACGCCGAACTGGTCGTCCACACTGCGGAAGAAATCCGAGTTGATGAAGTCCGTGATCCAGCGGGGCGCCTCCTGAACAACCTGGGTCACCTGCTGGACGATGGTGGGGATCAAAGTGGCAAAGAATCCGGCAACGGCGGAGACCAGGACTGTCACCGACACCAGGATGCCGATGGGCCGCGGCAGTTTGCGTTCCTCCAGCCAGCGCACCACAGGATCCAAACCCAGGGCGATAAAGAGCGCAGTCACAATCCAGAGCAGGAGCTGCGTGGTGTTGGACCCGATCCAGTAGACGAGGAGGGCCAGGCCGACGCCCACGGTGCCCATAAAACCCATATATAAGGGATGCTGGGACGACATGCGCGGTCCCGGGTGCCCAAAGCGGGTGCTGGTCTCCGTAACAGGCGCGGTGGAGTCCTCGGCAAACTCCGGCGGCATTTCGAAGCGGAGCCTGGGCTGCGCGCCGGGAATGGGTGTCCGCAGCCTGCGCACCACCGCAGCGGCCAGGCCCGGCAGGAACGGTTTGCGCGGGTGCTGCGCACCCGCCGTCGCATTTTCCGGGGCACCGGATCCGGGCATTGTTTCCTGTCCCGGGTTGGACGAATCCGTGTGTTCAGTCACTGCGTTCTGGGGCCCTTTTCCGTCCGTGGCGCCGCTGTTGCAGGGCCGTGTGATGATCATCGCAAACACTATCAGCAGGCCCGTCAGCGCACTGTTTTCCTTGCGGCGCGGCCAGTTGCCCTAGGCTGGGAACCAAGCCCCGATCTGACTCATTGGTAACAAAATGGTTACTATTGAAAGTAAACCCCCGCTGATGATAGGTATCCCTTTGCGTTTCAAGACTGCAGTTGCACTAGTGCTGCTCGGCCTCATGACACTGCTGGCCGGCGTAGGACAGAAGACCTTCTGGGCCCCGGCCGAGACCGTTACGGCCACGGCGCCTGCCGACGGCACCGCCGCTCCGCTGACCGTTATTGACGAAAAGTTGCGGACCCTTCACGGGGGTACGGTCAAGATCAACGTCAAGGGCGAAGGCAGCTTCATGCTGGCCGCCGGCCGCCCGGATGACGTTGACGCCTGGGTTGGCAAGACCGCCCACAACACCGTCTCCGGAGTATCCGAGGACAACAAGGCCCTTCAGCTGACCCATACTGACGGTGAAGCAGCCGCACCATCGCCCGCCGGTTCCGATCTGTGGGTCACCACCGAGAACGCCAGCGGTGAACTGAACTACACGTGGAGTGCCCCGGCTGACGGCGAGTGGTCGCTGCTGCTGGCCTCGGACGGCACCAAGCCGGCGCCGTCGTCCATTTCCATGACGTTCCCCAATGACACGTCCACTCCGTGGGCTGTGCCGTTGATGGTCCTTGGCGGCCTGCTGATACTGGCCGGACTGGCACTGCTCGTACTCAAGCCAAAGGGCGGCAAGCCTGCCGGAGTTGGCGGGGACGAGACCGGCGAATCCATGAAAGACAAGCTTGTCCGCCGTGCCCGCGCAATACGTCCGGCCGACAAGCCGGCCCCTGGCGACAAGCCGGCACCCGCCGCTCCGTCGCCGGTCGAAAAGCACCCCGGCTCCACCAATTCCCCTGCCGCCTTCGGCGCGGGGCGGACGGGCCTTGCCATGGCTGCGCTCGCAGCCACCCTCGTGGCAGGAACCGGCGTGGCAGCCCAGGCAACCACGACTCCGGCGCCGTCGCCGTCCTCCGGCGAAACTGCCGCGGCAGACACCGCTGCCGATTCCCCGGTGCTCCTCGATGCCCAGTTCCGCCGCATCCTGGAACAGGTGTCCAGCACGGTGGACGCCGGCGACGCCGCCAAGGACGCTGCGAAGCTCAAGTCCCGCGTGGACCGCACCGAACTCGAGGTCCGCACGCAGAACTACAAGATCCGCTCCCAGGTGGGCGCCTACGAGGCACGCATGCCCGTCCGCGCCACCAAGCTGCTGACCACCGTCGTGACCAGCAAGCGCGCCTGGCCCCGCTCGGTGCTTGCCGTCACCCAGGGTGAAGGCAATGTTGTGCCCCAGCTCCTGACCCTGGTGCAGAAATCCCCGCGCGAGAACTACAAGCTCGTGGAAACCACGCCGCTGCAGCCGGGCACCACGTTCCCGGCCATCGGACGCGCCGGCACTGAGACCCTGGCCGCCGACGACAAGTCGGGCCTGCTCTACAGCGGACAGGAAGCCCTGGCCGGGCTGGGCGACCGCCTGACCAAGGCTGATTCGACGTTCAAGGACAAGCTCGTGGAGGGCCAGTCCTCGCCGTACATTGCCGACACCCTGGCCTACCAGGCGGATGTGGCCAAGACCGGCGTCAACGGCAACTTCAGCTTCACGCACAAGGTGGTCCCCGAGGACACCGTGGTGTTCCGCACCGCAGACGGCGGCGCGCTGGTCCTTGGCCGGCTGAACTTCGCCTTCGACGGAACGCCCAAGGCCGAGGGCGACAAGCTGGCCATCGGCGACGACGCAGCAGTGCTGGCCGGCGGCAAGGAAACGAGCTCCGGCATGGTGCTTAACTTCGCTGAATCCATGGCGGTCTACATCCCGCCGACCGGGTCCAAGGACCCGATGAAGCTCGTAGCGGCCACCCGCGGGCTCGTGGGAGCCAGCTTCAAGTAGCCCGCTCCGGGTATGACCGGCAGCGGCCGGAGTGGCTAGAGTGGAGGCTATGAGTTCGCCAGCCTCCCGACCAGTCCCTCCAGCCGCTGCCAGCCAGCTCAACCTGCGCGGCGCCGTCGACCTTTCCAGCCTGAAACAGCGCCCCGCGCCACCGGCCGGGCAGTCACCCGCCGGGGGTGCAGGGCAGTCCGCTCCGGGCCAGCCCGGCGCTGCTCCGGCGGCGGGCCCCGCCCAGGGGGCGTCGCCGGACACCGGCGGACAACCCCTTCGCGTCGAAGTCACCGAGGCCAACTTCCAGCAGCTCGTTGAACTGTCCGCACAGGTGCCCGTGGTCTTCGGGCTGTGGGCAAGCTATTCTCCCGCGTCAGGGGAGCTGCTCAACGTCCTTGAAGGCATTATCAACAGCTACGGCGGACGACTGGTCCTGGGGGCGGCTGACATCGACGCCTTCCCGCAGCTTGCCCAGGCTTTCCAGGTCCAGGCCGTCCCCACCGCAGTGGCAGTGGTGAAGGGGCAGCCGGTGCCCCTCTTCCAGGGCGGAGCCGACGAGCAGCAGGTGCGCAGCCTGCTCGATGAGCTGCTGAAGGTAGCTGCAGCGAACGGCGTCACCGGCAGCCTGGGCGGGGCAGGCGCAGCCGCGGCCGAGCCCGAACCGGCCCCGCTGCCGCCACTGCACCAGGCTGCCTACGACGCCATTGAAGCCGGCGACTTCGCCGCGGCCGCCGCGGCCTACCGGCAGGCCCTGCTGGAAATGCCGGCGGATGCCGAAGCCAAAGCCGGACTCGCCCAGGTGGAGCTGATGGAGCGCCTGCAGTCCGTGACCGGGCCGGACGGCGACGCGCTGCGCCAGCTCGCGGCCGAGCAGCCGGACAACCTTGAGGCCCAGCTGGGCGTGGCGGACCTGGACATCGCGGGCGGCCACATCGACGATGCCCTCGGCCGGATCGTCAGCTTCATCGGCCGGAACTTCGGCCCGGAGCGCGAGACCGCCCGGGTGCGCCTGCTGGAGCTCTTCGAGGTGGTGGGCCCGTCCGACGAGCGCGTCGCGAAGGCGCGCCAAGGGCTGGCACGGGTGCTTTTTTAATGGATTCGGCGCTCTTTTCGCCGCTGGAGCTACGCTCACTGAAACTGCGCCACCGCGGATGGGTTTCGCCCATGTGCCAGTACAGCTGCGGCCCCGACACCGGCGAAGGCGTCCCGCATGACTGGCATCTTATGCATCTGGGTTCCTTTGCCGCCGGCGGGGCGGCCCTGATCCTCACCGAAGCGGCCGCGGTGAACGCGGCCGGCCGGATCAGCCCGCTTGACGCCGGCATCTACAACGACGAACAGGCCGCAGCGTGGGAGCGGATCACGGGGTTCGTGCACCGCTACGGCGCCGCCGACGCCAAGATCGGGACTCAGCTGGCGCATGCCGGCCGCAAGGCCTCGACCTACTGGCCTTTCTCGGGGAAGCGCGGTTCAGTGCCGGCGTCCGACGGCGGCTGGCAGGCCGCGGGGCCGGGCACCGCGGCCTTCGACGGCTATACCGCACCCGCTGCCATGACAGCGGCGGAGATCGACGGCGTCATTGCCGATTTCGCGGCGGCTGCTGTGCGGGCCGTTGACGCGGGGTTCGACACGATCGAAATCCATGGCGCCCACGGCTACCTCCTGCACCAGTTCCAGAGTCCGCTCATCAACGACCGCACTGATGCCTGGGGCGGCGACGAGCCCGGACGGAACCGGCTGACGCTCGCCGTGGTGGACGCCGTGCGGAACGTCATCCCCGATTCGATGCCGCTGCTGCTGCGGATCTCCGCCTCGGACTGGGCCGAGGGCGGGATCGACGCTGCTGCCTCGGTCCGGCTGGCCAGCGCCGCCGCCGAGCACGGTGTGGACCTGGTGGACGTCTCCAGCGGGGGCGCCGTGGCGCACCAACAGATTCCCGCCGGTCCCGGCTACCAGACCGGGTTCGCGGCGCGGATTAAACGCGAGGCGGGAGTACGGACCGGCACGGTGGGACTCCTGACCTCGGCCGGGCAGGCAGAACACGCCGTCGCCACGGGCCAGGCTGACGGGGTCTTCATCGCCCGCGCCGCCCTCCGTGACCCCCACTGGTGGCTGCGCGCCGCCTTTGAACTCGGCCACGAGCTTCCGTGGGCCCCGCAGTACGAACGGGCCGTGCCCCGCCACTCTTTCTAGGAAGTAACCCTTCCGGACGATCCTCCCCCCGCGGCCGGGAGACTACGCTGGCACCATGACTGAACCGCAACCCGGTCTGCGTCCGTCCGCCGGCCCCGAGGACCACCCGGTTCCGGCCCCGCTCGCCGTTCCTGCCCTGTCCGTCCGCGGCCTCGCCAAACGCTTCGGGGGGAAGATCGCAGTGGACGGCATCAGCCTGGACGTGCCAGCCGGGTCCTTCTACGGGATAGTGGGTCCCAACGGCGCCGGAAAGACCACCACACTGTCCATGGCCACGGGCCTGCTCCGGCCGGACTTCGGCACTGCCCTGGTGCACGGCACCGACGTCTGGGCCCGGCCGCTCGAAGCCAAGAAGCTCATGGGCATCCTCACGGACGGCGTGCGGCTGTTCGACCGCCTGACGGGGGAGCAGCTGGTGAGCTACGCGGGCCTGCTGCGGGGGATGGACAAGGATGTGGTGTCCGCCAGGGTGGCGGAACTGCTGGCCGCGTTTGACCTCAGCGCCGACGCCGGAACCCTGGTGGTGGACTATTCAGCCGGCATGGCCAAGAAGATTGCCCTTGCCTCCGCCCTCATCCATGCGCCAAGGCTGCTGGTACTGGATGAACCTTTCGAGTCGGTGGACCCGGTTTCTGCGGCCAATATCCGCGACATCCTGGACCGTTACGTTGAATCCGGCGGAACAGTGATCGTTTCCAGCCACGTCATGGACCTTGTGCAGCGGATGTGCGACCACGTGGCCGTGGTTGCTGAAGGCAGGCTGCTGGCGGCCGGCACGGTGGAGGAAGTCCGCGCCGGCGCTTCCCTGGAGGACCGCTTTGTCCAGCTGGTAGGCGGCCGGAGCCGGACGGAAGGCCTGGAATGGTTGCGCACCTTCTAAGGCTCAAGGTGACGCTCCTGCGCAACAGCCTCCGGCGGAGCCCCTGGCAGCTGCTGGGGCTGATCATCGGCGGGCTGTACGCCGTCGGGATTGCCGGTTTCTTCGGCACGGCACTGGTGCTGCTCCGGACAGCCGACCTGGAGCTCGCCCAAACGGTGGTGGTGCTGGGCGGTTCGGCAGCACTCCTGGGCTGGGGCGTGGTCCCGGTGATCGCGTCATCGGCGGACATGACCCTGGATCCGGCACGCTTCACCACAGCAGCGGTCCCGATGCCGCAGCTGCTGGCCGGCCTCGCCCTCGGCGGGTTGATCGGCATTCCAGGCATCGCCACACTTCTCGTGGCACTGGCAACGGTGGGGACCTGGAGCAGGGGAGCGCCGGCTGTTGTTGCAGCCGTGGCAGGAGCCATCCTGGGTGTGCTGACATGCATCGTCCTGTCCAAGGTGGTGACGACGGCGACCGCCGGCCTGGCATCCTCACGGAGGTTCAAGGACGTCAGTGCGCTCGCCTTTATGGTGCCGCTCATGCTGATGGGGCCGGTCGTGGCGTTCATCGTCCAAGGAGCCGCAGGCTCCGCCCGCTTCCTGGCCGACCTTGCCAGGGTGCTGGCGTGGACGCCGGCCGGGGCGGCGTGGTCGCTGGGCGGAGATACCGCGGCAGGCCAGTACGGTCCCGCCGCGTTGAAGCTCGTGATCGCGCTGGCCACCCTGGCGGGCCTCGCCTGGTGCTGGAAGATCCTCCTCCAGCGCGCACTGGTCACGCCGCCCTACGCAGCGGGCGGCAGGAAGCGCGCCGGCCGGATGGGCCTCTTCGGGGTGCTGCCGGCCACCCCTACAGGCGCCATTATGGCCAGGGCGCTCACCTACTGGATCAGGGATCCCCGGTACTCGGGGTCCCTCGTTGTGATTCCGCTGCTGCCCGTCCTGATGTTCTTCCAGGCGAGCCAGACCGGCGATTACGGCGCGCTGTCGATCATCGGCCCGCTGGCCGCCTTCCTGCTGGCCTGGTCCATTTCCGCGGATGTGTCCTACGACAACACCGCGTTCGCCCTGCACCTGTCCAGCGGTGTCCGCGGCGTCCACGACAGGCTGGGGCGGGCCCTGGCCTGCCTGGCGTTCGCCCTTCCCATCGTGCTGGTCTTCAGCATCGGCCCGTTCTTCTTCACCGGGGAGTGGGAATGGCTGCCGGCGCTGCTCGGTTTGTCACTGGGCGTCCTGTTCACCGGGCTGGGCCTGGCATCCGTCATTTCCGCGCGGTACACGGTGGCAGTGCCGCTGCCGGGCGACAGCCCGTTCAAGAAGCCGCCGGGCAACGTGGCCCAGACCATGGCGGTCCAGTTCGGCGGGATGGGCGTGCTGCTGGTCCTCGTGCTGCCGGAGGCGGCCCTGGTCCTCACGCAGTCCATCACGGGCAACGTGGCGGCCGGATGGATCAACCTGGTGCTGGGCCCGGTCCTGGGCCTGGCCTTCCTCGCTGCAGGGGTCCGCCTCGGCGGGAAATGGCTCGACGTGCGCGGTCCCGAATTGCTGGCACAGCTTTCAGTCAACCGTTAGGCCCGGTTAGGGGCATGATGGGACAACAGGACGCGGAAAGGCGGTAAGCCGTGGAAGTGGTAATTCTTCCGGGGAGCAAACAGATCGGGTCCCTCGCGGCGGACGCCATCGAGGCCCTGGTGCGCCGAAAACCCGATGCGGTACTCGGCCTGGCAACAGGATCCTCGCCGCTGCCCGTGTACGACGAACTGGTCCGCCGGCATGAGGGCGGCGGCCTCGACTTCAGCCGGGTCCGCGGGTTTGCCCTCGACGAATATGTCGGCCTGGAGCCGGGACATCCCCAGTCCTACCGCGAGGTCATCCGCCGGGAGTTCACGGACCGGGTCAACATTGCGCCTGACAACGTCTACAGCCCCGACGGCTCGGCCGCGGACATCCCGGCAGCCTGCCGGGCCTACGAGGACTCCATGAGGGCAGTCGGAGGCGTTGACCTCCAACTGCTGGGAGTGGGCACCGACGGCCACATCGGATTCAACGAGCCCGGCTCGTCACTTGCCTCGCGGACAAGGATCAAGAGCCTCATCGAGCAGACACGCCGGGACAACGCGCGGTTCTTCAACAGCATCCATGATGTTCCCCACCATGTGGTGACCCAGGGGCTCGGCACCATCCTGGAAGTCCGCCATGTGATCCTGATCGCCACAGGCGCCCAGAAAGCGCAGGCTGTCCGGGACCTCGTGGAAGGGCCGGTGGCCGCCATCTGCGCCGCCTCCGTCCTGCAGCTCCACCCTCACGTCACGGTTCTGGTGGACGAGGCCGCCGCGTCATCGCTCAGGCTGGCTGACTACTACCGCCACACCTATGACAACAAGCCCGGGTGGCAGGGCCTGTAGTTGGGAGGTCCGGTTTTTTGTCCGGCACAGCGGCTAAGATGGATGCCATGACTAGCATGACGGACCCCCTCGAAAACGACCCGATGCGTGAGCTTTCCGGAGCAGGAACGTCCACTGCCACTATCGAGCGCGAGGAACTGCGCCAGGAAGTGGAGCCCGGTGACCGGGAACGGTTCTCCCACTACGTGCGCAAAGAGAAGATCATGGAATCAGCCATGACGGGCGAGCCGGTCATCGCACTGTGCGGCAAGGTGTGGACCCCCGGCCGCGATCCGCAGAAGTTCCCGGTCTGCCCGCAATGCAAAGAGGTCTACGAAGGCCTGCGTCCCGGCAAGGACGGCGGCAAGGGCTCCGACGGCGATTCGGGCAAGTAGGGCCGTTCACCGGCCGCCCGGCTCCGTCGGGTGACCGGCCCGTCCGGACAGGGCGGGGCAAGACAACCACGGGGCGCTGATCTTTGCTGCGCGCGTCCGTTGACCGATGATTTTGATGACCGGAGCAGTGCGGCTCCTCCGGAACAGATTGGTGTTTATGTTTATGTGTCTTTCGCTCACGGCTGCCGCAATGCGGGGAATTGAGGGCTCTGCGTGACGGAGACACTCTTTGGCGGACCAACGCTGCCACCGGCGTACCCCGAGCGGGCAGCATGGGGAACCGCACCCAAGCTCCGTGCATGGCAGCAGGAAGCGCTCGACCGCTATTTTGCGGCCGCCCCCAGGGATTTCCTGGCGGTGGCGACGCCCGGGGCAGGCAAGACCACTTTCGCCCTGCGGGTCGCTTCGATGCTGATCGAGGCCGGCACCGTGAACCGCGTGACCATCGTGGCGCCCACGGACCACCTCAAGCGCCAGTGGGCTGATGCCGCAGCGCGCGTGGGCATCGCAATCGACCCCAACTTCAAGAACTCGGACGGCCAGCACGGCCGCGGCTTCATCGGCGTCGCAGTGACCTACGCCCAGGTGGCCAGCAAGCCCATGCTGCACCGCGCGAAGACGGAAGCGGCCCGGACCCTGGTGATCCTTGACGAAATCCACCACGGCGGCGAAGCCCTGTCCTGGGGTGACGGCCTCCGCGAGGCTTTCGACCCCGCCGCGCGGCGGCTGTCGCTCACGGGAACGCCGTTCCGCTCCGACACGTCGCCCATTCCGTTTGTGGAGTACGCCGAGGACCGGGACGGCATCCGCCGCTCGAAGGCCGACTACACCTACGGCTACGGCAACGCCCTCCGTGACCATGTGGTCCGCCCCGTAATGTTCATGGCGTACTCGGGACAGATGCGCTGGCGCACCAGCGGGGGAGAGGAGATGGCCGCCTCCCTTGGCGAGTCGGCCGTCACCAAGGACATCATTGCGCACGCCTGGCGGACAGCGCTCAACCCGGCCGGCGAGTGGATTCCGGCTGTCCTCGCCGGGGCGGACAAGCGCCTGAGCGAAGTCCGCCGCACCGTGCCCGACGCCGGCGGCCTGGTGATCGCCACCGACCACGAGGACGCCCGCGCTTACGCGGGCCAGCTGAAGAAAATCACCGGTGAATCTCCCACTGTGATCCTTTCCGATGATGCCAAGGCGTCCAGCAAGATCGAGGAATTCACCTCCAGCGAAAAGCGCTGGATGGTGGCCGTCCGCATGGTGTCCGAAGGCGTTGACGTGCCGCGGCTTTCGGTCGGCGTCTACGCCACGTCCACATCGACGCCGCTGTTCTTCGCCCAGGCCGTGGGCCGTTTCGTGCGTGCGCGGAAGCGGGGGGAGACGGCTTCGGTATTCCTGCCGTCCGTTCCCCAGCTGACCGCGCTGGCGAACTCGATGGAGGCCGAGCGGGACCATGCCCTGGACCGGCCGGAGAAAGAGGACGGCGACGGCCTGTTCAATCCCGAGGACTCGCTCCTGGACGAGGCCAATCGCGAGGAGAAGGCCTCGGACAGCCTCACCAAGGGCAAGTTCGAGGCACTGGACTCGCAGGCATCATTCGACCGCGTCCTCTTCGACGGCGGCGAGTTCGGCACGGGCGGCGACATCGGATCCGATGACGAACTGGACTTCCTGGGCATCCCGGGCCTCCTGGATGCCGAGCAGGTGGGAACGCTGCTGCGCCAGCGCCAGCACGAACAGCAGAGCCGCAAAAAGCTGAGGGCTCCCGAGAGCGCTCCGGCACCGACCGTGCCGGACCACCGGATGCTGATGGAGCTGCGCAACGAACTGGCCAAGAACGTGGCTGCCTGGTCCGCGCGGACCGGAACGCCGCACGGGGTGGTGCACACGAAACTCCGCACCGTGTGCGGCGGCCCCCCGGTGGCGCAGGCCAACGAGGAACAGTTGCAGGCCAGGCTGCGGAAGCTTCAGGACTGGTTTATCGGCCGCAAGTAGGGGCCCGCAAGAAGGGGGCCGCGCTGCCCCGGGAAAGCTGGCTCAGGCGAGGTCCACGCCGCCGAGTTCCATTTCGGCGTAGGCGTCATCGAGGTCGGGGGCGATCCCGGCCGTCAGGTTCCTGGCAACCGTTACGGAATAGCCGGCCTGTACGGCGTCCAGGGCTGTGGCCATCACGCAGTAGTCGGTGGCGAGGCCCACGATCACCACGTCCTCCACATCGTGGCTCTGCAGCCAGTCGTCCAGGCCGATGGCGTCCTCGTCGGCGAATGAGCCGGCCGTGACCGACTCTGCGTCCTCCGGCAAGGGCAGGGCGCCGGGTTTCCGGTCGCCGGTGGGCACCTCGTCCTCGGGCGCCAGGATGCCTTCAAAGCCGGAGTAGGCGGCAGTGAACTGGCCCTTCCGGAAGTACGCCTGGATGTACTCCGTGTCAAGGTCCGGATGCAGCTCCGCGCCGGGGGTGCCGGCAACGCAGTGGGGAGGCCAGCTGTCGACAAAGTCGGGATTTTCGGAGAAATGGGTTCCGGGCTCGATGTGCCAGTCCTGCGTGGCCACGATGTGGTCGAACTGGCCGTGATGGGCATCCACATACTCGCTGATGGCGGCGGCCACTTCGGCCCCGCCCTTGACGGCCAGGGATCCGCCCTCACAGAAATCGTTCTGCACGTCAACAATGATCAGGGCGCGTGACATCAGTTCTCCTCGTAGACAGTGGGGATGGCCGGCTCGCCGCGTTGCAGCCGGTTGACGACGGCGGGCAGTTCAGCCATCGAGTCCATATGCCGCTGGCGGGCACGGAAGACGCCCTCGGACCCGGTCCAGCCTGGGAGCAGTTCGCCGTTTTTGATGAACTGCTGCAGCAGCTGGCGGTCGTTGCCGTCGTCTTCGGGACGGTGACCCACTCCCACGAGCTCCTGGGTGGCGACTCCCCGTTCGTTGAGCCTCCGCAACGCGTATTTCCGCCCGCCCTTGCTCGTCTTGTTTTTGGCGGCTTTGGCCACGGACACGAACTCCCCGGAGTCGTCTGTACGGCTGACGAGTTTGTAGACCATGCTCGCGGTGGGGGCGCCGGAGCCGGTGACCAGCGATGTGCCCACCCCGTAGGAGTCAACCGGTGCCGACTGCAACGCGGCGATGGCGTATTCATCCAGGTCCGAGGTGACCACGATCTTGGTGTTCTCATTGCCGAGATCGTCCAGCAACTGCCGGACCCACTGGGCCTGCGCCACGAGGTCCCCGGAGTCCAGCCTGACGGCCCCCAGCCTGGGACCCGCAAGGTCAACGGCCGTGCGGACGGCCGCTTCGACGTCGTACGTGTCCACGAGCAGTGACGTTCCGGCGCCGAACGAGGCGATCTGCGCCTCAAAGGCTTCCCGTTCGGTGTCGTGCAGGAGCGTAAAGGAATGGGCGGCGGTGCCTACCGTCTTGATGCCGTAACGCCGTCCGGCTTCGAGGTTGGAGGTGCTGTCGAAGCCGGCGATGACGGCTGCCCGGGCGGCAGCGGCCGCTGATTCCTCCTGGGTCCGCCGGGACCCCATTTCGATGCAGGGGCGGTTGCCTGCCGCGGTGATCATCCGGGACGCTGCGGAGGCGATGGCGCTGTCGTGGTTGAGCACGGAGAGAATGTAGGTCTCCAGGATGCAGGCTTCCGCGAACGTGGACTCAACAATCAGGATGGGGGAGTTGGGGAAATAGGCTTCGCCCTCGGCGTAGCCCCAGATATCCCCCGTGAAGCGGAACCCCGCCAGGTAGTCCAGGGTTTCGGCATTGACCACTCCGGAGCTGCGCAGGAAATCCAACTCGGGTCCGCCGAACCGGAAGTCCGCGATACCCTCAAGCAGCCGGCCCGTACCGGCCACGATCCCGTAGCGGCGGCCGTCGGGGAGCCGGCGGGCGAACGCCTCAAACACCGACTTCCGGTGCGCGGCACCGGAGTGCAGGGCGGCCTGAAGCATGGTCAGCTCGTAATGGTCGGTGTACAAGGACGTGCGGGGATGGTCCCAGCCAGCAGAGGTACTCACGAATTCACTCTAGTGCGCATCGCCCTAGAATGGACAGATGACCTTAAGCGTTGCGCTCGGCCCTGATACCCAGGAGAGCACCCAGACCGGAACAGTGACGTCCACCGACGCCCTGACGGCCCCGGACATTCCCTGGAACCTGGTGATCTGGAACGATCCCGTCAACCTGATGAGCTACGTGAGCTACGTCTTCCAAAGCTACTTCGGCTACTCGGAACCCAAAGCCAACAAGCTCATGATGGAGGTCCACAGGAAGGGACGTTCCATCGTGGCGCACGGCAGCAAGGAGCAGGTAGAGCAGCACGCCGTCGCCATGCACGGCTTCGGCCTGTGGGCGACGGTGGAAAAGGCCACCGGCGGCGGAAAAGACGGCGGATCCGGCAAGGGTAAAGGCAAACGTGGCTAAGGCATTCAAATACGGGCTCAAAGGCATCACCGGCTACCTGGAACCTGCGGAACGGGAACTGCTGCGCAGCCTGATCGACGACGTCATCTCGATGCTCCAGCCGGCCGAAAGCGCCAGCGAAGATCCGCTGACCGCCCTGATCGGGCTGGACATGAATGTCCAGGAACCGTCGGACCGGGCGCTCCGGCGGCTGCTGCCCAACGTGACGAAGGACGACGACGCCGCCTCCCTGGAGTTCCGGCAGCTGACGGAACGCTCCCTGCGGGAGAACAAGATAGGCGCCCTGCGGGCAGCGGCACTGGGGCTGGACTCCAACGAGCTGGTTCTTTCGCCCGCCGATGCCAGGCACTGGTCCCAGGCACTCAACGACGTCCGGCTCGTCCTCGCAGAACGGCTCGACATCCGGGACGACGCCGACGCCGAACATGTCCACGCCATGCAGGACTGGTCACAGGCGGAGGACGTGGAAAGCTACCTTGCCCTGGTGTACAACTTCACCACGTGGCTGCAGGAATCGCTGGTACAGGCCATGCTGCAGTCCATGGAGCCGCACGCCTGACCGGACCGGCGCGTTCCCCGTGCGGCGGGCCGCCCAAGTGTGACCCATCCGACATGAGTCGGACAACACAATGTGATGGCCGCACCAACAGGGAAGCCCTATCCTCGAATAATCATGACTTCAGCATCGAGCATGGAACCGGCAGCGGGCGCTGCGGCGGATTCCCCAGCGAGCAGCACGGACAACAGCCCCATGGGCTCGCGGCCAATCGGCATCTTCGACTCCGGCGTCGGAGGACTGACCGTGGCACGGTCCATCATCGACCAGCTGCCCAACGAATCCATCCTCTACGTGGGCGATACGGCCAACGGCCCGTACGGCCCGCTGCCCATCGCCGAGGTCCGCGCCAACGCCCTCGGCGTGATGGATGAGCTGGTGGATTCCGGCGTCAAGCTGCTGACCATCGCCTGCAACTCCGCCTCCGCCGCTGTCCTGCGCGATGCCCGTGAAAGGTACACGGCGCGCTACGGGATTCCCGTCATCGAAGTGATCCAGCCGGCCGTCCGGCGGGCCGTTGCCGCCACGCGGAGCGGCCGGGTGGGCGTCATCGGGACCTCGGCAACAGTCGGCTCCCGCGCCTACGAGGACACCTTCGCCGCCGCCCCGGACCTCCACATCACGTCCGTGGCCTGCCCGGCATTCGTCAGTTACGTGGAGGCTGGCATCACCACGGGTCCGGAGCTGCTGGCCGTCGCCCGGGAGTACCTCGAGCCGTTGCGCACCGCCGGCGTGGACACCGTTGTCCTGGGCTGCACCCATTACCCGCTGCTCACCGGCGTGATCTCCTACGTCATGGGAGAAGACGTCACGCTCGTTTCCAGCGCTGAGGAAACCGCCAAGGACGTCTACCGGGCGCTCGTCTCACACGATCTGCAGCGGACCCTCGAGGCGCCGCCCCAGCACCACTTCATCGCCACCGGCGAAGCAAGCCAGTTCGAAACCCTCGCCAGGCGCTTCCTGGGTCCCGAGGTGCTCAGCGTGCGGCACGTGGACCATGTCGCCGCGCAGTACCCCACGGGCAGCCTGGCAAAAATCACGCCGGAAATGATCGCGGCCGCGCAGGCCGGCGCCGCCCGGCCGCGGATTTCCAACTTCGTCGGCGGATCCGCGGCCGGGGGAACACGGCTGTGAAACTGACCATTGTGGGCTGCACCGGTTCCTTCCCGGGGCCGGGCTCCCCGGCGTCGTGCTACCTGCTGACAGCCCACGACGGCGAGCGGACCTGGAAGATCGTGATGGACCTGGGCAGCGGCGCCCTCGGGGCGATCCAGCGGTATACGGACCTTGAGGACATCGACGCGATCTTCCTCACGCACCTGCATCCGGACCACTGCATGGACCTGTGCGGCCTCCATGTGGCCGTGCGCTGGAAGCCGGGCGGCTGGGGGCGTGACCGCATTCCGGTGTGGGGCCCGGCCGCCACGGCGGACCGGATGGCCACCGCCTACGGGCTGGAGCTGGACCCCGGCATGCACGAGGAATTCGACTTCACCAACTGGACCGAACGGCAGTCCGTCACTGTGGGGCCGTACACCGTGACCCCGTTTGCGGTGAACCACCCCGTGGAGGAGGCCTACGCCCTCCGCGTCGAGGTCACGGAACCCTCCTCCAGCGGCCTGCCTGTCACCCGCGTCCTCACGTACTCGGGGGACACGGACTCCTGCGCCGGCCTGGAGGAGGCGGCCAAGGACGCCGACCTGTTCCTGTGCGAGGCCGCCTTCGAAGAAGGCCGCGACGACGCCATCAAGGACGTGCACCTGACGGGCAAACGCGCAGGCGAAGCTGCCGCGGCAGCCGGTGCCCGCCGGCTGCTTCTTACCCACATTCCGGTGTGGACCTCGCAGACCAAGGTGATGGCCGAAGCCAAGCCCGTGTTCAGCGGCGACGTCGCGGTTGCCGTGGCCGGCGTCCACTACACGGTCTGAGCAGGCGGGCGGGGGTCGATAAGCTAAAGGCATGACTTCTGAAGCAATTGCCACCCCCGTCATTCGTGCCGACGGCCGTACCCCTGATCAGCTCCGTCCGATCAGCATCACCCGCGGCTGGTCCAAGCAGGCCGAAGGTTCGGCCCTGATCGAGTTCGGCAACACCCGGGTGCTGTGCACGGCTTCCCTGACCGAAGGCGTGCCGCGCTGGCTCAAGGGGGAGGGCCGCGGCTGGGTCACGGCCGAATACGCCATGCTTCCCCGTGCAACGAACACCCGCTCCGACCGCGAGTCCGTCAAAGGCAAGATCGGCGGGCGGACCCACGAGATTTCCCGGCTGATCGGCCGCTCGCTCCGCTCCATCATCGACACCAAGGCGCTCGGCGAGAACACCATTGTGCTGGACTGCGATGTTCTGCAGGCCGACGGCGGCACCCGCACCGCCGCCATCACCGGCGCCTACGTGGCGCTTGCCGAAGCCATCCGCTTTGCCCGTGAGAACAAGATGATCTCCAAGAACGCGCAGCCCCTCATCGACACGATCGCGGCCGTCTCCGTCGGCATTATTGACGGCATCCCCATGCTGGACCTGCCGTATGTCGAGGACGTCCGCGCTGAAACCGACATGAACGTAGTGGTCACCGGATCCGGCAAGTTCGTGGAGGTCCAGGGCACTGCCGAGGGCGCTCCGTTCGACCGCGACGAATTGAACCAGTTGCTGGACCTTGCCCTGCTGGGCACCGAGCAGCTTGCGGCCATCCAGCGCGAAACCCTGGCGGAAGCTCCGTGACGGAGCGCTTTAACGCGGCTGTGCCGGTGCTGGTCCTCGCGACGCACAACAAAGGAAAGCTCCGCGAACTGCGGGAGCTGCTGCGGGGCCAGGTACCAGGACTCGACGTCGACACCCAGGTTGTGGACGCCGGTGCCGTCGGTGCGCCGGACGTCGCCGAGACCGGCGTGACGTTTGCCGAGAACTCCCTGCTGAAGGCGCGCGCCGTGGCAGAAGCCACCGGGCTGGTGGCGATCGCCGATGATTCGGGCCTCTCCGTGGATGTCCTCGGCGGGGCTCCTGGAATCTTTTCCGCCCGGTGGAGCGGCCGCCACGGCGACGATGCCGCCAACCTCCGGCTGCTGCTGGACCAGCTGTCGGATGTTCCCGACGAATACCGCGGCGCCGCGTTCGTCTGTGCCGCGGCACTCGCCGTGCCGGCCGCTGCGGCGGATGGCGGCCGCGAGGTGGTGGAGTACGGCCAGCTCGAGGGATCGCTGCTGCGCGAACCGCGGGGCGAGGGAGGATTCGGCTATGATCCGGTCCTCCAGCCCAGCGGCCTTGACCGCAGCTGCGCCGAGCTGACCCCGGAGGAGAAGAACGCCATCAGCCATCGGGGACAGGCGTTCAGGGCGTTGCTGCCGTCGATTGTCGAGGCGCTGGCGGAACGCGGCGGGCAGCATCAGTCATAGCGGCCAATCAACGGCCACATTAAGGACTGAGGATTAACCGCCGAGGGCGCCCCACACCGTGGGGCGCCCTCACTTTTTCCGGATTACAGGTTGGTCTTGCGCTCTTCTTCCGGTTCGTGCTCTTCGATGAACTCCTCCACCGCGTCCGTGCCGAAGTGCGCGGCCTGGCGCTTGGCGGACAGCCCCCGCAGGACTTCGATGCCGATGGGGATTACGGAGACCAGCACGATGATGATGAAGATGATGTCCAGGTTGTCGCGGACCCACGGGACGCGGTCGCCCAGCAGGTAGCCGAGCAGCGTGACGCCGCCGCCCCAGAGCACGGCGCCGATGACGTTGAAGAGGAAGAACTTGCGCTTGCTCATCTGCGCGACGCCGACGATGACCGGCACGAAGGTGCGGATGATGGGAACGAAGCGGGCCAGGATCAGCGCCTTGCCGCCGTGCTTTTCGAAGAAGGCGTGAGCGCTTTCGACGTTTTCACGCTTGAACAACCTGGAGTCCGGCTTGTTGAAGATGGCCGGGCCGGCCTTGGAACCGATGAAATAGCCGGTCTGGTTGCCAACGATGGCGGCAACGATGATCAGGGCGGAAAACAGCCAGATGTTGAACTTGATGGTGTCCGTGGCCACCAGCAGGCCGGCGGTGAACAGCATGGAGTCGCCGGGGAGGAAGAAGCCGATCAGCAAACCCGTCTCGGCGAAGATGATGCCGCAGACCAGCAATACAACCCAAGGGGCAAGTGCCGGATCTGCCAGGAAGATCTGGGGGTTGAGCCAGTCGGGGAGGAACGAGGCCAGGTGCGGCTGCACCGGTCCCGCACCCCCGAGGGTGGACACGGCAAAGTCACTCATCGCATGTAGGTTCACCCCTCAAGGTTACTGGACCTCCGATGGCGGACCTGTCCCGGAGGGCCGTTGCGTGACCACCGACACCCGCGACAGGCGGACTTATGGTGCCGGGTGCCTACCCGGCCGGCGGTAAAGTTGAGCCCGTGGGTTTGGACTTTACGGCGATCGACTTCGAGACAGCCAACGGCTTCCGCGGCTCCCCGTGCGCCGTTGGCCTCAGCAAGGTCCGCGGCGGGGTGGTGGTGGAGGAAGCCTCCTGGCTGATGCGCCCGCCCGAAAACCACGACCGGTTCGATTACCACAATGTGCGTATCCACGGCATCAGGCCCGAGGATGTGGCGGGCCTGCCGCGCTTCGGCGAACTCTTCCCCGAGATCGGCGCGTTCATCGGCGGCGACGTCCTGGCCGCACACAACGCGGCGTTCGACCTGGGGGTGATCCGGTCCGGACTGGAAGTGTCCGGTCTGCCGGGGCCGGCCTACGACTACGTCTGCACGGTGATGCTGTCCCGCCGGTGCTACTCGCTCGTCTCCAACTCGCTGCCCTACGCGGCGGAGGAAGCCGGCGTCCCGCTGGTCAACCACCACGACGCGGCCGAGGACGCCAGGGCGTGCGCGGGAATCCTGATCGACATTGCGCAGAGGAACGGCGCCGGCAGCATCGCGGAACTTTACTTGTCCCTGGGACTGTCGCTGCCGCATCAGGAGGCGTTCGATCCTGCCCGCGACGGGCTGTCCAAAGCAACGCTCACCGCCCTGGGGGCGGGCGGCGGCGCTGTTGCCGGTGCGGCGCGGCCGTTCAAGCCGGGGTGGCCCGAGGAGGGCCCCAATCCCGTGCCGAACTCCGGCGCCGAGCCCGGCCACCCGCTGTTCGGCCAGACTGTCGTTTTCACGGGGGAGCTCGCCATGCCCCGGCCCGAGGCCAAGGTCCTGTCAGCGGAATTTGGCGCACAGCCCGAAAGCAGGGTGACCGGCCGGACTACGGTGCTCGTGGTGGGCGACGGCTTCGTGGCCGCTGACCTGCGCTCCGGCCGCCTGACAGGCAAAGCCCGGCGGGTCCTCGAACTGCATGAGCGTGGCCAGCGCATCGAGGTGCTGTCCGAAGGTGAATTCCTGCAGATGGTGGGCGGGCAGGTGCCCGCAGCCGCAGCAGTGGTGTAGCTGCGGTCCTTGGGGCGGACGGTCATACGGCGCAATAATCCTTTCGGTGCTGCAGGCGGACTCCTAGCCTTGCACCATGGGCAAACTCCGGGTCGCCGACTCCACCACTGTTACAGCAGCTGACACCACTCCCGACGAAGGTGCTGCAACGTCGCCGGACAATCGGCGCACCGGCGTCGACTGGCGCAAGGTGTTTGAATTTCCCAATCCGGTCAACGATTATGCCGCCCGGATCACCGCAGGCCTGGTGGTGGTGCTGGCCGGCGTCACGCTGCTGACGGGCTGGGGCTGGGGCCTGGCCCTCATTGCCGCCGGCTTCTGGCTGCGCGTACTGTTCGGCCCCAGGATTTCACCGCTGGCCCTGCTGTCCGTCAAGGTCCTGGCCCCCCGCCTGGGCCGGGCCAGGCTGGTCCCCGGGCCGCCCAAGCGCTTCGCCCAGGGAATCGGTGCAGCCATTTCGACGGCCTCGGCTCTGCTCTTCGTGGCCGGACTGGCTCCCGCCGCCTGGACGCTTCTGGCCGTCCTTGTCCTGGCAGCGTCGCTTGAGGCCTTCGCCGGGTTCTGCCTGGGCTGCGTGATCTTCGGTTTCCTTCAGCGCCGCGGACTCATTCCGGAGGACATCTGCGAAGCCTGCAACAACATCTCGCTGAAGCGGCCCTGACTCAGGCGATCGTAACCGCGACCAGCTGCCCGGCCATTCCCCGGATGACCTCAGGGGCCTCCAGGAACTCCAGCCACTCCGCCGGAAGACACTCTTCCCCGTAGAAAGCGCCCAGGATGTTCCCCGCAATTGAGCCGGTGGAGTCGCTGTCTCCGCTGTGGTTCACGGCAAGCGCAACGGCTTCGCGGAAGTGCGCAGCGCCGGCACCCGCGGCTGCCGTGTCCCGCGGGGCCGCGGTGGCCAGCACCGCGTAAAGCGCGACGGCGAGTGCCTCCTCGGCCACCCAGCCCTCCCCAAGTTCGCGCACCAGGTCCTCGGGACTGAGCAGGCGGCGCATTGCTGCTTCCGGCACGGTCGGCGACGCCAGGTGGACGGCACGTTCCAGACGGTCAATGAGCGCCGGCTCGGCGTCCTTCTGGCCCCGCGCATGGTCGAGGATATATCCGGCCGCTTCATGGAGACTGCGGCCATCCATGAGGGCGTGGATCAGGAGGCTGAATGTTCCTGCGCTCTGCCGCGCCGAGCGGTGGCCGTGGGTCAATGAAGCGGCGTCAGAGCTCAGCTTGTACACCGCTTCGGCAGGAATATGCGGCACTAGCCCGAACGGTGCCGAACGCATCACCGTGCCGCATCCCTTCGAATCGGGGTTGACCGGCCGGTACACGGTCCCCATTTCCCCTGTGGCCAAACCGCTGAGGCAGGCGTTTCCGGGTGCGCGACGGTGCTTGAGGGCTGCCTGGCCGTCTATCCAGCGCGGTTGCGGAGCCGGGGCAGACGGCGGGACCGGCACCCCTTGCGTGGCCAGCCACCGCAGGTAGGCGAGCCACACGCAGGCGTTGGCATCGGCCGCTGTACCGTCATTGGCCCATTCCAGCGCCTCAACGAGGCCGTCCACCGTATACAGCGTCATCTGGGTATCGTCCGAGAAGTGGCTGCCGCCGTCGAGCGCTGAAAAATCCTGAAGCCCCGCAGGGCCGAAACGGCTCCGAATGGTGGAGATGTCGTCAAATTCCACGGCGTAACCGAGGGAATCGCCGAGGGCGCCGCCCAGCAGGCAGCCATGGATCCGGGACTGGGGCGTCGGCGCCGTCCGGCGGGAAGGTTCAGTGCTCATACCTGTAAATTTACCCCGACACGTGCGCCCGGGCCGGACCCGCGGAGGCGCCGGGGGCAGGTAACCCGGTCGCTGCGAAGGCGTACCGCCCGCTAAGCTCGAATCCAGCAAGCGTCCAGACTCAGTTGGCAGAATACGTCGGACAGAACATTGCCGGGCGCACCGCAGCCCGCACGCGCGCCGGACTCGCCGGCCGGGCAACGAAGCAAAGGATTTCCAGAACATGACCTCCCCTGTGCCTGCACACCAGACCGCAAGTCCCCATTTGCATGCCGCTCCGGAGGCTTTCACACCCGGGCTGGTGGCACGTTTGTCGGCGGAGGCCTTTGGAACCCTGTTTCTGGTGATCGCCGGGCTGGGCGTGCCGTTGTTCACCATTCCCCAGTCCAACCCGCTGTCCGCCTCGCTGGCAGCCGGACTAGCCGTCACCGCCGCGATGCTCGCATTCGCCTATGTTTCCGGCGGCCACTTCAACCCCGCGGTGACCCTGGGCAACGCCATCGCCGGCCGCATCAGGCTGCCGGAAGCGGCGGCATATCTCGGTGCGCAGCTGGTCGGCGCCATCGCCGGGACCCTGGCGCTGTTCGGAATCCTGCGGACGGTTCCCAAGATCGAAGACACCCGGGCCGCCTTTGACACCGTGACGGCAGGCTTTGGCGAGCACTCGATCATCCAGGCGCCCATGGCCGGCGTCCTCCTCGTCGAAGTACTGGGCGCTGCCATCCTGGTGGCCGTCTTCCTGGGCACCACGGCTGCCGGCAACACCAACAAAGCCGCCGCGCCCTTCGCCGTGGGACTTACGCTCGCCGCCCTGCTGCAGCTGGGCCAGGCAGTGGGAAACACGCCGTTCAACCCGGCCCGCGCAACGGCATCAGCCATCTTCAGCAACTCCTGGTCCCTTGAACAGCTGTGGCTCTTCTGGGTGGCTCCGCTGGTGGGGGCCGCCATCGCCGGCCTGGTGTTCCGCGGGTTCGCCGAAACTCCGGCAGCCGTGCCGGCCCACGCGCACGGCACTGACCCCGGCGCCGACGACGAGGCCGAGCTCGAGTCCGACGACGATCCCGACGACGATGTAAACAGCGATGTGGCGGATATCCCTGCCGGCGGCTCGCAGGACGGCACGGCCAGCTCCCCTGACAGCGATGCCCGCGACTTCTTTGACGGCAAGCGCGGACGCTAGTGCCCGGCCATGCCGTGTCCGTACCGCAAAACTGTCGGTACCCGCGGATAGCTTAAGAACATGCGGTTATTGCACACTTCCGATTGGCACCTGGGCAGGTCATTCCACGGCGTCGGCATGCTGGACGCCCAACAGGACTTCATTGACCAGCTGGTCGAATTCGTCGGCGCAGAGAAAGTGGACGTCGTCCTGATTGCCGGTGATGTCTACGATCGCGCCCTGCCCGGCGTTGATGTGGTCCGCCTGCTGGACGACGCCCTGGTCCGCCTGACGGGCGCGGGTGCTCAGGTGGTCCTCACCAGCGGAAACCACGACTCCGCCATCCGCCTCGGCTTCGCCTCAAGGCTGCTGGAGCGCGGGGGAGTGCACCTGCGCACGCGGCTCGCCGAACTGGACGTGCCGGTGCTGCTTCCTTTGGATGCGACGGCGGACGGCCCGGTGCTGGCCATCTACGGCATTCCGTGGCTTGAGCCCCGGCTCGTCGCGGAGCAGCTGGGCGTTGAACCCGCCAGCCACTTCGAAGTGACGCGCGCGGCCACGGACAGGATCCGGGCCGATGTGAGCACCAGAGCCAAGGACAGGGCGGTCCATTCTGTGGTGCTCGCCCATACTTTCGCGAGCGGCGGGATCAGCTCGGACAGCGAACGGGACCTGAGCATCGGCGGCGTTGGCGCCGTCCCGCTGGACCTCTTCGACGGCTTCAGCTATACCGCGCTGGGCCACCTGCACGGCAGGCAGACGCTTTCACCAGCCGTTCGCTACTCCGGATCGCCCCTGGCTTATTCCTTCTCCGAGGCGAAGCACCGGAAAGGCGCCTGGCTGATCGAGGCGGACACCTCGGGCATCACTGACGTCCGGGAAATTCAATGGGACGCTCCGCGGTCGCTTGCTGTGCTGCGCGGCACGCTGGAGCGCCTCCTCACAGCCGATGAATACGCCTGGGCTGAGGCCGCCTATTGCCAGATCACGCTGACGGACCCCCAGCGGCCCGCCCAGGCCATGGACAAACTTCGTGCCCGCTTTCCGGACACCCTGGTGCTGGGTTTCGAACCGGATGGCGCCCCCGGTGATGCCAGGACCAGCTACAGCAGCAGGCTCGCCGCGGCCGAGGACGACCTGTCCATCTGCTGCGGCTTCCTGGAGCACGTCCGCGGCCGCAGCACTGACGACGCCGAAGCGGTTGTTTTGCGGGAAGCCCTCGACGCCGTGCGCCTGGAAGAGATGTCAGAATGAGGATCCACCGGCTCGAAATTTCCGCGTTCGGCCCCTTCGCCGGCACTGAACACATCGACTTTGACCGGCTCAGCGCCCATGGGCTGTTCCTGCTCAACGGCGCAACCGGCGCCGGCAAGACGAGCGTGCTGGATGCCATCTGCTTCGCCCTGTACGGATCAGTGCCCGGTGCCCGCCAGGACGGCAAGCGCCTCCGCAGTGACCACGCCGATGCCGCCGCCGAACCCCGGGTGACCTGCGAGTTTTCCGCCAAAGGACGGCACTTCGAGGTCTCAAGGATCCCGGCGTGGAACAGGCCCAGCGCCAGGGGCAAGAACGGTTTTACCGAGCAAAAGGCCAACACCCTCCTGCGGGAACGCGTTAACGGGCAATGGATCGAGAAGTCCGGCCGGAACGATGAAGCTGGAGCGGAAATCAGTTCGGTGCTGGGCATGGACCGCGACCAGTTCACCCGGGTTGTCATGCTGCCGCAGGGTGATTTCGCTGCGTTCCTCCGCTCCAAGCCCTCCGACCGGCTGGAGCTGCTCCAAAGCCTCTTTGGCACCCAGCGGTTCGAGGCCGTTGAGCAGGAACTCGCCCGGCGGGCCGCGGATGCCCGCGCGGAGGTGGCCGGCCTCAACAATCAGCTGGACCTCCTGCTGGCGCAGGCCCGGTCTGAGGCCATACCGCCGGAACAGGAGGTGCCGGACGCCCAGCCACTGCCCGAAGACCCCGACGATCTTCTTGAGAGGCTGCAGGATACCGCGGCGGCGAGGGCCGGGATGCTGCAGGACGAAGCGGACCAGGCGGCAGCAGGGCGCGATGAAGCCGCACACCGCCTCGAGGCAGCCGCAGCGCGTGCGGCCCGCCAGGCGAAACTCGCCGCAGCCGAATTGCGGCGATCAGCGGCGGAGGCGGCGGCGCCCGCACTCCGGGACAAGGTCCGGCAGCTTGGCCTGCACCGCAAGGCCGAAGTACTCGGCGGCCAACTGCAGGCCGTCGACAAAGCGGAGGACGCCGAAGAGCGGGCCGCCCGGGCCATGGCCACGGTGGCCAGCGAACTGGAAACCGCAGTACTTCTGGACCCCGAGCTTGCCGGCCTGGCTACCAGCGACGGGGCAGCCAGCAACCGCCAAGGAAGCGGCAGCACGGGCGAACCAACTCTCGATGCAGGAGTCATACGCAGGGAGCTCAACCGCCTGCGGTCCCTCCGCGCGGTACTTGAGGAACGGCTGCCGGACGAGGCCAGTCTGGCCGGGATGGCGGCCCGCCGTAGCGGGCTTGGGCAAACACTGGACCAGCTGCGGGAGGGGAAGAAGGCCGGCGCAGCCGCCCTTGATGCACTGCGCGCAGAAGCCGCAGGTCTGCTTGCGGGCGTGAAGCACCTCGAAGAGCTCGCCGCCGAAGCCCGGCTGCGGACAAAAGAGGCCGCGGCGGCCGAGGAACTGGTCGCCGTCGTCGCCCGCTACGCCACAGCGGCACGGGTCAGTTCGGGCGTCTCCGAACGGCGGCTTGTGGCCCGTGACCACCACCAGAACCAGCGACAGCGGTGGCTGGACCTGAGGGAGGAGCGGCTCGCCAACGCTGCAGCGGAGATCGCTTCCCAGCTCCGGCCGGACGTGCCCTGCCCGGTGTGCGGCAGCCCCGAGCATCCCTCTCCGGCACCGGCGGCCACAGCCGCGCTGGGCGTCGTTGAAGCGGAACGGGCCGCGCAGGAAGATTGTGAGACTGCAGAAGCGGTCCTTGCGGCGCTGGATAAGGAACTCGCCGAAGCGCGCCAGCAGGTCGCCGTTTTGGCGGCGCAGGGCGGCGACACCCCGCCGGAGGAAGCCCGTGCGGACGCCGCCCTGGCAAAGGAACGTGCGGACAAGGCGCTCCGGGCTGCTGCGGACCTGGCCGTGAGCCGTCAGCGGCAGTCGGAACTGGAGGAACACATCGCGGCCGCCGAGTCGACGCAGGCAGCCGCCGATTCCGGTATCGCGAAGACGGAGTCCACGCTCACGGAAGTCCAGGAACAGGCGGATGCACTGGAGGGTGCGCTGCGGAAACTTCGTGCGGGCTACTCCACGCTTGGCGACCGGCTCACCTCCCTCAAGGAATCCACGGCGCTCCTGGAACGAACTGATGCCGCCCGGACCAGCCTCGAACAAGCCCGACTGCGGAGCAAGGACGCCCGCCAGCAGCTGGACCAGGCGCTCCCCGCATCCGGGTTCGAATCCGCTGTGGCGGCACGGTCCGTCCTTCTTACCGCCCCGGAAGCAGCCATGCTCGAAACCGCGATCCGGGCCGGCCAGGATGAAGCCGCCCGCGTGGAGGAGCTCTTTGCCAGTGAGGAGCTCACCCTGGCCGCCCGCGAGCTCGAAGAGGGCGGCCCGGTCCAAGCCGGCGTCCTGGACCAGCTCCGGGCCGAGGATGCCGCCGCCGAACGGCTCACCAGGCAGGCCGTTGTCGCGGCGGGACTCGCGGAGAAGTCAGTACTGACGGTCCGCCGGATCGCGGGGGAGTACGGACGGCTCGCAGCCTCGGGCCAGGGCCCCCGGGAACGCGCGGCGCTACTCACCGCGGTGGCCGACGCCGCCCGCGGCGCCGGCGACAACACCTACCGCATGAGCCTGAACAGCTACGTGCTCGCAGCCAGGCTTGAGCAGGTGGCCATCGCCGCCTCGGAACGGCTGACCGGCATGAGCGATGGCCGGTATACCCTCCAGCACACGGATGCCAAAGCTGCCCGGGGTGCCAAGTCCGGCCTCGGGCTGGAAGTTGTGGACCAGTGGACGGGGCACCGCAGGGACACGGCCACGCTGTCCGGTGGCGAATCATTCATGGCCTCGCTGGCCCTGGCTCTGGGCCTGGCTGACGTGGTGCAGCAGGAGTCGGGCGGAGTCGACATTGAGACGCTCTTCGTGGACGAGGGTTTCGGCAGCCTCGACGAGCAGGCACTGGAACAAGTGATGGATGCCCTGGAAGGGCTGCGGGACGGCGGCCGTGTTGTGGGCCTGGTGAGCCACGTGCCGGAGATGAAGCAGCGCATCAGCACCCAGCTTCAGGTGGTCAAGGGGCGGAACGGCTCCACCCTCCATATCTCGGACGACGCCGCGGCCTGATCCCCGCGGCGGGGACGGCTCAACGCACCGGGGCCTCGGCTACAATTGGAAAGTTACCGGGTCGCGCGCATCGGGAGGAGGGACGATGCGCACCTTCGAGTGAACCCGGAATAATGAGCACCTCAACGTCTTCGCAGGCATCCGCCGCACCCTCCTCTTCCTCAACGGCAACCGCAGCCACAGGCGGCCGCTACGCCAGGCTTCCGCTCCTGGCCGGCAAAGGCTTCATTCCGCTGGGCCTTTTCGCCCGGCTTCCGCTGGCCATGCTGACCGTGGGCGCCCTGACCCTGGTAACGGCCGTCACCGGTTCGTATGCGGTAGGCGGAGCAGCAGCCGGCGCCGTGGGCATCGGCTCCGCGTTGGGAGCACCGGTCCTCGGCGCCTGGGCGGACCGGCTCGGACAGCGCCCGGTGCTGCTGTTCGCCGCAATATTTAACACCGCCGCCGTGGTGGCCCTGATCCTCACGGCGTATCTCGTTCCCGCCGGCCAGGACCTTGCGGCGGCTGTGCCTGTGCTCGCCGCGGCCTTCGTGGCCGGCGCGACCTGCCCCCAGGTGGGTCCGCTGGCCCGCGTGCGCTGGATGGCGTTGACATCCAGGGGCGGCAAAGCCGGAAATGCGCGGGACCTGGACGCGGCGCTTTCCTACGAAAGCACGGCGGATGAACTGACCTTCGTCCTCGGCCCCGCGCTGGTGGGCATCCTGGCGAGCCTGATTGCCCCGTGGCTCCCGCTTGCCCTCGCAGCGGCTTTGACGCTCACGCTGGTTCCAGCGTTCGCCGTGCATCACACCCACCGGGCCGTACCCCTAAGGGCGCGGCGGCGCCGGCCTTCTCCGACCGCCGCTGACGCCACCCCCGCCGACTCCGGGCGGCGTGCCCGCGGCACCGGCACGGCTGCCGTGGCCCTGCCCTTCCTGGCCATGGTGTGCATGGGAACATTCTTTGGTTCCACCCAGACAGGCCTCAGCTCCTTCTCGGCCAGCTTCGCCACTGCGGAGATTGCCGGGTTGCTGTACGCCGTGATGGGACTGAGCTCCGCCGCAGCTGCACTGAGCGTTGCCTACTGGCCGCGGAGCTTCGCCCTGTCGGCACGCTGGATGGTGAGCGCTGTGCTGATGGCCGGCCTGGCGCTGCTCCTGTTGCTGCCGGCTTCGGCGCTCCCCATGGTGCTGGTGCTCCTTGTCCTGGGTCTGCCGGTGGGCCCGCTGATGGTCACCGTGTTCGCCATCGGCGGGGTGGTAGCCCCTGCCGGCCGCCTGGGAACTGTGATGACTGCCCTCGCCAGCGGCATTGTGGCCGGCACTGCCCTGGGTTCCTCCGTCGCCGGGCAGTTGGCCCAGCACCAAGGGTATTCCGCGGCGTTCCTGGTGCCGGTCTGCGCGGCAGCGGCGCTGTTCATGCTGGGGGCGGCTGCCGCCGTCGTTCTTCGACACGGTACAACTCCGCAAGGAGCCCGTCGCTAGCAGCCGCGGGCCGCGCGCCTTACAGCAGTTGCTTCCCGATGCGTGCGGCACTTGAGGTCAGGGCCGCCGCCACTTCCGCCGGATCCTGCGTGGAGCGGATATAGACGACGGCGATTGAGGCAGGCCGGCCGCCCGGCACGTTGATGGGGGCCGCCAGCGATGAAACCCCGGCAATGACTTCGTCGTGGCTCGCCGCGTAGCCGCGTTTCCGGGCCTCGGCAGCCTCGGCCCGGTACGGGATGTCCGGAGCCAGCACGTTCCAGTCCTGTTCCGTGAGCGCAGACTGGATGGCGATGCCCGGCGCGCCGGCGCTGATCGGGTGCCGTGAGCCGGGGTGCTGGACCACGGTCGCCGCTGAGTGCCTGGGTTCCACTGTCACCAGGGTGATGCAGTCCTGGTGGTCCCACACGGCGACGAAGGCGGTCATGTTCAGGGTGTTGGCAAGTTGCGTGAGCTCAGGGAGGGCAGCCGACTGCAGATTGCGGGAAACCCCGCGTGCCAGGACGGCCAGGCCGGGGCCGGGCTGGACCTTGCCGGCGTCGTCCCGGACCAGCAGCGAGTGATCCTCCAGCGTGCGGAGGATCCGGTAGGCCACGGAGCGGTGGACACCCATGGCATCCGCAAGTTCCGCGATCGTGAGCGGCCGCTCGGCTTCCGCCAGGATTTCCAGCGCACGGATTCCGCGGGAGAGGGTTTGCGACGGCGAAGCCTGGGCGGTGGCTGCCTGTGCGCCGGCGCCGGCGGTCTGAGTCATGCTGTCCATCCTAGGCCGGGATCAGTGGAGCCTTGCCCGCAGGTCTTGTGTTGCACTTCTCTTTGGGCTAGCGTTCCATATGAGAACTATATGTTCAATTATAGAACTCCACCATAGCGCAACGACATCCAATGGTCGACCGTAGAGAAGCCAATCCAAGGGATCAATGATGATTGCCAAGCCCCGCTCGGGAGAAGCTCCCGAAGTGCCCGGCAGGACGCCGCATCCGAGGGCCCACCACTTTCGCGGGAGCCTCGGAAGGTTTGCCACCGGCGTCGCGATCGTGACGTTCGACGGCGCCGCCAGGCGCCACGGCATCACCGTCAATTCCTTCACGTCCGTGTCCATGGACCCGCCGCTGGTCCTGGTCAGCATTGCCCGGACCGCCAAAGCGCACGATGAACTGTCCGGCCGTCCGTTCGCGGTGAACATCCTCGGCGCTGAACAGCGGCATCTGGCCACGCATTTCGCCGGCCGCCCCGGGCCGGAACCCCGGTGGGTGGAAGGTGGAACGGCGCCGCGCCTCTCCGGCGTCCTGGCGTACTTCGTCTGCACGCCCTGGGCCGAATACGACGGCGGCGACCACACCCTGTATCTCGGGGAGGTGGCGGACTTCGACTACCGCAGCGGCGATGCCCTGGCGTTTGCCAACGGCACTTACACCACCATCCCGGAAAGCCAACTCGGCATGGAGGACCTTCTGTAGCCCGCCTCCCCGCTTGCGAGCCAACCCGCTGCAGCTCAACGATGACTGGAGAAAGAACGATGGGAATCCGAACCGGACAGCAGTACCTGGACAAGCTCAACAGCATGACGCCGCACGTGGTGATCGACGGGGAAGTGGTCAGCCAGAAAATCGCTGAGCACCCTGCGTTCCGCAATGTGGCAAGGTCCTACGCGAAGCTCTTCGACATGCAGCACGACCCCGCCTACCAGGAAGCGCTGACGTACATCTCGCCCTCCACCGGAGACCTTGTAAGCGCCTCCTTCCTCGTCCCCAGGACCATCGAGGACCTGCAGCGCCGGCGCCGGGCAATCTCCACGTGGGCCCAATCCTCGAACGGCTTCCTGGGCCGCTCGGGTGACTACATGAACTCCTCCCTGACCGCGCTCAGTACCGCCGAAAAGTGGTTCTCCCAGGCCGATCCCAGGTTCGGCGAGAATATGCGCAACTACTATGAGTGGGCCCGGGAGAATGACGTCCTGGCCACCCACACGCTCATCCCGCCGCAGGTCAACCGCTCCGTCTCGGGCTCCGAACAGATGGGCGGGCAGCTGTCGGCACGTATCGTCGAGGAGCGGGAGGACGGTATCGTGATCAGCGGCGCCCGCATGCTGGCGACCATCGCCCCCATTGCCGATGAACTCCTGGTATTCCCTTCCACCGTGCTGCGGGGCACACCGGACGATGCCCCGTATTCGTATGCGTTTGCCATCCCCAATGACGCTCAGGGCCTGCGATACCTCTGCCGCACCTCGCTGTACAACGGCGGCAGCACCCATGACGAACCCCTGGCCTCGCGCTATGAGGAGATGGACGCGGTGGCCATCTTCGACAACGTGTTCGTGCCGAGCGAACGGATCTTCATGCTCGGCCACCCGGAACTCTGCAACAGCTTCTACACGGAGACCGGCGCGGGTGCCCTCATGACGCACCAGGTGGTCACCCGGACCATCGCCAAGAGCGAATTCTTCCTCGGCCTGGCGTCCGAACTGGCGGAGTCCATCGGGATCGACGGATTCCAGCATATCCAGGAGGACATCGCGGAACTGATCATCGACGTCGAGATCGGCAAGGCGCTGGTCCGCGCGTCGGAAGCTGACGCCGGCCTCAACGAGTCGGGTGTGATGCTGCCCAGGTGGACCACGCTGAATGCCGCCAGGAACTGGTATCCCAAGATCGCCCAGCGCTTCCCGCAGATCATCCGGAAGTTCTCCGCCTCCGGGTTGATGGCGCTGCCGGGGGAGGCTGACGTCAACAGCGGGGCCAGGGCGGACATTGACATGTACCTGCAGGGCAAAACCCTCACCGGCCCGGAGCGCGTGCGCCTCTTCAAGCTGGCCTTTGACGCCTCCATTTCAGGGTTCTCGGGCAGGCAGTCCCTTTATGAATACTTCTTCTTCGGCGATCCAGTCCGGATGGCCGGGGCCCTCGTCAACAGCTATGACCGCGCGCCGGTCCGGGCCAGGGTCCGCGAATTCCTGAACCGGAAGGACTGACCGTCCTGCCGGCCCGGGTCCAACCGCCGCCCACAAGGCAACGGAAGCGCGACCCAAAGATTTAGTGCGCTTTGTCACACTTTCGAGTATCCTCATACCAACTGACCGTTCGATCGGTAATTCGTTCAAGGTCAATCCACATTCGGCGGTAGCTTTTCCCGGTACTGCCCACAGCCACGGAGTTCCAATGACCGCAACTTCACACGTCGATTCAGAGGCGGGTCCCAGCAGCAAGCATGAGGAACGCAAAGTCCTCGCAGGGACGCTGGTCGGCACCACCATCGAGTGGTACGACTTCTTCATCTTCGCCCAGCTGACAGCAACGCTGCTGTCCCCGCTGTTCCTTGCCCCGCTGAACGATTCCAACCCCGGCCTTGCGCAGATCCTGTCCTTTGCTCTGATCGGCATCAGCTTCCTGTTCCGTCCGCTGGGTGCCATCATTGCCGGCCACCTGGGCGACCGCCTGGGCCGCAAGGCCATGCTGGTCTTCACCCTCGTCATGATGGGCGCGGCCACCGCGCTGATCGGCATGCTGCCCACCTACAAGGACATCGGTGTCTGGGCTCCGATCCTCCTGATCACCCTCCGCATCATCCAGGGCTTCTCCGCCGGCGGCGAATGGGGCGGCGCTGCCCTGATGGCCGTGGAGCACGCTCCCAAGAGCAAGCGGGGCCTGTTCGGCGCCTACCCGCAGATCGGCGTTCCCGTCGGCATGATCCTGGCCACGGGCCTGCTGTACTTCCTCAACACCAGCATGTCCAAGGAAGACTTCGCCTCGTGGGGCTGGCGCGTACCGTTCCTGCTTTCCATCGTGCTGATTGTGGTGGGCTACCTGATCCGCCGCGCCGTGGCCGAAAGCCCGGTCTTCCAGGAAATGATCGAGCGCAAGGAGAAGGCCAAGGCCCCCCTCGGCCAGCTGATCAAGTTCCACAAGAAGTCCGTGCTCTACTCCACCATGATCTTTATCGGCAACAACGCCGCGGGCTACCTGCTGATCGCGTTCTTCATCTCCTACGCCACCAAGTCACTGAAGATGCCGGTCGCGCAGATCCTGCTGGCCACCACCCTGGCCTCCTTCGGATGGCTGATTTTCACGCTCGTGGGAGGCTGGCTCTCCGACAAGATCGGCCGGGTGAAGACGTTCCTCATCGGCTACGGCATCGTGTTCGCCTGGATGATCCCGATGTTCGCCCTGATCGACACCAAGAACATCATGCTTTACGGCGTGGCACTCTTCGTGCTGACCATCGGACTCGGTTTGTCCTACGGCCCGATGTCCGCCATGTACGCCGAAATGTTCCCGGCCAACGTCCGTTACTCGGGCATTTCCATCGGCTACGCGTTCGGTGCGATCCTGGGCGGCGCATTCGCTGCCACCATTGCGGAGGCGCTGCTGCAGACCACTAAGTGGACCGGCTCCATCGGTATCTACATCATGGCCCTGTGCGTCATCTCGGCCGTGGGCGTTGTCCTGGCCAAGGAGACCCGGGGACGGCCTCTGGGCGTCAGCAGCCACCACTAGCGGCTGGCTGACCTGGGCGACCTGG
>NZ_JBBLYW010000049.1:0-1926 GCF_037911235.1 Arthrobacter oryzae
GGGCCAGTTTTGCCGACTGAAAACAGGGCCACGGGTTGCTGTTCTATTGTGCCTGAAGCTGGGTTCTTGTCTTGTTCCGGAGCCGGTAGCTGCTGCCGGTGAGGTTCAGGACTTCTGCGTGGTGAACGATCCGGTCGATCATCGCCGAGGCCACAGTCGCGTCGCTGAAGACCTCGCCCCACCTGCTGAAGGCGAGGTTGCTGGTAAGCACTAGAGAAGCGTGTTCATAACGGGATGAGACGAGCTGGAAGAACAGGTTGGCCGAGTCCTGGTCGAAAGGGATGTAGCCGACTTCGTCAACGATGAGCAGCTTGTATCGGCGCAACTTGGCCAGTTCCTGGGGCAGGCGGCCGCGGTCGTGGGCTTCGGCCAGTCTCGATACCCACCCGGTCGCGGTGTCGAACAGGACGCGATGCCCGGCGCGTGCGGCCCGGATCCCGATCCCGACGGCCAGATGGGTTTTCCCGGTGCCGGGCGGGCCGAGCAGGACCACGTTCTTGGCTTCTTCCAGGAAGACCCCGGTGCCCAGATGCGCAACGAGGTTCCGGTCCGCGGCAGGCTGGTGGTCGAAGTTGAACTCTTCCAGCAGCTTGTGTCCGGGGAACCTCGCGGCCCTGATCCGCAGGGCGGCCCCGGAGGCCTCGCGTTCGGCGACCTCGCGGGAGAGGACAGCAGCGAGGTATTCCTCGTGTGACCAGCCTGCCTCCCGAGCCCGGTCGCCGAGGGATCGGTAGCCGTCGGCGATCCGCGGGGCGCGCAGTGCGCGGGCGTAGTACTCGATGTCCTTCACCGCAGCGCTCACCGTCCTGCCCCGGAGAGCTCGCGGGCGTCGTCGGGGATGGCGACACCGAAGAGTTCGTCATAGATCGACAGGTCCCGTTCCTCCACCACCGTGGACCGTCCGGCCTTGACGCTGCGGTGGATCCGTCGGAGGGAGGCGGCCTTGTCCACATGCCCGGGGTCGGTGAAGATCTGGTGCCTGGCCCACCGCCGCTCGTGCCTGGCCAGCAGCCGGCCGTCTGCGCTCACAGTCACCTTTTCCAGGTCTGCTTCGACGTTCACGATCCGCCCGATCGCGCCCGGGTCCACGGAATAGTCATTGGAGAAGACCCGCACGTAGTAGTCCCGTGGCAGCCGGACGCTGCTGCGGAAGGCGAACTCGGGCGCCACCGGCGTCAACGGCCGCATCGCATCCCGGTCCCGGACGAAAAGCTCGACCGGGCGGCCGTGACGGGTCCGGGAGTAGCGGGCGTTCGCGCGCGGCAGCCAGTCCGCGAGCTGGTCGTTGAAATCCAGCGGGGACGCGAACGTCCGGCCGGGCATGAAGCCCTGGCGGAAGTAACGGTTCATCCGCTCCACGATGCCCTTGGATTCCGGATCCCGTGGCGGCAACTGCCGGATCTCGCAGCCCAGCACGCCAGCGAACGCCGCCGCCGGCTCGGTCAGCCGGCCCTGGCCGATCCCTGATTCGTTGTCCCAGACCAGCTGCTTGGGGACTGCACCGGCCTCCTGCAGCAACGACCACATCCCGCCGAGCAGATCAAAGGTCGTGCGGGTTGGCAGCATCCTGGCCTGGATGTATCCGGAGAACGCGCTCGTCATCACCAACACCGGAGGCTTGCCCTCCTGCCCGTGCCCCAGGGGCAGCGGCTCATGGGGGAACCATAAATCGCACTGCATCGCCTGGCCTGGTTCATGGACCAGCCGGTCCACCGGATCCGCCGGCATATATTCGGGCCGGAGTCCACGGACCTTGTCCCGGAACAAGGATGCAGAGCCCGTCCAGCCGACGCGTTCGGCCAGTACCGAGGCCGGCATCGTCGGCGTCTGAACCAACAAGGCCCGCACCTGCGCCGCGTAAGCATCAAAACTCGAACCGGCCGGCTTCCGCTCATACTTCGGCGGCCGCTCCGCCTCCAAGGCCCG
>NZ_JBBLYW010000050.1:0-7509 GCF_037911235.1 Arthrobacter oryzae
GGGGTTACGGGCGGAGCGTGGCCCTTGACGGACGGTAAGCCAGGGCCCAGTAGGTCAGCATGGCGATGCCGCACACCACACCCAGGCTGGACACGGTGAGCTGCCACTGCGTCTGCGGGTCCTTGCCCCATTCCTGGGCGCCCGCCATCACGGCCAGGTACTTGGGCGTCAGGTAGAACGCCACCACGGAGGCCGCCACGATGATCCAGCCGGCGAGCCGCATCCGGCCGTCCCTCGACGGGACGCGGTGCAGCGCGAACGCCATGGACGGAAGCGCCACTGCCATCCACACCCAGTGGTGGGACCAGGAGACCGGGCTGATGAGCAGCATGAGCACGGCGGTGGCGGACACGGCCACGAAGTTCTCGTCCGCGTCCACCGCCCATTTGATGACGAGCGCGGCCACGGCCACCAGCGCCAGGGACAGGACCAGCCACAGTGCGCTGGTGAGTCCGGAGTCCGGCAGGCCGAGGTGGAGCAGCAGGCCCTTGACGGACAGATTGTCCACGTAGCCCGGACCGCCGATCCTTCCGGTGTCCGGCAGGATTTTGGTCCAGAACGTCAGCGACGCATGAGGCAGCACGGCCCAGGACAAGGCAATGGAACCGAAGAACCCCGCAGCCATCCAGCCGAGCGCCTTGAAGTCGCGGCGCACCAGGAAATACAGCCCGAAAGCGAGCGGCGTCAGCTTGATGCCGGCCGCCAGACCGATCAGCAGCCCGGCCGGCCAGTGCATCTCGCCGGCACGCGACTTCCCGTACAGCGCGAAGTCCGCGAGGATCAGGCCCATCAGGATGATGTTGATCTGGCCGAAGTCGAATGTGTCGCGCCAAGGGCCCAGCAGCAGGATCGCCGCTGTTCCCGCGAGCGCCACGGCCCGGAACCGCCAGTCGGCGAACGCATCCTTCCAGCGGCGGAGCCCGAAGTAGTGCCGCGCCAGCCATGCCGACACGACGGCGGCGCCCGCAAGTGCCGTCGTAATAAAGACCAGGCTGCTGGCCCCGATGCTGAGCGTCGCCAGCAGCGCGAACAGCAGCGCGGCGAACGGCGGGTAGGTGAACGGGAGGCCGTCGCGGGGCGCATAGAGCTCGTTGACGCCGGTCTCGCCCGTCTGCAGCACGCGGCTGCCGCCGTAGTAGTAGACCTCAAAGTCGTTCATCAGCGGGATGTACGCCGAGTACAGGACAACAAGGGCCATCACGACGGCGGCAGCGCCGGCCGCCGTCGCAAGCCAGCCGCGGGTGGTGGCCGATGTGGCCCGTAGCGAGGTGGTCACCGGCTGCTAGCTGCCCGTCCCGATGAAGGTGAAGGCGTGCTCCAGGTCCGCGATCAGGTCCTCGACGTCCTCGATGCCGCAGGAGAGCCGGATCAGGTTGACCGGAACAGCGAGTTCGGTTCCCTTGACGGAGGCGTGCGTCATTTCCGACGGGTAGTTCATGAGCGACTCGATGCCGCCGAGGGACTCGGCCAGGGTGAACACGGACGTGTTTTCCGCGACCGCACGGGCCGCCGCTTCGCCGCCCTTGAACTGAACGGACACCATGCCGCCGAACTTCTTCATCTGCTTCCTGGCCAGCTCGTGGCCGGGGTGCGAGGGCAGGCCCGGGTACAGCACGGCTTCCACTTCGGGGCGCTGCAGCAGCCATTCGGCCACCGCCAGTCCGTTGTCGCTGTGCCGGTCCATCCGGACGCCGAGGGTCTTGAGGCCGCGGGTGGTGAGGAAGGCATCCATCGGGCCGGACACGGCGCCGACGGCGAACTGGACGAAGCCGATCTTCTCGGCCAGCGAAGCGTCGTTGACCACGATCGCGCCGCCCACGACGTCGGAGTGGCCGCCGATGTACTTGGTGGTGGAGTGCACCACGATGTCCGCTCCGAGTGCCAGCGGGGTCTGCAGGTAGGGCGAGGCGAAGGTGTTGTCCACCACGAGGAGGGCGCCGGCGTCGTGCGCCAGTTTGGCGAGCGCCTCAATGTCGGTGATCTTCATCATCGGGTTGGACGGCGTCTCCACCCACACGAGGCGGGTCTTGTTGGCCGCGATGGCAGCCGCGACGGCGTCGAGGTCGGCCATGTCCACGGGGGTGTTCCCGATCCCCCAGTCGCCCAGCACGCGGCTGATCAGGCGGTAGGTTCCGCCGTAGGCGTCGTTGCCCAGCACGATGTGGTCCCCGGGTCGGGTGAGGGCCCGGATGAGGGAATCCTCGGCCGCCAGGCCCGAGCTGAAGGAGTACGCGTGCGAGCCGCCTTCGAGCGCCGCCAGCTGTTCCTGCAGGGCGTCGCGGGTGGGGTTGCCGCCGCGGCCGTACTCGTAGCCGTCACGGAGCCCGCCGATGCCGTCCTGGGCATAGGTGGAGCTGAAGTGCAGCGGAGGCACAACGGCGCCGGTGCGCGGCTCGAAGGCCTGGCCGGCGTGGACGGCCCGGGTGTTGAAGCCTTGGTTTTCAGAAACAGACATGGTTCTCCTTGTGATTGCGGATGCAAGCAGGATTAGTTGCTGAGGTAGGCGAGGAGGTCGTGGCGGGTCAGGATGCCCACCGGCGCGCCGACGAAAGTGACCATCACGGTGTCGACGTCGGAGAGCAGTTCGCGGGCGGCGGAGATGGTTTCCAGCGACCCGATCACGGGCAGGCGCTCCCCCATGTGTTCAGAAATTTTGTCCGTCAGCTTCGCCTCGCCTCGGAACAGCTTGGAGGTGAGGCTCCGTTCGTCCACGGCGCCCAGCACCTCGCCCATCACCACCGGCGGCTCCTGGGACAGGACCGGGATGTGGGAGACCCCGAACTCGTTCATGATGTTGATGACGTCGCGGACGGTTTCGTTGGGGTGGATGTGCACCAGCTCCGGGAGCTCACCGGTCTTCGACTTGAGCACTTCACCCACGGAGGCTTCTTCGCCGCCGGACAGGAAGCCGTAGGACCGCATCCACTGGTCGTTGAAGATCTTGGCCAGGTAGCCGCGGCCTGAGTCCGGCAGGATCACCACCACCACGGCGTCCTCGGGCAGGTCCTTGGCCACCTGCAGGGCAGCCACGACGGCCATGCCGGACGATCCGCCCACCAGCAGTCCCTCTTCGCGGGCCAGCCTGCGGGTCATCTCGAAGGACTCGGCGTCGCTGACGGCAATCACGTTGTCCGGGACGGCCTTGTCGTAGTTGGCCGGCCACATGTCCTCGCCGACGCCCTCCACGAAATAGGGCCGGCCGGTGCCGCCGGAGTACACGGAGCCTGCGGGGTCGGCCCCAATGATCCGGACGCGTCCGCCGTCGGCTGCGGGCCTGTTGGCGGAAACTTCCTTGAGGTAGCGCCCGGTTCCGGTGATGGTGCCCCCGGTGCCGGCCCCGATCACGCAGTGTGTGACCCGGCCGTCGGTGTCGCGCCAGATTTCGGGTCCGGTGGTTTCGTAATGGCTGCCGGGGGCGGCCGGGTTGGAGAACTGGTCCGGCTTGTAGGCGCCGGGGATTTCAGTGACCAGGCGGTCCGACACGCTGTAGTAGCTCTGCGGGCTGTCCGGGGCAACGGCGGTGGGCGTCACCACCACTTCGGCCCCGTACGCCTGCAGGACGGCGCGCTTGTCCTCGCCCACCTTGTCCGGCACCACGAAGACGCACCGGTAGCCCTTCTGCTGGGCCACCAGGGCCAGTCCAACACCGGTGTTGCCTGAGGTGGGTTCAACGATGGTTCCGCCGGGGAGCAGCTTGCCGTCCCGTTCAGCCTCTTCGATCATCTTCGCCGCGATCCGGTCCTTGATGGACCCGCCCGGGTTCAGGTATTCCACCTTCGCGAGGACGGTGGCTTTGATGCCGTCGGTGACGTGGTTGAGCTTGACGAGCGGCGTATTGCCGATGAGGTCCAGGACGGACTGGGCGTACTTCATAGGTACAAAGTTACCGTCTCGGACCTGATCCGCCTGCCTTGGCGGCGGGCCGCGCCCGTTCAGCGATGACCGGCGCGGCTACGCGCCGATGTCATTCGCGGCTGCTTCCGGGCTGGCGGAGCCGGACCCTGGTTCGGCGTCCTGCCACAGGCCAACGATGTTGCCTTCGCTGTCTGTGAAATAGGCGTTCCAGCCCATACCCGGAACCTCCATCTTGGCCCGGTAGACCGCACCGCCCAGGGCTGCAATCTTCTCCAGCGCCGCGTCGATGTCCTCGACGTCAACCGTGACAACCGGGGCGGTCAGCTCACCGCGCTTGAACAGCCCGCCATTGATGGCCCCGGGAATAGTGGGCCTGCCCTCCTGGTCCATCGGCGTCGTCATGGCCAGGCTGTATTCCATCTCGGGCATGACCTGAAATTCCCACCCGAAAGCGGATGTGTAAAAGTCCCTTGCGCGGCTCTCGTCGTCCGCGGGGATCTCGAAGTGCACCACTCCTCCGGCCACTGTTCTCACCTGGCATTCCACGTCTGGCCTTAGAGGCCGGCGCGGGCGGTCCGCGCCACAACTGGAGTCTAGGCCCGGGCGTCCGTGCCGGGCAGGGCCGTTCGGCCTTGCCCGTTTCCGGACCTCTCAGGCCCCCGTGGGACGATGGTTCAATGACCCTCGCAGACGCCCCCGCCGGCCTGGCCGCCGCGGCGGACGCTTCCCTGAGGTGGCATCCGGGCAGCCCGTTCAGTCTCCTGCAGACCGTCGGAACGCTGATGCGCGGGAACGGGGATCCGGCGTTCGCGTCGCGGCCGGACGGGCTCTGGATGGCCTTCACGACGCCGGACGGCCCGGCGAGCCTGCGTGTCACCGTTTCCGGCGACCCCTGTGAACCGGAGGTCGACGTTCAGGCCTGGGGGCCGGGCTCGGAGGACGCTGTGGCCGCCGCGCCCCGGCTGCTGGGCAGCGGGGACGACTGGTCCGCTTTCGACCACCCGGAGTTCCATGCCACGCTCCCCCGGATGGTGGTGGAAGCACGACGCCGGAACCTGGCGCTGCGGCTCCCGGCCACCGGCCGGATGGTCGATTCCCTGGTGCCCACCATTCTTGAGCAGAAGGTCACGGTCATCGAGGCCCGGCGGGGCTACCGGTACCTGATGTACCGCTTCGGCACCGCAGCCCCGGCTTCCGGCGCGGCCGCGCCGGCCGGGCTGCTGGTCCAGCCCACGCCGGAGCAGTGGCTGCGCATCCCGTCGTGGGAATGGCACAAGGCCGGAGTGGGCCCCCAGCGTTCCGCCACGGTCATGCGGGCGCTGCGTTCCGCCGTCGCCCTTGAACGCCTGGCGGCAGTGCCGGCAGCGGAGGCAGCCGCCAAAATGCAGGCCATTCCCGGCATCGGCGTCTGGACCACGGCGGAGGTGGTGCAGAGGACCCACGGCTGCCCGGACTCCATCGCGGTGGGCGACTACCACCTCGCGGCCTACGTGGGGGCCGCGCTAGCCGGACGGAGGACGGACGACGCCGGGATGCTGCGCCTGCTGGCGCCGTGGCAAGGGCACCGGCAGCGGGTAGTGCGGATGATCGGCCTCAGCGGGTTCCGGAAACCCACCTTCGGCCCCCGCATGACCATCCAGGACCACCGCCGCCACTAACTACACAGCGCGAACGACAGAGCGCGAACGGACACTTGCGGCCCCGCTCCTGTGGACGCCCCCGCCCGCCGGGTATAGCGTGGCGGCATGGCGCCCGGCAGCCAGAACCGCCGGCAGCCAGAACGCCATGACCCGCAGCTTGGAGCGCACCGTGATTCACACCCGGAAACTCACCAAGAACTTCACGGTCAAGAAGGAAACGATCGAGGCCGTCAAGGGCGTCGACATCGACGTCGCCCCGGGAGAACTCGTGGCGTTTCTCGGCCCCAACGGCGCGGGCAAGTCCACCACGTTGCGGATGCTGACCACGCTGCTCCGGCCCACCTCAGGAACTGCCACGGTGGCCGGCGTCGACGTGTCAGCAGATCCGGCAGGGGTGCGGGCGAGGATCGGTTACATCGGCCAGGGCAACGGCGGCGGCCACAGTTTCCGGGTGATTGACGAACTGGTCATGCAGGGCCGGTTCTACGGGATGAACACCGCCGATGCTGCGGCCCGGGCACAGGAACTCCTGAAGTCCCTGGACCTGGCCGACCTCGCCAAACGCACGGTGATCAAACTGTCGGGCGGGCAGCGGCGCCGGATGGACGTGGCCCTGGGCCTTATGCACTCACCACAACTGCTGTTCCTCGACGAACCGTCCACCGGCATGGACCCGCAGAACAGGGCCAACCTATGGGAACACATCATGCGGATGCGGGCCGAGCACGGGACCACGATCGTCCTCACCACGCACTACATGGATGAAGCCGATTCCATGTCCGAGCGGGTGATCGTCATCGACCACGGCCGGATCATCGCCGACGACACCGCGGCCCGCCTCAAGGCCAACCTTGCCGGTGACCTGCTGGCCGTCGACGTGGCGGCCGAGGCAGCGGCCGGCGTCCGCGGGCTGCTGGGGCGGGCGGCCGCCGGCGGTGAGGTGCAGGAAAACACGCACGACGGCGTGGTCAGCTTCCGCCTCCGGCTCACGGAAGGCGCCCGGCTGGCGCCCGGTTTGCTGAAGGAAATGAACGACGCCGGCGCTCCCGCCCAGTCCCTGGAGCTGAAGCCGCCCACGCTGGACGACGTGTTCCTGGAGCTGACCGGCCGCAACCTCAGGGAAGGAGCGAACCGCTGATGGCTGCGGAGCCCGCCCCGGAGGTTCTGAAGAAGCCGGGCCTCGGCCAGGTCCTCCATGATACGAAGTACGTGTTCTGGCGCGAGATGCTGCTGCCGCTGCGCGACCCCTTTTCGCTGGTCTTTTCGCTGCTCCAGCCACTGGTCTTCCTGGGCCTCTTCGGCCCGCTGCTCGGTTCCGCTGTGGGAGCGCCGGCGTTCGGCGGACAGTCCACGCTGCAGTGGTTCCTGCCCGGCGTGGTGGTGATGATCGCGCTGTTCGGGACGTCCATGACCGGGTCCAACCTGCAGTATGAGCTGATGACGGGGTCCTACGAGCGGATCCTTGCCACCCCGCTGTCCCGTTCGTCGCTGATGATCGGGCGGGCCCTTAAGGAATGGGCGCCGCTGGTGGTGCAGGGGTTGCTGATCGCCCTGGTCTGCGTCCCGTTCGGCTTCGTGTTCTATCCACTGCACGTGCTGTTCGGCCTGGTCATCCTGGGCATCTTCGGCATCGGCCTCGGCGCGCTGTCCTACTCGCTGGCGCTGGTCTCGCAGAACAAGGAGTGGATCTTCTGGGGTGTGCAGCAGACGCTGTTGTTCCCGCTCATGATCCTCTCCGGCATCATGCTGCCGATCGAAGCCGGGCCGGACTGGATGAAGACTGCCAGCTTGTTCAACCCGTTGACCTATCTCGTCAATGCGGAGCGGGAGCTGTTCGCGGGGAACATTGGTGCGGACACGCTCCTGGGCCTTGTCGCTGCGGCGGTGACTGCCGCCGTCGGGCTCGCAGTGGGAGTCCGGGCGATCAACCGCAACATCAGCTAGCGTGCGGGGCCTTAGCGGGCGGGGCCTTAACTGTCCGTTCGCGCTTCTCCCACCGCAGGCTGGGCGCGGA
>NZ_JBBLYW010000051.1:0-229882 GCF_037911235.1 Arthrobacter oryzae
GGGTTGTCCTCGCTCATGCCACTCTTCCTTTCAACTCAGGACGGACCGGTTTCCCGAACACCCGCCGCATGCGCCAGATCAACAGGGGGAGGACCGCCAGCAGGAACCATTGCGGGCGGCTCATTCCCAGCCAGAGCACCTCGTTGCCGCGGACAAACTCCACGCCGAACCTGAAGAGCGCGTAAGCGGTCACGTAGCAGATGAAGAGGTCGCCGGGGTGTGCGAGGCGATCTCGAAAGCGCCACATGACGGCGAACGCCACCGCATGGAAGACGATTTCGTAGGCAAAGGACGGATGGAGCCCGGCCCCGGAGGGTCCGCCGATCAGTGCGGCCTGCGCCGGGGTGAGCACGATTCCCCAGGCACCGCCGGTCGGAGTGCCCGGCAGTTCGGTGAGGAGGCAACCGACCCGCCCGAGAACCATCGCCAGTGCAACGGCGGGAGCCAGCAGGTCGCCGGTGGACTCACGGTAGCCGGTCAGCCGCTTGCCAAGATGGACTCCGAACCAGGCGCCCACCAGGCCTGCGAGGATGCTGCGGTCGCCATTGCCCCACCAGTCCGCCAGGGAAACCTGCGTGGAAACATCCCAGGTGAGGACGCGGGATCCGATGGCCCCGAACGCTACAGCGAAGCCTGCGATGGGCCATAGCCTGGGATCGGTGAGGCCGCGGCGGCGCTTTTCATGGGCGTAAAAAAACAGGGCCGCGACAATGCCCAGCCCCGTCAGGATGCCGTGCACAAGCCCATCTCCCGCGAAGGGAAGCCCGATCATGAGCAGAGTGTAACAGGCGCCACTTCAGGCAGCTTTGACCACGGGTAGCTCATCCCAGTGAGTCGTGTACCTGGGCGAGAGCATGGTGCGCTGCATGGACCAGTCCGGGCCTCCGCGGATGCCTGCGTGTCCCAGCCCCACGGACCCCCGGCCGTACCGGCGGCTGATGTCTTCCAGCAGCGGTCCGATGCCGCGTTCCTCGTGCGGGTTCGCAAACACCTCCAGCGGTGACTGCAGTCCCGTGGGCCGCAGGTCGGTGACCATGATGCCGGCACGGACGTACTTGGTGCCTTCCTGGATCCGGGGCAGCAGGGCGTGCGAAGCCTTGGTCAACAGCACAGGGTCGGCAGTGGGGGCGGGCAAAGTGACGCAGACCGACGGGTAGGACGTGTCCAGCGGGTTGTAGTGCGACGTGCCCGCGAACGCCGTGAGGACCTTGGCCTGCAGATTGTGCTTGGCCAGGCGTGCACTGGCTTGCTGTCCGTAAACACTCACGACCTGCCTCAGGTCCGCCGCGGTGGTGATGGGTGTTGCAAAGGACCGGCTGAAGATGAGTTGATCACGGCCGATGCGTTCCTCCTCCAACGGGATGCACGGAGTGCCCTGCAGTTCCAGCACCGTCCGCATCAGCACAACGGAGAAGCGGTCCCGGATCCGCACCGGATCGGCGCGGGCGAGGTCAAGGATCGAAAAGATGCCTTGGCTGTTCAACCGCTTGGTGAGCCGGGAAGCCACGCCCCAGAGTTCAATGACGGATACCCGGCCCATCAGGGCTTCGCGGGCGGGCGGAGGCATGGCGTCCCAGTGGCAGACGCCGTTCAGGCCCGGGTTGTTCTTGGCCCACTTGTTGGCCAGCTTCGCGAGGGTCTTGGTACCGGCGATGCCCACGCAGACGGGGACCCCCACGTTGCGCCGGACAACGGCCTTAATGGTCTGGCCGAGCCGCAACAGCTCGTCCGGGGTGCCTTTGACCCCGAGGAAGGCTTCGTCGATGCTGTAGACCTCCAGCCAGGCCGAGTAGCGGCCCAGTAGCTCCATCACGCGGGCGCTGATATCCCCGTACAGCTCATAGTTGCTGGACTTTGCCACCAGACCCCATTCCTTCGCCCGGGGAGCGATCTTGAACCAGGGCTCTCCGACGCCGATTCCAAGGGCCTTGGCTTCAGGGGACCGGGTGACCGCGCAGCCGTCATTGTTGGAGAGGACTACCAGGGGCCGGCCTTCCAACGAGGGGTCGAAAGCCCGCTCCGCCGAGGCGTAGAAGCAGTTAACGTCCACCAGGGCTATCCGCCGGATCGTATCCGGCGCCCGCGTATCCCGTGTTTCAGACATGGTGCAAGCACCGCGTTGCCACGCCCCAGATGACCAGGTCTGACAACGCCGGAACCCTGATGTCCGGATACCGGGGATTGTCCGCCTGCAGCACCACTCCGGACGCCGTGATCCGAAGCCGCTTGATGGTCAGCTCGCCGTCCAGGACCGCAATGACCACCGATCCGTCCTTGGGGTCCAGGGCGCGGTTGACTATCAGTTCGTCGCCGTCACTGATGCCGGCGCCTTCCATTGAGTCCCCGGAGACCCGCACGATGTACGTGCTGGTGATGTCCTTGATGAGGTGTTCGTTGAGGTCGATCCTGCCGTCAAAGTAGTCCTGCGCCGGCGAGGGATAGCCCGCCGCGACCGGCACCGGGGAGATCAGCACCGACAGCAGGGACGCGCCCGCCTCTATCACGCGGGGACCGATAACTATGCCCACAACACACCCCTATTCGAATATATGTTCGATAAGTTCAGTGTAGACCCTGGCCCCGACATCGGATATTCCCGGCCCGCGACTCTGACGCAGAAGATTCGGTCGTTGGATGAGATGAGAACTCATCGATCACGCGGCCTAGTCAGCTTTCAAAGCAAGGCCAAGCGAAGCGCAAACGTCTTCATCGCCAGGGATTACTGCGGCGCGGCCGTCGTTGAGAACACATACGGTCAGTTGGTTCGGGACCGGGTAGGAGAAGCTGCGGTCATAGAGGCTGGGATGTGCCATGCCGTTCGGGCTGGCGGGGTCGAACGCATGTTGGGCCCATAGATCTCGGCAGAGAGCCAACGCGTCCTCGATAGGAATCGGGTTGCGTTGCGTTGATGGTTCACCGACCCTGGTGCCTTCCCCCAAGACAGCAGTGGTGCCGGGGAATTGGTTGCCGCTGAGCTCGGCCCGTGCGAAGCATGCGATTGAACTCTTATCCGTGACTGGCATTTGCAGCACTGCAGCCGCTCCGCTTACGGCCAAGGCCACCGCGACGCCGGATAGCAGGATCCGCTTGCCCTTCGTGTCTTGGAAGTGGCGGTTTTCCGGGGTTCCCTCCCGAGCGACATTGGTGAGGAGCTGTTCGATGGCTTTGCTGCGGTCCTCGTTGAAGTGCTGTGGACGGTTGGTGTCGTTCATGGTGTGCCCTCTTCAGGGGTGAGTGGTTTGGCCGGCAGCAGTCCGGCTTGTGGGTTCAGCAGCTGGGCGAGTTTTTGTTTAGCGCGCGAGAGCCGCGACTTTACGGTGCCAGGCGGTATGCGTAGCAGCTGGCTCACTTCGGCGGTGCTCATCTCCTCGATAACGCAAAGGGCGAGGATTTCCTGATCCCGTCGCCCCAGTGAGCGGTAGGCTCGGTGCAGGAGCTGAGAGCGCTGGTCCTGGTCGACGGCGTCGGCCACGGAGTCGCCATGATCCGGTGCCGTTTCTGCACGCGGTAGTTTCCGGATGAGTTGCTCATACCGGAGGTTGGACCTGATGCGGTTCCTGGCCACGTTGGTGGTGGTGACCAGCAGCCAGCCGATCACGGAGTCGTTGACCAGTCTGACCTTTGATCTGCAGCGCCAGGCTTCGAGGAATACCATCGCCGTGATGTCTTCTGCCTCACTGGGAGTTCTTACCAGGCGCAGGCTGTGACCGAAGACCCGGTCCCGGTGGAGAACAAAGAGTTCAGCGAAGGCGGAACCGTCGCCATCCAGGACCCGCGACCACAGCTCTCTGTCCGTTTGCGCCTTCCCGTGGTTCCCCATACCCATAAGTGTCCGGCAACGCCCGGGCGGTTCCATCAGGAATGAGGATAACTAACTCTCCGCTACTTGAACGAGCAGTTCCGGGGATGGGGGCCTGCATGTACGGGCGGGCCACCTATGAGTTGATGGCCGGTATCTGGTGCGACATGCCCAAGTTCCTCTTTTCGCGGACCGTGACGCAATCGGGCTGGAACACCTCGGTGATTCGCGACGTCGTGCCTGGACAGATAGCGGAACCGAAGGCGCAGTCCGGAGACGTCCGGCCGTAGAGTCAGCGCTTCAGCGGGTTACCTGATAGCGCACGTGGGTGACGAGGCTGGTACCGCTCACTTCCGTCGGCTCCAGCTTGAGGTTCGCGACGCCGTCCAGCAGCCGCTCGCCTGCTCCCAGGACCATGGGTGCGATGTGGAGGCGCAGCTCGTCGATCAGCCCCGCTGAAAGGTACTGGCGGGCGGTCTGCGCTCCGCCGGCAATGGCCACGTCCTTGCTGCCGGCGGCCTTCCGCGCCTGCTCCAGCGCCGATTCGATCCCGTCGGTCACGAAGTTGAACGTGGTGCCGCCCTCCATCACCAGCGGATCCCGGGGATGGTGGGTGAGTACGAATACCGGTGCGTGATAGGGCGGCTCCTCACCCCACCATCCCCGCCAGTCCTCAGCCCATGCCCCGGGCCCGGGCCCTGCGAACATGTTCCGCCCCATGATGAAGGCGCCTGCCGCGAGGATCCCTTCGCGCGCCGCTGCGTTGGACTCGGCTTCTTCGAACTGCCACCTGTGCAGGAGCTCCCCGCCCTCGCCCAGCGGTTCTGCCAGGCTTTGGTTCGGGCCGGCGAGGAATCCGTCGAGGGAGATGGTCAGATCGCACGTGACTCGGCTCATGCGCCCATGCTACGGGGGTCCGCCGGCAGGCGCGATGGTGCCCCCGGCAAAAGGCCCCCGACCGGAGAAATTCCGGTCGGGGGCCTCTGCGGTGGAAGTCAGCTCGTGGTTAGCGGGCCGAAGCCGACTGCAGCGATGCTTCCCTGGCGGCCCAGGCGGCGTAGCTGCCGTCGAGTTCCACAACGTCGTAACCGGCGTGGCGCAGGGTGCTGGCCGCCACCGAGCTGCGGACGCCGCTCTGGCAGTAGGTCACGATGGTGCCGCCGGTGGGGAGCTGGTCCAGGTTCCAGAGCACCCGGCCACCGCTCAGCTGCTTGGATCCGGGGATGTGCCCGGCCGTGTGCTCGGTGCGGTTGCGGACGTCCAGGACAACCGCGGCGTCGAAGCCTTCGAGTTCCTCGGGCTGTACCATGCGAGGAGTCGCTGCGGGCAGTCCCTCGATGCTGGTCACGTAGCCGCCCACGTTATCGATGCCGACGCGGACCAGGTGGTCCCACATCTCCTGGGCCTGCTCCTGTCCCGAAGCCAGCAGGACCAGCGGACGGCTGTCCCGTTCCGGGTCAACGGCCCACGCGCCGAAGCTAGCGACGGACTTTCCGGCGGGGATGTTCAAGGCCCCTGCCACGGTGCCCTGGTGCACTTCGGTGTTGGGGCGGGTGTCCACGAACGTCACCTTGTTTGCCGCCAGGTCACGGACGACGGTGGCAGTGTCCAGTTCCGCGAGCGGGGCGCGTTCGCCCATGACGGCCGGGCCCTGACGGTTCTGGCGCTTCATGCGGCCGAAGTAGGCGTGGGCGTCAGGCTGTCCGTCGAGCAGTTCGTCGATGAAGCCCTGCTCGTCGTTGGCGGCCAGGTAAGGGCCCCACCAGGCGTAGAGCCGCTCGTAGCCGACCGTCGATGACGGGATGGCGCCGAGGGCCTTGCCGCAGGCGCTGCCGGCACCGTGTCCCGGGTAGACCTGGACGAAGTCGGGCAGCGTAAGGAACTTGTCACGCAGGCTGGAAAACAGCTGCTTGGCACCCAGGAAACGGGTGTCCACGCCGCCGGCAGCCTCGTCCAGGAGATCGGGGCGGCCCAAGTCACCGGAGAAGACGAAGTCGCCGGAAAGCAAGTAGCCGGGTTCGGAGCTGAACGCACCGTCGGTGATCAGGAAGGACAGGTGTTCCGGTGTGTGCCCCGGGGTGTGGAGCGCCTGGACGGTGATGTTGCCGATGGTGATCCTGCTGCCGTCGAACAGGCGCTCGCCGTCGAACCCGTACTGCCAGTCCGGGCCTCCTTCGCCCGAGACGTAGATTTTGGCGCCGGTGGCGGCGGCCAGTTCACGGGTGCCTGAAAGGTAGTCGGCGTGGATGTGGGTCTCGGTAACGGCCACAATCTTCATGCCGTTGGCCGCGGCGAGGGAGCGGTAGGTGTCGATGTCACGGCGGGCGTCGACAACAACTGCCTCCCCCTTCCGCTGGCAGCCGATGAGGTAGCTGGCCTGGGCGAGGTCTTCGTCGTAGATGCGCTCGAGAAGCATGGGGTTCTCCTTCGTGAATGTCTGTGGGGTTCCTGGCTGGTTCCCGTTGGTCTACTCAAAATCATAATACCCCGGGGGGTATATCGCAAATGGCTTGCCGCCGTGGTTAGGTCACCGTTAGCGGGTGTTGCGGGCGCGCCAGTTCGCTAGTTTTTTCACTATCGATTTCCATCGTCCGGACCGGGGCCTGTCCGGGACTGCGGGTGCATAGCTCACCGGATGGCCCTCCCGGTACCACTCCGTGATGCCTCCGGCGACGTTGACCGCGTCGTATCCCCGGTCCGAAAGGAGGGCAGTGGCCTGACTGCTGCGCTTGCCTGAACCGCACAGGAGGTAGAGCGTGCTGTTCGGCAGGTCCTGCTGCCGTAGCGGCAGTTCATCGAGCGGGATGTTCAGGCTGCCTGGGACGTGGGCGACGGCGTATTCCTCCCGGCCCCGCACGTCCACCACTATGGCGCGGGGCCAGATTGCCGCGAGCTCGCAGGGCGAAATGGTCCGCATTGCTCTGCGTGTCAGGACTGCTGCTGCGCTGCCTGCGCACGGACTGCGGCCATATCCAGGTTCTTGACGCCTTGGATGACCTGGTCCAGCCCTGCAGCGTTGAGGGCGCCGGGCTGGGAGAAGACCAGAGTCTTGTCCCGGAAAGCCATCAGCGTGGGGATGGACGTGATGCCTGCAGCGGCCGCCAGGGCCTGCTGGGCTTCCGTGTCCACCTTGGCAAAGGTGACGTCCGGGTGTTTCTGGGACGCTGCGTCGTAGGTGGGGGCGAACATGCGGCAGGGGCCGCACCAGCCGGCCCAGAAGTCGATAAGGACAATGTCGTTGTCCTCAAGCGTCCGGGCAAGCGATTCTTCCGTGATGTCGATGGTTGCCATGGCTGAATTCCTTACGTGGCTGGGGCGGGCGAGGGGGTGGGAGCTGAGATGAGGTGCGGGACGGTTAAGCGGCGGGGAGTCCTGCGCGGCTCCACGCGATCATGCCGCCGGTCATGGTGTCGGCGCTGAATCCTGCGGCGTTGAGGGCGTCGGCCACGCGGGCGCTGCGGTTGCCGCTGCGGCAGACCACGATGACGTGAACGCGCGGGTCCAGCTCGGCAAGGCGGGCCTGCAGCTGCCCCATCGGGATGTGCAGGGCGCCGGGGATCATGCCCTCGGCGACTTCGAAGTCTTCGCGGACATCCAGGACTTGAACGCTGGCGCGCCGCTGCTCGGTTTCGGTGACGGTGATTTCTGCCATGACTGGGTTCCTTTCCGGAGTTTTGGTTGGGTGCTTAGCGGACTGGTTCGCCGGCTTGGCGCCAGGCGCTGATGCCGCCGCGGAGCGAATACGCCTCGTAGCCCTGGCTGGCCAGCAGCCGTGCGGCCGACGCCGAGCGGACTCCCGACTGGCACATCGCGACGACTGGCCGGCCCTTCGGCAGGCCGGATGCGCCGCTCTGCAGCCTGTCCAGGGGCAGGTGCTTGGCCTGGAGTGCGTGGCCGCTGCGCCATTCCTGGGCGGAACGGACATCAATCAGCACCGCCCGGGATGCGAGGAGCTCCTTGGCTTCGGCCACTGAGACGGTTTTGTAGGGTTTGCTGAAAGCCTTCTTCAGCGAGTCGATCAGGCCCATGCGATTCTCCTTTTGTCGGGCGGGAGCGGCGGGTGTCAGGGTTGTGTGGTCCGGCACGGCTTGTGGGGTCCCGGCAAGGGTGCTAGACCGGCGACGGCTCGGCATCGCGTTGCCGTCCACCGGACTTCGCCCGGCGGAGCGGGCAGGAGCTGACCAGGAGCCAGCAGACTCCGGCAGCGGCTGCGGCGAGGACGGCGACGGCGGCCGCAATGATCCAGCGCAGGTCCGCAGGGGCCTGCTGGATCAATACGAAGGCGCCCATGGCCAGTACGAACCAGCCGAATGCTTTCCGCAGCGCCGCTTCGGGGATCTTGCCTGCGATCTTGGCGCCGATCAGGGTTCCCACGATGGCGGCGGCCGTGACGGCGAGCGTCACTCCCCAGTCGAGGTGGACCGTGGTGAGATATCCGGCAAGTCCGGCGAAGGACTTCATGGCGATGACCACCAGTGATGTGCCCACCGCAACGGACATCGGCAGTCCGCCAAGGAGGGCCAGTGCGGGGACCACCAGGAATCCTCCTCCGGCGCCGACCAGACCGGTGACGAGGCCGACCACGGCGCCGTCCAGCAGCACCCGCCCCAAGGGAAGTTCGGCGTGGCGGGTGGAGCCGGACGAGGGATCCGGCGTCGAGCTCTTCTTTCGGCCGCGGAGCATGGCCACGGAGGTGGCCACCATCATCAGTGCGAACGCGATCAGGAGGATCTCGCCGGGGATGTGGCCGCCGAGCAGCCCGCCAACGAAGGCGCCGGCCATGCCCGCTGCGCCGAAGAGCAGCCCCGTCCGCCACATCACACGTCCGCCGCGGGCGTGGCTAACCACGCTGACAGCGGAGGTGACGCCGACGACGAACAGGGAAGCGGCGATTGCCTCCTTGGCCTCGAACCCGGCCACATACACCAGGATCGGGACGGTCAGGATCGATCCGCCGCCACCGAGGACACCGAGCGAGAGCCCGATGACCACGGAGAGCGCAAGAACGAGGATGAGGGTGACGGTCATGAGGCCTTGGCCTCCCGGGTTCCGTTGCCGCCGGCGGGGAACTGCAGGATGGCGGATTCGCGGGTGGGCTCCTTCGCCGCTTTGTTCCACGGCATGGCCGAAATCGCCTGGCCCATGGCACAGGTGTTGGTCGCGGCCGAGAAGGTCAGGCCCGTGCCGATGGCGCCCGCGAGCAGGCGGATCTTGGGCGAGACAAATTTTCCGCCCGCCAGGCCCAGTACTACGAGGGAACCGGCTGCAAGGCGGACCTGGCGCTCCAGGTCCCAGCGGGCCTTGCCGCGGACAACGTCGCCGCCGGCAGCCGCGAAGCCAGGCACGCCGCCGGTCAGGACATGGGCGGTGCCGATGCCGGCTCCGCCGAGGCGCTGCCGCGCCTGCTCGGCCCGTGCGCCCGACTGGCAGACGAGCACTACGCGGCTCCCCAGCCGGGCGGCCAGTTCGTCGGTGTGCTCGGAAAGCAGCGGGAGTGGAACGTTGTAAGAACCGCGGATGTGAAGGGACTCGAATTCTGCGGCAGAGCGCACATCAATCACGACGAGGTCCTTGTGTTCCTTGAGCCAGCTCTGCAGCGTTTCCGGATCCAGTGCGGTGACTGCGGGGGCAGCAGGCGAAGCGGACGTGGAAGAAGTGGAAGCCGACGGGGAGGGGCGTGTCATGGATGTCCTTTCAAGACGGATCATGCGGAAGTTGAATACCCCACCGAGTATTACAGATACCCCCCGGGGTAGTCAAAAACACCCCTGGGGGTATATGGTGGAACCACACAATCCCTTTATCCGGAGGCATCATGGAACTCGATCCGACCGACCTCACCCCGGTCATCAACCGGCTCAAGCGAGCACAGGGGCAGCTGTCGGCAGTGACCCGAATGCTGGAAGAGGGCCGTGACTGCAAGGACATCGTCACCCAGCTGGCCGCCGTGTCGAAGGCACTGGACCGCGCGGGCTTCGCCATCATTGCCAGCGGGCTTGAGCAATGCATTGTCCGCAAGGATGCGAGCATGGACACGAAAGACCTGGAAAAGCTCTTCCTGTCCCTTGCCTGAGCCGCATTCAAGCCGCCAACCCCCAACGCAACTAGGAGACCCCATGACTTACACCCACACCGTGACCGTCCCGCTGTCCTGGAGCGACGCCGTCGAGCGGACACGTGAAGCGCTCGCCGGGCAGGGATTCGGCATTCTTTCCGAAATCGATGTCCGTGCGACCTTCGAGGCCAAGCTCGGCGCCGACGCTGCCGAAGCGGTGGGCGACTACATCATCCTGGGTGCCTGCAACCCGGGGCTGGCCAGCCGGGCGCTTGCCGCCGAACCTGACATGGGCGCTCTGCTGCCCTGCAACGTCGTGGTGCGCCGCGGCAAGGGCGCGGAGATGACCACTATCCAGGCCATTGATCCGCAAACCATGGTCCAGCTCAGCAGCAGTCCTGAAGTGCAGGAAGTGGCAAACGACGCCGATGCCCGCCTGCGCGCCGCGCTGGCCGACCTGGATGCGCAAGCGGCAGTCTAGGACGGCAGCCCAGGAGGGCTCAGACCGACCAGGCCGGTGCATGGGCTGAGGTTATTTTCATCACGGTTTCTGCGTCCTGCCGGAATCCGTGTTTGGCTGCCCCCATACTGAGATTGACGCGGTGATGTCCGGCGCCAAACCAGTCAGGAGGAAGAGCTTTGAACACTGTGATGAACGTTGTGACGAACGAGTATTTCCCTGCTGCGGCGGTCCTCTTTGGGGTCGTGCTTTTTTGGACCGTCGCTTTCTTCGGCGGCCTGTCCCTTCTGAGCACCAACCAGCCGCCCATTGCAACACTCACGTGGCTGCTCTTCGTCTACGCCGCAGCCGTTCTTTCGCCCCTCGCGGGGCTGCTGGCCATGGTTGACCTCGTCCGCCGCTGGTGGCGGAACCGTTCGGCCCGCGCGGCCGGCCGCGTGGCCGGAACCAAGTCCGCCTAAAGGAAACCAAGGAAAACGGGTAGCGTCCACTCGCACGCAGCGGGGCGCAATCTCCTAAAATTGTTTTGGGGCCGGCGGCGAAAAGCCCGCTGAGACCCGGGCTGTCCCCAGTCGCCGTCGGCCCTTCTGAACGGCGCACTTCCCCTGCAGGACGGGACGCCCGGCCATCACGCTGCGCGCCCGGTGTCCACGGGCAGTCCGCCGAGGATGGTGGCCGTTCCCGTGCCCTCCCTTTTCCAGGAGTTCCTCCCGGGTCATTCAGGCAGGCTTTATTTGAGCAGGCTGCCCTGGGAATAATTCACCTCGTTGCCAGCTGGCCAACGTACACCGCGCGCTTTTGTCCGACGTCGTCCACGCGCTCGCCGAGGAAACCAGCGCCCCCCGCTTAAACCAAGGAACCTTGCCATGACCTCCGGAAGCACCTCCCCGAAGCATCCAAGCCACGCCCGGGACGCCATTACCCTGGGCCTGCGGCAGAACCTTGCCCAGTTCATGATCCTGGTGGCAGTCAATGCCCTGGTGGGAGGAACGCTGGGCCAGGAGAGGACCGTGCTGCCGCTCCTGGCCGACGAGGTCTTCAGGCTGGACCTCTACACCAGCGCCCTGACGTACATCCTGGCCTTCGGCGTGGCCAAGGCGGCCACCAACTATTTCGCCGGAACCCTGTCGGACCGTTACGGCCGCAAGCCGGTCCTGGTGGCGGGCTGGCTGATCGCCCTGCCCGTCCCGCTGATGCTGATCTTTGGGCCGTCGTGGGGGTGGATCGTCGCCGCCAACGTCATTCTCGGCATCAGCCAGGGTCTGACCTGGTCCACTACGGTGATGATGAAGATGGACCTTGTGGGTCCGTCCCGCAGGGGCCTGGCCATGGGCCTGAACGAGGCGGCCGGCTACCTGGGCGTCGCCGGTACTGCGCTGGCCACCGGCTACATTGCCTCCACCTACGGATTGCGCCCGGGCCCTTTCTTGCTCGGAGCGGCCTTCATCGCCGTCGGGCTGGGGCTCTCTGTGCTGACGGTGCGGGAAACGCACCACCATGCCAGGGCCGAGGCCGCCAACCATGTTGCGGTGCATGAGGGGGCACACGCGCAGCTCAGCAACCGCGAGGTGTTCACCCTGACCAGCTTCCGCGACAAGTCGCTGTCTTCCGTAAGCCAGGCGGGCATGGTGAACAACCTGAACGACGGCCTGGCCTGGGGCCTGTTCCCCGTTCTCTTTGCGGCTGCCGGGTTGACGATTGAACGCATCGGCATCCTCGCGGCCGTGTACCCGGCAGTCTGGGGTGCCGGCCAGCTGGTGACGGGCGCACTCTCGGACCGGATCGGGCGCAAGCCCCTGATCGTGGGCGGCATGCTGGTGCAGGCGGTGGCGCTGGGCATGGTTGCCTTTGGATCCGGCTTCGAAGCCTGGCTGGCCGCGGCGGTGCTGCTCGGAGCGGGCACTGCCATGGTTTACCCCACGCTGCTGGCGGCCATCGGGGACGTTGCCCACCCCGAATGGCGGGCGAGGTCGGTAGGCATCTACCGGCTGTGGCGCGACGGCGGCTTTGCGGTCGGTGCGTTGCTGTCCGGAATCATCGCCGACGCCTACGGCATTCCGGCGGCAGTCGCCGTCGTGGCCGTGCTGACCGGGGCTTCCGGCCTGGTGGTGGCCGTGCGGATGCGGGGCGCCGACCATAAGCCCGTGACGCGCTAGGCGGGTTGTTTTCCGGGTCACTGGGCTACTCTTTAAGTGCACGTCAGTGCACATATGCACTTGAGGAGTCTTATGCTGTCCGTCCTTCGCAACGGAGTCTATGCCCGGCTGTTCTGTGCCCAGGTCGTGGCGCTGGCGGGGACGGGGCTGCTGACCATCGCACTGGGACTGCTCGCCTACGATCTGGCGGCCGGTCATGCCGGGGCTGTGCTGGGCACGGCGCTGACCATCAAGATGCTGGCCTACGTGGGACTGGCCCCGGTGATCACCGCCCTGGTGGCACGCTTGCCGAAGAAGCCCGTGCTGATCACGGCGGACCTGATCCGGGCGGCCATGGCCCTGTGCCTGCCGTTCATCACGGAAACGTGGCAGATCTACGTGGTGGTTTTCCTGCTCCAGTCCGCGTCCGCCACGTTTACCCCGGCGTTCCAGTCGCTGATCCCGCTCATCCTGAAGGATCCGCGGGATTATACGTACGCCCTCTCGTTGTCCCGGCTCGCCTATGACATGGAAGCCCTCGCCAGCCCGGCCGCCGCGGCACTGCTGCTGACGTTGATGAGCTACAACAATCTGTTCATCGGCACGGTTGCAGGCTTCCTGATCTCGGCGGCCATGGTGGCTTTGACGGCGGTTCCCCGGCCCGGCGCGTCCGAAGGGCCGCAGTCCTCCGTGTGGCACCGGACCACGCTGGGAACCAGGATCTTTTGGCGCAACCGGCGGCTGAGGTCGCTGCTGGCCCTGAACCTGGCGGTGTCCGCGCCGACTGCCCTCGTGCTGGTCAATACCGTGGTCTACGTCCGGGACGTGCTACTCCGTCCCGGATCCGATCTTGCCATCGCCCTCGCCTGCTTCGGCGCCGGTTCCATGGCCGTCGCCTTCGTGGCCCCCGGGGTTCTCGGCCGCTTCGGGGACCGCGCCGTCATGCTGACCGGCGCTGCGCTGATCCCGCCGGCCCTTGCTGGCGCCGCCGCAGTGATGTTCCTGGCGTCTACGGACGCCGGATGGTGGCCCCTGCTGGGGCTGTGGTTCGTGCTCGGAGCCGCCACGTCCGCCATCATCACCCCGTCCTCCCGGCTGCTCCGCGCGGCCTCCTCGGAGGGGACCCTTCCCTACGTGTTCACGGCCCAGTTCTCGCTCTCCCATGCCTGCTACCTCCTCAGTTACCCGGTGGCGGGCTGGGTCGGTGCCGCCGCGGGCCTGGGCTGGGCTGCCGTTTCGCTGACAATCCTTGCGATACTTGGCAGTGCAGGAGCGTTCCTGTCCTGGCCCCGGACCGCCGATTCAGGAGCAGGCCCCGTGATTGAGGAGCAGACCGTTGAGCAGCCAGCCGAGCAGTCCGGTCAACGCCGACGCTGAGGAACCCTCGCTCGTCCACCCCGTCACACCTGGCGCGGAGCTGCTTGACACTGCCGCCGCCACGCTTCGGATGCTGGCCGAACCCACCCGCCTGCATCTGTTGTGGCAGCTTGCCCAAGGTCCAAGGAGCGTCACGGAACTCACGGAGGCGGCGGCCGTTCCGCGGACTGTGGTCAGCCAGCACCTGGCCAAGCTGCGGCTCAGCGGGATGGTGGATGCGAGGAAGGACGGCCGGCATGTCATCTACTCCCTGCACGACGGCCACCTCGTGCGGCTGATCCGGGAGACCATCAACCACGCGGACCACCGGACTACGGGCGAACCTTTCCACGGCTGACGTGCCGTTGGTATTCTGACACCGGGTTATGCAGGCAGCCCCCGGATCCTTCCCTGAGGAGGTCCCATAGGCCCCAAATTAAACGCCGTCATAGGCCGCCTCGCCGGCATCGCCCAACGGCGTGTCTTCAAGTCCTACTCCTCATTGTCGGCCGTTCCCACCGGCGAGCTCGAAGTCCTGGCCGGTTTCCTGAGGAGAAGCGGGAACGCCCCGGGGCCGAACCAGGCCGGCCTGGTGGGGCCGGTTGTCATGGCAGAGCTGGCCCGGCGGAACGGTGAGGACCCTGAGAGGCGCTGCCGCCCGGAGGGCCGCACGCGCTGACCCGCCCTGCCCTCAGTCCGCTAGTCCGGAACCCCACAGCGCTTTGCGGAGGAGTGCCTTGAGCTGGGCCGATTCTTCCGCGGCCAGGCCTCCGAGCACCTCCGCTTCTGCCTGTTGCGCGGCCTCGCCGGCCTGCTGCAGCAGCTTTCCCCCCTTGGCGGTGGCCGTGACGGTCTTCGCCCGGCGGTCCTGCTTCCCCGGCGCCCGCACCACGAGCCCCCGTTTCTCCAGCTCATCCACCAGGGCCACAATCTGGCTTGGATCCAGGCTCAGGAAGTCCGCCATTTCGCGCTGGGTCGGTTCCAGCCCGCTGTTCGCGAGGATCAGCACCGAGTACGAGCGCTCCTTGAGGTCGAACTCGGCCAGCGCCCTGTTGTTCATCACGGACCCCGTGGCGTGCAGCTTGGCCAGCAGGAAGCCCAGGTCCTGGCTGATGGACGCGGCAACAAGTTTGTGGACCTGTTCGGTCCGCTGATCGCCCTGTGTCTCGATCGTCATGGCCTGCTCCAATAATTCTCAAAATAAATCGTTGACATTTTCAACTATCCATAATTTCATGGATACAGAACAGCATCCCACGTCCAGAGCCGGGATGCACAAGGTCAGCTAGCAAAGGAGCAGCCATGAGCCTGTCAGGAAAAGTAGCAGTCGTCACCGGAAGCGGCAGGGGCCTCGGCCTGGCCTACGCCCGGGAGCTCGCCCGGCAGGGTGCCGCCGTCGTCATCAACGACGTCGACGCCGAGGTGGCTGCCGAAGCAGTCCGGACCATCGAGGCAGACGGCGGGAAGGCCGCCGCCGTCGTCGCTCCGGTCGGAAGCACTGAAGTTGCCAGGCAGCTGGTGCAGGCAGCAGTCACGGAGTTCGGCCGCCTGGACATCCTGGTCACCAACGCCGGGATCCTGCGGGACAAGAGCCTGCTGAAGATGACCGACGAGGACTTCGACGCCGTCATCAACGTCCACCTCCGCGGCACCTTCACCTGCGTCCGGGAAGCGTTCGCCTACTTCAAGGAGAACGGCATTGCCGGCCGGATCATCACCATCGGTTCGCCCACCGGCCAGCGCGGAAACTTCGGCCAGACCAACTACGCCGCAGCCAAGGCCGGCATCGTGGGCATGGTCCGCACCTGGGCCCTGGAAATGAAGAAGGCGGGCGTGACCGCCAACGCCGTCATCCCCGTGGCGGCCACCGCCATGACCAAGACCGTCCCGTACTTCCAGAAGGCAGTCGAGGCAGACGAGCGCGGCGAGGCCATGCCGGTCTTCTTCCGCCACGAACTCGGTTTCGGAACGGCCGACGACGTCTCCGGGCTGGTCGCGTTCCTCGCCTCCGATGAGGCGGCCGGCATCACCGGCCAGGCCATCGGCGCCGGCGGCGACCGGCTTCAGCTCTGGACCCACCCCGAGGCCGCGGCCACCGAATACCGTGAGGGCGGCTGGCGCTACGAGGACCTCGTGGAGAACTTCGGCCCGCTCTTCGGCGGCAAGCTGCAGAGCGTGGGCGAGGAATTCCTGCCGCTGCCCGAGGACCTGCAGCCCGATGCCCGGCCTGCCCAGCCTGCCGCAGCTCCCGTGAAGGTGGGCTAGCCATGGCTGCCACCCGCTACGAACTCGGCATCGATGCCGCCGGGCTGGACGCGATCGACATGCACGTCCACCTCGAAGTGGACGGCCACGGCCACGAATCACTCCCGCCGGCACTCACCGAAGCCTCGGCAAAATACTTCAAATCCGAGGATCGTACGCCGTCACTGGACCGCATCGCCGAGGTGTACCGGGAACTGAACATGGCCGCCGTCGTGTTCACTGTGGACGCCCGCACCCAGCTCAAGCACGAACCGAACAGCATCGAGGACCTGATCGCGGGCGCGGCCAGGAACAATGACGTGCTCATCCCGTTCGGCAGCGTGGATCCGCGCACCGGTGCCGACGCCGTCCAGGGCGCCAAGCGCCAGGCCATTGACCTGGGCGCCCGCGGCTTCAAGTTCCACCCCAGCCTGCAGGGCTTCGACCCCTCCAGCGAACAGTTCTACCCGCTCTGGGAGACCCTCCAGGAACTGGGCCTGCCGGCCATCTTCCACACCGGGCAGAACGGCATGGGCGCCGGGCTTCCCGGCGGCTACGGCATCAAGCTGGCCTACTCCAACCCCCTTCTGCTGGACGCCGTGGCCGCGGACTTCCCGGAACTGCAGATCATCATGGCGCACCCCTCGGTGCCGTGGCAGGACGAGGCAAACTCCATCGCCACGCACAAGGCCAACGTGTTCATCGACCTCTCCGGCTGGTCGCCCAAGTACTTCCCGGAGTCGCTCGTCCGGATGTCCAACTCGGTGCTGCAGGACAAGGTCCTGTTCGGCACGGACTTCCCGCTCATCACACCGCAGAAGTGGCTGGCCGCGTTCGCCGACCTGCCGCTCAAGGACGAGGTCCGGCCCAAGATCCTCAAGCACAACGCCGTGCGCCTGCTTGGACTGGACGGCTGAGATGAGCCTCGATACCAGCGCGGAGGCCGTGCCTGCTGTCGAAGCGGCGACCCGCCTTTACAGCGTCTGCGACTACTACGACGCCGAATCCCTCCTCACGGAGGACGAGCGCCGTGTCCTGGGCAGGCTTCGCAGCTTCCTGGACCGGGAAGCGCAGCCACTGCTGGCCGACTACTGGGAACGGGGCGAGTTCCCCACCCAACTGGCACAGCCCCTGATCGACCTGGACCTGATGGAACCGGCGGAACTCACGGGCGCCTTGGGCGCAAAAAGCGGGCCCGCCCGCGGCATCTACCAGGGTTTCCGGATCTTCGAACTGGCCCGCACTGACGCCTCGCTGGCCACCTGGTACACGTCCCAGGCCGGACTCTTCCGCACTGCCATCCGGGTGGGTGCCTCGGCGGAGCAGCAGGCCGAGTGGATGCCGAAGGTTATCGACTTCTCGCTCAAGGGCGTCTTTTCCCTCACCGAACCCGACTCCGGTTCGGACATCGCCGGCGGCCTGTCCACCACCGCCCGCAGGGAGGGGGATTCGTGGATCCTGGACGGTGCCAAGCGCTGGATCGGCGGCGCTGTCAGCGCCGACGTCCTGGCGGTGTTCGCCCGGGACCAGGCAGACGGCCAGGTGAAAGCCTTCCTGGTGGACCGAGAATCTGACGGCGTGACGCTGGAGAAGATCCACGGCAAGACCGCGCTGCGGATGATGCAGAACGCCCACATCACCCTCGACGGCGTCCGCGTGCCGGAATCCATGCGGCTGCACAACGTGAACTCGTTCAAGGATGTGGCCGCGATGCTCCGGGCCATGCGTTCGGACGTTGCCTGGATTGCCGCCGGCCTGCAGGCCGGCGCTTTCGAAGCCGCCCTGCGCTACGTGACGGAACGCCGGCAGTTCGGCCGCCAGCTGGGATCCTTCCAGCTGGTCCAGGAGAAACTGGCGCGGATGCTCGGCAACGTCACGTCCTCGCTGTCCCTGGTGGTCCGGCTGACCGAACAGCAGGCCAAGGGCATCTACCGCGACCAGGACTCCGCCCTGGCCAAGATGCAGACATCCCTGCTGATGCGCGAAACCGTGGCCCTGGCCCGCGAAGTGGTGGGCGGCAACGGCATCACGCTCGAAACCGACGTGGCCAGGTTCCACGCCGACGCCGAAGCCGTGTACTCCTACGAAGGCACACACGACATCAACGCGCTCATCGTGGGCCGCGCCCTCACCGGCGAAAGCGCCTTCACGCGCTGACGCGGAACTAACCGGACAGCACTAACTGAACTGCACTCACCGGACCCGAACAGCAACTGAAAATCCGACGGCGGAAGCACCGCGCCGCCGTCGTACTTCCGCAACTCCAAAAACCGCCCCAGGAGGCAAAGATGCCCAATCTCGTCGTCGACTTCGACAAACTGCTCACGCTCGCCGGAACCGACCTCGGCGTGACCGAATACCGCGAAATCACGCAGGAACAAATCAACAAATTCGCCGACGCCACCGGCGATGACCAGTGGATCCACGTGGATCCGGAGCGTGCCAAGGACGGCCCGTTCGGCGCCCCGATCGCCCACGGCTTCCTGACGCTCTCGCTCATCATCCCGTTCTGGGGCGAGCTGTTTGACGTCGACGGTGTCACCACCAAAGTGAACTACGGCCTGGACAAGGTCCGCTTCACCTCACCGGTGAAGGTGGGGTCGCGGATCCGCATGCAGGCCACCATCGCCGAGGTCACCGAGGTCAAGGGCGGCGCCCAGATCAAGGTGTCCAACACCATCGAAATCGAGGGCCAGGAGCGCCCCGCCGTCGTGGCCGAATTCCTGGCCCGCTTCTACAAGTAAGCCGCATTCCCTGTAACCAACCCCCTTCTTGTCCCTCTGTCCTAAAGGAACAGCCATGTCTGGACTCACTCAGCTTCACGCCATGGGTACGGCCGAACGCCGCAAGGAAGCGCGCACGGTCATTGCCTCCAGTTATCTGGGCAGCACCATCGAGTACTACGACTTCCTCCTCTACGCCACGGCCGCCGCCGTCGTCTTCCCCAAGGTGTTCTTCTCCGGGATGGACGACTGGGTGGGTGTGGTGGCCGCCTACGGCACCTTCGCTGCCGGCTACCTGGCACGCCCGCTCGGCGGGGTCATCTTCGGCCACTTCGGCGACAAGCTGGGCCGCAAGGGAATGCTCATCGTTTCCATGCTGGTCATGGGCGTCGCGTCCACCCTGATCGGACTTGTCCCGGACGCCTCCGTGGCCGGCCCCTGGGGCGCTGTGATGCTGGTGATCCTGCGCGTGTTCCAGGGCATCGCCGTCGGCGGCGAATGGGGCGGCGCCGCCCTGATGGCGCTGGAACACTCGGAGTCAGGACGGCGTGGCTTTGCGGCGTCGTTCGTGAACGCCGGAGCCCCCACGGGCGCCGTGCTGGGCACGTTCATCATGGGAGCGTTCTCGTCACTGCCGAACGAGCAGTTCCTCGCCTGGGGCTGGCGCGTACCGTTCCTGCTGTCCTTCGTGCTGCTGGGCGTGGGCATGTTCGTCCGGCTCAAGGTTTCCGAGAGCCCCATCTTCAAAGCCGCGCTCGAGCAAGAGAAGCGCGAACAAGCTGCAGGTTTGCAGGCACACGGCGAAGGTTCCAAGTCACACGGCGCGCGGCCGACCGGCAGCTCCGCCCCGGCCCGCCGTGAAATTCCCCTCCTCCAGGTGCTCCGCAAGCCCAAGACCCTGGTCTTCACCATGCTGGCCGGGGCCGCAGGCTTCGCCTTGCAGGTGGTGCTGGCAACGTTCGCGGTGACCTTCGCCGTCTCCAAGGGTGCCGACCGCCAGGGCGTGCTCTACGCCTACGCCGCGGCCTCCCTGATCTCCATCGTCTTTGTAGTCCTGGGTGGAAGGCTCTCGGACAAGCTGGGCCGGCGCCCCGTGATGGTGGGCGGGCTCGTGGTGTTCATCGCCTACCTTGTGCCGATGTTCCAGCTGCTGTCCTCCAACAACATCGTGCTGATCTTCGTGGCGTTCGCTGTGGGCCTGATGATCCACTCCATGCTGTTCGGCCCGCTCGCGGCCTTCGTCTCCGAGCAGTTCGGCACCACGTCCCGGTACACGGGCGCCTCGCTGGGCTACCAGCTGGCAACGCTGCTCGGGGCCGGCTTCACCCCCGGGATCGTGGCGCAGATCTTCAAGGATTCCGGCCAGAACACCGGAGCCGTGGTCTGGTACCTGGCCATTATGTCCGTGGTATCGATCGTCTTCATCCTGCTGACCAGGGAACCCAAGAACAACGATCTTCAGACCGTCCGGCTCTGATCCGGCCGCCAGGGACTACCGTTTTATTAGAAAGGACTTGCCGTGGAAAATTTTGGCATCGGCTCGTGGCTGCAACGGCGCCGCCCGAAGTCGGGCAACAAGGCAGCAATCATCGCCGGAGACCGGGAGGTCAGCTACGAGCAGCTGGCGGAACGTTCCGTCCGGCTCGCCAACGCCTTCCGTGACCGTGGCGTGGCGCGCGGGGACCGGGTGGCCTACCTGGGGGAGAACGATCCGTCCTTCCTGGAGACGCTTTTCGCCTGCGGCCTTGCCGGAGCCGTCTTCGTCCCGCTGAACACGCGGCTGGCCCCGCCTGAAATCCAGTTCCAGCTCACGGACTGCGGCGCCGTGCTGCTGGTGCACGCTGCGAGCCTTTCGGACCTGGCGGTCCGCGGCGGCGAGGAGACAGCGGTGGTCCGGCGGATCGCCGTCGACAGTTCCCCCGGTGCCGCCCCGGCGGAAAGTGAAACGGAACGCACGACGGCGGCCGAGGACTATGAGGACGTCGTCGCGTCAGGCGCGACCACCGCCCCGGACGAGCCCGTGGGCCTGGACGACGGAGCCATGATTCTCTACACGTCCGGAACAACCGGACATCCCAAGGGCGCCCTGCTGACCCACGGGAACATCACCTGGAACTGCATCAACGTCATTGTCGACTTCGACTTCGCCTCCACGGATGTAGCCCTGATGATCTCCCCGATGTTCCACGTGGCCTCCCTGGACATGGGAGTCCTGCCCACGCTGCTGAAGGGCGGGACCGTGGTCCTGGAGCCCAGGTTCGACCCCCTCCGCACCCTGCAGCTCATCGAACGGCACCGGGCCACCACCGTCAGCGGGGTGCCCACCACCTACCAGATGCTGTGCGAACACCCCGCCTGGGAGGCCACGGACCTGAGCTCCCTGAACAAGCTGACCTGCGGCGGATCCGCGGTGCCGCTGCGCGTGCTGGATGCCTATGAGAAGCGCGGGCTGCGCTTTTCAAACGGCTACGGCATGACCGAGACGGCCCCGGGCGCCACCACGCTGCCGGCGGCGCGGTCCCGGGACAAGGCCGGATCGTCCGGCCTGCCGCACTTCTTCACAGAGGTCCGGGTAGCGGACCTCGCCGATCCCGGTGCGGGCGCCGCGGCCCCGGGCACGGTGGGGGAGATCCAGATCAAGGGCCCCAACGTCATCCACCAGTACTGGAACCGGCCCGACGCCACGGCCGACTCCTACACCGGCGACGGCTGGTTCAAGTCCGGCGACATGGGCTACAAGGATGACGACGGCTTTGTGTTCATCTCGGACCGGCTCAAGGACATGATCATCTCCGGCGGCGAGAACATCTATCCGGCCGAAGTGGAGCAGGCGATCACCGAGCTGGACGCCGTGGGGAGTGTGGCCGTAATCGGCGTGCCGGACGAGAAGTGGGGCGAGGTGCCGCGGGCCGTGGTGCTCCTGCGGGAAGGGGCGCAGCTGAGCGAAGAGCAGCTGCGGGCCGTGGTGCTCCTGCGGGAAGGGGCGCAGCTGAGCGAAGAGCAGCTGCGGGCCCACCTGGACGGCCGGCTTGCCCGGTACAAGATTCCCAAGTCGGTGGTGTTCGTGGAGGAGATGCCCAGGACGGCCAGCGGCAAGATCCGGAAGGCGGACCTGCGGAAGCTGACCCCCGCGAACGGCCAGCTGCAGTAAGCGCGAACGGACAGTTGCGGCCCCGGGGGCGGGCGCGAACGGACAGTTGCGGCCCTGGGGCGGGGCGCGAACGGACGGTTGCGGCCCCGCCCCCGGACCGGGAATAATCCTCATAGCTAGAGACTTGAGTCAATGACACTCAACTTTACCTACGGAGGGTACATGCCAACGTTTTTTGGACCTGCCGGTACCGGCAGCGGTTCGTTTGACGAGTTCCTTGCGCGCTACCTGCAGGGCCAGCGCGCGGCCCGGTCCGGGCGCCCCACAGATATCACCAGGCTGCTGAGCCGCCGCACCCACGAGGTGCTCTCACTCGCCGGGCAGTTCGCCATGGACCTTGGGCACGGTGATGTGGATGCGCTTCACATCCTGCGGACGATGGCCGGGGTGGAACCGGCCATCGGTTACGTGCGCCGCGCGGGGGCCAAGCCGGCGGCCGTGGCCAAGGCCGCGGAAGAACGCCTGCCGGAGAAGTCCGGCCGGCCCGTGGCAGCAGCTCCGGCGCTGACGCCGTCCGCCCAGCGCGCCCTGCTGGACGCCTACCAGGTTGCCCGGGCGTTCGGATCCACGTACATCGACCCGGAGCACCTGTTCTTCGCCCTGGTGCTGAACCAGGATGCCTCTGCCGGCCAGGTGCTCGTGGCGGCCGGCGTCACGCCCGAATCCTTCCAGGCCGGGGCGCGCGAGTCTGCCGGCACCGAGCCATCCGGAGCGGGCACCCCGGACGCTGCGGAATCCGCACACGGTCCGGGCGCCGCTTCGGAGACTCCTACGCTGGACACCTACGGGACGGACCTCACCGCCCTGGCGCGTTCAGGCGGCCTGGACCCGGTCATCGGGCGGGCCGACGAGACGGCCCAGACCATCGAAATCCTGGCCCGGCGCACCAAGAACAACCCGGTGCTGATCGGCGAAGCCGGCGTGGGCAAGACGGCCATCGTCGAAGGCCTGGCACAGGCCATTGCCGCCGACACCGTGCCGGAACAGCTCCGCAACAAGCGGGTCATTTCGCTGGACCTTCCCGCCATGCTCGCAGGGACCCGCTACCGCGGGGACTTCGAAGAGCGCCTCACCAAGGCGATGGACGAAGTCACTGCCAACGCCGGCCGGCTCATCCTGTTCATCGACGAGCTGCATATGGTCCTCGGGGCCGGCGGCGCCGGCGAGGGCGGCATGGATGCAGGCAACATCCTGAAGCCGCGGCTGGCCCGCGGCGAACTCCACGTTGTGGGTGCCACCACGCTGAACGAGTACCGCAAGGTGGAGAAGGATCCCGCGTTTGAGCGCCGCTTCCAGCCCGTCCAGGTAGGGGAGCCCGCCATTGACGACGCCGTGCAGATCCTTTCCGGATTGCGCGGGCGGTACGAGGAACACCACGGCGTCCGCTACACCGACGAGGCGATCAGGGCCGCCGTCGAACTGTCCGCCCGTTACGTGACGGACCGCTTCCTTCCCGACAAGGCGATCGACCTTATTGACCAGGCCGGCGCCCGGCTGAGCCTCAAGCTCGGTTCCCGGCAGGACGTGGCCGCCCTGCGCGAACGGCTGGCGGCGCTCGAGGAATCGAAGAACGCGGCGATAGCTGCGGAGGACTTCGAGGAAGCCTCCCGGCTGCGGGACGAAGCGAATGCTCTGAAGGAGAAGCTCGACGGCGGCGCGACCGGCGCCGGCGCGGCCGGCCAGGAAGCCCCCGGCGCCGGCGCGGCGGGCCGGGAAGCCCCCGGCGCCGAGTCCGCCGTCGTGGGTGAAGCGGAGATCGCCGAGATCATCTCGCGCGCAACGGGCATACCGGCGAGCCGGATCACCGAGGGTGACCGGGAGCGGCTTGCCAGGCTGGAAGAAGACCTGCACCAGCGGGTGGTCGGCCAGGAGGATGCCGTGAGCCTGATTGCGAAGTCCGTCCGCCGCAACCGCACGGGCATGGGCGCCGCGGGCAGGCCGATCGGGAGCTTCCTGTTCCTGGGCCCCACCGGCGTGGGCAAGACCGAACTCGCCAAGGCGCTGGCGGGCTCGCTCTTCGGCAGCGAAGATTCCATGATCCGCTTCGACATGAGCGAGTTCGGGGAGCGGCATACCGTGAGCCGCCTGGTCGGCGCCCCTCCGGGGTATGTGGGTTACGACGAGGCCGGGCAGCTGACCGAGCGGGTGCGGCGCAATCCGTACTCAATCGTGCTGCTCGACGAGATCGAAAAGGCGCACCCGGATGTGTTCAACCTCCTGCTGCAGGTGCTCGACGACGGGCGGCTGACGGACGGGCACGGACGGACTGTGGACTTCCGCAACACGGTGGTCATCATGACCTCGAACCTCGGCTCGGAGTTCCTGGCCAGCAAGGCGGGGCCCACCGGATTCACTGCGGCCGGGGAAGGAAGCGCGTTTGGCTCGGAGAAGGCCCTGCGCGACCGTGTGCTGGCGCGGCTGCGTGCATCGATGCGGCCGGAGTTCCTCAACCGCATCGACGAGATCGTCCTGTTCCGCAAGCTTGATCAGGCCCAGTTGCGCCAGATCGTCCGCCTGATGCTGAACGACACCGAAGCCCGCCTGCGCTCGCAGGGCATCGGACTGGTGGTCGGCGAGGACGCGGTGGACTGGATCGCCGAGCGGGGCTATGAACCCGAGTACGGTGCGCGGCCGATGCGCCGCGTGATCCAGCGCGAACTCGACGACCGGATCGCCGATCTGCTGGTGGGCTCAGACCTGGCAGCCGGGGGTCAGGTCACCGTTTCCGCGGACGGGCCGGAGCTGGTGGTGGCTGCCGGCCGCCCGGAGGTGCCGCTGGCCGCATAAGGGGAGCGGCGCGAACGGACAGTTGCGGCCCGGCCGGTGACGCATGATGCGTTGCAGGCCGGGCCGCGTGCTGCCTCAGTCGATGACATCCGGAATCAGTCAATGAGGAAGATCCGGATCAGCACATGGTCCGGGTGCCTGACGCCGGTCCCCACCGCCAGACGTGCGTTCAGCCATTCCCATTCGGGGGCGGCCGTTGTGAGCCGGGGCCAGCAGCGGAAATAGATGCTGGCGGCGTCGACTGGTTCCCCGCGGTTGAGCCGGGCAATATCCTCGGCATTTCCGTGGCGCAGCGCTGAATTGTGCACGTAGATGCGGTGGCCGTCCGGTGTCTCCAGCACGTAGCGGGCGTCCAGCTCCGTGAGGGTATCGTACCGGGCGATCTGGTAATCCGCGCCGCCGGGGACGACCCGTCCGTTCAGGGCCGGCCCGCTGACCGTTCCGCCGGTGATGGGGATGACCCTGCGGTGGCCCTCTGGGGTTTGCCCGACGTCGATCGGCTCACCGACGGTGACCGAAAGTTCCGCCAGGAAGGTCAGCCCCGGAGGCTCAGGAGCAGCCGGGGCTGGTGCGTTCACAGGACCCCCGCCGTCAGCCGGCTGGGGTAGCCCGGACCGAAAAGGATGGTCTGCGTGGCCACCACCGATTCGGCGGAGTCATAGGCCAGCTTGCCGGTGTTGAGGTTCCGGTCCCAGCGCGGATGGCAGCTCGAGGTGACCTGGACGCGGAGCCGGTCGCCCGGGGCAAACGTGTAGGCCGTCTGCCACAGGCTCACGGTGTACTCGTAAGGCACGCCCGGTTCGATCGGCGACGGCGCGTGGCCTGGCTGGAACAGGCCGGTCCGGGCATGGCTGTCCCGCCAGGACGCGCGGATGATTCCGTCGGCAATGCCCAGCGACGTTCCGTCCGGAGCCACGCGGCAGAGCCGCACCACAAAATCAGTGTCGACGGCGGTGGAGGCGGCAAAGAAGGTGGCGCTGACTTCGCCGAACAGCGTGACGGGTTCCTCGAACGCCTCTGTCGTAAAGGTGAGGACGTCGGCGCGGGACTCCACGGCGTGCTGGTTGGCCGGCCCCGCGGGAAACACCCCGTGGATCATGGTTGCGCTGCCGGTGGCGGGGACCGGGTCCAAGGGGTCGTAGCTGTATTCCGCGGAGCCGCCGGTCCCGGGTGCGTCCCGCAGTGACCCGTCCGCACCGAGGAACCAGGAGCGGTGGCCGCGGGGCGCGGGAAGCTCATCAAATCCGCGCCACTGGTTCTCGCCCATGAAATAGAGCAGCACCGCCGGAATGCTGCTGAGGCGCCCGGGATCGTCCTTGAGCACGGCGTCGAACCAGGCCGTCTGCAGTCCGGAGAGGTCACCGAGGCCGTTCATCACGCCTCCGGCCGCGTTCAGTCCGAAGCTCACGTCGGGGTAGCCGCCGGAGAAATTCGTGTGGGTCCACGGCCCCATGATGAGCCGCGGTGCAGGTGCGGCCCCGGTCCGGCTGTACTCCAGCTGCATCGTGTACTGGGAGAGCGTGCCGGGGGAAAAGATGTCGAACCAGCCGCCGATGTGCAGCGTGGGCAGCGGCACCGGTGTGGCGGATGCGTCGTCCCACAGGCGCGTGAAGCTGCTGCCCGGGGCCTCTCCGGCCGAGGGGAGGACATGGCGGTTCATGAACGTCCCAAGCTGTGCGGAGAGGTCCCGCAGGGGCAGCGTCCCAAAGGCACTGCCGTCGGAAAATGAGCGGTCCAGGTCCAGCCACGTCTGGAATTCCTTGCCCTGCCGTTCGGGGTCTTCGGCGAATTCGCGGAGCAGCTCATTGGCTGAGATGGAGGCATGGCCCCAGCTGAACCGGCTGCCGAGCTCGTAGGCTCCGCCGCGGTAAAGCGATCCGTTGTTCGCGTTGGCGCCGGCCGAGATGCCGGGGGCCAGTGCAGCGAGCCCGTTCGGAGCCAGGGACGCTGCCCGCCACTGCGTCTCTGCGAAGTAGGACCGGCCCCACATCCCCACGGAGCCGTTGGAGTACGGCAGCTCTGCTGCCCACTCCACTGTTGCGGCGCCGTCGGACGCTTCATTCACGGACGGGTCGAAGCCGCCGTCGGAACCGAAGCGTCCGCGGCAGTCCTGCATGATGACGACGTAGCCTGCGGCAGCGACCGTTACGGGGTTGAAGTAGGCGGAATTGACGGAGAGGTCGCGTCCGTAGGGCGTCCTGGTCAGCAGTACCGGGCAGGGTTCCCCGCCTGCGGGCCGGTACATCGTGGATCGCAGGATGGTGCCGTCCGGCATCCGGGTTTCGACGTCGTGTTCAATGAGTACTGGTTTTAGCGCGGTGCGCAGTGTCATGGACGGTTCCTCACGGTTCCGAGCGCCTCAGTGGGGACGTTGTAGGTTTCCTTGACCCAGATGGCGGTGACGGCCGCCGAGGCAAGGCAGCAGGCCGCGGTGAAGGCGGCCACGGGAATCCATCCGGTGGGGCCGGGCTGGACGATGGCCGCTGCGATGGCCGGTGCGAAGCCGGTGACAACGAGGCCCAGTTGCGAGGCGGTGGCGGCACCGGAGTAGCGGATCTTCGTGGGGAACATTTCAGCGGTCATGGCCGGGCCGAGCGGGTTGACCATTCCGTAGCCCACGGTCATGAAAAGGATGCCGCTGGCGTAGATGAGCGGCACCGACGCGGTGCTGATGGACCAGAAGAAGACGAAGGCGGCGACGGCGCAGATGAGGTTGCCTGCGATGAAGACCGGCTTGCGGCCGATCCTGTCGGCGAGGATGCCCGCGGAAGGCTGGGCGACCAGGGCCAGCCCCGCCGTGAGGATGGTGACACCCAGCATTGCCGGCGCCGGGACGCCGAACTTGCTGGTGGCGTAGGCGAGGCCGAATGCGGCGAATACGGAGGAAACCACACTCCAGAGCCCGAAGAAGATGACCTTGATGATGGTTCGCCAATGATCGCGGAGGACCACTTTGATAGGCAGTTCCTTCTCGGTTTCCGCTTCTTTTGCCGCTTCGAACACCTCGGATTCGGGCAGCCGGACGCGGATGTAGAGGCCGACGCCGACCACCAGGATGCTGGCCAGGAACGGCAGGCGCCAGCCCCAGCTGAGCAGGTCATCCTGGGGCAGCATCGAAACGGCCAGGAAGGCCAGGGATGCCAGCATGATGCCGGCAGCCGCGCCCGTGTTGACCCAGCTGCTGTAGAAGGCACGCTTGTTGCTGGGGGCGTGTTCCATGGTCATGGTGACGGCTCCCACCGATTCGCCCGCGGCGGATGCTCCCTGGAGGGCCCGGAGGACAACCAGGAGGATGGGGGCTGCCGCGCCGATGGCAGCGGTCGGCGGAAGGCAGCCGATGAGGAAGGTGGCAACGCCCATCACCACGAGTGTCAGCACCAGCATCTGGCGGCGTCCGATGCGGTCGCCGTAGTGCCCGATCACGCTCGCGGCCAGCGGACGGACGACGTAGCCGATGCCGATGGTGGCCATGGACAGGATGGTTCCGAGGGCGGGGTCGATCCCGGGGAAGAAGATCTTATTGAAAATCAGCGCTGAGGCTGACCCGTAGATGAAGAAGTCGTAATACTCCAGGGTGCTGCCGATGAAACTGGCGGTGGCGGCACGGCGGGCATGTTTTGTTCCCTGGTGGGAATCAGGGCGGGCCTGTTCCGGGGACGGCGTCAACGGCGTCGGCGGAACGATGGGACCAGCGGTCATTGCGGATCTCCTAAGAGGACAGGGGAGGAAAGCTCTGGGGGGGGGCTCGCATGCTGAGCTGAGCGACGGGGTCGGCTGTGGCCTCCGTCACGCTCTGGGTAAATAGTATGCACTTAGCTCAGCGCCCGTCAATAAAAGTGCAGACTTTAATTGGCTGTCCCTGCTGGCATGATGGAGGCGTGATGAGCAAGCCCGCGGCTTCAGTACCCGGCATGGATCCGGACATGGCCATTGATTTTCCCCGGCCGCTGAAGGGTCCCTCCAGTCAGCACCAGCTGGTGACCCTGCTGGTGGACTACTGGTTCACCAGCGACGCCTGGCTGCCGTCCCGGCTCATCGCAGCCCTGGCCGCGGACCTTGGCATCACCCCCTCCGCATCAGCCACGGCACTGAGCCGCTTGGCCTCCCGGGGCGTGTTGGAACAGTCCAGCGCGGGGCGGACCTCCCGCTACCGGATTACCGAAGGTGCGCGGAAACGCCTGCGCGGCGGCCTGGAGCAGGTTTCGGCGTTCGGGGAACAGTCCCAGCATTGGGACGGCAGCTGGACGGTTATCGCCTTCTCCATCCCCGAGACGTCACGGGACGTCCGCGAGCTGTTCCGGTCACGCTTGCGGTGGCGCGGGTTCGCGCCGCTGTTCGGGGCCGTCTGGGTCTCGCCGAGGGACCACTCCGCCGAGCTCGAAACCACCTGCGAGGCCTTCGGCGTGGACGACTACGTCATTTTCCGGACCGCCGATTCCACCCTCCGCGGCAAGCGGCTCATTGACGCGTGGTCGCCGCAGGAATTCAGGGAGCAGTACCAGCCGTTCATTGACAGGTTCAGGCCATGGCTGGAGAGGCTCGACGCCGGGGCCGTGAGTCCGGCGGATGCCTTGCGGGTCAGGACCGAGCTGATGGATGCCTGGCGGGCATTCCCGTGGAGCGACCCCGACCTTCCCGCCCGGCTGCTGCCCGAGGCCTGGCCGCGGACCGAAGCGCGTGAGCTCCTGGTCCGCCTGTACGACGGACTGGCGCCGGCCGCCCTCGCCTATGTTGAAGAGACCGTGGCCAGGGAAGCCCCGGAGCTGGCAGGTTCGGCCCGGGCCGTGTCGGTGCGCTCCGGCAGTTACTGAGCGCGAACGGACAGTTGTGGCCCTGCGGTTGACGCGCCTGCGGGCTAGCCGCTAATGGATCAACGCCAGCATGACGCCCACGGCCACGAAGAGCACCCCGAACGTCCGGTTCAGGATCTTCTGACCGTGGGCGTTGTGCGTGAAACGCTGGAAGGACTTGGCTGCGGCCGCGAAAAAGAACCACATCACCACAATGTCGATGACCACCACTGTGGCGGTAAGCACCAGGTACTGGGGCAGCAGCGGCTGCTCCGGCTTGATGAACTGCGGCATAAAGGCCAGGAAGAAGACGACGGCCTTGGGGTTCAGCAGGTTCACCCAGAGACCCCGGCGGAACATGGACCCGGCCGGTTCATTGCGTAGCTCGGCCGCTTTTTCCTGGTCCAGGTCCGGCTTGTGCAGGAACTGGCGGATGCCCAGATAGACCAGATAAGCTGCGCCGGCGTAACGGATTACGTTGAACGCCACGGGCGAGCTGGCCACAAGGACTCCTACGCCCAAGGCCACGATCAGCACGTGGACCACCAGTGCAGCCTGCTGGCCCAGGATTCCCCAGATTGCTCGCCTGAAGCCTGAATTCAGCGAGTTGCTCATGGTGTTGATGGCACCCGCTCCGGGGGTGAAGCTGATCAGGACGCCGGCGCCGGCCAAGGCCAGCCAAAGGGAGGGTTGCACCCATCCAGTTTAGGGTGTTTGTGCTGTACCGAAGTTTTGTTCCGGAGTATCGTCAGGCCATGGCCGGGGAAAAAGCGCGCCGGTCCGGAGGCGGATGGCTATGGTCGCAGCGCTGGCCCTGGGCGGTCATCCTGGCCGTGGTGGGGTTCGTCAGCCTTCCGCTGCTGACAACCACCGTGGGCGTCTGCGTTGACTACGTTGATCGCCCGGGTGAATGTACGTCTTATCCGTTGATCGCCGCGGACGGGTCACTGCCATGGGTCATAGCCGCTGGATTTCTGGCCGCCGTCTGCGTATACCAGCTGGTTCGAATTTCGGCCCGTCGGCAGAGCAAGCACGGCCAGCATCTGCCCTAGGCGCCCTTACGGCCGTAGCTGAGGATCATGTTCCCCTTGCTGGTCCGCTGCGAATCCTGCAACTCCAGCCGTGTCACCGGATCGCCGTCCTCGAACAGCCGCCGTCCGCTTCCGGCGATGACCGGGTGCACCATGAGCATCAGCGAGTCGAGAAGGTCGGCGAACAGGAGTTGCCGGGTCAGCGAGATGCTGGCGAACACGGCAATCTCGCCGCCGTTGCCGTTCTTGAGCGTGGCCACGAACTCCTCCAGCGGCGCGTCCATCAGCCGGGAATTCTGCCACTCGAGCTCGCCCGAAAGGGTCCTGGAGGCCACGAACTTCTGCAGCGGATTGATGAACGCGCCGAAGTCGGCGTCAGCGGCCGCGCCGGGCCAGTAACCGGCCCACTGCTCATAGCCGATCCGGCCCAGGAGCCCGGTTTCAACCCTGGCCATCATCTGTTCCATCCCGGCGCCGAGTTCATCGTCAAAGCTGTCGAACTGCCACAGGTTGGGGGATTCAACCACGCCGTCCACGGAGTAAAACAGGCCGGCCGTCAGTTTGCGCATGGGGTCTCCTCGCTGGTGGTTTCCCTTCGCATCCTAGGGGCAGGCCGGTGGTCAGGGAATGGGCTGTCGGGATATTGGTTGGACTCAGCAGTGCCAACAGGTTCTGGCCTTCGAATTCACCCAGTGCGTCATGGTGCAAGGGAGCTCATCATGGCTCGGGTATTGATCAAAGTATGAATGCGCTCGGGCAGACATGTATCCGGTTTCGTCCTGGCCAAAATGTCCGATCATCTGGAATCCGCGACGGGCTGCCACCGTTTCCAGTTCCTCTGCCTCCACGAGGATCGGGATGTTCCAAGGAAGGCAATGCTCCGTCCAGATCCCGGCATGGGCGATTGCGAAATACTTGGTCCACTCGGGATCGAGCCCATCCAGAATTGCGTTGTGACGGGGCTTCAGCGATCCGGTGAATTCGTCACTCACAACGTCAACACCGTCCAGCTGCATCTCGGAGTCAAGCCGGATCACCACAAGTCTGGGGAGGATCTTTCCTGCCTGGACTATAAATGGCCGGGCCAGGATCTGAAGGTCAAAGCCTGCTTGAATGATCATTTCTTGAGGCTATTCCCGGCTGTGGGCGCGACCCACAGGGTTGTTGCCTTATGTGGAAATCGGCACTCACCGAGTGCTCAGGCCCGCGCGATGACCTCGCCATTAGGGATCAGGAACCAGCCGTCGTCCGTGGAGCCCCAGCGGTGCCAGCCTGCGGAAATCCGGGCAAGGTCAGCGGCGTTGGCGAAGCCGTACTCCAGCGCCTGGTCCGCGAAGGCCGAATGCAGCACGCGCTCACCCCAGACCCTGGCCTGCCACCGGCGCTGCTGTCCTGTGGCGTACAGCCAGTTGCTACTGGTGGGGGCGACGTCTGTGAATCCTGCGGCCTGCGCCCAGGAGACCAGACGGCGTCCGGCGTCGGGTTCGGCGCCGTTACGGCGGGCGATGCGCTGGTACAGCTCCATCCATTCGTCCAGTTCCGGGATGGCGGGGTACCAGCTCATGCCGTGGAAATCGGCGTCGCGCACTGCCACGATGCCGCCGGGCTTGGCTACCCGGCGCATTTCGCGCAGTGCCTCTACCGGGTCAGTCAGGTGCTGGAGCACCTGGTGGGCGTGGACGACGTCGAACGTTTCGTCGTCGAAGTCCAGATCGTAGATGTTCCCGGCCACGAACTCGACGTTATCCACCCCACGTTCGGCGGCAAGTTCAGTGGCGTGGGCGATCACATCCGGGGAGCGGTCCAGACCGGTCACGTGCCCCGGCGCCACCAGGGTTGCGAAGTCGCAGGTGATGCTGCCCGGCCCGCAGCCCACGTCCAGCACGGACGTGCCCGGGGCGAGGTACGGGATCACGAACGCGGCGGAATTCTCGGCCGTCCGTGAGGCATGGGCGCGGACCACTGACTCGTGGTGTCCATGCGTATACACATCTTCAGGCTGCTGCGCACTCATAAGGAAACGCTACCGCTCCGGCAAGAAAATTCGCCGCAATCGGAGAGATCAAAACAGGCCAGTTATTCCGGTGCCGCCACAGCCGGCCCGGGTCCCGCCGGTCCTGCCGCCACAGACGGCCCGGGTCCCGCCGGCCCTGCCGGTTCCGGCCCGGCCGCTTCCAGTGCTGCGCGGATGGTGGCCTGGGTCATGGACTCCATGAAGCGTGCCGCCACCTCCAGCTCCGCGGGCGTGAACTCCGCCATGGCCGCGCCCATGTGGCGGGCAAGCGGGAGGAACATGGCGCCGCCGTCGCGGTAGGCCTTGGGGGTCATGCGAAGCTGGACCTGCCTGCGGTCCGCTCCCTGGCGTTCGCGCACCACGTGCCCGGAGCTGTACAGCCGGTCGATGAGGGCCGTCGTGGCGGGGGAGCTGAGGTTAAGTTCCTTGCGCAGCACGCCGGGGGTGACGATCTGGTCTTTCGCGGCGTGCCGCATGATCACCGCGAGCGCATTGAGGTCCGTCCGGTGCATGTCGTTGCGCCCGCCGGCCGCGTCCACATAGCGGTTGGCTTCGAGGGTGAACTCCTGGAGGAGCCGGACAAGGCCCTGGGGCGCGGCCGGTCCGGGGCGCTCCGCAGGCTCTTCCGGCATGGCGTCCCTCCTTGCTGCGTGGTCCCTCAGGCGGATCGCCTGCGGAAATGTATTGGTTCCGCACGCGCATCGCCTGCGGAAATCTGTTGGCTCCGCCAAGATTCTCTCACCGACGGAATGCTAAGCGACTATTTACTTCCGGGTACTTATCTCCATAATGGAGATAGTCTACGATAGAGTAAATTCTACGCCCCCGAGGAACCACGAGAAGGACACATGAAACAGAGACATTCCGGCACTGCGCGCGTCCCGTTCTGGCTCCGCTGGCTGGTTCCCGTATTGCTCGTGCTTACCTGGCTCGCCGTCGCCGGAGTGGGCGGCCCCACCTTCGGCCGCCTGGACGAAGTGTCCTCCAATGACCAGGCCTCGTTCCTGCCTGCCGGCGCGGAGGCTACGGCGGCCCAGGACTGGCAGGCCAAGTTCAGGGACTCGGACGAGATCCCGGCCGTGATCGTCGTCGAAAGCGAATCCGCCTTCACTCCCGCGCAGCTGGGGGAGGCGGCTGCCCTGAAGGCCAAGCTCGAGGAACTGCAGGCGGGCAGCACCGTCATCGGACCCATCCCGTCGGAGGACGGAGAGGCCATCCAGTTCGTGGTGCCCATTCCCTCCTCGGGGGAGGTCAAGGAAATCGTCCAGGAGCTCCGCGAGGAGGTCCAGGCTTCGGCGCCCGCGGGAATGCAGACGTTCGTTACCGGTCCGGCGGGACTGACGGCGGACCTGGTGAGCGCCTTCGCGGGCATTGACGGCATCCTGCTGCTCGTGGCCCTCGCCGCCGTGTTCATCATCCTGCTGATTGTCTACCGGTCATTGCTCCTGCCCATCGCCGTGCTTTTCACCTCGGTATTCGCCCTCTGTGCCGCCATCCTGCTGGTGTTCGGCATGGCCAAGCTCGGCTGGATCCAGCTCAGCGGCCAAAGCCAGGGCATCCTCTCCATCCTGGTGATCGGCGCAGCCACGGACTACGCACTGCTGTATGTGGCCAGGTTCCGTGAAGCGCTAACCCACACCACCAACCGCACCGCGGCCGTCCTCACCGCGTGGAAGGCCTCCTTCGAGCCCATCCTGGCCTCCGGGGCCACGGTGATCATCGCCCTGCTGTGCCTGCTGTTTTCCGACCTGAATTCCAACAAAGCGCTGGGCCCGGTGGCTGCAGCCGGCATCCTCTGTTCGCTCTTTGCGGCACTCACGCTGCTCCCGGCGCTGATGGCGCTGCTGGGCCGCACGGCCTTCTGGCCGTTCCGCCCCAAGCTGGTCCCCGACGCCGAACGGGAACCCCGGTTCGTCACCGGCCTCGAAGGCCAGAAGGGGCTGTGGCGGGCAACCGGGTCGCTCGTTGCCCGCCGTCCCCGGACTGTCTGGGTTGCCTCCGTTCTCCTGCTCCTCGCGGCTTCCGCGGGCATCCTGCAGCTCAAGGCCAACGGCGTGCCGCAGACGGATGTCATCCTCACCGCCTCCAATGCGGTGGACGGCCAGGACGCCCTGGCGCGCCATTTCGACGCTGGATCCGGCAGTCCCGCGGTGATCGTCGCCGACGAGGCGAAGGCGCAAGAGGTGCTGGACAAAACCAAGGCGACTGCCGGCGTCGGCGATGCCTACCTGCTCGCTGAAGGGAGCGTCCCCATCATTTCCGGCGGGCCTGCGGCCCCGGGCACCCCGGGCGCGCCCGATGTCCGCGAGGGGAAAGTGCTCATCAACGCAACCCTGAACTATGCGGCGGACTCCAATGACGCCGAGAACGTTGTGGTGAAGCTCCGCGAGGAACTCAAGAAGATCGACGACGGCGCGCTGGTGGGCGGCGTGACCGCGACCGCTCTGGACACCAACACCACGGCCCAGCGGGACCTGGTGGTCATCATCCCGGTGGTGCTCGCCGTCATCCTGGTGATCCTCATGCTGCTGCTGCGCTCCGTGCTGGCCCCGGTCCTGCTGGTGGCCTCGGTGGTTCTTTCCTACGCCGCCGCCATGGGCGTTTCAGCCCTGGTGTTCAACCACATCTTCGGGTTCCCGGGTGCCGATGCCACCGTGCCGCTGTTCGGCTTCGTGTTCCTGGTGGCGCTGGGCGTGGACTACAACATCTTCCTGATGAGCCGGGTCCGGGAGGAATCCCTCAAGCACGGCACCAGGCCGGGAATCCTGCGCGGCCTGGGTGTCACGGGCGGCGTCATCACGTCCGCGGGTGTGGTCCTCGCAGCAACGTTTGCGGCGCTGGGCGTCATCCCCATCATGTTCCTGGTCCAGCTCGCATTCATCGTCGCCTTCGGGGTGCTGCTGGATACGGTACTGGTCCGCTCGCTGCTGGTCCCGGCGCTCTCCTATGACCTGGGCCGGCGGATCTGGTGGCCCAGCAGGCTGGGGCGGCTGGCCGACGACGAGCGGGCGCTCGCCGGATCGCGCGGCGACGAGGCCAGCCTGGAAACCGACCTGGAAGGCGCTGCGCGCAGGTAGGCGTGGCCCGTGGGTGACGTCTAAAGCCTCAGCCCCGTGCCCGCCACCAGGCCACCGTGGCCGCCGCGGCTTCCGGCAGCGGGGTCGGGTGCAGGCGCAGACCGGCCTCGCTCGCCTGCGAATCCATCACAAACGGCCGTTCGAACTGGTAGAGCATCTCGGCCAGCTCCCGGGTTCCGGAGGAGAAGAGTCCCATGGCCCGGAGGAACCAGCCCGGCACCGCGCCGAGTTTCGGTACAGGCACTCCGCCGGCTTCCGTGAAGGCCGACGCGAGCTGGCGCTGTGTGAGCGCAGGGCCCGTGGGCGCGTGCCACACCCGGTTCCAGGCGGAGGGTGTTTCCGCGGCCCGGATCATGGCCGCGGCAAGGTCCGGAACATACGTGAAGGAGTGCGGCTGGTCCGCGCTGCCAACCACGAGCACCCTCTTTCCGGCCAGGACCGCCGGGACCATGCGCTCGCCGGCGTGGGACGCCAGCACCCGGGGGCCGAAGAAGTCGCCCGCCACAACGCTCACGGTGTTCGTCGGGGAGGCAGCACGCGCCTTCAGCAGGGCCGTGCGCACGCCGCGCTTTCCGCCCCGGGCATCCCGCGGGCTGTCTTCCGCCATCACGGCATCCGGCCGGCTGTAGGAGTACAGGCTTTCGGGAAAAACGACGACGGCGCCCGCCTCGCCGGCTGCGGCCAGCACCGCTTCTTCGGCCCGCGGCAGTTCCCGCTGCCATGCTTCGGCGGTGTAGGCCGAGCCGTGGATGCAGTGGAAGACAGCCGAGGCCCCGGCGAATGCCTCGCCGAGCAGTGCGGCATTGGAGACGTCCACGGACATCCTGTCGACGAGGGGGTGCTCCGGGCCGCTGCCCGAACGGGTCAGGACCCGCACCCGCTTTCCCTGGCCGGCAAGCTGCTCCGCCACGTTCCAGCCGACAGGGCCTGCGCCGGTGACTACATACAGTTCGGACATCGGGTTCTCTTTCCTCGGGTTCTTGAGTTTGCGCCTGTCACAAGAGAGCAGTGCTCTCGAAACCAAGAATGCGCCGCAGCGGAGACAAAGTCAAGAGCACTGCTCTCAATTGTTGACAGTGCTCTGAATCGTGGAATGCTGGGGGGATGCCAGCCGCACCTTCCCCCAGCCCGACGCCCCGCACGCCTCGCGAGCGGGCCAGGGCGCAAACCGTTGCCGATATCGTCCGGCTGGGCAGGGAGCACCTGGCCGTCCACGGGGCCGCAGCACTGTCCCTCCGGGCTGTCGCCAGGGACCTCGGGGTGGTGTCCTCGGCCGTGTACAGGTACGTGCAGAACCGGGACGAACTGCTGACCCTCCTGCTGATTGATGCGTACGGCGAGCTGGGCGACGAGGTGGATGCCGCCGTCGGCCGCGTGGTGGAAGCGGACTTCGCCGGGCGCTTCCAGGCGCTGGGGCGGGCAGTCCGCGGTTGGGCCATCCGCGAGCCTGCCCGCTATGCCCTGCTCTTCGGCAGCCCCGTGCCCGGGTACCGGGCGCCCGCGGAGCGGACCACGGGGCCGGGAACCCGGGTCATCCACGCTCTCATGGCCATCTTCGACGGTGCGTGGCGGGCAGGCGTGCTGCGCGCCGAAGCCGCGGCGCCGGCAGCAGTGGCGCCTGTGATGCCCGCACCGTTGGCGCGGGACCTGAAGGCGATCCGCGAGGAGCTGGGCCTCGCCGTCCCGGACGACTTCCTGGCGCGCGGCGCATTGGTCTGGACCTCGCTTTTCGGAGCCGTCAGCTTCGAAGTGTTCGGCCAGTACGGAGAAGGCACCTTCGCGGCCAGGGATGAGCTTTTCGAGCACCACCTCCGGGTGCTGGCGGGCATGGCCGGACTCGAATAAGGGCGGCAGTGCCGGGGAGTCTGCTCTCAATTTGTGAGCGCTAACAAATTTTCCTTGTAACTGCATTTACAACGATATAAAGTGTGTCTCAGCCCACAGCCGCCAGGTCCAGTCCACATGACCGGCAGAAGCCAGGCGGCAGGCGGATTTTTCCAACGGCTACGTCCAAAGGAGTGACGGTGAAGCAAGTTGATTCACGCCCGATGCACATGACCCGGAGGCAGCTGCTGCTCGGGGGAGGTGCGCTCGCAGGCAGCCTTTCGCTGGGAGCAAGCCTGACAGGATGCGGTGGCGCGGCCCAGGCGGCCGGCAACGACATCCGCTTCTGGCACCTGCTCTCGGGCGGAGACGGCATCAAGATGATGGCCATGATCGACAAAGCCAACGCGGACCATCCTGAGTTCAGGATCAAGCCCACTGTGCTCGCCTGGGGTGCGCCGTATTACACCAAGCTGGCCATGGCCTCGGCAGGCGGGCGCCCGCCCGAGGTGGCTGTGATGCACGCGGCCAGGGTCCCCGGCTATGCCCCCGGCGGACTGCTGGATCCCTGGGACCTGGGCCTGCTGGCGGAGTACGGGGTGCGTCCGGAGGACTTCGGCTCCAGAATCTGGGAGAAGAGCCAGTTCAACGGCCAGGTATTTTCGCTGGCGCTGGACTCGCACCCGTTCGTGATGCTCTACAACACGGAGGTGGCGGGCAGGGCCGGTGTCCTGGGGAACGACGGGCGGCTGGCCGAGATCTCCTCCCCGTCGCAGTTCCTTGAAGTGAGCCGTGAACTGCAGCGGGTCACCGGCAAGCACGGGCTCTCCTACGGGTACCTGGGCGACGGCGCACAGATGTGGCGCCTGTTCTACACCCTCTACCGCCAGCACGGCGCGGACTTCATCCTGGAACCCGGCAGGCCCGCCCAAGTGGACCGGGATGTGGCCATCGACTGCCTGGAGTTCATCACTTCGCTGCTGGACAACACCATTTCCACGAAAAGCGGCGACGGCGGCACGGCCATCGCCGAGTTCGCCAGCCAGGGGTCGGGGCTGCTTTTCACCGGTGTCTGGGAGCTGCCCACCATGAAGACGGCGGGTGTCCCGTTCGGTGCCAGCACCATCCCCACTCTGTTCGGAACGCCGGCAGCCTTCGCCGACTCGCATTCGTTCGTGCTGCCGCACCAGGCAACGCTGGACGAATCCAGGCGCCGCGGCGTTTACCAGTTCGTCGCGTCCATGCTCAAAAACTCCCTGAGCTGGGCCGAAGCTGGCCACATCCCTGCCTACCAGCCGGTGGTGAACTCCAGCGAGTACGCGGCACTGAAGCCTCAGGCGGACTATGCCCACGCCGCGGACATCATCAACTACGACCCCGTGGCATGGTTCACCGGTTCCGGGTCCGACTTCCAGGGCTATTTCGCCGAGAACGTCCAGAACGTGTTCCTCGGACGGGACAAGGCCGCGGACGGCTGGGATGCCTTCATGAAGCGCATCAACACGGTCCTCGCCATGCCGAACCCGGTATGAGCATCCGCCCCGGCAGAGCCGCCGAAACCCGCTTGGGCATTGACCCGCCCGTGACAAAGTCCGTGACAAAGGAGTCCTCATGAGCACCGCCCGCACCACAGCGCCCGCCGCGAAATCGCTGCGCTCCCGGCGTGACAACATCCACGGCTGGGCCTTCTCTGCCCCGTTCCTGGCCTTCTTCCTGCTGTTCCTGGTCTGGCCCATGATTTCCGGCGCCATCATGAGCCTCACCGGGAAATCCCTTACCGGCGCCAACAGCGGGATCATCGGCCTGGCCAACTACACCGAGGCGTTCGCCGACGCGGACATGTGGCGCTCGCTGGGGAACACCCTCTACTTCACGCTGATCAGCACGGTGCCGCTGGTGATCATCGCACTGGCGCTGGCAGCACTCGTCAACATGGGCCTCCCGGCGCAGTGGCTGTGGAGGCTCTCCTTCTTCTCCCCGTTCCTGCTGGCCTCCACCGTGGTCTCGCTGTTCTTTTCCTGGATGTACAACCCGGAGCTCGGGCTGTTCAACGATCTGCTCGCCAAGGTGGGCATTCCGCCCGTGGCGTGGCTCAACGATCCCGCGGTGGCGATGTGGGCCGTCGTGATCGCGACGGTCTGGTGGACCATCGGCTTCAACTTCCTGCTGTACCTCGCGGCGCTGCAGAACATCCCGCAGCAGCACTACGAAGCAGCCTCGCTCGACGGCGCCGGCGGCTGGCGCCAGTTCTTCTCCATCAGCCTTCCCCAGCTGGGCCCTACCACGGTGATGATCGTGATCCTGCAGATCCTCGCGTCCCTGAAGGTCTTTGACCAGATCTACCAGATGACTGAAGGCGGACCGGGCGGAGCGACCCGCTCCATCGTGCAGTACATCTTCGAGGCCGGCTTCACGGGCTACCGGCTGGGATATTCCGCCGCCATTTCCTACATCTTCTTCGGCCTGATCCTGCTCATCGCGCTGGCCCAGGTCTTCGCCACACGGAAAAGGAGCGCCTAGCCATGGCTACCACCACACTTTCCAAGCCTGCACTCCAGCCCAAAGGTTCCGCTGAAACCATGCCCAACCGGCGCCCGAAGACGCCGCTGTCCCGCGTGCTGGCCACCGTCATTGTGGCCGTCCTCGCCGTGGCCTGGCTGGTGCCCTTCGCCTGGGCCACCGCCACCGCCCTGAAGAGCGAAACGGATGCTGCCTCCACCCCCATCAGCTGGATACCGGCGTCGGGCTTCACACTTGACGCCTTTGCCAAAGTCCTGCAGAGCGGAAACATCCCCACCTGGACGCTCAACTCGCTGTTCACGTCCGCGGCGATCACCGCCATCACGCTGGTTATTTCCGCGTCCGTTGCCTACGCCATTTCGCGGATCGATTTCCGCGGCAAGAGGATGCTGATGGGCGTGATCGTGGCCTCCATCATTGTTCCGCCGCCGGTCCTCATCATCCCCCTGTTCCAGCAGATGCTGTCCCTGAACCTGATCGATACCTACTGGGCGCTGATCCTGCCGCAGGTGATCCACTCGCCCATGGTGTTCGTGCTCAAGAAGTTCTTCGACCAGATCCCGCGGGAACTCGAGGAGGCCGCGCTGATGGACGGCGCCGGAAGGCTGCGGATCTTCACCACCATCGTGCTGCCGCTGTCCCGGCCCATCCTTGCCGCCGTCGCGATCTTCGTGTTCATCGGCGCCTGGAACAACTTCCTCTGGCCGTTCATTGCCACCAACGAAAGCTCACTGCTTACCCTGCCGGTGGGCCTGCAGACCATCAAGAGCGCCTACGGCATCCAGTACGCCCAGAACATGGCGTCCGCGCTCCTGGCCGCACTGCCGCTGATCGTGGTGTTCCTGTTCTTCCAGCGCCAGATCATCAGGGGCGTGGCCACCACCGGCCTCGCCGGCACCTGACCGCAGCCCGCAGCACACCAGCCGCATCACCCGAATCAAGCCCGCCCCACAGGACAGGAGAAAAAAATGTCCCGCGCACGCATCACCATTGACCGCGATTTCACCGTAGCTGAGGTTCCCCGCCGGATTTTCGGATCCTTTGTTGAGCACATGGGCCGCTGCGTCTACACCGGCATCTACGAACCCGGCCATCCCGCGGCTGACGAGCGCGGTTTCCGCCGCGACGTCATGGACCTGGTCAAGGAGCTCGGCGCCACCGTGGTCCGCTATCCCGGCGGCAACTTTGTGTCCGGCTACAACTGGGAGGACGGCGTCGGGCCGGTGGCCGACAGGCCCCGCAGGCTGGACGGCGCCTGGCACACGCTCGAAACCAACGCCTTCGGCCTGCACGAATTCGTGGACTGGTCCCGCGAAGCCGGCGTGGAGGTCATGGAAGCAGTCAACCTCGGCACCCGCGGAGTCGACGCCGCCCGCGAGCTGGTGGAATACGCCAACATTCCGTCCGGCACCCGGCTGTCCGACCTGCGCCGCAAGAACGGCCATGAGGAGCCGTTCAACATCAAGCTGTGGTGCCTCGGCAACGAGATGGACGGTCCGTGGCAGATCGGACACAAAACGGCCGAGGAATACGGCCGGCTGGCGCAGGAAGCCGCGAAGGCCATGCGGTTCGTCGATCCGGACATTGAGCTGGTGGCCTGCGGAAGCTCCAACTCGGGCATGCCCACCTTCGGCGCCTGGGAGCAGACCGTCCTGACCCACACCTATGAGCAGGTGGACTACGTCTCGCTGCACGCCTACTACCAGGAGCACGACGGCGACGCCGGCAGCTTCCTCGCCAGCGCAGTGGACATGGACTACTTCATCGAATCCGTGATCGCCACGGCGGACGCCGTCCGGGCCAAGGGCAAGCACAAGAAACACATCGACCTCTCCTTCGACGAGTGGAACGTCTGGTACACCCGGCCCGGGGACGCCGACAGCCCGTCGGAAGTGGGCAGGCACGGCTGGCGCGAGCACCCCCGCGTGATCGAGGACAAATACAACGTGACGGACGCCGTCGTCGTCGGCACCTTCCTTAATTCCCTGCTCCGCCACGGCGACCGCGTCAAGATCGCCAACCAGGCGCAGCTGGTCAACGTCATCGCGCCCATCCTCAGCGAGGAAAACGGGCCGGCGTGGAAGCAGACCATCTTCCATCCCTTCGCCCGCATGGCCGAGCTGGCACACGGCCGGATCCTCCGGCTCGCCGTCGACTCGGACAAATACAGCAACGCGAAATTCGGCGACGCCGACCTGGTGGACGTCAGCGCCACCTGGAACGAGGAAACGGGGCGCATTGCGCTGTTCCTCGCCAACCGGGGGCTGGAGGAGGCCGCGGACATCGAGGTGGTCCTGCGCGGCTTCGATGCGCGGCAGGTGGTCCGGGCCGACGTGCTGCGCATCCCGGACGGCGCAGACCGGTTCATCACCAATACCCAGGACAACCCCGGCGCCGTCGGCCTGACTCCGCTGGAAGGCGTCAAGGCAGCCGGGGGCGAAGTCCGGGCCACCCTGCCGGCCCTGTCCTGGACGGCCATCGAACTGGAGGTCGTGCGCAGCTGAAGCCCCCTGTTGAAGCGCCGGGCGGATGGATAGACTGCCCCTGCGCCCGTCCGGGCGTCCGATGCTTCCAGGAGGGAACCGTCAGTGTCAGAGAACAGCGAATTTTCAGAGAACAGCGAATTCGAAGCGGAAAAGCAGCGCAGCACCGAGCCCGCGCCGGCAGTCGAAGGCACCGGCGAAGGCGAATATTCCGAAGGTGATTACGGAACTGCCGGGGCAGTCGAGAAACCGGCCGGGGCCGGCGAAGGCGAATATTCCCAGGGTGATTACGGAACTGCCGGGGCTGTCGGGAAACCGGCCGGGGCCGGCGAGGGCGAATATTCCGAAGGTGATTACGGAACTGCCGGGGCAGTAGGGAAACCGGCCGGGGCCGGCGAAGGCGAATACGGAGCCAGCGATGACGGCAAGGCCGGCACTGCGGGGGAGGGCGTGGTGAATCCTGACGAAGCCGAATACCCCGACGGCGACTACGGCGCGGCCGGTACGACCGCCGGTACTGCCCGCCCGGCGGATACTGCCGAAGAGTCCGGCGACACTCGCTGACGGCCCGCCCGGTTCCCAACCTGCCCGGCGGCGGTTTCACGCACAGCGAAACCGCCGCCGGGCGCTCCGTGTCCGGCCCGGATTCGCGGCCTTTTTGGTGGGCTCAGGCACCCGTGCTCCCCAAGGAAAATCCGAAGTTGAGCGTGGTTGACTCAACCTTGGATTGACTTAAATCCGGCCCTGGGTAAAGTTGAGTGTAGATCGCTCAATGAGTGGGCGTGCCTGAATTTCGACCAGCCTGAACCGGCCAGCCCGGGAACCCGGCGCCGGGTCGTTTCCAAGGAAAGAAGGAAGCAACACATGTCACGTGCAGTAGGTATCGACCTCGGAACCACCAACTCCGTCGTCTCCGTTCTCGAAGGTGGCGAGCCCACCGTTATTGCCAACGCCGAGGGTGGCCGCACCACGCCGTCCGTCGTTGCGTTCTCCAAGTCCGGCGAAGTCCTGGTCGGCGAGATCGCCAAGCGCCAGGCCGTCAACAACATCGACCGGACCATCGCCTCCGTCAAGCGCCACATGGGCACTGACTGGAACGTGTCCATCGATGACAAGAAGTACACCGCGCAGGAAATCTCCGCGCGCATCCTGATGAAGCTGAAGAACGACGCCGAGTCCTACCTCGGCGAAAAGGTCACCGACGCAGTTGTCACCGTTCCCGCGTACTTCAACGACGCCCAGCGCCAGGCCACCAAGGAAGCCGGCGAAATCGCAGGCCTCAACGTCCTCCGCATTGTCAACGAGCCCACCGCTGCGGCCTTGGCCTACGGCCTGGACAAGGGCAAGGAAGACGAACTCATCCTCGTCTTCGACCTCGGCGGCGGAACGTTCGACGTCTCGCTGCTGGAAGTGGGCAAGGACGAAGACAACTTCTCCACCATCCAGGTCCGCGCTACCGCCGGTGACAACCACCTCGGCGGCGACGACTGGGACCAGCGCGTTGTGGACTACCTGCTGAACCAGCTCAAGGTCAAGGGCATCGACCTCTCCAAGGACAAGATCGCCCTGCAGCGCCTGCGCGAGGCATCGGAGCAGGCCAAGAAGGAACTCTCCTCCTCCACCAGCACCAACGTCTCCCTCCAGTACCTGTCCGTCACCCCCGACGGCCCGGTGCACCTGGACGAGCAGCTCACGCGCGCCAAGTTCCAGGACCTCACCAAGGACCTCCTGGACCGCACCAAGAAGCCGTTCCAGGACGTCATCAAGGAAGCCGGCATCAAGCTCTCCGAGATCGACCACATCGTCCTCGTGGGCGGTTCCACCCGCATGCCCGCCGTGTACGAGCTCGTCAAGGAACTCGCCGGCGGCAAGGAGCCCAACAAGGGCGTCAACCCGGATGAGGTCGTCGCCGTGGGCGCCGCTCTCCAGGCCGGTGTCCTGAAGGGTGAGCGCAAGGACGTTCTCCTGATCGACGTCACCCCGCTGTCCCTCGGCATCGAAACCAAGGGCGGCATCATGACGCACCTGATCGAGCGCAACACGGCCATCCCCACCAAACGGTCCGAGACCTTCACCACGGCGGACGACAACCAGCCGTCCGTGGCCATCCAGGTCTTCCAGGGCGAGCGCGAGTTCACCCGCGACAACAAGCCGCTGGGCACGTTCGAGCTGACCGGCATCGCGCCGGCTCCGCGCGGCGTCCCGCAGGTCGAGGTCACCTTCGACATCGACGCCAACGGCATCGTGCACGTCTCGGCGAAGGACAAGGGCACCGGCAAGGAGCAGTCCATGACCATCACCGGCGGCACCGCGCTCTCCAAGGAAGACATTGACCGCATGGTCAAGGACGCTGAGGAGCATGCAGCGGAGGACAAGGCCCGCCGCGAGGCAACCGACACCCGCAACACTGCCGAGCAGCTCGCCTACTCCGTGGACAAGCTGATCGCGGACAACGCGGACAAGCTGCCTGAAGAGGTCAAGACCGAGGTCAAGGCCGACGTCGACGCCCTCAAGAAGGCGCTCGAAGGCACCGACGACGCCGAGGTGAAGACCGCCTTTGAGAAGCTTCAGGCTTCCCAGGGCAAGCTCGGCGAAGCCATCTACGCGCAGGCCGGTTCGCCGGACGGTGCCACGGGTGCCGCAGGCGCCGAAGGTGCCGCCGGGTCGGAAGGCACCAAGGCGGATGAAGACATCGTCGACGCCGAGATCGTTGACGAAGACGAGAAGAAGTAACCATGCCGCATCACGGTAACGAAGAAGAGCACAGCTCTTCCGCAGGCGAGCAACATGCGCGCGACAGCCGGGAAAACGAGCGCCAGGAGAACGAGCCGCAGAAGCCGGTGATCCACGACAACCGCAAGGTTGATCCGAAGACCGGCCAGGCCCGCCACCCTGACCAGGAACACGCCCCCGCAAGGGACTCCGGTTCCGGGGACGCACTGTCCCAGGCCGAGGACATCCTCAACAGCGTCGAGGTTCCGGCCGAGGAATCTGTGGCCCAGGGCGTCGGTGCGGAGGAGGCGGAGGAACTCAGGAACGATCTCCGCCGCCTGCAGGCCGAGTACGTCAACTACCGCAAGCGCGTGGAACGCGACCGCGCCGTCGCAGGGGAGATGGCCGTCATCGGCGTCCTGAACTCGCTGCTTCCGGTGCTGGACGACGTCGACGCCGCCCGCCAGCACGGCGACCTGGCCGACGGCCCGTTCGCCGCGATCGCCGCCAAGCTGGAGAACGCGCTGAAGACGTACGGCCTGGTGCGCATCGATGAGACCGGAGTGGAGTTCGATCCCACGATCCACGAGGCCCTCATCCAGCAGCCCGGCCAGGATGTCGAAATCGACACCGTCAGCCAGGTCCTGCGCTCCGGCTACAAGTCCGGCGAGCGGGTCCTCCGGGCAGCACAGGTTATCGTCGCAGTTCCGGCGTAACTATCTTCCGCCTTCGCGGATGAGGGGGCCCCGCCCCTACGCGTGGTGGCTTGGTCCTGTCGGATCAAGCCACCACGCTCCGGCAGGCCCGATGCCACTCCCGGGCCCCCTCACCCGCTACGGCTCAGCGGTAGTGTCGCCTTAACGCTTTTTGTACTTTTGAAAGGAAACGCCATTGGCTAGCCAGGACTGGGTCGACAAGGACTTCTACAAGATCCTTGGAGTCGCCAAGGACGCTTCCGACGCCGATATCAAGAAGGCTTACCGGAAGCTTGCGCGGCAGCATCACCCGGATACCAATGCGGGGGATGTCGCGTCGGAGAAGAAGTTCAAGGACATCTCCGAGGCTTACTCCGTGCTCTCTGATCCGGACGAACGCCAGCAGTATGACGCCATCCGGGCCATGGGCGGCGGCGCGCGGTTCGCTCCCGGCGGCGGGGGCGCGGCTGGCGGGGCCGGCTTCGAAGACCTCTTCGGCGGCCTCTTCACCGGTGGCGGCGGGCGCCACTCCGGGGGATACAGCACCTCGGGCGGCATTCCGCCGGAGTTCGCCGATCTCTTTGGCGGACAGTTCGGCGGCCCCGGCTCCGGAGCGGGCTTCCAGCGTGCCCCGCAGAAGGGCGCCGACCGCACGGCCACCACCACCATTTCCTTCGCCGGTTCCATCCGGGGCACCACCATCGGCCTGCGTGAACCGGACGGAGACGTCATCGATGTCCGTGTTCCGGCCGGAATCAAAGACGGCCAGAAGGTCCGCGTCCGCGGCAAGGGCCAGTACGGGCCGGCCGGCAACGGCGACCTGATGGTCACCGTCAACGTCAAGGGCCATGACTTCTACACGCGCGACGGCGACAACCTCCGCATCCATGTGCCGGTCACCTTCCCGGAGGCTGCCCTGGGTGCCGACATCGAGGTGCCGACGATTGACGGCGAGAAGGTCAAGGTCCGTGTTCCTGCCGGGACCCCGTCCGGACGCACACTCCGGGTCAAGGGCCGCGGCGTCAAGCACGCGAAGGCCACCGGCGACCTGCTGGTGACCATCGACGTCGTGGTTCCGCAAAAGCTGACCAAGGACGCAGAGGAAGCCGTGAAGGCATTCGCCGCAGCCACCGGCGGCGAAGACGTCCGGGCCGGGCTGACAGCCAAGGCACGCCTGTAGGAACCGCACATGCGCGGACTGGGACTGGGACTAGCGGGAGGAGCCGGCCATGGACATTGAATTCGATCAGCCGATCTTCGTTATCTCGGTGGCGGCTGAGCTGGCTGACATGCACCCGCAGACGCTGCGGCAGTATGACCGGCTGGGCATCGTCTCGCCCAGCCGCGCGCCCGGAAAATCCCGGCGGTACTCCCAGCGGGACGTCAACGTGCTCCGGGAGGTGCAGCGGCTCTCGCACGAAGGGGTGTCGCTGGAGGGCATCAAACGGATCCTGCAGCTGGAGAACCAGGTGGCAGCGCTGCAGCGCCGGGTGAGTGAACTCACCGAGGAACTGGACCGCCGGCGCAGTCCGCTGGATTCGCGCATTTTCGCGGCCGGAGCGGCCGGGGACGTCGTGAGCCTTGCCCGCGGCCAGCGGCCCCGGGCCCGCTCCCAGGCCGTGGTGGTGTGGCGGCCCCGCTCCACGGAGTGAGCACCGCAGGGTGAAACGCCGAGTGGCGCCGTTTCCTTGACACGGCAGGTCAGCCGGAACAGAGTGGATGGTCAGCCTGTTCACGGCCCCTCTTCACTGCCACGGAAGGAACGCCCTCATGGCCTTTGTCTCTGTCGGAAAAGAAAACACCACCACCGTTGAGCTTTACTACGAGGACCACGGACAGGGACAGCCGGTGGTCCTCATTCACGGTTACCCGCTGGACGGCGCGTCGTGGGAAAGGCAGACCAGCGCCCTGCTGGAGGCAGGCTACCGGATCATCACGTACGACCGCCGCGGGTTCGGCAAATCGAGCCAGCCCACCGAGGGCTACGACTACGACACCTTCGCCGCCGACCTCAACAGCCTTCTGACCGAGCTTGACCTCACTGACGCCGTGCTGGTGGGCTTCTCGATGGGCACCGGTGAAGTGGCCCGCTACATCAGCACCTACGGCTCGGGCAGGGTTGCCAAGGCGGCGTTCCTCGGCTCGCTGGAGCCCTTCGTGCTGAAGACTGAAGACAACCCCGACGGCGTCCCGCAGGACGTGTTCGACGGCCTGCTGAGTGCCGCGAAGGAAGACCGGTATGCCTTCTTCACCGAGTTCTTCAAGAACTTCTTCAACACTGACGACACCCTGGGCAGCCGCCTCAGCGAGGAGGCGTTGCGGGCCAACTGGGCCACTGCCAGCAAGTCGTCGGCGCACGCCTCCGTGGCTGCACAGCCCACCTGGCTGACGGATTTCCGCGCGGACATCCCCAAGATCGACGTTCCGGCGCTGATCGTGCACGGAACCGCGGACAACATCCTGCCCATCGATGTCACCGGCCGCCGCTTCAAAGAGGCCCTTCCCGCGGCGGACTATGTGGAGATCGAAGGCGCCCCGCACGGAATGTGCTGGACCCATGCGGAGGAAGTCAACCAGGCCCTCCTCGCCTTCCTGAAAAAGTAGCTCAGGAGCGGCAGGCTAGCTGGTTGCGGCGCTGACCCTCAGCTGCATCAGGGCCAGGTTGATCAGTGGCGTGTCGGCTCCGAGGAGCCGTGCCCGCCGGGTGAAGTCGCCCAGCAGGTGTTCGGTTTCGCCGGGGAGGCCGGCAACGACGTCGCGGTAGAGGGACGACGTGAAGGTCGATCCGGGCTGCGTCAGTATGTCCACGGACAGTTGTTTTTCGTGGTCCGGCACCGGGTAGCCGGCCGAGGCCGCAACGGTGCCGGCTTCCGCCAGCACCGAGTGCACGAACTCCGTTCCGCCCGGCACCCCCACGATGGCGCCCACGGGTCCCCGCAGCAGGCAGGTCACGGTGCCCGCCGCGACGATGAAGACCCATTTGTGCCACATCGACGCCAAGGCATCGGCCGTGGCCGAGGCCTTGAACCCGGGCACCGTCAGAGTCTCAACGGCCCGAAGCACGCGCTCGCTCGGCGGGCCGGATAGTTCACCGACGGTGAGTGTGGCCAGCGGATTCATTTGCAGGATGTCGCCGTCGTCCGTGACGGTGGTGACCACCTTGACAATCCCGCCGAGCACCCGGTCGGCGCCGAAGGCGGCTATGAGCGCGTCCAGGTGGGCCATGCCGTTCAGGAAGGGGATGACGCCGGTTTCCGGCCCGACCGCCGGCGCGAGGTCTGCCAGCGCCCGGGGCAGGGCGGCGGCCTTGACTGTCACCAGCACCAGATCGAACGGGCCGTCGAGGTCCGGCGCCGTGACCAGCTTCGGTTCAATGACGTCTTCACGGCCCAGGCCCGTGATGCGCAAGCCGCGCTGGCGCAGGACCGCTGCCCGCCCTTCCCGGACCAGGAAAGTCACGTCCCGGCCGGCCTGCGCCAGGCGCGCGCCAAAGTATCCGCCGGTGGCTCCGGCCCCGACCACAAGGATCCTTCGGACGTTCTGCTGGGCGTTCTGCTGGCTGGTCATGCTGCTCCCTAAAGGTATGTGTCGCCACCGGTCCGAAGATGACGGCCGGAAGGTTTCCTTCAGGTTAACTTTGCCGCCCGCAGTTTCCGCCACTTTGCCAGCAAACTTAGTGTCGCCGCGCGTTGCCGCAGGGGAGTAAGCCCGGCCGGAAATGGCGCGGAAACGAACCGCCATGCCTCCGGAAACAATTCGCTCCTAGATTGAGCCTCACGGGTCCCCGTCAGGATCCTGGAGACCAGCCGCTGCCGCCAGGCAGCGCGGAGCGAGAAGCAGGTAATCATGAGGGTTTCAGTAACTAAGCGCGCTTTGATCCCCCTGGCCGCGGCAGCCATGGTGACTGCCCTGGCCGGCTGCGGCAGCCAGATTTCAGATCCGGCATCCGCCAACTCCACCGCAAGCGGAGGCACCTCCTGCGTCGACACCTCGGGCAGCAGCGTCAAGGTTGGATTCATCAATTCGCTCTCCGGCACCATGGCCATCAGCGAAAACACCGTCTTCGATTCCCTGAGCCTGGCAGCCGAAGAGATCAACGCCGGCGGCGGCGTCATGGGCAAGCAGCTTCAAGTGGTCAGCGAGGACGGCGCCAGCGAACCCACGAAGTTCGCCGAACGCGCCGGGAAGCTGATCCAGCAGGACTGCACGGCCGCGGTCTTCGGAGGCTGGACCTCATCGAGCCGCAAGGCCATGCTCCCCGTCTTCGAAGCCAACGACGCCCTGCTGTTCTACCCGGTGCAGTACGAAGGCCTGGAATCGTCCAAGAACATCTTCTACACGGGCGCCACCACCAACCAGCAGATCATTCCGGCCCTGGACTACCTGGCCGAGCAGGGCACTAAATCGATCTTCCTGGTGGGCAGCGACTACGTCTTCCCCCGGACCGCCAACAAAATCATCCAGGCCTACGCCGCCGAGCACGGCATGGAGGTCCTCGGCGAGGAGTACGCCCCGCTGGGCTCCACCGAGTTCTCCACCATCGTGAACAAGGTCCGCGACTCCAAGGCCGACGCCGTCTTCAACACCCTCAACGGCGACAGCAACGTGGCCTTCTTCCGGCAGTACAAGAGCGTTGGCCTGACCGCCGAATCCATGCCCGTGGTCTCGGTGTCCATCGCCGAAGAGGAAGTCCCCGGCGTCGGCCTGGAAAACGTGGAAGGCCAGCTCACCGCCTGGGACTACTACCAGACGCTCGATACCCCGGCCAACAAGAAGTTTGTGGCCGCGTTCAAGGCGAAGTTCGGCGCCGAACGCGTCACCAGCGACCCCATGGAAGCGGCGTACACCTCGCTGTACCTGTGGAAGGCCATGGTGGAAAAAGCCGGATCCTTTGAGGTGGACAAGGTCCAGGCGGCCGCCGGCGGAGTGACGTTCGAGGCCCCCGAAGGCACCGTCACGGTGGACGGCGAGAACAACCACATCACCAAGACTCCCCGGATCGGAAAGATCAACTCCGAGGGCCTGATCGATACGGTGTGGTCCTCGCCGAAGGCCGTGGAACCCGATCCGTTCCTGACCAGCTACGCCTGGGCCAAGGACCTGGCCAAGTAGCCGCTTCCACCACCCCTGCAGAAACCCGGAGGAAAGGCCCGCTGGAATGGAACTGCTGATAGGACAGATGTTTGCCGGACTCAGTCTCGGCTCGGTGCTGCTGCTGGCGGCGCTGGGGCTCTCGCTGACTTTCGGCCAGATGGGGGTCATCAACATGGCCCACGGCGAGTTCATGATGGCCGGCGCGTACACGGCCTTCGTGGTGCAGCGGAGCATCTCCGACGCCGGTGTCTCGCTGCTCGTTTCCATTCCGGTGGGCTTCCTCGTGGGGGGACTGCTGGGGCTGGTGCTCGAGGCCGTGCTCCTGCGGCGGATGTACCACCGGCCACTCGATACCCTGCTGGTCACGTTCGGGGTGGCCCTCATCCTGCAGCAGGCCGCGCGGGACATCTTCGGCGCACCCAGCGTGGACGTCCGGGCGCCGGCCTGGCTGCAGGGAAACATCGAACTGCTGGGCGCTCCCATCCCGCTCACCCGGCTCTTCATCCTGCTGCTGTCGCTGGTCTGCCTCGCGGGACTCGTGCTGGTCCTCAAAGCGACGCCGCTGGGACGCCGGATCAGGGCAGTGGTCCTGAACCGGGACCTGGCCGAAACCAGCGGCATCTCTACCCGGCGCACGGACCAGCTGACGTTCTTCATCGGATCGGGCCTCGCCGGCGTGGCGGGCGTGGCCGTCACGCTGATCGGCTCCACCGGGCCCTACCTGGGCACAAACTACATCGTGGACGCCTTCCTGGTGGTGGTGGCCGGGGGAGTCGGCCAGATCAAGGGCGCCGTCATCGCCGCCTTCGCCTTGGGTGTGCTGCAGTCAGTTTTTGAATTTTCGACGACGGCGAGCATCGGCAAGGTGCTGATCCTGGTGCTGATCGTGGTCTTCCTGCAGCTGCGGCCGCAGGGCATCTTCAGCCTCAAGACAAGGAGCCTGGCATGAGTACGTTCCTGCAATCCCGGTGGGGCGTATTGGCCGGCTTCGCCGTTGGTGCCGTGTTGCTGCTGGTGGCGGCTCCGGCAGCGTTATCGGCCTTCAACCTCGCCCTTCTGGGAAAATTCATCTGCTTCGCGATCGTGGCGGTGGGGATCGGCCTGGCATGGGGCCGCGGCGGCATGCTGACCCTGGGCCAGGGGGTGTTCTTCGGGCTGGGGGCGTACATCATGGCCATGCACCTCAAGCTGGCGGACGCCTCCCTCTTCGGCGGGTCCGGCGTGCCGGACTTCATGTCGCTGTACGGCAGCGGCGAGGTCCCGGGCTGGTGGGAGCCGTTCCGGAGCCCGGTGGTGACCCTCATCGCCGTCGTCCTTGTTCCGGGGCTGGTGGCGCTCCTCCTGGGGCTCGCCGTGTTCAAGCGGCGCGTCAAGGGCGCCTATTTCGCGATCCTCAGCCAGGCGCTGGCGGCCGCTTTCGCGGTCTTCCTGATCGGCCAGCAGGCCACCACCGGCGGTTCCAACGGCCTCAGCGGCTTCCGGTCGTTCTTCGGGTTCGACCTGAAGGACCCCGCCAACAAGCTGATGCTGTATTCGATCGCTGCCGTGGTGCTGCTGCTTGCCCTTGCAGCGGCCCGGCAGCTCATGCACAGCCGGTTCGGTGAGCTTCTCGTCGCCGTCCGGGACCAGGAGGAGCGGGTCCGCTTCCTGGGCTATGACCCGGCCACCATCAAAACCGTGACCTACGTGATCGCAGCCGTCATGGCAGGGATTGCCGGTGCCTTGTTCGTGCCCATTGTGGGAATCATCTCGCCGGCCGACGTGGGCGTGATTCCGTCCATCGCCTTCCTGATCGGCGTGGCCATCGGCGGCAGGGCAACCCTGCTGGGCCCCGTTCTGGGAGCCCTCAGCGTGGCCATCGCCCAGACCAGCCTGGCCTCCACGTTCCCGTCCTTCTGGGTGTATTTCCAAGGCCTGCTCTTCGTCCTGGTCATCGGGTTCATGCCCGGCGGCCTTGCCTTGCTGCCCCGCCTCGTTTCCCGGCTGAAGCAGCGACGGACGGAAGGGCGCAGCACGGCACCGGCGCCCGTCACCACATCAACCACCATCCCGGAAGGGGCAAGCCGATGACCACCCCCACCCTGCTGCCCGACGGCGAGCCACAGGCCGGCGGGCTCCGGCACGGCCGGCCCAAGTACCTGGAGATCCGCGACCTCACGGTGTCGTTCGACGGGTTCGTCGCCGTGGATAAGGTCAGCCTCGATGTCATTCAGGGCGACCTGCGGTTCCTCATCGGCCCCAACGGGGCCGGCAAGACCACCATCATCGATGCGATCACAGGGCTTGTTCCGGCCACCGGGTCCGTGAACCACACCGGCACCGAGATCCTGGGCCGGAAGGTGCATCAGATCGCCCGGCTTGGCGTGGGCCGCACTTTCCAGACGGCGAGCGTTTTCGAGAACCTTTCCGTGCTGCAGAACCTGGACATCGCCGCCGGCCCCGGACGAAAGGCCCGGGAGCTGCTGAGGAGACGGAAGGGGGTGGACCCTGCCGTGCAGGAGGCCTTGGAGATCATCGGGCTGGATAAGGCCGCCGACAAGCAGGCGGGGACCCTCGCCCACGGGCAGAAGCAATGGCTGGAGATCGGCATGCTGCTGGTCCAGAACTCGGATGTGCTGCTCCTGGACGAACCCATCGCCGGGATGAGCCAGGACGAGCGTGACGAAACCGGGCAGCTGCTCCGCCGGATCGCCGCGAGCCGCATCACCCTGGTGATCGAACACGACATGGACTTCGTCCGGGAGTTCGCCACCTCGGTGACCGTCCTGGCGGCGGGCAAGGTCCTGAGCGAGGGCAGCGTGGCACAGGTCCAGGCGGACAGGAAAGTGCAGGACGTCTACCTCGGCACTGCCGGAATGGAAGGGCACTGATGCTGGAAATCACGGACCTGCAGACCGGTTACGGGCGCACCCAGGTCATCTCCGGAGTGGATATCACCGTCCCTGACGGTTCGCTGGTTTCCATTCTGGGCCACAACGGTGCGGGAAAGACCACCCTGCTCCGTGCCGTCGTCGGGCTTCTCAAGCCCACCCGCGGCACCATCACGCTGGACGGGGAGGACATCTCCGCCCTCCGGCCGCACCAGCGGGTGGCGCGCGGCATGGCCTACGTTCCGCAGGGGCAGCAGTCGTTCGGGCAGCTGACCGCGCTGGAGAACCTCCAGCTCGTGGCTGACGGACGCAGGAACGCCAAGGAACGCGTGGCCGACGCGCTGGGCATGTTCCCCGCGCTCAACCCGCTGCTGGCGCGCCGGGCGGGCCTCTTGTCGGGCGGGCAACGGCAGCAGCTGGCAATCGCCCGGGCACTGATCACCGAGCCCACGCTGCTCATCCTGGACGAGCCCACCGAAGGGATCCAGCCCAACGTCGTGGCCGAAATCCAGGAGACCATCATCAAGCTGTCCCAGCGCAGCGGCATGCGCGTCCTGCTGGTGGAACAGCACATCGGCTTTGCGCTAAACGCCGCCGACAGCTACTACGTGCTGGCTGCCGGACGGGTCAGTTCGCGGGGCAGCGGGGGAGCAGAATCCGCCGGGCAGGTACGTGAAGCGATGCTGATCTGACCCCGTTCCGCAGGGCCCCGACCGTGCATCCGGGACTGAGTACTCAGGAACACGCCCGGGGACCCTGGCCGGAGAAATAGAGTACACACTACTCGTGACGGACCGGAGCGGCAGCGGCTTGAATGGACCACAGCTGGGTCTCACAGCTGTGGTCTCTGGTCTCTGGGGGTTTTCCTATGCGTGTGTTCTGCAATCCTGCGGCGCCTTGCCCGTGCCCTGCGACGGCTCTGTCCCCTGCGACGGCTCTGTCCGCTGCGATAGAGGGCAGTGTCCGATGAGCGCGGGAATGGAATCCGTCGCCTTGTTCGCCGGCTCGATGGCCGGCCTGGTCATCCTGTCCCTGGGGCAGGCGATGGTGGTGGCGTGCCTTTGTTTCGACATGGTCCGTGCCCTGTCCGTGCCCAGGTCCCACCGGCGCTACGTTGCCAGCACCGTCTTCCGGTCGCTCGCACTCCCGTCAGTGGTGGTCATGGGCGTCAGTGTCCTCGTTGACGCCGTCTTCTCGTCCTGGCTGGACGTGGCCATGGGCGTCTTCGTAATGGTGATGATCATCTTCCGTCTGCACCACGACAAGGAGGAGGACAACTGGTGGAAGGGCAAGGGCAAGAAACTCGCCCGCTGGGCCCGGAAACAAATGTCCTCCGGAAGGTCCCTGGCGCCGGCCATGGGCTGACCGGCAGAGGGTCAACCGTCAGCGGGCGGACCGTCAGCGGGCGAACCGTCAGTCGTTGAACAGGCCGGCCAGGTCTTCTGCCGTCAGGGAACCGCCGGAGAGCGCATCGCCTTCCATCACATCGGCGAACAACTGGGACTTCTTGGCCTTCAGCGCCATGACTTTTTCCTCGATGGTGTCCTTGGCCACCAGCCGGTACACCATCACGTTTCGGGCCTGGCCGATCCGGTGGGTGCGGTCCACTGCCTGCGCCTCGGAAGCCGGGTTCCACCACGGGTCCAGCAGGAACACATAGTCCGCCTCGGTCAGGTTCAGGCCAAAGCCGCCGGCCTTGAGGCTGATCAGGAACACGGGCGCGGAGCCGTTTTTGAACTCGTTCACCACGTCGGAACGGTTGCGGGTGCCGCCGTCGAGGTAGCAGAATTCGATCCCCTCCTCCACGAGCCGTTCCCGGACCTTCCCCAGGAAACCGGTGAACTGGCTGAAGATCAGCGCCCGGTGCCCCTCGGCCACCAGATCCTCCAGCTGCTCGAACAGCACGTCCAGCTTGCTGGACCGGACTCCGGACAGGGACGGATCAACCAAGGACGCGTCCAGGCTGAGCTGCCGCAGCAGGGTGAGCGACTGGAAGATGGTGAAGCGGTTCTTGTTGACGTCCTCAATGAGGCCCAGGATCTTCTGGCGCTCGCGCTGCAGGTGCGTCTGGTACACCTTCTGGTGACGCGGGTTCAGCACCACCTCCAGGATCTGCTCCTGCTTGGGCGGCAGGTCATGAATGACCTGCTCCTTGGTGCGGCGCATCATGAGCGGGCGGACCCGACGGCGGAGCTTGTCCAGCTGCCCCTTGTCGCCGTTCTTTTCCACCGGCTTCTGGTAATACTCCGCAAAGCGGCCCGGGCTCGCGAAGAGGCCCGGCGCCACAATCGAGGTGAGCGCCCAGAACTCCATCAGGTTGTTTTCCAGCGGGGTACCGGTGATGGCCAGCTTGAATGCCGCCGGAAGCTTGCGCGCGCACTGGTAGGCCTTGGACTGGTGGTTCTTCACGAACTGGGCCTCGTCCAGCACCAGGGCGGCCCACTCCCGCGACGCATACGCTTCGTAGTCGATCCGGAACAGGGCGTAGGACGTGATCACGATGTCCACGCCTGCCATGGCTTCGGCAGGGTCCATTCCGTTCTTCGCGAACGTTTCGCCGATGGCCCGGACCGTGAGCCCGGGCGCGAAGCGTGCGGTTTCGGCCTCCCAGTTGCCCACCACGCTGGTGGGGGCCACGACGAGAAAGGGTGCGGAGCCCGGTGCTGCCGGTGCAGCGCCGCCGTCGGGCGCTGTCCCGTCAAGCGAGGAGTGCTCCTTTGCGGCGCAGATCAGCGCCAGTGCCTGGACGGTTTTGCCCAGGCCCATGTCGTCAGCCAGCACCCCGCCCAGCCCGTGCCGGTAAAGGAAGCTCAGCCAGTTGAAGCCCTCCAGCTGGTAGGGGCGCAGTTCGGCGTTCAGCGTTGCCGGCAGGGGCAGCCCGGTGATGCCGCCCTCCAGCAGCCCGCCCACGGCCTCGCGCCAGGCGGAGGCCTGCTGGTCCACGATGCCGAGATGTGCCAGCTCGTCCCAGAGCCCGGCCTGGAACCGGCTGATCTGGAGCGGCGCGTCCTTGTTGTCCTGCAGCGAACGCGCTTCCTCGATGAGGTCGCGCAGCTGGTGCAGTTCCGGAAGGTCCAGCGAGAAGTAGGCGCCGCTGGGCAGCAACATTTTCGTCTGGCCCGCGGCGAGGGCTGAGAACAAGGCCGCGAATGACACCGGCTGGCCCTCGAGCGTGATCACAATGCCAAGGTCGAACCAGTCGCGCTGTTCCGTGGCCTTGGTGGAGATGGAAACCACTGGGGCTTCCTCGGCTTCGCGGTAGTTGGCGATGTCGCCCGCGGTGTCCACCACAACATCCGGAATGGTGCGGAGTCGTGGCAGTACTTCCTCGGTGAAGGCAAGCGTGTCCAGCCCGCTGAGCTCGGCCGAGGCTGCCAGCCGAGGAGTGCCCCACCCTCCCGTCGCGGATTCGCCCAGCTTCGGGACAACGTCCCAGGGCTGGCCCACGGCCTCGAGGATGCGGGCTTCGGTGGGGTCGTCACGGTAGCCGTGGTCGCCGGGGTGACGCCACAGCGGCTGCGCCGTGACCAGGGTCCCGGACGTGTAGTGCCATTCCCAGTGCAGCCGCACTTTATGGTCGGCGCCGTAGTTGGCCAGGAGGGAGAGGGTGGGAACGGCAAGCGCCGGCAGCTCCACGGACTCGTCCGAGGCAGTGACGCGGGCGGCCTGCTTGAGCTTGGGGTAGAAACCGGTGAGGAAGCGGGTCTCGTCCCGCGCCGGAATGTGCAGGGTGCTGCCGGCCGTGACGAACGTCAGGAGTTCCTCGCTGAGCCCGTTTTCCAGCGGAGCCAGCGTGATGATGGATCCGGTGCCGACACCGGGCAGGGCGTCCGCTCCGGACGTCAGGAAAATCCCGTGCGCCGGCCGGCCGATCGTCCCCACGGACGCCGGATCAACTACCTCCCCCTCAACGGTGATGGTAGGCGCCAGTGTCAGCCCGCCGTCGTCGGACGGTTTTCCCTTTGCGACGGCGGCACTTTCGACGGCGGCAATGGCACCGCCCGCATCCCCGCCGGAAGCTCCGAAGCGGGTCAGGTTAAGCCCGACGGCGGCCGGCTCCTCCACGAACCGCACGGGTTCCTGGCTGCCGGTGTGCACCAGCGCGACGCCGATCTTCCGGGCCTGGGCGAGCAGGCTCCACAGGTTCTTCCCGGCGTAGGTGTTCAAGCCCAGCCAGGGCGCCGTTGAGTTGTGCTGCCGGTTGGCGAGGGCTGTGTGGGACGCGAGGAATTCCTGCATCCATTCCACATGGGCCTCGTTGCATTCGCGCCGGTAATTGAGGTAACTGAGGGTGTTCCAGGAGACGTCGCCGCGGATCCACTTGCCCTTGGCCCCCATGATCACGGGGCGGGCCTTCAGCTGGCGGACACTGCGGAGCGGATCACGCCTGCCGGTGTAGGAGAAGTGCGGCGCCGGCTCCTCGATGTCGAACTGCAGGGCCAGCGGGATGCCGTTGGTGGACGGGGTGATGCCGGGCCGGGAAATGAGCGGGCCCAACGCCTGTTCCCAGTCCGGCATGTCCAGCACCACCGGTTCGCGGGACAGCCGGGTGGACTCGGCCGGTGCCAGGAGCTGCACCCGGGTGGCCGGATTGTCCTCCGCCGCGAACAGCAGCGCGGCCACGTGCTTGCAGTCCTTCCGCACCGGGCAGCTGCACACTCCGACGGTGCAGCTCCAGCCGCCGGTTTTCCGGACCAGCTTGGCGGTGGTTGAGTAGGGCGCGTCCGCCCCGCCGCGGACCTTGCCGAGCATCAGGCCGGTGGCGGCATCAAAGGAGATGCCTGAAACGCGGCTGCCCATGGCGTAGGCGAGCCCGGCCGCGAGGGAGCGGTCGTTGATCGCGGGGGTCTGTATTGCCAGTGCCGCACTCTCGTCCGGTTGGGATGGCATGGTGCGCGCTACTTTCAGCAGGTCAAAAATCTGCAGGTTATCTGATCCATCTTACCGAGCCGGAAGAGGCCCTGAAACTTCGCCCAACGTTCAACTGTTCCTCGACTTGCCGGCCGGTTGGCCCGCATAGCGTGGAAGGGTCCTGAGTAACACCCGCTTTCAGCAGTGAGGATTTCCCATGAGCACCGGTCAGACCGCCATCAAGCACCCCGTCGTCCTGGCAACCGAAAGTGCCGAGGCAGCCAACGAGGACGTTGTCGACTCCAACGTGACGGTGGTCAACGCCATGTACGCGGAGCTCCTCGACGCCCCGGAAATCGCGCCGAATGCCCTGCGCAGCTACTACGTCGACTTCTACCTCACCCAGGCGCTGGCCGGCGGCTTCGCGCAGTACGTCTTTACGGTGCCTGAGCGCGAAGAAATCGACGCCTACGTTCGCGAAGGTCTGGAAGGAATGGGTGCCACCGCCCACCTGGCGCTGTTCAACCGCACCGCTGAGGCGTTTGATGCGCTCTCCGAGGATGACGCCGACATCTACTTGGACGGGGATACGGACGGCGAGTCAGCTACTCCGGAGCCGGTCCGGGGACTCGAAGAGCTCGACGAAGCCTTCGAATCGCTGCTTGAGACCGAGGACATCATCGCGCTCAACGCCGCGTGGCTCCGTGGCCAGGACGGCCTGCTGCTGCTTGACGAGGAGCAGCTGGAACTGCACATCGCCGAGCGCGTGGCCCAGATCCCCAACCTCGCGGAACGCCAGGCCGAGGCGGCGGAAGAAGCCCTGGAGAACGCGCCGGAGTTTGAACTGATCATCCGTGAACTGTGCGACGTCGCGGGCCAGGAACTGCAGAAAATCACCATGGGCGATCCTAACTACGAGCACAACGGGGAGACCATCCTGGCCTGGCACTTCACCACGGACCAGGGCGATTTCATCATGGTGGAAGAAGACGACGAGGCCTTCATGATCAGCCCCACTACCAAGGAGATCATTGCCGCCGTGGAATTCGAAGAGGCCGACGCCTAGGGCCACTGCGGGACCGCGGAAGCGGCAAACCCTGTAAAATTGAGCGGAATCAGACCAACATGCTGAACGCCGGCGCCGGCAAAAAACCGGCGCCGGCGTTTGTGCATCCCGATGATCGGTGGACATGTCGCTCAGGTTCCTTCCCAGCAAACTCACGCCCCGCGCCCTGTGGGCGGCGGTGGCCGCTGCCGCTGCCCTGGTGCTGGTGGCCGTTGCCATCGTGGTGGGTGCGGGGTCGCAGCAGGATCCGCGTGGCCCGGCCGAGGAAGCCCTGGCCGACGTTGCCGAGGCCCAGGCGGAAGCCAAAGAGGCGAAGGGCCGCTACGGCTCGTTCTGGCTGGCCCGGGGTGACCGCAGCCTGGAAAGCCTGGCGCGCCCGCTGCGGACCGAAGGGGTGTCCGACCTCCGCGCCATTGCATGCGCCGAGGGCTGGGTGGCCGCCGCCCGGGCGGGGGAGGACGTAGTGCTGCGTTCCAGCGAGCAGGACTCCGGCGGCCAGGCAAAGGCAGTGCGGGCCGGCTCCGCGGACATTTCCCGCCCGGACTGCGTCACTCCCGAAGCGGTAGATGCCATGCTGGCCGACCTCGGCGCCGGACCGGAGCTGCCCGCACCGGCGGAGTCCGCCTTTGCACGGCCGGACGCGGCCTCCGCCTACCGGCCCAGCTACCACATCACGCCCCGCGAAAACTGGATGAACGATCCCCAGCGGCCGTTCTGGCTGGACGGTCAGTGGCACTACTACTACCTGTACAACGCCGGCTACCCCGAGGAGAACGGCACCGAGTGGTACCACCTCACCAGCACCGACCTGGTGCACTGGAAGGACGAGGGGGTGGCCATTGAAAAGTACAAGAACGGCCTGGGTGACATTGAGACCGGCAGCGCCGTGGTGGACTACGGGAACACCGCAGGGTTCGGCAAAGATGCCGTCATCGCCGTCATGACACAGCAGGACGAGGGCATCCAGCGGCAGTCGCTTTTTTATTCCACCGACAAGGGCTATTCGTTCAAGCCCTACGAGGGGAACCCTGTGATGGACAACCCGGGGGAACAGCACTGGCGTGACCCGAAGATCATCCGCGATGAAGCGAACAACCAGTGGGTGATGGCCCTCGCGGAGGGCGAAAAGATCGGCCTGTACGCCTCGGCCAACCTGAAGGAATGGCGGTACCTGTCTGGCTTTGAGCGCGAAGGCCTGGGAGTCCTCGAGTGCCCTGAACTCTTCCAGCTCGACGTCGACGGCGACCCCGCCAAGCGGACCTGGGTGCTGGCCGCCAGCGCCAACGGGGCCGAGGAAGGAAAGTCCACCGGCGTGGCCTATTGGACCGGGAACTGGGACGGTACCCGGTTCGAACCCTCGGACCAGAAACACCAGTGGCTCGATGACGGATCCGACTTCTACGCAGCCGTGACCTGGGACGATCCCCGGCTCACGGAAAGCCAGCGGATGGGTTCACGCCACGCCATCGCATGGCTGAACAACTGGGCCTATGCCCGGAAGCTGCCAACGGAAGACTGGCACGGCGGCGCGGACACCGTGGTGCGCGACATCCGGCTCAAGACCGTCGCCGGAAAGCCCACGCTCGTCTCCACGCCCACCGGTGCGCTGGCGTCCCTGGACGGCGACACCGACACCGTGGAGGGCCGGAAAGTTACTCCGGACGGTGCCGGTGACCTTCCGGGGCCGGAGCTTCCCGCGGCGGGCCATCCCGCTTCGGCGGGGGGAGCGTACCGCCTCGACCTCACGCTCGAACGCGCGGCAGGCGACGACGGATCGGAAGCCAAGGTGGAACTGCTCGCCGAAAACGGCGTCTTCGCCACGGTGGGCTATGACTTCGAGTCGGAAACCGCGTTCGTCTCCCGGGACGGCGCCGCCAGGGAAACCGCCGCCCTGGCGCCGGACTACGGCGCGGTGCGGCGGGCGCAGTCGGCTCCCCGTGACGGACAAGTCCAGCTCAGCATCTACGTGGATTACAGCTCCGTGGAAGTGTTCGTCAACGGCGGCGAGAGAACCCTCAGTTCACTCGTCTTTCCCGCGGGTGCTCCCAAGGGCCTGAAGGCGTTGACCAAGGACGGGACGCTCACCCTGAAGTCCTTCAGCTACACGCCGATGGCCGCCGCGTCCTAGCCGTCGTCCTCCACTCCCGTCCGGTACGAGGCGAGGAAAGCGGCGATCCGGCGCACCGCTTCCTCGATGTCCTCGACCGACGGGAGGATGACGAAGCGGAAATGGTCCGGCCGCGGCCAGTTGAACGCCGTGCCGTGCGAGACCAGGATCTTCTGTTCCCGCAGGAGGTCCAGGACGAACTGTTCATCGCTCCTGAACGGGTAGAGCTCCGGGTCGAGGCGGGGAAACAGGTACATGGCCGCGGCTGCGGGAACACAGGTGACTCCGGGTATGGCGGTGAGCAGTTCGTAGGCGCGGTCCCGCTGCTCGCGAAGCCGGCCGCCGGGCCGGACCAGGGCCTCGATGCTCTGGTAGCCGCCAAGGCACGTCTGGATGGCATGCTGGGCGGGCACGTTCGGGCACAGGCGCAGGGACGCCAGCAGCTCCAGTCCTTCGCGGTAGGCAAGGGTGGCCGCGAGCGGACCGGTGACAGCCACCCAGCCTGCCCGGTACCCCGGCATCCGGTAGGCCTTGGACAGGCCGCTGAAAGTCAGGACGCAGATGTCCTCGGCCACCGACGCGGTATGGATGTGCTGGGCGTCCTCGTACAGGATCTTCTCGTAGATCTCGTCCGAGAAAAGCACCAGGTGGTGCTTGCGCGCCAACGCGGCAAACTGCTCAAGGATGTGCCGCGGGTAGACCGCTCCCGTCGGGTTGTTCGGGTTGATGATCACGATTGCCTTGGTGCGCCCGGTGATCTTTGACTCGACGTCGGCCATGTCCGGCCACCAGTGCTCGTCCTCGTCGCACAGGTAGTGCACGGGCTTGCCGCCGGTCAGCGTGACGGCCGCTGTCCACAGCGGGTAATCCGGGGCGGGAACGAGGACTTCGTCGCCGTCTTCCATGAAGGCCTGGAGGCACATGGAAATCAGCTCGCTCACGCCGTTGCCGATGAAGATGTCCTCGACGCCGATCTGCATCAGCCCGCGGGTCTGGTAGTACTGCGAGATGGCCGTGCGTGCCGAGAAGATGCCTTTGGAATCGCTGTAGCCCTGGGCGCCCCGCAGGTGGTGGATCATGTCCACCACGACGGACTCGGGGGTCTCCAGCCCGAACGGGGCGGTGTCGCCAAGGTTCATCTTCAGGATCCGGTGCCCTTCGGCTTCCATCTCCTTCGCCGCCTGGAGGATGGGCCCGCGGAGTTCGTAGCGGACGTTCTGGAGCTTGCTGGAGTGCTGCATGGGACGCATGCTTGATCTTTTCACAGCGTGGACATGACACGGCAAGCAGGGCCGTCCTGGTGCAGAATGCGTTCATGACCAATGACGATCTTCGGCCTGTCTACTTCCTTTCGGACAGCACCGGCATTACCGCAGAAACGCTCGGCAACACCTTGTTGACGCAGTTCCCCGCTAATCATTTCGACCGCATCACGGTCCCTTTCATCACCACCGTCGAACAGGCCAGGACAGTCGTCGGCACCATCGACAAACTGGCCGCCAGCGGTCCGCGGCCGATCGTATTCTCCACCGCGGTCAGCAGCGACATCCGCCAAACCCTGGCCACGTGCCAGGGGATCATCGTGGACCTGATAGGGACGCATGTCGGACAGCTGGAGCAGGCCCTCGGCTCGCCGGCCAGCGGCGAGCCCGGCAGGGCGCACGGCCTGGGCAATGCGGAGCGTTATCAGTCCAGGATGGCCGCCGTCGAGTACGCCATGGAACACGACGACGGACAAAGCCTGCGTGCGCTGGAAAAGGCCCAGGTCATCCTGGTGGCACCATCCCGCTGCGGAAAAACTCCCACCACCATGTACCTGGCGCTGCAACACGGCATCTTTGCCGCGAACTTCCCCCTGGTGGACGAGGACTTCGAACGCGAAGGGCTCCCCAAGCCGCTGAGGCCCTTCGTTGAGAAATGTTTCGGCCTCTCCTCCAACCCCCTGCGCCTGAGCCAGATCCGCACCGAACGGCGCCGCGGTTCGCCCTATGCGTCGCTTCGGCAGTGCGGCTTCGAGCTGCGCAGCGCCGAGCAGTTGTACGTCTCCCACCGGATTCCGTACCTGAATTCAGCAACAGTCTCCGTGGAGGAAATGGCTGCGACCATCCTGCAGCGAATGAACCTCAAGCATTAGGGAAAAGTTTCACAATCTGAGTGTGGCGCACATCATGTGGAAAGAGCGCCCGAGACCTGTCACTGTGGACAGGATTCGCGCCCACCAACCGGCTATCGCCGCGAGCGGGGCGGCACATCTGCATGCCATCATCTGCAAAGGAGCAGCAACTATGACGACAGACATCCTGTGGTTCTCAGAACTCGGACTCAAGGACCTGGACCGGGTGGGCGGAAAGAACGCGTCCCTCGGCGAGATGGTGCAGAACCTGACCTCTGCCGGCGTCCAGGTTCCCGACGGTTTCGCCACGACTGCGGACGCGTACCGGACCTTCCTCGCAGACTCCGGACTGGACCGGAAGATCGCCGACCGGCTCATCGGCCTCGACACCGACGACGTGACCGCCCTCGCCTCGGCGGGCCAGGAAATCCGCACCCTCATGCGCGAGACGCCGTTCCTGCCGGACTTCGAGGCGCAGATCAGGAACTCGTACCAGCAGCTGGTGGAGAAACACGGCGGCTCCGAGGACCTCTCCTGGGCCGTCCGTTCCAGCGCCACCGCGGAAGACCTCCCGGATGCTTCCTTCGCGGGCCAGCAGGAGACCTTCCTCAACGTCCGCGGCATCGAGAACATCCTGCTCGCCATCAAGGATGTGTTCGCGTCGCTCTACAACGACCGCGCCATCGCGTACCGCGTGCACCACAAGTTCGAGCACGCCGAGGTGGCGCTCTCGGCAGGTATCCAGCGGATGGTTCGCTCTGACGTCGGGGCCTCCGGCGTCATGTTCACCATGGACACCGAATCGGGATTCAACGACGCCGTGTTCGTCACCTCCTCCTACGGCCTCGGCGAGGCCGTGGTCCAGGGCGCCGTCAACCCGGATGAGTTCTACGTCTACAAGCCCGCCCTGCAGGCCGGCCGCCCGGCGATCCTCAAGCGCGGGCTGGGTGAGAAGGCGCTCCAGATGACCTACACGAGCAACCGCGAAGTGGGCCACACCATCGATTTTGTTCCGGTTGAGGCTTCGTTGCGGAACCGCTTCAGCCTCACGGACGACGACGTCGAGCAGCTCGCCCGGCACGCCGTGGCCATCGAGAACCACTACGGCCGCCCCATGGACATCGAATGGGGCAAAGACGGGATCGACGGCGGGCTGTACATCCTCCAGGCGCGCCCCGAGACAGTGCAGTCCCGCCGCGCCTCCGGCAGCCTGAGCCGTTTCCGGCTCAACGGGACCGGCCGGGTCCTGGTCGAAGGCCGCGCCATCGGCCAGCGCATCGGCGCCGGCACCGTCCGCATCCTCAGCTCGATCGACCAGATGGCCGCCTTCCAGACCGGCGACGTCCTGGTCGCCGACATGACCGACCCGGACTGGGAACCGATCATGAAGCGTGCCTCCGCCATCGTGACCAACCGCGGCGGACGCACCTGCCACGCGGCCATCATTGCCCGGGAACTGGGGATTCCCGCCGTCGTCGGTACCGGGGGCGCCACGGACGTCCTGTCCGACGGCCTCGAGGTGACCGTTTCCTGCGCCGACGGCGAGACCGGGGTGATCTACGAAGGGCTCCTGGACTTCAGCGTCGAGGACACCGAGATCACCCAGCTGCCCGAGGCCCCGGTCAAGGTCATGATGAACGTCGGTACCCCGGAGCAGGCGTTCACCTTCGCGCAGCTGCCCAACCACGGAGTTGGCCTGGCCCGGCTCGAATTCATCATCAACCGCCAGATCGGCATCCACCCCAAGGCGCTGCTGAACCTGGACGAGCAGCCGGCGGACGTGGCCGCGGTGATCCGGGAACGGATCGCCGCCTACGGCAGCCCGCGCGACTACTACATCAAGCGCCTGGCCGAAGGGGTGTCCACCATCGCGGCGGCCTTCGCGCCGGAACCGGTGATTGTGCGCATGTCCGACTTCAAGTCCAACGAGTACGCCAACCTGATCGGCGGACCCGCCTACGAGCCGCACGAAGAGAACCCGATGCTCGGGTTCCGTGGCGCCTCGCGGTACCTGGAGCCGTCTTTCCGGGACTGCTTCGACCTCGAGTGCGAGGCCCTGTCCTTCGTCCGCAACGAGATGGGGCTGACCAACGTCAAGCTGATGATCCCGTTCGTGCGGACCCTGGACGAGGCCCGCGGCGTCATCGAGCTGCTGGCGGAGAACGGCCTGGTCCGTGGCGAGAACGGCCTCGAGGTGATCATGATGTGCGAAATTCCGTCCAACGCGCTGCTGGCCGACGAGTTCCTCGATCACTTCGACGGGTTCTCCATTGGCTCCAACGACATGACCCAGCTGGGCCTGGGCCTGGACCGCGATTCGGCGATTGTCTCGGGTGGCTTCGATGAACGCGACCCCGCCATCAAGAAGCTCCTCAGCATGGCCATCAAGGCGTGCAAGGCGCGCGGCAAGTACGTCGGCATCTGCGGCCAGGGGCCCAGCGACCACCCGGACTTCGCCGAATGGCTGGTCGGGGAAGGCATCGATTCCGTCTCGCTGAACCCCGACACCGTGGTGGACACCTGGCTCCGGCTTGCCGGTGCCGAGGTCGGTGCCACGGCCGGCGCAGCGGCGAACTAGCGGGGCATTCCGCACCCACAAGGGGGAACCCGCCGCGTGCAGCGGCGGGTTCCCCCTTGTCACATTCTCAGCTGTTCTGGTGGAGCGCTTTCGCCAGGAAGTCCAGGACGTCGTCGTCCACTTCTTCAACTGACGTCAAGCGCACCTTGCGGTCAAAGAAATCGGAGTGGAGGGACACGGCCGGACTTTCGCAGGAGCAGTGCGTGGTTGTTGTCCACTATGGTCTGCCAGCTCCTGGCGGCGTTCTTCAGATCGGTCAGGTTGCGCATGTGCTGATCCTCGTTCCGGCCGCCGGAACCGTCCCGAAAAGAATTTCCGGGACCGCGTAACTTTTCCGTACCCCGCATCGATGTAAGGGGAGTGCGGACCGCGTCCGCGCCGCTTGAGTGGCCGGATCCAACCTGGCCGTTACTGACACTGTTGTATATGTTTTCGGAGGGTTTCATGTCCTTGTTCACTATTTTTGCCACTAGTAAGGTTGCCGCGAGCGCATTGGCGGCCGGCACGCTGGCAGTCGGTGGCACCGGCGCAGCCGCATTTGCCGGAGCCCTTCCCGCTGACGTTCAGCAGAGCGCCCACGAACTGCTCGGCGCCCCCGCCCCGCGCGTCGGCGGCGTTTCCGAGACCGCCACGTCCGGCGCCACCGCTGAAGCCTCCGCCACGCCGTCCGCTTCCGTCGACGCTGACGCCGCCGCAGCCGGCTCCGTTGAAGGCGACGACGCCAGCGCCGAGGCATCGGCCGCCGCCGCTGTCGGCCCTGACGCCACCGGCCCCGCCGCTTACGGCCTGTGCACCGCCTTCACCAAGGGCGGCCTGGCAGCATCATCCACCGGCTTCACGTCGCTGGCCGTCGCCGCCGAGGGCGAAGCCAACATCGACAGCTACTGTGCCGACGTAGTTGCCGCAGGCAACGCTGAAGCCAATGCAGCCGCCAAGGCTGACGGCAACAAGGCCGACGTCGCCGGTTCCGGTGCCGCCGCCGTCGACGTTGAAGCCCCGGAGGTCCCGGAAGCACCGGAACTGCCCACCCAGGCAGCCGTCCCGGCCGCGCCGGAACTCCCCGCCGAGGTCCCCACCGAGCTCCCGGAGCTGCCCACCTCAGCTGGCCGTCCATAACACAGCCACCTATGGTGGATCGCGGGACTCCTTCGCTTCGGCGGGAGTCCCGCGGTGCGACTGGAGCCGGTCCACAGCCTTTCGGAACCCGGAAGGATGGGACCGTGCTGCGTGGGATGGAGGAGCCTGAGGGTGCTCGACACTTTGGCAGATGAATACGTGCACGCGGACGGGACCGACCCCGCCGTGCTGTTCACCCTTGTCTACCGAAAGTTCTCCGGCGCCGTCCTCGGGTACCTGAGGGCGCGGGGAGTGGACGATCCGGAAGCAGTCACCCAGGACGTGTTCCTTGCCTTCTATCCGAAGCTTGACGGCCTGAGCGGGGGGCTCCAGGGCGCCAAGTCACTCATCTTCTCCATCGCCCACGCACGCATGGTGGACTACTACCGCCGCAACGAACGGACCCCGGCACTCAGCCCCTATGAGGCCGACCTCGACGCGCGCAGCACAGCATCCGCCGAGGAACTGGCGCTCGAAAATGTCCACGGCAGCGCGGGGGCCCTGCTCCGGGGGCTCAGCCCGGACCACCAGGAAGTACTCGCACTCAGGGTGGTTGCGGACCTGTCCGTGGAACAGGCCGCCGAGGTCATGGGCAGGACCCCGGGAGCAGTCAAACAGTTGCATCGCCGGGCGCTTAGCGCCCTCAGGGAACGCGCCTCAATAGGAAGCCAGGCACATCATGAGTGAGACCTCCTCATCCCGGAACCAGCGGATCATCGACGAACTGCTGGCCGACGCCGGCGTGGAAGACGCCGGCGACCTTCGCCCCGTCCTGCTGGAACTGCGTGCCCTGGCAGCGGACAGCCCCCGGCCGTCCGCCGAAGTGGAAGCCCTGATGGCCCCGGCTGCCACGTTCCCGGCGTCGGCTGCTTCCGCCGTCGACCAGCCCGCAGTAGAACAGCCCGCCGCGGAACAGCCGTTTGCCGGAAAATCCACGGTCGAACACCCGGCTGTGGACGAACTGGCTGCCCGGCGACGCCGCAAACGCCGCCTGCCGCTCACGGCCTTCTCCGTCGCCGCGGCCCTTGCCGCCGGCGGTGCCGCCGCGGCCGCCTCCGATGAGAACTTCCGCCACGCCGTGACCGTCGTTGTGGGGACCCTGACCTCCGGCACAGCGGGAAAGACAGCGGTTCATCCCTCGCCGGAAACCGGGGGCACGGTGCCAGATTCTCCCGCGACTGCCCCCACGACGCCGGCCGCTACTCCCGCGGACGCCGGATCCGCCCCGGGCGGGCAGGCCGGCGGCACCACGGCCGATCCCGCAACGCCCTCCCCGGGCACGACCCGCACCCCGGGTCACACGCTGCCCGCCAAGCCCGATCCCCTGGACCCGGGCAGCATTCCGGACCCCGGCCAGCTGCCCGCCGGGAAGCCGATTCCCGTTTCCCCGGTGAGCCCCGATCCTTCCGAGCTTATTCCCACACCCCCGGTGGAGCTGCCCGAGCTGCCTGGTCCGTTGCCGTCCAGGTAGTCAACGCCGGCTAGTTCCGCCGGGCTAATGTCCTTCCGCTAGTATCCTCCCGACGAAGATTTCACCATCTCTCCTGCCGGGCTGACGAGGTACCAGACGTCGTTGACGCCCTGGCCGGTAATGTCACCGGCGGCCTTGTCCTTGACGTAGTAATACACGGGCAGGCCGTTGACGGTCACCTGCTTCTTGCCCTCCGGCGTGGAGATGGTTCCCACGGTGCCCGTCATGCCCTCAACGGCAGGCGTGTCCGATTCCGTGAGGACTGGCGGCCACGCGGCGATGCATGCGCCGGTGCATGCGCTCGCACCGGAGTCCTTCACGTCCTTGGTGAAGAAATAGACGCTCATGCCTTGCGCGTCCACCACGACCTGGCCGGCCGCCGTTGACGCGGTCTTCAGTTCCGCCGGGGCGGAGGCCGTCGTCGTGCTCTCCGCGGTGGTGGGCGTGCCAGTGGCGGGAGTACCAGTGGTGGGGGTGGTTCCGGCACCGCCGCCGCAGGCGGTGAGGGCACCGGCCAGCGCCACGATGGACAGCCTGGCGCCCCATTGCTTTTTCATGTCCAGCTCCTTGGATTCGTGCCGGCCAAATTGGTGGGGTCCGGCGCTATCCGGTACGACGTGCAGGGAAGCAGAATGGTTCACGAAGCAGAACGGTTCAGGACGGCTGCCGGGTGAACATTTTAGGCCCGTTGAACCGTTTGGGCCCGGGCGGCGTCGTAACGGGGGAACGGCGGGCGTCCGGCCCGCTGCGGCAGCACAATGCAGCACGAGGCAGCACACACAATGCATGGCACCATCAGCACGGCGGGAGGGGCACGGATGCCGCTCGATGAGGACGTGGTGGCAGCGATCTACCGGGAGCACGGCCCGGCGCTGCGGCGCTTTGTCCTGAGTGCCTCCCGGGATCCGCAGCTGGCTGACGACGTGGTCCAGGAGACGGTGCTCCGTGTCTGGCAGCAGGCTCCGGAAATCACCGGCAGCCTGCGGGCCTACCTTTTCCGCACCGCCCGGAACATCCTGATCGACAACTACCGCAAGGCCCAGCGCCGTCCTGTCGAAGCGACGGAACGGGACGTGGCGGATCCGGCGGAAGCCGCTGAACGGGTTGATGAGCTGCTCAACCGCGTCCTGATGGAGGAAGCCTTGCTGCGGCTCAGCACCGAACACCGCGACGTCCTGGTGGCCCTGCACTACCGGCGCTGCACCGTCGCGGAGGCGGCCGGGGAACTGAACATCCCGGCGGGGACGGTGAAGTCCCGTGCGTTCTACGCGGTGCGGGCACTCCGGACCATCCTGGACGAAATGGGGGTGCAGCGGTGAGCAGCGCAGACCTGCACCAGCTGTTGGGGTCTTACCTGCTGGGCGGCCTCGACCCGGCCGAAGCGTCGGTGTTCGAGCAGCATCTGGCCGGGTGCGCGGCCTGCCGCCGGGAACTGGACGAACTCGCCAGCCTGCCGGCACTGCTGGATGCCCTGCCGGTTGCCGATGCCGTCGCCCTGACAGGTGCGCCATCCGCGTCCGCAGCAACCGCGGAAGCTACATCGTTGGGGGTAGCTTCCGCGGGGGACCCTGCCGCCCTGCTGGATGAACTGGCGGTGCGGCGCAGGAAATCACGACGGCGGTGGGCGGCTTTCGCCGCTGCCGTGGCCGCCGCGTGCCTGGCACTGGGAGCGCTGGCCGCTCCGCTGTTCAACCAGCCGCCCAGACCGGATGCCAGCTACTCGGTGGAGGCGCCGGGCGGCCTGCAGGTCCAGCTTGCCCTGATGAAGAAGGCATGGGGGACTGAGGTCTCGTTCTCCGGCACCAGCCTGCCCACGCAGGGCACGCTGTCCCTGTGGGTTAAGGGCCGGGACGGCACCGAGGACCGGGCCTGCAGCTGGTCGGCGACGCCTGGGGGCCGGTCCAGGATCACCGGAGCAACGCCCACCCAGATCAGCAGCATCAGCAGCGTGGAACTGCGCAACGAGGGGCAGCAGACCGTGGCGGTCATTTCCATGGTGGAGGGGCCGTCCGGGGACCATTGACGCGCTCCGCACCCGGTGGGACGCTGGGCACATGGTCCGCGGCAGGACCGGGCGGTTTGCCCGGATTCAGCCATTCGGCATCGACAAGGTGGCAGCCGCCGTCGGTGGTGATCCCGACGTGCTCCGCATGGAGAACCTGGACACGGATGTGGCGCCGCCGCCGTCGGCCGTCATCGCCACCCGGGACGCGGTGGGAAACAAAGCCGCCAATAGCTGGCTCCCATTCACCGGCACGCTGGCCCTCCGCCAGGCCGTGGCGCACCGGCTCAGGCAGCAGACCGGGCTCTCGTACGATCCGCGGTCCGAGGTGGTGATCACCGGCGGTGCGCTCGCCGGAATGCTCAGCGTTCTCCTGGCGACGGTGGACCACGGCGACGAAGTGATCGTCACGGATCCCACGTATGCGGGAATGATCAACAGGGTCCGGCTGGCGGGGGCGGTGCCGGTGTTTGTTCCGTTGATGGTCTCCGGCGGGCGGTGGCGGCTGGACACGGAACGGCTGGCCGCAGCGGTGTCCGCCCGCACCCGCGCCATCCTGTTGATGAGCCCGGCGATGCCCACCGGCCACGTGCTCAACGACGCCGAATGGGGCGCCGTCCGTGACGCCTGCCTGCATGCGGACTGCTGGCTGCTCTATGACGCCGCCATGGACCGGATCCTGTTCGACGGCCTGCCGTACCGCCATCCGGCCTCCTTCCCGGAACTGGCACCTCACACCATCACCCTCGGGGGTGTCTCCAAGAACTACCGCATGATCGGGTGGCGCGTCGGCTGGGTTGCCGGGCCATCGGAAGTGATGGGAGACGTGGCACTCGCCGCGATCTACAACACCGCCGTGGCCAGCGGCTTCAACCAGGCCGGGGTCCTCGCGGCGCTGACCGGCCGGGATGACGGGATCCCCGGGGCGGTGCGGGAGTGGCAGGCGCGGCGCGACCTGGTGGTCGAGGAGCTGGCCGGGCTGCCCGTTGTGGTGCCCGAGGGCGGCTGGTCGCTGCTCCTTGATGCGGAGGCGCTGGGGATGCGCGCGCCGGAGCTGTCGCGGCGGCTCCTGGCCGCCGGCCGGATCGCCGCGACCCCCATGACGGCGTGGGGCCAGGACGTGGCGCCGCGGTACGTGCGGCTGGTCTACGCTACTGAACCACTGGAGAGGCTGCGCGGCGTCGGGGTGCGCGTCCGTGCAGCCCTCGACAGCGCCTGACCGGGCGGCCGGGCGCCGCATTTAGGGGTGCTGGGTGCGGAACTCGGCCACGAGCTGCGGGTCCTCGCACGCCCGCGCGAAGGCTTCGATGCGTTTCTCGATCTCGCGGCCCAGCAGCCAGGTGCCGATCCCCTCCGCCACGGGCCGCAACCATGCCGGCCGGCAGGAAAAGGTGTACTTCCAGACTGCGCGGGTGCCGCCGTCGGCTGCGGTAAAACGCCACCCGCCGCCAAAGTTGCCGAAGAACCACGGGCCGGACACCATGGTCATGCCCACATTCCGGGGCGGTGCATACGAGACGTATTCGCTCACCATCACCAGCCCCATCTTCGAGACCGTCCGGGTGCGGACGCCCTTGCCGGCGGCCTTTGCGCCGTCCAGCCAGCCCCGGGCCGAAATGAAAGGGTCCCACTTCAGCCGGAAGTCGCCGGTGGTCTGGGAGAACGCAAAGGCGGTCTCCGGATCGAGGCGGATGAAGCGCTCGGCGCGTACCTGGGGCATGCGTCCACCCTAGCCGGGGGTCCGCGGCGGGTTCACATTTTGGCCAGTTTGGCCCGCACCATCTGGAACACGCCGTAGCAGATCAGCCCGATTCCGACGGCGGCAAGCAGGTACAGCCCCAACGGCTGGTCCCGCAGGGCTTTCAGCCCGCCGTCGAGCCCGGTGGATTCCTCCGGATGCGCCCGGACAGTGGCAACGACAATGAGCAGGCCCACCAGCAGGAGCGCAAAGCCCTTGGCGACGTAGCCCACCACGCCCAGGACAGTCACCCCGGTGCGCATAGTGCCCGGTGCAGGCATCCGAAGGTGCTTTTCGAACGACTTCCGGATGCCGCGGATCCCGTACACCACTCCGGTGATGGCAACCGCTGCGCCGATGACGATCAGCAGCGCAACCCCGCCCGGGGCCTTGATCAGGGCGATGGTGAAGTCGCTGGTGGACTGGCTGTTGTCCTTCCCGGTGCCGATGGCGAACGAGACGAGCGTGAGGGCGAAGGCGGCAAAGACCACTGCCTGGCCCGCCGCCTTAAGCTTGCGCAGGACCTTCTCGCGGGTGGGCAGGTGGCTGTAGTCGAAAATCGCGTCGCTCGTCTGCCAGATGGCCAGGGCCACGCACGCCGCGAAGCTGCTCCACAGCAGGATCGGGCCGGCGGGCTGGCTGGAAAGCTCCTGCACGGCACCGCTGACGTCCGCCTTGCCCTCCCCGCCCATGGCCAGCCGGATGGCGATGGCGCCCACCAGGAAATGCAGGAGGCCGCTCACTGCGAACCCGGCGCGGGCCATGAGCTCCAGCGGCCGCGAGTTGGTGACTTCCTCGGCCGTCCCAGCGGCCTCTCTGAGTTCTTTTCTGATGTCCGGATCCTCGTACAGTTCTCGTCGCCGCGGGACTGTCCCGCCGAAGTGTTAAAGGCCAATCGTGCCACGGGAAACGGTTCCGGAACAGTTCCCGGTCCGGCGGCCCGGCGCGACATTGGGCTGGAGGGACCGCCACCGGCTCCGGGGCCGCATGGGGAGTGATGCCCATGGCGCCGCCTGGTGCAAGATGGCACGATATGGACCAGCCGCCAACCTCGTAACTGCATCATTCCCTGGGGAGACACCATGACTTTTTACGGTGCTGACGTCAGTCAGCTTCGCGCCTTGGCCAAGGCCGCAGACAAGGTTGCCTCGCAGCTCAGCACCAGGGCCTCCTCGTTGCAGAGCCAGATCATTGCCGCTCCCTGGAAAGGCGGCGACGGCGAGCGCTTCCGCCAGGAATGGACCGGCAGCCACCGTCCCGGCATCGAACGGGTGGTGGCAAGCCTCCGGCAGAACTCGAAGCTCCTGCTCCAGCACGCAGCGGAACAGGAGAGGTCCTCGGCGGCCGGTTCCGGCGGCACCGGTGCAGGGCCGGGCGGGCTGACCGGCCTGTTCGGGCAGATGAAGGACTGGGCGCAGGAAAAACTGGAGGCTGCCCGCGAGGCCGCCGAGCACCGTGCCGAACTGCGGGATCAGCTGGACACAATGGCCGGGGCAAGTCCCGAGGAACAGGCCAAATGGTGGGACGGGCTCTCGGCCGCGGACAAGAAATACCTGGTCGAGGGGGAGGGGCCTGACGGTCCGTTGGCCCTGGACCTGATGGCCATGGACGGCGGGATCCCGGAATCAGCCCAGGACCTCGCGCGGGAGCACCTGCTGGAGTTGGCCAAGGAAGACATCGCGGTCTACTCGGAGACGGGCAAGGCCACTGTCGACGCACGGGTGCTGTGGGTCCACGGGGGCGCGGAAGTGGGCACCGAAGTGGTGGAAAACGCGGACGGCTCGGCCACCGTGAAGGTCTACGGCAACATGGGCCTGGGCGTCAACGACGCCACGGGTTCAGCCGGCGCCACCCTCAGCGGCGAAGTGGCACGCGAGTACACGTTCGGCAGCATTGAAGAGGCTGTGGCGGCCCGCAACCAGATGTACGCGGACCTCCCGCCGGACAGCGTGGGCGATATCAAGCACGTGGCCGGGAATCCGCCGGACTACATTCTGGACACCCTTAATGACGCCGCCTCGGATAACGGCTCCAGCGGCCATGAGGACAAAGCCAAGGGGTCGCTGAGTTTTGAAGCCGGGGCCGATTCCGCCGACGCTGAAGGCTCCGCGAAGCTGGAACTGGCCTATGAGAAGAACCTCAGTGACGGGACGTCCAAGGGCAGCGCGGAAGTATCCGCGCAGGGCAGCCTGGACCTGGACGGCCGGACGTTCGAGGCCTCCGGCAAGGGCGGACTGGAACTGAACATGGACCGCGACAACAACCTCAGTTCGGTGTCCTTGTCCCTGGAGGGTACCGTGGCGCAGGGCATCAAGGAGGGCATGGATGTGAAGGCAGGCAACATCGAATCCAGCGTGACGGCCGGTACGCAGGGCACCGTCAAGATCGACATCGACTACTCGCCGGAGAACAGTGCCGTGATCGACAGCTACATGAAGAATGTGGCCCTGGGGAACGAGGCGGCAGCTGCCAGGGACGCCGCCAGGCTCTACGAGGCAGGCTCGGCCACCATTCAGGTGAACAGCGTGGTCACGGCGTCCAACGAGGGCGGATTCGACATCAAGGCGGGCGAGGTCAAGGTCAGCACGGAAAACCAGGTCAGCACCAACGTCAGCACTTACCAGAAGGTCCCCAACGACACGAGGCTGTCCCGGCTTTAATCCGGCCGGGAGCTCTACAAACGCCGCATGCCCTGCAAGCGCCGCCCGCCCTGCAAACCTGCCAACCCTGAGTTACCGCTGAAGGAGCAACCACCAGCCATGACAGTTCACATCGAATCCCCGCTCGGTTTCACCGCGGACTTCCCCGACCACACCCTCATCCTGGACGACTCCACCGCCGGTCCGAACACCGAGCAGTACGGGCTGCCTGGGGACGTCCTCGTCACTGTCATCAGGGACGACACTTCCGTTGCGGGTCCGGCCCAGGCCAACGGCTGGGCGCACCTGATGTCAGACCACTACCTCGAGGAGCGCGGCGGCAGCCTGCTGACCGAGGGCGAACTGAACCTTCCCGGCAAAGCCGCATACGCCGTCGTCGTCGGTTACGACGACGCACGCGGCGACGCGAAAGCGGCCGCCACCGTGGGCGTGTGGGAAAAGGACCGCTTCATCGGTGTGGTGGTGATCTGGCCGTATGCCGACCCCCAGCTCGAGCCGCGGATCGGCCTGCTCAAAGAAGTGGTCGGCGCCATCCGGGTGAGCTGACGCCTGGAACGGCGCCGTCCCCTTAGCCGAGGAGGGGCCACGGTCCGGCTAAGCCGGCCCAGGTCCAGATGCCGCCCGTCATGTTGAACGCAGTAAATGCCAGACCCAGCAGCCCGGTGATCCTCGCGGCGTTCATCCGCTGTGAGCGTTTGATGGCCATGATTCCCGTAACCACGGAGGTCAGGACCAGCCCCGCCAGGAGACCCGCCAGAACCGCCAGCAGGACCCAGTAACCGCTGGTGTCCGGCAACGGGACGTTTGCCAGGAGGGGTTCCGCGGCCGCCATGATGAACGTTGACAGGCCAACCATGGCCGCCACCGGTGCCAGCACAGCGGTGACGAGGCTGGTGATGCCGGCCGCTAGCCCGCGCGAGTCAGCGGAGCGGCGCTGCGGGGGCGAGGGCTGGGCGGAGGCCATGGTGCATCATAACCGCCGGTAGCACAGATCGAAGATGAGGCGGCCTGCTTCGTGTGCCTTGTTTTCGAAGCTCGTCCGGATCCGGCCCTCGAACCGGGGCGCCCAGCCGCCGGTTTCATCCACGCCCTCGTTGGGGCCGGTGTGTTCGGTGCTCACCGGTGCGCGGCCCTCCTTGACCGGCGCACCGCCCACCAGGGATTCGACGCCGGACTGCCACACCTGGGTGAGGGGGCTTTCCGGACCCCGGCGCTCGCCGTCGTGCAGGTTCACGAAATCGGCGGAGCCAGCCATCACATCGCGGACGTGGACGGCGTAGTTGGACCAGTCGGTGGCAACGCGGAACAGGCCGCCGGGCTTCAGTGCCGTGGCAACGAGCGCGGCGAACTCGGGTTGGATCAGGCGGCGCTTGTGGTGGCGCGACTTGTGCCAGGGGTCGGGAAAGAAGACCCAGACCTCGCTGACCGAACCCGCAGGCAGCATGGTGGCCAGGACCTCCGGGGCGTTGGCCTCCACCACCCGGACGTTGCTGAGCCCGCGGCTGTTGATCTTGATCATCGTGTTGGCGAGCCCGGGAGTGTAGACCTCCACGGCCAGAAAATCCCAGTCCGGGTTCTCTTCGGCCGCGTGGCAGACGGCATCGCCCAGGCCCGAGCCGATCTCCACGATCAGGGGCGCGGTGCGTCCGAACTCCGCCTTGGCGTCGAAAACGTAGTCAGGGTGCACCGACGTGTTGGCGATGTGCCGCGGGACGTCAACCGCCCAGCGGTCCGAGTGTTCCTCCCAGGCCAGCTGCCGGCGGCCCTGTAAACGGGTTCCGCGGCGCACGAAGCTGACCGGCCGGCCTCCGTAGGTTCCGAACGAGGCCTGGCTGCCAGGGGTCACCGGCCGGGCCGCCTGCGGCTGGTCGGGGGTCGAATCCGGAGCAGCCTCCGGCGTCTGGGCAGGGGAAGGCTCAGGGGTTTCTGGGGATTCACTCATCCCCTCCAGAGTAGTTGAGATCATCCCCTGGAAGCGGCCAAGGCCCCGGACTGGCAGCCGTGGGCATACGGGGGCGGGGCGAGTCAGAACAAAATCATGAAATCCCCTTTCCTGAGCACGAGCATCAAGGCAGCGGCGGCGTGCAGCCCGGAGATCCACAAGCCGGCGATGGCGGCCGTCCAATTGTTTGATCCGGAGGAGGAACGCCTGACTGCAGCGATGCCAAGGGACACGGCGAGAAGCCCCAGAACCGCTGGCAGACTCCAGAGGACCAGCGGTGCCACCCAGTCCAGTTGACCGCGGCCCATGTCCGCCCGGGTAAGCAGCGCGGCTATCAGGCTCATGGGTATGGTCACGACCAGACTCGCAGAGGCAGCGACACTGAGAACCAGGCTGGCGATACCCGCCCCGCCGTTACCCGGGCGGCGCGGCTGGGCGGATGGTGCCGGGGCGGGCGGCGGCTCGTGGCGTGGCGGCAGAGGCGTTGACCCTGCTGTTAAGACGTGCGGCTCTGGCAAACTCATGTGGTCTCCTTGTGCCTTTACGGGAGGTGTCCTGTGGCGCCAGGACCTGGTCAGTTCAGACTAGGGACGGCCGGACCGGGCTGCTGCGGGTATTCGGCCCTATGTGGATAACTCCTGCAAGAATGGGGCTCGTGACCGAAGCCCAGAACGAAACCCCTAACTCGGCAGCGAAAACCATGGCGCCGGCGCGCGTCCGGCGTGCGGACCCCGGCACGCTGGTGGACGCCGAGATCGACGACCTGCCTGCCGCCGAGCCCACACGGGTGAGCAGCCGCCGCGGGCTGGTGTACCTCGGCGTGTGCCTGGTGCTGATCGGGCTGAACCTGCGCACCGTGTTCTCCAGTTTTGCGGCGGTGCTGCCGGAAATACGGTCCGACGCCGGCCTGCCGGGCTGGGCAGTGGTGGTCCTCACCACCGTGCCCGTGACCCTGCTGGGAGTTTTCGCCCCGTTGGCGCCCGTCCTCGCCCGGCGCTTCGGTGCCGAGCGGGTGCTGCTCGGAGCCATGGGCGTGCTTACCGCCGGGCTGCTGCTCCGTCCGCTGGAGCTGCCCGGCGCCGGGCACCTGCCCGCCCTGCTGGCCGGAACAGCGGCCTGCGGAGCCGCCATCGCCCTCTGCAACGTGCTGCTGCCGGGGCTGGTGAAACGCGACTTCCCGCACCGGCTGGGGCTGATGGGCGGGCTGTACACCACCGCCATCTGCGCCTCCGCCGCCCTGGGCGCCGGTTTCACGTACCCGGTGTTCACCGCGTCGGGGGAGTGGACGGCGGCGCTGTGGTTCTGGGCGCTGCCCGCCGCCGTCGTCCTTTTGTTGTTCCTGCCGCTGGCCGTCCGGCAGCGGCACCCGCGGCACCAGGCCGTTGCCGACGGCGTGAATGTGTGGCGCTCGGCGGTGGCCTGGCAGGTCACCATCTTTATGGTGCTGCAGGCCATGATGTCCTTCAGCGTGTTCGCCTGGCTGGCGCCCATCCTGCGGGAACGCGGAGTGGACGGCGCAACGGCCGGACTGATCGTCTCCGCCTCCATCGTGCTGCAGATGCTCGGATCGCTCTTCGCTCCGGCGCTGGCCGCAAGGTTCCGCGACCAACGGGCCATCAACACCGTGGTGGCCCTGATGACCGGGGGCGGGTTCGCGCTGAGCATTTTCGGGCCGCTGGACGTCATCTGGGTGTGGACCGGGCTGCTGGGCCTCGGGCAGGGCAGCCTGACCGCGGTGGCGCTGACCATGATCATGCTGCGGACCCGGGATGGTCACACCGCCGCGCACCTGTCCGGCATGATGCAGGGCGTGGGCTACGGCGTCGGCTCCACCGGGACACTGATGGTGGGGCAGCTGCACCAGGCCACGGGATCCTTCGCCGCGGCGGGGGTGCTGTTCCTGGTGGTGGGGGCGCTGGCCGCGGTGTTCGGGTACCGGGCCGGGCGGGACCGTTTCATCGGCGGCTAACCGGCTGAGGGGGCTGCGCCTGCCGCCCCCTCAGCCCCGCGGCGTTAGCCGGCTCAGTCCTTGCCGAGCCCGGCGGCGCTGACCCTGCTGCCGCCGGTTTCGGCGGTGACGCCGTTCAGTGCCGTGAGGTCGAAGATGCCGTTGATGTCGGCCTGCTTGGTGGTGCCGGCGTCCACACCGTCCTGCAGCAGCTTCGTGTAGGCTCCGGCCAACGGATCCACGGTGAAGACGATGTTCTTGAGCGACCGCTCAATGACGTCGGGCTTCAGTTCGGCGCCGGACGCTTCCTTCAGGGCGGCGTTGATCACGGAGGATTTCTCGTCCGCGGCAGCGGCGTTGAGCCAGGCCACGGATTCGGCGTGGCCCTTCAGCAGTGCCTTGACGGTGTCCGGGTGATCGGCGGCGAAGTTTTTGTTCACGATCAGGATGGTGGTGGGGAACTCGCCGGGCTTACCGGTCAGGGAACCGTCCCACAGGTCCTTCTCGTCCACCAGCACCTTCGCGCCGGCCTGCAGCACCAGCCGGGACGCCCACGGCTCCGGCAGCCACGCGCCGTCGAGCTTGCCGTCCTGGAACAGCTTCAGGGTCTGCGCGTTCTCGGTCGGGTTGATCGCCACATCGCCGCTGCCGTCGGTGTTCGTCTTGTAGCCCTGCCCCGCCAGCCACGCCCGCAGCGCCACATCCTGGGTCCCGCCCAGCTGCGGCGAGGACAGGGTCCTGCCCTTCAAATCCGCCGCGGACCCGATCTCCGGCCTGACCACCAGCTGCGCGCCGCCCGCCGCCGCGCCCGCGATGATGCTGACGGACTCGCCCTGGCTCTTCACAAACGAGTTGATCGCCGGATTCGGACCGATATATGTGGCATCGATCGCACCGGCGTTCAGCGCCTCGATCGCGGCCGGCCCGGCGTTGAACACCTGCGTGCTGAGCTTCGTATCACCCAGGCTCTTGGCAATGAAGCCTTGCTTGACGCCCACCAGGGCCGGGGCGTGCGTGACGTTGCCGAAATAACCCAGCTTCAATTCCGCCGCCGGCGCGCCCGTCACGGCGGCCGCCGGCTGCGCTTCGGTGTTGCCCCTAGCGCCGGACAGCGACGACGCCACTGCCGCGCCGCCGGCAATGAGTGCCACGAGACCGGCGGCGACGCCGATTCCCAGGGCGCGCTTGCGCTTTAGTCCGAAGCTTTGGGGCTTGTGGGCTTCCCCCGCAACGATGCGGGTGGATCCTTTGGGGTTCTGATGCGATGACATGGGGATTCCTTCACGATTGCGGCGGTCACCGCAGGGGCTTCACCGCTGGTCAGCGGTCGATTGGACTGAGATTACGGTCCGGCCTGTCGCGGCATCAATGGCCTGCGTCGCGCGCGTTCACCCGCGTTAATCCAGTGACTCAAAGCGTCATCGTGGACCCCGAACCGGAGGCGCAGGGCGTGTCAAAGGTAACGGGGCGTCACGCAAGGTAACTGCCGCCGTCGTCATCGTTTTGGGTGGCAGAGGCGCCATCCGACCCCGGAGGTGCCCGCCCGCGCCTGCGTGCTCAGGCGGGGAACATCGGACGGCAGTCGGTGCAGGTGTCGGCATCGGCGTCCGGCGATCCGCCGCGGCCCAGCGTGACCTTGCGCTCCAGCTCCAGGCGGCCGTGCAGGGCCCACGCCATGACGCCCAGGGACAGCAGCCCGGCGGCCACCTGGGCTGACGGCAGTTCCTCCCTCGCCGAGCTCGCCCACACCGCGCCGAAGAGGCCCAGTACGGGCCAGCGCAGATCGCACAGCGTGGAAGCCGCGCCGATCGGAGCGTTCACGTAGCTCCCTGCCAGGAAGCCGGCCAGGATCGACCCCGCGCCCACCAGGACGTAGCCCGTCCAGCCGGTGCCCCCGCCGGCAATCATGCCGTTTGCACCCGTCAGGAAGATGGCGGCCACAACGGCCGCAACAAAGGCGGTAGCCACCCGCTGGCGGGACCAGCTGCGGAGAACCAGCCGGAACTGCCGGAGGCGGCCAGCCGTTGCGTCGCTTGCGTCCCGGCGGACGTCCGACTCGGGCGTGGTGTTGTTTGTCACGGCTGATTGTGGTCTTGGGTGGGGTCCTGGTCGGGGCGTCGCGGCTGCAGGAAAGTCCAGATGGTCACGACGGCCACCAGGGCTATGGAAAACAGTCCCAGCCCGGAATACCCGACGACGGCCAGCACAGGACCGGCCAGCGCTCCGCCGGTGGCCCCGGCAGCGTTCATGCTCAGGTCCGAAACACCCTGGATCGCAGGCCGGTCCTGCACATGAGCCGACTCGGCCACCAGCGCAGAGCCGGCGACCACCGAGGCGGACCAGCCCAGCCCCAGCAGGATGAGGCTGGCGGTCACGGCCGCGCCGGAGTCCGGCGCAACCCCTGCCAGCAGCAGTGAAAGCAGCAGCATCGCCTGGCCCAGGAGGATGGTGCGCAGCCGGCCGGCCTTATCCGCCATCCAGCCGAAAACCGGAGACAGCGCGTACATGCCCGCGATGTGCAGGCTGATGGTCAGGCCGACCACCGTGAGGCTGGCCCCGTGGTCGCGCAGGTGCACGGGCGTCATGGACATCAGCGCCACCATTGTGGCGTGGCTGAGTGCGACGGCGGCCACCGCATACCGCGCCCGGGGGTTGCTTCGCAGAATCCGCAGGCCGCTTTTTGGCCGGGGTGCTGCGGGATCGGGCACGCGGGAGGCCATGGCGGTGAGCAGGGGGTCCGGCCGCAGGCCGGTTGAATAGACGACGGCGGCAGCCAGCTGGGCGGCGACGGAAAAGGCGAAAGCACCTGTCAGCGGGGGAAGGCCAAGGGTTGCGCCGACCGCCTCGCCAGGGCCAAAAAGGTTCGGCCCCAGGACGGCGCCGATGGTTGTGGACCACACCACAATGGAGAGGTCACGGCCCCGGGAACCCGGGCGGGACAGATCGGTTGCGGCGAAGCGCGCCTGCAGGTTTACCGCGGAACCCGCACCGAGGAGCATCAGGCCCAGCAGCAGCACAGGAAAGAGACCCAGGGCGGCCGAGCTGATGGCCAGCACGGCGCCCGCCCCCGCAATGAGGGCGCCGGTGGACAGCGAGATCCGCCGGCCGCGGGCCTGGGCCAGGCGGGCCAGCGGGACAGCGGCGAAAGCGGCGCCGAGCGTGCTCATGGTGGCTGCCATGCCGGACCAGGCGTTGGATCCGGAGAGCTGCGCCGCGAGCAGGGAGCCGAGGGAAAGCGTCGCCCCCATGCCAATGCCGCCGAGGATCTGGCCGCCGACGAGAATGGACACCACGCGGCGTTGGAGGCGGTGGTCCTCAAGCCGGCGTTGGTCCTCTGTGGCGGCCGGCCTTGGCGTGGCGGACTCGTCTAGCTGCAGGCCTTCCGGCCGTTCCTCTGCGTTCATCTTGGTCCTTTTGGGCTCCCTGGCACGGTTCTGCGGTGGCGGGGGGACACGTCCAATATACCCCACCGGGTATACTGTGGGTATCAGCTGCGGCGTTCGCAGCACCTTGACCCTGGACCCCGCCTATGCTGAGGGGATGGAAAATGTTGGCGGAGGTGAAGGATCTGCACAGGCCGTGGACCTCCGCGCCCTCGCTGTGGCCATTCTTGACATTTCCGCGGACGTCAAGCGGAAGTCCCACCAGGAGACCGGGGTCCGCCCGCTGCCCAATGGCCAGCTGGAGATCCTCCGGGTGATCGAAAACCACCCGGGAATCACTGTCGCCGAAGTCGCCAGCCGGCTGGGTCGGCAGTTCAGCAACGTGAGTGTGCAGGTGCGCGAGCTCGTCACCGGCAACCTGGTGACCCGCACGCGAGACGCCGCCGACAAGAGGTACGTCGCCCTCCATCCCACCGGGGAGTCCCAGCGCATCAAGACCGTGCTGGAGGCCGCTTGGGCGGAGTCGCTTGCGGCAGCAAGTTCCAAGCTTCTCCCGGCGGAACGGGAGCAGATCTCAGCGAGCCTTCCGGCGCTCCAGCGCCTCGCTTCGTTTCTCGACGAACCCGCGTAGCCATCGTCACACCGTTTTTGTCTTAGTGGGCACTGGCTAGGTAGTTATACTTCTATAAGTATTACTACTTGGAGGGTTGTGAAGGATGGCACTAGATACGGCAACAGCGCAGGTGCGGCAGGAGGAAAAGCCGCAGAAAGCGTGGTGGGCACTGATTTTCCTTGCCCTTGCGCAACTCATGGTGGTCCTGGATGGCACGATTGTGAATCTCGCCCTCCCGCGGCTGCAGACCGAAATGGGGATCAGCGATTCGACGCGGTCCTGGGTGGTGACGGCGTACGCTCTGGCTTTCGGGGCGTTCCTGCTGCTGGGCGGACGGATCGCGGACTTCTGGGGACGCAAGCGGACCTTCATCGTGGCCGCCGTCGGTTTCGCCGCCGCGTCGTTCGTAGGCGGGATCGCGCAGGAATCGTGGGAGCTGATCGGCGCGCGCGCCCTTCAGGGTGTGTTCGCCGCGCTGCTGGCGCCTGCCGCGCTGGCGCTGCTGACAGTTGCGTTCCCCGCCGGCAAGGACCGCGGTACGGCATTCGCGATCTTTGGCTCCATCAGCGGCGTCGGGGCAGCCATTGGCGTCCTCCTGGGCGGCTACCTCACGGACTACGCGTCCTGGCGGTGGTGCTTCTTCGTGAATATCCCCATCGCCGTCATCGCCTTTCTCGGCGTCTGGCTTACGGTGCGCGAAAGCAAAGCTGAAGGGTCCACCAAATACGACTGGCCCGGCGTCGTCCTCGCAGCCCTCGGCCTGGGGTCACTGGTCTATGGCTTCACCAATGCCGAACACGGCTGGGGTGCTCCGGAAGCCTGGGGCTTTATCCTGGCAGGCGTGGTGCTGCTGGCCCTCTTCGTGCTGGTGGAGAAAAACGTGAAGCATCCCTTGCTGCCGCTCCGCGTCGCCACGGAGCGCAACCGGGCAGCAGCGTTCCTCGCCTCGTTCCTGTCCGGTGCCGTCCTGATTGGCGGCATTCTGTTCATCAACTACTACATCCAGATCGTGCTCGGTTTCGCGCCGTTCCCGGCAGGCGTTGCGTCCCTGCCCATGACCGTGGTGCTGATCGCCACCGCTGCAGTGGTTGCGAAGAACCTGCCGAAACTCGGGGCGAAAATCCCCACCGCGGTGGGACCCGTCTTCATGGCGGCTTCCATGCTGTGGCTGACGCAGGTCAGCGCCGAAGGCAGCTATGCCGTGAACATGCTTCCTGCCCTGATCCTGATGGGGATGGGCCTTGGCATGGTGTTTGTTCCGATGCAGAACCTTGCCCTTTTCGGCGTGGACAAGGATGACTCCGGGGTTGCCAGTGCCCTGGTCAACGCCTCGCAGCAGATCGGAGGCTCCCTGGGCATTGCCCTGTTCAGCACCATCGCAGCTGCATTTACGGCTGCCGCAGGTGGCGCCTCCAGGGCGGCGCTGACAGCCGGCTACTCGGCGGTGTTCCTGTGGGCGGCGGCCGTGGCAATCCTGATCATCCCGGTTGCAGTAGTGCTGATCAGGATCGACCGGACGACGTTCAGCGGCGCCGATGCCGAGGCCGCTCCCGTCCATTTGGGCTGACGGCAGCTCGGGAGAAGGGCTGCCGTCGCGCCGAAACACCTGGTGGCAGAGACTAGTTGCAGAACTGCCCGAATGTAGCGCCGGCCTTCTGGTAGTCGGCCTGCAGCTGGGCCATCTTTTCAGCGTCGGGCGACTCTTTCGCGTTCTCATCGGCGTAATCCAGGATCGCCTGCACGGCGGGCTTCATCTCATCGGAGGCACCTCCGACGAGCGGGCGGAGCCGGTTGCCGAGGATGATCATCCCGGTCTTGCCGGCGCTGGTGCTGGAGTCCGTCACAACGATCTTGAGCCGGTCGCAGGTTTCGGCGGTGGTCAGTTTTGCCGGTGCGGAGCAGGCGGAAGCGGAGATGATGAGCCCGGCGGCGAGCAGGGCCGTGGTGAGTTTCTTCATGGTTCCCTTGGTAGATGGCTGTCGGTCGATTGTACGCAGGTCAGACTGGGCATCCGGTGTGCGGGCCGGGCCTGTGACGCTTCAGACGCGGCACCAACGAAGGCCGGGCGGCCGCGCCGCCCGGCCTTCGCCGGTTCCGTCTCTGTTGGTCCCCCTGGGCGAACCATGCCGCCAGCCCGGGAACGCTAGTGCGTCAGGTCCTTGCCCTTCGTCTCCGGGATGGTGAAGACGAACGCGATGCCCACCAGCAGCAGGAGCACGGCGTAGACATTGAACAGGTTGGCCTGTCCGATGGTGCCCAGCCAGGTCTGCAGGTACGGCGCCGTGCCGCCGAAGGCCGCGACGCAGATGGAGTAGGGAACGCCGACGCCAACGGTGCGGATCTTGGTGGGGAAGAGCTCGGCGTAGACGGCGGGAACGATGGCGGCGCTGGCTGCGATGAAGAACAGCATCACGGACATCGTGACGGCCAGCTGCCAGGGGGAGTCCTTCAGCAGCCAGGTCATGGGGAAGTGCAGCAGCGCGGCGCCGGCCGAGCCCGCGATCAGGACCGGCTTGCGGCCGATGCGGTCTGACAGCTTGCCCCAGAACGGCAAGGCGGCGATGAAGACGATGTTGGCGATCACGCCCGCCCACAGGGCTTCCCCGCGGTCCATCTTCAGTGCAGTGGCGGCGTAACTCGGCGCCACAACGCCCCAGATGTAATAGCTCACGGTCAGGCCGACGGTCAGGCCGATGACCTGCAGGGCCTGCTTGCGGTGCCGATAGATCTGCGGCCACATCGGCTCGTGCTTTTCCTTGGGCGTTTCGGCCGCGAAAGCCTCGGTTTCCTTCATGCGTGCCCGCATCACCAGGGCGTAGACGCCCAGGGCGCCGCCGATCAGGAACGGGATGCGCCAGCCCCAGGCATTCATGTCAGCCGAGCTCAGGATGTTGGACAGGACGGCGCCGAGCAGGGTCCCGGCCAGGATGCCGGCGGTGCCGGACGTGTAAATGAGCGTTGCCCAGAAACCGCGCTTTTCCTTGGGGGCCATCTCGGAAAGGTAGGTTTGCGACGACGGCAGCTCGCCGCCGTGGGCCAGGCCCTGGATCAGGCGGGCCACCAGCAGCATCACGGATGCGAAGGCTCCCACGGCTTCGAAGGTCGGGGCAATGCCGATCAGGAGGCTGCCCAGCGCGGCGAGACCCACCGCGAACGTCATGGACGTCTTGCGGCCGATCCGGTCACCGATCCAGCCGAAGACGAAACCGCCGAACGGACGGGCCACGAAGCCGACGGCGAAGATCGCCAGGGTGGCGAGGAAGGCCGACGTCGGGTCCGCCTTGCTGAACAGTGCGCTCGCGATGAACGGTGAGAAGGTGGCGTAGATGGCCCAGTCGTACCATTCAACGGCGTTGCCGATGCCGGTCCCGATGAGGGTCCGCAGGTGCGATTTGTGAACCTGGACCTCGGCTGGCATGCCTACGGTGGAAGTCATGTGATGCTCCAAAAAGTGGTCGGAAGGTCAGTTGTCGGCAGCCGCAAGGGCCGCGATGCGGGAAACAGCCAGCTCCGCGTAGAGCGCTGCGCCGTCGGAGAGAACGCCGTCGTCGAACGTGGCGTAGGGGGAATGGTTGAACGGGGTGGACGTGTGGTCCGCCCCCGGGGCGACGGCGCTGAGGCCGATGAAGGTGCCGGGCACCTCCGCCATGACCCGGGAGAAGTCCTCCGAGCCGCTGAGCGGCGTGGCCCAGCGGGTGAGGCGCGATTCTCCAAAGAGCTCCTGGATGGTCCTTTCGGCGGTGTTCGTCTCGTCCTCGTCCGTAACGCTGAGCGGGTACTCGGAGCGGTAGTCCACATCCACCTCCAGGCCGTGGGCGGCGGCGATGCCTTTGAGCAGCACCGGAATGGCCGTCATCATCCGCTCCCGGGATGCATCCGAGAAGGTGCGCACGGTGGCTTCGAAGCGCGCGGATTCAGGAATGACGTTGCGCTTGGTGCCTGCCTGCAGGAGGCCGACGGTAAGGACCACCGGATCAAACATGTTGAACTGGCGCGTGATCATCACCTGCAGTGCTGTCACCATCTCAGCCACGGCCGTGACGGGGTCCTTGGCGGAGTGGGGTGCGGAGCCGTGGCCGCCGGCACCCAGGACGGTGACGAAAAGTCCGTCCGAGGCACTGAGGATCACGCCGGGCTTGGTGCAGAACTGGGCGTGCGGTTCCAAGGCGGAGAACACGTGCATGGCGTAGGCGGCGTCCACGCGGCGGCCCGCAGCATCCAGGACGCCTTCGCGGATCATGTGGGACGCGCCGTCGAAGCCTTCCTCGCCGGGCTGGAACATCAGGACAACGTCGCCGGCCAGCTGATCCCGGCGGTCGGCCAGGAGGCGGGCTGCGCCGGCAAGCATGGAGGTGTGAAGGTCGTGGCCGCAGGCGTGCATGGCTCCGTCGACGCGGGAGGTGAAGTCGACGCCGGTGCGCTCCTGGACGGGAAGGCCGTCCATGTCCGCGCGGAGCAGGACCGCCGGCCGCTGGGCCGAAGCGTGCGGTGCGCCGCCGCGTAAAACAGCAGTGACCGACGTCGTGCTCTCACCGAGGGTGATCTCGTACGGCAGGCCCTCAAGTTCCTGAAGGACTTTTTCCTGGGTCCGGGGGAGGTCAAGGCCGATCTCCGGCTCCCGATGCAGCTCATGGCGGAACCGGGCGATTTCGCCCTGCAGTTCCTTGGCATCGGCGGTGATCGACATATGCTTTCCTCTTTCCCGAACGATTGGTTGGTGATCTGCAACCTATTGTGGAGTGAGCTGATTCACAATTTCAGAAATAGCTGGAAAAAATCACAACTATGCTTGATCTGGCAGGATTCATGCAGGAAAGGGTGCTTCGCGGAATGGAACTCAGTGAAGACGATCTGCAGCTGATCAACGCGCTCCAGGTCGCGCCGCGGGTCAGCTGGTCTGATGCCGCCGGCATTCTGGGCGTGCACGCCACTACGCTTGCGGCGCGCTGGGAGCGGCTGCGGACCGCCGGCGCGGCCTGGACCACCGCCCACCTGATCGGCGATCCCAAGCAGATGTGCCTGGCCCTGGTGGACGTGGACTGCGAAATGCGGCAGCGCGCCGGAGTCACCGCAGCCCTCGCGGCCATCCCCGAAGTGGTCACGGTGGAGGAAGCCGCCAGCAACCGCGACCTGATGCTGACCGTCATCACGCCCACCCTTGGCCGTTTCAGCGAATCAGTGGTGCCGCAGTTCAAGGAGATCCCGGGCCTGCTCAAGTACCGGACCGCGCTCTGCACCCGCCTGCATGTGGGCGGCTACGCCTGGCGGCTCAACGTCCTAAACAAGGCGCAGCAGAATGCCCTCAAGGCGCTCGCCGGGCCCGAGGCGTCGGGCTCCGCCCCGCCCGCCGTCCCCGGCGCCGCGCTGCCACAGAGCCACCTGGACCTTATTCCGTTCCTGGCGCGTGACGGAAGGGCGACGGCGGCGGACATCGCCCGCAGCCTGGGCCGCAGCGCGGCTACCGTCCAGCGGCAGCTCAACCGGGTGCTGTCCAGCCAGATGCTCTCCTTCCGCTGCGAGATCGCGCAGAAGTACTCCGGCTACCCGGTCACCTGCCAGTGGTTCGCCAACGTGCCGCCGGGCCAGCACGAGGCCGCGGCGGCAGAGCTGCGGGGGTTCCGCAACGTCCGCCTTGCCGCCTCCACCACCGGGCGGACCAACTTCGTGATCATCATGTGGCTGCACTCCCTGGCGGAGGTGATGAATGCCGAACTGGCACTGCAACAACGGATCCCCGGCATGGAACTGGCCGAAAGCGTGGTGGTCCTGAGCTCCGCCAAGCGGGTCGGCTGGATGCTCAACCCGGATTCAACCGCCACCGGAGCAGTGGTTCCGTCGGCAGGGGTGCGGCTGGAGGCCTAGTCGTCGCAGAGCAGGTGGTACCAGTTGTCGGCCAGTACCTCCAGCGCGTGTTCTCGGTTTGGTTCAAACTTCCGCCGCGTCCAGAGCGTGGCCACGTAGTCGAGGGAGGTGAAGGCAAGCGTTCCGCGGATGTGGTGCGTCTCCGGGGAGAAGCGCCCGGCCAGCTGCATTCCGCGGACCAGGTCGGAGATGACCTCCTCGTGCCATCCCTCGACCATGGCCCGCACCTCGCGGTCGACGGCGGCGGCCTCATCGAGCACGTCGAGGTAGGGGCGGAAGACCGGCCAGAGTGCCGCCCGCGACTCCAGCCAGGCCAGGATGCCCGGCAGCTTGCCGGCGCGCACCACGTCAACGAGGTCGGGAGCAGTGGAGCCGCTCTCCGGGCCGTCCGCACGGTCCAGTACCTCGTTGACGCGCGCCATGAAGTCCCTCATCAGATCGCTGCGTGAGGGGTAGTAGGCGTAGAAGGTCACCCGGGTGGTGCCGGCCGCGGCGGCGATCTCGTCGATGGTGGTCGCGGCGTAACCCTTGTCGGTGAAGAGCTCAAGCGCACGTTCCACGATCATGTCGCGGGTGAGCTTCTTGTGGGCTTCTCGCAACGACGACATGGATCAATCCTAACGGTGGTGTGCGGGGTCAGGCCCGGGCGGGGGTCGCCGGACGCAGGACGGGCGCCGCCGGCCGCAGCGCGGCCGGGCCTGCGTCGGCCAGCCGGCGCAGTTTGGGGACCGGGATCCGGTAGTTGAGCGCGGCGGCGGTCCCGGCACCGTCCGGATTGTCCCAGCGCAGGAGCAGCGATCCGCTCTCCGCTCCCGGTTCGCAGAAGTCGGGTTCACCCGCCACAGGCGTAAAACCGACCGCTTTGAGTGACAGTCCGAAGCCCTCCGTCCAGAAATACGGCTGGAAGTTGAATTCGGGTGCGGCGTCGCCCTGCAGCAGGCCGACGGCAGCGACCTTGGCCTGGTCGATGGCGCTCGTCCACAGGGGAACCCGCTGCACGCCGCGGCGGGTGGGGAAGAACGCCACGTCGCCGGCGGCCACGATCTCAGGCCGGACCCGGCCGCGCGAATCGACACGCAGTGACCCGTCGGTGAGGAGGTTTGAGCCGGCAAGCCAGTCAGTGTTCGGCTCGTCGCCGACGGCCGTGACCACAAGATCCGCGTGGAGTTCGGTGCCGTCGGCGAGGACAACCCGTGTCCCCGTGCCGTGGTCGACAAGCCGGGCCTTTCCTCCGCCAACCACCCGCAGTCCACGCTGGATGGCGGCGGAGGTGAAGATGTCCGCGAGATGGCCGCCGAGCTGGCGCGACAGTGGCTTGACGTCGGAGACGAGGGTGACTTCGCAGCCCATGTGCAGGCAGCCGGACGCAACCTCCATGCCGAGCGGGCCGCCGCCGATCACGATGACCGAGGGGCGCGACGCGACGCGTTCCTTGAGCAGGATCGCATCCTCGATGGTGCGCAGGGTGAGCTCCCGGGGTGAGCCGTCCTGTTGCGGTCCGACTCCTCCTTGCCCGACTCGTTGTTGCCCGCCTCCTCCATGCCCGGAGGCGAGGCGCTTCGCCCGGGAACCGGAGGCGATGACGAGGCCGTCATACGGCAGCTCACCGCCCCCGTCCAGGCGGACCAGCCGGGCGTCGGGGTCCAGGCCCGTGGCGCTGACGCCGAGCAGCTCCGTGGCGTCGTGGGTCGGCTCGGGGAGCTCGTGGGCCTGGAGGGCATCATCGCTGTTCCCGTTGACACCATGCAGCAGCGCCTTGGACAGGGCAGGCCGGCTGTAGGGATGGTGGCGCTCGGCGCCGACGACGGTGAGTTCGCCGTCGAAGCCCGCCGAGCGCAACGAGTCGCAGGCCGTGAGCCCGGCGATGCCGTTGCCAACCACCACTATCCTGCGCATCGTCATGCCGCGGCCAATCGCAGCGCGGCGACCGGGCAGACCCTGACCGCGGCCTTGGCGGCGTCCAGGTCGGCCCCGTCCACCTCCGGCACATCGATGACCAGTTCGCCGTCGTCATCCAGGTGCATCAGCTTGGGTGCGGCTTCCTCGCACAGGCCGTGTCCTTCGCAGCGCGGCCGGTCGAGTTCGATCCTCATGCTGCCACCACCTTTTCGACCTGGAGCGACTCGAAACTCCGCGTAATGTTGCTCGGCTCCCGGACCTCATCCGAGATCGTCAGTGATTTCACCCTGCGGGCAAGCGCCTCGATGATGGCATGCGCTTCCAGTTTCGCCAGGCCCTGGCCGGCGCAGCCGTGCGGTCCGTAGCCGAAGGAGAGGTGGTCCACCGGGTTGCGCTTCACGTCAAAGGTGTCCGGATTCTCGTAGTGCCGCGGGTCCCGGTTGCCGGCACCGAAGAGGATGCCCACCTGGGCGCCCGCAGGAATGGTGACTCCGTCGATTTCGACGTCGCGGGTTGCCTTGCGGCCCCAGATGTGGACCGGCGCCCAGTAGCGCAGCACTTCGGCGAAGGCTGCGGGGACGAGCTCGGGGTTCTCCCGGACCAGCTCGAACTGCTCGGGATGGTGGCCGAACAGCGCAATGATGTTCCCGATCGAGGCGATGGTCGTGTCGACGCCCGCCCCCAGGTACTGGTGGATGATGTGCCCCGCAGAGCCCTGGGGAATGTCGCCGCGTGTCTCGGCGTCGAAGATTCCGCGGCCGATTGAGCCGGGTGTGAGGTCTTCGGCGGTGACCGATGAGCACCAGCCGTACAGCTCGCCGGCGATCGGGAAGCTCTCCTGCGTGCGCCGGTTCAGCGGCCCGATGACCTGCATCGCGGCCTGGCCCCAGCGGAGCATGTTGTCCTTGACGTGCCCTTGGAAGCCAATGAGGTCTGCAACGATTTCGATCGGGAAGGCCCGGGCCAGGGAATCGACGGCTTCGAAGCTGCCGCTGGCTGCGAGCTCGGCGACGAGCTTGTCCGCCTTTTCGTCGATGATCACCTTCAGGCCGCGGAGTGCGCGGGGGGTGAGGTTCTGCGACAGCGTGGCGCGGAGCTGCGTGTGGATGGGCGGGTCGGAGGCGAGCGAGGTGCCCTGCAGTGCCTCGTTCACCATGGGGTTGAAGCCGATGCTGGTGGACGAGAAGGTTTCCGGATCACCCAGGGCGTCCCGGATGACGTCGTAGCGCGTCAGGACGTACAGGTCGTTCTTGGGCAGGTGCACCACTGCGGCCTGCTCACGGAGTGCGGCATAGGTGGGGTACGGGTCGACAAGGATGTCGTCATCCCAGATGTCGATGTCTGATTCGATGGGTGCAGTCACGGTGTTCTCCTTGCGGATGGAAGGTGTTGGGTCGACGCCGGAGGCTGTCGGTGTTAGACGGCGGCTTCGGCGTTTGCTTCGGCGTTGGCCGCAGGCGTCTCCTGGGCTGCCGCGACGGCATCGGCTGATGGTGCCGAGGACCGTGCGGAGATGAAGAGGGTGAGGACAGCGGAGAGGATCGCCGCGATGCCGGCAGCGAGGTAGACAGTCTGGAAGCCCTGTCCGAGGGAGGTCCCTGCCACGCCCTGGATCTGCGGTTGCGCGGAGGTGAGGGCCTTGACCATGCCGTCCACGGCCTGGGCGGGTGCGCCGCCCGCCGCTGCCTGGCCGGAGAACTGCGCAATGACGCCGTCCCAGCCGGAGAGGTAGCCAAGCGGCGGCACGTTCGACAGCCCGGCGACGGCGTCGGCGGGCAGTCCTGCCCCGCCGAGGATTCCGGCGAGGGGGCCGGCGAAGGCCGTGGCGCCGACCCCGAATGCAATGGCGGAGCCGATCACGGGTCCCAGGGCGAAGCCCAGGTCGCGCAGGAGGTTCGTCGTTGCCGAAGCCATTCCGATCTGCTGCGGAGGGACAGTGTTGATGGCGACGGCGGTGATGGAGCCGACGGTGAGCGCAAACCCGATGCCCAGCAGCAGCAGCGGCGGAATGAAGGCAGTCCAGGGAGTTCCGCCGAAGGCCTCCGGCGTGCCCAGGGCGAAGGTCGAGAGCCAGAAACCGGAGACGGCCATGAAGGCAAAGCCGGCGGTGAGCACCCAGCGCGGGGCCACGTGGTGGATCAGCCAGCCCACCACCGGGATGAAAGCGAAGGCCGGACCCTGGATGAAGATAAACAACACACCGACCTTCCACGCTTCGGCAAGGGCGAGCCCGCCGACGGCGACACTCGTGCTGAAGGCGATCGCGAGGAAGGCGAACATGCCGGTGACGGCAACAACGCCCGTGATTGAGTAGGCGCTGTTCTTGAACAGCGCCAGGTGGATCAGCGGCTGCTCGGTGCGTGTTTCGATGATCACGAAGGCGACCAGGAGGATGCCGCCCACGATGTAGCTTGCGATGACCTCGGCGCTGCCGAAGCCGGCGTCGACCGCCGTCACCGTGGCGTAGAGGACGGCGATCAGGCCGAGCGCGAGGGTGAACTGGCCGGGCAGGTCCAGCTTGCGTCCCTCGGCGGCAGCGGAGTCCTTCGCGCGGACCGCAACGATAATAACGACGACGGCGATCGCGGCGGCTATGTAGTAAGCCACCCGCCAGCCACTAAAGATGTTGGGCGCGCCCGCCGCGGGACCTGCCACGGTAAAAGCCTGAGCGGTCAGGCCTGCCAGCACGGGGGAGATCACCGCACCAAGCGACAGGAACCCGGCCCAGGTGGCGATAACCTTTGCCCGGGCGCGGTGGTCGGGGGTGATCGCCGCAATCATGGACAGCGAAATGGGGAAGAGGATGCCCGCCCCGATACCGCCCACCGCCTGCGCCGCGATCATCATTTCGGTGGTTGTAGCCAGCGCCGCCAGGACGGAGCCGACGACGCTGACCACAGCGCCTGCGTACAGCAGCCTCTTGCGGCCGAACAGGTCGCCCAGAAGCCCCCAACTGAGCTCAAAAACCACAATGCCCATCATGAACATACCTGCGATCCAGGTCAGGCCTGCGCCCGAAGTGTGGAATTCCACTGCAAAGGTGCCGTTGAGGGCGCCGGGCAAGGCATTGGTGATCTGGGCCAGCGTAACCGCGCTGTAGGCGGCTACGAAGGTGGCCCGTACCGAGCCGCGGCTCGCTACCGAGGTGGTCTGACTCATCGATGAAACTCCCTTGTTTCGAAGTAGATGTGGCGCTCCCCACAGTCTGGGCTAAAGTTTTACACAGTGTCAAGAGCACTTACGGAGCGTGGTCTTCGTGAACACTCCGAAGCCGAATACCCATACGCTCCGCAAATTTCCTTGACACGATGTAAAGAATCATGTGATGCTGACTACACCGCAACGGAGCGACGGCACGTTCGAACTCCGTGGCGCCCCTGCATTCAGCACCCGATCTCCAAGGGAGAAGCCAAGTGAGTCACACCACATCCTTCGACACCGGTGACGCGTTCCATGCCACGGCCGGGAAAACCGTCAACACGGTCCTGGGTCCCGTACCTGCTTCTGAACTGGGCGTAGTCGCGGTCCATGAGGCCCTGTTGTCGGTGCTCCCGGGCGCCCAGTACGCCCCCGACATTTCGATGGACCGGGTGGAGATCTTCGAAGCCCTGGCCGCGAAGCTCAAGGAATTCCGCGAGCACGGCGGGCAGACGATCGTGGACAGCACGGGCATGTTCCACGGCCGTGACCTCAAGCTCTACGAGGCGCTGTCCCGCTCCACCGGCGTCCACATCGTCGCCTCCACGGGCCTTGGCCCGGAGGAAGAACTCGGCGGGTACTTCCTGACGCCGCAGACCAACCCGCCCACCCCCTGGCCGGCAGAGAAGTTCAGCGATCTCTTCGGCAAGGAGGTCACGGAGGGGATGGTGGTTCCCCGGGTCGAGCGCCGGGCCGCCGCCGGCCTCATTGCCACCATCGCCGACCGCGCCGGAATGACCCCCACCGAGGAAAGCCTCTTCCGCGGCTCTGCCCGCGCCGCCAAGGACACCGGCGTCCCGGTCTCCGTCCGCTTCGGCGCCGACGCCCTGCACGATCTGGACATCGTCCTCGACGAGCAGATCGGTGCCGACCGGGTGCTCGTCGGGGACCTGGACCGCAGGGACGCTGCCGGCGCCGCCGTCCAGGTGGCCGGCCGCGGAGCCTTCGTCGGCATCGACCATGTGGGCCTGAATGACCACGCGGACTACCTCACGGACCACGAACGCGCCGAACTGGTGCTCGAGCTCGTCAGGGCCGGCCATGCCGACAAGATCATCCTTTCGGGCAACTCGATCGGCGTGGCGAAGGGCCTGCCGGAGTACAACCTGCCCTACAGCCACGTCCTGACCACGTTCGTGCCCTTCCTGAAGGCCCGCGGCCTGAGCGAAGAAGACGCCCGGGGCATCCTCGTGGACAACCCGCGCAACCTGCTGACCGTGCTCTAAGCACGCGTAGGCCCATTCACAAACAAGCTTTCGAACCCTGAGGTGAACGAATGACCAAGGTCAACACCGTGCTGGGAACCATCCCGGCCGAAGAACTGGAAATCGTGGCGGTCCACGAACACATCGGCTACGGCATGCCCGGATCCGAACTGGACACCAAATGGTGGAAGTCGCCGGAGCAGGCCTACGAGGAAACCGTGCCGAAGCTGCGGAAATTCCGCGAGTACGGCGGCGGTACTTTCGTGGACGCCACGGGCATCTGCAACGGCCGCGACGTGGACTACTACAAGTCCTTGTCCCGGAAGACGGGCGTGCACATCGTGGCTTGCACCGGCTTCGTGGGCGGCGACACCGCCCTGCCGCACTTCTCCCGCGCGACCGTTGACTACCTCACGAAGGTGTTCATCCACGAGATCACCGTCGGCATCGGCAACACGGGTGCCAAGGCCGGAGTCATCAAGGTCGGCGTGAGCCGCGGCGGACGAATGACGGAACTGGACAAGCGCATCTACCGGGCCGCCGCCCGCGCCGCCGTCGTCACCGGTGCACCGATCCTGACCCACCTGGCCATCGACCCCGAACCGGCAGTGACCATCTTCAACGAAGAAGGCCTCTCGCTCGACCGCGTGCTCTTCGGCCACGCCGATGACGGCCTCAACGCTCCGATCACTCCGCACGATTGGATCTACGAGCAGGGCGGCCGGATCGGTTTCGACACGTTCGGCTACGACCTCGAACTGCCGGATCCGCCGTTCTGGGGCCGGAAGCGCGCCGAGCGCATGGAGCACTTCGTCAAGCTCGTGAACAAGGGCTATGCGGACAAGCTCCTCGTCTCGGCCGACGCAAACTGCAGCCCGCTGGGCTGGCCGGGCGTGAAGGGCCACACCATCAACTACATCTTCGAGGACATGATCCCCGACATGCGGGCGGCCGGCATCGACGACGCCACCCTCAAACTCCTGCTCGAGGACAACCCGGCCGACTTCCTGTCGCTGCACGCCTGACCCCGGACAAACCCCCAAAAAAACTTACCCTGTCAAGAAAGAGGCTCATCCAATGAAGGCTGACGAAATCAAAAACCTTAAGATCGCCATCATCGGCGCAGGCTACGGCGGCGCCGCTGCGGCCAAGGCCCTGAGCCTGCTCGGTGCAGACGTCAAGGTCTACGAACAGGCACCCCAGATGGGGGAGGTCGGCGCCGGCATCGGCCTGCGTCCCGCCACCATGGCCCGCTTCCGCGAGTGGGGCATCTTCGACGCGGTGGCCAAGGTCAGCTCGCCGAGCGATTACTTCGAGATCCTCACGGCCACCGGTGATCCGATCATGAAGGACACCTGGCCGGAGTCAGGCGACGAGAAGCAGACCTACCTCATCCACCGCCGCGACTTCATCGAGGCACTGCTCAGCGTGCTCCCCGAGGGCATGGTGCAGCTCGGCCACAAGCTGCAGGCCATCGAGGAAAAGGACGGCCGCTCCGTCCTGACCTTCACCAACGGGGAAACCGCCGAGGCCGATCTGGTGGTCGGTGCTGACGGCATCAAGTCCACGGTGCGCGAGCAGCTGTTCAGCGACAAGGGCCCCGTCTTCTCCGGCGAGCACGCCTACCGCGTGGTGATCTCCGCCGATGACGCCCATGGCATGGTGGTCGATGACAACCTGCGGATGTACATGGGCCGGGGCACGAAGGTCTACCTGCTGCCGCTGCGCCACCGCAACCAGATGTCCTTCGACATCACCGCCCTGAACCCGGACGGCACCTGGGCGCCCGCTATCACCAAGGAAGAACTCCTCAAGACCGTGGAAGGTTTCGACGAGCGGATCGTGGGGATTGCCCGCGGCCTGGACATGGACACCGTGAACATCCGTGCGGTCTACGACATCGACCCCGTCGACTCATGGCACACCGACTCCGTTGTGCTCATGGGCGATGCGGCGCACTCCATGCTGCACCACCAGGGACAGGGCGCGAACTCCGCCATTGAGGATGCGGGAGCACTGGCCGACGCGCTGGCCGAAGCCGGTTCGGTCAAGGAGGCGCTGGCCCTGTTCCAAGCAACCCGCAAACCGGTGACCGACGAGCTGCAGCGCATTTCCCGCCAGGGCTGGAGCGAGGAAGAAGTCAATGATGTCTTCCCGGGCCAGAAGCCCACGTCCCAGCAGCCCGCCGCAGTCAACGAACCAGCAAAGGCCTAAGCGCTATGACCATCCATCCGGAGATTGGCAAAATTCTCGCAACCCTGCCGGCACCCGATGGTTCGCCCTTGAACCCTGAGGCAATGCGCGACGGCGAGGCAGCCCAGGTGCCCCCTCTCGACCAGCGGTTGCCGCTGCACGCCGTCGAGGACGCCACCGCTGTGACGCCGTCGGGCGGCGTGCCCGTGCGCATCTACACACCGGCCGAGGCGGACTCCTACGGCCTGCTGGTCTACTTCCACGGCGGCGCATTTTTCCTGGGCAGCCTGGACACGCATGACCACGTGGCCCGGGCCCTCGCCAAGGAAACCGGCCACAAGGTCATCTCCGTCGGCTATCGCCTGGCCCCCGAAAATGCTTTTCCGGCGGGCCTCGAGGACTGTTACGCGGTGGTCCGCTGGGCCGCCGAGCAGGGCGACAGCCTGGGCTGGGACGGGAAGAACCTCGCCATCGCCGGCGACAGCTCAGGCGGCAACTTCGTGGCCGCCGTCGCCGCCAAAGCGCACGACGACGGCTTCGACCGGATTACCCACCAGGTCCTGTTCTACCCGTCGCTGGACCTGGACTTCGACGTCGACCGCTACCCCTCGCTGCGGGAGAACGCTGAGGGGTACGGGCTGGAGACGGCGGGCCTGTTGCCGTTCAACTCCTTCTACCTCGGGAGCGGGGCGGACCCGGCGGACCCGCTCGTCTCACCCATCAAGCGCGAGGACCTCGCCGGACTGCCCGCAGCCCTGGTCATCACGGCTGAGCACGACCCCCTGCGGGACGAAGGCGAACTCTACGGCCGGCGCCTGTTGGAGGCAGGCGTCGACGCAACGGTCAGCCGCTACGAGGGAGCCAACCACGGCTTCGTCCAGAACTTCTTCTGGATCCCGGAGTTCTACCGGGCGTTCGAGGAGACAGGTGAATTCCTGAACGCGGGGCCCGGGATTGACGGGAACACGGGGCAATGACGGCGCCAGTGGCCGTTCACCCCATGGTCTCCCCGTGGGGCCGGTTCGGTCTCTACAGCTTCTTCATCGACGCCCCGGAGCCCGCCATCGTGGACACCGGAATCGCGTCCTCGCCGGCCGAAGGCATGGTGCCGGCACTGGAGGCGATCGGCCGCCGGATCGAGGACGTCCGCTGGATCTTTTTGACCCACGGACACATCGATCACGTCGGCGGCGCCTACGCCCTGTGGGAGCTCACCGGACGGCGTGCGCAGGTGGTGATCCACGAGGCCGACGCACCGATGCTCCGCTCGCGCCGGGCCCACGTGGACGAATACCTTTCCGGACGTGGGCAGTATCTGCACGACCCCGAGGGTGAGGCGAAGCTGACGGCGGCCACCAACGCCGTCATCTCGGGCGAAATGGAGCCGACCATGGTGGTCCGGGGCGGTGAGACCATCTCCCTCGGCGGCGACGTGACCGTCTCAGTCCACGCGATTCCGGGGCACACCCCCGGATCGGTGGCATATGTCATTGACGGCCAAAACGACGTGTTCGTGGGCGACGCCGTACAGGTCCACGGCGCGGCCAACGGCTTCCCGGGATATGTGGACCCTGCCGGCTACCGTTCCAGCCTGCAGTACCTCAGCGACGAGGTCCGTCCGCGGCACCTCTACCTGGGGCACCCGTACCGCCGCGCCGACGGCACGCCCTACGGCGTGGAGCTCGACGCCGGCCAGGCCCGGGAAGCGCTCCAGGGAAGCCTGGAGATCGAGGCCCGCGTCAATGATGCGGCCTGCGGCTGCCTGGCTGCCGGGCTGGAGGAGACGGACTCGCCGTACTCGCCTTTCGCCCGGGTTGCCGCGGACCTTGGGTATGCGGGGGACCCCGCCCTGGAGCCGTCCCCGTTCTTCACGACGCTCCACGGCTACTGCACGACGCCGGACCAAGCGCCAATGGACCACTTGACCGAAGATGAGGAGATTAGCACTCATGGATGACTTCCAGTTACTGAATGCCGGCGGGGAAAAGATCGCCGTCCGCAAGGACCTCCGGGTCCCGATGCGCGACGGCGTCGAGCTCGCCGCGGACGCCTACCAGGGCACCGATGACAAGCCGCGCCCGGCGCTGGTCGCCCTGAGCCCTTACGGCAAGGAACTGCAGGCGCTCGCTCTCACCACCCCGCCGCAGCGGCGGCCCAGCCCGATGTGGGACGGCTGCATCGAGGCCGGCGACATTGCCCGCATCGTCAAGGAGGACTACGTCCACGTCATCGGTGACCTGCGCGGGTCCGGCCACTCCGGCGGGGAGCACATCGGCAACTACAACGCCGGCGGTGTTCCGCTGGGCCAGGATGCGTACGACTTCATCGAGTGGGTCGCCGAGCAGCCGTGGTGCGACGGCAACGTCGGCATGGTGGGAATCTCCTACTTCGGCTCCATGCAGGTGCTGGCAGCAGCCGAGCGGCCGCCGCACCTGAAGGCAATCTTCGTTTCGGGCGGCCACTACGACTTCTACGAGACCACCTACCACGGCGGCGTCATGTGGTTCATGCCCCGTGCCGCCCGCGAAGGCCGCGGCGGCGACTCCGGCTGGGCGTTCACGGACAACGTGAAGTCCCGCATGATCGAGAAGTACCCGCCCGGGGAGCTGAAGAAGCTCGTCGAGAAGCGGCTGCAGGACCCGGACGTGGCCGCCTGGCCGAACCTGGTCCACGTCCTGAATTACCCGAAGAACCACGAAGCCTGGTTCGACATCGTCATGAACGAGCTGGACGGGGAGTGGTACGAGGAACGCAACCCCGTCACGCTGGCCCCGAACATCGACATCCCGGTGTGGCTGCAGCTCGACCAGGGCCGCGGCTGGACCCTGGACGGCACCATCGAGCTGTTCAACGAGCTCAGGGGCCCGAAGAAACTGGACATCGGCCCCTACCCGCCCATGCAGTCGCGTCCCTTCATCGAGGAGCACGACAAAATGTTCCGGTGGTACGACTACTGGATCAAGGGCATCGATAACGGCGTGATGGACGAGCCCGCCGTGAGCGTCTTCGTGGAGGGCTCCCGCGAGGTTGTCACCGCGGACCAGTGGCCGCCGAAGGACGTGGAGTACACGTCGCTGTACCTGCGCCCGCGCCACGCGCTGTCCACCGAGCCCGAGCCGATGGGTGCCGAATACGCCGTCCCGGACGGCTTCTACCAGGCGCCGCTGACCGTGACCGACAAGGTGGAGATCATTAGCTGGTCAACTCCGGTCTTCGAGGAGGCCACCGAGATGATCGGCGCCGGTGCCGCCCACATCTTCGCGGAGATCGACCAGCCGGACACCAACTTCATCCTGCGGCTCTGGGACTACGCGCCCAGCGGCAAGCGCCAGCTCATCACCAGCGGCTACCTCAAGGCCTCGCACCGTGAACTTGACGGCCGCACCACCGAGGGCAATCCGTACCACCCGCACACCCGTTCCGTGCCTGTGGAGCCGGGGACGGTCGAGGAATACGTGCTGCGCCTCTACCCGTTCGCGAACACGTTCATGCCGGGCCACAAGCTGACGGTGGAGCTGTCCAACGCCGAACCGCTGGCCGACGAGCACAATGCGCTGCTGCCGCCGGACGCCTTCCACCTGCCGGTGGGCCGGCCCGTCACGCACAAGATCTACCGCGACGCCGCCCACCACTCCCGGCTGGTCCTGCCATTCACCACAAAGGGCAAGACACCGGAAAGCCAGTTGCCATGACAACGGTCAATGTCAGGGAATTCATCGGCGGGGCGCGGTTCAACCGCTTCCACGCCGGAATGTTGTTCTGGGCCTGCTTCATCATCACCTTCGACATGTACGACCTGGTGGTCTACGGATCGGTGCTGCCCGTCCTGATGAAGCAGTGGTCCCTGGGGCCCGTCGAGGCGGGAGCCATTGGCAGCTACGGCCCCGTCGGCATGATGGTCGGCGCCATCCTGTTCGGGATCCTGGCGGACCGGTTCGGCCGGAAGAAGGTCCTCACGGCCAGCATCGTTCTCTTCAGCTCCGCAACCGCGCTGAGCGGATTCGCCCCGGGACCCGTCGAGTTCTCGGTCCTGCGCGTCCTGGGCGGCCTCGGAATTGGCGGCATCCTGCCCAGTGTCATCGCCATGCTGACCGACTACGCGCCGAAGAACCGCGCCAACACCCTGGTGGCGATCGTGATGTGCTTCTTCTCGGTCGGCGGCATCCTGGCAGCCTTCGTCGCGATGCTCCTGCTACCGGCGTTCGGCTGGCAGAGCGTCTACTGGGTTGCCGTGCTTCCCCTGCTCTTCCTGCCGTTCATGATGAAGTATTTCCTTGATTCCCCCGCGGTCCTGTTGGAAAAGAAGCAGTTCGAGGCGCTGCGCTCCGCCCTGTCCAAGGTCAACCCCGGGGCGGCGCCGGGACCGTCGGTGGAGTTCACCGGAGTCCAGGAGAAGGAACCAGGCAGCCCGGTGGGTGCGCTGTTCAAGAATCGCCGCGCACTCGGGACGCTCATGATCTGGGTTGCCTTCTTCATGTGCCTGCTCATGGTCAACGGCTTGACCATCTGGCTCCCCCAGCTGATGGTCGAGGCAGGGTATGCCCTGGGTTCCAGCCTGACGTTCATGATCGTCCTGAACGTGGGGGCCATCGTCGGCACCCTGGTGCTCGGAAAGCTCTCGGACACCTGGGGTGTGAAGCGGGTGCTCGTCCCCATGTTCGTGATCTCCGCCGTCTCGCTGACCCTGCTGGGGTTCGCCGACAACATGGTGGTCCTGCTGCTGCTCGTGGCTCTCACCGGCGCTTGCACGATGGGAGCACAGAATATCTCCTACTCCTTCGTGTCCCAGTACTACCCGTCGTTCATGCGCTCGACGGCGATCGGACTGGCATCTGGCGTCGGCCGGATGGGGGCCATCGTCGGGCCGACGTTTGGAGGCATTCTCCTGACCCTCAAACTTCCGGTTGAGATGAACTTCCTGTTCTTCGCGATCCCGGGGCTCATCGCCGCCCTGGCCTTCCTGTTCGTTCCACTAGCCGTAAAGTCGAGTGGCCGGCCGGCAGGGCACAAGGATCAGGACGAAAGCAACGTGGAACCCGTCGCCGGGGACACTGTGGCGGTAGCCCCCTAGGGAAGTCGCGACAAAAGCAGCGCACAAGATCGTCGGGCCGGATTGCCCGCACGCACCTCGGGCCGTGTTGTTCAGGATGACGCTGAACAACACGGCCTGAGGTGTTTAATGGCAGGCACCAGCCACCACTACCGATCAGGCCACCGCCGTGCTACGAAGCGCCCCTGCTGCCGCCCCCGAGACGGCCGGCATCTTCCACCGCCACTACCTGCTGGTGACGGCCGGCGCGTGCGCCCTGGTGTTCCTGGCGGCGTTCGAATCCCTCGCCGTAACCACCATCATGCCGCTGGTCAGCCGCGAACTGGACGGTGCGGACCTGTACGCGCTGGCCTTCGCCGGGCCCCTCGCCACCGGTGTGATCGGCATGGTGGCGGCCGGCAACTGGTCCGACCGCCGCGGACCCGTGGGACCCCTGTACGCTTCCGTTGCCCTGTTCGTGCTCGGTCTTCTGATCGCGGGGACGGCGGGCAGCATGGCTTCCCTGGTGGCGGGGCGGCTGGTGCAGGGCCTGGGCGGCGGCGCCATGACCGTGGCGCTGTACGTTGTGGTGGCGCGCGTTTATCCGCCCGTGCTGCATCCGAAGATTTTCGCCGCGTTTTCCGCAGCGTGGGTCATCCCGTCCCTGGTGGGACCGTTCGCGGCCGGCATCGTGGCCCAGGCGGCCAGCTGGCACTGGGTGTTCCTCGGTGTGGTGGGGCTGGTGGTTCCGGCGCTCCTGATGGTCGTGCCCGCGCTGCGGGGACTGCACCATACCCCCGCAAAAGCCGGCACGCCGGAAGGAACCACAGGCGCCCAGCGCTGGTCCTACGGACGGCTCGCCTGGGCCACCCTCGCGGCGCTGGCCGTCCTGGCGCTGAACCTGTCGGCGCAGGTTCCGGTGGCCGGCGGCTTCCTGGCGGCGGCCGCCGTCGTGATTGCCCTGGTGGCGGTGCGGCCCTTGGTGCCGCGCGGCACCCTGCTGGCCCGGCGCGGGCTGCCGAGCGTCATCCTTGCGCGCGGGCTGGTCTCGGCGGCGTTCTTCGGCGCGGAGGTCTATCTTCCCTACCTGCTGGTGGAGCGCTACTCCTTTTCGCCCACGTTCGCAGGCCTCACCCTCACCGGCGGCGCCCTCGCCTGGGCCGGCGCGTCCGCCGTCCAGGGGCGGATGGGCGGGAAGCTCAGCAACCTCCGGGCCATGATCATCGGATCCGTGATGGTGCTTGGCGCCGTCGTCCTTGCCTTGGTGACCACCGTCCTGGGCTGGCCGGCCGCCGTGGCGATTGCCGGCTGGATTTCCGCCGGCGGCGGTATGGGGCTGATGTATCCGCGCCTGAGCGTGATGACGCTGGCCATGTCCACACCTGCCACCGAGGGGTTCAACAGCTCGGCCATGTCCATTGCGGATTCCCTGGGCGGAGCGTTGGCGCTGGCCGCCACCGGAATCGTCTTTACTGCGCTAACCACGACGACGACGGCGGGCGGGGTGCCGGGCGGCTCCTTCGCAGGAGTCTTCGCCCTCACGGCCGCCATCGCCGTCGTCGCTGTGGTTGTTGCGCCGCGGGTCGCGTCGCGTCGAACGCCCTAGCTCAGGGCATTGGCTTTCGTCTGGCCTGCGGCCGACTTCTCGGCGGCGGCCTTGTCCGAAGCAGACTCAGCCTTCCACTCCTCTATCCGCGCCTGCTGGAGCGGCGTCTTCCGGTTGAAGTGCCAGGCAGCGCCCAGGATCAGGAACCAGAGGGGAGCCACCACCAGGGCGAGGCGCGTGTCCTCAGCCTGGGCCAGGGCAACCAGCATGAACACGAAGAACGCCAGCACCACGTACGGCATGAACGCGCCGCCGGGCATCTTGAAGGCGGACGCTGCATGCAGCTGCGGCCGGCGGCGGCGGAACACGATGTAGCTGACCAGGATCATGGACCAGACGAACATGGTGAGCACCGAGGCAACCGAGGTGACCACGGTGAACGCGCCGATCACGGAGTCGCCGGAGTAGAGCAGCACCAGGCCGGCCAGCAGGAAGATGCAGGAGAACAGCAGGGCGTTCTGGGGGACCTTGCGGATGCTCAGCTTGCCGAACGCCTTCGGAGCGTTGCCGTCCTGCGCCAGGCCGTAGACCATGCGCGAGGTGGAGTAGATGCCGGAGTTGGCGCTGGAAGCCGCGGAGGTGAGGACCACCAGGTTGATGACCACTGCCGCGATGCCCAGCCCTGCCAGGGTGAACATGCCGATGAACGGGCTGCTGGCGCCGTCAATGCTCCGCCACGGGTTGACCGCCATGATGACCACCAGGGCCCCAACGTAGAAGAGCAGCACCCGGATGGGGATCGAGTTGATGGCCCGCGGGAGGTTCTTTTCCGGGTCCTTGGTTTCAGCTGCTGCCGTACCCACCAGTTCGATGCCGGCGAAGGCGAAGATGGCGATCTGGAAGCCGAGGATAAAGCCGAACATGCCGTGCGGGAACACGCCGCCGTCGTTCCAGATGTTGGCCAGGCTGGCCACCGCGCCGTTGGGGGAGGTGAAGTTCGTAGCAATCATCACGACGCCGGTGCCGATCAGCGCAAGGATGGCCACCACTTTGATGATCGCGAACCAGAACTCGGCTTCGCCGAAGGCCTTGACCGTGGGAAGGTTCAGCAGGATCAGCACTACCGGGGTGATGAGCGCGGGGATCCACAGCGGGGTGCCGGGAGCCAGCTTGTCCACGTAGCCGGCAATCGCAACGATGTCTGCCACGCCGGTGACAACCCAGAAGAACCAGTAGGACCAGCCGGTGAAGAACCCGGCCCACGGTCCGAGCAGGTCGCCGGCGAAGTCGCTGAAGGACTTGTAGTTCAGGTTGGAGAGCAGGAGCTCGCCCATGGCCCGCATCACGAAGAAGAGCATGGAGCCGATGATCATGTAGACGAAGATGACGGCCGGGCCGGCGAGGGAGATGGTCTTGCCGGAGCCCATGAACAGCCCGGTGCCGATGGCACCGCCGATGGCCAGCAGCTGGATGTGGCGGTTGCCCAGTGCCCGGGCAAGGTGCGGTTCCTGGCTGTGGCTGCTGGCGGATTCCGTTGCAGTGTTTCTGGCAGCCGTAGTGGTGCGTTCAGACATCAGTGCTTCTTTCCTTATCTCAGGCAGACCGGGCGGGCGGCCTGCCTCTGCAGGCATGGTGCCGCGCCGCCGTCCGCACGGAGCCGCCACAAATGTGACGGAGGTAACAGTTGGGGGGGGTGGATTAAGACTATGGGCCGGGTGGAGGCCCTCCTCCGCAGGCCAGCAGCTGCTCGCACCAAGCGGCGGGCCCGCGTTTCGACGGCGGGCAGCCTCGGGCTTCCAGCGGACCCGGGGCGGGAAAGGGCGTGCCTGGGCGTAGTGCCGGGCCCTGACGTGATGGGGGCGCCTCCCTGTCTTCGTCTCACGGACGGGCGAATCAGCCGCCGTCCGTGTCACTACCCTTCGACAAATGTCGAGACTCAAAGCATCAATCGTAGTCTGTTGTTGGAGCAGGTTCGGCGGCTTCCACGGGCCTCACCCCGGCCTGGTCCGCCTGGCCCTCCCGCCTGGGGTCCCCGTTGCCGGTGAGCCGGCCGGGTTGCTCGCTGGCGCTCCCAAGGTGATGGATAACGACGTTGCGTCCCTTGTCTTCGAGTCCCATGGGATGTCCTTTCGGGTAGATCCTCCCGAGGGGATTCGGACCCGAGCCTGAACCGGATGGGTCCGCCATGTTGGCGCTAGCCGAAGTGACGGCCGGAGGGGCGGTGCAGTAACCCCGAAACGGGGGCGGAGCCCGCGGATGCTAGACTGGTGGAACTTGATGTGCAGTGATGCCCGCTTAGTACTCGGTTGAACAGCTTCGGCTCGTTGACCGGGTCCCCGAAGGATTTATCCGCAGGGAGTGGGTTTTTTTCATGTGAGAGGCACATCCTGCGTCGATGAACGCGTTCTATTTGGTCCCGGCCGCCGCCACCGCAAGGTTGGCAGCAGCCCGGTTGATCACCTGACTTTTCTTCGGCGAACCCTTGGGCCAACCGGCACCGGGGGCCGATATCCGCATGGATACCGCCTGAAAGACCTTGAAACACATGACTACTTTTGCTGCCCTCGGCACGCCCAAGGCACTCGCCGACACGCTGACCGCACAGGGAATCACCGAACCCTTCCCCATCCAGGTCAAGACCCTCCCGGACACCCTGGCCGGACGCGACGTCCTGGGCCGCGGCCGCACCGGCTCCGGCAAGACCATCGCTTTCGCCATCCCGCTTGTAGCACGACTCGCTGAGCGGGAAGCCAAGCACTTCCGCAAGCCCGGCCGCCCGATGGGCCTGGTCCTTGCGCCGACCCGCGAGCTGGCCACCCAGATCAACGCCACCATCGAGCCGATGGCCAAGGCCATGGGCCTGAACACCACCGTCATCTACGGCGGCATCTCCCAGGCCCGCCAGGAGAAGGCGCTGCGCGCCGGCGTCGACATTGTCATCGCCTGCCCGGGCCGCCTGGAGGACCTGATCCGTCAGCGCATCCTGACCCTCGAGGCTGTTGAGGTCACCGTGCTGGACGAGGCCGACCACATGGCCGACCTCGGCTTCCTGCCGGTGGTCAAGAAGCTCATGGATATGACCCCGAGCCAGGGCCAGCGGCTGCTGTTCTCCGCCACCCTGGACAACGGCGTGGACAAGATTGTCCAGCGCTACCTGTCCAACCCGCTGACCCACTCCGTGGATGATCCGCAGGCCGCGGTGACAACCATGGAACACCACGTGCTCGTCGTCAACGACCAGACCGTCAAGAAGCAGCTGATCGTCGAACTCGCTTCGGGTTCCGGCCGCCGCGTGCTCTTCATGCGCACCAAGCACCACGCCCGCAAGCTTGCCAAGACCCTGACCGACGCCGGCATCCCCGCCGTCGACCTGCACGGCAACCTTTCGCAGAACGCCCGTGACCGCAACCTCGCCGAGTTCTCCTCCGGCGACGTCCGCGTCCTGGTGGCCACCGACGTCGCCGCCCGCGGCGTCCACGTGGACGACGTCGAACTGGTGATCCACGTTGACCCGCCCACAGAGCACAAGGCATACCTGCACCGCTCAGGCCGTACGGCCCGCGCAGGTTCCGACGGCACCGTGGTCACGCTGACCCTCCCGGAGCAGCAGTCCGACGTCAAGAAGCTCATGAAGGCTGCCGGCGTCGAGGTCAACTTCGAGCGCGTCACCGCCAACTCCCCGCTGGTTGCAGAACTGGTGGGCGAAATGGCCGACAAGATCGATCCGCGCACCCGCGCCGCTCTGCTGGCTGCCAAGTCCAACCAGGGCGGCGGCACCTCCACCGGTGCCAACGCCGAGCGCAAGCGCGCCCGCCGCCAGGCTGCACCCACAGCGGGTGGCCGCGGCGGACGTGGCGGACGCGGACGGGTTGCGGCCGAGGCTCCCCGCACGGACCTTCCCCGCGCCGAGCGCCGTGCCGTGGCCTATGAAGGCCAGGCCGCTGCCCGCAACGCTGCCGAGCGCGTGGCGGAAAAGAACCAGGACCGCGCCGACGCCGAGCGCGCCGAGCGCCGCAATGCCCGCGGCCGCGGCCGTGCCACTGCTTACTCGCACCACAACGACGTTCCCGCAGCAGGCGGCCGTGCATCGGCCGGCCGCGGGTCTGACGCACGTGCAACCGACGGCCGTGGCGATGCCCGCGGCGCTGCTACCCGCACCAGTGCACCCCGCAGCGCGTCAGGCCGTGGCGGCGCACCCCGCACCGGCGGCGCAACGGGCGGCCAGCGCAGCGGACGTCCGGCAACGGGCCAGCGCGCAGCTGCCGGAGCCAAGTCCGGCTCGGCCGGCGGCAACGCGGCAGTCTGGTCCTCCAACACCGGCGGCACCTCGGGCGGATCCTACTCCGGCGGCGGCAACGGCCGTTCCGGCGAAGGCCGTCCGGCACGCAGCGGCGGCCCCCGCCGCGCGTCAGCTCCGGCGTCGAACGAACGCCGCAGCCGCTAAGGTCCCTTAACCGACATCGAGTGCTCCGTAACCGCCGTTTAGAAGGTTCATAACGGCGGTGCTGGAGCACTCGATGAGTGGTTAACCCGGGATCACCAGCCGCGGGCGCGCCACTCCCCAAGGTGCGGGCGTTCCGCGCCGAGGGTGGTGGGCTTGCCATGGCCCGGATGCACCACGGTGTCATCGGGGTAGGCGTCGAACAGCCGGTCGCTGACGTCGGTGATCAGCTGGTTGAACCGCTCGGGATCCTGCTGGGTGTTGCCCACGCCTCCCGGGAACAGTGAGTCGCCGGAGAAGATGTGCGCGGGACCTTCCGGGTCCTGGTACACCAGGGCCACCGACCCCGGCGTGTGGCCGCGCAGGTGCACGGCCGTCACGTCGAAGCCGTCGAAGTTGCCCACGTCCCCGTGGTCCAGCAGCACATCCACCGGCACCGGCAGTTCCGGGGCGTCCGCCGTCCCGGCCGCCGTCTTCGCTCCGGTGGCCTCCACCAGGCCCGGCAGCGCACGGACATGGTCCCAGTGCTGGTGGGTGGTGGCAATCAGCGCCAGCTTCGGCGTCGCGGACGTGTCCGCGGCGGCGTCGGAAAGCAGCCCCTGGATGGCGGCCAGATCATCGGCCGCATCGATCAGGAGCTGCGCGCCGGACGCCTTGCTGGTGAGCAGATACACGTTGTTGTCCATCTCGCTGACCGAAATTCGGCGGATGGTGATGTCTCGCAGGTCGTGAATGAGGGAATCCATGGGCTTCAGTCTACGGACGCCTTACTCGCGGCCCTGGGACACCCAGTTGGGGTCCGCAGAGCGGGAGCCGACGACGGCGTCCGCGGCGGCGTCGAGCATCTCCAGTTGCGCAGTGGTGAAGTGTAGCGCCAGCGCACCCAGGTTCTCGTCGATCCGTTCCGCCTTGCGTGTGCCCGGGATGGGAACCACGGGCAGGCCGAGCTTTTTGCCCTGGGCAAACAGCCAGGCCAGAGCCACCTGGGCCGGCGTCGCCGGCTTGCCGGAGACGGTGAGCTCGCCGGCGACGGACTGCACCGCCGCCACCACTCCCTGGTTGGCGTCCGCCGCGTCCGCGGCGAACCGGGGGATGTTGCGGCGGAAGTCGCCGCTTCCGAGTTTTGAAGCGTCCACTGTGCCGGTGAGGAATCCCCGGCCCAGCGGCGAATAGGGCACAAACCCCACCCCAAGCGCGGCTGCCGCGGGAACAACGTTGCGTTCCACATCGCGGCTCCAGATGGACCATTCACTCTGGACGGCGGCGATCGGGTGGACGCTGCTGGCCTCCCGCAGCTCCTCGGCGGTCACTTCCGACAGGCCGAGGTGCCGCACTTTGCCTTGCTGCACCAGCACCGCCATGGCCTCCACGGTTTCCACAATCGGAACGCGGAGGTCGCGGCGGTGCATGTAGTAAAGGTCGATGGTGTCGGTGCCCAGGCGGCGGAGGCTGGCTTCCACCGCCTGCTGGATGTACGCGCGGTCGCCGCGGATGTCGGTGTAGCCGCTGCTGGGCGTGCCCACCAGGCCGAACTTCGTGGCCAGCTGCACGTCATCCCGGCGTTCCTTCAGCAGCTGGGCAATGAGCTCCTCGTTGCTGCCGCCACCGTAGATATCAGCGGTGTCGATGAAGCTGACGCCCGCGTCAACGGCATGGTGGAGGGTGCGCAGGGCCTCGCCCTGGTCCACTTCGCCGTAGACCGGGGTGAGGGCCATGCCGCCGAACCCCAGGGGGCTGACGTACAGGCCGTCGCCGAGGTGGACCGATGGTGCGGATGCCGTTGCCATGGGAGTCTCCATTTCGCTGCTTTGCCTTCTCGGGGAAATCTAGCACCAGGGGATGATCCGGTCTGCCGCAGGGCGGGTGGATTCGATCATCCGCGCGTTGGCTTCGTCGGAGCCGGCGGCCCATTCCTCCGCGGCGGGCCGGTCCATGCCGAACTCCACATGCCGGCTCACCAGCCGGGCGAGGCGAAGGTCCGGGGGAGTGTCCATGAACCAGACCTCATCCAGTTCCGCCCGGACCTGCCTCCACACGGGGCGGTCGGCCAGCAGGTAGTTGCCTTCGGTGATCACCAGCGGCACCGACGCCGGAACGGCAATGGAAGCAGCCACCGGCTCGTCAATCTCGCGGCGGAAGTCCGGCGCGTAGACCACAGGCTCATCCCGCCGCGCCAGCCGCTGCAACAGCGAGAGGTAGCCGCCGACGTCGAACGTGTCGATTGCCCCCTTTCGCTGCCGCAGCGGTGTGCCGTTGATGATCGCGTTGCCCAGGTGGAATCCGTCCATTGGCACAACCACGGCCGTGCCGGCGCCGAAAACCGCGTGCAGGCCGGCAGCCAGGGTCGACTTGCCCGACCCCGGCGAACCCGTAATGCCGAGCAAGATCCGGTTTCCGGACGCGAGGCGGGCACGCAGGCCCGCCACGGCTGCCGTCACGTCGGGGTGCCGGAGCGCGTCGGGATGCCGGAACGCGTCCGGCGGGGAAGATGCCATGGCCACCAGCCTAATCCGCCGCTACCCGGCCTGGAACACCGCCACCGTGCGGGCCGGGACGGTGAAGGTCCCGGATGCAGCGTCATGGGCGGCCGTCTTGACCACGGAGTCAGTGCCCCCGGCCTGCACCGGGTGCAGGGCGTAGGCGGAGCCCGCGGTGCCGGCTACGGTCTGGCTGGTGGCCTCGTCCGAGGCGTTGAACACCACCACGAGTCCGCGCAGGTTCCGGTCCACGTCCGGTCCGACGGAGTCGTCTATGCGCATCACCACGACGCCCGGGGTCTGGTCGGGACCGCCGGCCGGGAAGGACACCTTCTGCTGCACCAGGGCTGCCTCGCCCAGGTGGAACAGCGGCGTGCTCCTGCGGATCTGCAGCAGTTCCTCGGCCCGTCCGCGGGCTGCTGCGATCTCTTCGGAAGCCGGCTTCTGCGCCGGATCCGCGAGCAGCGGGCGCATGTAGCCATACTTGTCCTCGTTGTCAGCCTTGGGCGGCAGTCCTCGGCCGAAGCCGTTGGTGGCATCCGTGTGGTCCAGGACGTTGAACCAGTCGCCGGAGTCGTAGCTGTTGCGGTCCAGGGACTTGCTCCGCAGCGACTCTCCGCCGGCGTGCCAGAACGAGATGCCCTGCCCGAAGGCGGTGGTGCTGAGCGCGAGGGTCTGCATCCGCGTCCGGTCGGCCATGGGCGTGTCCATCGGGAGCTTCAGGGCCAGGGCGTCGAACAGCGTCTCGTTGTCATGGGCCTCCACGTAGGTGATGGCCTCCTGCGGATCGCTCGCGTACCCGGCCGGGGCGCCGTTGTAGGGCACGTCGGAGCCCTTGACCGTGGCGCCGGTGCGGTCGACGAAGGAGTAGTCCTTCAGGTTGCCGGTCAGGCCCACCTTCACCAGGTCCTGGGCGAGGAGAAGGGCGGCTTTTTGCTGGTCCGGGGTGCCGTTGGCAGGGGAATCATTGGGGTCCGTGAACAGGCCGGAAGCGAAGCCCTGGACCCGGGGATCCGGGTCAAAGGGTCCTCCGCCGCGGACGGCGTCGCGCAGGCGGTCGTTGAACGTGCCGATGCCGGTCCCGGCCATGTTGGCCTGGGTGGCCTGGACGAACCTGGCGTTGTTGGCCACCTCGCCGAAGTTCCAGCCCTCGCCGTACAAGGTGATGTTCTTGCCGTCCACTCCGTCCCTGGGCAGCGTCAGTTCGTCGAGGGCCGCCCTGACATCCAGCATGTTCTGCCTGGAGTGGTGGCCCATAAGGTCGAAACGGAAGCCGTCCAGCTTGTAGGTCCTGGCCAGCGTCACCAGGGAATCGACCATGAGCTTGCCCATCATGGCGTTCTCCGTGGCCGTGTTTGCGCAGCATGTGGACGTCTCCAGGGATCCGGTCGAGGCATTCAGGCGGTGGTAGTAGCCCGGCACGATCCGGTCCAGGTTGTTGCTCCCGGACTGGCCGGCACTGGACGTGTGGTTGTAGACGACGTCCTGGATCACCCGCGCGCCGGTGGTGTTCAGTGCAGCCACCATTGCACGGAATTCCGTGATCCTGGCGGGTCCGTCCGGGTTGGTGGAGTAGGAGCCTTCAGGCGTTGTGTAGTGCAGGGGATCGTAGCCCCAGTTGAAGCCGTCCCTGGCTGCAGTCTCGGCCACACAGGCCTGCTGCTCCTCGGAGTCAGCAGGCAGCGCGGCGAGGTCACAGAGCGGTTCGCGTTGCTCGCTTCGGCGCTCTTCAATGGTGCCGATGTCGTTGACGGGCAGCAGGTGGACTGCGTTCATCCCGGCGTCCACCAGTTCCTGCATGCGCTTCATGCCGTTGCTGCCGGTGTCCGTGAACGCCTTGTAGGTGCCGCGGTGCTCGGCGGGGACGGAGTCGTCGGTGATGGAAAAATCGCGGACGTGCAGCTCGTAGAGGGATAGGTCTTCCGGCTTGCTGAGCGCCGGCTTCTGCAGCTTGGCCCAGCCGGCCGGCGCCAGGGCCTTGTCCTCGAGGTCCACGAAAAGGCTGCGTTCGGAGTTGGCGGAGAGTCCCACGCTGTAGGGGTCGGTGACGAGGTTCCGCTCTACCTTGCCGGTTTCCGGGACGAAGACCTCCACCTCGTACAGGTAGTAGCTGCCGTTCCAGTCCTTGTCCCCGGTGACGGACCACACGCCGTCGCCGGCCGGTTCCATGGCCCTGCTGGAGGCGGGATCCCCGCCGGAGCCGGAAGCGTACGTGTGGACGGTGACGCTGCGGGCAGTGGGCGCCCACAGGGAGAGCTCCGGGCGCTTGCCCTTCCAGGACAGTCCAAGTTCCTGCTCCGCCGCCCCCGGGTGGAGCGAGTCCAGGACTCCGGGGACCTGGACACCGGTGGTTGCGGTGACCGTGCCGTCCGGCCCGATGGCGGCCACGAGCAGCTGGCCTTTCAGGAGTTCCTTGGCCCGGAGCGCGTCGGCTTCCGGCAGCCGCAGGGAGGCAAGGCCCGCAAGGTGCGGATACTTGGCCGCGAGGCCGGCTTCCAGGCGCTGGGCATCCAGTTCGAGGGGGACGGCGGATCCCCCGGTGACCTCTCCGTCAGCAACTGCCAGTCCGCCGTCGGGGGCGCTAAAGAGCCGGTACGTGGTGCCTGCGGCTCCGGGGGCCTGCCAGGCGATGGTGTCTGCCGTCAGCCAGTGCGCGCCCGCCTCGGCTCCCAGCGCATCCGGAACGTCGTCAGTGAGGGTGTGGCTGGCGTGGTCGTAGGTGAACGTCACGGGTCCGCCCGGCGCATTGAGCACCAGGTCACCGCCACCGGCCACTCCGCCGGCGCCGTAGTTCTCGTCCCAGGAATTGTTGAGGGCGATCTTCATGGCGTAGGTGCCGGCGGGGACATCGAAGGTGGCCCGGTAGAGGGTGGTGGATCCCTCCACCGGCAGCAGCCTGCTGGCGGCGCATTCCGGCTGCCAGTCTCCGGGACAGCCGATTTCGGACTGTAGCGATCCTACGAGTGCCACGTTTCCCGGCGTGGCGGTGTGGTCTGCAAACGCGGGGAGGGCGAGGCCGCCCAGGGCCAGGGGAGTGACGCAGGCGGCCGCCAGGGCAGCCAGCAGTTTCCGGTTGAGGGCGGGCGGGGACCCGGGCAAGTGGGAGTGGCGAATCATGGGAGACCTTCCTTGGCAATGCCCCAGAACGGCATCAGCGGTGAGCGGGGATAGTGACGAGCCTAGGTACCCGTTATGACGCACGTCAACAGTTTGCTGAAAATTTTGCGTTCTGTTTTCACCTAACAAGACGGGAGGCTTACGTACACTGGAAGCACGATGACTTCCGGACGGCCGTTCCGGTGAAGGAGCTTTATGAGCACGACAGCGGGCCGCGCAGACCCGGCCGCCCCGGAGCGACCGAAGCTGGAGGACCTCGCCCGGAAGGTCGGCGTCAGCATCGCCACCGTGTCCCGCGTGGTCAACGGGCGGAAGGGCGTTTCACGCGAGGTGCGGCAGGCGGTCCTCGCAGCGATGGACGACCTTGGCTACGAGCGCCCGGACCGTGCCCGCAGCACCACCCGGGGCCAGGTGGGGATCATCGTCCCGGACCTGGCCAATCCGATCTTTCCGGCCATTGCGCAGGCCATGGTGTCACTCCTTTCCCAGGAGGACTTCATCCCGATCCTCTGCGCCTTGCCGGGCGGGGGCCGCTCCGAGGACGAGTACATCGAGATGCTTGTGGCGCAGGAAGCTTCCGGCATCATCTTCATCTGCACTTCACACGCCGACGGCCAGGCCAGCCTGGAGCGCTACCACCGGCTGCTCGGGCGCGGCATTCCGTTCGTCCTGGTCAACGGCGCCCGTCCGGAACTGGCGGCCGCCTCTGTGTCCAACGACGACGCCGCGGCAGTCAGCACGGCCGTGCAGCACCTTGCCAGCCTGGGGCACCGGAAGATCGGGCTCGCGATCGGCCCGCACCGCTTCATCCCCAGCCGGCAGAAGCTGGCCGGATTCCGCTCCGCGTTGGCCGGGTTCCTTGGCACCGAGGACCCGGATCCGCACACGGCCACCAGCATGTTCACGGTGGAAGGCGGCCAGAGCGCGGCCAACGAACTCTTGGACTCCGGCCACACGGCCATTGTGTGCGCCTCCGACGTCATGGCCCTCGGCGCCATCCGGGCGGCCCACTCCAGGGGGTTGCGCGTGCCCGAGGACGTGTCCATCGTGGGCTTCGACGACTCCCCGCTGATGGCGCTCACCAATCCGCCGCTGACCACGCTCCGGCAGCCTGTTGCCGCAATCGCGCACGCGGCCGTCCATGCCCTGGCCTCCGAAATTGCCGGCGAACATGCCACCCGCTCGCCGGTGGTCCTGGCGTCCGACCTTGTGGTGCGCGGTTCTACCGGTCCTGCGGCAGCAGCTTCAGCCCAGCCGCGCAGCCCACGATCCCGGCGATGAACAGCAGCTTCAGCGGGCTGGCAGGCTCAACGCCGGTGGCCATGGCCCAGCCCACGGTCAGGGCGGCGCCGATGCCCACCCACACGGCGTAGGCGGTCCCCAGCGGGATCGACTTCACGGCGATTCCCAGGCCAACCATGCTCAGTGTGGCGGTGACGGCAAAAACGGCAGTGGGCAGTGCCTCGGAGAATCCGTCGGACAGTCCCAGGGCGGTGGCCCAGACGGCCTCGAGCACGGCGGAGGCGAGCAGGACCAGCCAGGCTGCGGCGGATTTCCGAAGCATCACGCCACCACCTTCAGGCCAACCACGCACGCGGCGATCCCCGCGAGCAGCAGCAGCCGTGCCGCCGTCGCCCGTTCAACTTTGGTGACGATCGCGTACGCGGACGTCAGCACCACGCCCACGCCCACCCACACCGCGTAGGCGGTGCCCGTGGGGATCGACTGCATGGCGACGGCGAGTCCGCCGGTGCTGGCAATGACTGAGACCAGGAAGACGGCTGCGGGCAGGACCCGCCTGCGGCCTGTGGCCTGGGAGGTCCGGTGCAGCGCTGCGGCCCACACGGCCTCGAGCGCCCCGGAGAGGATGAGGATTAACCACGACATGACAGATCCTTTGGCCAGTCTTGTCGCGTGCCGGGTACTGAACCGTCGTCCGGAGGTTCCGGAGGGGAACCTTGGTTCCAGCGTAGCAACGCCCGACGCCGGCAGGCCACCGTTGGTGGCTAAGGTCACCGGTGCTGTGTATCCGGGTTCACCGGCCGGTGCGGGATCGATGCGGCGAGGGCGAGCACGACGATGAACGAGGCGGCCAGCACCGCCACCCACGCGCCGCGCGGTTCGGTGAATGCCAGGCTGGGGCCGGCGATCCCCGGCCCGGTCAGGGCGAGGGCAGCGGCGAGGGCCGCACTGACGAGGCCGCAGACGAGCCTGGCCCAGAGCGGTCCTCGCCGGGAGATCGCGTAACCGCCGCCGATCCCAACCAGGGCGACGGCGATTGCGCCGCCGCCGAGGCCTTGGGTGAGAAGGGCGGTAATGGCACCGGGCATGAACAGGGGAGCGATGGCGAAGGCGAGCGGCGCAAGGGCGAGCCAGCGCCATCCCTTCCGCCCGCCTGCACGCCGGAGAGCCTCCGCCCACCCCAGGAGCCCGCCCGCAACAGCCCCGGGCAGGAGGAGCGAGCCGAACGTTCCCCACCAGCTGAAAGTGGAGGCCGGACCTGCCAGTTCCACCATGTAGCTGCGGAATCCCGCTGCCCAGGCAATGCCGCAGGTGATGCCGATCGCCACGAAGGGCGCGGTGCGATGGACGGCGGGGCGGGCGTCGCGCGAGGCTTGAACAGCTTCTTTCCCGGTCATGATCGGCTCCACGGATTCACCTGGTAGCTGGCGACACTAGGGCACTGCGATGCAAAGATCAAGGGCGCGGGAGGGTGTACGTGCCACGACGCTACCGCCGGCGCCCACACGCGCAGCTACCGGCCGCGCAGCTACCGGCCGGGCGCGGCTAGGGGTAGCGGAGTCCGTTCCACCACACTCGGTGCGAGGAGCAACTGCCTGGCCGGCGGTGCGCCGGCTACGCTCCGGGCTGCTGGCGCGTTTCCCGCCAGCTCGTGCGTCAGCACGCGGATGATGTGGCGCGCGGCCTCCTCCACTGGCTGGGCGATGCTGGAGAGCCCCAGTGCGGCGGCTACGGGAGTGTCGTCAAAGCCAACAACAACGGCTGGCGGTCCGCCGGAAAGGGCGGGCTGGCCGGACGCCAAAGCGCCCTGCCGTACCTCCCGGAGCTTCTCCATGGCTCCCAAAGCCAGCGAGTCGCTGGAACAGACGACGGCGGTGGCTCCCCGGGAAACCAGCAGGGCTGCGCCGGCTGCACCGCCGGCAACCGTGTCTTCCGCCTCGACGCTGAGGAGGGGCACGTCCGCGCCGAATCCGGCCGCGGCCATGGCTCGCTCCCAGCCGTGGCGGCGGTCGGCCCCCACGGGATCGCCCGTGTACCAGCCCAGGAAGCCGATCCTCGAGTGGCCTTGGGCAAGCAGCATCTCCACCGCGGCTTCCGTCCCGGCGGCTCCGTCGACGTCCACCCAGGGATGGCTCGCCACGGCCGGGTGCCCGGCGGCGCGCCAGGGCCGGCCGAACACGGCAAAGGGCGTGCCGCGTTCCTGCAGCCAGCGGGTCCGCGCGTCGTCGGGTGAGCTGGAGGTGAGGATGAATCCGTCCAGCCCCGCGACGTCGAGAAGTTCTTCGTACTGGCGGATCTCGTCGCCGTCGGAGTCGGCGCAGAACAGCGTGAGCCGGTAGCCCGCACTCTGGGCCGCTTCCGTCAGTGCGTGCAGGAAGCGGTCCAGGACGGCGCCGTTGATGCCGTCCGTGGCGGGGAAGAGCCGCATGCCAAAGGTCATGGAGCGCTGGGTGCGCAGTTGGCGGGCGGCAGCGCTGGGCCGGTAGCCAGCAGCGGCGATGGCCGCCTGGACACGCTCCCGGGTGGCGGGCTTCACCTTGTGCGGCGCATTCAGCACGTTGGAGATGGTCTGCCGCGAGACGGCAAGTTCGCTGGCCAGGCTGGCGAGGGTGGGCCGGGACAAGCGGGACTCCTTGGGATGCGGGTACTGGGCGGGTGGAATGCAGGAAGTGGCCGGCTGGGGTCCCGGCACCGCCGCAGCCTGGCGGCCTTTTCCTTCACAGACTAACGTGTGAGACGATTTAACCGCACAAATTTGATCGATCAAATTAGTTCGCCCAGGTTCACGCCCGGTAATGCGGACGCCAGCCTCCGCCCCCAGACCCAGCAGCACAGGAGTTGTTTTACCGTGGCCTCTGAACAGCCATACCTGCACAATCTTTCCGGCGTTTTCAGCGCCCCCATCCAGGCGTGGTCCGACGCGCATGGACAGATCCGCCACACCGGCGCACAGGGGGTCTACTGCGGCGATGACCGTGTGCTCCATACGGCAGTCCTTACGGTGGACGGCCGGGAACCTGAATGGGTGTCCACCCAGCTGCGTTCCTCCAAGAAGACCGACTACATCTACTTTGTCCGCGCGGACGCCGAAGTGGCTGACCCACTGCTCTCCCTGGTGCGCACTCGCACGGCCGAGTCCGGCCGCATCCGTGCAGGCGAGGACACAGAGACCCTCACCGGCTGTTCGGGCAGGGTGGCCGAAACCCTGCGGCTCGAGTCGGCCATGCGGGAGCCTGTCACGCTGAACGTCCGGCTGACCCTCGGTGCGGACAACACCACCATGGAACAGGTCAAGCAGGGTGTGCCGGAGGGCACCCCGGTGGAGCCGCAGGGAACCACATGGTCCTGGCGCGACGCAGACACTACCCTCGCGCTGACAGCGGACAACGGCACCGTCAGCCTTGACGGCAGCAAAGTCACCATCGACTGGGCAGTGGAAGTCCTGCCCGGGGTGCCCGTGCACGTGGCCTGGGCGGTGGACCTGACGGATGAGGATTCGCCCATGCTCGCTGCGGACGGCGAGCCCATCGCTGCTCCGGCCTCGAACGACCCCCGGCTGAACCGGCTCCTGGAACGGTCCGTCAGCGACCTCAACAGCCTGCGCCTTGCGCACTACTCACATCCTCATGACACATTCCTGGCGGCCGGTGCCCCGTGGTTCTTCACCATGTTCGGCCGGGATTCGATCATTGCGGCGCGGATGCTGCTGCCCATCAACACGGCCATTGCCGGCGGAACGCTCCGCGCGCTGGCCGGTCGGCAGGGCACCGAGACGGACCACACCTCAGCCGTCCAGCCGGGCAAGATCCTGCACGAGGTCCGCCGGACCGTCCTGACCATGGCCGAGAGCGGCCAGGCACTGCGCCTGCCTCCGGTGTACTACGGCACCATTGACGCCACCCCGCTGTGGATCTGCCTCCTGCACGATGCCTGGAAGGCCGGCATGCCGGACGCGGAGGTGGAGGAGCTCCTGCCCAACCTCCAGGACGCCCTCGAATGGCTCAGGGACCACGGCGACCTGGACGGGGACGGTTTCCTGGAGTACCTCGACGCGTCCGGCCAGGGCCTGGTGAACCAGGGCTGGAAGGATTCCGGCGACGCCATCCGCTGGCATGACGGTTCGCTGGCGAAGGGGCCCATCGCGCTCGCCGAGGTGCAGGCCTACGCCTATGAGGCTGCAGTAGTGGGCGCGGAAATCCTGGACGCCTTCGGACGCCCGGGGGCCCAGGAATGGCGCGACTACGCAGCAGGCATGGCCGAACGCTTCCGCGCGCAGTTCTGGTGCGAGGACGAGCTCGGCCCCTACCCTGCGCTCGCGCTGGATGCCGATAAGCGCCCGGTGGACGGCGTGACCTCCAATATGGGGCACCTGCTGGGTACCGGAATCCTCAACGAGGACGAGCAGCGGATTGTTGTTCGCCGCGTCATGGATCCCACCATGTTTTCCGGCTACGGCGTGCGGACCCTGTCCACCACCAACGGCGGCTACTGGCCCACCCGCTACCACGCCGGCGCCGTCTGGAGCCATGACACGGCCCTGATCATCAGCGGAATGCTGGCGGACGGATTCCCGGACGAAGCGGCGCAGCTCGCCGCCGGGTTGCTGCATGTGGCGGAAGCCAACGACTGGCGGCTGCCGGAGTTGTTTGGCGGCCACGGCTCGGACACCATGCGCACTCCCGTCCCGTTCCCGGCGAGCTGCCGCCCACAGGCCTGGGCTTCCGCGAGCTCGGTGGTGATCGCTGCGGCCCTCACCCCGGCGGGGCCGGCGCAGGAGGAGCTCCTGCAGGCACCCGCCGCCAGCGGCGTTTTTAGGTGACCCGGTCGATCGACACGACGGCCAGGAAGCCGCGGCCCAGGATTTCCGGCGTACCTGAATCGGAACCGACGACGGCGTCATAGCGGTCCAGCGTCTCGGGCCCGCCAGGCGCGGGAAATACTTCGGCTGCTTCGTCGTCGCCGGAGGACTCCCCGCCGCCGGCGTTGCCCGGGCTGACGGTGGCTTGCCCCTGCAGCAGGATGCCGAACTGGCCCTCGAAGACGGGGTGCGCCCGCTTCTTGGAGAGCTCAATGATGGACGTGTAGCCCTTGAAGGCCCCGTTCCGGGTGATGACGTTGAGCCCGCGGATATCGCCGGTGGGCAATGCGCCGGCGGCCTCCGCTTCGCCGGAGAAGCGGAACGGCCGGTACTTCTCCAGCGGGTGCTCGGCGCCGTCCACGGTCAGGAGCAGTAGTTCGCCGTCCACCACGGTGAGCACCCGGTCCATGCCGGGAAACGCTGAGAACTGCCCGGCTTTGGACACCTCGGCGATGCTCACCCGCCAGTCCCACGCGCCGTCCTGGGAGGACGCAGCTTTCGGATGGCTGGCCAGTTCGCGGGTGACCCCGCCCTTGTTGCGCCACGGTTCGGCCCTGAGCTCGGCATAGCGGATGATCTCCATTCGTTCAGCCTAGCTCCCCGGGCCGGCGCGGGCTTGCTAACGTCAGGTGGAGGAAATACTGCAGGAGGAGCCAGGAATGTTCGTCAAGGTGTGTGGGCTGAGTACGCCGGAGTCGGTCCGGGAAGCGGCCGGCGCCGGTGCGGACGCCGTCGGATTCGTCCTGACCAAGAGCCCGCGCGAGGTCACACCCGAACGGGCCCGGGAGCTTCTTGCCCACGTTCCCCCGAAGACTCCGGCGGTAGGCGTGTTCCGGCACGAGCCGGTGGCGGACGCGATCGCCGTCGCCCGTGCTGCGGGACTGGGGTGGATCCAGCTCCACGGGGACCGCGCACCGGAGGACGTGAAAGAAGCGCACGACGCCGGCATGAAGGTGATCAGGGCCGTCACCATGGGTGCCGCGCCGGAAGCGTTCAAAAACTGGGGCGAGGAACTGCTGCTGATTGACGCCGCCGTGCCCGGCTCCGGCGAAGCCTGGGACTATGCTTCGGTCCAGGCCAAGGGCCTGGGGGGCCGGAACTGGCTGCTGGCCGGAGGCCTTGACCCCCTGAACGTCTCCCGGGCCGCGAAGGAGGCCGGTGCCTGGGGAGTGGACGTCTCGTCCGGCGTCGAAAGTTCCCGCGGGGTCAAGGACCTGGTGAAGATCCGGGCGTTCGTACTGGCAGCGAAGGCCTAGCACCCTGCCTGAATTTTCGGCCGGAATGAAGAGTGCCGGGCCGTTGTTGCCGCAGACATGAAGCGCATTGGTTTTCTTTCCTTCGGACACTGGGGCAACGTGGAAGGGTCCCGGACCCGCACGGCCCGGGACGCCCTGCTGCAGGGCATCGAGCTGGCGGTGGCAGCCGAGGAACTGGGAATCGACGGTGCCTTTTTCCGTGTGCACCACTTCGCCCGGCAGCAGGCCTCCCCGTTCCCGCTGCTGGCGGCCATCGCTGCCCGCACCAGCCGGATCGAAATGGGCACGGGCGTGATCGACATGCGCTACGAGAACCCGCTGTACATGGCGGAGGAAGCGTCCGCCACGGACCTGATCAGCGGCGGCAGGCTGCAGCTTGGCGTCAGCCGCGGCTCACCCGAACCGGCACGGGACGGCGCCGCCGTTTTCGGCCATGTTCCGGCCGACGGCGAGAGCCCTGCGGACATGGCACGCCGGCACACCGCGGTGTTCCGCCATGCCATCACCGGCGCCGGAGTGGCCGAATCGGATCCCCGCTACGGCGGCGGACCCGGCAGGCTGCCGGTCCAGCCGAACTCGCCGGATCTTGCCCGCCGGATCTGGTGGGGCGCCGGATCCCGCGCCACCGCGGTGTGGACCGCTGAACAGGGCATGAACCTGATGAGCTCCACCCTGCTGACCGAAGACACCGGGGTGCCGTTCGACGAGCTGCAGGCGGAGCAGATCAGCATGTTCCGCAGCGCCTGGGCCGCAGCCGGCCACGAGCACACGCCGCGGGTCTCAGTCAGCCGCAGCGTGCTGCCGATCGTCGACGACGAGGACCGCCGCTACTTCGGGCTCAGTGCCCTGCGTGAAAAGCGGGACCAGGTGGGGATCATTGACGGCCTGGTGGCACGGTTCGGCAAGAGCTACGTGGGCGAGCCCGAGGCAATCGCCGAAGAGTTGGCGGCAGACGCCGCGGTGCAGGCTGCCGACACCTTGCTCCTCACCGTCCCCAACCAGCTGGGCGTGGACTTTAACGCCAAACTCCTGGGCAACATTGCCCGCCACATCGCCCCGGCCATCGGCTGGCAGCCCCAGTGGGCGGTGGCTCTGCCTGCGGCTCTGCCTGCGGCGGGGGCGCCCGGTGCGGAGGCTAGCCGTGGCTGAGGGTCTTCGCTAGCATTCAGCTGGGGAGCACCCCGAAGAACCGGCGGGTCTGGCCCGCCAACCGAGTCGAAGGAGACCCGTTGTGACTCTGCCCCAAGGTATTACCCCCGGCATTTGGACCCTCGACATGTCCCACAGCGAAATCGGGTTCACGGTCCGCCATGCGGGTATCAGCAAAGTCCGCGGCCGCTTCACCGACGCCTCGGCGGAGGCGCACGTGGGCACGACCCTGGCGGCCTCCAGCCTGCACGCCACCGTCAAGACGGCGAGCTTCGACTCCGGCGATGCCAACCGTGACGCCCATGTGCGCGGAGCGGACTTCTTCGACGTCGAGCAGTTCCCGGAGATGACCTTCCGGGCCACGGGCATCGAAGGCGACGGCGAGGATTACACCGTCACCGGCGACCTCACCATCCGCGGCATCACCAAGCCCGTGGAACTCGAAGTTGAGTTCACCGGCGTGGCGGTTGATCCGTTCGGCGCCACCAGGGCGGGATTCAGCGCGGAGGCCGAGATCAGCCGCAAGGAGTTCGGACTGACGTGGAATGCGGCCCTCGAAGCCGGCGGGCTGCTGGTCAGCGACAAGGTCAAGATCAACGTGGAGGCGGCCCTCGTCAAGCAGGCCTAGTCACCGGAATCCGCACGGGGCCCGCGCAAGCCAAGCGGCCGCGCCAGCCCGGTCCACGGCGGCTCGCAGCCTCTCTGCTCACGTCCAGGGCATGCGGAGGACCAGTGAAAACAGTGCGTCGTAGCCGTAGCTGGTGGTGCTGTTGGACATGAGCACGATCGCCCTGCCCCGTTCCGGGTAGAGGCGCATGATGTTCCAGAATCCCAGCCCGGTGCCGAAGTGCTCCACGTAGGAACCGTGGGGCCCTTTGGTGTGCTTGCGGAACCAGCCCGCGGAGTGGTCAAACTTCTTCCCTTTGACGTGGATGTCGCGCATCGCCCGCGCCGTGGATTCCTGAAGGATGGCGTGCCCGGTTAGAGCGCCGGCGGATCCTGGCCCGGCAGATCCCGAACGGACCGCCAGGCCGTCGTTGAGGTGCAGCCGGGCAAACTCGGCCGTGTCCAGCACGGTTCCTACCAGGCCTCCGTAGCCGGCCCCGTCGACGAGGAACCGGTTGAGCGACGAGAAGCCGTCGTACCTCGGCCCCATCGTGCCCGGCGGGAGCATTCGCGCCAGCACCGGCGTGAGGGGGCGGGGGATACGGACATAGCCGGTGGCTGCAGTACGACCCGGCGGATAGGAGAAGCCGGTGGAATCCATGCCCAGCGGGGTGAGGATCTCGCGCTGAACGTAGCTTGTGAACGGCTCGCCGGTGACCTGGCTGATGACCTGGGCCGCCACAAGATAGCCGACGTTCGAATAATGTCCTCTGCCTCCCACCGGGTAGCGGAACGCGTGGCGCCGGGCGATCAGTTTCCGCAGCATGTGCTCCTGGTCAGGCCCCGGTGCGTCCGCGGGATGGATCCATTTCACGGGCACGGGATTGCCCAGCCCGGACGAATGGGCCAGCAGCTGCCATACGGTGGGCTGGTTGGAACCGGGGGCGCGCAGCCAGTCAAGGTATTCGTGCACGGGTGCGTGCACGTCCAGGAGCCCCTGGTCGGCCAGCCGCAGTGCGGCGGTGGCTGTCACCGGCTTCGTCATCGAAAACCACGGATAGACCGTTTCCGCGGTGGCCGGGGTCAGCGCCGCCAGGTCCGCGTATCCTGTCGCGTCGAAATGGAGCACCCGGTCCCGCGACACGACGGCCAGCGACATTCCCGGAACACGGCCCCGGCGGGCTGTGTCCGCGAGTGCTGCCCGGACTGCGGTCAGATCCACTTGTTGTGCTTGAACGTCGCGTACAGGGCCACGCCCATGGCCACCATCAGGCCCAAAGCCATGGGGTATCCGAAAATCCAGTCGAGCTCGGGCATGGTGCGGAAATTCATCCCGTAAATAGTGCCCACCAGGGTGGGTGCGAAGAGGATGGCAGCCCAGGAGGAGATGCGCTTGACCTGCTCGCTCTGCGCGAAGCTGGATTCCGTCAGGCGCCGCATCTCATCGTTCTGCCGCTGCGCCACCAGCGCGGCGTTGACCGTGAGCGCGTTCTGCAGCAGTGCCCTGAAGGAAGCGGTCCGTTCGCCGAGACGGAGGACGTGGTCCAGGACGTCGCGCAGGTGGTCCTGCAGTTCGGGGCCTGGCCGGTGCTCGGGAGTGCCGGCCAACAGGGCCTGCAGTATCCCGGCAAGCGGACTGGTTCCGCGCTGGAACATGATGACCTGGCGGGAGAGCTCATAGATCCGGCGTGACACGTCGGGGTCGCCGCCGAAGAGGTCGTCCTCGATTTCGTCGATGTCGTTTTCCAGTCCGGCGGCCACCGGCTCGTATTCATCCACCACCTGGTCCAGGATGGCGTAGAGCACTGCGTCGGGCCCCAGCGCCAGGAATTCGGGCTGGGATTCCATTCGCCGTCGGACGCGGGCCAGGTCCGGTGATTCGGCATGCCGGACGGTGACCACAAAGTCGGTGCCCACAAAAACGTGGATCTCGCCGAACTCGACCTTTTCGACGTCGTCGAGATAGCGCGCCGGGCGCAGCACAAGGAACAGGGTTTCGCCGTAATGCTCAAGCTTGGCGCGCTGGTGCCCGGTCAGGGCGTCCTCCACGGCCAGATGGCTAAGATCGAACTCGTCTGCCACGGATCGCAATTCTTGCGAGTCAGGCCGGTACAACCCGATCCAGGCCATCCCTTCACGCTGCCGCAGCAGGAAGTACGTCTCCTCGAGCCCCTCCGGGTCCGAGGTCCGGAGTCCATTCACGTAGACGGCATTGTCAACAATGGTCACGCTGCGCCTCCTTCCCGGCACTGCCCTTTGCTGTGACGTTAGCCCTTCGACGGTGCACTGCCAACCGTTTTGCTCCTATGCCGGAGTGAAGCTGTGAAACCGCAGTGAAGCTGCGAAAAAGGCCGCGTAAGGATTTCGTAAAGACCGGGTTCTGCCGGAATCGCGCGGTGCTAGTCTCCGTGAAGCGTCGAACTATGGGCACGGTCTGTTGGCGCGATGCCTGAAGCCACTGGCCTGCCCGCCGATGAGAGGATTTCCAATGGCGGTACCGCTGAGGGGGCGGGCCAAAGTACCCGGGAAGCCCGGTCCAAAGGACCTCGCCGCGAACCACCTGCCCGGGGACTACCGGCCCGGGAAGCTCCGGCCCGAGAAGCTCCGCGCGCAGGACGGCCGGATCAGGCGCCTGCTGCTGCACCCGGTCCGGTCGGTGCCGGTGGCGTTCCTTGCCGTGATTCTGCTGGGAGCCGGCCTGCTCCTGCTTCCCGCCTCGCATTACCCCACGGAGTCTGACACGGTCATGCCGGCCTTGTTCACATCGGTCTCGGCCGTCTGCGTGACCGGACTGATCACCGTGGACACCGCCACGTTTTGGACGCCCTTCGGCCAGGCCGTGATCCTCGGGCTGATCCAGGTAGGCGGCTTCGGCATCATGACGCTGGCAACCCTGCTCGCCTTGCTGGTCCGCAAGAACTTGGGCCTCCGCGGACAGCTCGTTGCCCAGTCCGAAACCCACACGCTGAATTTCGGCGATGTCCGTTCCGTACTGGTGCGCGTCGCCAAAATCATGGCAACCATCGAGGCCGGCACAGCCGCAATACTGACGCTCCGGTTCTGGATCGGCTATGACGCCAACCCGGCGACGGCACTCTGGCACGGCATCTTCCACGCAGTGTCCGCCTTCAACAACGCAGGCTTCTCGCTGTACAGCGACAACCTCGTCGGGCTGGCTGAAGACCCCTGGATCATCGTCCCCATCTGCGCAGCAGTGGTGGCCGGTGGGCTGGGGTTTCCCGTGATCATTGCACTGATGCGGGACGGGTTCCGGATCAAGCTCTGGACAGTGCACGTCCGACTGACCGTCTATGGCACCCTCATGCTGCTGGCAGCCGGCTTCGTGCTCTTCGCCGCCTTCGAATGGAACCGGCCCGAAACCCTGGGACCACTCAGCCCCGGCGGCAAGTTCCTCGGTGCACTGGCCGGCAGCGTGTTTCCCCGGACCGCGGGCTTCAACAGCATCGACTACGGTACCGCCACGCCGGAAACCCTGATGGTCACCAACATCCTCATGTTCATCGGCGGCGGCAGTGCCGGGACCGCGGGCGGCATCAAAATCACCACATTCCTGATCCTGGGATTCGCCATCTGGAACGAGGTCCGCGGCCGTGAGCAGGTCACCATTGCGCACCGGTCCATCAGCTCCTCGGCGCAGCGCCAGGCGCTTTCCGTTGCGTTGCTGGGCGTCGCCGCCGTCATCGCCGGAACGCTCCTGCTCCTGATGCTCACCGACTACAGCCTCGAAAAGGTGCTCTTCGAATCCGTCTCCGCCTTCGCCACGGTGGGGGTGAGCACGGGCATCACTTACCACCTGCCGGCCAGTGCACAATGGGTGCTGATGGCACTGATGTTCGTCGGCCGCATCGGCACCATCACCGTGGCCTCGGCTTTGGCACTGTCCGCTCATCCGCGGCTTTACCATTTGCCTGAAGAGCGGCCGATCATCGGCTGACGCGGCGGGCCCGGAATTCAGGGCCCGGTCAGGGCAATCCCCGACGCCGATGACTCGCGCTCGGGGGAGAATGGCCGTATGAAGACATTGCTCAACATCATTTGGCTGGTTTGCGGCGGGCTCTGGCTGGCGCTGGGGTACTTCTTTGCGGGCATCATCTGCTGCCTGCTCATCGTGACTATTCCCTGGGGCATCGCCTCCTTCAGGATCGCGTCCTACACGCTGTGGCCCTTCGGCCGCATGGTGGTGGACAAGCCGGGCGGCAACGGGGTGTTTTCGCTCCTCGGAAACGTGATCTGGCTGCTGGTCGCCGGCATCTGGATAGCTATCGGCCATGTGGTGACGGCATTCGCAATGGCCATCACCATCATCGGGATTCCGCTGGCCATCGCCAACCTAAAGCTCATCCCCGTCTCGCTGATGCCGCTGGGCAAGCAGATTGTGCCCACTGACCGGCCGTTCGTCACCAGCTACCGCTAGCCAGCCGCCCGCCGCAAGACTCGCTGCTACGCCGGGCGGAACGCGCCGTCGTCGAGAAGTGCGACGGCGGCGCTCCCGTTGAGTTCCGCGGCGATCTCCACGTCTTCCTGGTAACCGCCGAAGACGAGCTCCCGCCCGCTGGAGCATTCCAGCAGCGCGTCACCGAGCCGCGGTTCGGCAGCGGTGAAGGCGTCCATTGCCCACCGTGCCTCGGGGGAGAAACCGGCCCGGCGGTGCTCGGGCAGCGCGGCCAGGAAAGCACCCGCCCCCAGCTGGTCCTCGAGCGCGGGCCGGAGTCCGCCGTCGGGCCATTTTTCGCCGGCGGCGATGACGGCGACCACCGCGGCAGGCGGGAGGTTCCGCGCGGTCCACTCGGCCGTTGCCCGGGCATTGCGGAGGCACACCGCGGCGACGCGCGGCACCATTCCCGCCAGGGCGTGGGCAAGGGCCGAGCCGTTGGGGGAGGGCAGAACCAGCCGGTCCACGGATGGTGCGGAGCGCAGGCTGGCGGGGGAGAGGCTCACATCGTTGCCGCCGCGCCGGCCGGCGAGCACCGCGTGCTTCCTGGCGGCAAAGTCAGCTGCCCTGCTGTCTTTCCACGCGTAGGGAAACACCTCGGCGCCGCGGTCCATGGCGACGCTCACGCACGTGGTGAAACACAGCACGTCCACCACCACGGCCAGTTCGGCCCCGGGCGCAACTGCCATGGCGCCGTCGTGCCCCCATTCAAACCGGACCGTAAACGGCAACTGCCGGTGCGCCGCCTGAAGCTCGCTCACGCGAGCTCGCCCGCCAGGTTGCGCCTGGCGGAATCCAGCCAGAGCTCACGGCCTCGGGGCGTGTTGAACAGCGGGTCCAGTTCCAGTAAATGACGGACGACGGCGGCGCGTCCGGCCGCGAAGTCGGCGTCGCCGATGTGCGCGAAGTCTTCCCGGACGGCGCTGAGGTAGCGGCCATAGGCCTTCGGTTCGCCGCCGAGAACAGACAGGTCCGCGTCGCAGAGGAGGGCGCCGTCGTCGTCCCCGGCATCGGGGCGGTGGTCGGCAGTGAGCCGGACCAGCCGCCCCACCTCGTACGCTTCCTCTTCGGAGAGCCCGGCGTGCAGGAGCCTGTCTTCGGCCAGCCTTGCCGATTCCTCCTCGTCCTGGCCCGCGATCCCGCGGTACACGGCGTCATGGAACCAGGCGGCGAGGACTACGGTGCGGGGCGGGTCGGCCGGCTCGGTGAGCAGGTCCAGGGCTTCGAGGACGGACAGCAGGTGGGTGCGGCCGTGGTATTTCCGGTGCTCCTCACCCCAGCGGTCCAGAAGGTCCAGGAAGAGGGCGTCGTGGCCGGGCAGGACGGCGTTCCAGCGGTTGAGCAGCGGCAGCTTGAGGGCCTTGCCGCGCTCGCGGGCAGGGATGCGGAGTCCGCAGGCAATCAGTTTGCGAACCAGGACCCGTGCTTCCACGGGAATGGCGCCGGCCTCCACCAGGGCACCGTATCTGGCTTCGGAAACGTCGTAATGGTCGCCGTCGAACGCCCGCTCAGGAATGCCGGCGGCCTCTGCGAAACGGTGCAGCTCGTCGAGGGACGTGTCCGAGATCAGATGCGAGAAGTGGGTTCCGTGGGCAGGCCAGAGCGGCGGATCCAAGTAAACGGCCATGGGGGAAATTCTAGTGCTGCGGTGCCGGGTCGCGGCGGCGCCAGGACGCCGGGCCGGCTGGAGCAGGCATATTGTGGGCGGGTGACGGGCGAGCAAACGGAGACAATCAGCGGCTGGGTGAATGTGCCCCATGCCAGGATCTACTGGGAATCGACCGGCGAACCTGCCGGCATTCCCGTCCTGTACCTTCACGGTGGCCCCGGCGGTTCCCTTGGCAAGGGCGGATACCGTAAACGGCACAACCCCAGCCGCTTCAGGATCATCGGGCTGGATCAACGCGGGTGTGGCAAGAGCACTCCGGCTGTCCAGGACGACCTTGACCACCTGTCCGGGAACACCACGCAGGCCCTCATCGAGGACATTGAGGCGGTGCGGAAGCACCTGGGTATCGAAAAGTGGATCGTCACCGGAGTTTCCTGGGGCAGCACGCTTGCCCTCGCCTATGCCCTCAAACATCCCGGCCGGGTGCTCGGAATCGCTCTGGTGGCAGTGACGACGACCAGCCGGAGCGAGATTCAATGGATCACTGAGGACGTCGGACGCATCTTCCCCGAAGCATGGGATGAGTTCTCCGAAGCATCCCGCGCCAACCCGGGCGAACGCCTTGTGGAGGCCTACGCCCGCCGGCTCGCCGGGGAAGACCGCGATGACGCCCGACGGGCCGCCCTGGCCTGGGACCGCTGGGAGTCCACGCATGTATCCCTGGACCCCAACTGGGTTCCTGGCGCGCCGTTTGACGATGAGAATGAGCGCATGACGTTCGCCCTTCTCGTGACGCACTACTGGGCCCACGACGGATTCCTGACAAACGGACAGGAAATCATCCCCCGGATTCACGAGCTCAACGGCATCCCGGGATACCTCATCCACGGGCGGCGAGACATCAGTGGTCCTGCTGCCACCGCGTGGCACTTGCATCGGCGATGGCAGTCGAGCCGGCTTGTAGTCATCGAAAACGAGGGTCATGGCGGCCCGGTATCCATGGCGGCATTGTCAGAGGCAGTCGAAGACATTGCAGTCATGATCTGAGTTGCTTCTGGACAGGCTTCTGCGGAGGTTAGATTGTCGGTGCCCTTTGGCAGAGTTATCCCATGGAGGCCGTTGGGGAACGCGAAGTAACAGGAGGGGCGTTGCGGTGGGCCAAACTGCCCGCTGTAACTGACACTGCTGCTGGGGTTCGCCCCATTGCGGCGCACAGCCTGCGGAGCGTCGCGGCGGGACAGCAGAACCCGGAGGCTTTGGCGTCCGACGACGATGTCTTCAGTGATCTGGCCCGGAGCCTTCGGCTGTTGAAGGCTATGGGTTCGGCGGCGGTGGGAGACACTGCTGGCTTCGGCGTTCGCGAGGCTGCTGACTTTGCCGCCGGCGTCGAGGAGATCTCCCGGACCCTTGAATACCTTCAGGTGGTCGCAGCCGGAGCCGTGGACCGGACCCGGCGCAACGCCCAGGGGTCCGCGAGTTCCGGTGCGGCGGTCGGCTGGACCACCGGATGGGGCAGCGAAACCGCCGTGCAGGGACCCATTGGATGGGGGACCAGCCAAACGGACAGCAGAGTGGGCGGCGGAACGGTGGCCGGCTGTGACGGCGACATCTCCGCAGCAGCTGCCGCGGCCGGCCCGGTTCGGGCTTTCGCGCCTGCCCCCGCCGAACCGGACCCTGCTGATGACGGGTGCCGGAACGCCGCGGAGTTCCTGCGGGGTCGGTTGCGGATCAGCGTCGCCGAGGCCCGCCGCCGGATCAGCTTGGCCGAGTCGGTGTTGCCCCGGACCGGGATCACCGGGCATACTGAGCCGCCGGAGCGGGCCGAACTCGCGGCCGCCGTGTCCGCCGGGACAGTCGCTTCCCGGTCCGCGACGATCATCACCCTCGCGCTGGAACGGGTCGGCCATCATGCCCCCGAAGACGCCGTGGCCCGGATGGAACACCACCTGACCCGCGCCGCGGCGGAACACGACACCGATTTCCTGGCTCGGGTCGCCCGCCGCTGGATCGACGGGCTCGACCAGGACGGCTCCGAACCGTCCGAGGAAGAACTCCGCCGCCGCCAGGGCGTCTTCCTCCGTCAGCCCCGCCGCGGGCTGCACCACGTGGAAATCTTCGCGACCCCGGACCAGTACGAGCCCCTCCTGACCGCGATGAACATCGCCACCAACCCCCGCACCCGCAGCGGCGACGCGGACACCGCTGCAGCCGATGCCCTGGACCTGCGGACCCGCCAGCAGCGGCTCCTCGACGGCCTCGTCGGCGCGGTCAAAGCGGGCCTGACCACTGGCGGCCTTCCCGCTGCGGGCGGGCTGCGTCCCCAGGTCATGGTCACCATCGACTACCGCGACCTCCTGGAACGCCTGGACCGCCTGGATCAGTCCGGGACCACAACCGACGGCACCCCCGGTTCCAGGCCGATCCCCGGCACCGGAACGGGCACCGGTTCGTTCACCTTCACCGGCCCCGTCACCGCCTCAACGGTCCGGAAAATCGCCTGCGACGCGGACATCATCCCCGTCCTGCTCGGCAGCGAAGGCCGCGTCCTCGACGTCGGCCGCACCACCAGGATCTTCCCGCCCCACATCCGCAAAGCCATCACCGCCAGAGACCAGGGCTGCGCGTTCCCGGACTGCACCATCCCGGCCCCGTGGTGCGAAGCCCACCACATCAGCTACTGGTCACACGGCGGAACCACCAGCACGGACAACGGCACCCTTTTGTGCAGCCATCACCACCACCTGATCCACAAGGAGCAATGGCACATCCAGGTCAAAACGGGCGTCCCGTGGTTCATCCCGCCACCACATATCGACCCACGCCGAAAACCGCGACGAAACCACTACTTCAACACCTGAATACCGGGCGTCGGATGTCACCGTCGCCTGTGATCGGCACGCCTAAGCGGGGGCGGGCGGAATGTTCTGGTTGCCGCGGAACACGTTGTCCGGATCGTATTCGCGTTTCACCTGGGACAGCCGGACAAAGTTCTCGTTCCCGAAGGCTGCGCGCACCCGGGCCTGGCCTTCGTCGCCGATGAAGTTCAGCCACACGCCGCCTGTGGCGTACGGCGCGATGTCGTGCCGGAAATGCTTCACCCACTGCTTGGCTTCCTGACCCTCCTCCGGTGTTTCGCCCAGGCCGAACGGGTGGCTGACCCAGCTGGCATTCCGGTTCTGCAGGGGAGTCAGGGCAGCGGCCGGTCCGCCCACCGCGCCGCCCCAGCGTGCAATCAGCTGCTGGGAGTGCTGACCCGGCAGGTTCCGTGCAGAGTCGATGATGATGTCCAGCGCGTCATCGGAAAGTTCGTTGTGGTAATCGGCGCTCCAGTAGTTGTACAGGCCCGGAGGATCATCCAGCGAACACTGGAAGTCGGCGTAGTTCGTATCCTCCACCAGGTCCACCGCCGGCCGGAGGGCCCGGTACGGTTTGGCCCGCTCCGCACCTTCCCCTGCATCGCCGGCGTAGATGTACACCACCCCGACGGCCATCTTGCCCACCAGCTCCGGGGGCATGAACGGCTCGGGCGGAGCAGTGAAATAAAGCAGCGTTGCGCATTCCTCGTCGGGGGCTGCGAGGGCGAGCTCCCGGAATCCGCGGCTGATGTCGGTGGCTGCCTCCCCTGGCCAGAGCATTAAGCCGGCGTGGACTTTTGGGCCCAGCTCATGGAGCGCGAATGTAAAAGACGTGGCCACGCCGAAGTTTCCGCCCCCGCCGTGCAGGGCCCAGAACAGCTCGGGATTCTCCTGGGCACTTGCCGTCACCTGCTCGCCGTCGGCAGTGACCAGGTCCACCGAGATCAGATGGTCGCAGGCAAAGCCGAAAGCCCGTTCCAGCCAGCCGGAGCCGCCGCCCAGCGTAAAGCCGGCCAGCCCGGTGGTGGACACCCGGCCGCCGGTCAGGGCGAGGCCGTGCTCCTGCGTGGCACGGTCAAACTCCCCGCACGTGAGCCCGGCTCCGGCAGTGACGGTGCGGTTCTCGGGATCCACGCGGACGGACTTCATGGGGCGGACATCCACCACCAGGCCGCCGTCGTTCATGGACATTCCTGCCACCGAATGCCCGCCGGCACGAACAGCCACGGCCAGTTCGTTATCGCGTGCATGCTGCAGGGCCTGGGCGACTTCCGCAGGGGTGCTGCACTGGGCTATGACCGCCGGGCGCCGGTCGATCATTGCGTTGAAAAGCTTCCGGGACTCGTCGTAATCCGGACTGTCAGGCCTGATCCATTTCATTGCAACGCTCCTCAGCGCTGGCGGCTCCGCCCCCACCAAGAATCGTACTGCCGCGGCGAACGGCGGGCTATGGCAGGTGTGCGTCACCTCAAGCGCAGACGGGGAACTCTGCCGGATATGCGGAAGAAACGTTCTTCCGAATCCGCATATGAGGTACTAGGCTGGACAAGTGCCCACCATTCGCATTGCCGAAGCAGCCCGGTTCCTCGGGGTCAGCGACGATACCGTCCGCCGCTGGACCGAAAACGGAAACCTCACCCCGGTGAAGGACGATTCCGGCCGGCTGGCCGTGGATGGTTTCGAGCTGGCCACCCTGGCCCGCGAGCAGGCGCAGCTTCCGGAGGACCCCACCCGGGTGGGCAGTTCCGCCCGCAACCGCTTCGTCGGCCTGGTCACGGGAATCACTGCGGACAAGGTCATGGCCCAGGTTGAACTGCAGTGCGGGCCGTTCCGAGTGGTGTCACTGATGAGCAGCGAGGCCGTGCGGGATCTCGGCCTGGAGCTGGGTTCCGTGGCCACGGCAGTGGTTAAGGCCACCACCGTGATTATTGAAACGCCGCAGGGAAAGGGGACCGTGTGATCGCCAGGAAACCACGGATTGCAGTACTGCTGGCAGCAGCCGCGGTCACGGCCGGTCTGGCCGCCTGCGCCCCTTCCCCGTCGTCCTCAACCGTCGCTGACGGGGGCACGTCTTCGGACACCGCCGGCCAACTCTCCGGGACGGTCACGGTTTTTGCCGCGGCCTCACTCAAAGCCACGTTCAGCACCCTCGCGGACGAGTTTGAAGCGAAGAACCCCGGCGCCAAGGTGACCCTCAGCTTCGCCGGTTCCTCGGACCTGGCCACGCAGATCAGCCAGGGAGCGCCCGCTGACGTGTTTGCATCGGCGGACACCAAGAACATGGCCAAGCTCGCCGATGCCGGACTCCTTGACGGCACAGCCACGGACTTCGCCACCAACGTCCTGCAGATCGCGGTCCCGCCATCCAACCCGGCGTCCATCGGTTCCTTTGCGGACCTCGCCAGGCCCGGCATCAAGGTTGTTGTGTGCGCCAGCCAGGTTCCCTGCGGAGCCGCGACGGATACCGTGGAAAAGACTTCCGGCGTCGCGCTTTCCCCGGTCAGCGAGGAGTCATCCGTGACCGACGTCCTGGGCAAAGTGACCTCGGGTGAGGCCGACGCCGGCCTGGTGTACGTCACCGACGTCAAGGGTGCCGGTGGCAAGGCGAAGGGAATACCGTTCCCGGAAGCCGGCATGGCCGTCAACACCTACCCCATCGCCACTGTTGGCTCGAGCAGGAACAAGGAACTCGCCGCAGCCTTTGTTGCGATGGTGAAGGGGCCCGACGGCCGGAAGACCCTCGCTGACGCCGGCTTCGGGGCTCCCTGACCATGGACCGGACCACGGGAGGCGGCTACCACGGCATCCCGCCCTGGATCTACGCCATCGCCGCCGCGGGCGGGCTTTTGGTGCTCCTGCCGCTGGCAGCGATGGCGGCACGGGTCAACTGGCCGCAGTTCATCCCGCTGGTGACGTCCGAATCCTCCCTGACGGCCCTCGGGCTCAGCCTGCGGACCTCTGCGGCGAGCACCGCCCTTTGTATCATTTTCGGTGTGCCGCTAGCCCTGGTACTGGCGCGTTCAAGCTTCCCCGGCCAGCGGCTGCTGCGTGCCTTCGTATTGCTGCCATTGGTCCTGCCCCCGGTGGTGGGCGGCATCGCCCTCCTGTACACCTTCGGGCGCCAGGGCCTCCTCGGCCGGAGCCTTGAGGCCGCCGGGATCCAGATTGCCTTTTCGACGACGGCGGTGGTGCTGGCGCAGACCTTCGTGGCACTGCCGTTCCTGGTGGTGAGCCTGGAAGGAGCGCTGCGCACCGCCGGCGGACGGTACGAGGCCGTGGCGGCCACCCTCGGTGCCCGCCCCACCACTGTGCTGCGGCGCGTCACCGTACCGCTGGTGCTGCCCGGCCTGGCGTCCGGTGCCGTGCTGTCCTTCGCCCGGAGCCTCGGTGAATTTGGTGCAACGCTCACCTTCGCGGGGAGCCTGCAGGGGGTGACCCGGACCCTCCCGCTGGAAATCTACCTGCAGCGGGAGACCGACGCCGATGCCGCCGTCGCGCTTTCCCTGGTCCTCGTGGCGGTGGCTGTGACGGTGGTAGGGCTGACCTACCGGCGGCCGGGCACGCCGGGCCGGCGCAGTGCCCCGGCGGGCGGCGCTGGCGCCGGACGGCTGGAGGGTCCCCAATGACATTCCACCTGCAGGCAACCGTGGGTGCCCGCGGGTTCGACGCCGGGCTGAGCCTCGCGCCCGGCGAAACCGTGGCGGTGCTTGGCCCGAATGGGGCCGGGAAATCGACCCTTCTCAACGTTATTGCCGGACTCCTGCGGCCCGATTCCGGCCGCGCCGAAATCGATGGAAAAGTGCTGTTCGACCTCGACGCCGGTGCCGGCACCTGGACTGCCCCGCACCACCGCGGCACGGCCCTCCTTGCGCAGGAGCCGCTGCTTTTCCCGCACCTCAGTGCGCTGGAAAACGTGGCCTTTGGGCCTCGCAGCGCCGGGATCGCGCGGAAAACGGCCAGGGAATCGGCCCGAACCTGGCTGGCCGCGGTGGATGCCGGGGACCTGGAAGCCCGGCGGCCCGCGGAGCTCTCGGGCGGCCAGGCCCAGCGGGTGGCGGTGGCCCGGGCGCTTGCGGCCAACCCCGAGGTGCTGCTGCTGGACGAACCCATGGCGGCTCTGGACATCCACGCCGCGCCGCTGCTCCGCAGGCTCCTCAAGAAGGTCCTGGCCGGGCGCCGCGCCATCATCATCACCCACGACGTCCTTGACGCCCTGATGCTGGCCGACCGGGTGATCATCCTGGAAGACGGCAGGATCACCGAAGAGGGACCCACCCGGCAGGTCCTGGAGCGGCCGCGGAGCCGGTTCGCCGCCGGGCTGGCCGGGCTCAACCTCATTCCTGGAACGCTTACGGCCACCGGTGTCCGTACCGAAGAGGGCCGGGAGGTGGCCGGGCACCTGGATGAGGACGTCGTCGCGGCCGGCCCGGGGCAGTCCGGCGTGGCGGTCTTCCCGCCGTCGGCCGTCTCCGTCTTCCTGACGGACGCGCACGGCAGTCCGCGGAACTCGTTCCCCGTTACCGTGACCGACCTGGAACAGCACGGTGACCAGATCCGGGTCCGGGCCGGCGGGATGTCCGCCGACATCACTCCGGCAGCGTCGGCGGATCTGGGACTCGCCCCGGGAATGACCGTCTACTTCGTGATCAAAGCGGCGGCAGTGGCCGTCTATCCGTCCTAGGAAACTCCTTCAAGCTTCCGCGGACGGCGCTACTCCTGCACCTTTTTCTCCTGCGACGTGGCCTGCTCCCCGGCTTCCCGCCGGACGGGATGCTGGCTGGTGATGGACACGCGGTTGAACGCGTTCATGGTGATCACCAGCCAGCTCACCGCCGAGTATTCGGCCGTATTCAAGTGCTGACGGGCGTAGGCATCCTCCCGTTCACGGGTGTGGGCGTCGGGCAGGGTGGTGATGGACTCCGCCAGTGCCAGTGCCGCGCGCTCCTTCCCGGTGAACAAAGCGGTGTCCCGCCACGCGGACAGCACGGCGAGCCGCTGAGTGGTTTCGCCCTTCTTGAGGGCGTCGGCAACGTGCATGTTGAGGCAGTAGGCGCAGCCGTTGATCTGCGAGATGCGGACGTTGAGCAGTTCGGTCAACGCTTTGCTGATGCCGGCTTCGTCGGCGGCTTCCCGGGCCTTCAGGCCGAGCCCGTTCAGCGCGCGCCAGACGGCCGGGCTCTCCTTGTCGATGAAGATGTGCTGCGTTGTGCGTTTTCCGCCATCCTGGGCCTGGTCCATGGCTCCCAGAATACCCACCGCAGGCATGACTGGTTTTGTCATATTCGTGACAAGACCCCACAAGCGTTGTAGTGTTTTCACCGGACCGCGCGCCCTCCTTGCGGCGGGCGGCGGTCCACCAAAGAAGTCTCTACGCGGAGGCATGCGCCAGTGCGATGCGCAGGCTGCCCGCGCCAGCAGGAGGGCGGTTCCTTGGGGGAACCGCCCTCCTGCATGCCCGGCCTCCCTGCCAGAGGGGCGCTGTCGACGTCGAGCGTCCAGCCCGCCTCCTTGTCCGCGCGGTGGGCCAATCGCCCCTAGACAGCCATTTCGCCGTGGGCAAACATGGACCTTAGTGCCATGTCTTCAAAGTTGAGTCATGTACACTCAACTTTAGAGTTGATCTATCCCCGAAAGGAGCTCTCTTTGGACGCCAAGTTCACCACCAAGAGCCAGGAGGCTCTTTCGGCAGCAGCCATGAACGCCTCCACGGCAGGAAATCCCCAGGTGGAGCCTGCCCACCTGCTCAAGGCGCTCATGGACCAGCGGGAGGGTGTCGCCGTCGCGCTCCTCCGCGCCACCGGCGCCGATCCGGACGCCGTCAGCGTCCAGGCAAGCACCGCCATCAAGGCGCTCCCGGCGACGTCCGGCACCTCCGTACAGCAGGCGCAGCTGTCCCGCGCTGCCCTCCAAACCATCAAAAACGCCCAGAACGAGGCGGACAAGCTGGGGGACACGTACGTCTCCACAGAGCATCTGCTGCTCGGGATCTCGGCCGGCAGCGACGCCGTCGGCAAGTTAATGCGCGACGCCGGCGCCTCCCATGAGGCCCTGCTCGCCGCCCTGCCGGGTGTCCGCGGCGACCGCAAGGTCACCAATGCGGACCCCGAGAACACTTTCCAGGCCCTGGAGAAGTTCGGCACCGACCTCACCGCGATCGCCCGGTCCGGCAAGCTGGACCCTGTGATCGGCCGCGATGCCGAGATCCGCCGCATCATCCAGGTGCTGAGCCGCCGCACCAAGAACAACCCCGTGATCATCGGCGAGCCTGGCGTCGGCAAGACTGCCGTCGTCGAAGGACTGGCCCAGCGGATCGTCGCCAATGACGTGCCGGAGAGCCTGCGCGGCAAAACCCTCATTGCCCTGGACCTCGCCTCGATGGTGGCCGGGGCCAAGTACCGCGGCGAGTTCGAGGAGCGGCTGAAGGCCGTCCTGGAGGAAATCAAGAGCTCCGAGGGGCAGATTGTGACCTTCATCGACGAGCTCCACACGGTGGTGGGCGCAGGAGCCTCCGGCGACAGTTCGATGGACGCCGGCAACATGCTCAAGCCCATGCTGGCCCGCGGCGAGCTGCGGCTGATCGGCGCCACCACCCTGGATGAATACCGCGAAAACATCGAAAAGGACCCGGCGCTGGAACGCCGCTTCCAGCAGGTGTTCGTGGGCGAGCCCAGCGTGGACGACACCATCGGCATCCTCCGCGGCCTGAAGGAACGCTACGAGGCCCATCACAAGGTCTCCATCGCCGACTCCGCCCTGGTGGCTGCGGCGACGCTGTCCAACCGCTACATCTCCGGCCGCCAGCTGCCGGACAAGGCGATCGACCTTGTGGATGAGGCCGCGTCCCGGCTTCGCATGGAGATCGATTCCGCGCCGGAGGAGATCGACCAGCTGCGGCGCCAGGTGGACCGGCTGACCATGGAGGAACTGGCCCTCGCCAACGAGAAGGACGCCGCATCGGTGGAACGCCTGGCCGCGCTGCGGGCTGACATGGCGGACAAGAAGGAAGCGTTGTCGGCACTGAATGCCCGCTGGGAAGCTGAGAAAGCCGGCCTCAACCACGTCGGTGACCTCAAGGCCAGGATCGACGAGCTGCGCTCGGCCGCGGAGAAGCACCAGCGTGAAGGCGATCTCGCCGCTGCTTCGCGCATCCTGTACGGCGAACTTCCCGCACTCGAACGCGAGCTGTCCGCTGCCGCCGAGGCTGAGGCTGCACGGGTGGCCGGCGGCGGAGCCAAGCAGGAACTCATGGTGGCCGACGAAGTCACAGCCGGCGACATTGCCGAGGTGATTTCCGCCTGGACCGGCATTCCGGCCGGGCGCATGCTGCAGGGTGAGAGCCAGAAGCTGCTGCACATGGAAGATGAACTCGGCAAGCGGCTCATTGGCCAGAAGAAGGCCGTTGCCGCCGTCTCGGACGCGGTCCGCCGCGCCCGCGCCGGCATCAGCGACCCGAACCGGCCCACGGGCTCGTTCCTGTTCCTGGGCCCCACTGGCGTGGGCAAGACCGAGTTGGCGAAGGCCCTAGCGGACTTCCTGTTCGACGACGAGCGCGCCATGGTGCGGATCGACATGTCCGAGTACGGCGAGAAGCACTCCGTGGCCCGGCTGGTCGGGGCGCCTCCGGGGTACGTGGGTTACGAGGAAGGCGGCCAGCTGACCGAAGCCGTCCGCCGTCGTCCGTACTCCGTGGTGCTCCTGGACGAAGTGGAGAAGGCCCATCCCGAGGTGTTCGACATCCTGCTGCAGGTGCTTGACGACGGCCGCCTCACCGACGGCCAGGGCCGCACCGTGGACTTCCGCAACGTGATCCTGGTGCTGACTTCCAACCTGGGCAGCCAGTTCCTGGTGGACCAGACCCTGGATGCCAACGCCAAGCGCAGTGCCGTGATGGCCACCGTGCACGCTTCCTTCAAGCCGGAGTTCCTGAACCGGCTGGACGAAGTGGTGCTGTTCGATGCACTGAACGTCGAGGAACTGGCCCGGATTGTGGAACTGCAGGTCTCCGAGCTGGGCAAGAGGCTGCACGACCGCCGCCTTGACCTGGAAGTCACCGAAGGTGCCCGTGCGTGGCTGGCCATGACGGGCTTCGATCCCGCCTACGGTGCGCGTCCGCTTCGCCGGCTGGTGCAGCGCGAAATCGGTGACCGGCTGGCCAAGGCCATCCTGGCCGGCGACATCGCCGACGGCGACACCGTGCTGGTGGACACCGCAGCCGACGTCAACGAACTCACCGTTGCCAGCCTGGGCGGACAGGAAGGGCTCGACGGCGGTGCCCTCGCCGGCAGCGGCCTGTCGGTGCGGCGTAAGGGTTAGGGAGCCCCTAGGGAATCAGCGATTCCATGATGATGTTTCCCTTGTCCGCAGTGACGTAGCAGTCCACCCGCCGGTCGCCCTGCGCCCAGCTGGTGTCGCTCGGGTAGGCGTTGCGCTGCATCAGGACGTAGTTGGCCACGGCGTCGGTCAGTCCGGCGCCCTGGCAGATCTCGCGGCCCTTCTGGCGCAGCGCGTTAATGCCCGGATAGGAATCCGATTCCGGGTACCGGTGCACGGCAACCAGCTGCGCTGAGTGGCCGGCGGTGCAGGCCACCACCCTTGACTCCGTAGCTTCGGGATCGAAGTTCTCGAAGCAGTCGCCCAGCTGGTAGTCCAGCGCCCCCACGCCATCCACGGGAAGCTGGCTGCGGGTTGCCTGCGGCGCCGCGGGCGCGGACGCGGACTCCGCCGCGGTCGGGGCCGGCGGTTGCTTGGCGGCTTGTTCGTTGCCGCTGGCTATCAGCGTGGCCAGCCACCAGATCACCAGGCCCAGGAGCACCAGGGCGCCCGCGACGAAGGCGATCTTGGACAAGGTCTGCTTTCGCTCATCCGCGTCGGTGGCGGGCTTGCCGCCCGCGGCGGCCAGTGGCCTCTCGGTGGCCACCGGTTTCCCGGCCGGCGCCGGTTGTTCGGGTGAAGCGGGCGGCTGGACGGGAAGGCTGCTGGTGGGTGGCCGCGCAGGCGGAGGCGGCGCGACCGGCGGGGTTCCGGGGTTCGGGGATGCCTTCTGGTTCCCGGCACTGGTGCCCGTTGCGTTCTGGTCATTCACGTGAGGATTTGCCCTTCCCGGATTCATCTTCCCCGACTCTACCGAAGAAAAACTTCGGATCGGAGAAGGCCGGGACCTGCGCAAACGTGGCCACTGGCCTCCGGAGGCCCGATCCGGGGCGCAGATACCGCTGAAAGCATGTAATCTAGGTGTACGACAAATTGACCAAACATTCCGGGGCCTCACTAACGCCAATGGTGACCACCTCCGGTCCGAGTACAAAAGGGGGTCACGCCATGGGGCGCGGCCGTCAAAAGGCAAAAGCTACCAAGCAGGCTCGGGATATTAAGTACTATTCCCCGAACACTGACTACACCGCCCTCCAGCGCGAGCTGAAGAGCGCTGAAGGTCGTGCACCGAGCCGTTTCTCGAGTGAACCGGTTGAACCGGATTATTCGGCTTATGTGGATAAGTACGCGGACGATTTGGAAGAAGACGACGACGAGGTTGACACCCGTCGAATCGGTTAGTTGTCGCCCGCTGAGCCTGCCTTAAGGCACTCAGCGGCGTGCCGCCGTCGTACCCTTCACCACAGTGATCCGTACGATCCTTCGGCTCTTCTTTTCCAGCACCCCGGGTGCTGACCATAGATATCAGGCCCGTCAGGGCGCGCTGGTTTCCGGTGCGCCCTGACGGGCCTTTCTGGCTTAAGTCCGACGCCCGGTTGGGTGGGCCCCTTTGTTGTCAGCGCCTGAGCCCCGTATTAGGTTGATCGTGGCGGTTCCGAACTCCAGCGGTCGAAAGGGAATATTTCCATGCCAGCAATCGAGACCCACAAGCAGGACGCACCATGACCGGGCGCACCACTTTCGACGCCGGCGAGATCTGCTGGGTGGACCTGCAGGCCCGGGATGTGGAAGCGGCCAAGTCCTTTTACGCTGCCGTGTTCGGGTGGCGGTACGAAGACCTGCCCACGCCGGACGGGCGGAGCTATTCGAAGGCTTTCCTGGATGACGACCTTGTCACCGTCATTGCGCCCCAGAACCCCCTCCAGGAAGCGTCCGGGACTGCAGCGCAATGGAACATCTACTTCGCCGCCGCCGATGCCAAGGCCATCGCCGAGGAAACCCCGCACGCCGGCGGTACCGTGGAGTTCGGCCCTGAGGAGGTGGCGGACACCGGAGTCATGGTGTTCGTGGCACCGCCAGGGGGTGGCACCACGGGAGTGTGGCAGCCGGGAACCCATACCGGCACCGCCAGGTACAACGAACCCGGGGCGCTTGCCTGGGCGGAACTCTTGACCCCCGAACCGCAGGCCGCCGTCGCGTTTTTCCAGCAGTTGTTCGGGCACGAGGTCACCGAATACCCGCAGGACGACGGCGGAACATACACCGCGCTGATGGTGAACGGAGCGGAACTGGCCGGCATCGCTGCGGCTCCGGAAACGGCGCAGGAGGACCAGCCCAACATTGAGGCAGGCTGGCAGGTGTATTTCGGCGTCGCCAGCGTTGCGGAGGCGGTGGCGGCGGCAGAGGCGGCGGGTGCCGCCGTGCTGGTTGAACCTCAGGACATTGAAGAGGCCGGCACCATCGCCACCCTGAAGGACCCGCAGGGCGGAATATTCAGCCTTCTGGCGGTTTAGCCAACTGGAGCTTAAACAAGCGAGTGCCCCGCAACCGCCGTTTCTGCGTTCTGAACGGCGGTTGCGGAGCACCCCGTGAGTTGCTTAGGCGTAGGCGTTCACCAGTCGGACTGCGCCGCCGTCAACACCCTTGGCGCCCTGCACGTAGTCCGGGCCGGTCTTCACGATCGAGTCCGAGTTCTCTTCGACGGTGCCCATGATCCAGGACGGCAGGCCGCGGTCGTTGAGGCGGTTCACGGCGGCGTCGGCGGCCTCCGGGGAGACGATGGCCACCATGCCCACGCCCAGGTTCAGCGTGCGCTCGAGGTCTGCCAGCGGGACGTTGCCGAGCTCCGAGACCAGCTTGAAGATGGCGGGAAGCTCCCAGGTGGCGCGGTCCACCGTGGCGATGAGGCCTTGGGGGAGGACCCGGGCCAGGTTGGCGGCGAGGCCGCCGCCGGTGACGTGGCTGAAGCCGTGGACCTGTCCGCCGGCACCCGTAGCGCCGTTCACCGGGAAGGTGCGGGCAAGGTCCAGGCAGTCGGCCGCGTAGACGCGGGTGGGTTCGAGCAGTTCCTCGCCCAGCGTGCGTCCGAGTTCGGAAACCTGGCGGTCCAGGGCCCAGCCGGCGTGGTTGATGACGCGGCGGACCAGCGAATAGCCGTTGGAGTGCAGGCCGGAGGAGGCCATGCCGATCACGACGTCGCCCGCACGGACGCGGTCCGGGCCCAGCAGGGCGTCGGCCTCGACAACACCGGTGGCTGCACCGGCGACGTCGTACTCGTGCTCGCCCAGCAGGCCCGGGTGCTCAGCGGTTTCGCCGCCCACCAGGGCGGTGCCGGCCACGGAGCAGGCTGCTGCGATGCCGCGGACGATGTCCGCGATGCGCTCGGGAACAACCTTGCCGCAGGCGATGTAGTCGGTCATGTAGAGCGGCTCGGCGCCCACCACCACGATGTCGTCCACCACCATGCCCACGAGGTCGAACCCGATGGTGTCGTGGATGTCCATGGCCTGGGCGATTGCCACCTTGGTACCTACGCCGTCCGTGGACGTGGCCAGCAGCGGCCGTTTGAAGGTGAGGAGCCTCGAGACGTCGTAGAGGCCGGCAAAGCCGCCCACTCCGCCGATCACCGAGGAGTTGTGGGTTGCCTTGACGGCATCCTTCATGAGTTCGACGGCGCGGTCTCCCGCTTCGACGTCAACGCCGGCAGAGGCGTACGTGATGCCCCGGGCTGTATCTGAGGAGTTACCGGTGGAGGAAGATGCGGAAGTCATACGGACTCTTTCTTGTCAGCGGTCAGCTTGTCGGCGTCGGTCAGCAGGTTCTCGAACTCGGCGTCCGGTCCCGGATCACAGCCCGTGGCGCCGGGCTTTTCGGCCGGGTCTTCATCGCTATCAACAGCAACGGCCGAAGCAGCGGGGCCGGCAGCAGTGCCTGAAACAGTGCCTGAAACAGTGCCGGACGCGGGCAGGCCGCCCAGGTCGGTGCGCTCCAGCAGGTTCTTGCCCAGTTTGTCCGAGCCCGGGAGCTCGATGGGGTACTTGCCGGTGAAGCAGGCGGTGCACAGGCGTTCGCGCGGCTGCTGGGTGGCTCCGATCATGCCGTCTTCGGAGATGTAGGCCAGCGAATCGGCGCCGATGGCCTGCGAGATTTCCTCGATGGTGGCGCCGTTGGCGATCAGCTCGGCACGCGAGGCGAAGTCGATGCCGTAGAAGCAGGGCCACTGCACGGGCGGGGAGGAGATCTTGACGTGCACCGCGGCGGCGCCGGCTTCCCGGAGCATCCGCACGATGGCGCGCTGGGTGTTGCCGCGGACGATCGAGTCGTCCACCACCACAACGCGCTTGCCGCGGATCACGGACTCGAGGGCGTTGAGCTTGAGCCGGATACCCAGCTGGCGCAGGGTCTGCGAAGGCTGGATGAACGTGCGGCCAACGTAGGAGTTCTTGACGAAGCCGTGCGCGAACGGGATGCCGGATTCTTCGGCGTAGCCCACGGCAGCGGGAGTCCCGGACTCGGGGACCGGGATGACGATGTCCGCCTCCTGGGTGTTTTCCCGGGCCAGCTGGCGGCCCATCTCCACGCGGGACTCGTACACGGAGCGTCCGGCGATGGAGGCATCCGGACGGGCGAGGTAGACGTATTCGAAAACGCAACCCGCCGGCGTCGGCTCCGCGAAGCGCTGGGACCGCACGCCTTCTTCGTCAATGGCGATGAATTCGCCCGGTTCGATTTCGCGGATGAAGCTGGCGCCCACGGTGGCCAGGGCCGACTGCTCGGAGGCGACCACCCAGCCGCGCTCCAGCCGGCCGAGGACCAGCGGGCGGATGCCGTAGGTGTCGCGCGCAGCGTAGAGGGTGCCTTCGTCCATGAAGACGAAGCAGAAGCCGCCCTTGATCTTGGGCAGCAGCTCGATGGCGGTCTGTTCGAGGGACTTGCCCTCTTCGCCCTCCAGCAGTGCCGTGACCAGGGCGGTGTCCGAGGTGTTGCCCTGCTTCATTTCGCCGCTGAGCTGGCCGCCGTTGCGGTCGATGATCATGGCGTTGAGCTCGGCAGTGTTGGTGAGGTTGCCGTTGTGGGCCAGTGCCACGGTGCCCGTGGCGGTGGCGCCAAGCGTGGGCTGGGCGTTGGCCCAGTGGCTGGCGCCGGTAGTGGAATAGCGGCAGTGGCCGACGGCCAGGTGCCCGGTCAGGGTGTTCAGCGTGGTCTCGTCGAAGACCTGGGATACGAGGCCCATGTCCTTATAGACGTTGATCCGCTTGCCGTCGCTGGTTGCTATGCCAGCCGACTCCTGACCGCGGTGCTGCAATGCATACAGCCCGTAATAGGTGAGTTTTGCTACTTCTTCACCTGGTGCCCAGACCCCGAAGACGCCGCAAGCGTCCTGGGGGCCTTTTTCGCCAGGGAGAAGATCATGAGAAAGTTTTCCATCGCCGCGTGCCACTGGTCGATTATCTCACGTGATGGGGTAGGACTTTTCCGGTCGCCCGTTTATGACTGACGGGCGGCTGGCGGGCCGTCAGTGCCGGCGTCATCCGCATCGGTGCCCGTCGCATCCTCCGGGACAGCTTCGACGACGGCGTGTTCAGCCCGGCGGACACTGAGCCGGTCCAGCAGGAGAGCCACGACGGCGCCCAGAATCACGCCGCCGGCGCCGAAAAGGACCATAAAGAAGCCGAAGACGGAGTTGGGATCGTAGCTCGGGTCCCCGGGCAGGGCAAAGGCAATGACCGCCGCCACGATGATGCCCACGAGCCCTCCAAGTATGAGGAACGGCACGTATTTGGGTGCACGGCGCACGGTGATTTCACGCCGTTCAGCGGGGGTGTCTTCAGAAGCCATGCCATCTAGCCTACTGCCCGGGGTTGAATGCGTTGGCCGCCCCGCCCTCCCGAGTTTTTGTCCAGATAATGGGCTTTGGAGGCGCGTTTGGCCGCGGTATCTGGACAAAACTCGTCAGCTGCCGCGGTACGTCGAATACGCGAAGGGGCTCAGCAGGAGTGGCACGTGGTAATGCTCGCCGGCATCGGACACGGTGAACACCAGGTCCACCTCCGGGAAGAACGTGGCCGTGCCAAGTCCCTCGTAGTAGGCGCCCGTGGCAAAGTTCAGCCGGTACGTTCCGGCCGGGAGGAGTTCCGGCCCAAGGTTCTTCGCCCGGCCGTCAGCGTCGGTGGTGCCCGAAGCGACGAGGTTCCAGCCGCCGCCGTCGCGCGCGTAAAGCACGACGGCGACGCCGGCAGCCGGGCGCCCGGCCCCGGTGTCCAGGATGTGGGTGGTCACCTGTGAAACGGTCATTCGCTGATCACTCCTTCGAGCCGGAGCAGGGCGATTTCGCGCAGCTGCTGGGCCACCATGGCATCTTCTTCTTCGGCGGTGTGGTTGAGGCGCTCGTGCAGCGCCGCGAGGATTTCCGGTGCGGTCCGCCCCGCTGCGCGGATCAGGAACACCCTGCCGAACTTTTCCTCGTAGGCGCGGTTGCCGTCGGCCAGCGCAGTGGTGATGTCCTGGTCTGCGGGATCCACGCCGGCCTGTTCCGAGCGGGACATGGAGGCCTCGGTGGTGGAAGCCGTGGGCCGTTCCCCGATCCGCGGGTGGTGGGCCATGGCCGACTCCACCTCGTCCGGGGTGAATGGCGCGGCGGCCGTGCGGGCGAAGTCCAGCAGGGCCTCGCTGGTGGCAAACGGGCGTGCGTCCGCGATCTGGTCCACCCAGCGCTGGACGTCGATGCAGGGGCGAAGTGCCGCGGTGACTTCCGCGCGGTCCGCCTCGTTGAATACGGCAAGCTGCATGCTTGTTCATCCCTCGTGCAAATGCTGGCATCCATGGCGTCGGCTATGCGGAAAAGGGGGTGTGCCCCGCTGCAGCGGGCGCCACGGCTCATTTTCCGGCCCGCATGCCCTACTGCATTCCGCATCATGGAACTGTTATTTCAGCATGCGTAATAGTCAACCCGAGAGTGGCGGCCAGTGTCAAGAGAGTACCCCACCACGGACGAACGGGATCCGCTCGACTAGACTCCTGCGGGGGACTTCGCCGGTGGCCGGCTGTCCTTATTGGTGGAAGGACTCCAGTGGCTCAAGCAGATGGGCTCAGCCGTGTTAGCGCTGACCGTGAACGGCGCTCCGTGCTGGGCGAGTACGGACTGCTGCCCCAAGATCCGGAGGCCTCGTCAGGGGACAGCACGAACGCCAGCGCAGCGCGTGCACTGAACTTCCTAGTGGACCTGGCCGCCGAACTCTGCGGTGTGCCTTTCAGCGCGGTCAACATCGTCACTACCGAGCAGCAGGTCCAGCTTGCGGCGGCGGGCCTGGAGCCCGGATTGTGCGCACGCGAGGACTCGATGTGCGCCAAGGTATTCCAGCAGGGCCAGACCACCGTGGTGCCCGATGCGTCCGCCGACCCGCGATTTGCCGCCAACCCGTTTGTGACCGGAGAAATCGCCAGGGTCCGCTTCTACGCCTCTTCACCGCTGCAGACCAGTTCCGGCTTCGTGCTGGGATCCCTGTGCGTCTTCTCCGATACGCCGGCCACCATCTCCGCCGAACAGATCGCCATGCTGGATGTCCTGGCGGCGCAGGTCGTGGAAGTGCTGGAACTGCAGCACCGCACCCTGCAGCTCCAGCAAGCACTGGAAGAACTGGGGCGCAGCAACCGCAAGCTCGCGGAGTTCGCCGGCCGCGTCAGCCATGACCTGCGCATCCCGCTCACCACCATCCTTGGCTATGTGGAACTCAGTGAGGACGACGAGGACATCCGTCCGGACGGCCCGGCGGCAATCTACCTTCAGCGCATCGGCGGCAGCGGGCGGCGGATGCTCTCCATGCTTAACGAGGTCCTCAGCTACTCGCAGGTGGGCGGCATGCTGCGTCCGCGGCGGGTGTCCCTTCAAGCCGCGGTGTCAGCGGCGGTCAGCGACCTGGGCGAAGGGTTCGGCGGTAACACCGACCTGACCTGCGAGGACGCGGAACTGACGGCCGATCCGGCGCAGTTGCGGACCCTCCTGCAGAACCTGCTGGGCAACGCCTTCAACTACCGCCGCCCGGGGCAGGACCTCAACGTGAGGGTCTATACCCTGGCCGACGACCGCGGTGTCACCCTCCGGGTGGCGGACAACGGCAAAGGCATCGGTGCCGCCGACCGCGAACGGGTCCTTGAACCCCTTGTCCGGCTGCACCGTCCCGGCGACGCTCCCGGCTCGGGCCTGGGCCTTGCCACCTGCGTGCGGATCGTCCAGTCGCACGGCGGCGAACTTTCGCTCACCGAAACCCCGGGCGGCGGAACAACGGTTTCGGCCCTCTTCCCGGAAGGCGGGCCGGATGAATCCGCTTAAAGCCTCGCTCAGGGCGATGCTGCTGCTGCTCGCCCTGCTGCTTTTCCTGCCGGCCGGAGCCGCGCAGGCTGCGGTGACCGCGCAGGGTGCCGTCCCGGCGTCGAACATTAACAGCGGCGAGGACCTCGGTGCCTCGCCCGGAAAGCCGCTCCTGGGAAGCGTGCTGGAATGGGGCGAGGACGATGCTGCCGGGTTCGCCGACCGGCTGCAGGCCTCTCCGGCGGTCCTGGGCCACGACGTCTCCTTTCCCATCCAAGGCGCCGAAAAGGGATACCTGCGGGAGTTCCTGACCCAGAGTGCCGCCTCGGGAGCGCACGCCCTGATCACCGTGAATCCCGCAGTCCCCCTCACTGACATCAACGCCGCCGGCGCCGCTGATTTTGCCCGTCAGCTCGAGGAACTGGCGAACGGCTTCCCCGGAAAGCTGCTGATCCGCTTCGCCCCGGACATGAACTCCAGCTGGGTGTCCTGGGGCCAGCAACCCGGGGCCTATGTTCCGGCGTACCGTGCCGTGGCCCACGCGTTTGACGCGGAATCAAACGCGGTGATGGTGTGGCAGCCGTTCCAGGCGCGGGACTATCCGTTCACAAGAAACCGCGACGCCCCGGCTCCCGGGACCGCCGGTTTCGCGGCGCTGGACACGAATTCCGACGGCGAGTGGAACGGTTCGGACGAGCCCTACGCCCCGTACTACCCGGGGGACGACGTTGTTGACTGGACGGGCCTGACGGCACTGCATGACGACACCGGCGGGGGAGCCGCCCGGAACACGCTGCCAAGGGACGGGGAGCTTGCCTCGCTGCTGGACGGGACGGCCCAGGGGGCCGCCTCCGGTGCGGACGCTGCGTCCGACGGCGGTGACTCCAACTTTTACGGGTCCTACGCGGTTAAGCGGGACAAGCCCCTGCTGCTTCAGACGGCGGCGTATTACAGCCCGTCGGCGGGCGGCCCTTCGGAAACCGAGATCAAATCCGGTTGGTGGAAGCAAGTGCTGGACGCGGCCGCGCCGGGCAAGATGGAACGGATCGCCGCCGTCGTCTGGGCCGAGACAACGGCCGTGGGGGACGCCGGCAACACCGTCATTGACTGGCGCCTCACCGGGAATGCGGACGTGGCGGCTGCGGCCGGCGCCGCCGTCAGGGATTCCACGCTGGTCACCGGACCGGTCACCAGCACCGTGCAGGGGCTGGGCGGAACATCCGGCAACACGCTGTCCGGTGTTCCGGCGGGGATCGCCGCGGCCGCCCTGCTGGCCGGGGCGGTCCTGCTGTGGCTGGTGCCGGTCCGCCTGCGCCCCGCCAAGGGCTGGACGTATTCGGACAAGTCCTCGCGCGATGCCAGGGTGGACCTGATGCGCGGCGTGGCCATCCTGTTCGTGGTGGTGAACCACGTGGGCATGACGTCCCTCTTTCAACTGCTCACCCAGGAAACCGTCGGGTTCGTGTCCGGCGCCGAGCTGTTTGTGCTGCTGTCCGGGCTGGTGTTGGGGATGGTCTACGGGCCCAAGGCCCAGAACAACATTGGCGAGGTGACGCAAAAAACCGGCAGGCGCGCGGGCAAGCTGTACGTCACGGCGCTGGTGGTTGTTGTCCTGGTGTTCCTCCTCAGCCTCCTTCCGGTCTTCAACTCGGAGGTGCTGACCACGTTCACGGACCAGGGGACAGGCGGTGCCGGCAGGTCGGGGGCAGGCCGGAGCTACGACCTCTACACCGGCATGCAGGGCCTGCTGCAGTTCCCCGTGCCCGGGGCAGTCATCCCGGCGGTGCTGCTCCTGCAGTTCGGCCCGTGGCAGTTCAACGTGATGGGGCTCTATGTGATCATGCTGCTGGTCAGCCCGCTGATCCTGCTGGCACTCGCGCGCGGCAAGGTGCTCTGGGTCCTGGCTGCCACCACGGCCCTGTACATTGCGGGCACGGTGTTCCGTTTCAGGATCCTGCCTTCGCAGTTTGAGGATTCGTTCCCGCTCCTGGTGTGGCAGGTCCTGTTCGTGCTGGGCCTGGTGGGCGGATACTACCGGCGGATCATTGTGGCCTGGCTGTCCGCGCACCGCTGGGTGGTGGGGGTCTGTGCGGCCATCACCGTGGCCTTCGCCCTGATGTCCTGGGCCAACCCGTACCTTGCCAACGAATTCGATGTGCGGCTCGCGCTCACCTCGGATGCGACCTACCGCGCCGTTTACGATCAGTTCTTCGGGCGGACCTACCTGGAACCCGGACGCCTCCTGAACGTGCTCGCCCTGCTGGTGACGGCCTACGCGCTCCTTACCGCGTACTGGAAGCCTGTTGAACGCGCGGTGGGCTGGCTGCTGATCCCGCTGGGACAGTCCACGCTGTACGTCTTCATCATGCACGTGGTGCTGATCGCCGTGGTGGCGAACATTCCGGCACTGCAGCAGGGGAACATCTGGCTCAACACCGTCGCCTACGCCTTGATCGTGGCCCTGCTCTGGGTGATGGTCCGGACCCGGTTCCTGTTCCGCATCATCCCCACCTGACGCTCTCTCACCTTTCGCCGCTTGATGCGGGACGCTCTCTCACCTCAGGGCGTCTCGGATTTGAAGTGAGAGAGCGTCTGAGGAAAACCGGCGGGAAGTGAGAGAGCGTCTGGGGGTTAGCGGGCGGGGGAGGAGGCCGGGGACGCGCCGCCGAGGCGGGCAGTGACCCGGTCTGCGGCTGCCTTGCAGGATTCCCCGAGGCGTTGCAGCGTGTCCGGGGATACCCGGAAGCGCGGTGCCGGGATGAGAACTGCCGCCACGATGTCGCCGCGGTGGTCGAAAACGGGGGCTGCGAGGCCCACTTCGTCCAGTGACGACTCCCCGTAGTTGGTGGCCCAGCCGCGCCGGGCCACATCACCGAGGCGGATCAGGTAGGCCTCAAGGCTGGCATCGTCCAGGCCCGGATGGGCAATTTCGCCGCTGCGGAGCAGTACCCGCACCCGCTCGGCAGGCTCGGCGGCGAGGAAGACCTGCACGGAGGCGCTGAGGGCATCCCTGTACCGCGCGCCCAGCGGGGTGGTGTGCTTGATCTGGTGATGGCTGGCGATCTGCTCCACGCACATCGACTCGGACCCGTTCCACACCATGAGGGCGCTTGTTTCGCCGGTCTGCTCCGTGAGTTCACGCAGGACGGGGTAGGCCACGCGGCGCTCTTCGAGTTCGGCCAGCAGGGGGCCGGCGACGGCGATCAGACCCAGGCCCAGGCGGAACCTGCGGGTTTCCGGGTCCCGCTCCACCAGGTGTTCCTGCTCGAACGTGGCCAGGATGCGGGAGACGGTGCTCTTGTGCAGGCCCACGCGGTTGGCGATCTCTGTGACGCCCAGGAGCGGCTCGTCAGCGGTAAAGCTTCGCAGCACGGCGATGGCGTTGACGATGACGGACGTGCCCTTGGTGTCGCCGTTGCTGCTGGTTTCGGGAGCTTCTGCTGAGGTCATGGTGTGCACCATCATTCCGTATGTCAGCCGGAAAGCGGCGCCACGGTGTACGTGGCGCCGCTTTCGGGCGATGGCAAAACCGGTGCTGGTTAGGCCCCGATGATGTTGTATTCCGGACCGAACGGGAACTTGGTGATGTTCTCCGCGCCGTCCTCGCCGACCACCAGGATGTCGTGCTCGCGGTAGCCGCCGGCACCGGGCTGGCCGTCCATGACCGTGATCATCGGTTCCATGGAAACCACCATGCCCGGCTCCAGGACCGTGTCGATGTCCTCGCGGAGCTCAAGGCCGGCTTCGCGGCCGTAGTAGTGGCTCAGGACACCGAACGAGTGGCCGTAGCCGAAGGTGCGGTTGGCGAGCAGTCCGTAACCGACGTAGATCTCGTTGAGCTCGGCGGCGATGTCCTTGCAGACGGCGCCGGGCTTGATGAGTTCAAGGCCGCGCTTGTGGACCTCCACGTTGATGTTCCACAGTTCCAGCGAGCGGGCATCCGGTTCGCCGTAGAACAGGGTGCGTTCCAGTGCCGTGTAGTAGCCGGAGGTCATGGGGAAGCAGTTCAGCGACAGGATGTCGTGTTCCTGGATCTTGCGGGTGGTGGCCCAGTTGTGCGCGCCGTCGGTGTTGATGCCGGACTGGAACCAGACCCAGGTGTCGCGGATCTCGGAATCCGGGAAGGTCCGGGCGATCTCGTGGACCATGGCTTCGGTGCCGATTAGGGCGACCTCGTACTCGGTGATGCCTGCGGTGATGGCGTTGCGGATGGCCTCGCCGCCGAGGTCGCCGATGCGTGCCCCGTGCTTGATGACCTCGATCTCCTCGGCGGACTTGATCATCCGCTGGCGCATGGCAGCCTGGGCCACGTCCACAAGGGTTGCCGACGGGAAGGCGGCCTGGATCTTGTTGCGGTTATCCAGCGGCAGCGAATCGTCCTCGACGCCGAGGCGGCGCGGGTTGATGCCGCGGGTGCGCAGGACTTCCTGGATGGCGAAGATGTAGTTGTCCCGGCGCCAGTCCGTGTACACGATGTTGTCGCCGTAGCTGCGGCGCCAGGGCATGCCGGCGTCGATGTTGGCGGTGACCGTGACGGTGTCATCCTTCGTGACCACCATGGCGTAGGAGCGGCCGAAGGTGGTGAAAAGGAAGTCGGAGTAGTACTTGATCGAGTGGTAGCTGGTCAGGACGACGGCGTCCAGGTCCTTCTCTGCCATGATGCGGCGAAGTCCGGCGAGACGGCGTTCGAATTCCGTGTCGGAGAAGGTCAGCTTGACCTTATCGCCGTTTTTCAGGACCTTGAGCCGCTCCAGTTCGGCGACGGACGTTGCGTTCTCGGATGCTGTGGTGGTCATTGTGGTGGTGCCTTTCTGTGGTGCAGTTACTTGAGGTGGGGAGAAATGGAAAGAAGTTGGTTATTCGTGGCGTAGCGGTTCTTTGCAGGTTTCCCTGGAGAGCGCGACGGCGATCAGGGAGATGACAGCGGCAGCGACGAGGTACCAGGCCGGCGCCAGATCGCTGGCGGTGGCGGCGATCAGGAGGGTTGCCATGAACGGGGCCGTGCCGCCGAAGAGCGCGTTGGAGAGGTTGAAGCTGACTGCGAAGCCGCTGTAGCGGACCCTCGTGGGGAACATTTCGGCCAGGAAGCTGGGGAGCGTCCCGTCGTTGAGGGTGAGCATGGCGCCCAGCAGGATCTGGACCAGGACAATCACCAGGAAGTTTCCGGTTCCCAGCAGTGCGAACGCGGGCACCGTCAGCAGGATGAAGCTCACGGATGCAGCGATGAGCACCTTCTTGCGTCCGTAACGGTCCGAGAGCATCCCCGTCAGGAAGATGAAACCGATGTATGTCAGCAACGCGATGGTGGTGGCCAGGAATGATTCGGTCTCTCCGAGGCCCAGCTCCGAGGACAGGTAGGTGGGCATGTAGCTGAGGATGACGTAGAACCCGACGGCGTTCAGCAGCACGGCACCGACGGCCTGCAGCAGCTGGCGCCAGTGGTTCCGGAACAGGCTGGACACGGGTGCCTTGCCGGCGTGGTCCTCCGCTGCCAACTCGCGGAACACCGGGGTGTCTTCGAGCTTGTTACGGATATAGCGTCCGATCAGCCCCATCGGAGCGGCGAGCAGGAACGGCAGGCGCCACCCCCAGCTATGCATCGCGTCGGAAGTGAGCACAACTGTCAGCAGGCCAGCGATCAGGGAACCCAGGAGCAAGCCTGCTGCAGTGCTCGCGGGAACCACGGCGGCGTAGAGGCCGCGCTTGTTAGCGGGGGCGTACTCGACCAGGAAGGCCGATGCTCCGGCGTACTCCCCTGAGGCTGAGAAGCCCTGTACGACCCTGATGATCAGCAGCAGGACCGGAGCCCAGATGCCGATGGTGTCGTAGCCCGGGATGAGGGCTATGCAGAATGTCGCTCCGGACATGATCAGGATGGACAGGGAGAGGGCGGTCCGCCGGCCCACCCTGTCACCGATGTGGCCCCAGACGAACCCGCCGAGCGGGCGTACCAGGAATGAAATGGCGAACAGGGCGAATGTCAGCAGGAGCCCGGTCTGGGGATCTGATTCAGGGAAGAAGACTGTCGCGATCGTCACGGCCAGGTAGCCGTAGACGGCGTAATCGAACCATTCGACGAAGTTGCCGATGAAGCTGGCCGCGATCACTCTGCGGCGCGTTTCCTTGCTGACACCGTTGTCAGCGGGTTGGAAATTCTGGCCGCTCAACGTTCTGCGGCCCGCAAGAGCGGGAGCGGAAGTTTCGTTACTCATGTATCCACCAAGGTGTTGGGGTTGCATTCAGCGCAACGCTGTTGCATCAGACTAGGCGTGACATGAGACACAGTCAATACCTTTAGGTTTCTGAATTGTGAACCCTGGGCCGAATCTCTGCCGGGATTCGGCAGTGAAGGACCGCTGGAGGCGCCCTGGGGTATGTTGCGGTGAAAGAGACGTGGTTGCGGAAAGAAGGCCCAACCGCCGATCATTGCCAGGGGGATGCCCCAATCCGGACGTCCCTTGACGCCCCCGTGTGACGACTGCCATATTTTCAAGTAGGCGCTATGTGCATCGTGTTGTGTAATGCGCAATTCAGAAGGGCAATGTCCCCGCTGGGCCTGCTGAACGAGCTAGATTGGGCAACGGGTGCCGTTGCCAAAGAGTCCCCCCGGGCTCAGGAAAGGAACACACGAAATCATGGTTCACAAAGTAAAAGCCGTCATCGCGAAGGAAAAGAACGCGCCGGTCTCGGTGGAGACCATCCTGGTGCCGGATCCCGGACCCGGCGAGGCGCTGGTGGATATCCTCACATGCGGTGTCTGCCACACGGACCTGCACTACAAGCAGGGCGGAATCACTGACGATTTCCCCATCCTGCTGGGCCACGAGGCCACGGGCGTGGTCAGCGCCGTCGGACCGGACGTCACCGAGGTGGCCCCAGGCGACAGGGTCATCCTGAACTGGCGGGCAGTGTGCGGCGAATGCCGCGCCTGCGCCAAGGGCCAGCCGCAGTACTGCTTCAACACGCACAACGCCACGCAGAAAATGACCCTTGAGGACGGGACGGAACTGTCACCCGCGCTGGGCATCGGCGCGTTCGCGGAGAAGACGCTCGTCGCCGCCGGGCAGTGCACCAAGGTTGACGACGACGCCGATCCGGCCGCCGTCGGGCTCCTCGGCTGCGGTGTGATGGCAGGCATCGGCGCCGCCATCAACACCGGTGAGGTCAAGCGCGGCGAATCCGTCGCCGTGATCGGCTGCGGCGGCGTGGGCATCGCCGCGATCGCAGGCGCCAAGCTGGCCGGCGCCACCACCATCATCGCGGTGGACATCGACGCCAACAAGGTGGAAATGGCCAAGTCCCTCGGCGCCACCCACGGCGTGGACTCAAGCAAGGAAGATCCCATCGAGGCCATCCGGGCACTCACCGGCGGCAACGGTGCCGACGTCGTGATTGAAGCGGTGGGCCGCCCCGAAACGTACAAGCAGGCGTTCTACGCACGCGACCTCGCCGGCCGCGTGGTGCTGGTGGGAGTTCCGACGCCGGACATGAAGCTTGAGCTGCCGCTGCTGGACGTCTTTGGCCGCGGCGGATCCCTGAAGTCCTCGTGGTACGGCGACTGCCTGCCGTCCCGTGACTTCCCGATGCTGGTCCAGCATTACAAGCTGGGCAACCTGGACCTGGACGCCTTCGTCACCGAGCGCATCACCATCGACCAGGTGGAAGAGGCCTTCGCCAAGATGCACGAAGGCAAGGTGCTGCGTTCCGTGGTGGAGATCCTTCCGTCCGCGGAAACCGCAGCCACCGCCACGGAAGCGGCGGCCGTATGAGCGTCACCATCGAGAACCTGGTCACCTCAGGGACATTTTCGCTCGACGGCGGGACCTGGGACGTGGACAACAACGTCTGGATCGTGGGGAACGAGGACGAATGCGTGATCATCGACTCCCCGCACGACGCCGCTGCGATCATCAACCAGGTCCGCGGCCGTAGGGTGCTGGCCATCCTGCTGACGCACGCCCACAACGACCACATCGGGGCGGCACGGGCCGTGGCTGAAGCCGTGGACGCGCCGATCTACCTGCACCCTGACGACCTGGTGCTGTGGGAGCAGGTCTACCCGGACCTCAAACCGGACCGCGAACTTGCGGACGGCGACGAGTTCCGGGTGGGCGGGGCCACCCTGCTTGCCCTCCACACTCCGGGCCACTCGCCGGGCTCCACGTGCTTTTACATCGAGTCCGAAAGCACCGTGTTCACCGGCGACACGCTGTTCAACGGCGGTCCCGGTGCCACAGGCAGGTCCTACAGCGACTACCCCACCATCCTCACCTCCATCCGCGAACGGCTGCTGCCGCTGCCTGCCGGCACGGTGGTCCGCACCGGCCACGGTGACAACACCACCATCGGGGCCGAGCGCGAGACGCTGGCCAAGGTCGACCAATGAATCCCCTGAAGTTCGGCAGGCAGCCCGCCCCGGTCGAGGACATCAACGAGGACAAGCTCGAAGTCCACGCACCGAAGAAGGAAGCCGCCGGCGTCAAGGCCGTGATGGTTGCGCTGGAACGCGCCGTGGCCCAGGCCGGGGTGTCGCGGACCGTGCATTCGATGCTCCGCCTGAACCAGCGCGGCGGCTTTGACTGCCCCGGCTGCGCCTGGCCGGAATCGGACAAAAAGCGCAAGACAGCCGAATTCTGCGAGAACGGCGCCAAAGCCGTGGCGGAGGAAAACACCCTCAGGACAGTGGGTGCCGAATTCTGGGCCGAGCACTCCATTGCCGAGCTGAGAGGGAAGACGGAGTACTGGCTGGGCAACCAGGGCAGGCTCAGCGAGCCGGTGGTGATCCGCGAAGGTGAAACCCACTACTCGCCGATCTCCTGGGCGGACGCCTTCGACCTCATCGGGGAGCACATCCGGGCCAGCACGCCGGACCGCTGCGTCTTCTACACCTCCGGGCGCACGGCCAACGAGACGGCGTTCATGTACCAGCTGTTCGCGCGGGCCCTGGGCACCAATAACCTGCCCGACTGCTCCAACATGTGCCATGAATCCTCGGGCTCCGCGCTGAACCCGACCATCGGAATCGGCAAGGGCACCGTGTCGCTGGATGACATCCACGACTCGGAGCTCATCTTCGTGGTCGGCCAGAACCCGGGCACCAACCACCCCCGGATGCTCTCGGCGCTGAAGGAGTGCAAGGACAAGGGCGGCAAGGTGGTGGCGGTGAACCCGCTGCCTGAGGCCGGCCTGTTCAACTTCAAGGACCCCCAGACCGTCTCCGGCGTGGTGGGGCACGGCACACCCCTGGCCGACGAGTACCTGCAGATCAAGGTGGGCGGGGACCTGGCGCTGTTCCAGGCTCTGGGCCACCTGCTCCTGGCGGAGGAAGAACGCAACCCGGGTTCCGTCGTCGACCGTTCCTTTGTTGACGCGCAGACTGACGGGTTCGACGCGTACCGTGAGGCCCGTCGCGAGCTGGACTGGGCGGAAACCGAGAAGGCCACCGGCCTGGCCCGGAAGCAGATCGAGGACGTGGCCGGGATGCTGATCCGGTCCAAGGCCACCATCTTCTGCTGGGCCCTCGGCGTCACGCAGCAGCCGCACTCGGTGGACACCATCAAGGAAATGGTCAACGTCCTGCTCCTGCAGGGCAACTTCGGCAAGCCCGGCGCAGGCGCGTGCCCGGTCCGCGGGCACTCCAACGTCCAGGGCGACCGGACCATGGGCATCTGGGAAAAACCCAAGGAATGGCTCCTGGAAGCACTGGACCGTGAGTTCAAAATCCGGTCACCGCGTGGCCACGGCTACGACGCAGTGGAGGCGATGGAGGCGTTCGAACGCGACGACGTGGACGTCTTTGTGTCCATGGGTGGCAACTTCTCCCTGGCCTGTTCCGACACGGAGACCCTGGAAGCCGGGATGCAGCGCATCGGCCTGACCGTGCACGTGTCCACCAAGCCGAACCGTTCCCACGTGGTGCACGGCCGCACCTCGCTGATCCTGCCCACGCTGGGCCGGACGGACAAGGACGACAAGCACCCGAACGGCGCCCAGTTCCTGTCCGTGGAGGACTCCATGTCCGTGGTCCACTCCACGCAGGGCAGGCTCCACCCGGTCTCCGAGCACCTGCTTGCCGAGCCGGTGATCATCGCCCGCATGGCCGACGCCACCTTCGGCAACGGCCACGCTGTGGACTGGAAGGCCATGGCCGCGGACTACGACGTGGTCCGGGACCACATCTCCCGCGTTATCCCGGGCTTCCAGGACTTCAACGAGCGGATCCGGACCAAGAACGGCTTTGTGCTGCCCAACCCGCCGCGCGATACGCGGTCCTTCAAGACGGACATCGGCCGGGGACGCTTCACGGTCAGCCCCCTGGAATACCTGACTCCGCCGGAAGGCCACCTGGTGCTCCAGACGATGCGCAGCCACGACCAGTACAACACCACGTTCTACGGCCTGGATGACCGGTACCGCGGGATTTCGGACGGCCGCCGGGTGATTTTGGTGCACCCCGAGGACCTGGCCGAGCTGGGCTTCCAGGACAGGGACCTGGTGGATGTGGTGAGCACGTTCCGCGGGCACGACCGGCAGGCGGACAAGTTCCGGCTGGTGGCCTACCCGACGGCGAAGGGATGCGCCGCGGCGTACTTCCCCGAGGCCAACGCCCTGGTGCACAAGGAAAACGTGGCACGGGAATCCAACACCCCCGGGTTCAAGGCCATGTTCGTCCGGTTCGTGCCGCATGCTGCTGGGAGTTTCGCGGAGCCACGGTAAGGGATGCCACCCGTTTGAGCCTGGGGTGCAGGTGGTCGCCGTCGTCCACCACGCCCGTCTCCCACCACAGCTTGAGCCCTTCCGGGGCAACTTCGAGGCTGGCGAGGTTGTTGTCGAACCAGGGCCCCTTCACGCGTGTCCAGGTAAACGGCGGGTCCGGCACCCGCGCCGACCGGGCCACCAGGGCGCCTATCGGCGCGGCCAGGCCGTAGGACATGACTGCCCCGAAGGATCTCATCAGCCGGGGAAGGGGGTTGCGGATCGGGGAGCAGACTGCTTGCATGATCCGGCTGCCGGAGGAGCGTTCCACCTCCGCGACGTAGGAGAAGTGCACGTCCCCGGACAGGAAGGTGACGGTCTCCGGCGAGGGGCCGCGCTTGCCGTCGGCCACCTCGGCCGCCATGGCAGCCACCTCCGCAAAGCTCTTTTGGAAGGCGCCCCAGTGTTCGAGGTCCAGCGCCTGGCGCAGCTTTTCGCCGGCCCGGGCGGCGGACTTCCCCCACGCTCCTTCGGATATGGCCTCATCCCAAGACTCCACGTGGTGCAGGCCCATCGGCAGGAGGAAGGGCAGGGAGGTGGCGACGAGCACGTGGCGGAATCCGCCGCGCATGCGGCCATCGAGCCAGGCCATCTCTGCGGCATCAAGCAGGCTGCGGTTTTCCGGTGCCAGGTTGCGGGCGGCCCGGGAGTCGACCACTATCAGCCTGGTGTCTCCAAAGTCGCGGCAGAAGCTCCACCGGTAGGATTCCGGGTCCTGGTCAGCCCGGTCGGCGAAACTGTCCAGCTCTGCGCTGAGGTCCAGTTCTGTCTCGCTCCCGTGCCGGACCACCCGCTGCCAGATGGCGTCGTCAAGCCGCTCCTGCGGCGAGAGGTTGCCCAGGTGCTGGTACACCCAGTAGGAGCCCAGCCCGGCGACTATCCGCTCATGCCACCAGGAGGTGGCTTCCATCTCCTTCTTCCAGCTCAGCGAGGCGTTCCAGTCGTCGCGGACGTCGTGGTCGTCGAAGATCATGGCGCTGGGCAGGGTGGACAGCAGCCACCTGTTGGCCGGGTCTGACCAGGCGAGGTAGTAGAGGTGGGCATATTCCTCGTAGTCCTTGAGCTCCTCGCCCGGCGGCGCCTCGATGTCCCGCCTGGCCCGGATGAAATCCTGCATCTGCTCGCTGGTTAGGTCGGCGTACACCTGGTCTCCGAGGAAGGCCACCAGGTCCGGCCACGCCTGGCCTCCGCCGGAGGCCATCGCCAAGGCGTAGGCGCGGAGCGAGTCGACGCCGTGGGTCCGGTTGCCCGACTCATCATGGGGAACGCTGGTGCGGCAGGAGCCGTAGGCCATGCGCAGGGGCTTGCCGATCTTCAACGTCGCGATCACCGGCGGCGGGAACTCGGATGCGGGCTCGGGCCAGACCTGCGCCCCGTCGATTTCCAGCGTGTAGGGCAGCACCATTCCGGGCTCCAGCCCGTCCGCCTCCACGAGTGCGTAGTGGTGGCCATGCACCGCGAACGTACGGGCCTCCCAGCTGCGGTCCCCGGCGCGGACGGTGACTCGGGAATCGCTCCGGGTTTCCGCCCAGATGCTGGCCGAGGTCTCATCCACGTACCGGATCATCGGGCCGAGCACCAGGGATGAGGTCGTCATGACTTAGTTGTACCCGTTCCGGCCCGCCTCAACCATGGGTCAGGGCTGGAGAACCAGGAAACATCATCTGGGCGCCCTGCGGAGCGCAGCGGGGCAGCCTCGGTGAGCTAGCCCTTTCCGAGGACGGCCCACCCGAAACCGGGCAGGCCCACGGCGTCGCGGTCCGGATGCGGGCGGGCCTGCCCGGCCAGCAGCGCGCCGGACCCGGACGGCACCGGCAGGTCCGCGGGCGAGCCGGACAGGTTCAGCGCAACCGTCAGGGCACCGCCGCCGGCCGCATCGCCGCCGGCCGCATCGCCGCTGGCCGCACCGCCGCCGGCCGCATCGCCGCCGGCCGCATCGCCGCTGGCCGCACCGCCGCCGGCCGCACCGCCGTCGGCACGGACCTGGTAGACGAGGTGTTCGTTGCTGAGCGTCAGGACCTTGGTGCGGGCCGTGTGCAGCCAGGCGTGCCGCCGGCGGAGGCCGATCAGTTCCTGGTGCAGGTGGTAGACGGGCCAGCCGGCCTTCGCCAACTCCGCGGGAGAGGCAGGGAACGCAGGACGGACCGCGTCATCTCCGCCGGCGCGGTCCTCCTTGATGCCGCGGAAGGCCTGCTCGTCGCCGTAGTAGATGCAGGGCGTCCCGCCTACGCTCATCAGGACGGTGAGCGCAAGCCCCAGCTGGTCCGGGTTTTTCAGTTTGCTGGCAAGCCGGGTGACGTCGTGGTTGCCCACGAACGTGAGCGGCACAAAGGTCTCCAGGAATCCGTTGTGCCGCTCCAGCGCGGAAGCCAGCTCGTAGAAGTTGGCATCGTTGAGTGAACTCCAGACCGCTTTCCACAGTTCGTACTGCGTGACTGAGTCCAGGGTGCTCCGCTCCACCTCGTCGGCGAAGTCCCCGTGGATGTACTCGCCCACGAAGTAGGACTCCGGGTAGTCCCGGCGCACCTCCGCCAGCACCGGCGCCCAGAACGACGCCGGCACGGCGTACGCTGCGTCCAGCCGCCAGCCGTCCGCACCCCGGCCCAGCCAGTGCTTCATCACGTCCGTGACCAGGGCGGCGACCCCGGGCTCGTCGTGGTTGAGTGCCACCAGATGGTGATGGCCCTCGAAGTCCTCGTAGCCGGGCTCCGTTCCCGGCGACCACCCGGAGTCCGGCCACTGCAGGCGGAACCATGAGGCGGCGGGCGCGCCGGGCCCGTCAGCAAGCACCTTCTGGAACGGCCCGAAGCTGCGGCCCACGTGGTTGAAGACGCCGTCCAGCAGGACCTTCAGCCCCCGGGCGTGGCACTGGGCGATCAGCTCGTCAAAGTCCGCGTCATCGCCCAGCCGGGGATCGATCCGGAAGTAATCCGTGGTGTCATAGCCGTGCGTTTCCGAGGCGAAGACAGGTCCCAGGGCGAGCCCGGAAGCACCGAGTTCCAGCACGTAGTCAAGCCAGGGAACCAGTTGCCCCAGCCGGTGGGCAACGGGCTGCGCCGCCCGGGCCGAGGGTTCGGCGCCCACAAAGCCGATCGGGTAGACCTGCCACCAGATAGCGTGTTGGACCCAGTCCGGCTCCGTCATGGAGATCCACCTTTCGTCGGTTCCCCAACATACTCTGTCAGCTCCGCGGACGGGTCTTGAGCAAATCCTTGAGCCGCCTTGAGCAGATGCTGAGGCACTGTCGCCACACTCGAAGGGAAGGTCATGTAGCAAGTCTGCGCACCGGGGATGGTGATGGTCCGCATGGAAACAATTCAAGCAGGGCAAAGAATCCTGGCCGAAGCCGTGGCGCAGGCACTCATCCACCTGAAACATTCCTGGAAGGTCTATTCCCTTTCCCGTGCCCTGACCCAAGCACTCAAAGACTCCCGGGAGGCCTCCCGCTGGCCCGGCGACCGGCTGCAGGTGGGCACGCTCATGTCCCGGCGGGTTGAAGTGATCACCCGGCTCCTCCAGCGCGAGACAGTTGCCTACCCGGGCAAGCTGGCCGCGGGCTTACCCTGCCTTCCCGACCCTGTTAAAGCCGAAAACGACGACGACACTCCGGACCTGCCGGTGTGCCGCCGTCGTTCTGGCGCAAAAGAGGGTCAGGACGGCCGGTGGCCGCCAGCCGCCGTTACCCGCGGAGCCGTTCCATGCCGGGGTCGAACAGGGGTTCGGCGGTGACGGTGGCAGCAACCCGTTCGCCGAAGTACTCGATCTCCACAGGGTCGCCCTCGGAGACAGCGGCCGGCAGCCAGGCGTAGGCAATCGGCTTGCGCACGGAGTATCCGAAGGCGGCGCTGGTGACATACCCCGCCGCCTCACCGTTGACGTAGACGGGTTCCTTGCCCAGGACCATCGACGTGCCGTCGTCCACGGTCAGGCACCGCAGTACGCGCGCGGCAGGCTGCTCCTTCCGGGCCGCCAGCGCGTCGCAGCCCACGAAGCCCGTCTTGTCCTTGGCCACTGAGAAGCCCAGGCCGGCCTGGTAGGGGTGGTGTTCGGAATTCATGTCCGTGCCCCACAGCCGGTAGCCCTTCTCAAGACGCATGCTGTTGAACGCACCGCGCCCGGCAGCGATGATGCCGTGCTCCTGCCCGGCCTCGAAGAGCAGGTCCCAGAGCTTGAGCCCGTACTCGGCGGTGGTGTAGAGCTCCCAGCCGAGCTCGCCCACGTAGGAGAGCCGCATGGCCGTGACCGGGATGCCGCCCACGGAAATTTCCTTGGTCCGGAAGTACTTCAGGCCGTCGTTGCTGAGGTCATCAGTGCTGACCTTACCGATCACTTCACGGGCCAGCGGTCCCCACAATCCGATGCAGCAGGTGCTGCCGGTGATGTCCGAGACGTGAACCCATTGCGCCGGGTCCGCGGCGGACTGCTTCCGGGCCTCGACGCGGAGGTAGTCGAAGTCCACGTTGCTGTTCACGCCCAGCTGGAACTTTTCCTCCGCGAGGCGGGCAACGGTCACGTCGCTGCGGATGCCGCCGTCGTGCTCCAGCAGCAGGCAATAGGTGACTGCGCCGGGCTTCTTGGTGATGTTGCCCGTGCTGAGCCGGTGCAGCAGCGCCTGGGCGCCCGGACCGTTGACCTCCAGCCGCTTCAGCGGCGTCATGTCGTAAAGTCCGACGGCGGTGCGCGTCTTCCACGCCTCGGCCGCCGAAATGGGGGAGTGGAACATCGCGGACCACCCGTCCCGCTCCGGCGCCTGCCATTCCGCCGGCAGCACCTCGAGCAGGCCACGGTTGGCCTCGTACCAGTGCGGGCGCTCCCACCCCGCGGACTCCAGGAAGAACGCCCCGAGCTCCTTCTGCCGGACGTTGAACGGGCTGACGCGCAGGTCCCGGGGTGATTCCTTGGGCTGCAGCGGGTGCAGGATGTCGTAGATCTCCACGAAGTTCTGCTGGGATGTTTCGCTGACGTACTCGTCGCTGGTCTGCACCTTCTCGAAGCGGGTGAGCTCGGTGCCGTGCAGGTCGGTGCGGGACCGGCCGTCGATGAGCAGCTCCGCCACGGCCTTGGCGACACCTGCGGAGTGCGTCACCCACACAGCCTCGGCAACGAAGAAGCCGGCGAGGTCCGGGGCTTCGCCGATCAGCGGGCCGCCGTCGGGGGTGAAGGAGAAGATGCCGTTGAAGCCGTCCTCGATCTGCGCCGCGCGCAGGGCCGGAAGGAGGTCCTTGCTGTCCTCCCAGGCCGGTGCAAAGTCCTCCATGGTGAAGTCCAGGCGGGAGGGCATCCGGTGGTCGGACATTTCCTCGGCGGACACCTTCGGCAGGGCGGTCATGTCCACCGGCATCGGGCGGTGGGCATAGCTGCCGATGCCGATGCGCTCGCCCCATTCGCGGTAGTACAGGTCCTTGTCCTGGTAGCGGAGAATGGGCTTCTGGGCACCGTTGGGCAGTTCGTTCGCGCCCTTGAGTTCAGGGAGGGGGGTGGACTTGACGTACTGGTGGGCCAGCGGCTGCAGCGGCACATCCAGGCCCACCAGCTTGCCGAGCTCACGGCCCCAGAAACCGGCGCAGGAGACCACGATGTCCGCCGGGATCACGCCGTCGGCCGTTTCGACGCCGGTGACCTTGCCGCCGGCCTGTTCGATGCCGGTCACGGCGGTGGAGCCGAGGTAGATCACGCCGCGCTCGCGGGAACGCTCGATCAGCAGCTGCACGGCACGGGCTGCGAGGGCCAGCCCGTCCGTGGGGATGAGCAGGCCGCCCAGGACCTCGCGGCCGCCGGTGAGCTTACCGGTGTTCAACAGCGGGTAGATCTTTTCGCATTCGTCGGCGTCGACGATCCGGCTTTCGACGCCCCAGGAGGTCATCACACCCATCTTGCGCTTGAGGTCGGCCAGGCGTTCGGGAGTAGTTGCCAGTTCCAGGCCGCCCACCTGGTTGAAGCAGGACTGGCCGTCCTTGCTCAGGGAGAGCAGCTTGTTGACGGTGTACGTGGCGAATTCCGTCATGGTCTTGGACGGGTTGTTCTGGAACACCAGGCCGGGGGCATGCGATGTGGAGCCGCCGGCCAGTTCCAGCGGGCCCTGCTCGACGACCGTGATGTTGGTCCAGCCGCGGCTGGCCAGCTCGTCCGCGAGGTTGGTACCGACGATGCCGGCGCCGATGATGACGACGCGTGGTGATGCGCTCATGATAATTGGTTCTCCTGTTTTGCGTGGCGGGCGTTGGCGTTAGCGGAAGACGACGGTGCGGGTGTTGTTGAGCAGGACCCGGTGCTGGCAGTGCCACCTAACCGCGCGGGACAGTGCCTGGGATTCGGCGTCCCTGCCTACAGTGACCAGTGCATTCGGGTCCAGGCTGTGGTCCACCCGGAACACTTCCTGTTCGATGATCGGGCCCTCGTCCAGGTCTGCGGTGACGTAGTGCGCGGTGGCTCCGATGAGCTTCACGCCGCGGTCATAGGCCTGGTGGTAAGGCTTGGCCCCCTTGAACCCGGGCAGGAAGGAATGGTGGATGTTGATGGCGCGGCCGCGGAGGGTCTTGCTGAGGCCGTCCGAGAGTACCTGCATATAGCGGGCCAGGACCACCAGGTCTGCCTGGTACTCCTCGACCAGTTCCAGCAGGCGCGCCTCGGCCTGCGGCTTGGTGTCCGCGGTGACCGGGACGTGGATGAACGGCAGGCCCGCGGCTTCCGCCATGGGGCGGAGGTCCTCGTGGTTGGACACCACGACGGCGATCTCCGCACCCAGGCTGCCGGCGCGCCAGCGGAAGATAAGGTCGTTGAGGCAGTGGCCGAACTTCGAGACCATTACCAGCACGCGCTGGGGGCGGCCGTCGTGGATGGCGAACTCCATGTCGAACTCATGGGCAACGGCGGCGAACTCCGCGCTGAGGCCTTCAGCGGACACTTCCTTGTCTCCCGGAGTGAAGGCCGTGCGCAGGTAGAGCTTGCCGCTCATGTGGTCATCGAACTGCTGGTGTTCAACGATGTCGAAGCCGCGATCAGCGAGGAATGCGGTGATGGCCCGGACGATTCCGGGGCGTTCCGGGCACGCAAGCGTGAGGACGTACTGTGCGGTGCCGGTACTGCGGACGCTGGGGACGGCGCCGGCTTCCGCCGTCGCGTTACCGGTGGGGCGGCCCTCAAGGACTGTGGTCATGGTCTACTCCTGGTTCTTTGCGGGGGCTTGGGTGTCAGCGGGGGAAGCGGCGCAGGGGCCGCCGTCTGAACAGCGCTGATCACATTGATGCTTGGTAACGAGATCGAACTGGACGCCGCCGTGCTGGTCCACGCCGGTCCGGATGGCTCGCTCCACTACTGAGTCAGCCAGCCGCCGCCGCAGGGACAGCGGGTCCCGGCGCAGGTCCTTCACCAGGGCGAAGCAGAGCAGCAGCATGACCAGCACGAACGGCAGGGCTGCCACGATGGTGATGCGCTGCAGCCCGGACAACGCTTCGGAGGGCTTGTCGCCACCGGCGAGCAGCATCACGGCCGCCACCGCCCCGGTGAGGACGCCCCAGAAGATGATCAGCCCACGCTTCGGGTCCGAGGATCCGTTGGAGCTCAATGACGCCATGATGATCGACGCCGAGTCGGCTCCCGTAATGAAGAAGATGGCCACCAGAACCATGGCGAGGACGATGACCGCCGCGGTCAGCCAGGCCGGCATGGACATGTTCTTCACCAGGTCGAACAGGGCTCCGTCAAAGTCGATGGACGGTGACCCGCTGGCCATGGATACGAGGCCGGCTGCGCCTGCCTTGTCCGCGTCCTCCTGGATCTTGAAGGCCGTTCCGCCGAAGATGCCAAACCAGATGACGCTGACGATGCTGGGTACCAGCAGGACGCCGGTGACGAACTGCCGGATGGTGCGGCCGCGGCTGATCCGGGCGATGAACATGCCCACGAAAGGCGTCCAGGACACCCACCAGGCCCAGTAGAAGATGGTCCAGCCGGACATCCAGGTGCGCAGGGCCTCGTCCCCCACGGCCTCGGTGCGGGAAGCCATCTCGGCCAGGTCCCGGGCGTAGTCGCCCACCGCGGCCGGGATGAGGTTGAGGATGAACAGCGTTGGCCCTGCGATGAAGACGATGAGCGCCAGGACAACGGCCAGGACCATGTTGATGTTGGACAGCCACTGGATGCCGCGGCTGATGCCGGACACCGCCGAGGCCACAAAGCAGGCGGTCAGGACGGCGACAATGGCCACGAGCACGGGCGTACCCACCTCGCCCATCCAGCCGTTTGAGCTCAGCCCGCTGCCGATCTGCAGGGCGCCCAGACCCAGGGAAGCCGCCGTGCCGAAGAGCGTGGCGAAGATCGCCAGGATGTTGATGACCTTGCCTACCGGCCCTTCCACCGTCCTGATGCCGAACAGCGAGGTGAACGCCGCGGAGATCAGCTGCCGGCGGCCCAGGCGGTAGGTTCCGTAGGCCATGGCAATGCCGACGACGGCGTACATCGCCCAGGGATGCAGGGTCCAGTGGAAGATGGAGGTGGCCATGGCGGTCTGGATGGCCGCAGGGGTCCTCCCGTCCACCGTTCCGGGCGGTGGAGAGACGTAGTGGTACAGCGGCTCGGCCACGCCGTAGAACATCAGGCCGATGCCCATGCCGGCCGCGAACATCATCGCGATCCAGGAAACAGTCCGGAACTCCGGCTTTTCCCCGTCCTTGCCGAGCGGGATGTTGCCCCATTTTCCGAGGGCCAGCCAGAGGACAAAAACGACGAACAGCGAGGCCAGGACCATGAAGAGCCAGCCGGTGTATTCCATCACCCAGTCAAGGGCCAGTGTGGAGGTGGCAGCCAGGCTGTCCCGGCCCAGGAAACCCCAGGCCACAAAGGCGAGTGCCAGGACACCTGTGATACCAAAGGTGGCCTTGTCGAGGGTGAGCTTACGGTTTCGCCGTTGTGCCACAGCCTGTTCGGCCTTGGTCTGGCGGAGTTCCTGCATGATCTGCTGGGTGTCCTCCGCGTCGTGCGAATCGTGGGAGGAGGGAGAGTTCTCCGGCGCAGGAACGAGTTTTGGCTCCTCAAGCTCAAGTGGGGGTTGGGCATCCGTGCGGATGTCGCTGTTCAAAGCCATGTCAAGTCCTTTGGTTTGAATTCATGGGCGTTGTACTCCGGCGTCCCCAGGCCGGGCGGAAGGTTGACTTCCTGGCATTCAGTACAGAGTCGGCTTCGTTTTGATCGGCGGCTGTTCCGCAAAGATCAACACGTCTCGTAATAAGCAACAGAGTGGCCCGGATCACAGTCACGTGTCAAGGTTTTTGCGAATTCTTAAGCCCGATTTCAGGGGTTTCGGCTGCGCCTTGACAGTGGGCTGGAACAGGGGTCAGGCATCGATCACCAGGTCCGTCTGCGCGATGGAGCAGCAGGGCAGGAATTTGCCTGCAGAGATTTCGCGTGCCCGGATCCCGCCCTGGTGGTTCATCTCGATCTCCCCTGAAAGCTTGACGACCTTGCAGGAGCCGCACATGCCTTCCTTGCAGTTCGCGCCGATCCTGACGCCGGCACGCTGTGCCACCTCGAGGATGCGCTCGGCGGGGTCGATCCGCACATTGATGCCGGTACGCATGAAGGACATGGTGAGGCTGCCTGTTCCCACCGTGTCGAAGCTCGAGGCATCAGGGGAACCGGCTTCCGGCTCCCCGACCGGGCTGTCGGCGGAGGGGTCGGAGCCGGGCGTGTCCGGGTCGACGATTTCCAGCGGCAGCCCGGAGGCCTGCAGAGTCCCGTCAGCGTCGTAGCCAGGCTCGTAGAGCCCGAACGCGGCGGGCTGGCCTTCAAAGTAGTCCTCGGCGGATTCGGCGATCTCCTCGGCGATCTCCTCCGCGACGTCGGCTGCAAGGGCCACCTCCGCCTGGTATTCAAGGAGCGTCTGGCGGTCTCCGGAGAAGAACTCCATGTAGATGGAAGTGTCGTCCACACCGACCTTCTGGAGGAGCTCGGCGGCGGTGTTCAGGTAACCCTCAGGACCGCATGCGTACACCTGGCGGCCGTTGGCGTCCGGAGCCACCTCCTCGAGCATGGCTGCCGTCAGTCTTCCGCTGAGTCCTTCCCACCCCTCCGGTACGCTGCGGTCGCCCAGGGAGTAGTAGACCTTGATGCGTGAGTCCACCGATGCGATATAGGCAAGTTCCCGGTGGAAGGCAAAGCCTCCAGCATCCGAGCCGTGGTAGAGCACCACAACATCGGCGTGTCCGGGCAGGGAGTGGATGGTCCGCATCATGGACATGATGGGAGTGATGCCTGCGCCGGCGGCAAGCAAAAGATACCTTGCCCGGCGGTCAGCATCGGGCAGGTGGAATGCTCCCACCGGTCCCAGCATCTCAAGAACAGTGCCGGGTTTGACGTTCTCGTGCACCCACGGCGAGACCAGTCCCGTGGAGTCGCACTTGACGGTAATGCTGAAGGTCCACGGCTCGGTGGGCGAACTGGACAGCGAGTAGCTGCGGTCCACCGGTTCCTGGTCCTCGCCATTGACGGGAAATGCGACGTTCACGTACTGGCCGGCACGGAACGCCAGGGGCGCACCGTCGCAGCGGCGGAACACGAAGGTCATCATGGCGCCGGCCTCGGGAATAGTCTCGACGCATTCGGCCATGAACTCCTGCGGATGCCATGGGCCCAAAGCACGGGCTGCCCGGGCGGGTGTCTCAGTGCTTCCCATCACCCTGTTCCAGGGCATCTCAAGACCGCGAATACGCTGTGGTTCCTGGATTGCCGTTTCAGTGAGGAGTTCAATCACGCCAAGTGCTCCTGCACGCGCTGCACGTACCAGTTGATGAATGCCTCGACCTGGTATTCGCTCTTCATGTAGGGACCGGGCTCGTAGGCGGGACTGCCGGCACCCTGCTGGCAGAGCTCCACGAACGCCTTGTCCTGCAGGTTGGTCTGCTTCCAGGTGTAGGTGAGCTTCTCCAGGTCGTAGTCGACGCCTTCCACGGCGTCGTCAGCCACTAGCCAGGTGGTGCGTACGAGGCTCTGGTGTTCGTTGATGGGGAAGACACCGAAGGTGATGACATGGTCGCCGAGGAAATGGAACCAGCTGTTGGGCTGCAGGTGCATCGAGCAGCGGCCAAGGCGGAAGTCGGGCAAGTCACCGAGCAGCTTCTTGGAAAGTCTGCGTCCGTCCTCAGAGAACGATTCACCTTCTCCATCGAGTGATTCCCGCGAGATGCGGATTCCCGCGATGCGCGTGTCAAGCTGCTCGACCACCTCGTAGGGAAGGCCGTAGCGGCGGCACCGCTCCTCGAGGGAGGACTGGGCCTCCTTGTTCCGGTTCCACACTTCCTCAAGATGGGGCGGGATCAGGCCCTCCGTCAGGCCCCAGGTGGGGAAGAGGGAGCAGGCGAGCTCAGGGTGGCCGTCGCAGTGGTAGCACTCACGGTTGTTCTCCATGACGAGCTTCCAGTTGCCCTCTTCGATGATGTTCTGCTGGTAGGCGATTTTTGTCTTCGAGAGATCGTGGGGCGCCAGGTAGGGCTCAAAGATCTTTGCGGTTTCGTCGAAGTCCGTCGGCGGTTCAGCCGCAATGCACACGAAGATAAGTCCGGCGACCTCGCGGCCGTGGGCGCGCTTGAGGCCAAAGCAGCTCTTGTCGAACTTTGTTTCCCCCGGGGCGGAGGCATGGATCAAGTTGCCCTCCGGGGAGTAGGTCCAGGAGTGGTAGCCGCAGACCAGGTTTCCGGTTGACCCGGCAGCTTCGGTGAGAACGCGGGCGCCGCGGTGGCGGCATACGTTGTGCAGGACGTTCACGGCGCCGTCGTCGTTGCGCAGCACAATCAGGGAGTAGGGTCCGTAGTCGACGGTGACGTAGTCGCCCGGCTCCGGCAGTTCGGCGGTGCTTGCGGCAAAGATCCAGTGCTGGCCGAAAATGGCCTCCATGTCGATGTTGAAGATCGAGGGATCAGTGTAGAAGGGGGCATCGAGGGAGTAGCCGGTGCGCCGGAACTCAAACAACGCGGTAATTTCGGCCAGCTGCTCGGCGGGCAATGATGCAGCGAGTTTTCCGCGTGAATTGAGGGGCACGTTCACTGAAGCAGTCATGGGTTTCCTCCCGGGAGGCATGGGTAGTGGGTGTTGCGTGGTGACCACGGGTGCATGGGTGCTAGCTAGCCGCATAGTCGAAGAACTTGTAGTGATGAGATTAGGGACACATGAGCTGCAACAAAAGCGCAACATTTTGAAGATAACCATGCAGAATAGGTGCATGATCGATGCAAGGCTCATCACACTCCGCGTGTTCGCACGGTGCGGCACCATAGGCGCGACCGCCGAGCTCACGGGCTATTCCCCCTCTGCCGTCTCCGCGCAATTGCGGGAGCTCCAGCGCGTGCTTGGAATGCAGCTGCTGACGAAAGACGGCCGGGGCGTGCGGCTTACCGCCACGGGACGCTTTCTCGTGGCGGGCTCGGATCCCCTCATTGCCCAGTGGGAGAGCCTGCGCGCCGCAGCCATGGAGGCCGGCGACCAGGTGCAGTCCCACTTTGGCCTCGGCGGATTCTCCTCTGCAGCCGCCCAGTTGCTCGCGCCGCTGGCCGCCACCCTGCGCTCAACACGCCCCCTGCTGGAGGTGCAGGTTCTTGAGGCTGAACCGGCCCGCTGCTTCGACTTGTTGATTGCGGAACGAATCGACCTTGCAGTCATCGTCGCCATGCAGTCCGACAGTTATGGTGAGGACGATCCGCGCTTCGAGCAGAGAGTTCTGCTCGACGATCCACTGGACGTGATCATTCCCGGTGACCATCCGCTGGCATCACGCCAAACAGCGACGCTTGAAGAGCTGGCATCGGAACCCTGGATTACGGAGGCCGCCGGTTCCACCTACCATTCCCTCTTCACCGCGGCGTTCACGGCAGTCGGGGTGACACCGCGGATTGCCCATGAAGCCGTTGAATGGGAAACCCACATCGCGTTCGTGGGAGCGGGGCTGGGCGTCGGCCTGCTGCCCCGGCTGGCGCCTTTGCATGGTGCCGAAAACGTGGTTCGGCTACGCATCACCGGTCAGACGAAACCCACGCGCCGCATCGTCGCCGCGGTGCGCAGGGGCAGCATCGCCTCACCCCTGATCCAGGAGTCGCTCGGCATCCTGCAGTTCAACGCCAACCGGATTCTCACCGACCGGCTCAACGAGGACCTCTGAACGCTGCCGGCGCGGGGCGTCCTGGCGTTCGGCAGCTTCCTTATCCTCCCCATGGACGCTGATGCCTTAGCGGCGGGTGTAGCCCATCCTGGCGCTGACCTGCAGCCCCGCGTCTTTGAGGGCTTCGATCAGTCCCGGGGTTTTCTCGGGATCAAAGCGGAAGGCCGGGCCGGAAATGCTGATGGCTCCGATCACCGCACCCAGGTGGTTATAGACCGGAACGGCAACAGCAGTCAGCCCGATCTCGAACTCCTCCCGCACCACGCCGTAGCCCTCGCGGGCGACGTCGATGAGCTGGGTTTCAAGCTCTTTCCGGTTGGTGACGGTCCGTGGCGTCCGGGCCGGAAGGCCGGTCTCCTTCAGGATGCGGTCTCGATCGTCGGCGGACAGCGCCGCCAGCAGGACTTTCCCGCTCGACGTCGCGTGGAGCGGTGTCAGGCTGCCTACCCAGTCGTACGTGGCGAGCGTTGAAGGGCCCATGGCCTGGTCGACGTTGACCGCGTAGTTGGAGCGCAGGACGGCCAGGTTCACCGTCTCCTTGAATTCCTCGGCCAGGCTTTCCAGCACCGGCCGGGCCTCGCGGACCAGGCTGAGCCGCCCGGGAATCGAGCTTGCCAGCCTCAGGATGCCGAACCCCAGCTGGTACTTGCCGCGCTCGCTGTTCTGGTGGACCATTTCCCGGCCCACCAGCGAACCCAGCAGCCGGGAGACAGTGGACTTGTGGATGCCCATCTCCTCAGCGATATCGCTGACGCCGGCATGGCCGTCGCGGGCCAGGATCTCCAGGACCGCGAGGGCGCGGTCCACCGACTGGACGCCGCCGTGCTGGCCCGCTTCCGCGTCGATGTCGGATTCGGGGTCATTCTTCGAAGCCATGATCCATACTCTCAAGTAGTTTCTGCGGCTTGCTTACCCGCCACAAGGCCGCCTGGAGCGTCCTCTCGGTTAGTTGCACACTGTCGATCCTATGCCGTGAGGTGTGACGCGGCCCGCATTGCGTTAGCGCGTGGACATCACTGCAGGTCCAGGCGCATCAGCACGCGGGGAAAGCCGTTGAGCATGGATTCGGTGTCTGCGGCCTTGGTGAACCCGGCCTCCTCGAAGAGCTTCCGGGTGCCCACGTAGGCCATGGTCAGGTCCACCTTCCTGCCCTGGTTATCGACGGGGTAGCCCTCGATGGCCGCCGCCCCGTAGCTGCGGGCAAAGTCGACGGCGCCTTGTAGCAGGTGGCGGGAGATCCCCTCGCCGCGGTGCCCCGGCCGCACCCGGATACACCACACGGACCACACCTCGAGGTCGTCAACGTGGGGGATCTTGCGGTTGCGGGCGAAGCTGGTGTCCGAGCGCGGATGGACAGCCGCCCAGCCCACCACCTCGTCGCCGTCGTACGCGAGCACGCCGGGCGGAGGGTCCTCCCGGACCAGCTCCCTCACGAGTTCCCCGCGTTCCGGGCCGCGCAACTCCAGGTTCTGCCTGGAGGGGATGCGGTAGCTCAGGCACCAGCACACGTTCGCATCGGGGCGCTTGGGACCCACCATCGCCTTCACGTCCTCGAACAGGGCCGCCGGACGAACTTCGATTGCCATGTGGTGCAGTCCTCCTGTGCTGTGTTGCCACGGTCCCTGGATGGGCCTAACGCAGCCCGTTGCTGTGGGCCATCGCGATGGCCTCCGTGCGTGAGGAAGCGCCCACCTTCCGGTAGATGTTCCGGAGATGAAACTTCACAGTGTTCTCGCTGATGTGCAGTTTGGCGGCGATGGCCCGGTTCCGCTGGCCTGCCGCCAGCAGTTGGAGGACTTCGAGCTCGCGCTCACCCAGCTTCCAGTCGGCGACGTCGGCCAGTTGGCGGGCGGGCGGATCGAGGGGGAGCGAGACGGCGACGTCTGCGCCCCAGCCGGCCATCACATCCACCGACATGGTGCCGTCCAGGGCTTCGACGCGCTGGGCGAGGCGGGCCATGTTCGGTGCGGCCGTGGACAGTTCCCCGGGACCGTCGTCGCGGACGTTGACCAGGAGGTTCTCGCCGTCGCAATCCCACTGCGTACGGATCCGGCGGACTCCCGGCTGGTCCACCATGGCGAGCACCAGCCCGCGGACGATCGCCCGGGCCGCATGGGCCACTTCGCCGGGCAGGGCGCGGCCGTTGACGGGAGGCTCGATGAACTGGACGTCGATCCCGCTGAAATTCATGAGCGGCTTCAGGTCCTCGCGGAGCCGCTGGAACGCGGTGGCGACGGGTTCCTCCACGAGTTCCGTGGTGCGGTCGTTGAGCGTGCGGAGGCCCACGAGCGCCTTGGCGGCGACGTCCGTGGCGGATTTCCGCGCTGCGTCGTCGCTCAGTGCGGGCGAGCGCAGCGCGGCAAGCAGGGTTTCAAGGGTGGTGGAGTGGTGGTCTACCAGTTCGGCAGTCACCCTGAGCCGCTCGGCCGAGGCGGCGCGGGATTCAATGAGGTACGACGGCGGCGCGTCGGCCACCTTCTCGCGGATACGCTCCGCCGCCAGCGCCCAGAGGTAGCGGACCATGCGTTCTGCCGCTTCGCGGCCGGCCGGGTCGGCGGTGTCTGCAGTTTCTGCAGGATGCTGCGGATCGGCGATGACCAGCAGCGCATTGCTGGGCGAAGAGAAGGCAAGGACCGGCCGCGCCGCGCCGCCCAGCATGGCTTCGCCCCGCCAGGCATCTTCCGGCCCCGCATCACCTGAGCGCAGCTCGCGGGCATCGGACAGCGACGCCCGGATGTGGTCCAGTTCGGCGATGGACACTCGGCTGATGATCGATTCGTCGCCGGCTTTCTTCTGGGGCCGGCCGGTGCAGTCCTCGGTGAAGATGACCAGGGCGCTGCTGCCCAGGTAGGGGAGGGTGGCTTCCCGCAGCCGTTGGGCGATGCCGGCCAGCGGAGCGGTGGACAGGGCGGCAACGGCTTCGAGCAGGTCTGTATCGGGGGCTTCCACCTGCCCAGTCTACGAGTGCTTCGGAAGTTCGCCTATCCCTTTGGGTAGCAAAGACCGTTCGATCATGGCGTTGGACCCGCCCGACAGGCGGGAAAGGATGAGTAGGTAGCAACTTTCGTGAAGGAGGAACCAGCCGATGAGCGTCATCGCCAAAACCGATCCGGCACTCGAGGCCGAGACTGCCCTGGCCGGTCCGTCCCGGGCCTTTAGCCGCAACCTGGCTCTTGTCCGGGACGAAATCACCCACGTGTCCCAGCGCATCGACCCGGCGCAGGTGGCGGCGCTCGTGACTGAGCTGCGGCTGGCGGACAGGATCTTCGTGACCGGCGCCGGCCGCAGCGGGCTGGTCCTGAAAATGGCGGCCATGCGGCTCATGCATCTGGGGCTGGCGGTGCACGTCGTGGGTGAGACGACGACGCCCGCCATCCGCGCCGGCGACCTGTTGCTCGCGGCCTCCGGTTCAGGCACCACCCCAGGCGTCGTCAAAGCGGCCGAAACCGCGGCCGGCCAAGGCGCGCGGGTCGCTGCCTACACCACGAACTCCGGTTCCCCGCTCGCGGAAGCCGCTGCCGCCGTCGTACTCATCCCGGCCGCCCAAAAGACTGACCACGGTACCGCCGTGTCCCGGCAGTACTCGGGCAGCCTCTTCGAACAGGTGTTGTTCGCCACCACCGAGGCCGTCTTCCAAAGCCTGTGGGACGAGGATGCGGCGGTGTCTGAAGACCTCTGGCAGCGTCACGCGAACCTGGAATAACCCGCACTCCCTACCGCCAAAACCCCACCCCACCCAGAAAAGAGACCACACATGAAACTGCAAGTCGCCATGGACGTCCTGACCGTCGAAGCCGCCCTCGAGCTCGCCGGCAAGGTGGCCGAATACGTCGACATCATCGAGCTCGGCACCCCGCTGGTGAAGAACGCCGGACTGTCCGCCGTGACCGCCGTCAAGACAGCACACCCGGACAAAATCGTTTTCGCTGACATGAAAACGATGGACGCCGGCGAGCTTGAAGCCGACATCGCGTTCGGTGCCGGAGCCGACCTGGTGTCCGTCCTCGGTAGCGCGGACGATTCCACCATTGCCGGCGCGGTTAAAGCAGCGAAGGCGCACAACAAAGGCATTGTTGTCGACCTGATCGGCGTCGCGGACAAAGTCACGCGCGCCAAGGAAGCCCGCGCCCTGGGAGCCAAGTTCATCGAGTTCCACGCCGGCCTGGACGAGCAGGCCAAGCCGGGCTACAACCTGAACGTGCTGCTCACCGCGGGGGAGGAAGCCCGGGTGCCGTTTTCCGTGGCCGGCGGTGTAAACCTTTCCACCATTGAAGCCGTACAGCGCGCCGGTGCCGATGTCGCCGTCGTCGGCGGTTCCATCTACAGCGCGGACGATCCCGCGCTCGCCGCCAAGCAGCTGCGGGCCGCGATCATCTAGCAAGTAGTGCCGCGGCCGGCGGTGCGGAACGGGGGCCGGATTCGAGTAGTCCGGGCCGTTCCGTGCGGACCGCGGCCGTGCCACACTTGATGGACTATCGATTGACTGGGGGGATCCACGTCAGGAGATTGTCATGGGCACTGTGATGCAACCCCGTACGTCCGGCCCTCGGAGGGCGGTGAACACCCCATGATGATCGGCTGGGCCTACCTCATAGCGGCCATCATGACCGTCGACTCGCTGCTGCTGGGACTGCTGTTGTTGCACATGCGGTGGCCCAGGAGCTGGAAGAAGCACGGCTGAAGCACCGCGCCCGGACGTCTTCGACGGATGGCATAACCTCCCGGCAAGCATTCACAGCCTGCCGACAGGATCCGAACAGCAGCGCCCTATGTTGACGCTGCATCTTTGAGTGAAGGACGGTGCAAACCGGCCGTTCTTCCCCAAAGAGCCGTTTCATACGGCGGATCGAGGAGACAACAGAATGTCACGCACGAAGAGAATCACGCTCGGCCTGACGGCCGGGGCACTGGCGCTGGGCGCCGGACTCGGAGTCACCGGGATGGCGTCCGCCGCCGAAACCCCGACCCCCAGCACCACGGCGTCGGCCAGCACCGACGGCTCAACGGCCACTGAGAGCGGAAAGCGCAGCGGCCACAAGGGCGGCGGCGACCGCGGCCAGCTGGCTGCTGACCTGGCAACGAAGCTTGGCGTCGAGGAAGCCAAAGTGACCGAGGCCATCCAGGCGTTCCGGGAAGCCAACAAGCCGGCCGGGGCGGCGGACGGCACCGCGCCGGCCGAAGGCACCAAGCCGGACCGCTCCGCCATGGACGCGGAAATGGCGAAGTCCCTGGCTGAGGCGCTCGGCGTCGAGGAGTCCAAGGTCACCGCAGCCCTGGAGGAAATCCGCGCGGCCAGCCAGGCCGAACGGGCAGCCGCCCTCAAGACCAGGCTGGACACTGCCGTTACCGACGGCAAGCTGACCCAGGCTGAAGCGGACGCCGTCACGAAGGCCGTGGAAGCCGGCGTCATCGGGGGCGGCGGCCGGTAGGGCCGCCCGCCCCACAGGACGCTCTCTCCCTTCCTGCCGCTTCAGGCGAAACGCTCTCTCACTTTCTTGAGGAAAGTGAGAGAGCGTTTCGGGTTTTCGTGCGAAAGGTTGTGAAGTTTGCCGATAAATGGCGGCGTTCTGTGATCGCTTCATGTCGCCCTCAGCTGGGAGCCAGACTGTCTTGAATGGCTAGGGTTATGCGGCGGAGGCTTCCGGCCTTTCGTCGGACCTTATCTGTGCCGTGGAGGGTTACTTCCAAAAGACCGCGGCAGCTACCTGGAAGCACCCCTTAAGACTGCTGCGCTTCACACAAGGTCCCAGATGATCGCTTCAGCTGCAGTCCACATCGGAGTAGACCTCGATGAGGCGGGTGGGCGCGTCAGGGAACCCGGCTTCAGCCAGACTCGATCTGACGTCAGCCCTAACTGCCTCAACGTAGGCGAACCCTTCGAGTCGGCTCTCGGTGATCTGTCGATCGCCGGACTGCGATTCCAGGATGCTTCGCTTCCACTCTTCTAGCTCAGACGCTTCAACCTTGGCCCCGGTCAGGGCCCGGGTAGCTTCGACCGAAGCTGCACTGGGGACATCGTCAACCATTGGTTCAAGCCACCACTTAGCAGTGCACTCTGCACCGTGGACAGCAAAAGTTTCTTCCCTGTCGGGAGCACCCCGGCCGTCACCGCATCCTGAAACCACCGCCGCGACTATCAGTGTGAAAGCACTGACGGATGAACGTTTCCCCATGCGGACCACCCTACAGAGGCTCATCCAATCATGACCTGGCATGGCCAGATTTCCGTTCCCCTGATGATCGGGAGCTCCCTAACGGCCGGCCTTTCTAACACTTGTGCCGGTAAAGGTTCCTGAAGGATTGCCGACGGTAATAAGGGACTTCAGCCGTTTGTTTCATGGGAAATGACCGGCAGGAAGGTGTGCGGTAGCGTCGGTATCAAGATTACTTTTTGGGGGAAACAAATGACGAAGCTCAAACTCTCGGCGACCATCGCACTCCTTGCAGTTCCGCTGCTTGCTGGCTGCTCAAGCGATGGGTACGGCATTGCGGCGCTGGAAGCGCCGGCAGGACCGGCCGACGTCCTTCCGGAAGGCAGCGAGCTGCGCTTCCCTGTCGAGATTAACGAAGCGACCCTGCGCCTCCTGGTCGAGGATGACCGCCGGCAGTATTTTGGAGCCGAAAGTGCTGATGGCGCTGACGCCTGCGTGGCGGTGTTCTCTGTCGAGCAGCAGTTTGGTGCCTACGCAGGCTGCGGCGCCGCAAAGGCCAGCACTGCCAATAGGATCACCACGGTGGGCGGTCCTGACGGAAAAACGACGACACTAGTTCGGGATAACGCCGATACCGAGCGGCTGGCCTCTGAAGGCTTCAGGCTCATTCACCAAAACGTCTACGTAGCCGAGTAGCTACTCCTGCTCCATCACTCTCAAAGGGTGTTCGGCCGACGTTAGGGCTTTGACTTAAAACCTTATTCGTGAGCTTGAGCGCTTCAGTGACGTGACCCAGATTTGCATCCCGTTGAGGGTTAGCGTTTCAACACAGGCTGCTCACGGTCCGGCATAGTCAGTGTTCGGGCTCGGCGCTCCTCCAAGCCGGTAGAGTGCGTCCATGACATTGGGGGATGCCGCGCCGAACACTGATCGCCGTCCGTGGACTTTTGCCGCGTTCTGCGTCATGGTCGCCTCGCTGACGCTTCTGGTGTTCGGCCTGACGCAGGTGCCCGTGATTGAGCTATTTCCCGGGTACGTGGCCGCCTACATGCTGATCGGGGTGTGTATCTTCGGCCCGACCGGCAAACTCCCGTCAGTCTGGCAGGCCGCGGCGTTCCTGCTTCCCGGTGCCCTGCTCATGGTCCTGGCGCTGCTGAACCTGGGTTTTTGGTGTGGCGGCTGGCTGCTCGGGCTCCCGGCATGGGGGCTGATGCTGAGCCGATGGACGTCAGCGAATGCCCTCCGGGCCGTGGACGTGTCGAAATTTCTTGGGCTGCTAGTGTTGGGCCTGGCGGTCTTCGCGTTCAACATCATCTGGGTGATTTTCAGCTTCGGCCTGTTCCTGCTCCCGATCATCCCTCTGGTCCGGCTGGCCTACCCTGAGTACCGGGCCAGGCCTCTGCAGGCGGCCATGGAGGTACTTCTGGCCGTGGCTGCCGTCGTGATTGCCTTTGCTATTCCCACCCCCGAAGGGTCATGGTCCTCGCCCTGGGTGTGTGCGGGCGGGGCCGCGACGGCTGGACTCATGATCACATATTGGGCTTGGAGGCTCCCCCGCCGTTCACGGCGCCGGCAACTCAATAACGGAGCCATCGTCTAGCCTCCGGTCTTCTAACGGGGATTGGTCTGAGGCCCTGTCTCATAACCCTGCGTCTCGAATCCCTAGGGATTCGAGGCGCCCAGCTTACGAGACACCTAGATTGGGAGCCTTATGGGTTCACCTCGACACTGAATGTGCATAGCTCTGTCGGACGTGGAGGGTGGCTAACTTCCCGGGCTGGTGGATCTTCCCCGGCGGTGACGAAGGGCGATTATCAGTGTGGCAGCGGTCGCGAGGGCTGGAACTGTCAAGAAGACCTGTGCGCCGTTTGGCCCTGTGCTGATTAGTCCGGCGATGCCTATCCACCACAGCAGGGCAGAGGCAAATGCTGCCAGGGGCACAACTGAATGATGGGCGCCGGATAGGGTCACGTTCCTGTGTTTGTGTCGTCGTTGAAGCGGTTGGATTGGCCAGCGGCGTCTGGTGCGATTTCCGATCATGATGGTTCCGATGGTGGCCAGGGCCGGGATGGTCAGGAACATGAGCGCACCGCCTCCGGTGGTTATGACTCCGACGATGCCGATCCACCAGAGGAGGGCTGTTGTGAACGCCGCCAGAAGCACGAGGAGTGTTCTGCGGTTGGGCCTTGCCGTGGTCCATGCGTTTCGGTGGGTCACTTTACTGGTCCTCCGGCCTCCTGGGCTGGCTGGTTGGCGGGCGGTGCTGACCCCACGATGCTGTAGTCAATGGCGGTATGGGCTATGAGGTTATTCGCTCCTACTCCAAAGATCGCATAGGTGGTGACCACTCGTTCGCCGATGACCAGGCCAGTGGCCGGGTCAATGATGATTTCATCGCGTTGTCCGGCCCGGAGCGGCTCAGATCTTCCGATTGCGATCCCTGGTTTGCCATCGAAGTTGGTTTGTTCGCTGGCGTTCACCCCCGGGATTAAGGCCAGAGCCTCATAGAGACCGGCGCGCAGGTCCGCTGAGATGAGTCCGGTCCGCAACAGATCTGTGATGCGCACGAAGTTGTCCTCGTCCCTGGAGGCGGACCCACCCTGATATTGGGCATTGAAGTGATCGATCAGGGCTTTGCCTTCGCGTGGCAGGTCCTGGATTTCCTGGTCACTGATCACGGTCCACGGGATCCCGTAGAACTCGCCATTAGGCGCGTGAATGGTGTCCTTCTGACCGGGGCGCGGGGCCACTGATCCCCAGTCTCGATCCAGTACCCAGTCCCGGGAGGGGTCCCCTGGAACATACACGTCGATGGTCTGGGCGTTCATGTGGGTCTCGATCGTGTTCCCGGAGACCAGCCAGTTTGCGTGCGTATGGACTCGCAGGTACTCGCCCCGGCCCGGGGTGGGGTCGGAAAAGGCCATGGTCTGTTCGGCTGCTGACCGCAGGAGACTTGCCGCATGGGCGCTTTGGATCGATATATTGGTTTGCCCCAAAACGATCACGCCGAGACTGGCTGCGGCCATTGTCAGTACCACTCGGCGCGTGCGGTGCGGCCGACGAATCGAGTCACGATCTCTGTCCACGAGATCGGTTGCATCGCTGCCCGAGCTCCCGGTTAGCCGTCTGCGGGGGAATTCTTGTTCCGCCATGTCTACGAGCTGCCTGCGAAGCGCATCGCTCCTGTCGGGCTGGAACTGATGGGTTTTCATAAGGGCCTCTGTCCTTGCGCGGCCTGCCGGTCGATCGCATACGTGCTGGAAACTTCGTCATATAAATCCCCGAGCCTTGCTTTGGCCCGGTTCAGTCTGGATTTCACGGTGCCTTCGGGGACGCCGAGTGCGGCCGCAGCGTCTCGTATGCTCATTTCTTCAACCACACAGAGCGTCAGCACGTTACGGTCCCCTGGGCGCAGCCGTGCAAAAGCCCGCTCTAACGTGGCGGCCTCAAACTCCTGCTGATCCCCGTCGGCGAACGCCTCAGCGATATCAGGGCTGTTGGCTGGGGGCGGGAGCCGGCCCAGGAAGCTCCTGTACCGCCGGCGTTGGCGCAGCTCGTTCCGGAGTGTGTTGTTCGCAGTAACCAGCAACCAGGCAACAATGGACCCGTTCACCATCCGCACGTACTCCCGGCGACGCCACGCCTCATAAAACACCATCGCCGTGACGTCCTCGGCTGCGTGAGCGGAGCCTATGACCCCCAGTGCGTGATGCAGCACTCTGTCACGGTGACGGTCGAAGACTGCGCCAAAGGCGTCACCGTCCCCATTTACGACGAGCCTCCAAAGAACCTCGTCTGTCCCTTCCAAATCTCCGCCCATACCCCATAGTGTCCGCACACATGGAAAGGTTCCATGTTTTGAGGCACAACTTTTCGCGCATCAGCGTTGAGGGCCTCCACCCTACAAAAGACGAATGCTCACTGGCCCGGCTCACCACCCAAAGGAGCTGGCTACCGGATTACTAACGTTCGTGCTTCAGTTCACGTATGGCATCACAATTCCGGAGGAAACCGCGGGCAAGCCCGCACCCAGTAGACGCGAATCCTGAGGTCAAGCGCCGGCTGAGTCGCCTGGTCTACTTCGGCGGGGCTTTGGCGTTGGTGATGATCACGCTGAACCTCATGCCAATTAATTCCGAGCCTTGGGTTTGGATAAAGCTGGTCATCCTTGCTGCCGGGACGACGATATTCGCCATCTGGGCCACGCGGTTTTCATTGTGGCAACGTGACGAGTACTGGCGCGAACGCGGCAGAGACCCTAAGCATCCTGATCGCTTTCCCGATCGCTCAGACGAGAACTAGCGGCGACGCGCCAGTTCTAGGGATTCCAGGCGTTACGATTGCGGCTGCGCCACGGGCGGGCCCTGGCGACGGAAGCCCGTATGGCCTGTCCGATTAGCCTCCCGGGGGCGTCTCTCATTCGAGGCACGTTGTCGTCTCATAACCCTTGGGATACGAGACGTCTCACTGGCTCTGTCCCGTAAGATTCTGATTCCTGGAAATCACGCGACTTTCCCTGCGGTCGGCGATTCTCATAACTATGTCTCGAAACCTTCTGCTTGAATTGGCGTACTAATCATTAGTTATGAGACACATTGGAGGCAGGCGTGTCGAAACTTATTGGCTATGCACGGGTTTCGACGCGCCAGCAGTCCACTGACCGGCAGCGAGCGGATCTACTGGCCGCCGGCGTTCGACGCGATGACCTCTACGTCGACCAAGGTGTCTCTGGAGCGCGCGCGTCACGACCCCAGTTCGATCGAGCACTTGACGCGCTCATGGAGGGTGACACTCTCGTCATCACAACTTTGGACCGGCTCGGGCGATCCACTCAAAACATGCTTGCCTTCGCCGACGAACTCCGCAGCAGGGGCGCCGGCCTGCGCGTCCTGAACCTGGGCGGAGGCGACGTCGACACAGCAACACCGATGGGCTCTATGCTGTTCACGATCATGGCCGCCCTCGCGCAGATGGAACACGAGATCAAGCGCGAACGCGTCACGGATTCAATAATCAAGCGAAGAGAAGCTGGCAAAGACCTTGGCGGCCGACCCCGCCGAGTTACTGATAGTCAGATCAGAAGCGCTGTTCGCCTGGTCAAAGGTGGCGAGCCCGCGGCGCAGGTTGCCCGGGATCTCGGAATGTCCCGAGCGACGTTCTACAGGCGGTCAAGAACGCTTGCCGACTAGCAGGGCGACCTTTAGCTCCGCAAAAAGGCCGCCATTTATCGCCAACATTCACAGCGAAAGGTGAGAGAGCGTTTCGGGTTTTCGTGCGAAAGGTGAGAGAGCGTTTCGGGTTGGAGCTGCTCAGAGCACCTTCCGGATGGTCTCTTCGAAACTCGTGACGTGGTGCAGGGCCAGCTCGCCCGCCTTGTCGGCGTCGCCCGCGGCCACCGCCTTGAGCAGCTCCACGTGCTCGGTGATGTGGCCGCTCACTGACGGCACCTTGTCCAGTACCAGGCACCAAATGCGGGTGGCCAGGTTGTCGTAGCGGACCAGCGTGTCTTCGAGGTGCGGGTTGGCGGCCGCCTTGTAGATCAACCGGTGCACCGTCAGGTCGTAGCGCATGAGGTCGCGGGACTCCCCGGGGCTGGGATCCAGCTCGGCAATCGTCTCGGCGACGTGCAACAGCTCGCGGCGCATTGCGGCGTTGGCCCGCTTGGCGGCACTGCGCGCCGCCAGCGGTTCCAGCAGCTCCCGGACCTCGGAGACATCGGCCAGTTCCGTAAAGTCCACGGTGGTGGCAAACGTTCCCCGGCGCGGATAGGACACCACCAGGTGGTCCACCTCCAGCCGCTTGATCGCCTCGCGCACAGGAGTGCGGCCGAAGCCGAGCTCGGCTGCCAGCTGCCCGTCATTGATGGGCTCGCCCGGCCGGATCTCGAGCATGATCAGCTTGTCGCGCAGCTGCCGGTAGGCGGACTCTGCCTGGGACAGTGCTTCGTCCTCGGCGGGAGGCAGGACAGGAAGTGCATTCAAGGCGCCGCTCCGTTCTTCGCTACTTAGTACTTCACCGCGGGTGGTCACCCACCGGAGGCCGGTTCCAACCGGAAGCTCAGTGCCACTTTGCTACCGGCTATTGACTCTGTGTGATCCCAATCATACCATTGACCTCACACTGATATATCAGTCATAGCAATAGTGGTATTTCAAAGGAGCATCCGTGGTTGAGCAGTTGAACGAGCGACTTTCCGCAGTCGATCCCGAGGTCCAGCAGGCCATTAACAACGAGCTGGGCCGCCAGCAGTCGACGCTGGAAATGATCGCCTCGGAGAATTTCGCCCCGTCCGCAGTCATGGAGGCGCAGGGCTCCGTCCTGACGAACAAGTACGCCGAGGGCTACCCGGGCAAGCGCTACTACGGCGGCTGCGAACACGTCGACGTCGTGGAGCAGCTGGCCATCGACCGAGTGAAGGCACTGTTCGGTGCCGAGTTCGCCAACGTCCAGCCGCACTCCGGCGCGCAAGCCAACGCCGCCGCAATGTTCGCCCTGCTGAACCCGGGCGACACCATCATGGGCCTGGACCTGGCCCACGGCGGCCACCTCACCCACGGCATGCGCATCAACTTCTCCGGCAAGCTCTACAACGTGGTCCCGTACCACGTGCGTGAATCCGATCTCCGGATCGATATGGCCGAAGTGGAGGCACTGGCCCTCGAACACCGCCCGCGGCTGATCGTCGCCGGCTGGTCCGCCTACTCCCGCCAGCTCGACTTCGCCGAGTTCCGCCGCATCGCCGACCTGGTGGGCGCCTACCTGATGGTGGACATGGCGCACTTCGCCGGCCTGGTGGCAGCAGGGCTGCACCCCAACCCGGTGCCGTACGCCGACGTCGTCACCACCACCACGCACAAAACCCTCGGCGGCCCGCGCGGCGGCGTCATCCTGGCCAAGGAGGAATACGCCCGCAAGATCAACAGCGCCGTGTTCCCCGGCCAGCAGGGCGGCCCGCTGGAGCACGTCATCGCCGCCAAGGCCGTGGCATTCAAGCTCGCGGGCACCCCGGAATTCAAGGAACGGCAGGAACGCGTCCTGCAGGGATCCAAGCTGCTGGCCGAACGCCTCCTCCGGGACGACGTCGCCGCGGCAGGCATCTCCGTGGTCAACGGCGGCACCGACGTGCACCTGGTCCTGGTGGACCTCCGCAACTCCGAACTGGATGGACAGCAGGCCGAAGACGCCCTGCACCGGATCGGCATCACCGTCAACCGGAACGCCGTGCCGTTCGATCCCCGCCCGCCCATGGTGTCCTCCGGCCTCCGGATCGGAACGCCCGCCCTCGCCACCCGCGGCTTCGGCGCCGTGGAATTCGCAGAGGTCGCGGACATCATCGCGACGGCGTTGATCGCCGCGGCCGGAAACGGCAGCGACACCAACGGCAGCGAAACCACCGGCGAAACCCTCAACGAAGCCACCGCCGTCGAACTCCGCGCCCGGGTGACCGCCCTTGCCGAACAATTCCCCCTCTACCCCCACCTCAATGGCGGCACCGAAGTTGCCGCCTTCGAATCAGACCTGATTGGAGCAGCCCAGTGAGCACCCAGCAGCTTCCGGAGCACCCGGATTTCCTCTGGCGCAACCCGGAGCCCAAGTCCTCCTACGACGCCGTGATTGTGGGCGGCGGCGGGCACGGCCTGGCCACTGCCTACTTCCTGGCCAAGAACCACGGCATGACCAACATCGCCGTCCTGGAAAAGGGGTGGCTGGCCGGCGGCAACATGGCCCGCAACACCACCATCATCCGTTCCAACTACCTCTGGGACGAGAGCGCGGCCATCTACGAGCACGCCCTGAAGCTCTGGGAAATCCTGCCGGAGGAGCTCGAATACGACTTCCTCTTCAGCCAGCGCGGCGTCATGAACCTCGCCCACACCCTGGGCGACGTCCGCGAAAGCATCCGCCGCGTGGGAGCGAACAAGCTCAACGGCGTGGACGCTGAATGGCTGGAACCGGACCAGGTCAAGGAACTCTGCCCCATCCTGAACATCAGCGACAACATCCGCTACCCGGTCATGGGCGCCACGTACCAGCCCCGCGCCGGCATCGCCAAGCACGACCACGTGGCCTGGGCCTTCGCCCGCAAGTGCGACGAACTGGGCGTGGACATCATCCAGAACTGCGAAGTCACCGGCTTCCTCAAGGACGGCGACCGCGTGGTAGGCGTCAAGACCAACCGCGGCACCATCAACACCGAAAAGGTGGGCCTGTGCGCCGCCGGCCACAGCTCGGTCCTGGCGGAAATGGCCGGTTTCCGGCTCCCCATCCAGTCCCACCCGCTCCAGGCCCTGGTTTCCGAACTGCACGAACCGGTCCACCCCACCGTGGTGATGTCCAACCACGTGCACGTCTACGTTTCCCAGGCCCACAAGGGCGAACTGGTGATGGGCGCCGGCGTCGACTCCTACAACGGCTACGGCCAGCGCGGCTCCTTCCACGTGATCGAGAACCAGATGGCCGCCGCGGTGGAACTGTTCCCCATCTTCGCCCGGGCACACGTGCTCCGGACCTGGGGCGGCATCGTGGACACCACGCTCGATGCCTCACCGATCGTGGGCACCACCCCGGTGGAGAACATGTTCGTGAACTGCGGCTGGGGCACCGGCGGCTTCAAGGCCACCCCGGCTGCCGGACTCACGTTCGCGCACACCATTGCCACGGGCACCCCGCACAAGCTGAACAAGCCGTTTGCGCTGGAACGCTTTGAAACCGGAGCCCTGATCGACGAACACGGCGCCGCCGCCGTCGCCCACTAGCCGCCGTCCCATAGAAAGAAGACGCACATGCTGCTTATCTCATGCCCCAACTGCGGCTCGCGCGACGAGACCGAGTTCCACTACGGCGGCCAGGCCCACGTGCCGTACCCGGAGAACCCGAACGACATGAACGACCGCGAATGGGCCGAGTTCCTGTTCTACCGCGACAACACCAAGGGCACCTTCGCCGAGCGCTGGCTGCACAGCACCGGCTGCCGTCAGTGGTTCAACATGCTCCGCGACACGGTCACCTACGACATCCAGGCCGTCTACCCGATGGGCACCCCCCGGCCTGACGCGGCGGTCCGGGACGCTGCCGCCCCGGCAACGCCCGACTCCGGCACTGCCAGCACCGCCCCTGACAGCACCACCACCGGCAGCGCCGCGCCCAGCACCTCCGCAACCAGCATCTCTCCAACAAGCACCGCCTCAAGCACCACCCAGTCCGGCACCACCGCCCCGGAAGGAGCAACCAAGTGACTTCCCAGAACGCCCGCCTCGCCGCCGGCGGACGCATCGACCGCAGCATCTCCTGGCGTTTCACCGTGGACGGCGAGGAATTCACGGGCCACCCCGGCGACACGCTCGCCTCGGCCCTGCTCGCCAACGGCCGGATCGCCGCCGGCAACTCCCTCTATGAGGACCGCCCCCGCGGCATCATGTCCGCCGGCGTGGAGGAATCCAATGCGCTGGTCCGGGTGGAAGCACGGTTCCCGGGCCACGTGGCAGAGTCCATGCTCCCCGCCACCACCGTCACCCTGGTGGACGGCCTGAAGGCGGACCAGCTCAACGGCCTGGGCCGCCTCGACCCCGAGGAGGACCGCGCCGAGTACGACAAGAAGTTCGTGCACACCGACGTCCTGGTGATCGGCGGCGGCCCCGCCGGCCTGGCCGCAGCCCGCGAGGCAGTGCGCACCGGAGCCCGCGTCATGCTGCTGGACGACCAGCCCGAACTGGGCGGAACGCTCCTGTCCGGCTCCACCGCCCCCGAGCTGGCCGAGACCATCGAAGGCAAGCCGGCCCTGGAATGGGTGGCGGACGTGGAAGCCGAACTCGTTTCGGCAGCCGAATGCACCGTCCTGAACCGCACCACGGCCTTCGGCGCCTACGACGCCAACTACGTCGTCGCGGTCCAGAACCGCACCGACCACCTCTCCAGCCCCGCCGCCCCCGGCGTGTCCCGGCAGCGGATCTGGCACATCCGTGCCAACCAGGTGGTGGTGGCCCCCGGCGCCCACGAGCGCCCGCTGGTGTTCGAGAACAACGACCGTCCCGGCATCATGCTCGCCTCGGCCGTCCGCAGCTACCTCAACCGCTACGCCGTGGCCGCCGGCCAGCGCGTTGTCATCAGCACCACCAACGACAGCGCCTACGCCCTGGCCTCGGACCTGCGCGCCGCCGGCGTCAAGGTGGCCGCCGTCGTGGACGCCCGTCCCCGCCTCACGGAGGTGGCGGCTGCCGCCGTCGAATCCGGCACCCGCGTGCTGATCGGCAGCGCCGTGGCCAACACCGCTACGGAGTCCGGCGACGCCGGGGCAAACGCAGGCCGGCTCAGGAGCGTCACCGTCCGCAGCATCAACGACGACGGCGAACTCACCTCCGGCATCGAAGAGATCGCCTGCGACCTGCTGGCAGTCTCCGGCGGCTGGAGCCCGCTGGTGCACCTCCACTCCCAGCGCCAGGGCAAGCTGCGCTGGGACGAGGAGCTGGCCGCTTTTGTGCCGAGCACCGTGGTCCCGAACCAGCAGACCATCGGTTCCGGCCGCGGCAGCTTCGAACTCGCTGACTGCCTGGCCGAGGGCATCTCCGCCGGTGCGGCGGCAGCCATCGCCGCCGGCTTCGCGTCGGAAACGAAGCCGTCAGTGATCGGCGAGCCGAAGGCATCCGCTCCCACCCGCCAGCTGTGGCTGGTCCCGGGCCAGGAAGGCACGCCGGATGACTGGCACCACCACTTCGTGGACTTCCAGCGCGACCAGTCCGTGGCTGACGTGCTGCGGTCCACCGGCGCCGGCATGCGGTCCGTGGAGCACATCAAGCGCTACACCTCCATCAGCACCGCCAACGACCAGGGCAAGACCTCCGGCGTCAACGCGATCGGCGTCATCGCCGCCGCACTCCGCACGGCCGGCGAAGCGTCCCGCGGCATCGGCGACATCGGCACCACCACCTACCGGGCACCGTTCACCCCGGTGGCGTTTGCGGCACTCGCCGGACGCCAGCGCGGCGAGCTGTTCGACCCCGCCCGCGTCACCTCGATCCACCCGTGGCACGTGGCCAAGGGCGCACTGTTCGAGGACGTGGGGCAGTGGAAGCGTCCCTGGTACTACCCGCAGGCCGGGGAGGACATGGACACCGCCGTGCTGCGTGAATGCGCCGCCGTCCGCGAGTCCGTGGGCTTCATGGACGCCACCACGCTGGGCAAGATCGAAATCCGCGGCAAGGACGCCGGTGAGTTCCTCAACCGGATCTACACCAACGCGTTCAAGAAGCTCGCCCCAGGTTCCGCCCGCTACGGCGTGATGTGCATGGCGGACGGCATGATCTTCGACGACGGCGTGACCCTGCGCCTCGACGAGGACCGGTTCTTCATGACCACCACCACCGGCGGCGCCGCCAAGGTGCTGGACTGGCTGGAGGAGTGGCTGCAGACCGAATGGCCTGAACTCGATGTCCACTGCACCTCGGTGACCGAACAGTGGAGCACCATTGCCGTCGTCGGGCCCAAGTCCCGCGCGGTGATCGCCAAGGTGGCACCGGAACTCGCCGCCGGCGGCGGGCTCGAGGCGGAAGCCTTCCCGTTCATGACGTTCCGCGAAACCACCCTCGCCTCCGGCGTGCAGGCCCGGATCTGCCGGATCTCGTTCTCCGGCGAACTGGCCTACGAAATCAACGTGCCGTCCTGGTACGGGCTGAACACCTGGGAAGCCGTGGCAGCTGCCGGGGCCGAATTCAACATCACTCCCTACGGCACCGAAACCATGCACGTGCTCCGCGCCGAAAAGGGCTACCCGATCGTCGGCCAGGACACGGACGGCACCGTCACCCCGCAGGACGCAGGCATGGAATGGGTGGTCTCCAAGGCCAAGGAGTTCATCGGCAAGCGTTCCTACGCCCGTGCCGATGCCAAGCGCGAGGACCGCAAGCACCTGGTCAGCGTCCTTCCCGTGGACGGAACGCTGCGGCTGCCCGAAGGCACCCAGCTCGTGGAAAAGGGCATCCCGACGAACCCCGCCTACGGACCCGTCCCCATGCAGGGCTTCGTGACCTCGAGCTACCACAGCGCCGCACTGGGCCGGTCATTTGGCCTGGCACTGATCAAGAACGGCCGCAACCGCATCGGCGAGACCCTCGTGGCCGCCGCCGGCGACCAGCTGGTTGATGTCGTCATCGCCGAAACCGTACTTTTTGACCCCGAAGGGACCCGCAAAGATGGCTAACACAGCAGCACTCGAAGGCATCAATGGACTCCGGGACATCCGCCGCAGCCCCGCCTCACACCTGGCGGCCGCACTGGACGCCGGCTCCGTAGAGGGAACGGTAGTCCTGAAGGAAGGCCCGTTCCAGACCATGGCAGGGATCCGCGTGGACCCCCGCTCCGAGCAGGGCTCGCGGATCGCAGCCGTTGCCGGCGGCCTGCCGGCACGCTGCGGCGAAGTGGCCGGCAAGGACGGCGTCAGCGTCCTCTGGCTCGGCCCGGCCGAGTTCCTGGTGGTGGCACCGGAAGAAGCCCACGACTCCCTGGGCGGCGACCTCATCGGCTCCCTCACGGCCGCCCTGGGCGACGCCCCGGGCCAGGTGGTGGACCTGTCCGCCAACCGCACCACGTTCGAACTCTCCGGGCCCCGCGCACGCGCCGTCCTGGAGAAGGGCTGCGCCCTGGACCTGCACCCGCGCAGCATCACCCCGGGAACCGCCCTGAACACCGAGGTGGGCACCATCCCGGTGGTCCTGCTGAAGAACGGCGAGGACAGCTTCCGGCTCTTCCCGCGGGCTTCGTTCGCGGACTTCCTGGGCCGCTGGCTCCTGGACGCCATGAGGGAATACGCCTCCCCCGAGGTGCCCTGATGGCGCTGAGCGCCCTGGACCTCTTCTCCGTTGGCATCGGGCCGTCGTCGTCACACACGGTCGGCCCGATGCGGGCGGCGAAACTGTTCGCCGAAGGGCTCAAGGGTGACGGCCACCTGAGCGCCACCACGCGGGTCCAGGCCGAACTGTTCGGATCGCTCGGCGCCACCGGCAGGGGCCACGGCTCCGACAAGGCAGTGGTGCTCGGACTCCAGGGCCTGGACCCTGAAACCGTAAATACCTCCACCGCCGACGACCAGGTGGCTGCCGCCGCGCTCGACGCCGAACTCCGAATCGGCGGGGACCACCGGGTGGACTTCAACTGGGACGAGGACGTGGTGCTGCACCGCCGCAAGTCCCTGCCCGCCCACCCCAACGGCATGACCTTCCGGGCGCTGGACCACTCCGGCGCCGTCCTCAGCGAACGGAGCTTCTATTCGATTGGGGGCGGCTTCGTTGTTGACGGGGCCGCCGACGCCGGTGACAAAGTGGTGGCGGACGACACGCCGCTGCCGTACCCCTTCACCACGGCCGACGAACTCCTGGCGATCTGCCGTCGCGAAGGAATGTCCATTTCCGACGTCATGCTCGCCAATGAGCTGGCGTGGCGCACCGAAGCGGAGCTCCGCGAGGAGCTGCTGAAACTCTGGGCCGTCATGCGCGAATGCGTGGACAACGGCTGCGCCGCGGAAGGGATCCTTCCCGGCGGATTGAACGTCAGGCGCCGGGCGCCGTCGTTGTTCAAGACCCTGACCGCGGACACCGGCGTGACCGATCCGCTCCGGGCCATGGAGTGGGTGAACCTCTTCGCGCTGGCCGTCAACGAGGAAAACGCCGCCGGCGGGCGCATCGTCACCGCCCCCACGAACGGCGCGGCCGGGATTGTTCCTGCCGTACTGCACTACTACGTCAAGTTTGTTCCGGGAGCCGACGACGACGGTGTGGTCCGCTTCCTGCTGGCAGCGGCCGCCGTCGGGATCCTGTTCAAGATCAACGCCTCCATCTCCGGCGCCGAAGTGGGCTGCCAGGGCGAGGTGGGCTCGGCCTGCTCCATGGCGGCAGCCGGCCTGTGCGAGGTCCTCGGCGGCACACCCGAACAGGTGGAGAACGCCGCCGAAGTGGGGATCGAGCACAACCTCGGCCTGACCTGCGACCCCGTGGGCGGCCTGGTGCAGATTCCCTGCATCGAACGGAACGCCATTGCCAGCGTGAAGGCCATCAACGCCGCCCGCCTTGCCCTGCACGGGGACGGCAGCCACAAGGTATCCCTCGACAAGGCCATCAAAACGATGCGCGAAACAGGAGCCGACATGAAAACCAAGTACAAGGAGACCTCCCGCGGAGGCCTCGCCGTCAACGTGATTGAGTGCTGAGCCATGACTGCCATCCAGACTGAACCTTCCCTGCCCCAGCCGGCTACCACCGTGGAGCATGTCCTGACCCTGGACTGCAACGAGTCGCCGGGCATCGTGCACGCCGTCTCCGGCTTCCTGCTCGAGCACGGCTGCGACATCATCGACAACCAGCAGTTCGGCGAACGTTCCGAAGGGCACTTCTTCATGCGGGTGCACTTTGCGTCCGACGGCGATGCCTCCACCGCGGACACCCTCCGGACCGCTTTTGCCCCGGTGGCTGAACGCTTCGGCATGAGCTGGCGGCTGGAGCCGCACGGCTCCAAGCGCAAGGTGCTGATCATGGTGTCCAAGTTCGGGCACTGCCTCAACGACCTGCTGTTCCGAGCCAGGATCGGCGAACTGCCGGTTGACGTGGTGGCCGTGGTGTCGAACCACACGGACCACCAGGCGCTGGTGGAATGGCACGGCATTCCGTTCTTCCACGTGCCCGTCACCGCCGCCACCAAGCCCGAGGCCGAGGCGCGGCTGCTGGAACTGGTGGACGAGTTCGACGTGGAACTGGTGGTGCTGGCCCGTTACATGCAGGTCCTCAGCGACGGCCTCACCCGCAAGCTGGACGGGCGCGCCATCAACATCCACCACTCGTTCCTGCCCAGCTTCAAGGGCGCCAAGCCGTACCACCAGGCCTATGCCCGCGGCGTCAAGACCGTGGGTGCCACGGCGCACTACGTCAATGGCGAACTGGACGAGGGACCCATCATCGCGCAGCAGGTGGTGGAGGTGGACCACACCTACGGCCCGGAAGACCTGGTGGCCGCCGGCCGCGACACCGAGTGCAAGGCTTTGTCCAACGCGGTGCGCTGGCACTGCGAAGGCCGGGTCATCCTGCGCGGCAACAGGACCGTGGTGCTTCGCTAACGACGTCCCGCCGGTCCTACCGGGACGCTCTCTCACTTCCTGTCGCTTTTGCCGGGACGCTCTCTCACTTCCTTGGGGGAAGTGATAGAGCGTCCCGGTTTTTCCTGCGTTAAGTGAGAGAGCGTTGTGTTGCCGGCCCAGACGCGCGGACATTCGGGCGGCGGGTGAGGGCTATAACGCGGCGAGTCGGGTGGCCAGGTGCAGCGCTGCGAGCCGTCCGGTTCCGCGCGGATCGCCGCCGCACAACTCAAAAATACGCTGCAGCCGGTGATGCATGGACTGCCGCTCCACATGCAATTCCCGGGCGGCCTGCGCCGTATTGCAGCCCGAGTCGAGCCACGTTGTCAGCGTTAACAGCAGTTGGGAGTTCCGCCGGGCGTCGTGCTCCAGGACGGGTCCCAGCTGCTGGCGGACGTAATCCTGCCGCGCGCCCTGGTCCAGGTGCTGCACCGCGAGGCGCTCCACGGCGAGGTTTTCGACGTCGAGCACCACGCCTTCCGTGTCCGACGGCGGCCGTGTCACCGCCCGCAGCGAGCCGTTCACCACAAGATCCAAGGCGCTTTTCGCCTCCGACAACGACCATGGCGCGTTTTCGATCCCGGCGGCCAGGGGACCCACCGCCGTCATGGTCCCTGCCTCGACCGGCAACTCCCTGAGATCCTTCACGAGCTCGGCGCGCGCGGCCGCAGCGCCGTCAAACGGCAGTGCGGCCAGAGCAAGGAGCTCCGCGTTGTCCACATAGCTTGCGCTCTGCTGCGCCGAGCGCTTCAGGATCTTGTCCATTGCAGCCCGCAACTGTTGTGAGGTGGACGTCCGAACGACGACGGCGACGACAGTCGCGGAGGGCAGGATCCCGGCAGCCGAGGAAAGCTGCTGGAGCCGCCAGGGCTGGCTGCCGGAACTGACGGCGCGCAGCAGCGCGGTCCCGGCCACTTCTTTCAGCCCGGGAGGCATCCGCTGCAGCAGCGCCAGCGAAAGGATGTCCACACAGCGTCCGCCCGCGACGCGCGCGAGGTTGACGTCGCCGCCGGCCGGCACGTTGATGACCAGCCTCGCGGACGGCACGCCGCGGACCGGCACATCAATGTTGATCACGGTGCCGTCAATGGCCACTCCCGCTGTGAGTGCGGGCTGGTGTTCGGCGCCCGGACCCGGGCTAGCGCCGGAGCCGGAACCGGAACCCGGACCCGAGCCGGAGCCCGAACCGGAGCCGCCGCCGTCGTCGGGCGGTGAACCGGCGCCGTCGGGGCCGGCGCTGCCGAGCACCACCCCCGAGACCGACGAAAGCTCCAACGTCGCGTCAATGATTCCGGCCAGCACGGCAAGGATCTGATCCAGGCTGCTTCCGTGCGCCAGTTCGACAGCCATGGCGTGGCTGGCCTCGTCCGCGCGGCGCAGGTGTGTCACGGATTCGCTGACCAGCATGGAGTTGATCGCCTGCATGATGCCCACGAAAGGCACTACCTTGCGGAACTCGATGAGGGGCAGTCCGGCTTCCTCTGCTGCCCTGATCATGGAGGACGGCAGCGAGGCGAGCCTCTGCCCGGTTTCCACTGCGATGGCGCCGACACCGCGCTCGGCGAGCTGCCGGACGTACTCCACACGCCGTGCGTCCGATGCGGTGACCAGAGCATCGCCGCCTGTCAGAAGCAGCTCGCCGCCGCTAAGTAACGGCGCGATGTCCAGGACCTCACTGGAGTGGACCCAGCGCAGCTGCGTATTGGCCGCTGCCGCAGCGCCGGCGCGGATCACTGGATCCGCGGCAGTGAGGGTGGCATGTTTCAAAATCTCACTCAGCGTGATTGGCATTACTATCCGTCGTACGAAGGGCTGTTTTCCTGTACACATCGTATCTTGTTGTGTGTGGTCTGCGGCACATAACCTTGAAATATCCCTTTCCCCCTTCGGAGGCACCCATGCACAACAACTCCACTGCAGTCCCGGCCGGGCAAGCGCCCGTTGCCGGCGAAGACGTCGAAGCCTGGCTTCAGCCCATCCCGGAGTCACAGCGGACCCGCAAGGTTTCCGGACAGTTCTGGATCTGGGCCGGTGCCAACCTCGCGCCCATCAACTGGGTGCTCGGCGCCCTCGGCATCCACCTCGGGCTCGGATTTGCCGACACGGTCACCGTTCTGGTCCTGGGGAACCTGATCGGCATGCTCCTGTTCGGCTGCTTCGTCCTGCTCGGCCAGAAGACCGGAGCCACCGGCATGGTGCTGGCCCGGGCGGCATTCGGTCGACGCGGTAATTACTTGCCGGCCGCCATCCAGGCGCTGCTGGTCATCGGCTGGTGCGCGGTCAACACCTGGATCATCCTGGATCTGGTCATGGCGCTGTTCGGCACCCTCGGCTGGGTTGACCCGACCGCCCACAACTACGCCTGGAAGATCGGCGTCGCCACCGCCATCATGGCTGCGCAGGTAGCCATCGCCTGGTTCGGCTACAAGGCCATCGCGGCTTTTGAAAAGTGGACCGTACCGCCCACCATCATCATCCTGGCGGTTATGTCCGCCGTCGCCTGGTTCGGAATGAAGATCAACTGGACCTACGCCGGCCCGGCCGGCAACATCCTCGAAGGCTCGGAGCGGATCGCCGCTATGAGCGCCGTCATGACGGCCATCGGCATCGGCTGGGGCATCACCTGGTTCACGTACGCCGCCGACTACTCACGCTTCGTGAGCACCGAAGTTCCGAAGCGCAAGGTCTACCTCGCCTCGGTCCTGGGACAGTTCATCCCCGTCGTCTGGCTCGGAATCCTGGGCGCCAGCCTCGCCACGAACAGCGGCGAGATCGACCCCGGCAAACTCATCGTCCAGAACTTCGGAGTTCTGGCACTTCCCGTGCTGCTGATGGTCCTGCACGGACCCATCGCCACGAACATCCTGAACATCTACACCTTCTCCGTTGCGACGCAGGCACTCGACATCACCATCAGCCGCCGCAAGCTCAACCTTTTCGTCGGCGTCTTCTCGCTGATCGCCGTCATCTTCTTCATCTTCCAGGAGGACTTCGCCGCCGTGCTGGACGCCTGGCTGATCGGCCTGGTGGCCTGGGTGGCTGCCTGGGGCGGCGTGATGCTGGTGCACTTCTTCTGGATCGAGAAGAAGTGGCCCGGCGAAGCCGCACGGCTGTTCGACGGCGTGGGCACCAAGCGCCTCCCCGGCGTCAACTGGGCCGGCATCGTGTCCCTTCTCGTCGGCATCTTCTCCACCTGGCTGTTTATGTACGGGCTTGTCCCCGCAATGCAGGGCCCCATCGCCGTGGCCCTGGGCGGCTGGGATCTGTCCTGGCTCGCCGGCGGCCTCAGCAGCGCTGTGTGCTACGCGGTTCTTGGCCCGCGGGTACACCGGAAATTTCTGGCCGACGCCGGAGCCCTTCCGGTCACGGTAACAGCCCAGGCGGAAGCAGCACCCGAAACGACAATCCGTCCGTCAACCACCGCAGTCTCGCTGTAGAAAGGAATCGGACCATGGAATTCCCCGCTTTCCCGGACTCCGCCCATCCCATCACCTGGCCCGAAGGCTACCGGGCGGCCGCGTCCTTCACCTTCGATGTGGACGCGGAGTCATGCACCATCGCGCACGATCCCACCAGCACGCGCCGGATGTCCCTGATGACCCACCAGTCCTACGGGCCCAAAGTCGCAGTGCCGCGGCTGCTGCAGATCCTGCAGCGCCAGGACGTCCAGGCCACGTTCTTCATCCCCGGATTCACCGCTGAAAGCTACCCGGACGTTGTGCGCCGGATCGTGGACGCCGGCCATGAGATCGCCCACCACGGTTACCTGCACGAACCGATGCAGGGGATCGACGCCGCCACCGAGGCACGCTACATCGACCGCGGGCTGGAGGCGCTGGCCAAGGTAGCCGGTGTGCGGCCGGTCGGCTACCGGGCACCGTGGTGGGAACTGAACTGGCACTCGCCGGCGCTCCTCGCGGACCGCGGCTTCCTCTACGATTCCAGCCTGCTCGACGGCGACGCACCGTACCGCTTCAGCGTCGCCGAGGGGGACTCCAGGGACCTGGTGGAAATCCCGGTCGACTGGGCGCTGGACGACTGGGAGCAGTACGCCTTCTACCCAGGGGTGACCGGCAGTGGCGTGATCGAAAGCCCCGCCAAGGTCCTCGAGATGTGGATGCTCGAAGCGGAGGCGCACCACGCGGCCGGAAGCTGTTTCGTGCTGACCAACCACCCGTTCATCTCCGGCCGGCCCTCCAAGGCCGTGGCCCTTGAACAGTTGATCAGCCGGGTCAAGGCCATGGACGGCATGTGGGTCACCACGATGGCCAAGATCGCCGAGCACACGCGGGACACCGTGACCGATGTCCACACCCACGCCCGCATCGAGGTTCCCGCATTCCCCGACGCCGGCGCCCGCTTCACCCCTGCCCAGGTGCGCCAGTCCGCGCTCGCCTCCGACCGGTCCCGCCTCTAACCCCCCGGACGCTCTCTCACTTCCTGCCGCTTAAAACGGAGCGCTCTCTCACCGGCGAGAGAGCGTTCCGTTTTTTGGTGCAACAAGTGAGAGAGCGTTCGGAAGGGCACCGTCACGGCGCAGCGGTTGAGACAGGGTCGTTGAGGGGCCGATGGGCGTCTGCGCACCTGCGCGTCCGGTGAGGCTGTGGCGTTGCCGGTCATGGCGAGGTTCGGGGGCCAGGAGATGACAGAGACCTTTTCTGTAATTCTGCCCGGGCCGACGGAACGCCCTCTCACTTCCTGCCGCTTCAAAAAGGAACGCTCTCACCCAGTTCAACCGGTGAGAGAGCGTCCGCCTCAAACCCGCAGGAGGTGAGAGAGCGTCCGCCTCAAACGTGCAGGAAGTGAGAGAGCGTCGGGGGAGGAGGGGGCTAGATGCCCAGGGTTTCCTTCAGCGCAGCGACGTGGCCCTGGGCCTTGACCTGGTACTGGGCCAGCTTCACTTTGCCCTCGGGATCGAGCACCACGGTGGAGCGGACGATGCCCTCGGTCACCTCGCCGTCGCGCAGCTTCTCGCCCCAGGCGCCGTAGGCAAGGGCCACGGAGTGGTCCTCGTCGGCCAGGAGCGGGAAGGTCAGCGCGAAGTCGCCGGTGAAGTGGGCCAGCTTTTCGGAGGCGTCCGGGGAGACACCGAGGACTTCGTAGCCGGAGCCCTGCAGGGACTCGAGGCTGTCGCGGAAGTCACAGGCCTCGGTGGTGCAGCCGGGGGTGGCCGCTTCCGGGTAGAAGTACACAATGACATTCTTGCCACGGTAATCGGCCAGCGCTCTCGGCTTGCCTTCAGCATCCGGGAGGGTGAAGTCCGGTGCCTGGGTTCCGGGCTGGAGCTTGGTGGTCAGAGTGGGGCTCATGATGATCCTTCGGGAGTCTGATTACTGACAAAGCGATGCTGACAAAGCGATGCGTCTGACGGGGTTGTTACTGGCACAACCACGGGTTCAGATGCAGTATTCCGCGGGTCCGCGCACTTTGGTGTTGGATCCGGGGACGAACTGGTAACCGCCGCCGCGCACCGTTGCGATCGCGTGCCGGCCGCGGCGCAGCTTCCGCCGCACCCGGCCCACGTACACGTCGATGGAACGGGAGGCCGCCGCGGGGGAGTCGAACGATTCCAGAAACAGCCGCAGCTCCTCACGGCTGACGGCCCGCGAACAGTTTTCCACGAGGTAGCGCAGCAGCTTGAACTCGACGCCGGTCAGCGCCACCTGCGTCCCGTCCAGCCGGACCTCGCCGGCGGCAAGGTCCACGGACACCAGGCTCGCCGGACCGGCCGACGGCGGGAGGTGAGTTGCGCCGTCGTCGCCCTCTTCCGGGGAGTCCTCCGGAACGGACGACGACGGCGCGTGGGTTCCGCTGCCGGCGGCCCCTTGCGGTCCCCCCGACGGTGCAGCATGGGCAGCGGAGGTTGCAGCTCCGGCGGCGGGACAGACGTGGACTTCCGCCTCCGGAGCAATCTTCAGGGCACGCGCCAGCAACAGTTCCGCAGCACGCGCCATCACGGCGTCGTCAATTTCCTGCTCGTTGTCCGGGGTTACCCACACGGCCAGGCCATGGGCTTTGAGTTGCGGCCCCCGCCGCGCCGCTCCCGGCTGCGCCGGACCAGCTGCCTCCGGACCAGCTGCCGCCGGAGCATGACATATGCCGCGCGGGGAATGTACCTGGACTGCCATGGCGTGGTGCCTCAGACGCCGCCGCGGCGGATGAGTTTGCCGCCGGGGGTCTTGCCGTCGATTTCATGTCCGCGCAGGAATGTCTTACGGACCACGCCCGAGAGCGCCTTGCCGTCGTAGGGCGTGATGGGGTTCTTGTGCTTGAGCTTGGAGACGTCCACCACGAAGGCCTCGTCCGGCGCGAAGATGGCGAAGTCGGCGTCGAAGCCGAGCGCCAGCTGGCCCTTGTTGGAGAGGCGGGCCAGGCCGGCGGGCTTCTCGGCCATCCAGGAAACCACCTGCTCCAGCGGAATGCCGCGGTGCCGTGCTTCGCTCCAGATGAGGGACAGGCCCAGCTGCAGCGAGGAGACCCCGCCCCAGGCCACGGCGAAGTCGCCGTTTTCCAGGTCCTTCAGGTCAAGGGTCGACGGCGAGTGGTCGGACACGATGCAGTCGATGGTGCCGTCCTCCAGGCCTTTCCACAGCAGCTCTCGGTTGGAGGCCTCGCGGATGGGCGGGCAGCACTTGTAGGCTGTGGCGCCGTCGGGGATTTCCTCGGCCATGAGCGTGAGGTAGTGCGGGCAGGTCTCCACGGTGAGGTGGACACCGTCGCGTTTGGCGGAGGCGATCATGGGCAGGGCGTCGGAGGAGGACAGGTGCAGGATGTGGGCGCGGGCTCCGGTCCAGCGGGCGCGTTCGATCACCTCAGCGATGGCCTTGTTCTCAGCGCCGCGGGGGCGGGAGGCAAGGAACGTGGCGTAGTGGTCGCCGCCCGGGTGGGGTGCGCGGTCGATCGCGTGTGAGTCCTCGGCGTGGACGATCATGAGCGAGTCGAAGGACTTGAGCTCGGCCATGTCCTCTTCCATCTCGTCCGCCTCCAGGTGCGGGAACTCGTCCACGCCGGAGTGCAACAGGAAGCACTTGAAGCCGAACACGCCCTCGTCGTGCAGCGGGCGGAGGTCGGCCTTGTTGCCGGGAACGGCTCCGCCCCAGAATCCGACGTCCACGAACGCCTGGTCCTCGGCCACCTCGCGCTTGAGCTTGAGGCCTTCCACGGTGGTGGTGGGTGGAATGGAGTTCAGCGGCATGTCGATGATGGTGGTGACGCCGCCGGCTGCCGCGGCACGGGTGGCGGACGCGAAGCCCTCCCACTCGGTGCGGCCGGGTTCGTTGACGTGGACGTGGGTGTCCACCAGGCCCGGGATGAGGGTTTCGTCGTCGGCGAGGTCGATCACGGCATCGCCGGACAAGCCGTTGCCGAGCGGTTCGATGGCGACGATCTTGCCGCCGCGCACACCCACTTCTCGCGCCGCGATGCCGGCGGTGGTGAGGATGCGCTGGCCCCGGATGACGAGGTCAAAGCTTTCTTCAGACATTGAGGGGCTCCTTTGTGCGGGCGCGGTTGGCCGTGGTGTTTTTCGCCGGGGCGTCACTGGCCTGGGTCAGGTCCGCGAGTTCCCCGCCGATGTGCTTTCCCAATTGTTCAAGCAGGGGTCCTGCTTCGGCTATACATATTTCTACCTTGGCCTCCAGCGAGGTCAGGGGGTAGACCTGCCGGAATCCGGAATCCTTCTGTTGTTGCGGCGTCAGCGTGGTGCGGCCGCAGACGGCCACCACCGGAACGCCGGCCAGCGCGGCCGCTCGCGCAACGCCCATGGGCGTCTTGCCCAGCAGGCTCTGTTCGTCCAGGCTGCCTTCGCCGGTGATCACCAGGTCAGCACCGTCCAGCCGGTCGGCCAGCCCGGTGAATTCAAGCACGACGTCGATGCCCGGCCTGCGCGTCGCGGCCAGGACCGCGATGGCTGCGTAGCCCACGCCGCCCGCCGCCCCGGCGCCCGGCGCGTCCGCGGCCCTGTGCGCCCGGGGACCGATCTCGGCGGCGAGCACGTCCACAAAGCGCTGCAGCGCAGCGTCCAGCGTTCCGACGTCGCCCGCCGTGGCGCCTTTCTGCGGGCCGAAGATCGCCGCGGCGCCCTCGGCTCCGAGCAGCGGGTTGTCCACGTCGCTGGCGAGCACAAACCGTGCCTCGTCCAGCCGGGAATCGAAGCCGGAGAAGTCGACACGGTCGAGCCTGGCGAGGGCGGCGCCGCCGGGCGGCAGGTCGTTGCCGTCGGCGTCCAGGAGTTGCGCACCGAGTCCTTGCAGGACGCCGGCGCCGCCGTCGGTGTTGGCGCTCCCGCCGACGCCGAGAATGATCTGCCGGCATCCGGCGTCGAGCGCTGCCCGGATCAGTTCCCCGGTGCCAAGACTGGTGGCTCCCCTGGCGCTGGCGGAATCCGGCCGGCCAGGCGATCCGCCGTCGCAGGGAAGCACGGCGAGCCCGGACGCGGCGGCCATTTCAATGACCGCTTCGCGCCCGCGGACGGCGAAGTCCGCGCGGAGAGGCTGCCCGGCAGGGCCGCTGACCATGGCGCTTCGGCGGGTGAAGCCGGAGCCGACGGCGGCATCGAGGGTGCCTTCCCCGCCGTCGGCCACCGGAATCCGGAGGACGTCAAGGTTGTGGCCCGTGGCTGCCTGCAGCCCCGCATCCAGGTGCCGGGCCACCTCCGGGGCGGACAGTGAGCCCTTGAACTTGTCCGGCGCGATCACGATCCGCATGATTACGCCTGCATCGCCAGGATGGCGGTGGGGGCGTCGTCGCGGGTCTCGGCCAGTTCCTCAAACTCGTTGACCGCGTTGATTTCCACGCCCATGGAGATGTTGGTGACCTTCTCCAGAATCACTTCCACCACCACGGGAACCTTGAACTCGCCGGCCAGTGCCTTGGCCTTGTCGAACGCGGAACCCAGGTCGCCGGGGTTTTCCACCCGGATGGCCTTGCAGCCCAGGCCCTCGGCCACCCTGACGTGGTCCACGCCGTAGCCGCTGGCGGTGGCTGAGAGGTCGGTGGAGTTGATGTTCTCGAACGCCAGGGACACGTTCTGCTCCATGTTGAAGCCGCGCTGGGACTGGCGGATCAGGCCCAGGTAGGAGTTGTTGACCACCACGTGGATGTACGGCAGGTTGAACTGCGCGCCCACGGCCAGTTCCTCGATCATGAACTGGAAATCGTAGTCACCGGACAGGGCAACAACGGTCTCGTCCGGCTTGCCGCGGACAACGCCCAGGGCGGCCGGAGCGGTCCAGCCCAGGGGACCGGCCTGGCCGGCGTTGATCCACTTGCGCGGGCCGAACACGTGCAGCATCTGGGCGCCGGCGATCTGGGACAGGCCAATGGTGGACACGTAGGTGGTGTCCTTGCCGAATGACTTGTTCATCTCTTCGTACACGCGCTGCGGCTTGATGGGGATGTTCTCGAAGTGCGTCTTGCGGTGCAGGGTGGCTTTGCGTTCGGCGCATTCGGCAACCCAGGCGGAGTAGTCCGGCAGGGATCCGGCTGCCCGGCGCTCGCGGGCCAGCTCAACCAGCCCGGCCAGCGCCGCACCGGCGTCGGACGCGATGCCCAGGTCCGGGGAGAACACGCGGCCGATCTGCGTGGGCTCGATGTCGATGTGCACGAACGTCCGGCCGGCCGTGTAGGTGTCCAGCCCGCCGGTGTGGCGGTTGGCCCAGCGGTTGCCGATGCCGATCACGAAGTCGCTGCGCAGGTAGTTCTCGTTGCCGTAGCGGTGGCTGGTCTGCAGGCCCACCATGCCGGCCATCAGGGGGTGGTCGTCGGAGATGGCGCCCCAGCCCATCAGGGTGGGGATCACTGGAACGCCCAGCAGCTCGGCCAGTTCCACCAGCTGCTCGGAGGCGCCGGCGTTGATGATGCCGCCGCCGGCGACGATCAGCGGGCGTTCGCCTGCGGTCAGCATGTCCAGGGCCTTTTCCAGCTGCTTGCGGCTGGCTTTGGGCTTCTCCACGGGCAGCGGCTCGTAGGTGTCGATGTCGAATTCGATCTCGGCCAGCTGCACGTCGATGGGCAGGTCCAGCAGCACGGGGCCGGGGCGGCCGGAGCGCATCAGCTGGAAGGCCTTCTGGAAGGCGCCGGGAACCTGGCCGGGCTCCAGGATGGTCATGGCCATCTTGGTGACGGGCTTGGCGATGGACTCGATGTCCACGGCCTGGAAGTCTTCCTTGTGCAGCTTGGCCACGGGGGCCTGTCCGGTGATGCAGAGCATGGGGATGGAGTCGGCCCAGGCCGCGTACAGCCCGGTGATCATGTCGGTGCCGGCAGGACCGGACGTGCCGATGCAGATGCCGATGTTGCCGTCGGCGGCGCGGGAGTAGCCGTCCGCCATGTGGCTGGCGCCTTCAACGTGGCGGGCCAGCGTGTGGCGGATGCCGCCGTGGTTCCGCATGGCCGAATAGAAGGGGTTGATCGCCGCGCCGGGCAGGCCGAACGCCTCGGTGGCGCCCTCCTTTTCCAGGATCGCGACGGCAGCGTCAACGGTGCGCATCTTGGTCATTGTGTACTCCTAGGAAAGTCTGTTTTTGGGTGTGGTTAGGGAGCCGCCGTCGTTGAAGTACGACGGCGGTTGCCCGGTTTTGCTTGTGGTCCGGCTACTGCAGGAGGTGCCTTACTTCCGGCCGCTGAGCTGCAGGACCTGCTTAAAGAGGCCTGAGTGGTCCAGTCCGCCGTCGCCCTGGTTGACGGTGGCGGCGACGAGCTGTGCGACGACGGCGCCGAGCGGGATGGCGACGTTGGCTTCGCGGGCGGCGGAGGTGACGATGCCGAGGTCCTTGTGGTGCAGGGCCAGGCGGAAGCCGGGGTCGAAGTTGCGGTCCAGCATCTTCTGGCCCTTCTGGTCGAGGACCTTGGAGCCGGCAAGCCCGCCGCCGAGGACCTTGAGCGCGGCGTCGGTGTCCACGCCGTAGGCCTCGAGGAAGGCGATGGCTTCGCCGAGCACCTCGATGTTGACGGCGACGATCAGCTGGTTGGCTGCCTTGACGGTCTGGCCGGAGCCGGAGGGGCCGACGTGGACGATGGTCTTGCCGACGGCGTTGAGGACGTCCTGTGCTGCCTCAAAGTCGGCCGCGTCGCCGCCCACCATGATGGAGAGTGCGGCGTCGATGGCGCCTTGCTCGCCGCCGGAAACCGGGGCATCGAGCGGGCGGATGCCCGCTGCGACGGCCTCGTCGGCCAGGCGCTTGGCCACGTCCGGTCGGATGCTGGAGGCGTCAATCCACAAGGTGCCCTTCTTCGCGTTGGCGAACACGCCGTCCTTGCCGCTGACTACACCCTCAACATCGGGGGAGTCCGGGACCATGGTGATGACGACGTCGGCGTCCTTGACGGCGTCCGCGATGCTGGTGGCACCCTTGCCGCCTTCGGAGACGAGCTTGTCGATCTTGTCCTGGCTGCGGTTGAACCCGGTGACGGTGTGGCCGGCCTTGACCAGGTTGATGGCCATGGGCAGGCCCATGATTCCGAGTCCGATGACTGCAACGTTGCTCATGATGGTTCTCTTTTCTGAAGTCTGTGGGTGGCTTACCCAACTAACTCGCAGTTAACGTCGTCAAAACGGCTTTTCGCGACGTTAAATGCCAGTCAGTTGGGCGGGTGGTGCGGGGGAGCGAAAGCTACTGGGAGACGCGCTGGCGGATGGCCCAGCTGAAGGCCGTTTCCCGCGGTTCCTTGTATTCGAGGCCGATATAGCCCTCATAGCCGAGTTCGCGGCTGCGGGCGATCCATTCGCCGAGGGGAAGCTGCCCGGTTCCGGGAGCCCCGCGGCCGGGGTTGTCGGCGATCTGGATGTGGCCGAAGTCCTTGGCGTGCTTTTCGATGACGGCGGCGACGTCGTCTCCGTTGACGGCCAGGTGGTAGAAGTCGGCAAGGAGCTTGATGTTCTCCGCGCCGGATTCCGCCTTGACCCGGGCGATGACGTCGAGGGCGTCCTGGGCCGTGAGGAGAGGGTACCTGGGTGCGCCGCTCACGGGTTCCAGGAGGACGGTGCCGCCGACGCGGGCCACTCCCTCGGCGGCGGCGGCCAGGTTCCTGGCGGCCAGCTCGTCCTGCTCCTCCGGGGTGAATTCGTCCTGGCGGTTGCCGTAGAGGGCGTTGAAGGCTTTGCAGCCGAGGCGCTCGCCGATGCCGGCAACGACGTCGATGTTGTCCTTGAACTCGGAGCAGCGGCCCTTCCAGGAGACCAGGCCGCGGTCGCCGCCGGGCATGTTGCCGGCGTTGAAGTTCAGGCCGGTGAGCTGCACGCCGGCGTCCTTGATGGCGTTTTCAAACTCGGTGACCTGGGTGTCGGCGGGGACGGAGGTTTCGAAGGGCCACCAGAATTCGACGGCGTCAAAGCCGGCCGCCTTCGCTGCGGCGGGCCGCTCCAGGAGCGGCAGTTCCGTCAGCAGGATGGAGCAGTTCACTGTGTACGTCATTGTCATGTCCTTGCGTGGTCCGGGTGTCCGTCTATTCAACAGTAACTTCTGTAAGTATTTCGTATTGTGGAAGTTATATTCTGCTGTATGAAAAGTGTAGGACCCGCCGGGCGTGGACGTCAACCGTCGGGGCGGGCCGGCGGGATGCGGAATGGGTGCCGGACATAAAAAAGCGGGCGGCCCCTTGCCGGAGTCGCCCGCTGTGTCGGTTTTGCGTGTTAGTGCCGCCTGAAGGCGTGCCTGAACTTCTCGCCGGCCTGCTTGAGGTCGGCCTTGATGGCCCGCCCCCTGCCTTCGGCCTTCATTCGGCGGTCGCCCGTGGCTTCGCCGGCAGCCTTCCGTCCCTTGCCGTGAAGTCGCTCCGCGGCGTTGTGGATCCTGTCACCCAAACCCATTGCGGTCCTCCTTGTGGTGCGGCCCATGCGGCTGGTTGCCGCAATTCCCGCCACTTAAATTGTAGAAAGAATTGGCTCCAGGTCCATGGTGCTGAAGGAGTACCCTAGGAACCATAAGCATGCTTGCTATCTGAAGGAGTGGTTTCCGATGAAGAAAATCCCTGCTCTTGGTGTTGCCGCCGCAGCGATGCTGGCCCTGGCGGCCTGTACGGGCGGGGGCGGGCAAAGCCCGTCGCCCACCGCCAGTGCCACCACCAGTGCGGTGCAGGACAAGGTCTACAGCGAAGATGAACTCCGGGAGCTGATCTCCGGCCGGTCCGACAAGGACGGCGGCGAGCTCAAGCTGTACTCCAAGGACCAGGTGGAGCAGGGCAGCAACATAGCGAACCTGCTGATGAGCGCCGCCACCACGGATCCCGGGGACTGCAAGGCGATTGCCACGGCCGGCCTGCTGGACCAGGTCGAAAACGGTGATGTGGCCATTGCGATTTCGGAGAGTCAGCAGCCGCGCACGTTGTCCGCCCAGTCGGGAGCCGAGGGGCCCGACGCCGTCGCCCTGCTCAATGAGGTGAGCGGAAAGATGGACCAGTGCAGCAACTTTACGCTTACTGTCCTGGGACAGCGTTACGAAGTGGCCAGCAAGGAGCTGGAGGCCCGAACTGACGCCGAAGAGACCTTCGCGACCGTCAGCACCCGCGGAGGCAACACTTCTGACATGCTGATGCAGGTTTCCGCGGCCCAGGGCCGGCTCCTGGTGGTGGCCACCAAGGGCGGCGCTAATCTTGCCGACGCGGACAAGGAGGAACTGGAGGAACTGGTCAACGAAGTCCTCGAGAAGGCAGAGGGCGGTTCCACCGGAACGGCCACTTCGACGCCGACCGGCACCTCGACGTCGACCGTGACCGAAACCGCAACGCCAAGCGTTACGGAAACGACGACGGCGACAGTCACCGTGACTCCGACCGAGACCTCGGTGACGCCCTCGCCGTCGAACTAGTTACGCCTCAGGGGCCTTTGCCCTTGTGGGCGGCTTCCCCGGACTTGGCCTTGCCGTTGCCTTGTTCCGACGCATGGCCCGGGACGGCGGGGTCCGGGGCGGCATTGGCCGGGGTTGGGTCGGTCAGGGTCGGGTCGACAACGGACGGGGCGATGGCTGGCGCCGGTGCGGGCTGAGGCGCCGGCGCCGCTTCCTGCTTCGCGGCTTCGGCGGCCCGTTCGTCTGCCGCCGCTTGAACCAGGGCCTGAAGGTCAGTGCGCACCAGTTTCAGTGCGGACCTGATGCTCTGAAACCTGGCGAAGGTCATGCTGCCGTTGGCGGCTTCGCCCTCTACGTCCTTTTCGAGGTGTTCCAGTTCGCGCAGCGCGCCGTCATGGTCGTTTGCGGCGGCGGCAGCCCGCACAGTGCCCAAACGGCTGCTGAGGGCTGCGGCTGAATCGGCTGAGAGCTCCGAAGCCTGCGGGCTGCAACCGGGAAGGAATGCCAGGAGGCCCGCCAACAGGGCCGCTCGAAACAGTGCGGTCCTGGTTCGGGGTGAGGCAGAAGTGCGCAGGGTCATGGCTTCAATGTCTTTTCCAGCTCGTCCAGGTGGTAATCGAGGGGGTTCGCGTGAAGGGGGGCTGCCGGTGCGGCCGGCGCTGCGGGAGCGCCTCCGTGGGTGGCGGTTGTGAAGCCTAGGAGGAGTGAGCCCGCTAGGATGGCCCCCGCGGCTCCCCGTACCCGTTTGCTGAGCTTCCGCCGTGGGGGCCGGGTGGGGTTGGCATGCCCGGCTGTCTTGATGCGAGGCGGGGTGACGTGCTGCACCGCAGGAGGCGTTCGGAAGACGCCCTCCTGTTCCAGTTCGCGCAGCAGTGCCGAAGCATCTGCCGGCGACGGCCGGTCTTCCGGGCGCCTGGCGGTCATGCGGGCCAGTACTTGCTGCCAGCCCCTGCCGAGTGTTTCCGGAATGACAGGATTCCGCTGGAGCCTGGCAATGCCGGACTCCACATGGTTCCCGGGGAACTCCACGTGCCCGGTGAAGCACTCGAGGAGGACCAGCCCCAGCGAATACACGTCGCTTGCACCCGTCAGGGCTTCCCCCAAGGCCTGTTCGGGGCTCAGGTACGCGGCTGTTCCTACCGTTTTGCCGGTGCCGGTCAGCCGTTCCTCTTCCAGCATCCGTGCAATGCCGAAGTCCGCGAGTTTGGCCCGCCAGCGGGAGGCTCCGGCAGAGGCCGTCGGCTCGAACAGCAGGACATTTCCGGGCTTGACGTCCCGGTGGATTACGCCATGGCTGTGGACATAGTCCAACGCGGAGGCAAGGTCCGCGCCAATGGTTGCCACCTGCTTCATACTGAGCGGGCCTTCGCGAACGAGGCTGCGAAGGTCCGGGCCGGCAACATACTCCATGACCACATATTTGCGCTCGCCCCCGGAATCCGACGATTCGGACCCGGCATCGAACAGGGTAACCAAGGATGGGTGGTTGAGTGATGCCAGGATCCTGATTTCGGCCTGCTGGCGGGCGATCAGCTCAGAATCCGCACTCTCGCGGTTGAACAGCTTGACGGCCACTTCCCGCCCGAGGGATTCATCGCTGCCCCGGTAAACACCGGCCGCGGCGCCCCTGCCCACAAGCTCGATCAGCCGATAGCGATTGCCCAGGACCAACTCCGTGGCGCGTTCCTTCGGAACTTCCGTCATCATTCATCGCTCCTAGCCACTTCCAGTACCCGGCCGCCGCTAAGGGCAATCCGCCGGCCCGTCCGGTTCAAGTACTAAGCATACTGATAATTCTTTGGTTTGCATCAGGAGGAGTGAATTTGGTGCCGGCGAAAGGACCGGAGAGGGAGCAGGGAAGAGCCAGGGGCGGGGTGCTCCTGGCTCAGTGAGGGTCAGTCAATGACGGTCACCAATGACTGCCACGTCGCTCCTTTCCCACTTGGTCCAGTCGGACCAGTTGTTGCCGCTCTTCACCCTGAAGGAAACCTCCTGGTACACGCGGTCCCTGCCCTTGTCCCTGTGGACGCTGTCCCTCGTGCTGACGGTGACGCGGCCGTCATGCTTGTCGAATTCCAGCTTCTTCCATTCGAAATTGCCGAGCTTGTCGTCGCGCCCGTGCCGGTCCTTTTCAAAGCGCTTCTGGCGCACATCCACGGTCTTGTTGCCGTTGCAATCGATCCTGATCTTAAATTCCGCGAGGTTTTTACCTGCATCCGTCGGCTTCAACGGGTTCACGGTACAACCGCGCAGCGACGTCGATGCGTCAGCTGGCACTGCCAGTGCGACAGGCCCGCCGATAAGACCCAGCGAAACAGCCGAAATCAGTGCAACTCGAGTTCCGAAGGCGCGGGATTTGGTTGGTGTAGTGATGGACATTTTTATTGCTCCTGAAAGGATGCGAATCATTTTCGGACAGCACTGTCCGGCCACGATCACGAAAACTGGTTGCGGCCTCAGCCTGCCCATCCCATTTTCAAACAGCACACCCGAACGTTGCGGGGGCTTAACTCCGGGCTCTGCTCTTGTTATTTCGTAGCCCGGTAGTACAATCGTGCTCCCACTTTTGCCCCGGCGCCAGAGCCGCTATGCACCTTTTTCCCGCGACTTTACGCTGAAAAAGCAGGCTAATTCAGGATATTGGACATCCGGAAATATAGCCGGGGGAAAGGCGGCGCCATAGGCTGGTTTTTCCACGAACGAAAGGCACTTCATGACCGACCCCCAGGAAGCAGCAAGCGACCCCGCCGGCCTTATCGGTCCGGGCGATCCCGACGCCGTCGGGCAACAGCACCCGGAAAAGCGTGCAGCGAAGAACATCCGCGAAGAACAGCAGACGCAGGCGGGCGGCACCGTCCCGGCGTCGTACATTGGCAGCGGCGAGCCGGACGCTGAACGCAAGCCGGAAGATGCGGCCCGGGACGCCGGCACCTGGGACGACGAGGTGTGATCCTTCGACTCCGGGAAGCATCTGCCAGTCTTCCATTCTGCGGTTAAACAATTCCGCAGTACGGATTTAGCCTGCCGGAAACACGGGGATCCTAGCGTTGCCCATGACCTGAAGGCGTCCAGCGCGCCTTTTCCCTGTTGATTGGCAGCCCTGATGAAGATCCCCCCGAACACGCACGCGACCCCGGCCACGTCCTCCGCGTCCGCGCCAAGTGAAACAAACACCGCAACGACGCCTAAGAAGCCGCTCTATAAATCGCTCTTCGCCCAGATCCTCGTGGCTGTGTGCCTGGGCATCGGGATCGGCCACTTCTGGCCGGACCTCGGCTCGGCCCTGCGTCCGCTGGGCGACGGCTTCATCCAGCTGATCAAGATGATCATCGCCCCGCTGATCTTCCTTGTGATTGTCACGGGCATCTCGGCCGTGGGCGACGTGAAAGCCGTGGGCCGGGTGGGCGTGAAGGCGCTGCTGTATTTCACCGGCGCGACGCTCTTCGCCCTGGTGTTCGGGCTGGTGGTGGGCAATATCGTGCAGCCCGGCGCCGGACTGAACATCGACCCGAATACGCTCTCGCAGGACGCCCTCAACGCCAAGACCGGCACGGCGCCGCCCAAGGACGCCGGCGCGTTCCTGCTGGGCATCGTTCCCACCAGCGTGGTGGGCGCGTTCGCCTCCAACAGCCTGCTGCAGGTGCTCTGCTTCTCGGTGTTCTTCGGGGCGGCGATCGTGGTGGTGGGCCGCGAACGCTGCCTGCCCGTGGTGAACCTGCTCGAGACGGTGCTGGAGCTGTTCTTCAAGATCATGGGCTGGGTAATGCGTGTTGCGCCGGTAGGGGCGTTCGGCGCCATGGCGTTCATCATCGGCCAGTATGGACTCGGCTCGCTGAGCACCTACGCGCTGCTGATCGCCGCCTGCTACGGTGCCGCCATCATCTTCATCGGGCTGCTGTTCGTGGTGGCGTGGGTGTATCCGCGGGTGCCGCTGTGGCAGTTCATCAAGTACAGCCGCGAGGAATTCCTGCTGGCGCTCGGCACGGCATCCACCGAGTCCGTCCTCCCGCGCATCATGACCAAGCTGACCAACGCCGGCTGCTCCCGTGCCACCACCGGCCTCGTGGTGCCCACCGGGTACTCGTTCAACCTGGACGGAGCCGCGCTGTACCTGTCCATCTCCCTGCTGTTCCTGGCGCAGGCCTTCGGCCACAACCTCGACCTGGGCCAGCAGCTCGCGGCCCTGGGCATCCTGATGCTGACCTCCAAGGGGATGGCCGGAGTCCCCGGTTCGGCCTTCCTGGCACTCTCGGCCACCGCGGCCGCGCTGGGCATCTTCCCGGTGGCCGGCGTGGCCCTGCTCCTGGGCGCCGACCGCCTGATGGACTCCATGCGCGTCTCCGTGAACCTGCTGGGCAACTGCGTGGCCACGTTCGTCGTCGCCAAATGGGAGGGCCAGTTCGACCGCGACGCCATGCTCCGCGCCTTCCGCGGGGAGCTCCCGGAAACTGCGGAAATACCGCAAGGCACGACGGCGGACGTCACGACGGCGGACGTCACGACGGCGGGCGGCGCACCGGAGGCTCCTGCCGCCGTCGAGCCCGTTCCGGCCCGTTAGGAGTTCGCTGCCCGGGGGGCGCCGCCGCGGCGTTTTATGGCACGGCTGTGCGATTAAGGGAGTTAGCCTGCGGACTCAGCCGCCCGCGGCGGACACCACGTCGTCCGCGCGGCCGGCGGTGTCGATGACGCAGAAACGGTTGCCCTCGGGATCTGCCATGATCACGTAGTCCGCGTCGGCGGGGCGTTTGCTCCACTCAACGCGGGTGGCGCCCAATTCGAGGAGCCGCTGCACTTCGCCGGTCTGGTCCTCGGTGTAGAGGTCCAGGTGGATGCGTGGCGGGATTTGCACTACCGACGGGACGCGGTCCAGCGAGATGCAGGTGCCCACTCCGCCCGGCGGCTGCAGGATCACAAAGTCGTCCTCGGGTTCATGCCGCGGCTCGAAGCCGAGGGCGGCCTGCCAGAAGGCCATCTGGGCATGGAGGTCGTCGACGCGGATCACGATCGAGCCAATGCTCAGCATCCGGCCAACGTACACCGACGCAATGGGCCCTGCAACGCACTATGGAAGAGGCCTCCTTCGATCAACGAGGGCGTATGAGCCGCTTTAGCCATGAGCGACCCGGTGTTTCGATGGCAGGCGGTGAATCGACCACGGGGGCTCCCCATCCGTCATAGTCGCCACCGAAGCGATGGAAGATGGTCAGTACTTCTTCCGTGAACTTTTGAACCGTTTCCGCGTCGATAGCGTTGACCTTCTGGGCCTCTAAGAGCACGTATCCCTGATCGTCACTTATACGCGTGCCGTACCCCGAAGTGACCAGCTCATGGCTGGCTTCAGTCGCTGATTCCCGGGTTGGAAATACTCCGCTGTGATCGACAGGTCGGGGCGCACCGGGCTGGTCTGACATGCCGCGCCACTGTTCCAACTGTTGCGTTGCGAGCTGCTGCTGATGGGCCAACTGCTCGGACAGTGTCGTCATAGGTCCAAGAGTACTTGTCGGTAGGAGCACCTCGGGGGGCCTTGCAGGGAGCAGTTCCTCCGGGGCCCGCGCCGTTCCCTGGGCCCACTCAGGGAAATGTCGCCGCCCAGATTCGCCCTTCAATCGTCGAATTTCCCCAGCAATATCCATGCGGTCATCTGGCCGAATTTGCTCAAGGCAGCGTCCCGCGACACCTGCCAATCCGACCGCCATCGGGGGACGTCCGGAGGCCGGACAGCGGTTCCTGCCACCTCCCGTCCCTCCACTAGGCTGGCAACCATGACGCGGAAGATCACTGTCAGCCTGCCCGATGCCGTACTTCGTGAGTACCTGACGCCGCATCCGGACGTCACCGTGCTTGAGTGGGACTTCACGGGTGGGCCGCCGCAGCCGCAGATCGACATCGTGGTCCCGCCGTACATGGGCGGCACGAAGGTCCTGAAGAATCTCGAAGCTGTGGAGACCACCCTGGTGCAAAGCCAGTCGATCGGGTACGACGGCGTGGCCGACTCGCTCCCCGATGGCCGGGTTTTCGCGAATGCGGCCGGCGTGCACGAAACTTCCACTGCCGAGCTGACGCTGGCCATGATCCTGGCAAGCCAGCGGGAATTTCCGCGGCTTATGAAGAGCCAGCGGGACGGCGTCTGGGATGCCCGGCCCACCGCCAGCCTGGCCGACCGCCGCGTCCTCATTGTGGGCTACGGCGGCGTGGGAAAGGCGATCGAGCAGCGGCTCATCCCGTTTGAAACGAGCGTCACCAGGGTGGCAAGCCGGCAGCGGACGGATGAGAGCGGCGTCATCTACGGGATTGACGAGCTGCCGGAGCTGCTGCCGGAGCATGACATTGTGGTGGTCGGGGTTCCGCTTAGCGACGCCACCTGGCACCTGGTCGACGACGCCTTCCTTGCAGCAATGCCGGACGGCGCGCTGCTGGTCAACGTGGCCCGCGGACCGGTGGCGGACACCGAAGCGCTGGTCCGCCACACCGCCTCCGGGCGCATCCGCGCCGCACTGGACGTCACGGACCCCGAGCCCCTGCCCCGGGACCACCCGCTGTGGGGCACGCCCGGCGTCATCATCACGCCGCACGTCGGCGGAGCAAGCTCCGCGATGCGCCCGCGCATGGGCCGGCTCCTGCAGCGGCAGATCGACCTGATGCTGGCCGGGGAGCCTCCGGTCAACGTGGTGCTGGGCGGCTGAGCTACCGCATGGGTGTCGTCTTCGTGACCGGTACGTCAGGGAACCGAGGAGGTCACCAGAGCAGCTCGAGGTTGAGGACGTCGATTCCGGGCCTGCCGTCGAGCCAGGCCTCCAGAAGTTGGCCGAGGTCCGACTCGTGGCCGGCAAGTCCAAGCCGCCTCACCTCTGATGCTGCCGGCATGTGGCTGTGACCGTCCTCAGGCGAGCCGTGCGAGCATTCCGAGCACATCAACCGGTCCCGGACCAGTCATCGAGGCCGAGCGGCCGCTGCTCGCAAAGGTCCGACAGCGCCTGCATGTCATCGGAGCTGGCACCGGCAACCTGCGCCTGCCACGTTGATAGTCCGGATTCTTCCAGGCGCTCCAGCTGGTCGAAGACCGACACTTCCTGCCCGTCGAGCCGCCGCGTTCCTCTACGTTCTCCGTCATGCAGGACAACGTCTCTGAACCTGTGGCCGGACTCGGGAAGCGGGACGCTCGCTATGACTGCATGCGCCGGGCTGCGGCGCCAGCACCAGACCACTTCGGTACTCCCGGCCGTATGCAGCACTTGGTGGGGAAGGCTCGGGCGGTCGGGATTCAGCCGGACCGGCGCCATGCCGCAGTCCATATCGATGGGCCCGGACTCATTTTCATACCGCTCCAAACCGTAAGCTACCCACGCCCGCCTGGCCGTGGCCCAGTCACCGGTGGCTGTTGATGCGATGCCCAGGTTCCATGCTGCCGGATTGGCGCCGTCGAACTCTTCACCATCCTTTGCCGTGAAGAGCTCCAATGCCCGCTTGTTGCGCTCGAGGCTTTCCGGCCAGTTGCCGAGGGCCTTGGACAGGAGACCTGCTTGGAACCAGATGTAATAGGACTTCGGACTCAGCTGCAGCAGCTCGGAGGCAAGCGCGGCCGCCCGGGCAGCGTCGCCCGCCTCGTCCGCGGCCGTCCACTCTGAGCAGACGTCACGCGGCCGCGCCGCTTCCTAAGCCCCCACGTGCGTCCCATCATCTACTGCCGCCTTTCTTCGCGGACTGGCCTGAGCCGGTGCGGCGCACCCTCAGGAGGTGTGGCCGGGAACGTGCAGGTGAACTCGCCCCGGTAGCCAAAAAGGAACCCCAGGACGGGATTTCGAACCTGCATCTGAATGGTGAATACCCCGCGGGCGTCGTCAAAGCTCTCGTACAGGTCCGCGGTGCCAGTGAAGGCTGAGGGGAAAGTGAATCCGATGAAGCCCTCGTAGAACCGCTGGCCCGTTGACCGGAGATGCAGCGAGCCGTCCGGCAGCACCTCCAGGATGAGGCCGGTGGCCAGGTGCTGGTGGGTGCCGAGGTAGTCGGTGATGCCACCGGTCTCCGGACTGTAAACCATGGTGGCATCGAAGCGGCGGCGTTTGGACCCCGGGAGCTGCAAGGTGCGCACGAAAGTGACCGTGGGCCGGCCAAGACCATCAACATAGGGATAGTTTTCGATCGTGAACGGGACGTTCTCTCCCTGGTCGGGAAAGAGGATGTTGCGGTAAGCCCCGATCCGCAGAAACGGAACCGTCCACCATGCCCCGCGGCGCACTTCCGAAAAGACTCCGCGGCCAACGCAGGCGTAGCCGGCCGAGGTGTCAACGCCGAAGCGTTTCCGCAGCATGGGGTGGAGCCGGTCGAAATCCCGCCCGAGCGCCTGCTCGAAGATTGAAGCCACGTCTACGTCCTCTCCGCCGGCCTGCCGCCGACGCCCGGCGGCAAGCCGCCTACCCCCGGCGACCGGAGCGCCGCGAGGGCGGACGGCGCACGTCCGGGCCCGTTCATCCGGCGCGTGCCGCAGGCATCTCCCCGCCCGCGGCACCGTCCTGTGCGGCGGGAGGAAGCATGAGGCCAGCGCCGCAGTGACGCCCAAGGCCGTGGCCGCTCCCGCGTTGTGGCCGGCCACCGCTTGTCGGAGCAGCAGGGCGGCGGCCAGGAAGCCGCTTGCCCTGGCCATAGCGTCGATGATCCACCGATTCCGGGAGTCTCCCGGGTCAATGTCCCGCTCAGCCCACAGCCGCAGGCGGTCGAAGCTGAGTGCCGTCGCCCAGCCGAGGGCCGGCCGGATGACCGGGCCGTCCAGCATCTTTCCAAGGACGCCCATTCCCGGCTCATACTTGTAGCCGGTGATGAATCGCACGCCCTCAGCCGTGGGGATATACCGCCAATAGCCCGAGCCCGGACCAATGGGGGAGAGCGCATCGTCGGTGGCGAACTTCAACACGGATGTCGCCTGCCCGTCGGCACGCAACCGGTGGCCCAGGGAAGTCCCGGTCCCCTTGATGGTGTGGAACGGAAGGCGGAACTCATAACGAAAACTGACAGGCCCGCCGTCGTCACCGCCCGTCGGGACGATCCGGGAAAACCGCAGGTCCCACCGGGGATGCAGACCCGGGTCCTGGCTAAGGCTCCACAGCCGCTCCATGGACGTTCGAATGCCGATTTCAACGTAGATCTGCCCGCGCGTCCGCAATAATTTCCCGCCTTGATGCTCCCCCATGCCAGCATCCTAATTCGCCTCGGCGCCGGCTGAGCGTCAGGCGCTCGTGGCGTCCTGCACCTCGCCCACGAGTTCTTCCTTTTTGGAAACGCACCCATCCGCCACCCCGGCGGCAGCGAATGGCTTGTAAGTCCTGCGGTAATCGATGATGTCCGGCCCCGATCGGGAGGTGGAGCAATGCGAGGTGAAGCAATGCGCGATAGTGCATCGTGGCTTCCCTCCGCCCTGCAGTCCTTCATCCTGGGAACGCTGCTCGCGGCGGCCTGGGTCATCTTCGGAGCAGTCTCGGCCCAGGCGTCCAGCCTGTTGCCGCCCGTCACGGACACCATTACCTCTGACACCGCCGCGGTTGAGCAAGGCCCCTTGGCCGCGCTGGCCGAACCCGTTGCCGCCGTGGCAGCGCCGCTGGCACCCCAGGTCCAGGCCATCGCCGAACCGGTTGTGGCGCCCGTGGACACTGCCCTGGCTCCGGCCGCGGCGCCGGTGACCGCCGTCGTCGAGCAGGTCACCAGCGCGGTGGCACCGGTAACTGCGCTCGCTTCCGACGCCGTCGCCCCCCTCACTCAAACGGTCGCCGAAATCACCGCCCCAGTCACCGATCTGGCGGCTGATATCACTGCACCTGTGCTGGCCCCGGTCGGCTCCGTGGCCGGTGACGTTGCCCCCGCGGTCCCCGACGTCGTCGGCGATCCTGCCCAGCCGCCCGCCACGGGGTCCGCCTCGCAGAACTCCGCACCGGCCGACGGCGCCAGGTCCGCTGCTGACGCAGCTGTTGCGGGCATAACCCCGGACACGCAGCTCACGCTGATGCGGGACTTCGTGCCCGTCCAGGCTGTAAGGTCCGACGCCGGCAGCACTGTCGTCATGGCAGCGCGGACTCCCGCTCCCGAGCGTCCCGCAACGCCAGCTCCCGCAGCGCCGGCAACGGCCCCGGCAGGTTCCGGCTCATTGCTGAGGACGGGCGGCGACGGTGGATCCGCCGTCGCGGCCGACGTCCCGGCCTTCCAGTTTTCCTTGACGCAGATCTCGCTCAAGGGTGTCCGCAACTCTTCCGACGAGCTGCCCGGTTCGGTCAGCCGGGATCACGGCTTTTCCCCCGACTAGTGAGGCCGGCACCGTGCCCTTTTGCGCGGACGGCAATTCGCCACGCACCTACTGTGCCTGGCTCTCATTTCACTAGTAAAGGAACAAATAGCCATGAAATCTTTCGTACGCACCACCCTGTGCAGCGCCGTGTTCGCCGGCGGAGTACTCATCCTCGGCGCCGGCGCAGCCTCCGCCTCCGATTCCACCAACACGACGTCGGACCTTGGCCTCGGCTCGGGAACCAGCATCGGCCTGAACCTGGGCGCCAACCTGGATGCCGCCGCTTCTGCGGTGTCTGAGGGTTCGGTCGTGAACGACGGCGGGTCCTCCATCTGGGGGCACGGCACCACTGACGGCAGTGTGGTTTCGGACCTGAGCGCGGGCCTTGGCCTCAACCTCGACGCTAACCTCCACACGGCCACCTACACCGTGACCGAGGGTTCGGTCGTGAACGACTCCGGTGTGAACGACGGCGGGTCCTCCACCTGGAGCCAAGGCTCCGCCGCGGGCAGTGTGGTTTCGGACCTGAACGCAGGCCTGAACCTGGATGCCGACGCCAACCTGGATGCTGCGGCCAACACCGTGACCGAGGGTTCGGTTGTGAACGACGGTCACAGCACTTGGAGCGAAGGCTCCACTGAGGGCAGTGTTGTGTCCGACCTGAACGCTGGGCTGAACGCGGGCCTGAACCTGGACGCTGCGGCCACCGCTGTGTCTGAGGGTTCGGTTGTGAACGACGGCGGTTCCTCCACGTGGAGCGAAGGCTCCGCTGAGGGCAGTGTTGTGTCTGACCTGAACGCCGATCTGAACCTGGATGCCGATGCGAGCCTGAACGCCGCGGCCACGGCGGTGTCTGAGGGCTCCGTTGTGAACGAGGGTCACAGCGCTTGGAGCGAAGGCTCCACTGAGGGCAGTGTTGTGTCGGACCTGAGCGCCGGTCTGAACCTGGACGCGAACGCCAGCCTGAATGCAGCGGCCAACACTGTGTCTGAGGGTTCGGTCGTGAACGATGGCGGCCACAGCATCCTCTAGGTAGACAAGTCTGTCTCGCCATGAGCGCGGCTGACTAAAGAGCCGGGGTGCTGTCCCATGACAGCACCCCGGCTCCCCATCTTGAAGGAAGAAGACATCATCAAAGCCCCGCGGCTAGCTGACGAACCCCTGCGACGCAGACGCCGTCGGGTCTAAGCTAAATGCGGGCACAAAACTGTTACCCGCACACGATTTCTCCGGACGGCCCGCCCGACTCGGATTGTCCGGTGACTGGCCTCAGGACGTTCCATGGCTGAGAAACTTCCACTGGATGAGCTCTCCGGTGCAATCGGCAGGATCCGACGCCTGCTCCTGACCGAGGAAAAAGTCGATGCCGCCGTCGAGTTACTTGCCAAGGCCATCAAGGACTCCGTTCCCGGCACCATCGGCGCGGGAGTCTCGGTCATGGATTCACAGGGCCGCAGGACCAGCCACGGCGCCACCGACCGGGTGGTGGAAGAGGCAGACGCGCTGCAGTACGAACTCGGGGAAGGGCCCTGCCTCACTGCCTGGGCCGCCGAGGAATCCATTCTTGTGGACGACGTCCGCACCGATGATCGCTGGCCGCGGTGGAGAGAGGCGGTCCGAGGGCTTCCGATCCGATCGGTGGTGAGTACCGCGCTCGTCGCGGACAAGGAAAGCGTGGGCGCCCTGAAGATCTACGCCGCGCTTCCCTCTGCCTACACCCCGGCCACCGTACGGCTCCTGGAGCTGTTTGCAGCCCCGGCCGCAACACTGCTCTCGCACGTCCAGGGCAGCGATGTGCCGCGCCTCATCAGCGACGACCTCCATGCCGCCCTGGAAAGCAGGGACATGGTGAACCGTGCCTGCGGGATACTGATGCAGCGGCACGGGCTCGGGCACGAGCGTGCCTTGGAGGAACTGATGCGCCAGGCCAGGCGGTGGCGCCTGTCCCTCGCCGAGGCCGCCGTCGAACTCATCGCCGCGATGCCGGCCGACGGGAACTAGAGGCTCGTCATCATGGGTTTCGATCCCAACGAACCCGAGCAACGGCGCCAGCTCCGGGCAGCGCTGAAGGCCGCGGACCTGACACCGGGGGAGCTCTGGCTGAACTACTTCAGCATCGGCGGCGGCGTGGGCGAATACGAAGTCGAAGCGTATCTGCAGGGTTTGCTGTCCCTGCCGCCCATCCAGCGGGACCTCCTCGCCATGGCCGCCAACGAACTCATCGAGGCTGTTCCCCGCCTGCATGCGCCGTACTCCGATGACCCGATGCTCACAGAACCCGGCCAGGAATCCGTTCGCGAATCCGCCCACCGATCAGCCCAGGAACCCGACGCCGGGGGCGACCACGACACCCCCGGCAGGCCCGGCCCCGACGAGCCCGCCGATCCTCAGGACGACGATTAGAACCCTCCACCCGCCTCCGCCCCAGCGCTCCACGTCCGCGCGCCGGCATCCGCAGTGGGGGCCTTCGGCCCTAACGGATCCGAAAGGCACGTGCCTAGGCTGGAAATTTGCACGCATTACCTAGAGAGTGGAGGCTGACAACGATGTCCGGACACTTCGAATTGATAAGCGCGCCCGACGGCGGGTACAGGTTCAAGCTCATCGGCAAGTCGGGGGAGCTTGTGGCAATGTCAGTAAAGTTCCCTACGAAAAGGGCGGCAGCGGCCGGGATCTATCGTGTGCGTGAGATCGCCGGGACCGGCCTGATCCGCGACCTGAGCGAGAGCCGCCGGGCCGAACCCTCACAACGCATGAGGCCCTCGCAGCCTGTGCCGGTGCACACGGGCACCCAGAGGGTGCGCGCACGGGCCGTCCACCACCCCATCTCTGAGCTGGAACACACGAGACCCGGCAGCCCGGTTCACTGACGCAAGCGCGGGGAGAGGCCCGCAAACACCGCGGGAGTGCGGACCTACAGCGACACGCGGCCGCTGACCACGGACCGGCTCACCCCACCGATCCAGATTTCGTCATCTTCGACGGTGACGGTGAGCAGGCCGCCGCGTCCCAGCACAGTGCCTTGCTGTACGGTGTAGTTCCCGCTCACCACCCCCTCGCTCAGGAGCCACTGCGCCAGGCCGGCGTTGAGGCTGCCTGTAACGGGGTCCTCCGGAACGCTGAAACCGGGAACGAAGGCCCGGACCTCAAAGCCCGCGGGTTTTCCCTCCGGGTAGCTTCCGATGACGCCGATGCAGAGGTCATCCATCAGGGTGAAGTCGGGCTGCAGCTGGAGCACTGCTTCGGCGGAGTGCAGCCGGATTCCCAGCCAGCCCGGGCCGTTGTCCACCCAGTTGCTGCCGAGGACCTGGCCGGCGTCGAGGCCCAGGCTGGTGAGGGCGTGTTCCAGTACTTCGGGTTCAACCGGACCGGAGCGGACCAGTGGCGGCGCCGCGAAAGCGAGATCGGTGCCGGAGCGGCGGATCTTGACCAGCCCTGCCTCGCATTCCTGCACCAGCTCCCCGTCACGGCGGGGCTGCCCGCCCTCTTCCAGCCACGCGTGCGCCGAGCCAAGGGTGGGGTGCCCGGCAAACGGCAGTTCGGCCGCCGGTGTGAAAATACGCAGCCTGTAGTCCGCTTCCGGGTGCGACGGCTCCAGGAGGAACGTGGTCTCGGAGAGATTCGTCCAGTTCGCGAAGCTTTGCATCTGTTCCGTGGACAGGCCATGGGCGTCATGCACGACGGCGACCGGGTTGCCTGCCTTGGGGCCGGGGGCAAAGACGTCGACCTGAGAGAAGGGATACTCGTTCACAACGGTGGGCATGGTGGACTTTCCTTTGGTGTGCAGGACTCGGCGGCATTGCTGCCTCAACCACGGTAGGTGGCCGCCGTGTGCGGAAACCATAGCCAATTCCGGAAAGTGGCCTTGCCCGAGAGTCCTTGTACCCGGCAGCCGGCAACACCTACCGTGGAAATCGTCCCTGGTTTGACCACGATCACCGATCAAAGGCGGCATCATGGAAGGCACAACCGGATTCTCACCCTCAACGGCAATCGTCACCGGCTCCGATTCGGGCATCGGCCGCGCCACGGCAGTCGCGTTGGCCAAGGCCGGCCTGGATGTAGGAATAACCTGGCACTCGGACCAGCAGGGCGCCGAGGAAACGGCCGAGGAGGTGCGCAGCCTCGGCCGGCGGGGGATCGTGCGGCAGCTGGACACCACGGACCTGCATGGTGCAGCGGCCGTCATCGATTCCCTCGCCGAGGACCTCGGAGGGCTGGACGTCTTCGTCAACAATGCCGGCACCGGCGACGCGACCAAGTTCCTGGACCTGGACATCGCCACCTGGACCAACACGCTGGATACGAACCTCAACGGTGCCTTCGTGTGCCTGCAGGCCGCGGCGCGCCGCATGGTCAAAGCAGGCAACGGCGGGCGCATCGTTGCCGTCACCAGCGTTCACGAATTCCAGCCGCGGGTGGGCGCCGCCGCATATGACGCCTCGAAGCACGGGCTGGGAGGACTGATCAAGACCATGGCCTTGGAACTCGCCGAGTTCGGCATTACGGCCAACAGCGTTGCGCCGGGAGAAATCGCCACGCCGATGACCGGTCAGGAGGATCAGGATCCGACGACGACGGACCGGCCGGGGGTTCCGTTGGGCCGGCCGGGCGACGCGCGGGAGGTCGCCACGGTCATCGCGTTTCTGGCATCCCCGGCGTCCAGCTATGTCACAGGGGCCTCGTGGGCGGTGGACGGAGGGATGCTGCAGATGGGCCCGCAAGCCGGGTCACACATCACCGGGCATGACTGGCGGGAGGGCTAATCCGGCCCGTGCCAGCCCTGTGGCCTTATCTTCTGGCTTGCTGGTCGGAAGCCGGCAACTCCTTCTGCGGTTGGAAGAACGCGTTGGTTGCGGGCTGCCACATCAGCACGCTTCCGGCCACGGCGAGGATGAGGCTCACCATGGGAAGCACGGACCAGTGGTTGTTGACAGCGGCTGAGACGTAAAAAACCGCGACGAGCGTCAGAACGATCCTGGCCCAGTGGGCGCCCCTGAGCAGCCGCAATGCCGCCCAGACCTGAAGCGCGGCGAAGGGAGCCCCGAACGCTACCCCCAGCAGTTCGAGCCAGCCCCATTCGGCCTGGTGCATGCCGATCCGAACCGCTGTGATGATTCCGGGCACCGCCCAGGAAGTGAAAGTGCTGGCGATCCAGAACGCCGCCGACGCTCTCACTGCCGACGGAACCGTGGCCGCTCCGCCAAAAATGAAACGCTGTTCCCCCATGGAATTCCCCCACTACACCGTGTATTTCGCGGGCACAAAGGTGCACCCAAACTTCAGCCTAGCCGGAACCCCCGCTGCACTTCCTGCCTAGTGGACGGCACCAAGCTCGATGAGCAGGACGCCGCCGATGATGAGGCCGAGCCCCAGCATCATGACTGGGGTGATTGTCTCCTTGAAGAAGACGCGGCTTCCCAGTGCGGTCAGGGCGACGCCGGCAGCGGCCCAGGTGCCGTACGCAACCCCGAGGCTCATTCCCTGGTCCAGGGTCAGGGTGAGGAGGGCAAACGCCAGGAAATACCCGACGCCGACCGGTAGGTACCAGCGGCGCTTGCCGGTGGACGCGACACGCAGGAACAAGGTGGCGGTCACCTCGGTGAGGATGGCCCCTGCCAGCAGAAGCCACATCATGAGCTGGCCATTTCCTTTGCCGGCTCTCCGGCCGGCGTTTTGTGCGATCCCAGTTCAACGCAGAGGACCCCGCCGATGACCATGGCCACCCCGACCAGCATGACAGGGGTCAGTGCTTCGCCGAAGATGAGGGCCGCCAGCAGCACCGTGAGGGTTACGCCCAGCGCAGCCCAGATGCCGTAGGCGACCCCCAGGCCAAGGCCTTTGCGGAGTACCCCTGCGAGGAAACCGAAAGAAGCGGTGTAGCCGAGGACAACAACAATGAAGAAGGCAGGATGATCCAGGGCAGCCTTCAGGGCAAGGGACGCACTCACCTCACTGAGGATCGCGCCGGCCAGAAGAATCCACTTCATTCAATAAGTCCTTGAGAGTTTTTGGGCTGGTTATGCCTGGGGGAGCAGTCTGGAACCGGCCACCGCGGAGCTGCCGAGGTCACTCCTTGTCAGAGCCTGCCGGCTGTCCAGCGCCCTGGTCCACGTGTCAGTATCCGCTACTGCTGCCCAGTTCGAGTTCAGCAACGTCAGGAGCGTCGTGTGGACCGTCTTTGCGTCAGCGAAGCCTGCGTCGTTGGCGAGGTTGATGGCGCCGGTGGCATCTGAGAGGACTTCTGTGGTGAAGCCAAGGAACTCTGCCTCCACGGCTGAGGCGAGCACGCAGTTGTTGGTCATGTAGCCCACCAGGGTGACCGTGTCGACGTCGTGCTGGCGCAACCAGGCGGCGAGGTCCGTGCCGGCGTACACGGACCCGTAGTCCTTGATGATGGAATGCCAGCTGCCGGTCTTGCGGCGTTCAATCTCGGGGTGCAGCTCGAATTCAGGCGTGCCGGGCGCAAAGACGGGTGCACCTTCGCCCGCGGAGTGCTGGATCGCGACGATCGGAATGCCCGCTGCGGTGGCGGCGTCGACTGCCTTCGAAATCATGGGCAGCGACTCCTGGTGCGGCGGGTACTGGATCTCGAGCGGGCCGCCGAAGTACTGCTGCTGCACGTCGATGAGGATAAGGGCGCGGCGGGGGCTGGTCATTTTCTTGGTTCTCCCTGGGGATTTTCTGGGCTGCCTTCTGGCAACCGTTTCAGTCTTCCTGCTGCCGACGAATGCCAACAGTGGCACGAAGGCACATATACGATGGAATCGGGCCAATCAGGAAGAGGTGCAGCATGAGGATCGCGGTGTACGCCTTCGACGGGGCAACCATGTTTCACCTTGCTGTCCCGCAGATGGTTTTTGACGAGGTTGCCCGCCAGGGCATTGCCGGGTGGGAGACAGTTCTTTTTTCTGACCAGGCAGGCGGGATAACAACCGCTGAGGGGTATCGGCTGGGGGAGGTGAAAGGACCCGAAGCCGCCGAAGAGGCAGACGTTGTGGTGGTGCCCTCATGGTTCGACGACGGGCGAGTCCCCAGCGATTCGTTGCGGCGGGTGCTGCAGGGAGCGCACGGGAGAGGTGTGGCCATCCTGGGGCTGTGCCTTGGGGCCATTCCGGTAGCGGACGCAGGATTGCTGTCCGGACGCCGGGCCGTCACGCACTGGCAGGCCTTCGAATCCCTGGCTGAGCGGCACCCCGACGTCACCCTTGACCAGTCCGTTCTCTATATCGATCACGGTGACGTACTGACCTCGGCCGGCACCGCGTCCGCGCTGGACGCCTGCCTGCACCTGGTGCGTGCCCGGCTGGGAGCAGAAGCGGCAAACCACGTGGCACGCAGCCTCGTCATTGCCCCGCACCGTGAGGGCGGACAGGCGCAATACATTGAGCACCCCATGCCACCGCGCTCCACCGATGACCCGATCTCAAGGTTGCTCGAGTGGGCCCTGGGGCACCTGGCCCAACCCCTCACTATTGACTATCTCGCCGCACGGGCACACCTGAGCCGCCGCACTTTCGTCCGGGCCTTCCGGGCAGCAACGGGCACAACACCGGCAGCGTGGATTCGTGCCCGCCGGCTCGACGCAGCACGGCGGCTGCTTGAGACAACAGACCTGTCGATAGACCAGATCTCGGCCGACTGCGGATTCGGCAACGCCGTCACCCTCCGCCAGAACTTCGCGGCCGCGTTTGCCACGACACCAACGGACTATCGGCGCCGTTTTGACGCCCGCAGCGGGGCAGCGTCGCCGCATTGATCACGTCATGGAACGGGCCCTGCGGGCTCAGATAACGGGAGGACTGCTCCGGGCCGGCCGCGTCTGCAGCCGGCCCGGGGCCATCAATCAGTAACCCGAGCTCAGGACAGGTCGAAGCGGTCCAGCTCCATGACCTTCACCCAGGCGGCCACGAAGTCGTTGACGAACTTCTCCCGGCCGTCATCGCTGGCGTAGACCTCGGCCAGTGCCCGGAGCTGGGAGTTGGAGCCGAAGACCAGGTCCACGGGCGTGGCGGTCCACTTCAGCTCACCGGTGGCCACGTCGCTGATCTCGTAGACGTTCTCCTCGCCTTGCGATGCCTTCCACTTGGTGCCCGGGGAGAGCAGGTTGACGAAGAAGTCGTTGGTCAGGACCTGCGGCCGGTCGGTGAGGACTCCGTGCTTGGAGCCGCCGATGTTGGTGCCGAGGGCGCGCATGCCGCCGACGAGCACTGTCATCTCCGGCCCGGAGAGGTCCAGCAGGTACGCCTTGTCCAGCAGGAGGGTCTCCGGCTGGAGCTTCTCGCCGGCTCGTACATAGTTGCGGAACCCGTCTGCCCGCGGCTTCAGGTACTGGAAGGATTCGACGTCGGTCTGGTCCTGGGCGGCGTCGGCCCGTCCGGGCCGGAACGGCACGGTGACGGCGAAACCGGCATCCTGCGCCGCCTTCTCCACTGCCGCGCAGCCGCCGAGGACGATCAGGTCTGCCAGCGAGACCTTTTTGCCGTTGGCCTGGGCGGAGTTGAACTGCTGCTGCACCTTCTCAAACGCCTGCACCGCCGTCGAAAGCTGCTCGCTTTCGTTGATCTCCCAGCTGCGCTGGGGCTCCAGCCGGATGCGCGCACCGTTGGCGCCGCCGCGCTTGTCGGTCTTGCGGTAGGTGGATGCGGCCGCCCACGCCGTGCCGGCAAGCTGCGAGACGGTCAGGCCCGAGTCCAGCAGCTGCGCCTTGAGCGAGGCGATGTCCTGCTCGTCGATCAGCTCGTGGTCTACCGCCGGGACAGGGTCCTGCCAGAGCTGGGCCTCCGGGACCCACGGTCCGAGCATATGCGGACCGACGGGACCCATGTCGCGGTGCAGCAGTTTGTACCAGGCCTTCGCGAACGCGAGCTGGAACTCGTCCGGGTTCTCCAGGAAGCGCCGCCCGATTTCGCCGTAGACCGGGTCGAAGCGCAGCGACAGGTCTGTTGTCAGCATGGTGGGGCGGTGCTTTTTCTCCGGGTCGTGTGCGTCAGGGATGATTTCCGGGGCATCCTTGGCGACCCACTGGTGCGCGCCCGCCGGGCTCTTGACCAGCTCCCACTCGTATTCGAACAGGATTTCCAGGAAGCGGTTGCTCCACTGGGTGGGCCGGTCTGTCCACGTGACCTCAAGGCCGGAGGTGATCGTGTCGCCGCCCTTGCCGCTGCCGTACGTGCTGATCCAACCGAGGCCCTGCTCCTCCAGGTTTGCGCCCTCCGGCTCGGGTCCGACGTGCGCATCGGCGTCGCCGGCGCCGTGGGTCTTGCCGAACGTGTGGCCGCCGGCGATCAGCGCGAAAGTTTCTTCGTCGTTCATGGCCATGCGTTTGAAGGTCTCGCGGATGAATGCCGCCGCGAGTTTGGGATCCGGGTTGCCCATCGGCCCCTCGGGGTTGACGTAGATCAGGCCCATTTCCGTGGAGCCGACCTCCTCCGCCATCTGTCCTTCGCCGATGTAGCGCTCGTCTCCCAGCCAGGTGTCCTCCGGCCCCCAGAAAATCTCCTCGGGCTCCCATACGTCCTCGCGGCCGAAGGCGAAGCCAAAGGTCTTGAAGCCCATGGATTCGAGCGCGACGTTTCCGGCGAGGACCAGCAGATCGGCCCAGGAAAGTTTTTGGCCGTACTTCTGCTTAACGGGCCACAGCAGCCGCCGGGCCTTGTCCAGGTTGGCGTTGTCCGGCCAGCTGTTGAGCGGGGCGAACCGCTGGCTGCCGTCCCCGGCGCCGCCGCGGCCGTCCTGGACACGGTAGGTTCCGGCGGCGTGCCAGCTCAACCGGATCATGAGGCCGCCGTAGTGGCCGAAGTCCGCAGGCCACCAGTCCTGGGAGGTGGTCAGGACCTGGGTGATGTCCTGCTTGAGGGCCTCGACGTCGAGCTTCTGGAACTCCTCGCGGTAGCTGAATGTGGGGCCGAGCGGGTTGCCAGCCTGGTTGTGGGCGTGGAGCACGGAGAGGTCCAGCTGGTTGGGCCACCAGTCTGCGACGGTCCGCGGCCGGTGCCCCTTGGGTTGCGGCGAGTCGATCGCCGGGTTCTCACTCTCGCTGCCGTGCGAGGTCACGCTGCCATGGTCCACCGGGCATCCACCCTCAACCTTGCGGTCCAGGCCTTGGGCACTTCCGGGAGTGGGGACCGGGGGATGGTCCTGGTGATCGGTCATGTGCTTCCTTCCATCTGGCCGAGGCCGTGGAGCGGACTCGGGCGGCCGGTTCAACCTTCCCATTTGAACATGGGGACGGCCGTGAGAGGAGGGGGTAGGGGCCTTCTCCTGCACCATTAATCCGGCTTGCCCTGGTGGCGGGAACCGAAGCAACCACTAGGCACTGTCACATGTCGGGGCAGTAGTTACGCTGTGGCCCGGACGAGGGACCGAGGCGACCAGGTTGTAGTGCTCGACGACGGGAAACGGCTCATAGAACCGGTGCAGGAGGGCGCGCCACTCCTGGTACTCAGGGGATTCCCGGAAAGCAACAGTGTGGTCCTTCAGCGAGTCCCACTCCACGAGTAGAAGGTACGTGTTGGGAACTCGGTGGACCGCGAGAGCGACAACGTGAGGAACCCGGGCATTGAGGCGATGATGGGGCGGGCACGGGCGAACGCCGTTTCGAATGCTTCTTCCTGGCCAGGAATCACAGGCAGCAGGGCGTGTTCAGTGATCATCCCGCAAGTCTTGCAACTTCCGGTCCGGGGAATTCCAGTCAGCCTCCACCCGCTGCCGGGCAGCCTGGATGTAGAACTGACTTTCGCGTAGCGTCAGCGAATCGATCTTCTACGTCGCGCCTACTTCGTGGCCTCCCCGGCCTCAGCCGGAGTCCATCCCAGGGCGGGACCCAGTTTGCCTGCGATGTCCGTGAGGATCTGGACGTAGTCCTCATGGTCAAAGCTGAAGGGCAGTGCAAATGCCACCTCGTCGACTTCCTGGAATCCTGCATGAGCGTAGAGCTGCTCGGCAAGTTCCTCGCTGGTGCCGATGAGGTCCGGTGCGAACAACATGCCTTTCGGCCCCTGCGGCGCCCGGGTGCGGGGAGTACGTTCATCCACGTAGCGTTGGTACTTCTCCCGCTGGCCCGGCGACGCCGAATCGGTGGGGATCACCACCAAGCCCTGCGACACCCTGGCCGGCCCCCGCGCTTGTGCTGACGCAGCGGCCTCACGGTAGGCCCGGATCTGCGATTGCTGAATGCGGGCAAAGTCCGGTTCCTGGTCAGGTTCGGGGAAGACCACACTGCTGGAGAGCAGATTGAAGCCGTTTGCTCCGGCCCAAACGGCCGACTTTTTGCTCCCCGCCCCATACCAAAGCCGGTCCCGCAGCCCCGGCGAGTGCGGCTCGACGCGGTTGGAGAACTCCTCGGTCACTCCTTGCCTGCCGGAAAAGTCGCGCACCTTTTCCCCGGCGACCAGCCGGGCGAACCGCTCCACGCGGGCGTAGCTGAAGTCCTCAAGCTCCGAGGTATCCGGGTGAAGTTCATGTTTCACTGTGTCGTAGTGCATGGGTTCCCCCACGCTCAGCCCGGGATTGACACGTCCCCCGGCGAGCAGATCCACAGTGGCCAGGTCCTCGGCCAGACGCAGCGGGTTTTCCCACCCGAGCGGGGTGACGGCGGTGCCAAGATGGATCCGGGATGTGCGCTGGCTGGCGGCGGCCATGACTGCCACAGGGGAAGAAATTCCGAACTGCAGATGGCGGTGCCGCAGCCAGGCGCTGTCGAATCCAAGCCGCTCGCCAAGTTCGATGATCTGCAACGTGGATTCATGGCCCCGCGCCGGATCCGCAGGATCAAACAGGCCGATGGTGAGGAATCCAAGCT
>NZ_JBBLYW010000052.1:0-119799 GCF_037911235.1 Arthrobacter oryzae
GTCAAGGGCTACGGCCTCGGCCCGCACTTCGAAGGCCGCAACGCCACCCACCAGATGAAAAAACTCACCCTGGACGACCTCAAGTCGTTCCGGGACCACCTGCGCATCCCGATCACGGATGATCAGCTCGAAAACGATCTCTACCAGCCGCCGTACTACCACCCCGGCAACGACGCACCGGAAATCGCCTACATGATGGAGCGACGGGCCGCCCTGGGCGGTTCCGTTCCGGAGCGTCGCAGCAAGCATGACTCCATCACTTTGCCGGACGCGAAGACCTACGAGGTGGCCAAGCGCGGTTCGGGCAAGCAGCAGGCAGCCACCACCATGGCGTTCGTCCGCCTGCTCAAGGACCTCATGCGGGACAAGGAGTTCGGCAAGCACATCGCGCCGATCATCCCCGATGAGGCCCGCACGTTCGGCATGGACGCGTTCTTCCCCACGGCGAAGATCTACAACCCGAAGGGCCAGAACTACCTGTCCGTGGACCGGGACCTGGTCCTGGCCTACAAGGAATCCGCCCAGGGCCAGCTGATCCACCCCGGCATCAACGAAGCCGGCGCCGTCGCAGCCTTCACCGCCGCCGGCACCGCCTACGCCACCCACGGCGTACCGCTGATCCCGGTCTACGTGTTCTACTCCATGTTCGGCTTCCAGCGCACCGGCGACGCCTTCTGGGCCGCCGCGGACCAAATGACCCGCGGCTTCATCATCGGCGCCACCGCAGGACGGACCACCCTCACCGGCGAAGGCCTCCAGCACGCCGACGGCCACTCCCCCATCCTCGCCGCCACCAACCCGGCAGTGGTCACCTACGACCCCGCCTACGGCTACGAAATGGGCCACATCATCCGCGACGGCATCGAACGGATGTACGGCCCGGATTCGACCGACCGCAACCTGATGTACTACATCACGGTCTACAACGAACCCATCACCCAGCCGGCCGAGCCGGAAGAGCTGGACGTTGAAGGCGTGATCAAGGGCATCTACCTGCTGGCACCGGCCAAGATCGACGGCCCCCGCACGCAGATCCTGGCCTCGGGCGTTTCGGTGCCCTGGGCGCTGGATGCCCAGCGGATCCTGGCCGAGGACTGGGGCGTCTCCGCGGACGTCTGGTCCGTCACGTCCTGGAACGAACTGCGCCGCGACGCCATGGCAGCGGAAGAGGAAGCCTTCCTCAACCCCGGCCAGCCGGCGCGGGTGCCGTTCGTCACGGCACAGCTCGAAGGGGCTACTGGCCCCATCGTGGCAGTCACGGACTACATGAAGGCCGTCCCGGACCAGATCCGCCAGTTCCTCCCGAACGAGTTCGCCTCCCTCGGCGCGGACGGATTCGGCTTCTCCGACACCCGCGCCGCAGCCCGCCGCTTCTTCAAGAACGACACCCACTCCATCGTGGTCCGTTCGCTGGAGATGCTGGCCCGCCGCAGCGAAGTGGACGCCCAGGCTCCGATCCAGGCAATTGAGAAGTACCGCCTGCACAACGTGAACGCAGGCTCCACCGGGAACGCCGGCGGCGAATCCTGACGCACCGCCCCTGACCCGGGATATAACGACGGCGGTCCTCACCACAGGTGGGGGCCGCCGTCGTCGTATGCGGACACTGACGCGAGGACTGCGCCGATCTGTGACGCAGCGCAAAGCAGGTTGTAGCCTTTGCACAAATGGAGCTTGGACTGCGCGCACCGTATGCTCGATGCATGGCAGAGCCCACCCCCACTCCCGCAAAGCGCAAGCCGGCCTCGCGCGCCCTGACGCCGGAAAAAGCCCAGACGTTGAAGAAACTCCGGGCAAGTGTGGGCCAGCTGTCCACCACCACCATGCGCGAGCTGGAAAAGTCGCTGCCCTGGTACAGCCGCCTCAGTTCCGACGAGCGGTCAGCGCTCGGGATGGTGGCGCAGAACGGCATCGCCGCTTTCGTGACCTGGTACGAGCGGCCCAGCTCGCCGTCGTGGATCCTTACCGACGTCTTCGGGACCGCACCCACTGAACTGACCCGCTCCATCAGCCTGCAGAAGGCCCTCCAGCTCATCAGGATCGTGGTGGAAGTAGTGGAGGACCAGGTTCCCGTGATCGCTCCGGAGGCGGACCAGCCCGCCCTCCGCGAAGCCGTGCTCCGTTACTCGCGCGAAGTGGCCTTTGCCGCCGCCGACGTCTACGCCCGGGCCGCCGAGTCGAGGGGGTCCTGGGACACCAGGCTGGAGGCCCTGATTGTGGACGCGATCCTGCGGGGCGAGAATACGGATGCCTTGCGGTCCCGCATCGCCGCCCTTGGCTGGAAAGCGCAGGAGCGTTTTACCGTCATGGTGGGCAATTCGCCGTCGGAACCCAGCGCCAGCTACGTGAGCGAGCTGCGCCGGACGGCCGGACGGTTCGCCGAGGACGCCCTGGTGGGAATCCAGGGCGACCGCCTCATCCTGATCCTCGGCGGCGTCCAGGACCGGGAGAGCGCCTACCTGAAGCTCAGCGAGCTTTTCGCCCCCGGCCCTGTGGTCTACGGACCGGAAGCGGGTTCCCTCCTCGAAGCGAGCGGTTCGGCTCAGTCCGCCTTCGCAGGGCTGACGGCGGCGCGCGCGTGGCCCTCCGCGCCGCGCCCGGTAGCTGCTGACGACCTGCTGCCTGAGCGGGTCATTTCCGGGGACGACGCCGCTCGGAGGTCCCTCATCAAGAACATCTACCGGCCGCTGGTTGCCGCGTCCAACGGGCTGGTGGAGACGCTGGGTACCTACCTGGAGCTGGGCCACTCGTTGGAAGCGACGGCCCGCGAGCTCTTCGTGCACGCCAACACCGTCCGTTACCGGCTCAAGCGCGTTTGTGACGTCACCGGCTGGGATCCCCTCCTTCCGCGGGAGGCGTTTGTGCTTCAGGCGGCACTCGTGGTGGGACGGCTTTCCGTTCCGCCGAAGGCCCCCACGGAGCGCCAGCCGTCCCGGAACGGCAACTGAACCGTTGTAGACTTCCTACAAACTGACCCAGTGAGCTTGGTGCATGAATACACCGAGAATCACGCGGTAATTTGGAAAGCTGGATACGTGCTTGCAATCGTCTGCCCTGGACAGGGCTCCCAGACCCATGGTTTTCTGGCCCCTTGGCTGGAACTGCCTCCCGTCGCAGGCCATTTGGCCTCCCTCAGTGAAATAGCAGGCATCGACCTCACCGCACACGGCACCACGTCGGATGAGGAAACCATCAAGGACACGGCGGTGGCACAGCCGCTGATCGTGGCGGCCGGACTGGTGGCCGCAAAGTCGCTGTTCGACGTCGAACTCAGCACTCTTCCCGTGGTCCTCGCTGGTCACTCCGTCGGTGAGATCACGGCGTCGGCGCTTGCCGGTGTCCTGACCGAGACCGAAGCCATGACCTTCGTCCGGGAGCGCGCCAACAGCATGGCTGCGGCCGCTGCCGTCACACCCACTGGCATGAGCGCTGTGGTTGGCGGAGATCCGGCCGAGGTACTCGCGGCCATTGAGGCAGCCGGCGCCACGGCCGCCAACGTCAACGGTGCCGGCCAGACCGTGGCCGCGGGGACGTTCGAACAGCTCAAAGTTCTCGCGGAGAATCCCCCGGCCAAGGCCCGCGTGATTCCGCTGAAAGTCGCCGGAGCCTTCCACACCTCGCACATGTCCCCGGCCGTCGCGGCGCTTAAAGCGCTGCAGCCCTCGCTGCACCCCCGGAACCCGCAGGTGCCGCTGCTGTCCAACTTTGACGGCAAGGAAATTTCCGACGGCGGCGCAGCAGTCGCCAGCCTCATCGCCCAGGTCTCCCGCCCGGTCCGCTGGGACCTCTGCATGGAAACGCTCGTACAGCGCGGCGTCACGGGCGTCATCGAACTCGCACCGGCCGGAACCCTGGCCGGACTCGCCAAGCGGGGCATGCCCGGAGTCAAGACGGTTGCCGTCAAGACTCCGGATGACCTCAGCGCTGCCTTGGCCCTATTCGCAGAACTGGAGGGACAGGCATGAGCGCTCCCGCACTCAAGCAGGCACCGCTGCGGGAACACACCCGCATCCTTGGACTCGGCGCCTACCGGCCCGACGTCATTGTCACCAACGATGATGTCTGCCAGTGGATCGATTCTTCGGACGAATGGATCCGGCAGCGCACGGGCATCGTGACGCGCCACCGGGCCCCTGCGGACGTCAGCGTCATCGACATGGCCGAAGGTGCCGCCCGCGAAGCCCTGGCCAAAGCAGGCATCGAGGCCAGCCAGCTGGGCGCGGTCATCGTCTCCACTGTTACGCACCCTTACGCGACGCCCTCCGCTGCCGCGAGCCTGGCAGACCGCCTTGGCGCAACGCCTGCCCCCGCATTCGACATCTCCGCCGCGTGCGCCGGCTATTGCTACGGCATCGCCCAGGGAGACGCCCTCGTGCGCTCCGGGGCCGCTGACTACGTGCTGGTGGTTGGTGCCGAGAAGCTGTCGGACGTTATCGACAACACCGAACGCACCATTTCGTTCCTGCTTGGCGACGGCGCAGGCGCCGTGGTGATCGGCCCCTCGGACACCCCCGGCATCGGCCCGTCGGTCTGGGGTTCGGACGGCAGCAAGTGGGACGCCATTGGCATGACCCATTCCCTGCTCGATGTCCGCGAACTCGCCCTTGCCGCGAACAAGTCCGGAGCACTGAGCAACGCGGAGGCGGACGTCACAGACGCCGCGATCTGGCCCACCCTGCGCCAGGACGGCCAGACTGTGTTCCGCTGGGCGGTCTGGGAGATGGCCAAGGTGGCCCAGCAGGCCCTCGACGTCGCCGGCATTACGGCGGAAGACCTCGTAGCCTTCATCCCGCACCAGGCCAACATGCGCATCATCGACGAGATGGTCAAGAAGCTCAAGCTCCCCGAGACCGTCAAGGTGGCCCGGGACATCGCCGAGGCCGGAAACACCTCGGCAGCCTCCATTCCGCTTGCCACCCACCGCCTGCTGCAGGAAAACCCGGAACTCAGCGGCGGACTCGCCCTGCAGATCGGATTCGGTGCCGGCCTGGTGTTCGGTGCCCAAGTGATTGTGCTTCCGTAGCCGAACCCTTTACCCACAACTGAATACGTACTGAACAGCACGGATTCGCGAACCAAGCCGTAACCGCGGCTTGACTCATTTCCGGCAGCACCTGCCGGCAACAACAAGAAAAGGAGCCATCAATGGCTAGCAACGAAGAGATCCTGGCCGGCCTGGCTGAAATCGTCAACGAAGAGACCGGCCTCGCCACCGAAGCCGTCGAGCTGGACAAGTCCTTCACCGAGGACCTGGACATCGACTCCATCTCGATGATGACCATCGTGGTCAACGCTGAGGAAAAGTTCGGCGTGCGCATCCCGGACGAAGAGGTCAAGAACCTCAAGACCGTCGGTGACGCTGTCAGCTTCATCTCAAACGCACAGGCCTAGTCCTGGCTCCTGCCGGCAACGGCAGAACCCGGTTGCCGGTCCGGGTCGCTGACCAAGCGTCCCGGACCGGGCACCGCTGAATGACCTCAAGTTTTCCCCACGCATTCCCGGCCAGGCATCCCCCGGATACGGCATGCGCACCGATAGAGAGTGATCCCATGGCACGCAAAGTAGTCATTACCGGTCTGGGTGCCACCACGCCCATTGGCGGCGATGTCCCCACGATGTGGAACAACGCGCTGAAGGGCGTCTCCGGCGCACGCACGCTCGAGGACGACTGGGTAGCCAAGTATGAACTGCCCGTTCATTTCGCAGCCCGCGCCTCCACCCCCGCGCTGGATGTCCTGAGCCGCGTAGAAGCGAAGCGGATGGACCCGTCCACGCAGTTCGGCGTCGTGGCCGCGCGCGAAGCCTGGGCCGACTCCGGTATTACCGAAGTGGACCACGACCGCCTTGCAGTGGCCTTCGCGACGGGCATCGGCGGCGTCTGGACCCTGCTGGACGCCTGGGACACCCTGCGCGAAAAAGGTCCGCGACGCGTCCTGCCCATGACCGTGCCTATGCTGATGCCCAATGGCGTGGCAGCAGCGGTGAGCCTGGACCTTGGTGCCCGTGCCGGTGCCCACACCCCGGTATCCGCCTGCGCATCCGGCACCGAGGCCCTCCACCTCGGCCTGGACCTTATTCGCTCCGGCAAGGCTGACGTCGTGGTTTGCGGCGGAGCCGAAGCGGCGATCCACCCGATGCCGATTGCCGCGTTCGCCGCGATGCAGGCACTTTCCCGCCGCAATGACGATCCCGAGCACGCGTCACGCCCCTACGACACGGGTCGCGACGGTTTCGTCATGGGTGAAGGCGCCGGTGCCCTGGTCATCGAGGCTGAGGAACACGCGCTTGCCCGTGGTGCCCGGATCTACGGCGAACTCGCCGGAACCTCCGTGACTGCCGACGCGTACCACATCACCGCCCCGGACCCCCAGGGCCTGGGTGCCACCCGCGCCCTGAAAGCGGCCATGTTCGACGGCCGCATCCAGGCTGAGGAAGTGGTCCACGTCAACGCGCATGCGACGTCCACTCCGGTGGGCGACAAGCCTGAGTACACTGCCCTTCGCGCCGCCCTGGGATCGCATGTGGACAACGTGGCGGTTTCCGCCACGAAGTCCCAGATGGGCCACCTGCTGGGTGCCTCGGGTGCCGTTGAAGCCGTCCTGACAGTACTGGCCGTCTACGAGCGCAAGGCGCCGGTGACCATCAACCTGGAAAACCAGGATCCGGAGATCCCGCTCGACGTCGTCACCAAGACTGCCCGCGACCTGCCGTCCGGCAACATCGTGGCGCTGAGCAACTCGTTCGGCTTCGGCGGCCACAACGCCGTGATTGCGGTCCGCAGCATCTAGCGTCCGCGCTTGACATCGCAGCATGAGGCCCCTGCCGTCCGGCGGGGGCCTCATGCGTTATGGAGGTTTTTGCGATGCGGCCGGCGGATGGGTTAGCCGTGGAGGGGTTAACCCGTGGCGCTAGCCCACCTGGTGGAGCCACCGCACGGGCGCACCCTCGGCGGCATGCCTGAACGGCTCCAGTTCCTCGTCCCAGGCTTCACCGAGCGCCAGCGACAGCTCGTGGTACACCGCGGAAGGGTCACCGGCACCGGACTCGTAGGCGTAGCGGATCCGGTCTTCAGAGACCATGATGTTTCCGTGCACATCGGTGACCGCGTGGAAGATTCCGAGCTCCGGGGTGTGTGACCATCGTCCGCCATCCACGCCCTGGCTGGGCTCCTCAGTGACTTCATAGCGCAGGTGCGCCCAGCCGCGCAGGGCGGACGCCAGAAGGGCGCCGGTACCCGGGCTGCCGGTCCAGGACAGTTCCGAACGGAACATTCCGGGCGCAGCAGGCTGAGCAGTCCACTCCAGGTCCGTACGCTTGTCCACGACAGACCCGATGGCCCACTCAACGTGGGGGCACAGGGCGGTCGGGGCCGAGTGAACGAACAAGACACCGCGGGTCATTGCAACAGACATTCCATCCTCCATAGCTGTAGGTACGTCTTCCCCAACGACCTCTGCCTGAATGTGTGTCTGCCGCGCCGGGTCCGCGTGCTGCCGGTGGTCCCTGCAAGGCTATGAAATTAGTGCCGGCGCCGCCTGAAACTGCTTGAGGGCGAGCTTCAAGTCAGACTTGAAAGTTGCCGGACATGACTCTTATTGTGCCGTACCCCGCCTAATTACGCCAGTGCAATTCGGCGCGCCGGAGGTGAACAGAAAACTTGCGTGGCCGGCGGAGTGCTCCCCCGCGGCGGCTGGCAGCGGGCGGCGGAGACTTCTTCAGGCGCGGGGATGCGCCTGCTGGTAGCTTCGCCGCAGGCGGTCAACCGAGACGTGGGTGTAGATCTGTGTGGTTGCCAGGCTGCTGTGGCCGAGAATTTCCTGCACGGCCCTGAGATCGGCTCCGCCGTCCAGCAAATGGGTGGCGGCGGAATGACGGAGTGCATGCGGCCCGGTGGCAGCAGTGTCTCCCAGAGCGTCGAGCAGGTCCGTCACCACCGCACGAACCTGCCGCTGGTCCACCCGGCGGCCCCGGGCCCCCAGGAAGAGCGCCGCGCCGCTTCCGTCGACTGCCAGCAGGGGCCGTCCGCGGCGCAGCCAGTCGTCGACGGCGACTGCGGCCGGGAGCCCGTAGGGCACTGTCCGCTCTTTGTTGCCCTTGCCGACTACCCTGAGCGTCCGGCGGTCTGGGTCGAGGTCGTCCACGTCCATGCCCGCCAGTTCTCCGACCCGGACCCCCGTGGCGTAGAGCAACTCCACCATGGCCCGGTTTCGAAGGGCCAGCGGGCCGCCGTCTTCCGCGGCGGCCTTCAGCCCGTCCAGGACGCGGACAACCTGCTGCTGGTGCAGGACGCCCGGCAGGGATTTCTCCCGCTTCGGCGCCTTCAGGCGCAGCGCCGGGTCGGCCTCGAGAAGTTCTTCGCGCACGGCCCAGGCGGTGAAGGACCGGGCCGTGGCAGCGCGCCGCGCCAAGGTGGAACGGGACATGCCCGCCTCACTCTGGACGCCGAGCCAGCGCCGCAGCGTGGAGAGTTCGATCCCTTCGAGGTCGGTGGCGCCGTCCGCTGCCGCAGCCGACAACAGACTGTGGACGTCGGACAGGTAGGCGCGCACGGTGTGCGGGGACCGGGCCCGTTCGCCTTCGAGGTAGCGGCCGAAGCCGTGCGCGGCGCCAGCGAGGGCTGCCGGGAGATCTGGGGTGTCCACGGTCCAACTTTCCCACCATTCGGCCGCCAATCAAGGAACCACGCAGCTTCGGCGTTCAGTTCAGTTCACGAAACCCGCAACCCCTGCCGCCCCCGGGCTGACCGGCAGCAGCCCACTCAGCACGCCTTGCGGGACCTTTTCCAGCCCCCGCGTTCGGATTCGGCCAGCCCCAGCAGTCCCAGCCGGCCGAGTCCTGCCCTGACCGACTCCGCGCTCAGTCCGGCCACCGACGTCAGCTTTTCGACCGAGCTCGTGGACCGCAACGGCAATGCATCGAGCAGGATGAGGTCTTCCAGGGTAAGGCCATCGTGGTCAGCGCGCTTCCCCGCGGCCGGGTCGGCCAGCGATTCGCCGCTGGGCGAGGCGAGTTCGGCGATTTCACCGGCGTCCGTGACGCAGATGGCACCGCCTTCGCGGATCAGCCTGTGGCAACCGGCCGAATTGGCGCTGTGCACGGAGCCGGGGACGGCCCCGACGGCCCTGCCCAGGGTTTCAGCGTGGTGTGCCGTGTTCAGTGCACCGGAGCGCCACCGCGCCTCCACCACGACGGTGACTGACGACAAGGCGGCGATAAGGCGGTTCCGCTGAAGGAACCGGTACCGGGTGGGAGCGGAACCGGGCGGGACCTCCGCCAGGACCGCCCCCTGGTTCGCTACAGTCCTCAGCAGGTCTTCGTTCCCGGACGGATAAAAGCGGTCCACTCCCCCGGCCATGACGGCGATGGTGGGCATGGTGTCCCCGGCGCCCGCCAGCGCAGCCCGGTGGGCATGCGCATCGATCCCGTACGCCCCGCCCGAAACGATAGTGAAGCCTCGTTGGGCCAATGAATAGGCGAGGTCGCCGGTGACGGCAGCGCCGTAGCTTGTGCTGTCGCGGGACCCGACAAGGGCAACAGACTTCGACGCTGCGGGCAGGGGATGCTCCACACCTCGCCACCAAAGGCAAATGGGTTCATGAAGGTCCAGGTCAGCCAGCTGCCCGGGCCATAGTTCGTCGGACGGCATGATCATGCGGCCGCCCAGCCGGTGTATAGTGGCCAGGTCCCGTTCAGGAGACAGGTCTGGGACGCGCGGGGCCCAGCGCTTGAGCGAGGCGTTCATTCCCGGCCAGCTGACGGTGCCGTGCTCCGACAATAACGCGGTGATGTCCTGTTCAAGCTGAGGACCGGACGCCAGCTGGCCGGTGGCGATTCGGAGCGCATCCACTGCGCCGGCGGTTCTTACGAGCGCCAGGCCCACAGCATCCTGCGGCTCCATTAGACGCGACAGGGCGGCCCGCGCAATGCGTTCATGGTCAGTCATCGTTTTCCTTTCAGGCGGCAGCCGAGGCGGCTTGCCGGAGTCCCAGCGCCTGCCCGATGTCGTTGAGGTCCGGGGTGTCACGGCAAGCCAGGTCCGCCAGCGTCCACGCGAGGCGCAGGACGCGGTCGTAGCCGCGGGCAGTAAGGACGCCGCGTTCAAGCGAGTGGTCCAGGATGCGCGTGGTGGGTGCCGCCAGGCGCAGTGCTCCGCGAAGGACACGGCCCGGGACCTGCGAGTTGGTTTCCAGCCCCAAGGGACGGAGTCTTTCCAGCTGGCGCACCCGGGCGTCACGGACCCGGGCGGCGACAGTAGGGGTGTCTTCCTCCGCTCCAGTGCGTCCAAAGTCGGCAAGCGAAACCCGCTCCACCTGCAACTGGATGTCCACCCGGTCCAGCAACGGCCCGGACATCCGGGCCAGGTAGCGGCGCCTCATCATGGGGGTACAGGTGCAGTCCAGACCTTTCCCCGAAGCTTTCCCGCAGGGACAGGGGTTGGCAGCGAGCACCAGTTGGAACCTTGCCGGATAGGCGGCGGTGCCGGCGGACCGGTGGATCACCAGTTCGCCGCTTTCCAACGGTTGCCTGAGCGCATCGAGGACCCGCCGTTCGTATTCCGGAGCCTCGTCAAGAAACAGCACACCACGGTGGGCCCTGGAGGCGGCGCCAGGCCGCGGCAGCCCTGATCCGCCCCCGATGATGGCCGCTGCAGTAGCGCTGTGGTGCGGATTTTCAAACGGCGGCCGGCGCAGGAGCTGCACGGAGGAAGACGGCAGCGCACACAAGGAGTGAATGGCGGTCACTTCCATGGCCTCGGTGTCAGCAAGGTCCGGCAGGAGTCCCGGGAGCCGCTCGGCAAGCATTGTCTTCCCGGCCCCGGGCGGGCCGGACAGCAGCAGATGGTGGGCACCGGCGGCCGCAACTTCGAGTGCCCGCCGCGCCTCGCCCTGGCCGGAGACATCGCACATATCAGGCGCCGCCCCGGCACCGGCTGCAACATCGCCGGCGGAGTCATCGTCTTCTGGTTCGAAGTCCAGGGCGAGCTCCTGCGGATCAGCCCCGAAGTCGCAGGCGAGGCGCGCGAGGGTCCTGTACCCCCGGACCTTGGCGCCCGGCACAAGCATGGCCTCCGCGGCATTTGCCTGCGCCACCACAATGTCCGGGTACCCCGCCTGCACGGCGGCCATTACGGCCGGAAGTATGCCGCGCACCGGCCTGAGCCTGCCGTCGAGGCCCAGTTCGGCGATAAAGACCGTCCGTGCCGTGGAGCGGATGTCATTAGCGGCGCGAAGGACGGCCATGGTGATGGCCAGGTCAAAACCGGACCCTCGTTTTGGCAGCGATGCCGGTATCAGGTTCGCGGTGATCTTACGACGGCTCAACGGAATGCCCGAGTTTTGCGCGGCGGACCGGATCCGTTCCTTGGCTTCGTTCAGTGAGGCGTCCGGCAGGCCAAGAATGACGAAGGCGGGCAGAGTTTGCCCGATGTCAGCTTCGACCTCCACGATGTACCCGTTGAGTCCTACAAGCGCCACTGAATATGTCCTGCCCAGTGCCACTTACCCCACCCCTTTGAGGTGCTCCACCCGCGGCTGGCCGGCGCCGTCGTCCAGCACGGCAACTACGTCGACGCGGCGGAAGGGCATGCGGAGTTCGTGATCGCGACACCATGCCGACGCGAGCCTGTGCAACCGCGCCAGCTTGGCGACGCCGACGGCTTCGAAAGGATGCCCGTAGGCGAGGGATTTGCGCGTTTTCACCTCGGCGATGACCAGCGAATCGCCGTCAAGGGCCACGATGTCTATTTCACCCTCGGAACACCGCCAGTTGCGGTCCACGATCCGCATGCCCTGTGATTCCAGATATCCGGCAGCTAGTTCTTCCCCGCGCCGGCCAAGCAAGTCTTTGGCTCTCATTCTTACCTCCGCAACCAGCCTGCGCGACGGGCGGAGACAGGCATACCGGCGGAGGGCGCTATGTGTGAAACCCCGGCAAACAGATGCTGTGGAGGAGAAGTTGCCCCATGGCGGAAGCCGCTTGGCCAGGGTTGCGCATCTCAGGCAGTGCGCAGACCGCTTCAGCGGACGCGAGACCCCGCCGCATCGCGGTAAGCCGTCGGAACAGAACCAGGAATCAATCCCTCACAGCAACCTCAGGCGACTGCGTCATGCGCCTGCGCTAGTTGCCCAGGTCCACATCCTTCGGAAGGGCCAGTTCCTCGTTGCGGGGCAGCTCTTCCACGTTGACGTCTTTGAAGGTGATCACCCGCACGCTCTTGACGAAACGGGCGGAGCGGTAGACATCCCACACCCAGGCGTCCTGGAGCGTGAGGTCAAAGTAGACTTCGCCGTCGGCGCTGCGCGCCTGCAGGTCCACATGGTTGGCAAGATAGAAACGCCGTTCGGTCTCGACTACGTAGCTGAACAGCCCGACGACGTCACGGTATTCGCGGTAGAGCTGCAGCTCCATGTCGGTTTCATAGTTCTCAAGATCCTCGGCACTCATGGTTCCATCTTGCACTATTCAGCGCGGCACCGCGGCCAGGTCAGGGAACACACGTCAGAGAATCTGCCAGCTGACCCGGTGGTAGGGCGTGGGCCCTGCGGCCTGGAGGGCCTCTTTGTGTAACGCCGTGCCGTAGCCTTTGTTTTCATTCCAGCCGAAGGAGGGGTATTCCTCGTGCAGCGTCCGCATCAGCCGGTCCCGTTCCACCTTGGCCAGAATGCTGGCGGCGGCCACGCTCAGGCACTGCATGTCCGCCTTGACGAGGGTGTGCACCGGCGCGTCGCAGCCGGGCCCGGCCGGAGCGTCGTCGAAGAGGGAGGGCTGAGTCTCCGGTGATAGCCAGTTGTGGCTGCCGTCGAGCAGCACCACGTCCGGCGTGATGCCGGACGCCAGGATCTGGAACCAGGCCCGCGTCCCCGCAGTCCGCAGGGCAGCGATGATGCCCATTGCATCGATTTCGCCCGCGGAGGCGTGCCCTACCGCCGACGCGATGCTCCAGCTCCGTACCAGGGGCTCCAGCCGCTCCCGGTCCGATTCCTTCAGGAGCTTGCTGTCGCGGACGTCGTCGAGCAGCACCGGCCGGCTCAGGTCCACGACGGCGATTCCGACGGTCACAGGCCCCGCGATGGCTCCCCGGCCGACCTCGTCGATGCCGGCCAGCAGCCTGGCACCGGAGCCGAGGAACCGGTGCTCGTAGTCGAGGGTTGGTGCAATGGACATCTATTTCCCAGTCGGTGCAGGAACGTCCCGGAACACGTCCGGATAATTGCCAAGCGCTGTCAGCCGGTTGAGGGGCCAGGCGATGACAGCCGCCTTGCCCTCGATGTCCGGCATATCGATAAAGCCGCCGTTGCTGTCCTGATGGGCCCGGGAATCGGCCGAGTGGTTCCGGTTGTCCCCCATGACCCAGATCTTTCCTTCCGGGACGACGACGTCGAAATTGCGGAGGTCGGGCACCTCGGCGGGGTTGACGTAAGTCTCGTCCACCGCCTTGCCGTTGATGGTGAGTTTGCCCCCGGCGTCGCAGCAGACCACGTGGTCACCGGGGAGGCCAACCACTCGCTTCACCAGGTGCTGCTCCGAATTGTCCGGAAGGAGTCCGACGAAAGTCAGGCCGTCCTGGACCCATGTGAACGGCCCGTCCGCTTTCTCCGGCGAGGGCACCAGCCATCCCTTGGTGTCCTTGAAGACCACCACATCACCGCGCTCGAGGGCAAAGGGCTCCGGCACGAGCAGGTTGACGAAGATGCGGTCGTTCACGTCGAGCGTGTTAACCATGGATTCGGAGGGGATATAGAACGCCCGGAACAGGAATGTCTTGATCAGGAAGGACAGGACCACGGCGATGGCCACCACCGTGAGCACCTCCTTGACCCAGAGGTACAAGGGGCCGTGGGCCTTGCCTTCTTTGGCCGGCTTTGACGGCCCGGCCTTGGAATGGGCGCCGTGCGAACCGACAACCCGGCCGTCAGTGCGGTGAGCTCCGTCCGCGGCAGTTCCCGCGAACTCGCCTCCGGCGGGGTTTTGTACCGCGGAGTCCCGTCCTGTGTGGTCGCCGCCGGTGTAATCACGTCCCGTGGAGGCACGCTTGAGCGGATCAGGAGTCCGGGGGTCGCTCTCGGGCATCTACTGTCCGTCCTTAGTTGTCGTGCTGGTTTCTGCGGGCCGAGGTACGTCCGCAAATCTGTCGAGTGGCCAGATGACCTGGACCGGCCTGCCGATCACCCGGTCCACGGGCACCATGCCGCCACCCGGCGCGCCGAGCAGGCTGCGGGAGTCGGCGGACATGGACCGGTGGTCTCCTAGCAACCATAACCGTCCGGCCGGAACGATCACATTGAACTTGTGTTTGCTCGCAACGTCTCCGTTATAGAGGTATGGTTCCTCAAGCGCCTGACCGTTCACTGTGAGCCGCTGCCGGTCATCGCAGCAGACAACATGATCGCCGGGCAACCCGATAACCCGCTTTATGTAGGTTGTATCACTGCCTGTAATGCCAAGCCAGTGGCCTGCCGCCGCGGCGGCGTCCTGCAGTGGCCCGTTGCCGCTGTTGAGCGGGGCGAACGTCCCGCGGCCGTCGAAAACCACAACGTCGCCGCGCCGGACCGGCTCGGACCGGAAGTCGGTGCGCGAGACCAGGATCCTGTCGCCTGCCCCGAAGAGAGGCTCCATCGAAGCGGACGGAATGTAGTACACGTCCAGCCAGAGGGCGCGGACCAGACCGCTGATGAGCAGGGCCAGCGCGACGGCCAGGAACGCAAAACGCCAGCCCAGTTTCCTGGGCTGGCGTTCTGACTGGTCCATGATCCGTATCCTGTGGCGCTGTTGCGGAAAGCTCCGGCGCGGGCCGGATCCGGGTTCTGGACCCGCCGTGGAAGTCCGGAGGACTTACTTGGCGGTGCTGAAGTCGCGCTTTTCCTTGATCTTCGCAGCCTTACCACGCAGTGCACGCATGTAGTAGAGCTTGGCGCGGCGGACGTCACCCTTGGTGACGACCTCGATCTTGTCGATGATCGGGGAGTGCACCGGGAAGGTACGCTCTACGCCGACACCGAAGGAGACCTTGCGGACGGTGAAGGTTTCGCGGATGCCGTCGCCCTGGCGGCCCAGGACGAAGCCCTGGAAGACCTGGACACGGGAGTTCTTGCCTTCGATGATGTTCACGTGAACCTTGAGGGTGTCACCCGCGCGGAACTGCGGAACATCGGTGCGCAGCGAAGCTGCATCTACGGTATCGAGGATATGCATTGATCCACTCCTGGTGAACGCCACAGGTCATCCACTTTGGGTCACGGCGGCCAAGCCCGGGACGCGCCCGGAAATCACCGCCGAAAGTTTCTGATCCGGCACCATCACTGATTGAAAGTACCGGGGTGCCGGGCTGTTGGTAGCGCTCCCCCTGTGGCAGGTGCGCACCCAGCAGGCACAAGGACTAATTTTGCCACATCCGGAGGATTCCGGCTAATCCGGACCCCCGGTGCCAGCCCCCGGACGGCCCGGCGTCAGCGTGCTTCCCGCGTGCCGTTCCCGTCCGCCTGCGGGCGGAGCCGGAGGTGACCGTCGACGACGTCGTACCCCAGGTCCCCGAGCGCGGTGCGGTCCGCGCGGGGAAGACTTCCGGCGTCGAAGACCTCAAGGAGGTCGGGGCGCCGTTCCGCTGTCCTGCGGTACTGCTGGTGGCGGCGCCACTGGGCAATCTTGCCGTGGTTGCCGCTCAACAGCACCGGCGGAACTTCACGGTCGCGCCAGGTGGAGGGCTTGGTGTAGACCGGGTATTCCAGCAGGCCGTCCGCGTGTGATTCCTCGACGAGGGATTCGGGGTTTCCAACGACACCCGGAAGGAGCCGGACGATGGCTTCCGTCATGGCCAGCACGGCCACTTCTCCGCCGTTGAGGACGTAGTCCCCCAGGCTCATGGGCCGGACGGTGAAATGCTCTTCGGCCCACTCGATGACCCGCTCGTCAATGCCCTCATACCGGCCGCAGGCGAAGACCAGCTGATCCTCCTCCGCCAGTTCATGCGCCAGCGCCTGGGTGAAGCGCTCCCCCGCCGGGGACGGGACAATCAGTACCGGCTTGCGGCCAGCAGCGCCGCCTTCGGCCGCGGCCACCGAACCCAGTGCCTGCGCCCATGGTTCCGCCTTCATCACCATTCCGGCTCCGCCGCCGTACGGGGTGTCATCCACAGTGCGGTGCTTGTCGGTGGTGAACTCCCGGAGGTCGTGGACGTTCAAGTCCAGGATGCCGTCCTGGCGGGCCTTCCCGATCAGGGAAAGTTCCAGGGGCGCAAGGTACTCCGGGAAGATGCTGACGACGTCGATCCTCATTTAGGCGTTGTCTCCGGCGTCGTCGACATTGATGTCGAACAGCCCGGGGGGCGGCGTGACCAGGAGGTACTTCTCGCCGACGTTGACCTCAGGCACGATCTCCTCGACGAAGGGGATCAGGATCTCCTTGCCGTCCGGCGCCTCCACCTCGATGAGGTCCTGGACCGGAAGGGTGCGGAGCCCGGTGACCTTGCCGACGACGGCGTCGCCAACGCGGACGTCGAGGCCGACCAGCTCGTGTTCGTACCAGCCCTCGTCGTCGTCCTCGTCGAGCTCTTCGGTCTCGATGAAAAGTTTGGCGCCGCGCAGGGCTTCTGCCTGGTTGCGCGTCTCCACGCCCTCAAAGCCCAGCAGCAGGATGTCCTTGTTCCAGCGGGCACTGTCCACGGTCAGCGCGCCCACCGACGCAGGCTCAACCACAAACTCCGTGCCCGGAACGAACCGGTCCTCCGGCGCGTCGGTCAGGACCTGGACGGTCACCTCTCCGCGGATGCCGTGCGGTTTGCCGATTCGTGCCACCTGAAGCTGCATCTGTTCCTCTGTTCCGGAGTAGTTCTGTTCTGGTTCTGCTGCGGCTGGTTCTACTGCGCAGGTCATGCAGGGGGTCAGTCCCTTCGGCGGTTTCCCGCTGAAAACAGTCCGGCCCCTCCACCATTATCTGGTGAAGGGGCCGGACCCTGAGGCAGGTATTGCGGGAGCGTTTACCGGCGGCGGTCGGTGTCGACGACGTCGACCCTGACCTGTTCGCCACCGGCCAGCGCAGCCACGACAGTGCGCAATGCGCGTGCCGTGCGGCCCTGACGTCCGATCACCCGTCCGAGGTCGTCCTGGTGAACGCGCACCTCGAGGGTGTCCCCGCGGCGGTTGTTCTTGGCGCTGACCTTGACGTCCTCGGGACTGTCAACGATCCCGCGGACGAGGTGTTCGAGCGCTTCTGCCAGCAATTTACTCAGCCTCGGTGGTCTCTGCTTCAGCTTCGGTGGAAGCTTCGGCTGCCTCGTCCTTCTTGGCCTTCTTGGTGATGGCTTCCGGGATGATCACAGAACCCTTTTCCGGGGTAACGAAGGCTTCCTTCGGAGCTTTGGTCTTCAGGGTGCCTTCCTGGCCCGGCAGGCCCTTGAACTTCTGCCAGTCACCGGTGATCTTGAGGATCGCGGCAACCTGCTCGGACGGCTGTGCGCCGACGCCGAGCCAGTACTGGGCACGGTCCGTGTCGACCTCGATGTACGAGGGCTCTTCGGTGGGGTGGTACTTGCCGATCTCTTCAATCGCACGGCCGTCACGCTTGGAGCGTGCGTCCATGACAACGATGCGGTAGTACGGTGCGCGCATCTTACCGAAGCGCTTAAGGCGAATCTTTACGGCCACTTTTGTGGTCACTCCTGTTTCTGGAACGAGTTCGAACCCGGCGTTCTGCACCCGTGGGGCGGGCCGTACTTGGGGGTTCTAAAAGGACAAGATCCGGACGCGGAGAGAGGGGCCACGCAGATCGAGTACCTGTTCATTGTGCCAGATCAGCGCCCGGATTTCGACTTGACACACGCCGGTGAGGTCAGGAGGACCAGACGTACAGGCCCGTCCGGTCGCCCGGATCCACACTGCCGGCCATCCGGGCAAGCCGCTGCACATAGCCGAGGGCCTCATCGGTACCAAAAGGCATGTCCTCCTCCGCCGCCCACCTGGCCGCAACGTCCTCGAGGACATTGCCCTCGCCTTCGGTCTCGTAGCTCAGGAGTTCCGCGAGCGCCCGCACCATGGCCGCCGGCACGCCGAGGAGCGAATCACTGGCCACATCCACCATGGCCAGTTCGTAGTCCGCGCCGGAAGCATGTACCGCCGCTCCGGCCAGGTCGCCCAGCTGCTCGATTTCGAAATCGCTGATGTCCGGAATCCGCAGGGCGTCCGGGGCCGCGGGCCCGCCGGCGTCGAGGACCCCCGCGCGCTTGAGTGCCTCATCGTGCGTGGCAACAAAGATCTCGGTGAAACCCATGGAAATCGTCCTCATTCCGTCGGCGGTGTGATGGTCCTGCCGGGCAGCTTCGCAGCCGCCCCGGCCTTCCGGCTTCAGCCTAGCCCAGAAGGACGAGCAGCCCGGCGCAGCTTCAGCGGACCGCGACGCGGATCCGGTTGCGCCACGGATCGTCGAACCGCAGCTCGGCTCCGGTGTGGTGCGACGCCACGCCGGCAACCCGCAAACGGTCGGCGAGCGCGCCGACGTCGTCCGTTCCGGGCACTTCGATCAGGACTTCGCCCAGCCCGAGCGTGTCCCGGCGGGGCCCGGCGCCCCTGCTGTTCCAGACGTTCATCGCCATGTGGTGGTGGTACCCGCCGGCCGACACAAAAAGGGCCTGCCCGTGCCATCCTGCTGTCTTCTCGAACCCGAGGGTGCCCACGTAGAAGTCATGCGCCGACTGCACGTCCCCCACCTGGAGGTGGACATGCCCGACGCCGGCGCCGGACTCGCGCTGCCCGCTCACCGCTTCCTCGGTCAGGAAGTCCTGCAGGAACCGCTGCGGCGGCAGGGCAAGGCTGTCCATGACCACATTGGCACCCTCCCAGGACCAGGCCTCACGCGGGCGGTCCCAGTAAAGCTCGATGCCGTTGCCCTCGGGGTCGTTGAAGTAGAAGGCCTCGCTGACGAGATGGTCGGCGCTTCCCGTGAACAGCCGGGGTTCGTACCGGGCAGCGGAGGCCACCGTGGCCGCGAGCGACGGGCGGTCCTCGAAGAGCAGGGCAGTGTGGAACAGCCCGGCTTCGCCCTTGGCCGGGAGGTTCAGCCCCGGGGCCGGCGCCAGGTGGACCAGGGGCTTTGCGCGCCGGCCCAGGTACACGCCGCCGTCCTGCTCGGCCACGACCTCCAGCCCGAGCGCCCGCTGGTAATAGTCCGTCATCAGCTTCATGTCGCCCACCTTGAGCATCACCGTGCCCATGGCAAGCTCGGCGGGCAGGACGTCCTTGCTGCTGGATTCTGTGGTCATGGCGACTCCCAAACTCCCGAAACATTGCCGCCGGTGCCCGGCGACGCTTACATAGAGTTAAATTACTTGAAGCTTCAATTTATTCCTAACGGAGCTGCCGGCCCCGAAGGACGACGTGCTTGAGGTCCCGCAGCGTTGCCGGATTGATCCTGGGATCCATGTCGCACAGGACGACGTCGGCACTGGCACCTTCGGTAATGCCGTCCGCTCCCAACCACTCCCGGGCGGCCCACGACGCAGCGGCCAGGGCCGCCGTCGCCGGCAGGCCGGCGGTGTGGAGCGCGTGGATTTCGTCCACGATCCGGCCATGGCTGATAACGCTGCCGGCGTCCGTCCCGGCGTAGATTTGCACCCCTGCCTCGAAGGCTTCCACGATCCGTTCGTTCCTGCGCTGCCACAGTGCGCGCATGTGTGCTGCGTACACCGGAAACTTCGCTTCTGCCCGGGACGCAATATCCGGGAACGTCGCAATATTGATGAGCGTGGGCACAATCGGGACCCGCTGGTCCACAAACCGGGGTATGTGCCGCGGCAGGAGGCCGGTTCCGTGTTCGATGCAGTCGATCCCGGCGTCGAGCATGTCATCCAGGGTGTCCTCGGCGAAACAGTGCGCTGTCACCCTGGCCCCTCCATCGTGCGCAGCACGGACAGCGTCCCGCACCGCGGCGGCGGGGAACGACGGCGCGAGGTCGCCGGCGTCGCGGTCGATCCAGTCCCCCACAAGCTTGACCCAGCCATCACCCGCACGGGCCTGCTTCCGCACCGCTTCGACCAGGCCGTCCGGCTCCACTTCGACGGCAAAGCCCCGCAGGTAGCGCCCGGTCCTGGCGATATGGCGGCCGGCCCGGATGATCCGGGGCAGCTCCGGGCGCTGCTGGAGCCAGCGCGTGTCGTGGACGGCACCGGCATCACGGACCAGCAGGGTTCCCGCGTTCCGGTCCGTGACGGCCTGCTCCTCGGCCAAGGAATCCGCAACGTCGCCGGCGGGCCCAAGCCCGATGTGGCAGTGGGCATCCACCAGGCCGGGAAGGACCCAGCCGTCAAGCACCACGTCCGGCGGAGCGGCCGGCCGGCTGAACGTCAGCCGGCCGTCCACAGCCCAGAGCCCCCGCCGTTCCTGGTCCGGGGCCGCGAGCACGGTCCCGCTGAATTCAATGACGCCACGCATGCCTCAAGCCTAGACCGCAGTCCACCCGCCGCTGATGTGACCGCCATGTGACACGGACCCGTCCCGGCCCTGTGGTAGCTTCGTCTACGACCACACGGGTGCCCTTGCAGGGGCTGAGATCGGGCTGACGCAGCCTGCGACCGTTGAACCTGTCCGGGTAATGCCGGCGAAGGAAGTGAGTATTCCGTGAATACACCAGAAACACAGCTCTCCCCTGCCCAAAATGAAACGCAGTCCCTGAAGTCGCATTCGTTGGCATTCATCGTCGACGAAGCAACCGGGATCCGCGTGCCGGTGACCGAGATTGCCCTGGAGGACTCGCCCGGCGGGGCAGCAAACCCGCCGTTCCGGGTATACCGGACCGCCGGCCCGGGAAGCGATCCGGTGGTGGGGCTCGAACCGTTCAGGACCCGTTGGCTTGAAGCCAGGGACGACACCGAGCCGTACAGCGGCCGGGAGCGCAACCTGCTCGACGACGGCAAGTCGGCCGTGCGCCGGGGCGCCGCCTCCGCGGAGTGGAAGGGCGCGCAGCCGGTGCCCCGCCGCGCGGTCGAGGGCAGAACCGTCACCCAGATGCATTACGCCCGGCAGGGTGTGGTGACCCCAGAGATGCAGTTCGTGGCCCTCCGCGAAAACTGCGACGTGGAGCTGGTGCGGAGTGAGGTGGCCGCGGGCCGCGCCATCATCCCCAACAACATCAACCATCCGGAGTCCGAGCCGATGATCATCGGCAAAGCCTTCCTGGTGAAGATCAATGCCAACATCGGCAACTCGGCCGTTACGAGCTCCATCGCCGAGGAAGTGGACAAACTGCAGTGGGCCACCCAGTGGGGTGCCGACACAGTGATGGACCTGTCCACCGGTGACGACATCCACACCACCCGGGAATGGATCATCCGCAACTCCCCCGTGCCGATCGGCACCGTTCCCATCTACCAGGCCCTGGAGAAGGTCAACGGCGAAGCCAACAAACTCACCTGGGAGATTTTCCGCGACACCGTGATCGAGCAGTGCGAGCAGGGGGTGGACTACATGACCATCCACGCCGGAGTCCTTCTCCGCTACGTGCCCCTGACGGCCAACCGGGTCACCGGCATCGTCTCCCGCGGCGGGTCCATCATGGCCGGCTGGTGCCTGGCCCACCATCAGGAAAACTTCCTGTATACGCACTTCGACGAGCTGTGCGAGATCTTCGCCAAGTACGACGTCGCGTTCTCTCTGGGTGACGGGCTGCGGCCCGGTGCGACGGCGGACGCGAACGACGCCGCCCAGTTCGCCGAGCTGGATACCCTGGCTGAACTGACGCAGCGCGCCTGGGAATTCGACGTGCAGGTGATGGTGGAGGGGCCGGGCCACGTGCCGTTCCATCTGGTCCGTGAAAACGTGGAACGCCAGCAGGAACTGTGCAAGGGCGCACCGTTCTATACGCTGGGGCCGTTGGTAACGGACATCGCCCCGGGCTACGACCACATCACGTCCGCCATCGGCGCCACGGAAATCGCCCGCTACGGCACGGCCATGCTCTGCTACGTCACGCCCAAGGAACACCTCGGGCTGCCGAACAAGGACGACGTGAAAACCGGCGTGATCACCTACAAGATCGCCGCCCACGCGGCAGACCTCGCCAAGGGCCACCCGGGCGCGCATGAACGTGACGACGCATTGTCCAAGGCCCGGTTCGAATTCCGCTGGCGGGACCAGTTTGCATTGTCGCTGGACCCGGTCACTGCGGAAGCCTTCCACGATGAGACGCTGCCCGCTGAACCGGCAAAAACTGCGCATTTCTGTTCCATGTGCGGGCCCAAGTTCTGTTCGATGCGGATCAGCCAGGACATCAGGGACGAATACGGTTCAGCCGAGGCCCAGACTGCCCTCGCCGAGATGGCGGCAGGCATGCGGGAAAAGAGCGACGAATTTCTGGCAGCCGGCGGAAAAGTCTATCTTCCGGAGCTGCAGCTAAGACGCGTGTGAGTGCTGACGTCGGCTGACTTCTGCGATGAACGACCGGATGAACCGGTCTCCCTCCGCCGAGTCCTGGGGCCGGTGTCCTCCCGCGGCAACGCGGTGCAGGGCACCGGTTTCGCGCAGGTAGCCGGCGATCTCCTCGTAGAGCGGCTCCCAGCCGCCGGTGAGGACAAGCGTGGGGACACCCGGCACGATCTCCAGCGGTGCCTCCCACGTGGGCGCCTGCAGCCGGAGCCGGCGGGCGGCATTGAGCGCCTCCGGTGTGGAAGGCCCGTCACTGTGCACGGAAAAGGCGCGCCGGACGAATTCCCGCTGAAAGTCGTCGTCGCCGAGCTGGTGCCGCACATCGAACAGCGGCTGCATGAGGGTGCGGTGGGCGGCAGTCGCGGGCAGTTCAGCGGTCAGGGAGAGGCAGGCGGGCTCCACGAGGGTCAGGGATTGCACCAGGTCCGGGCGCTCCACGGCCGCCATCATGGCCGCGATGGCACCTTGGGCATGGGCCACCACGTGACCGCCGGAAGCCCCGCGGCCGCCGTCGGCCAAAGCCCCCAGCACGATCCGGGCGTCGGCGTAAAAGTCCGACTCGAGGGGTTCTGCCGAAGCGTCAAACCCGTGGCGGCGCAGAAATAGAGCGTCGTAGGCCAGAGCCATGCCGTGCTGCTTGGGCCACGCGGCGGACCCGAAAGCCCCCGAACCGTGGACGAACACTACGCGCTGCTTAAACATGCCCCAACCCTATGGCAAACTACGCCGCCAGGAACTACTTGCTCCCGCCGAGGAACTTGTCGAAGCCTTTGGGCAGGTTGAGCTGGGACGGATCAAAGTCCGCGCCCTGCTGACCGAAGGCGGCCCCGGTGGGAAGTGCCTTGCCGGCGTTGGCGCGCCGTGCCTCGGCTTCACGGAGCTCCTGGGCAGCCTTGGCCGGGTTTCCGGACTTCGCCTTCTTCTTGGGCGCGTTCTTGGCCCCGCCCTTGCGGGCTCCTCCACCGCCGCCCATGCCCGGCATTCCCGGCATGCCGGGCATCCCGCCGCCCGCCGCCATTTTCTTCATCATCTTCTGCGCCTGGGCAAACCGCTCCAGCAGGCCGTTGACGTCGGACACGTGCATGCCCGAGCCCTTGGCAATGCGTGCCCGGCGTGATCCGTTGATGATCTTGGGGGCAACGCGCTCGTGCGGGGTCATGGAACGGACAATCGCTTCCACCCGGTCGATTTCGCGTTCATCGAACTGCTCCAGCTGCTGGCGGATGTTCTGCGCACCGGGCATCATCATGAGCATTTTCTTCATGGAGCCCATGTTGCGGATCTGCTGCATCTGGGCCAGGAAGTCATCAAGGGTGAAGTCTTCCTGGTCGGCGAACTTCTTCGCCATCCGGGCCGCTTCGTCCTTGTCCCACGACTTTTCGGCCTGCTCGATCAGGGTGAGGACGTCACCCATGTCGAGGATGCGGGACGCCATGCGGTCCGGGTGGAACAGCTCAAAGTCGTCAACGCCTTCGCCCGTGGAGGCGAACATGACGGGCTTGCCGGTGACCGACGCGACGGAGAGCGCGGCACCGCCGCGGGCGTCGCCGTCGAGCTTGGAAAGGACGATGCCGGTGAAGTTGACACCCTCATCGAACGCGAGCGCCGTGTTCACGGCATCCTGGCCGATCATGGAGTCAATGACGAAGAGCACTTCGTTCGGGACGATCGCCCGGCGGATCTGGCGCGCCTGCTCCATCATGTCGGCGTCCACGCCGAGCCGTCCGGCGGTATCCACGATGACGACGTCGTGCAGCTTCTGGCGCGCCTCCTCGACACCGGCACGGGCTACGGCAACGGGATCGCCGGCCGGGTGTTCCAGTTCAGTGGACGTGGCCCCCGGGTGCGGGGCGAAAACGGGCACGCCGGCGCGCTGGCCCACAACCTGGAGCTGCGTCACGGCGTTGGGCCGCTGAAGGTCGCAGGCCACAAGCATGGGGCTGTGGCCCTGGGACTTCAGCCATTTGGAGAGCTTGCCCGCGAGGGTGGTCTTGCCGGCGCCCTGCAGGCCCGCGAGCATGATGATGGTGGGCCCGGTCTTGGCGAGGCGGATGCGCCGGGTTTCGCCGCCGAGGATCTCAACGAGCTCCTCGTTGACGATTTTGACGATCTGCTGGCTGGGGTTCAAGGCACCGGAAACCTCGGCGCCGAGGGAGCGTTCGCGCACCCGGCCGGTGAATTCGCGCACGACGGGCACGGCAACGTCAGCGTCCAGGAGGGCCCGACGGATCTCGCGGACCGTGGCGTCTACGTCCGCCTCGGTGAGGCGGCCCTTGCCGCGGAGATTCTTGAAGGTTGCTGTCAACCGGTCAGAGAGTGAATTGAACACGCGCCGTGCACTTCTTTCAGTGGATGATCGGGACTCGACTATCTAGGGTACCAAGTCAGCCCTTCAAGATGGCATGCTGGCAGGATGGCCACCCGAACAACTGTAAAAACCCTGCTCATCCTTGGTGCGTCCGGGGACCTGACCGGCCGGCTTCTCCTGCCGGGACTCGCCCGGCTCGCTGCGAAAGGGCGCGCCGACGGGCTGACGCTCGTGGGCGCGGGATCGGATCTCTGGTCCCAGGAACAATGGCTGGAACGCGTTGAGACGGCCTTTGCCGACTCCAACTCGCAGGCGGACACCGCCGGCAAGCGCGAGCTCAAGCAGATCGCCGGAACAACCCGGTACCACCAGCTGGACGTGACAGCCGGCGGAGGGCTGGCCTCCCTGCTGTCCGGCCTCGAGGCACCCGTGGCCGTGTACTTCGCCCTTCCGCCCCACGTCAGCCAGAAGGCCTGCGAGGTGCTGGCACCGGAGGAGGTGCCCGCCGGGACGCGGCTGGTGATGGAAAAGCCGTTCGGATCCAGTGAAGAGTCCGCCCGGCACCTTAACGAGACCCTGGCGGCCCTGGTCCCGGAAGACCACATCCACCGGGTTGACCACTTCCTCGGCAAGGCGACCGTACTCAACATCCTGGGCCTTCGCTTTGCAAACACCTTTTTGGAGCCGGTCTGGAACCGCGAGTACATCGAAAAGGTGGAGGTCATTTTTGACGAGGATCTCGCCCTGGAAGGCCGGGCCCGCTACTACGACTCCGCCGGCGCCCTCCGGGACATGATCCAGAGCCACCTGCTGCAGATCATGGCGCTGATGGCGATTGAGCCGCCGGCGTCCGTGGACGAGCGTGACCTCAGGGACGCTGTGGCCACGCTCCTGCGCGCCAGCAGCATCAAGGCGCCCTACCGTTCAAGCACGCGGCGTGCGCGGTACACGGCCGGATCCATCGACGGGCGGAAGGTCCCGGACTATGCCAAGGAGGCGGGGGTCGACGCGTCCCGGAACACGGAGACCCTGGCCGAGGTGCAGGTGGATATCGACAACTGGCGCTGGCAGGGTGTCCCCTTCATCCTCCGTTCCGGCAAGGCGCTCGGGGCGAAACGCAAGGAAGCAGTGGTCACCTTCAAGCCGGTGCCGCACCTGCCCAAGGGCTTCACCGGCGTCGACTCGCCCAATCAGCTCCGCATCGGGTTCGGTCCGGACACACTGCAGTTCGACGTCGACGTCAACGGCCCGGGCAACGTCCTGAGCCTTGACCGGGCCACCCTGAACGCCGAGCTCAGCGCTTCCGACCTGCTCCCGTACGGGGAAGTGCTCGAGGGCGTCCTGACCGGTGATCCGCTGCTGTCCGTGCGGGCGGACACTGCGGAGGACTGCTGGCGGATCATCGAGCCGGTGATCAAGGCGTGGGAACGCGGCAGCGTGCCGCTGGAGGAATATGCGGCCGGATCATCGGGCCCCGACGGCTGGCCGGCCTAGTCACTGCAGGCAACACCTCACTGCACGCAATGTCTCACTGCACGCAATAACTCACTGCACGCAAAAGCGGGCCGGCACCCTTAGGTACCGGCCCGCTCCTGCGTTCGCTTGGGTTAGATGGCGGCCGAGCCGCGTTCTCCCGTGCGTACTCTTACGGCTTCGAAAACGTCCACCGTCCAGACCTTGCCGTCGCCGGCGCGCCCTGTGTTGGAGCTGGCGATGATGACATCCAGGATGTCATCCGCCTGTTCGTCCGTGGCCAGGACCTCAACGCGGATCTTGGGAAGCAGGTCCACATTGTACTCAGCCCCGCGGTACACCTCCGTGTAACCCCGCTGCCTGCCGTATCCGCTGGCTGCGCTGACCGTGAGGCCCTGCACACCGTAGGATTCGAGCCCCTCCCGGATGGAGTCGAGCTTTTCCGGCCGGACGATTGCTGTGATTAGTTTCATGCCCCCACACTTTCCTTACCTGTTGCTGCGTCGGTCTTCTTGCCGTCTTCGGCTACCGAAGCGGACTCTTCGCCCTGCTTGCCGGTGATCAGTTCATGCAGCGGCTGGAAGCTCCCGCCGTGGCCGCCGACGCCGAATTCGTAGGCAGTTTCTGCATGCAGGCTCAGGTCCACGCCCACAACTTCCTGTTCCTGGGAGACGCGGAAGCCCATGGTCTTGTGGATGGCCAGTGCGATCAGGGTGGTCAGGATGGCCGAATAGGCGATGGCGATGCCGGCCGCTGCGAGCTGGGCCCACAGCTGGGTGAGTCCGCCGCCGTAGAACAGGCCGCCGCCGACACCTTCAACAGGGAGGGCAATGAAACCAAGCGCCACGGTGCCGATGATGCCCGAAACGAGGTGGACACCGACAACATCCAGTGAGTCATCGAAGCCCCAGCGGAACTTCAGTCCGACTGCCAGGGCCGAAGCCATGCCGGCGACGAGGCCGAGGCCGAGTGCACCGACGGGGCTGACGTTTGCGCACGCCGGGGTGATGGCAACCAGGCCGGCGACAACACCGGAGGCAGCGCCCAGGGACGTGGGGTGGCCGTCGCGCACACGTTCGGTGATCAGCCAGCCGAGCATGGCAGCTGCAGGAGCGGCAAGGGTGTTGACCCAGATCAGGCCGCCCTGTTCCGCCGTGGTGGCTGCGCCGCCATTGAAGCCGAACCAGCCGAACCAGAGAATGGCTGCGCCGAGCATCACGAACGGGACGTTGTGCGGGCGGTGGTTCGGGTCCTTGCCGAAGCCCTTGCGGTTGCCGATGATCAGAACGAGAATCAGGGCGGCCACACCGGCGTTGATGTGAACCACGGTGCCGCCGGCGAAGTCGATGGCCGGGCCGAGGGCCTGGCCCACTGCGCCTTCAGGGCCGAAGAGTCCTCCGCCCCAGACCATGTACGCGATGGGGCAGTAGACCAGCGTGACCCAGACAGGGACGAATACGGTCCATGCGCCGAACTTTGCGCGGTCCGCGATGGCGCCGCTGATCAGCGCCACTGTGATGATGGCGAAGGTGGCTGCGTAGCCGACCTTGATGAGACCGTCCGGAGCGGTGATGCCCTCGAGTCCGAACGTTGCGAACGGGTTCCCGACGATCTGCATGAAGCCTTCGCCGGAGCTCATGGATGCGCCCCAGAGTACCCAAACCACACCGACCATGCCGATGGAGATGAAGCTCATCATCATCATGTTCAGTGCGGCCTTCGCACGCGTCATGCCGCCGTAGAAAAATGCCAGCCCTGGTGTCATGAACAGCACAAGTGCCGCCGCAACCATGAGCCATACGTGACCTGCGGTAAGTTCCATGGTGCACGTCCTCCCTTGCCTAGATGCTTAGTTGATCCCGCGGAATCTTCCGCTTGCCCAACGCCTTTTTGCGTTCTTAGACGATTTTTGCCGGGCCGTGTTTCGCCGGCGGAGGAATTAGATGTCCGGGTTGTTACAAGAACCTCCCGGAAGTAAATGGTGCATATCCTGCTTGTTACGGATATGTTTCACCCGTCCCAAACCGCACTTCAAACACCCTGCAAGGACAACGGCACCATGACCGATCGTTTCCGCCCCGGCAAGGCCTTGCCCCGCCGGAATGGCGGCCAAACCGACCGCCCGGACGTGGCAGTACAGCCTTCCGCCACCCGGCTCCCCCGCGACATTAAGGTGATGCTGGCCGCCGCGTTCCTGATCGCGCTGGGTTTCGGGCTGGTGGCGCCGGTACTGCCCCAGTTCGCCACCACGTTCGACGTCGGGGCCACGGCTGCCGCTGTGATCGTGAGCATATTTGCGTTCATGCGGCTGCTGTTCGCACCTGCCGGCGGAGCCCTGATCGTGAAGTTGGGCGAACGCCCCGTGTATGTGGCCGGCCTGCTGATCGTCGCTGCCTCAACGGCGGCATGCGCCTTCGCCCAGGACTACTGGCAGCTGCTGATTTTCCGGGGCCTGGGCGGCGCGGGCTCGGTGATGTTCACGGTCGCGTCCATGGCGCTCGTAGTGCGGCTTGCGCCGCCGGAGAGCCGCGGCCGGGTGTCAGGCGCCTACGCCTCCGCCTTCCTCATCGGCAACGTCTGCGGGCCGATCGTGGGCGGCATGCTTGCCGGCTTCGGCCTTCGCATCCCGTTCCTGGCGTACGCGGCTGCGCTGGTCCTGGCGGCGCTTGTGGTTCAGACCCAGCTAAGCCACGTCCCCGGGAAGTCGCGGAAGGACGGGAACCTGGAGCCGGCGATGGGCCTGGGCGAGGCTTTGCGTGACAGCGCGTACCGGGCCGGCCTGTTCTCCAGCTTCGCCAACGGCTGGGCGACCTTCGGTGTACGCATGGCCACCGTTCCGCTTTTTGCTGTGGCGGCGCTCGGCGCAGGACCGGCTGCGGCCGGCTGGGCGCTGGCTGTCTTCGCCGGCGGCAACGCTGCGGCGCTGACGGTCTCGGGGAAACTGGCTGACACTCTGGGCCGCAAGCCCCTGTTGATCGCCGGCCTCGTCCTGACCGGTGTGGCGACGGCGGGCATCGGACTTACCACGGACATGCCGTGGTTCCTGGCGGCGTCCGCCGTCGCCGGAATCGGTTCCGGCCTGCTGGGGCCGGCCCAGCAGGCCGCCATCGCGGATGTGATCGGCAACGGACGCTCCGGCGGCCGGGTGCTGGCGGTCTTCCAGATGATGTCCGACGCCGGAGCCATCGTAGGGCCTGTCCTCGCCGGTCTCCTTGCGGACCGGCTTGGGTACGGCTGGGCCTTTGGCGTGACCGGAGGCGTGCTTATTGTGGCTGCTGCCGGCTGGCTTTTCGCGCGGGAGACGTTCCAGCGGCCTGCAGCTCAGCAAGCTGCCTAGTTCTGCGCCTGCCCGTCCTGCAATCTGCTAGTTCAGCAGCGCGTCCACAAACGCCTCGGCATCGAACGGCGCAAGGTCGTCCGCGCCTTCACCCAGCCCGATCAACTTGACCGGAACCCCCAGCGTTTTCTGGATGGCGACCACGATGCCGCCCTTGGCCGTACCGTCAAGTTTGGTAAGCACGATGCCGGTGATGTTGACTACCTCGGAAAACACGCGCGCCTGGTTCAGTCCGTTCTGTCCGGTAGTGGCGTCCAGCACCAGCAGGACCTCGTCCACTTCGGCCAGCTTCTCGATGACGCGCTTGACCTTGCCGAGCTCGTCCATCAGGCCCACTTTGTTTTGGAGCCGGCCGGCCGTATCGATCATCACGACGTCGACTTCCTGGTCGATGCCTGCCTTGACCGCCTCATAGGCGACCGACGCGGGATCTGCGCCGTCGACGTCGGACTTCACAGTGGGAACGCCGACGCGCTGGCCCCACGTGGCAAGCTGCTCCGCTGCGGCCGCACGGAACGTGTCCGCGGCGCCCAGCAGGACGTCCTTGTCCTCGGCCACGAGGACGCGCGCCAGCTTGCCCACGGTGGTGGTCTTGCCCACGCCGTTGACACCAACCACCATCATGACCGATGGCTTGTCGGCGTGACGTTCTGTGCGGAGGCTGCGGTCCATCGTCGGGTCCACGAGCTTGATCAGCTCCTCGCGCAGCAGGGCCTTGACCTGCTCCGGAGTCCGTGTCCCCAGCACTTTGACCCGCTCCCGGAGGGCATCGACCAGCTGCATGGTCGGCTCGGTGCCAAGGTCCGCCAGAAGGAGGGTCTCTTCGACCTCGTCCCAGACGTCTTCATCAATCTTGTCGCTGGACAGGAGCGCGAGCAGGCCCTTGCCGAGGATGTTGTTGGACCTCACCAGGCGTTCGCGGAGCCTGGTCAGCCGTCCGGCAACGGGCAGCGGTGTCTCCACGGCAATGGTTTCAAGCCCCGCCGCGTCATCAGGGACCTCGGCGGTCTCCAGTCCCTCAAGGCCGACTTCGCCGGGCGCTGTACGCGCGGGTGTCACACCCGGGCGGTCCTCCACCAGGGTTCCGCCCCCGCCGCGGACGGGCTCGACGGGATCGTTGGCGTCGCGGGTGCCCGGGTACTTCGTGATGTTCCGGCGGGTCTTCAGGAGGACCGGGATCAGTCCGCCAACGACCACCAGGGCAGCGAGGATGGCAAGGATTATGGGGAGGATGTCATTCACTCCCCTAGCTTCTCACACACGTTTCACACATGTGTCACACATGAAATGCTGCTTCCTGGGCCGCTATACGTCTGCGCCGAGGCGCTGGCTGATGACCGTTGACACGCCGTCGCCCCGCATGGTGACGCCGTACAGCGCGTCGGCAACCTCCATGGTCCGCTTTTGGTGCGTGATGACGATCAGCTGGCTGGACTCGCGGAGCTCCTCGAAGATCGTAATGAGCCGGCCCAGGTTGGTGTCATCCAGGGCGGCCTCCACTTCGTCCATGACATAGAACGGCGACGGCCTCGCCTTGAAGATGGCCACGAGCAGGGCCACCGCGGTCAGCGAGCGCTCGCCCCCGGACAGCAGTGAGAGTCGCTTGATCTTCTTGCCGGCCGGACGGGCCTCCACCTCAATGCCCGTGGTGAGCATGTCTGAGGGGTCGGTCAGGACGAGCCGGCCCTCACCGCCAGGAAAGAGCCGGGCGAAAACGCGGACGAACTGCGCCGAGGTGTCCGCGAAGGCTTCGGCGAACACCTTCTGCACACGGTCGTCCACTTCCTTGATGATGTCCAGCAGGTCCTTGCGGCTGGACTTGAGGTCTTCAAGCTGGCTGCTGAGGAACTGGTGCCGTTCCTCCAGGGCTGCGAACTCCTCGAGTGCCAGCGGGTTCACCCGTCCCAGGGAGGAGAGGTCCCGCTCGGCTTTGCGGAGCCGTTTTTCCTGCTCGTCCCGGATGAAGGGCTTGCCTTCGGGGATCGGCCTGCCGTCGTCGTCCACCGGCGTTCGCAGGGCCGCCCACTTGTCGCCGGACTCCCCGGCGGGCACGGGCACCGGCTGGTCCGGACCATAGTCCGCCACCAGCTGCTCCGGCGACAAGCCGAGCTCCTCGACCGAACGCAACTCGAGGGCTTCGATCCGCAGCCGCTGCTGGGTGCGGGCCAGCTCATCGCGGTGCACCGAATCCGTCAGTTCCGCCAACTCACGGCTGAGGGCGTCGTTTTGCGACCGTATCTCCATCAGTTCGCGATCCCTGAGCTCCCGCTCTTCCTCCGCAAGGTCCCGCGCGCGGAGGGCGAGTTCCACGGAGACGTCCAGGAACGCGATGACATGCTCCGCCGCCGCCGAAACAGCCGCAGCCCGGCCGGCCTGGACCCGGCGGCGGCGGGCACGCCGCGCAGCTTCTTCCCGCGCCCGGCGCTCGGCCGCCGCTGCCCGTTCCAATGACAGGGCCCTGTTGCGAGTGGCGGTCAGTTGTTCTTCGGCACTCCGCAGCGAAAGCCTGGCCTCCATCTCGGCAGCCCGTGCCGCCGACGCCGCCAGCGCCAGCTCGTCACGGAGCTCCGCCGAGGGCTCCTCATCCGCGGGCGCCTGCCGGGCAGCGTCGAGGCGCGCGGCCGCAGCTTCGAGGACCTCCTGCTCGGCCACGATGTTTGCCTCGGCCCTGGCCAGCGAGGCGTTCAGCCTGTCGCTCTCCCCCACTGCACTCCGCAGCACCGAGTTCAGATGGCCCAGCCGTTCCGCTACGGCCGCCAGGCGTGCATCGGATTCGTGCAGCCGGTCCAAGGCGGCGTCCGCGCGTTCCTGCGCCTCGGCCTTTCGCGCCTGGGCGGAGGCGAGCGCAAACCGGTTCCGCTCAAGATCGGCGCCGACCGCGGCGAGCCGCGTTTCGGCGTCGTCGACGGCGGCCTGCACTTCCAGGAGCGACGGTGCACTCGCGGAGCCGCCCCGGACGGTGAAGGCTGTGAAGACGTCACCCGCCCTTGTTACCACCGTCAGCCCGGGCTGCGCACTGATGAGCTCCGATGCTGCCGCAAGGTCCTCAACAACCGCGGTGGCCTCCAGCAACCTGTCCAGGAGTTTGTCCAGCAGCGGGCCCGCCGCGGAATTGTCCGCGTCCGGAACGGACGGGAACACGCTCAGCCCGGCTTCAGAAGCAGTGACAAGGTCCGTGGCCCAGCGGGCACCTGCAGGAAGGGGAGGCCGAGCCGGCGCTGCGGCCAGTGACTCCGTGGCGTGTTGCCCGGACGAGGCTGCCAGCAGCAGCGAGGCGAGGCCGGCGTCGTCGTCCTTGAGCAACTGCAGAGCTTCGACGGCAGTGCCGGCGCCGCTAACTACGACGGCGTCCGAGGAATTCCCCAGGGCGGCGGCGATCGCCGCTTCATAGCCGGATTCAACCGTGAGCATCGACGCCAGCGGCCCTATGATCCCGGGCAACCCCGAGTCGGCCACGCGGCCCGACCCGTCCTTGCGGTTGAGCCCAAGCTGCAGTGCGTCACGCCGGGCAAGCAGCGAGTCGCGTTCCCGTTCCCCCTCGCGTTCGGCGGATTTCAGCGCTTCAATGTCCGCGAGGACGGCGTCCAGGGAAGCGCTGGCGTCCTCGTAATCAGCGTCCAGTGATTCTTCGCCGTCCTCGACGCCCGCGACCTGCGATTCCAGTGCCGTGAACTCGCTCTGGGCACGGCGTCGGCGCTCATCCCCGGCGGCCTGGGATTCCCGGAGCCGGCCGAGTTCCGATTGTGCGGCCTCAACGCGTGACCGTGCGGCACCCACCTGGCCGGCCAGCTTGGCCAGCCCTTCGCGGCGGTCAGCCGCTGCGCGGAGAACGGCGGCCAGCCTTTTGTCTTCCGCACTCGCAGCACTTTCGGCGTCCTGCTTGGCTGCCGTGGCGGCGTCCAGCGCGGTGCGGTTCTGCAGGATCCCCTCTTCAAGGGCCGCCTGTTCTTCGCGGACCCTGGCAGCATTTCTTTCCAGCTGTTCCGGGTCACGTCCGGAGTCCGGTACCTCGTCCGCAGCACCCAGCAGCCGGCGCCGTTCCTCCGCAAGCGAGCCGAGGGAGCGGAACTTTTCCCGACCCGACGAGAGCTGGTACCAGGTGTCCCGGGCGGCATTGAGTTTTGGAGTGGCCTCGGCCGAGAGCTGTTCCAGCGCCGCCTGCCGCCGGCGTCCGTTCCCCAGAGCCTGCTCAACAACAACCCGGCGCTCCTTCAGGGCGGATTCATCAGCCACGTCCTTGGCCAGGGCAGACTGCAACCGGACGAGGTCGTCGGCTAGCAGCCGGGCCCGCGCATCCCGGACTTCGAACTGGACGCTTTGGGCCCGGCGGGCCACTTCCGCCTGCTTGCCCAGCGGTGTCAGCTGGCGCCGGATTTCACTGGTGAGGTCGCTCAGCCTCTGCAGGTTGGCCTGCATCGCCTCCAGCTTCCGGACAGTTTTTTCCTTGCGCCGGCGGTGTTTGAGGATGCCTGCCGCCTCTTCGATGAAGCCGCGCCGGTCCTCCGGGGTGGCGTGCAAAACCTTGTCCAGCTGCCCCTGTCCTACGATCACGTGCATCTCCCGGCCAAGGCCTGAATCAGAGAGCAGTTCCTGGATGTCCAGGAGGCGGCAGCCTGCACCATTGATGGCGTACTCGGACCCGCCCGTGCGGAAAAGCGTCCGTGAGATGGTCACTTCGCTGTATTCAATGGGCAGTGCACCGTCAGTGTTGTCGATGGTCAACGAGACGTGGGCCCGGCCCAGCGGCGGGCGGCCGGATGTGCCCGCAAAGATGACGTCCTCCATCTTGCCGCCGCGCAGGGTCTTGGCGCCCTGTTCGCCCATGACCCAGGCCAGGGCGTCCACAACATTGGATTTGCCGGAGCCGTTCGGACCGACCACTGCAGTGACGCCCGGCTCAAAGTCGAACGTCGTGGCTGACGCGAACGATTTGAATCCGCGGACGGTCAGGCTCTTGAGGTGCAAGGTGTTTCGGATCTCCTGAGTGGCTGAGGTGCTGAGTGGCTGAGGTGCTGAAGTGGCTGAAGCTGCTGGTTCCTGCCTCAAATCTACTGGGTGGCAACGACAAAACCCGGATTTGGGCCTCTTGCGGCCATCAGGCCCTTGTCACCCCCACTAAGTGCCCCTAGACTCGCCGCTAGAGGTTGCTTAACGCTGCGCGATCCGGTGGTCTCACGCCGGATTGACTTGGCAGGATCCAGCGGAGCTGGGACGGCCGTGATGCAGTGAGGGGCGTTATCACGGCAACCTCTTGTTGGACAACTGAATATCTTGGTTTGGCTGCGCCGGGGGGCGGCATGCAGGGCAGTGCACGAAGCACCGCCTGAATCCGCAACTGCGCACTCACTCCAGGAGTTCACATGTCCGTATCCTCAGCCGACGGCACGCTCAAGGCCTTCAAGAAGGTCATCTTCCTGCTGGCGTTGGCCATGGTGGCCGCGCTCCTGCCAGCTGCAGCACCGGCCGAGCTTCTTCCGCTCGCCTACGCCGCGGATCCCTGTGCCCCGGTGGTGAACGCGATTGCATGTGAAAACTCCAAGCCCGGAAGCCCTCCGTCAGAATGGGACATCTCCGGCGCCGGCGAATCGAGCATCCAGGGATATGCCACCGAGATCAGCGTCAACGCCGGCCAGGCCATCAAGTTCAAGGTCGACACCAACGCGTCCAGTTACACGATCGCCGTCTACCGGACCGGCTGGTACCAAGGGTTGGGTGCCCGCAAGATCGCCGACGTCACGCCAGTCGCTGGACGGCAGTCACAACCCCAGTGCCGATCCGACGTGGCCACCGAACTTTATGACTGCGGCACGTGGGCAGTGTCGGCCACGTGGCAGGTCCCGGCCACGGCCGTTTCCGGCGTCTATGTTGCCCTGCTGACCCGGCCGGACACTGGCGGCCAAAGCCATATCACCTTCATTGTGCGTTCCGACGGCAGCCATTCCGACGTGGTTTTCCAGACATCCGACACAACGTGGCAGGCCTACAACACCTATGGCGGAGCTGACTTCTACCAGGGCGCGGTCAACGGCAGGGCCTACAAGATCAGCTACAACAGGCCATTCGCCACCCGAGGTGAGTCATCGGGCCGGGACTTCTACTTCGGCAACGAGTACCCGCTGGTGCGTTTCCTGGAGAAGAACGGCTACGACGTCAGCTACATCAGCGGCGTCGACACGCACCGGAACGGCGCGCAGCTCCTCAACCACAAAGTGTTCCTCTCCGTAGGCCACGACGAATACTGGTCCGGTCCCCAGCGGGCCAATGTGGAAGCCGCACGCGACGCCGGCGTGAACCTCCAGTTCCTGTCCGGTAATGAGATGTATTGGCGGACGCGCTACGAACCGTCCCAGGTCGACGGGACCGCTTACCGGACCATCACCTCCTACAAGGAGACCTGGTCCAACGGCAAAATTGATCCAAGCACCGAATGGACCGGAACGTGGCGTGATCCCAGGTACGCCTCCCAGGCCAACGGCGGTGGATTGCCTGAAAATAGTGTGACCGGGACCCTGTACGTGTCCAATTACACGGATCTCCCCATCACCGTCAGCGCCGCAGAAGGCAAGTCACGTCTCTGGCGGAACACGTCCCTTGCGTCCCTGGCCACGGGAGCCTCTGCCCAGCTGGCGCCCCACACAGTGGGCTATGAGTCCAACGAAGACCTTGACAACGGGTTCAGGCCCGCGGGGTTGATCAGATTGTCGACGACAACCGGCCCGACGCCGGAGTATCTCCAGGACTTCGGGAATACGGTGAAACCCGGAACCACCACCCACAACACCACGTTGTATCGCGCGCCGGGCGGTGCGCTGGTTTTTTCGGCCGGCACGGTCCAGTGGACGTGGGGCCTGGACCAGGAGCACGACGGAGCCGGCGCTCCCGCGGATCCACGGATGCAACAGGCCCAGATCAACCTGCTGGCCGACATGGGCGCCCAGCCCGGGACGCGTGATACCGCATTGGCCGCGGCAACTCCGAGTAGCGATACGGCGGCGCCAACAGCCGCCATCTCCGCCCCCGCCGAAGGTGCCACCATTGCACACGGCAGCAGCGTCACGGTTTCCGGTTCCGCCAGCGACGCCGGCGGCATCGTGGCCGGCGTCGAAATCTCCACGGACGGAGGTGACACGTGGCATCCTGCCCAGGGGAAACAGAGCTGGACGTACACGTATATCCAGAAGGGGCTCAGCACGGCCAGCATCAAGGTGCGGGCAGTGGATGACAGCGCCAACATCGGCACCGCCGCAACGCGAAACCTGCAGCTTGCCGGGCCGTACACGGTGTTCGGCCAGCAGGTTCCTGCCGTCACGGATTCCCAGGACGGCGGCGCCTACGAACTCGGTATGAAGATCACGCCGAGCGTGGACGGTTTCATCACCGGAGTCCGTTTCTACAAAAGCACGGCTAATACGGGGACCCACACCGGTTCTCTGTGGAACGCATCCGGACAGCGTCTTGCCACCGCCACCTTCACCTCGGAGACGGCCTCGGGGTGGCAGAAAGTGCAGTTCAGCCAGCTGGTGGCAGTCACGGCAGGCCAAAAATACACGGTGTCCTACACCGCACCCAGAGGCCACTACGCCACCAGGGAGTACCAGTGGGCCAGCTTCGGGTTCACCGAACCGCCGCTGACAGTTGCGGGAGGATTCGGCACTGAACCGGCAGGCGTTTATGGCAGCCCCGATGCGTTCCCGCAGAACAGCTTCGGCAACGGCAACTATTTCGTCGATGCCGTGTTCGACACCGTGGACAGCACCCCGCTGACCGCTTCGGGACAGTGGCCGCTGGGAGGATCGTCCAGCGTCCCGCAGGCCACAACGGTCGGAGCCGTCTTTTCCAAGCCGGTGACGGTGTCGAGCGTGCAGTTTACGCTGAAGGCGGCCGACGGCACTACTGTTGCAGGCACAACCGGTTACGACTCAACCACACGCAAGGTGACGTTTACGCCGGGCGCCGCCCTCGCGCTGGCCACCACGTACACCGTGACGCTCAGCGGCACTGCCACCAGCGGCGGCACCCTGACGGCCGGGGGGACGTGGTCGTTCACCACGGTGGTATCGCCGCCATCTCCGGGAAGCTGCCCGTGCAGCTTCTACGATGATTCGGTCCTCCCCGGAATCCAGGAGATCAGGGACGGCGTCCCGCTGACCCTGGGCATCCGCTTCTCCAGCACGGCCGACGGCACCGTCACGGGCATCCGTTTCTACAAGTCAGCCGGCAACACGGGAACCCATACCGGCACGTTGTTCACCGCCTCCGGGCAGCAGCTGGCAACGGTTACGTTCGCCAATGAGAGCACCGAGGGCTGGCAGACAGCGTATTTCAACCAGCCGGTGGGGATGTCCGCAAACACTGAGTACATCATGGCCTACAAGACGTCGACAGGAGCCTACTCCGCGACGGTGAACGGCTTCGGCCCGGGGCTGGCCGTGGGCAACCTGCGGGCAAACACCGATGCCGGCGCCTATTCGTACAGCAGCGACTTCCCGAACGTCCGCTCCACGGCGAGCTACCTGGTGGATGTCGTCGTCCAATACCCGGAACCGGCATTTGTGGCGGGCGCCCAAACACCGCTTCCCGGTTCATCCAGCGTTCCGCTGGACACGGCGGTTGCCGCGACACTCTCCAAGCCGGCCACGGCAGCGAGTGTCCAACTCACGCTGGCAGGTCCGGGGGGCACGAACATCCCCGGGGCCACGAACTACGACCCTGCCACGGGCAAGGTGACCTTCACGCCGTCGGCACAACTGGCGGCCGCCACCAGCTACACGGCCACGCTGACGGCAACCTCCACAACGAACCAACCTCTCAGCGCCGGCGGAACCTGGACTTTCACCACCGTGCCGCTCCCCCGGACCGACGGGGCCTGCCCCTGCACGCTGTACCAGGACACGGTGACCCCGTCGGTCCTGGAAATCAACGACGGAGCCCCGCTGGCCCTGGGCGTACGGTTCGCGAGCTCCACGAGCGGACAGGTAACGGGCATCCGCTTCTACAAATCCGCCGGGAACACCGGAACGCACACCGGAAGCCTGTTCAGCATTACCGGCCAGCAGCTCGCCACCGTCACGTTCACGGCCGAGTCCACTGCCGGCTGGCAGACGGCAACGTTCAGCCAGCCCGTAGCCATCGCCGCCGACACCGAATACGTGGCAGCCTACAAGTCGCCGACGGGCATCTATTCGGCCACTCCGGGCGGGTTCACCTCCGGCTTTACCAGCGGACCGTTGCGCACGGCTGCGGACTCCGGCGGGTTCTCCTACAGCGGCGACTTCCCGGGGTCGTCGTCCAGCTCCAGCTACCTCGTGGACTTGGTCTTCCAGGCGTCGGGAGTGGCGCCACCGCCTTCGGCGGAGCCATTGACCGTAACTGCCCAGTCGCCGGCGCCAAATTCCACCGCCGTGGCGCTCGACGTCCGGCCCAGCCTGACGCTGTCCTCGGCCGTGCAGCCTGGTGGTACGCTCGCCCTCGCTGCCGGCGGGACCAACATCGCGGGGACTTCGGCGTTGTCCGCGGACGGCCGTACAGTGACATTTACTCCGGCCCAACAGCTGCCGGCCGGCACTGTCATCACGGCGAGCGCGGCCAACGTCGTCTCTCTTGCCGGCGCACCGCTTGCACCCACGTCGTGGCAGTTCACGACCCTCACTCCCGCGCCTCCCGTCCAGTCCCTCTTTGCGTCCTTGCTGCCGCAGGTCGCAGCGTCGACGGACGTCCGGGCCGTTGAGCTCGGCGTGGCATTCAGATCTTCCGTTGCCGGGTCAGCCACTGCCATCCGCTTCTACAAAGACACAGCTAATACGGGCACGCACACAGGTTCCCTCTGGACGGCCTCGGGCGTGCGGCTGGCCAAGGTGACGTTCACGAACGAAACGGCCACCGGATGGCAGACCGCTGCCCTTCCAACTCCAATAGCCCTGACTGTGGGCACCAACTACATCGTGTCCTACAACGCACCGGCGGGCCGGTACTCCTATACGCCGAACTTCTTCACGAAGGCGTGGACCAGCGGTGCGCTAACCGCCAGGGCAAACAACAACGGGCTGTACCGGTTTGGTTCCGGAACGGCGGTGCCCAACCAGTCGAGCAACGCGACGAACTACTTCGTGGACGTTGTGTTCGCGCCACGCTAGCCGGAGGCACGGCCGGCGAGCCATCGGCTTTGCCAAATCGGGTCCGAGTTAGCGAACCACTGACGGCGACCAGGCGTGCTCTATGTACAGGGAGGCGCGCGCGGAAGGATCAGCCCTGATCTGCCAGATGTCACTATCGCCCTCGGAGCCTTCCCGGGGAAGCCCGTACAGCAGCGTTGCGTCATCGAGCCATTCGATCTGGTCGTCAACGCTGCGGGGTTCTGACAGAACTGTTTCGTGTCCGCTTGCAAGGTCCAGGACGGCAACCTTCCAATGCGCGGCCAAGGGAGCGCCGATGTTCTTCTTGTACGCAACACGGGTACCGTCGGGCGACACCGACGGGCATTCGACGCCGTCGTGGACAGCGGTCAGCGTCCTGGCTCCAATGCTCCCCTTGACCAGCCAAATGCGCCCTGACGATGCCGCCGTGGCATAGAACGCATCAGCATCACCGGGCACGAAGGACACCCCCCAGACATTGCGGTCCACCGCCGTCACCTGCGCTCCGTTGACCATGAGCGCGAAACCTTCCAGGCTTCCGGTTCCGGCGCCACCACCGTCAGTCCGGCTGATGGACGTCTCCGTTGAAAAACCCGAGGCACCGTAAGAATGGCCGGAGACAAACACCGTGGTGGAGACCAGCGAACCATCAGGACTCAACCGTGTGCGGCTGGGTATGCCCGGCAAGGCCCAACGGCCGGTGGGCTTCCACTCCCTGTCCAGCAGCAGTGCCTCGAAGTTGGTCACCAGCCCGCGGTTTGTCTTCAGGCAAACGAGGTTCCCGGCTGTGCCGTAAACCCTGTCGCAGGCTTCGGGCGCCAGAAACCGTTGGCCGGAGGGCGCCGCCAGCGGGACGGTGCCGGCCATGCCGTAACCCTGTCCCGGTGCCGTATTGCGGAACAGGACAAATGACCCCTCCGGCAGGGCGCTGCCGGAAGCCACGCTGACAGCGGAGGCGGCCGAGCGGCTGTCCTGGTAGCGCTGGAAGGCCACAGCTGCATAAGAACCGGAAACCCCCAGCACGACCACCGTGATCGCCAGCAGGACCATCCATCGCTTCCGGCCGCCCTCGGGAATCAAGCGGGAAGCCTTTCGCGTGTGCCTGCCCGCAGGATCAGCAGGGAAGCCGGTACGGCGACGGCGAGGCAGCAGCCCACCACCACCATTGCCGTTGATGGACCGAGGGCGAACCACAGGACACCAAAGCCGGCCGAAGCGGCCATGCGGCTCAGGGCCACCACGGTCTGGGCCGCGCCAATGCCCGTGGCCAGCTTCTCCGGCGGTGTGAGCTGGCTTGCCAGGGCCGCGAGCACGCCATCGGTGGCGGCGTAGAAAGCTCCGAGCAGGACCAGGCACGCCAGCGTGGGTCCGAATCCGCCGAGCGGCGCCGCAGCGAGGAGGTAGCACAGCAGGAGGGCCACATGCCCGGCCACGAAGACCTTCGCCTTCCCCCAGCGGTCCGCCAACCTGCCGAGCGGGATCGCAAGGACCAGGAACACGACGTTCGTGCCCACATACAGAAGCGGAAACCACTGGACGGCAAAGGCGTCCCGGTCCTGCAGGACGAGATAAATGAATCCGTCACCCACGGTCAGGACTCCCAAAAGGCCCGCGGCGACGAGCAGCCTGCCAAGCCCGGGCTCCCGCAAAAGGCTCCAGCGAAAGACAAAGATCGGGCCGGGACGCCGTTCCGGCGCAGACTTCTCCGGGTTTCCCGTTTTCAGGTTGGGCACCAGCAGCGCGAGGGCGGCGACACCGATCACCGCAAACGCGAGGGAGACAACGAAAAGGGTGCCATAGCCGTTGGGGATGAGCATGAGGATGAAGAACGCCAGCAACGGTCCGCTCGCAGCGCCGATGTTGTCCAGCATCCGGTGTACGCCGAAGTGGCGCGCCAGGTACTCAGGTTGGGCGGACACTGTAATAAGGGCGTCCCGCGGTGCCGTACGGATGCCCTTGCCGATCCTGTCACCGGTAACGATCGCCGCCAGCGCCCAGAAGCCGCCGGCGAAGAGAAAGCCGATCCTGGCCACCATGGAGAGGCCATAACCTGCGAGAGCTATGCGTTTTGGATGCCCGCTGCGGTCCGCTGCCCATCCTGCGGCGATCCGGACAACAGCGCTGGCACCCTGGTTGATTCCATCAAGGATCCCGAAGGCAATGGCGGACAGGCCGAGGAATCCGGTGATGTAGAGGGGAAGGACGGCGGACACTGATTCGGAGGAGACATCGGTCAACATGCTCACGACGCCGAGCCAGAGGATAACGGGCGACAGGCGGAATGCCGGCCGAGTCACCGCGGGCTTGCCTGATGCAGGTTGTGCATCCTTCTTCCCGCCGTTCCGATCGGAGACCGAGATGTACATGGCCGCTACCCTGCCGTCGCGTGAAGGCTGCCGAGCAACATGAAACGGGTGCTGCCCGTGCCCGTCGTCGAGGTGGTCAGGGTCACCGAATCGGCGCCCCTGACGAAGCGGACCGAGCGCTGTCCCTCCGCGGCCGGAGCGGCCTCTGACCAGAAGTTGAGCGGTGCCAGCTTCTGCTGGAAATGGCCCACCACCGAGTCCTGGCTGGCCGCCGAGATAGCATCCGCCGTCACTTGGAGGACGCTATCAGCCGCGGATACACCCGTGGACACCACCACGGTCCCGTCCGGGAACCGGAGGGGTTCCTCGGGGAATCCGGCCACGATCTTGCCTTGGGCGGAAGCTGTCGGCGGCAGCGGCATGCTGACCAGTGCCGTCTGCGGGGAGGGCAGCGGAAGCCCGGCGGGCGCCGCTGCCACAGGGGGAAGAACTTCCTGCAACCCGGAGGCGGGTGCAGGGCTTCCCGTTGAATCCCCTGTTCCAGGAGCTGGCCCGTTCCCGGCGCCTGCCGTGGTTCCCGGGGTAGCTATTGTCCCAGCGGGCGGAACTCCCGGCGGTTCAGAACCGCCAGTGCCGCCCAGGCCCGGGGAGACGGTGCCTGACGGACCAGCCGAGCTTGAGCCCGGGGTTCCCGCCAGCTGATCGAACACCACGGCAGTGCCCCCAAGCGCCGCCGCTATGGTCACCCCCGCGATGACAAGCCGCTTCGCTATCATTTGGGCCCCCGCCTCCCGTTCAGGCGTTGAACACCAACGCGCCTGCGACTCCGGCAGCCTCGACTGCCCTTGGCACAGTCTGGCACCGGAAAAGACAGCTTCGGTAGAGTGGCGGTACCTGCTTTTCCTCGCTCACCACCGGCCGTTGCGGGGACGCGGCTGGCAGACGGGGCAGGTGTAGGAAGACCGGTTCATGAACTGTTCGCGCTTCATAAGGCTCACTAACCCTGCAGCAGCGCAGCGCTTACACTCCTGGTTTTCCCGACCATAGGCGTTAAGGGACCGGTCAAAGTACCCGGAAGCGCCGTTGACGTTGACGTAGAGGGAATCAAAGCTGGTTCCGCCGGCAGCGAGGGCGTCCAGCATGACCTCGCGGGCGGCGTCGAGAACCCTCATCGCCTCGGCGCGGCGGAGCGTGTCGGTGGGCCGTGCGTAGTGGAGTCGTGCCCGCCACAGGGCCTCGTCCGCGTAGATGTTGCCGATGCCGGAGACCAGTCCCTGGTCCAGGAGCGCCCTTTTAAGCCCCGTCCGCCGGAGCCGAAGCCGGCGGTAAAAAGAATCGAAGGAAAAATGCGGGTCCAGGGGGTCCCGGGCAATGTGGGAGGCCTCTTCTGCGATGAATGGCGCCGGGAGCTCGCCTAAGCCGCCGGGTCCGCCGTCGGAAGTCGGCACCAGAGATGTGACGAACAGCCCGCCGAAGATGCGTTGGTCCACGAATCTGAGCTGTTCCGGCATGCCGTCTACCGGGCTGAGCCGCAGGCGGATCTTCAGGTGCTTTTCGTCCGGAACGCCGGAATCCTGCATCAGCAGCTGTCCGCTCATGCCCAGGTGAGCCATGAGGGCCACAGCCGGCCCCCCGGATCCGGCACTCCCGGCGCCGTCACGGCCGGGCCCTTCCGCCTCCTCGAGCGGGAGCCAGAGGAACTTCCCGCGGCGCACCACGTCAAGGACCCGGGCGCCTTGGAGGTTGCCGGCAAAGTCTTCGGCACCGAGTGCGTGCCGGCGGATGGAGCGCGGGTCCAGGACGTCAACGGAGGTGATTGTCCTGCCGCGGACCCAGCTCACCAGGCCGCGGCGGACAACTTCGACTTCCGGCAGTTCGGGCACGGAAACCTAGAGACCGGCTTCGGATTCCGCCGGGAGGCTCGCGGTACCGCTAGCCGATAGCTTCCGCCAGGCATCGGCGGCAGCTTCCTGCTCGGCTTCCTTTTTGGAGCGTCCGGCACCCTGCCCGTAATCGGTTCCGCCGATGCGAAGCACGGCAACGAAGGTGCGCGCGTGGTCCGGGCCTGAGCCCTCCACTGCGTAGTAGATACTGCCCAGCTGGCGGCTGGCCGCCAGCTCCTGGATGCTGGTTTTCCAGTCGGTACCTGCACCCAGCGCGGCGGCATCCTGAAGCAGCGGACCGATCAGCCGCATGACGAGCTGACGGGCCGTCTCGATGTCGTTGGACACGTAGGTGGCACCAATGAGCGCTTCCATGGTGTCGGCAAGGATCGATGCCTTGTTCTTACCGTCGGTGAGCTTTTCGCCCTGTCCCAGGTAGATGTAGTCACCGATGCCAAGGCTCCGGCCGATTCCGGCAAGTGCCCTGGTGCTCACCACGGCTGAACGCCGCTTCGCGAGGTCACCCTCAGGCAAGGCAGGGTTGTCGCGGTACAGGGCGTCGGTCACGGAGAAGCCCAGGATGGAATCCCCCAGGAACTCAAGGCGCTCGTTGGTGGGTATGCCGCCGTTTTCGTAGGCATACGAACGATGTGTCAGAGCAAGACGAAGCGTCCCGGCGTCAATAGAGACACCGAGACGCTTCAAAAGCTCTTCAGTTGAAGACGTCATGTTCAGCCAGTGGGCCGATTAGACGTCCGCGACCTTGCGGCCCTTGTACTCAAGGAACAGCGCAGTGCCAGCCGAGTCGGTAACGACCTTTGCCTGGTGCGGCAGGCTGTAGGTAACCTGGCCGTTCTCGACAGTCTTCACCAGGTGGGGGGCAGTTGCCTTCCACTGGGAGCGGCGGGCGCGGGTATTCGAGCGAGACATTTTCCGCTTCGGGACAGCCACGGCTAACTCATTTCTCTCTAGAAAAACACTTACAAATCAATTTTGCCGGTCAGGCTTAGCCAAGTCAGCTAGGGCAGCCCAGCGAGGATCTACGACCTCGTGGTGATGCCCCGGCTCGTCTTCCAGGCGTATTCCGCATTCGGAACAAAGGCCCTGGCAGTCTTCCCGGCACACCGGCTGGAACGGCAGCATGGTTACAACTGCGTCCCGCAACACCGGCTCAAGATCGATTAAATCGTGCTCGATTCGATATTGCTCTTCTTCGTCTTCTTCACCGGAGAACTGGGCGTCCTCGTAGAAGAAAAGTTCTTGCACATTGACCTCAAGGTCATACGCAAGGGGATCCAGGCATCGGCCGCACTCGCCGGTTACTTCGACGTGGACGGTTCCTGATACCAGAATTCCTTCGTGTACGGCCTCCAGCCGCAGATCCAGCTCGACATCCGAGCCTTCCTGCACGCCAATGAGTGCCACACCAAGATCCCTTGGTGCGGGTACATGTTCCGTCAGTGTCCGCATACTCCCCGGACTGCGTCCGAGGTCCTTGACGTCGAACGCCAAGGGCGAACTAGCATCTCGTTTAATGAGAACTCCTGTTGAACATATGACCGACGTACTATCTTAGCCTGATCTTCCGGACGGACTCAAACCGGCTGAAAGGCGCGCGGTTCAGCACCGCGGGACAAGCAGGGAATGGGCCGCAAAACCGGCAGGGCCGTTGCGTACCGGTCAAGCCTACCCTCTGCCGGGCTGTTCCGGAGACGACCCGCCCGCCAGCAGGCGTTTCAGTACCGACCGGGGCACATAGTCCGACACGCTGCCGCCCAGGGTGAAGACTTCCTTAATGAGCGTTGACGACAGGTGGAGGTAGTGGCCCTCGGTGGGAAGGAAGACCGTTTCCACACCGCTGAGCTGCCGGTTCATGGTTGCCATCGGGAGCTCGTAGTCGAAGTCCGACGAGGAGCGAAGGCCCTTCACAATTGCGGACACACCCCGCTGCCTGCAGTATTCGGCCAGCAGGCCCTCCCCCACCGGCTCCACCACGATGCCGCGCAGCGACGCAAGGGTCTCGCGTGCCATGTCGATCCGCTCCTCCAACGTGAAGCGGTACTTCTTGTTGTAGTTCGTGGACACCGCCACAATGACCTCGTCAAAGAGCCCGGCTGCCCTGGCGATGACTTCCAGGTGGCCGTTGTGGATGGGATCGAAGGAGCCTGGGCATACGGCGCGTCTCATGTTCCGAACCTACCGCATCCGCGGAGCGGGATAACATGACTGGATGCCCGAGTCGAACATTCCCTTCACCGTTGCAGGGGGCGTGGTTCTTGTCACCGGCGCCGCTACGGGCATGGGCCGGCTGCACGCCCTCCGCGCTGCCCGGGAAGGTGCCGCGGTGGTGGTCCTGTGGGATGTGGACGGCGGCGGATTGGAAGACGTTGCTCGCGAGGTCGCCGCGCTCGGTGCCCGTGCCGTACCCCGGCAGGTGGACCTCGCGGACCGGGCAGCCATCGCGGAGGCCGCGCGGGAGTGCAAGGCGGAAGGCGCCCTGGCGCTCCTTATTAACAATGCGGGAATCGTGCGCGGTGCCCTGTTTTGGGACCACCGGCCAGGACCTGATATCGCATTGACCATGGACGTCAACGCGCTGGCGCCGATGTATGTCACCCTTGCGTTCCTTCCGGACATGATGGCCGACGGCGGGCGCCCGCGCCGCATCCTGAACGTCGCCTCTGCCGCCGGTACGGTGTCAAACCCGCGGATGAGTGTCTACGCCGCATCCAAGTGGGCCGTGGTGGGCTGGAGCGACTCACTGCGGATCGAACTGGAGCAGGAGGGCTACCGGCATCTCCGGGTCACAACGTTCTGCCCCAGTTATATCTCCACGGGTATGTTCGCGGGTGTCCGCGGCCCGTTGCTCACTCCGCTCATGACTCCGGATGACGCGGTCCGCCGGGCCTGGCGGGCGATGGCGGCGGGCCGCCCGCTGTTGATTGCTCCCGCGATGGCCAACCTTGGAAAAGTCCTGCGCGGAATCCTCCCGGTCCGGGCATGGGACTTCATCGGCGGACGGATCTTCCGGATCTACGCGGGCATGGAAAAATTCACCGGGCGGGCCGAAAACCCCGTAACCAACCGACAGGCAGGCAAACAGTGACCACAACAGTTCCGGCACCGTGGCAGCGGGCAGCGTCGGGAGCCAACCTGCTGGCACCCAACGGCACGCTGGGTGTCACGATCTTCGAGGAGATGACCACCCTCGCGGTCCGTACCGGCGCCATCAACCTTGGCCAGGGCTTCCCGGACGAGGACGGCCCGGCGGAGATCAAAGCGGCGGCACAGGCGGCGATCGCCTCCGGCGCAAACCAGTACGCCCCGGGCAAGGGCATCTTTCCTCTCAGGGAGGCCATTTCAGCCCACCAGCATCGGTTCTACGGACTGGCGCCGGACCCGGAGACGGAGATCATCGTGACCACCGGCGCTACCGAAGCCATCGCGGCCTCGTTGCTGGCCCTGGTGGAGCACGGCGACGAGGTGCTTACCTTCGAACCGTTCTACGACTCCTACGGCGCCGTGATCGGGCTGGCCGGAGCCACGCATGTGACTGCTCCGCTGCTCGCCCCGGATTTCATGCCGGACATGGCGGCCCTGGAAGCAGCCTTCAGCAGCCGCACCAAAGTGGTGCTCATCAACAACCCGCACAACCCCACCGGCGCGGTTTTTCCGCGTGAAGTGCTTCAGCGTGTCGTCGAACTTGCCGCAAGGCACGACGCCGTAATCATCACCGATGAGGTGTACGAGCACCTGACGTTCGGGGAACCGCACATCCCCGTGGCCACCCTTCCGGGGGCTGCCGGCCGGACCGTCACCATATCCTCCGCAGGCAAGACGTTCTCCTTCACCGGTTGGAAGATCGGCTGGCTCAGCGGACCGGAACACCTTGTGTCCGCCATCAGGACCGTGAAGCAGTTCCTGAGCTACAGCTCCGGCACGCCGTTCCAGGGCGCCATCGCCGTCGGGCTCGCCCTTCCGGACGACTTCTACACGGGAATCTCCGAAACCCTCAGGCGCAAGCGCGACATCCTCAGCGAGGGGCTGAAGGCCGCCGGCCTGGACGTCTTCACGCCACAGGGAACCTACTTCGTGAATGTGGACACTGCTCCCCTGGGAATCTACGATTCCGTGGATCTGGCCCGGAGGCTTCCGGACCTCGTGGGCGTCGCCGCGATTCCGGTGCCCGTCTTCTGCCACCCCGAAGGGGCTGAACGGACCCGCAGCCTGCTCCGCTTCGCCTTCTGCAAGAAGACGGAAGTCCTCGAAGAGGCGGCATCACGGCTCGCGACGCTCCGCGACAGGCTGTGACGGTGCCTGCACGGTCCGCGGCAGGGACCCGTTTCCTCCGGACCACCGGCAAGCACGCAACGATTGAGCCGGACTCCTTCACCGAAGGGGCCTACGTGCTGAGCATCGGCGGGGCAGAGCAGTCCCACGTGAACCTCGCCGAGCCGGGCGAAATATTCTACGAGTACCTCCGCCGGATCGGCCACGTGGTGGATCTGGCCGCCCCGGCCGGCGAGCCCGTCAACGCACTTCATCTCGGTGCGGGGGCGCTAACGCTTGCCCGCTACATCCAGGCAACCCGACCCGGGTCCGTACAGTACGCCGTGGAGCTCGAGCGCGAACTGCTGGACTTCGTCCTGCAGCAACTGCCGATGCCGGCCGGAACGGTGCTGCACACCCTGATCGGCGACGCCCGGGACGCTTTGGCGGAACTGCCGGCGGAACTGCGTTTCGACGTCGTGATCCTGGATATCTTCTCCGGGCCGGAAGCCCCGGAGCACATCGCGTGCACCGGGTTCTACGAGGAGGCCGCGGCCAGGCTGACACCGAGCGGCGTGCTGATCGTCAACGTGGGCGATGAACCGGGGCTGACGCTGGTCCGGAGCCAGGTGGCAGCGTTGCGGCAGGCCATGAACGGCGTCGCCGCGTTCGCGGAGTCCGGCATGTTCGCCGGCCGGCATCCCGGCAACATCATCCTTACCGGCACCCAGGGTCCGTGGCCTGCGGAATGGACCGAAGAACTGGCAGCACGTGGCCCGCACCCGGCGAGGGTGCTGGCCGGAGTGGACCTCGACGCGCTCTCCGGGTAGTCAGCTTCCCCCGCCGACGGGTTCGGCGAACCACAGCTTGGTTTCACCGTATTTCTTCTCAGCGAACCGTTCCAGCGACGCCGGCCACACCGGCTCCGGGCTGCGGGAGGACCGCTCCACAACCACGACGGCGCCCTCCGCCAGGTAGGGCGACAACTCTTCCAGCACCCCGGCCATGGCGGGCTCATCCAGCGGATACGGCGGATCCAGGAAAGCGAGGTCCCAGAGGGTGCCCGGCACGGTCCTCTCAAGGAAGGACTCCACCCGTGAGCGGTGGACCGACACCACTTTGCGTCCCACTGCCCCGTTGACGAGGTCCGCATTGCGCTGGCAGACCTCGCTCGCTTTGCCGTCGAACTCCACGAGGTCAACGGTCTCCGCCCCCCGGCTGGCGCTTTCCACGCCCAGCGCGCCGGAGCCCGCATAGAGGTCCAGGACGCGGGCGCCCGCCACCACGTTGAAGGCCTCAAGCCGTGAAAAGAGTGCCTCCTTGACCCGGTCAGTGGTGGGGCGGGTCATGGAACCGGGGACGCTGGCGAGCGGCATTCCCCCGCCGGCGCCCGCGATGATGCGGCTCATATGAGCGCCGTCCTGCCGCTTGCAGCCCTTCGCCAACTACTAGCCACGCTCAAGGAATGCCTCCTTCTCAGGGTTCAAATACTCTTCGATTGCCTCGGCAAGCGCGGAGTGGTCGGCCAGGTCCGGATCCCGGGCCACAATCTGCTGCGCATCCTGGCGCGCCTTCGCAATGACAGCCTCGTGTTCCAGAACGCGCAGCAGCTTCAGCGCGGACCGCCCGCCGGACTGCGAGGCACCGAGGATATCGCCCTCGCGCCGCAGCTTCAGGTCCTCCTGCGACAACTCGAAGCCGTCGGTCGTGGCTGCCACGGCGTCCAGCCGGCGGCGGCTGGGATGGCCGGGTTCCAGGGTGGTCACCAGCAGGCAGGTGCCGGGCAATCCGCCCCGGCCCACCCGTCCGCGAAGCTGGTGCAGCTGGGAAATGCCGAACCTGTCGGCGTCCAGGATGACCATCAGCGTGGCGTTGTGGACATCGACGCCCACTTCGATCACGGTGGTGGACACCAGCAGCTTCGTTTCATTCGCCGTAAACGCCGCCATGGTTGCGGACTTCAGGACCGGATCCTGCCTGCCGTGCAGCGGCGCCAGGGCAACGCCGGCCAACGCCGGTTCATCCTGGAGGTGTTCGACGACGGCTGTGACGGACGCGAGCTCCCGGGCCGGTCCGTCGCCTTCCAGGTCTGCGGCTGACGGCTCCGCTTCCCCGGGGCTGAAGTCGCCGTCGTCGTCCTCTCCGATCTTGGGGCACACCACGTAGACCTGGTGGCCGGCATCGATCTCTTCCCGGGACCGGGACCAGATGCGGCCTGCCCAGCCCGGATTCTCGGCGAGTCCCACCACATGCGTGGTGATCGGGGCACGGCCGGCGGGGAGTTCGTCCAGCACTGATGTTTCGAGGTCCCCGAACACGGTCATGGCCACCGTCCTCGGAATGGGCGTGGCAGTCATGACCAGCAGGTGCGGCGGTTTGCTGGCCTTCGCCCGGAGGGCGTCGCGCTGCTCCACTCCGAACCGGTGCTGCTCATCGACGACGATCAGCCCGAGATCGTAAAACGAGACGTTGTCACTCAGCAGCGCGTGCGTCCCGATCACGATCCCGGCAGTGCCTGACGCCGCGTCCAGCATGGCCTGCTTGCGGGCAGCGGTGGGCATGGAACCGGTGAGCAGCGTGACCTGGACCGAGTCGGGACCTGATCCGCCCAAAAGGCCGTCGCGCGACAACGGACCGAGCGTCCGCCGGATGGATTCGTAGTGCTGCGCAGCCAAAACCTCCGTGGGCGCCAGGAGGGCGGCCTGTCCCCCTGCGTCAACCACCTGAAGCATGGCGCGCAGGGCAACGATGGTCTTGCCGGACCCCACCTCGCCCTGAAGGAGCCGGTTCATAGGGCTGTCCTGTGAGAGCTCCTCCGCGAGGGTCTTGCCGACGGCGGCCTGTCCGGCGGTGAGGGTAAACGGCAGCTGGCGGTCGAATGCCGTCAGCAGTCCGCCAGCGACCGGCCGGCGGGCGGTGGCTTCCTCGGCCGCCAGCTGGGCACGCCGCCGCGCGAGCGCGGACTGCAGCACGAGGGCCTCCTGGTACCTGAAGCGGTCCCGTGCCCGCTGCCAGTCGCCGGGCACCTGCGGAGCGTGGATGAGGCGGTAGGCCTGGGCGGCCGGAAGGAACTTCTCCCGCGCCGAGACCTCTGCCGGCAGGGGGTCGTCCAGGCGGTCGAGGTCAACGGTGTCCAGCAGGGTGGAGATCACTTTCTGGATGGACCAGCTGGTGAGCTTGGCTGTGGCCGGGTAGACCGGGATGGGCATGGCGGCCAGCTTCTCCGGATCCATGCCGGGGGTGTCCGGGTCCTCGTCCAGCAGTTGGAAGTCAGGATTGGTGAGGCTCAGGCTGCCGCCGTACCGGGTGACCTTCCCGGAGAAAATGGCCCGCCGCCCCGGCAGCAGCTCCGCCTTGGCACGGAATCCGTTGAAAAAGCTGACTTTCAGGGTGCCGGCGTCATCCGTGATGACGACGTCGGTCAGGGTGCCTCGGCGTGCACGCATGGCCCGCGTGCTGCTGGACACGACGCGTGCGATCAGGGTGACCTCTTCATCCAGCGGAACCTCGCTGATGGGCGTCAGCTCGCCGCGGTTGAGGTACCGGCGCGGAAAGTAGTTGAGGAGGCCGCCAACGGTGGTGATGCCGAGGTGTTTCTCAATGACGGCTGCGGACCGTTTGCCGATGCGGCGTTCCAGGCCCAGTTCCAGCTCAGCGTTCATGTCTGCCGGGGTCCCGCGGCAGGGCAAGCTGGCTGACCGAAATTTCCGTGGGCTCCCCGAGGGAGCCAATCAGTGCGACGGCCGGTTCGGGTGACGGGACGTGGACGTGAACGCGCCAGCGGTACTTTCCGTCGGCGTCCGTGGCGCCACCCACCTGGCTCATGATCACCGAATCGCCCATCTCGTCCAGCCGCTGGCGCAGCGTGGCCGCATCCAGGGGCGAGAGGCTGATGGTGCACATGACCTCCACGCCGTCGTCGTCGGGCATGTCTGTGTGGATGTGGGGATCCTGGACGTTGTAGCCGTGCAGGCCGTCCAGCATTTCGCTTTGAAGTTCTTCGCCGAGCACCGCCGAACGCAGGCAGTCCAGGATGAGGAGCATCCCCACCCCGCCGGCGTCCACCACGTGGGCCTCGTGCAGGGCTGCCAACTGGTCCTCGGTCCGGACCACTGCGTCGAGGGCAGCCTCGACCGCGGCATCCAGGGCAAGCCCCAGCACATGGTTGCTGTCGTCCCCGTTCTGGTCGGCGTCCACTCCGGCGGCAGCCCGCGCTGCCGCCTCCATGACCGAGAGCATGGTCCCCGGAACGGGATCGCTCAGGGCAGACCAGGCCCGGATCTGGGCCCGGTTGAGGGCCGCCGCCAGCAGCGGTGAGCTGAGGCGGGTGTGACCGGCCAAAGGCTCCGCAGCAGCGCACAAAAACACCGAGAACAACGTTCCCGAGTTGCCGCGGGCCTGTTCCATCGCGGCCTGCCCGGCCAAGGCAAGCACGGCCCCGACGTCCTGCTGGCCCGGAGTCGCACCGGACTGGTACGCAGACCCGGCGTCAGGTGGACTGCTGAGGGCCTGCGCCGCGGCCCGGACCGTCAGGTACAGGTTGGTGCCGGTGTCGCCGTCCGCCACCGGAAAAATATTGATGGCGTTGAGGCGGTCGCTGTGGTTCCCGAGCGCTGTTTCGGCCTTGCCCAACCACCGCTTCATCGCTTGCGCGTTGGCGGCAATCTTAGTCTGCAAAGTGATCCCATCCCACGGTGTCCGCGGGCCGGCCCGCTATCTTCACGCCCGTGCTTTCCGTTGGTGCAAGGGCTTCTACTGAGCCTATCGCAGCGAAACCCCGAGGCAGCTGAACGTCCGCCGGGAATGTGGCAAGGAGTCCATGGTCTTCGCCGCCGCCGAGCACCCAGTCCATGGGGTCCCCGTCCACCGCGTCTGCGGCCGCGGCCAGCGGCTCCGTGAGCTGCTTCAGCGCAGCGGGATCGAGGTCCAGGACGACGCCGCTGGCGGCGGCCAGCCGCCCGCCGTCGCGGATCAGGCCATCCGATATATCCATCATGGACGAGGCCCCGGCGGCGAGTGCTGCCGGACCCGCAGCCAGCGGCGGCAGCGGCCTGCATTGCCTGTCCATGATGGTCCGCAGTTCCGGCGTCAACAGCTCAACGCCAACCTCGGACTCAAGCAGGGCAAGACCGGCCGCGGCGTGCCCGGCCGTTCCTGCCAGGGCGACGGTATGGCCGGGGCGGGCACCCGAGCGCAGCACCGGCTCCCGCCCGTCCAGGGTGCCCAGGATGGCCACTGTCACGGCCAATTCGCGGCCCCGGCCCAGGTCCCCTCCGGCCACGGAACACCCTGCGGCCCCAAGGTCGCGAATGGCATGCGATAGTCCGTCCGCGAAATCTTCCACCCAGGAAACGGGCGTCTCCGGCGGCAGGGTCAGGCTCACCACCATGGAGGTGGACCGCGCACCCATGGCGTTGATGTCGCTGAGGTTCTGCGCCGCGGCCTTCCAGCCGACGTCGAAGCCCGTGGTCCGGTATCCGTTGCGCCATAGCAGCCGGAAATCCTGGTCCACCACCTGGGTATCAATGCTCACCACCGTCCGACCGTCCGGGGCTGCCACAATGGCGGCGTCGTCCCCGGGGCCGAGCAGGAGCGCCGTAGTGTCCGCGGGGCCGTTGTTCAGGCGCGGGAAGATCCTGGCCAGGAGTCGGGATTCGGAAAGTCCGGCGACGGTGAGGTGAGATTCAGGCACACCACTACGCTACAGTCCGGGACTGACATCCAGCCGGGATAGGCTTAAAGAATGCACCAGCTCCGCACCCCGGTCTCCATCCGTTCGCTTCTCCTGCCGGCAACGGCGGCGGCGGTGCTGGCCGTCAGCGGATGCGCTCCGGTGGTGGATGTGGCACCGGCCAAGGATGCGGCCAATCCTGCCTGCGCCCCGATGATGGTGGCCCTGCCGGACACTATGGGTGATGCGGGGCTGCGGAAAACCAACAGCCAGGCAACCGCTGCCTGGGGCGATCCGTCCAAGGTGATCCTGCGCTGCGGGGTCAATGTTCCCGGACCCACCACCGACCGTTGCGTCAGCGTCAACGGCATTGACTGGGTCATCAAGGAAGGCGACCCGGTATGGACGCTGACAACCTTCGGCCGCGAACCGGCCACGGAGATCCTCATGGACCCGGACCAGATCAGTTCCGCCACCGTGCTGGCTGAACTCTCGGCCGCGGCCGGGAAGATCAGGGCCACCAGGAACTGTGTGGGCCAGGAAGAGCTGCAGAACCTGCCCACCGGACAATAGCCGCGACGCGACTGCGGCGGCTGGCCGCGACGGCGGTTAGCGGAGCCCGGTCTTCCGGTTCAGCGCCAGGTAGATCAGTTCATCAATGAGGTCCGCGTAGCCCAGCCCCGAAGCAGCCCACATCTGCGGGTACATGCTTTTCGGCGTGAAGCCGGGCATGGTGTTGATCTCGTTGATGATCAGTTCGCCGTCCGGAGTGTAGAAGAAGTCCACCCGGCTCAGGCCTTCGGCCCCGACAGCGTCGAAGGCAGCAGCGGACAGCTCGCGGACCCGGGCAATTGCCTCATCGGGGATGTCGGCCGGGCAGCTCAGCGAGGCGGCGTCGTCCTCCACGTATTTTGCATTGAAGTCATAGAACTCGTGCTCCCCCGCCGCCACGGCGATCTCTCCCGGCATGGAGGTCCGCGGAGGTTCCGTGCCGCGTCCTTCGAGCACGGCGCATTCAATTTCGCGCCCGACTATTCCGGCTTCGATCACCAGTTTGAGGTCGTGCTCGCGGGCCGCTTCAATGGCCGCGTCCAGGCCTTCCAGGGAATCCACCTTGGAGATGCCCATGGAGGATCCTGCCCGGGCAGGCTTGACGAACACGGGGTAGCCCAACAGGTCAACGCGTTTGCGGACGGACTCGGGGTCCGTGATCCACTGGCGGTCCGTCACTGCGATGTAGGGCCCCACCTGCAGGCCGGCGGCTTCGAAGACCACCTTCATGTAGTGCTTGTCCATCCCGACGGCGGAGGCCAGGACGCCGGCACCCACGTAGCGGGTGTCCGAAAGTTCAAGCAGCCCCTGGATGGTGCCGTCTTCCCCGAACGGGCCGTGGAGCAGCGGGAAGACAACGTCCACGGTGCCGAGTTCCTGCGGAACCTCATTCGGTGAGGCCACGATCAGCTGGTGTTCCCCGCCGATTTCGGCGAGCGTTACCGTCCGGGCCGACGGCGCCACTTCGGGAAGCGAGGAGGCCGAAAGCGACCATTGCCGGGTGTCCCCCGACGCCAGCACCCACTGGCCGGTCTTGGCGATGCCGATGGGGATGACATCGTACTTGTCGTAGTCGATGGCACCCAGCACGCCCGCTGCCGTCACGCAACTGACGGCGTGCTCGCTGGAACGGCCCCCAAACAATACGGCGACCCGGGGTTTGGCGTTGCCGGACCCGGCGGGCTTGTTCACTTGTTCTTCCAACACGGTCAGTAATCGCCTTCGGATTTCAGGTCCCGGGCCAGCAGCAGCGGTCCCAGTTCGTCAACGGACAATTTTCCGGCCAGCACCGCAACCACAGCCGCAGTGATGGGCATCTCGACGCCGAGCTTTCCGGCGAGTTCATGCACGGCCTGGCCGGACTTGATCCCTTCGGCCGTCTGGGTCATTTCCGCGGTCACCTGTTCCAGCGTCAGCCCCTTGCCCAGAAGGCGTCCGGCAGTGTGGTTCCGGGACAGCGGCGAGGAGCAGGTGGCCACAAGGTCACCCAGGCCGGCCAAACCGGCCATGGTCTGCGCTTCCCCGCCAAGGGCCAGGGCAAGCCTGGACGTTTCCGCAAGGCCGCGGGTAATGACGGATGCCTTGGTGTTGTCGCCCATGCTCTTGCCTTCGCAGATACCCACAGCGAGTGCGATGATGTTCTTGACGATGCCGCCGATTTCCACCCCGACGACGTCGGTGGTGGTGTACGGGCGGAAATACGGTGCAGTGCAGCTGCGGGCGATCCACGAAGCCACTTCGGCGTCCGAACAGGCCACCACCGACGCGGTGGGTTCCTCGCGGGCAATTTCCATGGCCAGGTTCGGTCCGGAAACCACCGCAATCCGGTCCGCTTTGATGCCCAGTTCCTCGCAGATGACCTCGCTCATGCGGGCATCCGAACTGAGCTCCAGGCCCTTCATGAGGGAGACCACGAAGGCGTCCTGCGATATCAAGGGCCGCCATTCACGCAGCTGCAGCCGCAGGGACTGGGCCGGAACCGCCAATACCACCAGCTCGGCCCCCGCGAGCACTTCCGCCACGTCAGTGGACGCGGTGATGCTGTGCGGCAGGTCAATGTCCTTGAGGTACTGCGGGTTCCGGTGCGTGGTGTTGATCTGCTCGACAACCTCGCTGCGCCGTCCCCAGAGCCGGATGCTCCGCTGAACACCGGATGCCATGGCCGCATCGGCGAGGATCTTGGCAAAGGTGGTGCCCCAGGAGCCGGCGCCGAGGACGGCGACGGACGTCGCTGAGCCCGCTGCGGTCTGGTCAGGGGTCATGTGCCGGACCCATCGATGATGCGTCCGTGTGTGCTCTGGTTGTGGGAGGCCGGATCCCAACGCTCGGCCGGGGGCTGCTCCGACCGCAGGGTCGCCAGCAGCGCGGTGATGGCATCCATGATGACGGCGGTGGCGGCCGTCAGCGTGGCCTTGTCCAGCGGCCGGCCCTCAAATGCGCTCAGGTCCACGGGCTCGCCCACAAGGACCCTGGAGGTCCGCCGGGGGAACAGGTGGAAGCGCTTGGCATAACGCGGGAAGACGTGGTGGGCTCCCCAGTGGGCCATGGGGACCACGGGAATGCCGCTCTCCAGTGCCATCCTGGCTGCGCCCGTGTGCCCCTTCATGGGCCACAGCCCGGGGTCCCGGGTCAGGGTGCCTTCGGGGTAGATGATGATCGCACCGCCTTCGTCCACCACTTCCCGGGCGACGTTCAGCGAACGGTTGGCACCCGCCGTCGAGCGTTCCACCGGGATCTGTTTGGTGGCGCGCAGCACGAACCCAAGGACCGGAACTTTGAAGAGGCCGCCCTTGGCAAGGAAATGCGGCATCCGCTTCTGGTTGTACAGCATGTGCCCGATGACCAGCGGGTCGATCTCCGTGCAGTGGTTGGGCGCGGCGATGAAGCCGCCCGCCGGAAGCTTTTCCAGCCCTTCCCACTTCTTGTTCATGAGCACGTTCATCACGGGCCTGACGATCCCGGCGACGATGACAAAGGTGATGCGGCTCTTGGCCGTTTCCTTCACTGGGACCCCGTTACTTGGCTGAGGTGATGTCGAAATCGGCGCCCAGGCCGGCGAGCTTCTCGGTGAAACGCTCATAGCCGCGGTTGATGATGTCGATTCCGGTCACCCGGGACGTGCCGGTGGCGGCGAGTGCGGCGATGAGGTGGCTGAAACCGCCCCGGAGGTCCGGGACGTCGATGTCAGTGCCTTTGAGCTGCGTGGGTCCCGAGATGACGGCCGAGTGCAGGAAGTTGCGCTGGCCGAAGCGGCACGGCACGCTGCCGAGGCATTCCCGGTGCACCTGGATGTTGGCGCCCATCCGGATGAGCGCGTCCGTGAAGCCGAAACGGTTCTCGTAGACGGTCTCGTGGACGATGGAGACGCCCTCGGCCTGGGTCAGGGCCACCACCAGGGGCTGCTGCCAGTCCGTCATGAACCCCGGGTGCACGTCCGTTTCCAGGACGAGCGGGTTCAGCTTGCCGCCGCGGTGGTAGAAACGGATGCCGTCCTCACCGATGTCCATGCCGCCGCCCACCTTGCGGTAGGTGTTCAGGAACGTCATCATGTCGCGCTGCGAAGCGCCCTCGACGAAAATGTCACCGCGGGTCACGAGCGCGGCAGATGCCCAGGAGGCGGATTCGTTGCGGTCCGAGAGGGCACGGTGGTTGTAGCCGCCGAGGTCCTTCACGCCCTCAATCCGGATGGTGCGGTCCGTCTGGACGCTGATGATGGCGCCCATCTTCTGCAGCACGGCAATGAGGTCGATGATTTCCGGTTCCGTGGCGGCACCGGAAAGCTCCGTGATGCCTTCTGCCCGTGTGGCACTGAGCAGTACCTGTTCGGTGGCCCCCACAGACGGGTAGGGCAGCGAGATCTTGGCGCCCTGAAGTCCCTTGGGCGCAGAAATGTGGATGCCGCCCGGACGCTTTTCGACGACGGCCCCGAACTGGCGAAGAACGTTCAGGTGGTAGTCGATGGGGCGGTCGCCGATCTTGCAGCCGCCCAGGTCGGGAATGAAGGCCTCGCCAATGGCGTGGATCAGCGGCCCGCACAACAGGATGGGAATCCTGGAGTCGCCGGCGTGGGCGTCGATCGCAGTGCTGGACGCGGTCTTGGCACCCTTCGGATCCAGGGTCAGGTCCCCCGTAACCGGGTCCTTTTCGACCGTGACGCCGTGGAGCTGGAGCAGGCTGGTGACAACCTCAACGTCCTTGATTTCAGGAACGTTGCGCAACACGGACGGCTCATTGCCCAGCAGGGCGGCCACCATGGCCTTGGGGACAAGATTCTTGGCCCCGCGAACGGTGACACGTCCAGTCAGCGGGACGCCTCCGCGGATTGTCAAAACACTACTCATATACCGGTTTCCTCACGACTTCTCGCCCCCAAATCCTTACAAAGGCTCCAGCTAAGCATAGGAGCTTGCGTTTCCGATCTGAAATACGGCACGCCTTTCGAAGGGCCCGGCGCCGACCGGGAGGGGCTCAGCCCGGACCGGAAACGGTGCAGCAGGGACCAGGACCGCAGCCGGCGGGACCGCCCCGCCTAGGACAGCCGTGCAGGCAGCGTCTTCGGCTTGAAGGCCGGCCTGGTGGCTTCGTACGCGGTAATGTCTTCCTCGTGCTGGAGCGTCAGCCCGATGTCGTCCAGGCCTTCCAGGAGGCGCCAGCGCGTGTAGTCGTCAATCTCGAACGGTGCCACCACGTTGCCGCACGTCACGGTCTTAGAGACGAGGTCCACGGTCACTTCGGTGCCGGGCGCGTTCTCCAGGACCTTCCAGATGAGTTCAATGTCATCCTGGGCCACTTCGGCGGCCAGGAGTCCCTGTTTCCCCGAGTTGCCGCGGAAGATATCGGCAAACCGGGAGGACAGGACGGTCTTGAAGCCGTAGTCCTTCAGGGCCCACACAGCGTGCTCGCGGGAGGACCCGGTGCCGAAGTCCGGTCCGGCCACCAGGACGGAACCGGCGTTGAACGGTTCCTGGTTCAGGATGAACGCCGGGTCCTTGCGCCAGGCCGCAAACAGTGCGTCTTCGAAGCCCGTGCGCGTGATGCGCTTGAGGTAGACGGCGGGGATGATCTGGTCGGTGTCCACGTTGCTCTGGCGCAGCGGTACGCCGATGCCGGTGTGGGTGCTGAACTTTTCCATGGCGGATCCTTCGGTGCTGGAGTAGGTCTGGGCTGCGCAGGCCAGGCTGCGTTATCTAGGCGAGGTTTTCTAAGCGGCACTGCTGCGGACGGCGGCGGACTCCGGTGCGGGGTCCAGGTCCGACGGCGAACTGAGCGTCCCGCGGACGGCCGTGGCTGCCGCCACCACCGGCGACACGAGGTGGGTGCGGCCGCCCTTGCCCTGGCGCCCCTCGAAGTTGCGGTTGGACGTGGAGGCACAGCGTTCGCCCGGCTCCAGCTGGTCGGGGTTCATGCCCAGGCACATGGAGCAGCCGGCAAAACGCCATTCAGCGCCGAAATCCTTGAAGACCTTGTCCAGGCCCTCTGCTTCCGCTTCGAGCCGCACGCGGGCCGAGCCCGGCACAACGAGCATGCGGATGTTCGGGTCCTTGGTGCGTCCGCGGATGATGTCCGCGGCGGCGCGCAGGTCCTCCATCCGCGAGTTGGTGCAAGAGCCCAGGAAGACGGTGTCCACCCGGATGTCCTTCATCGGGGTGCCGGCTTCCAGCCCCATGTACTGCAGCGCGCGTTCCGCCGCGGCCTTGGCGTTCTCATCGCCGAAGTCCTCGGGCGAGGGCACCCTGGCGGACAGGGACACGCCCTGGCCGGGGTTGGTCCCCCAGGTCACGAACGGTTCCAGCGTATCGGCGTCGAGGTCCACCTCGACGTCGAACGTTGCGTCGTCTTCGGAGCGGAGCGTGTTCCAGTATTCGACGGCGGCGTCCCACTCGGCGCCCTGCGGCGCGTGCGGACGTCCGTACATGTAGTCGTACGTGGTCTGGTCCGGTGCCACCAGGCCGGCGCGGGCCCCGGCCTCAATGGACATGTTGCAGATGGTCATCCGGGCCTCCATGGACAGCGCGCGGATCGCGGAGCCGCGGTATTCAAGGACGTAGCCCTGCCCGCCGCCGGTGCCGATCTTCGCGATGACTGCCAGGATGATGTCCTTCGCCGAAACGCCGGGACGCAGCGTCCCTTCGACATTGATCGCCATGGTCTTGAACGGCTTCAGGGACAGCGTCTGGGTGGCCATGACATGCTCCACCTCAGACGTGCCGATTCCCATGGCCAGTGCGCCGAACGCTCCGTGCGTGGAGGTGTGCGAGTCGCCGCAGACCACCGTCATGCCGGGCTGGGTGAGGCCGAGCTGCGGCCCCACCACGTGGACGATTCCCTGCTCGGCATCGCCCAGGGAATGCAGGCGGACGCCGAATTCCGCACAGTTGTTGCGGAGGGTCTGGATCTGGGTCCGGCTGGTGAGATCGGCGATAGGCTTGTCGATGTCCAGCGTGGGGGTGTTGTGGTCCTCGGTGGCGATGGTGAGGTCCGGGCGGCGCAGCGGGCGGCCGGCCAGGCGGAGCCCTTCAAAGGCCTGCGGCGACGTGACTTCATGCACCAGGTGAAGGTCGATGTAGAGGAGGTCCGGCTGGGCGTTGGCGCCTTCGCCGTCGCCTTTGCGCACCACGTGCGCGTCCCAGACTTTCTCGGCCAATGTCTTTGCCATGGCCATCTCCCTTCACTGCTGTTGGCTGTTTACATCCACTGAACCAGTACGCCCGCGTAATACGCCAGCCAAATGATTTGCATCTCAGATATTGAGACGGCAATATCATTACATGGACAATTCTAGTGGCGTCGGTGTCATCGATAAAGCGGCCCATGTGCTTGACGCACTCGAGGCCGGGCCCACCACCCTGGCGCAGCTGGTGGCCGCCACCGGACTGGCGCGGCCGACCGTACACAGGCTCGCCCTCGCCCTGGTCCATCACCGGCTTGTCAGCCGCGACATCCAGGGCCGCTTTGTGCTGGGAAGCCGCCTGGTGGAGCTCGCCTCCGCTGCCGGCGAGGACAGGCTGATCGCCTCCGCCGGACCGGTCCTGATGCAGCTGCGCGACGCGACCGGCGAGAGCGCCCAGATCTTCCGGCGGCAGGGTGACTGGCGCGTGTGCGTTGCGTCGGCTGAACGCCCTATCGGGCTCCGCGACACCATTCCTGTTGGTACGCAGCTTTCCATGAAGGCCGGCTCCGCAGCCCAGGTGCTGCTGGCCTGGGAGGACCACGACCGGCTGCTCGAAGGACTGCAGGCAGCGCGCTTCACGCCCACCGTCCTGGCAGGAGTACGACGGCGTGGCTGGGGCCAGAGCCTCGGCGAACGGGAGCCGGGGGTCGCCTCCGTTTCGGCGCCTGTCCGGGGCCCCTCCGGACGGGTTATTGCCGCCGTCTCCATTTCCGGGCCGATTGAGCGGTTGACCCGCCAGCCCGGCCGGCTTCATGCCGAAGTCGTCTGCAATGCCGCCCGGGTGCTGACTGAAGCACTCCGCAAGAACAACGACTGATACTGCCACCGGCCGGGGCACCCCTGCGGCGGCCGTGTTCACCGGTCCCTGCCGGCCCGGTACTAGGCTGTGCCCATGAACAGCTATGCGGTGTTCCTCCGCGGTATCAACGTGGGCGGAATCAACATTAAGATGGCGGACCTCAAGACCGCCCTGGCGGCACGCGGCTTCGAAGGCGTGAAGACGCTCCTCGCCAGTGGCAACGTCGTAGTGTCCAGCAGCCTCGGGGCGGTGGCCGTCAAGAAGGACGTCGAAGCCTCCCTGCGGGAGTCCTTTGGCTACGACGCCTGGGTGGTAGTGCTGACCGCCGCCAGGGTGGCCGCGCTGATCGAGGCATGCCCGTACCCGGCCGAGGACAAGTCGACCCACACCTACGTCACCCTCAGTTCGGACACGGCCATCCTGGACGAGCTGTTCGAGGCCGGTTCCCGGCTGGACGGAACGCAGCAGCAGCGGCTGGGTCCGGAGGCCATGGCCTGGCTGGCACCTGCCGGCGGCACGTTGGACAGCCCGTTCAGCAAGCTGTCAGCTAAGGCCCGCTACAAATCCACCACCACCACACGCAACCTCCGCACCATGATCAAGGTGCGCGACGCCACGGCAGCACTGGAAAACGCCTAGTCGCGGCGGGCGGATTTCAAAGCCGTATTGAAGGACTTCAGCCTGCCGACTTCCACTTCCACCGGCTCAACCACCAGCCGGTCCGCAACCGCAGCCACGGCGGCCCTCAGCTTCTTTCCTGCTGCCGCGGCCCGCAGACCGGCGGCCGCAGCGGCGACGAGTTTCCCGGCCACGGCCAGCACAATGCCAAGCACCACTCCCCCGGCGATCATGAGGGTGGGGACGGGCCAGCCCTCCACCCTGGGCACCTCCGGAACCGGCAGCTGGAGATACCCGAGGCCCGCCAAAACGCCGAGCCAGCCCAGGCCGCCCAGTGCTGTCACGAGTGCCAGCCACTGAATGACGTTGAACATTCCCCACCACCACGACTTCCGTCCGGCAAGCAGCTCGGTCCCGGCAATGGCCTGGTCCAGCGCGTCCGGCAACTGGTCCCGGCCTTCGCGCGCTGCGCTGCGGATGGCCGCACGCCATGGCCCCGGAGCCCCGGCACTGGCGGCATCCGCGAATTCCCGCACGGCAGCGTCCGTCCTGGCGCGTTCCGGAGCCCCCGCCGGCGGCAGTGACGTCCTGTTGACTTCGGATTTTGCACCTTCGCGGCGCAGGTTCAGCCGCCGCAGCGGATCCGGACGGAAGCGGACCAGCCAGCGGGTCAGCGGCCATCCGGTGCGCCGGGCGGCTTCATGCCGGTAGGACCGGGACACAGCGTCCACCACGACCGGGACGTTGGCGGCAACCGCCAGCTCGTCCGCCAGCTGCGAGCGGGTGGCTGCCTTGACGCCGGCCGCCTCGCCTGTCCCGGATGCTTCGGCAAGCTCCGCCGAGGCTTTGGAGACATCCGCGGCCAGCCGCTGGGACAGCGCCTGACGTTGCACCACCACGTGGCGGATGGCGGCCCGTACTTTGTCCACGCCGGTCCCTGCCAGGGCGGAGGCACCGAGGACCTGGACCTTGCCCAGGCCGTCCCGGGCGAGGATGGCCTTGAGGGATTCCAGCACCGGAGCGACGTCCGGCTCCGGAAGACGGTCGATCTGGTTGAGGACCACCAGTGTGACTGCTCCGTGCGTAGCCAGGGGCGTAAGAAAGTCGTTGTGCACTGCGGCGTCAGCATACTTCTGCGGATCCAGCACCCAGACCAGGACGTCCACCAGCCCGACCATCCGTTGGACAATCTCGCGGTTGGCGGCCTTCGTTGAGTCGAAATCGGGCAGGTCCAGCAGGATCAGGCCGGTGGAGTCATCGGCGAACCCCGGCACAGCCGCCGAGTGGTGGCGCTTGCTGACCCCGAGCCAGTCCAGCAGCGGTTCACTGCCGTCTGCTCCCCAGACACCCGCCAACGGTTCCGACGTCGTGGGACGGCGGGCCGCCGCCGTCGCGATTTCGGCGCCGCTGACGGCATTGAAGAGCGACGATTTGCCGCTGCCCGTCGCGCCGAAGAACCCCACTACGGTGTGGTCCGAAGACAGCGAACGGCGGGAGCTGGCGCGCTCAAGGACATTAAGCACCTGGTCCAGTGCATCGTCGGGCAGCACACCGCCCGCGAGCTCCCGGGCGTCATTGAGGGCTTCCAGCCGGGCGCCAAGCCGCGAGGCTTCGCGGGTCCCGCTGTGCCGGCTCATGCCGACTCCGCCAGCCGCACGAGCGCGCGGGCGTGACCCGAGAGGACTTCGGGCGCCACCCCTGCCTGGAAGTCCAGGCGGTCAAGGAAACGCTGCTGTTCGGCCTCCAGCAGCTTGTGGCACCTCGCGTTGAGGTCCTCGCGGGCGGTTTTCGCGAGCCGCCGCACGGCATCCTCGCCGAAGACTGCCTCCAGCAGCCTTTGACCGAGGACGGCGGTACCGCCCGCCACGCCGATCTCCAGTCCGGTGAGCCCGGCAGTCATCGAGAAAACCACAATCATGAGGGCTGCCCCGAGCCCGTTCACGCCGAAGGACAGCCAGCGGGCCTGTGTGCGTTTGCCCTGGCCTTCCGTACGGATGAGCTCCATCAGGCCTGCCTGCCAGGCGCGGATCTCTGCCGCCACCCGGTCCGGGAACCCTGCGCCGGTGCCGGAAAGGTCGTCCGTGCCCAGCAGTTGGCGGCCGGCAGGGTCTGAGCGCCAGCGCTGGTCTGTATCCTCGGCCGCGTTGGCGGCTTCGTCCATGATCACCGCCTGCAGTCCCGTTTCAATGGCTGTTTCCACCTTGACCGCCGGCGCCGGTTCGCCGCGAAAGAAGGCACCCATACGGTCCCGCATACGCCCGATGTTCTGCTCCAGGACACGGAAGAACTCCCCCGTGCCGACGAAGTCCTGCCAGCGCGCAAGCACTTCGCCGCGCAAGAGGGCCCCGTCCCGTGTGGCGTCCAGAATCCTGTCGGCGGCGTCCCGGTAAGCGGCACGGGCGTCCTTGGCCAGGACGTCCCGCGATTGCTGCTGTTCCAGTGAAGCCTGGGCGAGGGCAGCCACGCGGCCGCCAAGGGCCCGCACAGTGCCGTTCAGTGTCCGCCGGGCAATGTCGGCCCTCCCCGCGGAGTCCGCTGCCAGCTCGCGTACCCAGCGCCCCAGGGGCTCCACAGCACCGGCGGGCAGCATTCCAAGGTTGTCCAGGGTGACCTCCGGAATAATGAACAGCCGTGCTGCGCCGAGGCCCTCCCGCTGCAGCATCGTCCGGAGGTCCGCGCTGACCTCCGCTTCGGCGGCGGGAGGCACGCGGTCCAGAACCACCGCCACCATGATGTCCCTGGACGCCGCATCAAGGAGCAGCTTCCACGGCACGGCGTCGGCATAGCGGTTGGCCGTTGTCACGAATACCCAGAGGTCGGCTGCGGCGAGCAATTGACCCGCGAGCTTCCTGTTGTCATCCGAGACGGAGTCCACGTCCGGGGCGTCCAGGAGGGCGATTCCTTGCGGCACCGTCGGGTGGCCCACAAGCACCAGGGAGGAAATGGGTGCGGCGTCCGGCGCGGCTCCGGCCCGGTTGGCGGGCAGCGGCGTGTCCACCACCGTGCCCCTGATGCGGCTCAGGTTCGGCAGCACGCGCTGGTCCTCGAACCAGCCGGAGTCCGCCGGGTTATGAAGCAGGATCGGCTGCCTGGTGGTGGGCCGGATCGCGCCCGCCCTCGTGACCGGGTGCCCCACAAGAGCGTTGACCAGGGTGGATTTTCCGGCACCGGTTGACCCGCCGACCACTGCCAGCAGGGGAGCGTCCAGGCTGCGGAAGCGCGGAAGGATGTAGTCGTCCAGCTGCGCCAGCGCATTCCTGATATCAAGGCGGGCCGCGTCCGCGCCAGGCAGCGCGAGCGGGAGGACCGCCGCGCCAAGGTCGCGGCGGACAGCCTCGAGTAGTTCCACGGCCGCGGCTGCCTGCGTGTTGTGCGCGGAAGGGCCCGGGGGTGAACTCTCAGATGGGGACGTCACAGCTTCATCATGCCAGTTAAGCCGGCGTCCGGCTCGAATCCGGTGCAGGGCCGCGCGGCAACGCACTTCTCCCGCGCAATCGAAACGTGCCGCAAACAAAAAAGAAGCGATCCCGGGCTGTTGCCCGGGACCGCTTCAGTGGTGACCCCAGCGGGATTCGAACCCGCGTTACCGCCGTGAGAGGGCAGCGTACTAGGCCGCTATACGATGGGGCCGCGTACTTTCCGGATGGCATTTCTGCCATCAGGCTCAGTGATTGTTTCATACACAGAGCCGGTGTTTCAAATCGGATAAACCGTTCGAAACCCCTGATCCGCCGCACCGAAATGCGGTTTACTCAGAGCTGGGATACCAGGACTCGAACCTAGAATGACGGTACCAGAAACCGTAGTGTTGCCAATTACACCATATCCCAATGGAACTTTCGGGCCGGAGAATCAGGCCTAAACCTTCGCTCCCAGCGCCTCAGCACGAGTAATTACTTTACCCGAGAGTTTTGGCTGGCACAAATCGGGGCGCACCGCCCCGTCCGCCGCACACTCGACAGCCCGTGCCGGCACGCCAGGGCCGTCCGAAGAAGACAAAACCCCTGCAATTCCGGGCACGGTAAGTTTTCGCTCGGTAAGTTACCGAAGAGTAACCACTTCCCCGAACGCCTCCGGCCGGCACTTTCACGCACAAATCCAGATGTTAGCTGCGTCACGGTTGGGGCCGCGGGACCCGCCCCCGTTCGCCAGGACCGTCGAGAGGAATTATCCGTGCCACAGAGTCGTGCCACTGCTCCCCTGAACCCCCGCACCCGCGCCCGCACCCGAGGCCGGCAGGTCGCCATCGCGGTCCTCGCCCTGCTACTGATCGCCTGGTCGGATTCTATACCCTGGTCACCGGCCGCATCACCGACGGCTCAGCCCGGCTCAAGGACGGGCCGGGCCGGCGTCCGCGGGGGCCGATCAGCTCAAGGATGGCACCGGGAAACTGTCCACCGGTGCCACGCTGGCAGACACGGGGGCAGGCAAGCTCTCCGACGCGGCGCGGAAGATCCACGCCGGTATCACCGGCAAGCTCGCTCCCGGCACGGAGCAGCTACAGGCCGGCGCGGAGAAACTCGCGGCTGGAGCGGTAAAGATTGAGGCGGACGTCGCCAACAAGCTCGCCCCGGGGGTGTATCAAGTTGACGACGGTGCCGGCAAACTTGCTGCCGGCGCGGTGCTGCTCTCTGCTGCGCTGACGCCTTCGGAGACCGGCACCGCGGAAAACAACCCGGCCGACGGCGCCACACGGCTCCACGAGGGCACCGGCGAACTGCAGGCCGGGGCAGGTAAACTGACCGCCGGCTTCACCACCCTGAGCGGGAAGCTCAACAGCCAGGATCCGGCAAACCCCGGGGTTGCCCTTGGCACCAGGTTGCTTGCCGACGGGACGGCCAGGATCAGGTTGGGTATGGACGGCGTACCCGGGAACCCGGACCGCCCGGGCCTGCTAAAGGCCACCGCAAGCATGTCTGAGGGCTCCGCCCGGCTTGCTACCGGAACCGCGGCTTTGAACGCCGGCATCAAGGGCGACCCGGTCGATCCCGCGAACCCCGTGCTGCTGAGCGGTTCCGAGGCCCTGGCCGCCGGAGCCTCCGAACTCCCGGAGGGGAACACCAAGCTGGCCTCCGGTTCCACACAGCTGGCCACGGGGGCGGCCAGGCTCGCGGAAGGCAATCCCAAAGTTGCCGCCGGAACAGAAACTCTGCACTCCAGTGCAGCAGCAGTGTCGCCGTCGAACCTGGTGGACCGGACCGATGCCGGAACGGCCGTCGGCATGGTGGGAGTGCTGGGCCTGGGCTCGGTTGGCGCCTTTATGGCGCCGCGCCACCGGCGGAGGGTCACTGTGCCACAGGCGGAAGATTGGTGACACCGCCGGCGCAGCTACCCCAGCAACTCGGCGAGCGAACCAACCTGGTGCCCTGAAAAGGCGGATTCGGTTTCGCCGCTGCGGTTCAGCCACACACCCAGCAGGCCGGCCGCCGTCGAACCTTCCGCGTCCAGCAGGCGGTTGTCGCCCACATAGAGTGTCTCTGCGGCGCTGCTGCCCAGGAGGCGGACGCCCTCGAGGTAGATGGCCGGGTCCGGCTTGGGCACGCCCACCGTATCCGTCCCCACCAGCACCGTAATCCGTTGCAGGCCGGCAGTGTCCAGCTTCACCCGCTGGTAGTCGTGCACGTTGTTGCTCACCGCTCCGTAAGGGATGCCGGCGTCGTCGAGCGCGTCCAGTACCGGCGCTACGTCCTCGAAGGCACGGACGTAGCCGTGCTGCAGGGCTGCGTAGGAGGTAACCCAGGCATGGGATTCCTCCCCCTCTTCCAGTTCCACCCCGAAGTGCCCCAGGGCAGCCCGGCCCCGGAGGAGACGCTGCTCGTTGAAGGTCAGCTCACCGGCCAGGTAGCGGTCATAGAAATGCGTGGTCTCGTGCGTGAAGATGCGTCCGAATTTCTCCCACCCGGCCTGGTCCAGACCGGGCAGGAGATGTTCGCTGACATCACGCAGCGCAGTGGTCATGGCGAATTCGAGGTCAACCAGGGTGTCATCAATATCAAACAGCACACCCCGGATGACTCCGAAGCCCGTGTGCAGGACACGTCCGCCGTCGCCGCGCATGGCAGTCATCAGCCGCGGAAGGCGTGCAGGCGGGCCAGTGAGGATGCCTTGCCCAGGATGACCATGGATTCAAACAGCGGCGGGGAAATCCGGCGCCCGGAAATGGCTGTCCGGACGGGACCGAAGGCCAGCCTCGGCTTGACGCCAAGATCCTCCACGAGCGCCTGCTTCAGCGCCGCCTGGATGCTCTCGGCATTCCAGTCCGCGACCGCATCCAGGGCTGCGATTGCGGCGTCAAGCACCTCGGTGAGATTCCCGGGAAGTCCCTTGCGGGCGTCATCCGCGACGTCAATGGCGTCGTCGTTCTTGAACAGGAAGGAAATCATCTCCGGCGCCTCTCCCAGCAGCGCGATGCGCTCCTGGATCAGCGGTGCCGCCTCAGCGAGGATCTCCTCCTCGCGCGCCGTCAGGGTGTCCCCCACCAGGTTGGCTGCGCGGAGGTACGGGATCAGGCGGCCCCTGAAGTCATCCGCTTCCAGCATCCGGATGTGGGTGCCGTTGATCGCTTCGGCCTTCTTGATGTCGAAGCGCGCCGGGTTGGCCAGGACGTCGTGGACGTCGAAGTGCTCGATGAGCTGCTCGACCGTGAAGATGTCTTCGTCAGCGGACATGCTCCAGCCCAGCAGGGAGAGGTAGTTGAGCAGGCCTTCGGGAATGAACCCGCGGTCCCGGAGGAGGAACAGGTTGGACTGCGGATCACGCTTGGACAGCTTCTTGTTGCCCTCACCCATGACGTAGGGAAGGTGGCCGAACACCGGCATATAGCTTGCCACGCCGATCTCCATCAGGGCCCGGATCAGCACCACCTGGCGGGGCGTGGAGGAGAGCAGGTCCTCGCCGCGCAGGACGTGCGTGATCCCCATGAGGGCATCGTCCACGGGGTTTACCAGGGTGTACAGCGGGGAGCCGTCCGCGCGGACAATCACATAGTCCGGGATGCTTCCGGCCTTGAAGGTGATTTCGCCGCGGACCATGTCGGTGAAGGTGACGTCCTCATCGGGCATGCGGACACGGAGTACCGGTTCCCGTCCGTCAGCCTTGAACGCGGCAACCTGCTCGGCGCTCAGGTTGCGGTCGAAGTTGTCGTAGCCCAGCTTGGGGTCGCGGCCGGCAGCCCGGTGGCGCGCTTCCACTTCCTCCGGCGACGAGTAGCACTCGTAGGCATAGCCGGCGTCCAGCAGTTTGGCCACTACGTCCTTATAGAGGTCCAGGCGCTGTGACTGGCGGTACGGCTCGTGCGGTCCGCCCGTTTCCACGCCTTCTTCCCACGAGATGCCCAGCCACTTCAGGGCCTCGAGCAGCTGCTCGTAGCTCTCTTCCGAGTCCCGGGCCGCGTCCGTGTCCTCGATGCGGAAGACAAACGTGCCCTGGGTGTGCCGGGCATAGGCCCAGTTGAACAGCGCCGTGCGGATCAGGCCCACGTGCGGGGTGCCGGTGGGCGACGGGCAGAACCGCACCCGGACCGGGGTTTCGGCGGTGACGGCAGGACTGGAGACGGCGTTGGACACAGAAGGAGTAGTCATAGTGACACCAACTTTACCGCCTGCCCGGAGGAGGCAGGGCCCGCCGCTAGCGCCGGACGACCGGGTTGGACAGGCGTCCGATGCCTTCGATCTCCACGTCGAAACGGTCACCGGCCGCCACCACGCCCACACCCGCAGGCGTGCCGGTCATGATCACGTCGCCGGGAAGCAGCGTGAAGGCCTGCGACACCACCGAAACGAGCTCGCGGACGCCCCGGATCATCTGGCTCGTGCTGCCGTCCTGGCGAAGTTCACCGTTGAGCCAGCCCTGGATCCGCAGGTCTTCGGTGTCCAGTTCAGTCTCGATCCACGGGCCCAGTGGCGCCGACGTGTCGAATCCTTTGGCCCTCGCCCACTGCAGGTCGGTCTTCTGGACATCGCGGGCGGTCAGGTCGTTGCCGCAGGTATAGCCGAAAATGACGTCGTCGACGCGGTCCTCGGGAACGTCCTTGCAGATCCGGCCGATCACTACGCAGAGCTCGGCCTCGAAGGAGACCTCGTCCGAGAATTCCGGCAGCACGATGGGATCGTTGGGGCCCACCACCGAGGTGTTCGGCTTCAGGAACAGCAGCGGGTGCTGCGGCACTTCATTGCCCAGTTCCTTGGCGTGCTCAACGAAGTTGCGTCCAACGCCCACCACCTTGCTGCGCGGAATGATCGGAGCCAGCAGCCGCACGTCCTCGAGCTTGTATTTGACGGTGCTGCGTTCAACGCCGTTGAAAAAGGGGTCGCCCTTGATGACAGTGACTTCCTCACTGCCGGGCTCGCCTTCGACAACGCCGTAAAGGGGATCAGAATCAGCTACAAAACGGGCGATACGCATGGTTCCTAGCGTACAGTCTCCGGCCCGGCGTCCGGCCGCGCGGCATGGGCCTGGCGTTCAACCGCGGAGGAAGTCCAGCTGCGCAGCCACTGAGTTCCTTGCGGCCGGACGGACGGCGGGATCGATGTCCGTATAGACGGCATCCGTGATGTCGTCGACACCCGCGTCGGGCCCGAGTGCCGCCATGGCAGCGCGGATCTGCGCAAGCCGTTCGTAGCGGTGGTCCCGGTAGGCGCGGACCACTGTATCCAGCGCCGGAAGCACTGCCCCGTGCCCGGGCAGGACCGTGGCCGGGCCAAGCACTTCGAGCCTGTCCAGGGTTGCGAGGTAATCGCCGAGTTTGCCGTCAGGGTAATCCAGGACCGTGGTGCCGCGGCCAAGGATCGTGTCGCCGGTGAGCACCGATCCGTGACGTCCGTCGCCCGGCAGATGGAAACACAACGAGTCCGACGTGTGGCCGGGAGTGGCAAGGACGCGCAGCTCAACACCCGCCGCCAGGATGGTCTCACCGTCCGTGAGCGGCGTTCCTCCGTGGCAGTGCCGGGCATCGGCGGCACGGACCGGCGCCCCTGTGAGTTCGTGGAAGCGTGCGGCTGCCGCGGTGTGGTCGGCGTGGCAGTGCGTGATGAGGATAAGCTCCACCGTCCCCGCCGCGGCCAGTTCGCGCAGGTGCTGTTCGTCCAGCGGTCCGGGATCCACCACCACCGTGCTTCCGGCTCCTGGACCGCCAAGTAAGTACGAATTGGTCCCGTCCAGGCTCATGGGTCCGGGGTTGGGCGCAAGCCGGAACCGCGCCAGCTCGCTGGCGGAAAGAACCGACGGAGCGGATTCGGGATTCACGGTTCCATCATCGCATTCTTAACGGACGACGCCGGGTGGCCCGCAAGCGTTGCGGGCCACCCGGCGTCGTACGTCCGGAAGACTAATCCGTCAGCAAACCGATACTTCGAGGACTCAGACGAGCCGGGTCAGCCAGCCGTGGGTGTCCTCGACGGTTCCGGTCTGGATGCCAAGGAGCTGCTCGCGGATGGCCATGGTGGTCTCCCCCGCCTTCGCGTCCTCGGAGCCAATGAACTCGGTAGCGTCCTTGAGGACACCGATCGGCGTGATCACCGCCGCTGTCCCGCAGGCGAAGACCTCGGTGATCTCACCGGAAGCGACGCCGTCGCGCCATTCGTCCAGTGTGATCTTGCGCTCGGTGACGGTGCGGCCCATGTCCTTGGCCACCTGCATGACGGACATCCTGGTGACGCCTTCCAGGATGGTTCCGGTCAGGGCGGGGGTCACCAGCGAACCGTCCTTCATCACGAAGAACACGTTCATGCCGCCGAGTTCCTCAACGGCATTGTCATTGAACTGGTCGAGGAAGAGGACCTGCTTGCAGCCGTGGGCCTCGGCCTCCTGCTGCGCGATGAGCGATGCGGCATAGTTGCCGCCGCACTTGGCTGCGCCGGTACCGCCGCGGCCTGCCCGCGCGTACTCCCGGGAGATCCAGATGGACACGGGCTTCAGCTCGCCGCCGAAATAGTTGCCGGCCGGAGAGGCGATCACGCGGAAGGAGACTTCCCTGGCCGCGCGGACGCCCAGGAACGCCTCGGTGGCGATCATAAACGGACGGAGGTACAGCGCCTCGCCGTCCCCGGCCGGAACCCACTCGCGGTCGGCCTGCACGAGTTCGCGGATGGCGCCAAGGAAGTACTCTTCCGGAAGCTCCGGCAGTGCCAGCCTGCGGGCTGACTTGTTCAGGCGGGCGGCGTTGGCCTCCGGGCGGAACGTCCAGACCGAGCCGTCGGCGTGGCGGTAGGCCTTGAGCCCTTCGAAAATTTCCTGACCGTAGTGGAGTACCGCAGCGGAGGGATCCAGGGAGATGGGGCCGTAGGCCTCAACGCGGGCATCATGCCAGCCCCCCTTACCCTCGGCGTCGACGCTGTAGTCGACAATCGCGGTGTGGTCGGTGAAATGGTTGCCGAAACCCGGGTTCGCCAGGACGGCAGCACGTTCTTCAGCGGACTTCGGGGTTGCCGAAGGATGCTGGGTGAATTCGACGCCATGGGCAGTCTGAGTCATGGTTCCTCCACGGTCGGCTGCCTGGTGTGTGAACGTGGTTCAGCGTCGGACCACGGCAGCATGTTGGTGATTCGAAACAAGCTTACGCCCGATGCAGACCCCTAAAGGGCGGCGACGATGGCGTCGCCGACCTCGCTGGTGGTGCGCTCCCGGCCATCGCGGCCTTCGACGTCGGCAATGACTGCCGCCTCGATCTTTTTGGCGGCATCCGCATAGCCGAGGTGGTCCAGGAGCAGGGCGGCGGAGAGGATCGCCGCCGTCGGATCAGCCTTCTGCTGGCCTGCGATATCAGGGGCGGATCCGTGGACGGGTTCGAACATGGACGGAGCGGTGCGCTCCATGTTGATGTTGCCCGAGGCCGCGAGACCGATGCCGCCGGTGACGGCCGCGGCGAGGTCGGTGATGATGTCTCCGAAAAGGTTGTCCGTGACAATGACGTCGAAGCGTGCAGGGTCGGTAACCATGAAGATCGTGGCGGCGTCAATGTGCAGGTAGTCATGGGTGACGTCCGGGAATTCCTGCGCCACTGCGTCAACGGTGCGCTTCCACAGGTGGCCCGCAAACACCAGCACATTGTGCTTGTGGACCAGGGTGACGTGCTTGCGCGGGCGTTCGCTCGCACGGCGGAACGCATCGCGGACAACCCGCTCCACGCCGTGGGCGGTGTTCAGCGACACCTCAGTGGCAACCTCGTGCTTGGTCCCGGCGCGCAGGGTGCCGCCATTGCCGACATACGGGCCTTCGGTGCCTTCGCGGACCACGATGAAATCAATCTCGCCGGGGTTGGCAAGCGGGCTGCCGACGCTGCCGAAGAGGCGGGACGGCCGCAGGTTGACGAAGTGGTCCAGGCTGAAGCGGAGCTTCAGCAGCATCTCACGCTCGATAATGCCGGACGGGATCCGGGTGTCACCGGGTGCTGCACCGACGGCGCCGAACAGGATGGCGTCCCGGCTGCGGAGATCGTTGAGGACTTCCTCCGGGAGGGTTTCGCCGGTCTCGAGCCAATGCTGGGCACCCAGTTTGTAGTGGGTCTGGTCCAGGGTGACGCCTTCGGCGGCCACAACCTTCTCCAACACCTTCAAAGCTTCGGCGATGACCTCGGGGCCGATGCCGTCGCCGGGAATGACAGCAAGATTAATCGTGGGTGCGCTCATGTTTTCAGGGTAACGAAGCCATCCACATGATGGTCAAGTCGTCTCAATATTCGAACACCGCCGTATCAACTGGCAGCGGCCTCAACGGCGTGGCACGGGCGAAGCCACGACGGCAACGTTCTTGCCCCACGGATCCTCCGTATAGCAGCTGATGAGCACCAGCCGGTTCGGCACCACTGCCCAGATCGGGCTGTCCTTAAGGGTCGCCTTGGTGTAGGTGGTGACCGAGTCCACCCGGTATGTCATGGCACCGGTTGATGTGGTGACGGTCAGCTCGTCTCCTGCCGCGGCGGCGGAACTCAAGTGGTTGAACGGCGCATCCAGCCCCTCCCAGCTGTGGCCGATGACATAGCTCGTATTCACGGAGCCGTCCCCGGGCGTCCCGAGGTTCGCCAGCCAGTAACCATCCATCGTCTCCGGAGGCACGATGCTGTGGCTTGCGGCGTCGACGGACTCCGGCTGCAGGGGGTGCACCACAACGTCCATCCCGGCGGCCGGGTAAGTAATCCGTTGCGGTGCGGCCGCAGCGGGATAGGAAGGAGCAGGAGGTGCCACCGGCGATCCGCCGGCCGCCAACGGCACGGGAGGCATCGAGGCAGGGTCCGCGGCCGGGTCCGCGGCCAGGGCTGACTGCCGTGCTGCGGCGTCCGCCTCCGGCTGGTGCCCCGACAGGACTGTCGCCACCGGCTCCCCGGCAGCAGGTGCACCCTGGCTGCCGGGGCCGGCCACGCCGTACACCAGCCAGGCTCCCAGTAGCCCGGCGATGCAGACGGCGAGCACCAGCAGGTCCCTCAAGCTCAGGACAAGGCCGCGGACGCCGGCGGCATGCTTGTGCCGGTTCCGGTGGTCACGGACCATGGTGGGACTCCTCGGGATGCTGGAATGAAATGGCGAAATACCGAAACCGGCCGGGCGGGCGCCGCAACCTCCGGCGCCCGCCCGCGGTTCTCCTAGCTGTTCGCGCCGCGGGACCGCAACCCGCCCTTCACGAGCACCCAGCCGCCCACCGCGGTGAAGAAGCCGGTCAGAACGGCCAGCCAGGCGGGAATCCCGGTGCCGGAGCTGCCAACGGCAGTCTGGACGTTATAACCCGTGTTCGCTGCAGGAACGGCCGCGGCAGCAGCCCCGCGGGGCGTTGACGCAACCGGCGCTGCTGCTGCGCCCGCGGCAGGAACCGCCGCAGGTGCCGGTGTGACGGCACCTGGCGTAAGTGCCGGCGGCACCACCACATTTTCGTTGGCCGGAGGCGGAACCACCGGATCAGCCGGAGTCACCGGGTCCACCGGGTCCACCGGGTCCACCGGGTCCACCGGGTCCACCGGGTCCACCGGGTCCACGGGATCCACCGGGTCCACCGGGTCCACCGGGTCCACCGGGTCCACCGGGTCCACCGGGTCCACGGGATCCACCGGGCCGGTATCGAGGCACCCGCTGGCCAGAAGTGCGATGTTGGCCGGTGTCAGGTTTTGGCCACCTGGCACAGTGTCGCCGGTGTTCTGTGGAACAACGTCGTCGGCATGCCCGCCGTGTCCCGAAAGGCCATTAACACTTACTTCTACTGCCGTATAACTTCCCGATCCGCCCTTGGCGTGGCAGATGATGATGCTGTCTTCGTCGCTGGAAGCAGGTGGTGCGGCGTTGGCCGCGACTGTGGCCCCTATGAGTCCGAGGCCCACCACCCCCAGAGTGGCGATTGTTCGTTTCATGTTCGGTTCCTCCATACCAAATCCGATTCGAACCGACCAGACTGTGCGGAGTAACCGTCTTCGAGACCAGGAAAAACAAACCTGCATAAGACCTCAAACAGCGAATTGAAGGTGACAGTTACTCCCCAGACAGTGTCATCAGTTCGCTTGCCTTTTCAGGCTAGGGTTGCGCCGAAGGTTAAACCCGAGTAACTGGTACGCGTTTACTCATCCGGACGCAGGTGGCAATTACTTGCTTTGTGAAGATATTCACTCGCACGCATAGAGCGGACTACTTGGAAAAATTTTCCCCGGACTGCCACACACTGCCGGATGCTGAGGCGGGCAGCGCGGCGTTCACGTGGACGCTAGAACGCTCCCCCACTTGCCTGGCAAGTGGAGGAGCGTCGAGTGAAAAAGACCCGGAGAAATGACCCGGGATACGAGGAGGCGCCCGGCGGGGCTACCCCTCGGCCGGCTCTTCGTACTTCGGGAAGATCGGCGCCGGGGAGGGAAGTTCCGTGCCGGGGACCAGCGGCGTGGCAATGGCCGCGAAACGGCGGGCGTCGCCGTCGGGCTGGCCGAGTGTCTCCAGAAGCGCGGTAGACGCCGTCGGCATTACCGGCTGGACCAGGATGGCCACGATCCGGAGCACCTCAAGGGTCACGTAGAGCACGGTATTCATGCGCTCGACGTCGGTCTTCCGGAGGACCCATGGCGCCTGCTCGGCGAAGTACGCGTTGGTGTCGCCAAGGACGCCCCAGATCGCCTCGAGGGCACGGCTGAATTCCTGCTTCTCGAACGCCGCCCGGGCGGCATCCAGCAACCCGTTGGCCCGGGCCAGCAGGGCGGTGTCCTCGGCCGTGAATGCGCCCGGGACCGGGACCCTGCCCTCGCAGTTCTTGGCGACCATGGACAGTGAACGCTGTGCCAGGTTGCCGAAATTGTTGGCGAGATCGGAGTTCATCCGGCCCACGATGGCTTCGTGGCTGTAGCTGCCGTCGGCACCGAAGGGGACCTCACGCAGGAAGAAGAAACGCACCTGGTCCAGGCCGTACTGGGCCACGAAGTCCGACGGCGCCACCACGTTGCCCAGTGACTTGGACATCTTGACACCGTTGTTGTTCAGGAAGCCGTGGATCATGATCCGCCTGGGCAGTTCCAGGCCGGCGCTCATCAGGAAGGCCGGCCAGTAGATGGCGTGGAACCGGGAAATGTCCTTGCCGATCACGTGGACGTCGGCCGGCCAGAACTTCCTGAACGATTCCGACTCGGTGTCCGGGTAGCCCACGCCGGTGAGGTAGTTGGTCAGCGCATCCACCCACACGTACATCACGTGCTTGTCGTTGCCGGGAACCGGAACACCCCAGTCGAACGTCGTACGGCTGATGGAGAGGTCCTCCAGTCCGCGCTTGACGAAGCTGATGACCTCGTTGAAGCGGGACTGCGGGGCACCGAATTCGGGGTGCGCCTCGTACAGCGCCAGCAGTTTGTCCTGGTAGGCGGAGAGCCGGAAGAAGTAGCTTTCCTCGGCCGTCCAGGTCAGTTCGGTATCCGTCTCGCGCGAGTAGCGGAGGCCGTCTTCCTTGACCACGGTCTCGTCTTCGACGTAGTACGCCTCGTCGCGGACCGAGTACCAGCCCTCGTACTTGGACAGGTAGATATCGCCGTTGGCCTCCATCTTCTTCCAGATGGCCTGGGACGCGGCGTAGTGGTCTTCGTCCGTGGTGCGGATGAAGCGGTCGTAAGAGATTCCCAGGGTGGCATGGGCACCCTTGTAGATTTCGGCGTTCCGGTCCACCAGTTCCTTGGGGGTGATGCCTTCCTTCTCCGCCGTCTGCGCGATCTTCATGCCGTGCTCGTCCGTGCCCGTCAGGAAGAAGACGTCGTAGCCGTCCAGGCGCTTGAACCGGGCCATCGCGTCGGTGGCGATGTACTCGTAGGCGTGGCCGATGTGCGGCACGCCATTGGGGTACGTAATGGCGGTGGTGATGTAGAACGGGGTCTGGGCTGAAGACGACACTCTGGGAAGTTACCTTTTTTCGGAAGCGGTGGCGGGACCGGCAGCGTGGGTTGCTACCCCTAAATCTAGATCAGTTCGGTCAGGGTATCGCTGAGACGGACAAGTTCGTGGTCATGTGACGCCACCAGCACGGCAATTCCGTCGGACGTGGTGTCCTTGAGGATGCTGATGATGCGGTTGGCCGAGGTGCGGTCCAGGCTCGCCGTAGGTTCGTCCACCACCAGTACGCGTGTGCCGAGGATCAGGGCCCGCGCGATCGCCACGCGCTGACGCTCGCCGCCGGAAAGCTGCGCCGGGCGGTGGCGCATGCGGCGCCCCAGGCCAACGAGGTCCAGGAGGTCCTTAGCCATGTCGCGGCGCTGGTCAACTTCGCCGTCCGGGACGGCCGGCAGCAGCACGTTCTCGAGCGCGCTCATGCCGTCGATCAGGGCACCGCCCTGGTCGACGTAGCCGATCAGGGCCCGGCGGCGGTCGGCGATTTCGTCGTCGCCCATGCTCTCGAGGGACTGGCCTTCCCAGAAGACCCGGCCCGACGTCGGCAGCGTGAGTCCGGCGCCGACGGTCAGGATGCTGGTCTTGCCGGAACCGCTTCGGCCGGCCACGCAGTGCATTTCCCCGGCGTGGAGGGTCAGGTCGAAGCCCTCGACGACGTTGACGGCGTCGGCTCCGCCCTTCTGCCCGCCGTAGCGGATGGTGATGTTGCTCAGTTCCAGCGGGGTCCCGTGGTCTGCGGCCTTCAGAATGGTGTTGGCACGGGTCTGGAGCGAGCCGTCCCCGGCGTCATCCTGGGGAATCCGGTCGAGATTCAGGTCGTTGTTCATTGGACCACTTTCGTTGCAATTGGAATCCAGCAAAGTACAGCCACGAGTCCGGCCAGGGCGGCCCAGAGCGCGGCATAGGGGGCGAGCAGGAGCCCGATGCCGAGGGCGCCGACCACGCCCAGCGGCAGGGCCACAGTGCCCACGAGGGCATTTTCGAACAGCCGGACCTGGCCCAGCATGTCCGGGTTCCACCCCATCGCTTCGAGCGTGCCGAGGTACTGGCGTTTGGCCTGGAGCTCAAAGCAACCGGTCACCAGGGTCAACACCAGTCCCACTGCCACGCCGGACAACGCCAGGATGATGCTGGGCAGTGCCACGCTGGCGGCAGCCAGCCCGCTCAGGGCGCTCGCGCCGGCGGCACGCGGAATGTCGATCAGCAGGGCGATGAGGCCGCCAACGGCTGCGCCAAAAACACCCACCGCAACAGCCAGCGAGATCGTGTTGAACTTGTTGGTGCTCAGCTGGCGGTTGGCGAACGTGAGCGGGGAGTCGACGGCGATCAGCCGCTCGTCGTGCTGCGGCTCCTGGTCCACCTCGTCACGGTGCCTCAGCTGCCGTGCCGCGAAGTACGCTGCGGCGGCGTAGAGCACCAGTACCGATGCGGAAACGATGACCGTTGCGAGGTTCCAGCTGACCAGGCTCAGGATGGCGCCGGCAATCGCCAGGAGCGCGGCTCCCACGCCAAATTCGGCAAGCACCCAGCTCCGGATCCTGTTCTGGGTCCAGCCCATGGCGCGGAGGGTGCCGGCTTCACGACGGCGCTGGCGGATGTAGCTGACGGTGGAGGCGCCGGTAAGCAGCGCTGCACCGCACAGGGTGAGGAACAGCAGCGTCACGTTGGTTCCGGTCAGGGAACCTGACACTGCATCGGCCGCATCCTGGCGGACCCACGACTGGGTAACGGTACCCAGAGCGGATTCCTTGCCGGCGCCGTCCTTGGAATAGCCCGGCACGAAGATGTTGGCGTCTTCACGCGCGGAGCCGGCAACAACCGTTGCTTCCAGGCCCATGTCACGGATTTCGTCCGCGAGCTGCTCGACCTCGGGCTGCGACTGCTTCCAGCTGCCCGGCGCCTTGGCCCGGACACGGACGGCGTCGATGACCGACGCGTTCTCTTCATATCCGCGGGCGGCGGCGAGGCCGTAGTAGTCGGTGATGGCGCCGGCCGACTGGCTGACCAAACCCGTGGCGCTCAGCGACGGCTTCAGTTCAGTGTTCTCCACCTTGTTGCCCTGGGCATCTTCGGTCAGGGTCAGCGGCGAGGGATCGTAGCCGCCCAGGGGCAGCCGGTTGATGTCCCCGGCGGCTTCCTGGACCTTGTCGGCGTCGAACGTGCCGTAGACCATGGCCAGCGGCGCGGCGACCTTGGTGCCGGTCTCCAGGCTTTCGCGGTAGGCGCGCTCGTCGACGGGCTCGCGCTGGGTCTGGTCGACCGGGGCGCCGCCGGCACCCTTCTCGGGAAGGCGGTTGACGGTCACCCACTCCCCCGGCGTGGCGGTCTTGTCCACGGCGCCGTTGCCGGCGGTGGAGCCATCCGTGTATTTGGGGGCCGACGCGAAGTCGGTGCTCCAGGTGGCCGGGTTGTACAGGCCCTGGCTGAAGTTACCGGTGTTTCCCAGAAGCTGGGAGTAGTCCTGCGAGCCCGGCCACGAGAGCGCGAACGGTGACTTGGAAACGAACGGCAGGTAGTCCTTGTCCAGCGAGCGGGTCACCGTGCCGACGTCCTTGACCACGTTTCCGGAGTCGTCGATTTCCTCGATCTTCACCGAGTACTTGAGGTCAAGCGAGGTACCCGAGCGGACAATCAGCGGGATGGCCTGGGAATCCGCAGTCAGCTGGCCGTTCCGCTTTGCCTGCTGGTACTGCGTCATCAGGGGCGCCCAGTATTTGAGCTTGACGCCGAGGAAGTCCGGCCCCTCTTCGAGCTCCTCCATGCTGATGCCGGTAGTGAACAGGCTCTCGAAATGACGGCCGATGGCCCCGGCGTTCCGGGCGTCCGCCGGCGGCGCCTTTTCGAGCGGCGCCAGGAAGTCGCCTGCCGTGCCCAGCAGCGCGCGCTCGGACACGGGGTCGACGGCGACGACGGACTCGGTCACCTGCGGCGCCAGCGGAAGCGAGACGGACAGGTTGAAGAGGTTGTGCTCGGAACCGCCCGCGGGAGCCGGGAACTTGATGCCGGTTTCCCCTTCGGCGCCTGCGATGCGGATGCTCTTGCCGCCGGCCGTCTGCTCTTCGATGAGCCTGGCCTTGCCGAGGGACCCTTCGGCCATGGACTTGAACAGGGTCTGTTCGGACTGGCCGTCCGAGCTGACGGCACTGGCCGTCATCCGGTACTTCTTGGCCTCGTCGGACAGGACCGATTCCGCTGCCGGCCACTTGCTGGGGTCCGTTCCGCCTGGCTCCCCGGCGGTCGCCGTACCCACAAGGCCGGCGTTGAATCCGAGGTAGTCCATGGCGTCAAGCCGCGGGGACTCGAGGTTCTGCGAGACGCGCGACACCAGGCTGATGGGCGCGGCCACGGAGGTGCCCGAGAGCTTCCTGATGCCGTCGAGCTGGTCAAAGCTGATGCCGCCCTGGCCATTGGCGATTTCCGGCTGCATGAGTACGCCGCCGGAGCCCGCCTTGGCCTGGACCAGGATGTCATAGAGTCCGCGGGAATTCTGGTCGACTGTTCGGTTGAGCGCCGCCTGTGACTGGCCCTGGACGAGGACGGACAGGCACATGGCGACGATCAAAATGGCCGCGGTCAGCAAAAGCACTCGGCTTCTGATGAACCTCTGGACGGCGTTCATTGGGCTCCCTGAAAGCTGGATTGCGTGAGCGCACACCTCTGTCCACACCTAATGGTTGTGAAGGCGTCCCCTGCCGGGTGTGCAAAAAATAATGGCCGGTCTGCCGGCCGGATCCGAAAATCGGACCCAGCCATTGTACGCAGACCGGCCAATCATACGTGGCAGAAGTTAACGTCTGTCACGAGATGTTCACCGAATAGGCGGGATATCAGTCTTCGAGGTCGACTTCCCGAACCATCTCGGCACCGATGCCGGCCTTGATCGCGTCAAGGACCTGCTGCGGAACCGAGCTGTCAATGGTCAGGAGGGCCAGGACCTGGCCGCCCTCGGCCTGGCGCGCAACCTGCATGCCGGCGATGTTGATGTTGTTCATGCCCAGGATGTGCCCGATGGTGCCGATCACGCCGGGGCGGTCCGCGTAGGCCACCACCACGAGGTGTTCGCTGATGGGAATTTCCACCTCGTAGCCGTTGACGCCCACGAGCTTCTGGATCTGCTTGGGGCCCGTCAGCGTTCCGGCCACGGAAATCTGGCTGCCGTCGCTGAGGGCGCCACGGAGGGTCAGGAGGTTGCGGTATGACTCGGTGTCCGGCGTGGTGATGAGGCGGACGTTGATGCCGCGCTGCTCGGCGATGACCGGGGCGTTCACATAGGACACCTGTTCGGTCACGACGTCGGCGAAGATGCCCTTGAGAGCGGCCAGTTCCAGCACCTTGACGTCCAGGGAGGAGATCTCACCGGCGACTTCGACGTCGAACTGCGTCAGCGAGGCGTGGGTCAGCGCGGTGAAGATGCGGCCCAGCTTCTCGATCAGCGGGATGCCCGGGCGCACGTCCGGAGCGATGACGCCGCCGGCAACATTCACAGCGTCAGGCACCAGTTCGCCGGCCAGGGCAAGCCGGACTGACTTGGCCACGGAGACGCCGGCCTTTTCCTGGGCTTCGTCGGTGGATGCGCCCAGGTGCGGGGTGACCACCACGTTGTCCATCTCGAAGAACGGCAGGTCGGTGCTGGGTTCCTTGACGAAGACATCAACGCCGGCACCCGCGATCTCACCGTCCTTCAGGGCAGCGTGGAGGGCTTCCTCGTCCACCAGGCCGCCGCGGGCAACGTTGATGACGTAGGCGGTCTTCTTCATCTTCTTGAAGGCCTCAGCGCCCAGCATGCCCACCGTTTCGGGAGTCTTGGGCATGTGGATGGTGATGAAGTCCGACTGCGCCAGCAGCTCGTCCAGGGTCACCAGCTGCACGCCCAGCTGGGCGGCGCGGGCGGAGGTGATGTAGGGGTCGTACGCCAGGATCTTGGTGTCAAAGCCCTTCAGGCGGGCTGCCACGAGGGCGCCGATCCGGCCGAGGCCGATGATGCCGATCTTCTTCTCGTAAAGCTCAATGCCCGTGTACTTGGAGCGCTTCCATTCGCCGTCCTTGAGCGCGGCGCTGGCCTGCGGGATGTGGCGGGCGAGGCTCAGGATGTGGCCCACGGTCAGCTCAGCGGCGGAGACGATGTTCGACGTCGGCGCGTTGACCACCATGACACCGGCCTGCGTGGCGGCCTTGATGTCGACGTTGTCCAGGCCGACTCCCGCGCGGGCAATGACCTTGAGGTTCTTGGCAGCGGCGATGGCCTCGGCGTCCACCTGTGTGGCGGAGCGGACCAGGATGGCGTCAACATCCGCGATGGCAGAGAGCAGCTGGGAACGGTCGGCGCCATCGGTCTGGCGGATTTCAAAGTCCGGGCCGAGGGCCTCGACTGTGGCGGGTGAAAGTTCTTCGGCGAGCAGTACTACGGGTTTTGACACGGCTGATCCTCTGCGTTGCAGTCCGGGGGATAAATCAAGTCTAGGCTGACGGAAAGGCCGGGCTCACATTGTTAAGTGTGAACCCGGCCTCACAGTTGGCTTCTGAAGGGTGCCTGAAAGGCGCCTATGCGGCAGCAGCCTTAGCGGGCTGCAGAACCTTCGACGTAGTCCTCGTCCTGCTGCTGCCAGGAGAACAGGGAGCGCAGCTCGCGGCCCACGGCCTCGATCGGGTGCTGTTCGGCCTTGGCACGCAGGGCCTTGAACTCAACGCCGCCGTTGTCCTGGTCCTCGATGAACCGCTTGGCGAACGCGCCGGACTGGATGTCGGCGAGGACAGCCTTCATGTTGTCCTTCACCTCGGGGGTGATGACGCGCGGACCGGAAACGTAGTCGCCGTACTCAGCGGTGTCGGAAACGCTCCAGCGCTGCTTGGCGATCCCGCCTTCCCACATGAGGTCAACGATGAGCTTGAGCTCGTGCAGGACCTCGAAGTAAGCGATCTGCGGCTGGTATCCGGCCTCAGTCAGGGTCTCGAAGCCGTACTGGACCAGCTGCGAGACACCGCCGCAGAGAACGGCCTGCTCGCCGAAGAGGTCCGTTTCGGTTTCTTCGGTGAAGGTGGTCTTGATGACACCGGCGCGCGTACCGCCGATGGCCTTGGCGTAGGACTTGGCCAGGTCCCAGGCAGCGCCGGTGGCGTCCTGCTCTACTGCGATGATGTCCGGGATGCCACGGCCGGCTTCGAATTCGCGGCGCACGGTGTGGCCCGGAGCCTTCGGGGCGATGAGGATGACGTCAACGCCCTCCGGTGCCTCGATGTAGCCGAAGCGGATGTTGAAGCCGTGCGCGAAGGCCAGGGCCTTGCCGGCAGTCAGCTTGTCCTTGATGGAGTCGTTGTAGATCGAGCGCTGGTGCTGGTCCGGCGCCAGGATCATGATGACGTCGGCCCATTCGGCGGCGTCCGCGACGTTCTTGACCGTGAAGCCGGCATCCTGTGCCTTGGCGATCGAGGACGAGCCCTCCTTGAGGGCGATGGTAACTTCGACGCCGGAGTCGCGCAGGTTCAGTGCGTGGGCGTGGCCCTGCGAACCATAGCCGACGATGGCTACCTTCCGGCCCTGGATGATGGACAGGTCTGCGTCGTCGTCGTAGAACATTTCAGTCACTTGCGTAACTCCTTTTGAGTGGTTTCTCTGGTGTGAATAAGTTGTGGTGCTGCGGTCACGCTGTGCCTTATGCGCTGCGCAGGGCCCTGTCACTCATGGAGCGGGATCCCCGTCCAACGGCAAGGGTGCCGGACTGCACAATTTCGCGGATGCCGAAGGGCTCGAGCACTGACAGCAGCGCGGTGAGCTTTTCCGGGTGGCCGGTTGCTTCAATGACCACAGAGTCTGTGGAGACGTCGACCACTGAAGCGCGGAACAGGTCTGCAGCCTGGGTCACCTGCAGGCGTGTTGCGGCATCCGCACGTACCTTGACCAGGATGTGGTCTCGCTGTACGGAAGATTCTGAGGTGAGTTCAACAATCTTGATCACATTGATCAGCTTGTTCAACTGCTTAGTGACCTGTTCAATCAGGTCACCGTCGGCGTCGACGACGACGGTCATCCGGGACATGCCCGGAACTTCCGTCGGGCCGACGGCCAGGGAATTGATGTTGAAGGCCCGGCGTGCGAAGAGGCTGGCGACGCGGGTCAGCACGCCGGGTTTGTCTTCGACCAGAACGGACAGTGTGTGGCGGGTCATGTTCAGTCCTCCTCTTCCCATTCCGGGGTCATGTTGCGGGCAACCTGGATCTGGTCGTTGCTCACTCCGGCGGGCACCATCGGCCACACCATGGAGTCGGGGCTCACCACGAAGTCGATGACCACGGGGCGGTCGTTGATCGCCAGGGCTTTCTGGATGGTGGCGTCGATGTCCTCGGCCCGCTCGCACCGGAAAGAGGCGCAGCCGTAGGCCTCGCCCAGTTTCACGAAGTCCGGGATGCGCACCGTTTCGTGCCCGGTGTTCAGGTCGGTGTTCGAGTAGCGGCCTTCATAGAAGAGGGTCTGCCACTGGCGCACCATGCCCAGCGAGGAGTTGTTGATGACGGCGACCTTAATGGGGATCTTGTTGATGGTGCAGGTGGCAAGTTCCTGGTTGGTCATCTGGAAGCAGCCGTCACCGTCGATGGCCCAGACCACACGGTCGGGCGCGCCGACCTTGGCGCCCATGGCCGCGGGAACCGCATAGCCCATGGTGCCTGCTCCGCCGGAGTTCAGCCAGGCGTGCGGGCGTTCGTACTTGATGAACTGGGCGGCCCACATCTGGTGCTGGCCAACGCCCGCAACGTAGATTCCTTCGGGACCGGTCAGGGCACCGATGCGCTCGATAACGCGCTGCGGTGCGGTGAGGCCGTCCTCCGGTTCGGTCCAGCCCAGCGGGTAGGTTTCCTTCAGGTTGTTCAGGAACGCCCACCAGTTCGCCAGGTCCGGAGTGCCCGAAGCAGCGAACTGCGTCTTCACGGCCTCGGTGAGTTCCGGAATGATCTCCTTGACGGAACCCACGATCGGAACGTCCGCCGTGCGGTTCTTGGAGATCTCGGCCGGATCGATGTCCGCGTGGATCACCTTCGCGTTGGGTGCGAACGTCTTCAGGACGCCGGTCACGCGGTCGTCAAAACGGGCGCCCAGGGTAATGAGCAGGTCGGACTGCTGCAGCGCGGTCACGGCGGACACCGTGCCGTGCATGCCCGGCATGCCGACGTGCTGCGGGTGCGAATCGGGGAACACGCCGCGGGCCATCAGGGTGGTGACCACGGGGGCGCCGGTGATTTCGGCGAGCTCCCGCAGTTCCGCCGAAGCATGCGCCTTCACCACGCCGCCGCCGACGTAGAGCACGGGCTTGCTGGCCGCGGCAATCAGCTTCGCTGCTTCGCGAACCTGCTTGTTGTGCCCGCGCACCACCGGGCGGTACCCGGGGAGGTCGATCTTCGGCGGCCAGGAGAAGGTCATTTGCCCCTGCTGGGCATCCTTGGCGACGTCCACCAGCACCGGACCCGGCCGGCCCGTGGATGCGAGGTGGAAGGCCTCGGCCATGACATGCGGAATGTCGTTGGGGTCGGTCACCAGGAACGAGTGCTTGGTGATCGGCATGGTGATGCCGACAATGTCCGCTTCCTGGAAGGCGTCGGTGCCGATAACTCCGCTGGACACCTGGCCGGTAATGGCTACGAGCGGCACGGAGTCCATATGGGCATCCATGATGGCGGTAACGAGGTTGGTGGCTCCGGGGCCGGAGGTGGCAATACAAACGCCCACCCGCCCGGTAACCATGGCGTAGCCTTGCGCGGCGTGGCCGGCTCCCTGTTCGTGACGGACCAGCACGTGATTCATGCGGGAGGCCATCAAGGGGTCATAGGTGGGCAGGATCGCGCCACCGGGCAAACCAAAAATATCGTCCACGCCGAGTTCTTCGAGCGAGCGGACAATAGCTTGCGAACCGGTCATCACCGTCGGGGGTACGACGTTGTTCGGTCCGAGTACAGGAGAGACAGCAGCAGCGTGCTCGACGCCGGCATCGGCCGTGCGGTCGGCGCGTTCCGGAGCTTTGGGGGCTCCAGCGGACTTTGTAGCCATCAGCGAGGGGCTGATCGGCGATCCTTTGCTCATCGGACTCTTCCTTTGTGGATCTTTATTAGCGGGTACTTCTCATGACGGGTTCAAGATGTGCAACAAATAAAAAAACCCCTCAGCCGTAAGGCTCTTCGAGGGGTTTGCGCGTGACGGTTCGTTACCAGTCGGGCTATTGAGCCACGCGCTTGGTAAGGACGACGACTGCATCTGCAGCGGCGCAGCTAGTAACGAATGCGATCATGCGTTCAGTTTTCCCTCTGGTGAGAAGCGTGTCAACGACGACGATACGCATCTCACCATGTGGACTTCATTGTCCACCTATCGGCAGCCCTCCCCAACTGACTTGCAGATAACGCACCCGAAAGGGCCTTTCGCGACGTTATCTGCCAGCCAGTTGGGTGAGTCCACCTATGGCGGGCTACCCGCAGTATGCGCCGGTGGAGGCGCTGTGCACCAGCTTGGCGTACTTCGCGAGCACGCCCTTGGTGAACTTGGCCGGAAGCGGCTCCCAGCCGATCTTGCGCGACTCCAACTCTGCCTCGTCGACCAGGAGGTCGAAGGTGCGGGCGGCGATGTCGACGCGGATCTTGTCGCCGTCCTTGACGAAGGCGATGGGGCCGCCGTCGACTGCTTCCGGGGCAACGTGGCCGATGCACAGGCCTGTGGTCCCGCCGGAGAAGCGGCCGTCCGTCAGGAGCAGGACGTCCTTACCAAGGCCTGCGCCCTTGATGGCGCCGGTGATGGCGAGCATCTCGCGCATGCCCGGACCGCCCTTGGGGCCTTCGTAGCGGATGACGACGACGTCGCCGGCCTTGATCTTGCCGTTGTCGAGGGCATCCAGTGCACCCTGCTCGCGTTCGAAGACGCGGGCAGTTCCTTCGAAGACGTCGGCGTCGAAGCCGGCGCTCTTCACGACTGCGCCCTCGGGCGCCATGGAACCGTGCAGGATGGTGATGCCGCCGGTCTTGTGGATCGGGTTGTCCAGCGCGCGCAGGATCTTGCCGTCCAGGTCCGGCGGGTTGATCGCGGACAGGTTCTCCGCAAGGGTCTTACCAGTGACGGTGAGGCAGTCGCCGTGCAGCAGCCCGGCGTCGAGCAGTGCCTTCATGATGACCGGGACACCGCCGATCTTGTCCACGTCGGTCATCACGTAGCGGCCGAAAGGCTTCAGGTCGCCGAGGTGCGGGATCTTGTCGCCGATGCGGTTGAAGTCGTCGAGCGTCAGCTCCACTTCGGCCTCACGGGCGATGGCGAGCAGGTGCAGGACGGCGTTGGTGGAGCCGCCGAACGCCATGGTTACGGCGATGGCGTTCTCGAACGCCTTTTTGGTCATGATGTCGCGTGCCGTGATGCCGAGGCGGAGCAGGTTGACCACTGCTTCGCCGGACTTGCGGGCGAACTCATCACGACGGCGGTCTGCCGACGGAGGAGCGGCGGAGCCCGGCAGGGACATGCCCAGCGCTTCGCCGATGCAGGCCATGGTGTTGGCCGTGTACATGCCGCCGCAGGCGCCTTCGCCCGGGCAGATGGCCTTTTCGATGCGCTCCAGGTCCCCGAGGCTCATCTTGCCGGCGGCGCAGGCACCCACGGCTTCGAAGGCGTCAATGAGGGTGACTTCCTTTTCGGAACCGTCCTCAAGCTTGACCCAGCCGGGCATGATGGAGCCGGCGTAGAGGAACACGCTGGCGAGGTCCAGGCGCGCGGCCGCCATCAGCATGCCGGGCAGCGACTTGTCACAGCCGGCCAGGAGCACGGAGCCGTCAATGCGCTCGGCCTGCATGACAGTTTCCACGGAGTCGGCGATGACTTCGCGGGAGACCAGGGAGAAGTGCATGCCCTCGTGCCCCATGGAGATGCCGTCGGAAACGGAGATGGTGCCGAATTGCATGGGGAAGCCGCCGCCGGCATGGACGCCTTCCTTGGCGCCCTGGGCCAGCCGGTTCAGGGAAAGGTTGCAGGGAGTGATCTCGTTCCAGGAACTGGCCACGCCGATCTGGGGCTTCGCAAAGTCGTCGTCGCCCATGCCGACCGCCCGGAACATGCCACGCGCGGGCGCGGCGTGGATTCCGTCGGTTACGACCCGGCTGCGGGGCTTGATGTCCGGCTTGTTTTCTGTCGCGGTTTGGGTGTCCTCACTCATGGGTCAAAGTCTATGGCGCAAAGTTGGGCGCCAACGACCCGGCGGAGAGCGTTAAGCCAAAATCCGGGATTATTTCGATCAAATAGTGGACTCTCGTCTCAAATAATGAGATGCATGGTCCGCGCGGGGGTCAAACTGTGTCAGTCGTCACGCAGGCCGGCGGCGTCGATGGAGGCGGCTTCGGCCTCGAGCATGGACAGAACCTGCGCAATGGTGGTCCGGGCGGCGACGTCAGGCCGGGCGAGCGCCACGATGCTGCGGCGTGCTGTGACACCGAGCAGCGGACGCAGGACGAAGCCGCGCTCCTGATTCCTCAGCGCCGTGTATCGAGGCAGCAGGCTCAATCCGTGGCCGGCGCTGACAAGGGCCTCCAGGACCCGAAGATCGGGAAAAAGCTGCGCACGCACCGCCGGAGAGCCCGCCTGGAGTTCGATCTGGCGCAGTACCGTATCAAACGGAAAGCCGTCGGGTACGCCCATCCACGGAAACCCCACAACATCACCGGCCGTCAGCGAAGGCTTGGCCGCCAGGACGTGCCCGGCCGGCATCGCCACGTCCAGCGGTTCGTTCAGCAGCGGAACCACCACCAGCCCCTGCCGGGCGAAAACGTCGGCACCATCGACGCTGTGGGCCAGCACGATGTCGTAATCGGCAGCCAGGGCCGTGAACCCCGCGACACCCGGGTCCTCGAAGCAGGCCTGGAACCGGAGTCCCTCCACTGCTTTGACACGGTGCAGGAGGCCGGGAAGGAACATTTCCGCTGCGCTCGGAAAGAATGCCGCTTTAACATGCGTCTGCCAGCCCTGCCGGTAGGTGTCGATGGTGGCCTCAGCGCGCGCCATGGCAGTGGAGACATCCGCGGCGGCCGCCGCCATGGCGCGGCCGGCCTCCGTCAGGCGCACTCCCCTGCCGGATTTTTCGACCAGGACAACGCCCAGTTCGTCCTGGAGGGTCTTCAGTTGCTGGGAGACGGCCGACGGCGTTACCTCCATTGCCTCGGCGGTGGCGCCCACTGTGCCCCGGTCCGAGAGTTCACGGAGAATCCGGAGCCGTTTCAAATCCATGAGGCGAGGCTACAGGACGGCACTCCGGCGCGAAGCCTTGCGCCGCCGGGACATGACAAGGAGTCCTGAGCCGGGTCTGGTAGCGTGCAAGCCACCCTGCCGGCCGACCACCAGGACTTCACCGTGAACAGCAAGCCCGTGCCGATCACGCCGGACGAAACCACCCCCGGACCCGACCCCGCGCCCACCAGTGAAGAGCTGAAGGCCAGGCTCCGGGCCGTGTTCGATCACCAGATTCCCAACTACGGCGACTACAACCTCGTCTGCGGCTCCAGCAGCTTCATGGCCCCGGAGGCCGCAGCACGGGGCTGGGCTCCCCCGCGCCGGCGGAGCTTTGTCATCGGCTACCGCTGGCACCCGGCCGAGGTTCTCGTGGCCCCGTTTGACGAAGGCTCCCTTACGGCTGCCGGCGTGCCGGTGGCGTTCAATATGACCAACCTCGCCCACGCCGTCCGGCTTCCCGCCGTCGGGTCTTCGCTGGGCGGCTATGAAGTGGCCGCCAGCACCGGCAAAGCTTTACGTTTCGGAGTGGAGAACGTCATGACGCTGGACTCGCTGCACGGGAATCCCGACCAGCGGGCCATTCACAGGCCGCGGTACATCGAACAAGCTGACGACGCCGCTGACTTTCATGAATTCATGGCCGACTTAGTACAGCGGGCACGGCCGCGCTGAACCTTTACAGCCGTAATCACACCGACGTAACGTCAAGCAACGGCAACCTTGCCTTGTGGACAGAAGGGCTCTGCTATGGACTGGATCATCTGGGTCATCGTCATCGTAGTAATCGTTGGAGTGGTGTGGTGGCTCCTGAACCGCAACAGTTCAGGAAAAACCACGGGAGCATCAACCTCATCCGATTCCGGTGCGACCGCTCCACGCATAGAGGAAACCGGCACCTCCCGCCTTGGCGCCACCGGGAACGCCGCCCCCGCCGGCGGCGGTGCAGCAGCGTCGGCTGACGCAGCGGCCACTGCCGGAATGCCGGCTGCCGCAGGATTCGGTTCCACCGGGATGGCCACGCCCGAGGGCGGAGACGTGGACGACTGGGACGAAGGCTCCGCGGCTGAGAGGGAGGTGCACGCAGCAGGCACCGAACGTACAGCAGCTACCCACAGGGCACCAGCTACCGACCGCACAGCTGAACCTGAATCCACAGCCGTAGCCGGGAAGGAAGAGTGGGAAGGGCAGTGGTCCGAGGCAGGGAGCACGCCGCACGCGGCGCAGGCACATGCGGCCGGGGAACACGTGGCCGAGGCGCCGGCCAAGGGTCCGGCAGCAGAGGGCACCCCCGCAACCAGGGCAGGAGCGCAGGCCCCGGTTCACCACGCCGAGTACACGGAACCGCACGCACCCACCCTTCCGGGTGCCGAGTCCGCCGCAGCGGAGGATGTCCCGGCGCCCGCAACTGAAGCGGAGCAGCGTCCCGCCACCGCAACCACACCAGCCACAGCAACGGCGCCAGCGACAGCAACCGCAGCCGCTCCAGCCGGCGGGAGCAGCGCCGGAGCACTTTCCGAGGGGGACGCCGAAACGATGCAGGCTGCTGCCTCATCGGCGGCCACGGAAGCGGCGGCAAGCCACACGGCAGAGCCCGCCGGACACCTTGCGGCTGAGCAGCCGTATGGTGAAGGATCCGCAGCCCCCGGTCCGGATGGCACGGGGCCCGAGGGTTACACCGTCAAGGGCGATGCACAGTCGATGACCTACCACGACGAAACAAGCCCCGCCTACGAGGAAACCACAGCGGAAGTCTGGTTCGAGTCGGCCGCGCACGCCGAAGCGGCCGGTTTCCGGGCTCCGCGACGGAGCCGGCGCTAGACGCCAGGCACGCAGGCGGAGAGGCCGGCGACGACATGCACGGGGAAAAGGCGGGGCGTAGATCCAGGCCCGCTCCCTCCTTCATGTCTGCCGCTGCCCTGGCGTCAGCCTTGGCATTGTCCGCTTGTACCGGAGACGGCAGCGGCACGCCCACGGGCAACGCCGGCTCACTCGCGGGCGGTGACCGGGCGGCCCGGGAACCGCAGGTACTGCGGTCCGTCGAAGGACTGCGGCTGCCGTGGTCAACCGTGTTCCTGCCGGACGGCACTGCCGTGATCTCCGAACGCGACAGCGGAGAACTCAAATCAGTCAAGGACGGCAAAACCACTGCGCTTGGCAGCATCGCCGGGGTTGTACCCGGCGGAGAAGGCGGCCTCCTGGGGCTGGCAGTCTCACCGAACTACGATTCGGACAAGTCCCTGTTCGCCTACTTCACGGCCCGGGTGGACAACAGGATTGCCCGGCTTACACTGACGGAGTCCGAAGCGGGGGGTGCGTTGAGCCTCGGCCGGCCGGAGACCATCTTCTCCGGCATCCCGAAGGCTTCAACGCACAACGGCGGGCGCATCCGCTTCGGACCGGACGGGCACCTGTACGTTGGAACCGGCGATTCCCAACGCCGCGACCAGCCACAGGATCCGAACGCGCTGGGCGGGAAGATCCTCAGGATCACCCCTGAGGGCAAGCCCGCCCCGGGCAACCCGTTCGGAGACAACCCCGTCTACAGCCTCGGCCACCGGAACGTGCAGGGCCTCGACTGGGATGACGCGGGCAGGCTCTGGTCCAGCGAATTCGGGCCAAACGTGGATGACGAGCTGAACCTGATCCAGCCGGGCGGAAACTACGGTTGGCCGGAGGTTACCGGGGCGCCGGGCAGACAGGGCTTCATTGATGCCAAGGTGGTCTGGCCGTCCACCGCAGAATCATCCCCCAGCGGCCTCGAGATCGTGGGGACCACGGCCTATCTCGGAGCGCTCCGGGGCCAGCGGCTGTGGGCCGTCCCGCTCGATGGCGAAAATGCCGGAAATCCTGTGAGCCATTTCACAAGAAAGTACGGGCGCATCCGGGACGTTTCACTGGCCCCGGACGGTACTTTATGGATGCTCACCAACAACCAAAACCCTGATTCTGCGCTGATTTTGGCGCCTCCAGGCTAGTCAGCCGGTCCAGCCAGGCGCCGATTTCACACTGCGCCAAATCTCGTGTAGAGTTTCATGTCGTTGCGGAGATGAACGAGGGAAACAAAAGCCCCCGGGAAGAACCAAAACAACAGCTGCACCTCTAGCTCAACTGGCAGAGCAATTGACTCTTAATCAATGGGTTCCGGGTTCGAGTCCCGGGGGGTGCACCACAGAAACCCCGTCTTCACTGGCCACAAGCCTGAAGGCGGGGTTTCGTCTTGCCCGGCCATCGGGCTTTCAAAGCGTCCCGGTCAAGGACATGGACCCCTTCTTCCACCTGTACGGTGCCCATGGAGTTTCCGGGCCCGGCCTTACGGGCATTGTTGGAGATGCATGTGGTGGCCATCCCGCAAGCCAAACCGTGCCCAATAAAGTCGGGCTGGGACGTTCAGGCGCTGGAGGCAGTCGCCGTCAGGCTCTTAGGGTAGGCAAATCCCCGAGCGGCGGGTCGTTCAGACGGGAGGGTCGTTCAGAAGGGCGGGTCGATCAGTTGACGCTGTTAACGTCCACGGCGAGTCCGGACTCGGCACTGGCCACGATGGCCTTGGTCTCGGGTGACGAAAAACGCTTGGCCAGGACGGTCACTACGGCCTGGAGTTCCTGACGGAGGACATCCGGGTCGATCGAAGCAGCCGCCAGCACGGTCCGTTCCATGTCCGCCGCGGCGGCCACGGCCTCAACTCCGCGCTCGGTAAGGGTCACCACATGGCTTCGACGGTCGGAGGTGCTGCGTTCGCGGCGAATGTGTCCATGAACCTCGAGCCGGCTCAGGGTTTTCCCCATGGTCTGGGCCTGTACACGAACCAACTGGGCAAGCTGCGCCTGGGTCATGGGTCCGTTGACGGCAAGGACTTCCATGGCGATCACCCCCGCGTGGGTCAGGCCGATGGCTCCCAGCTTCTCGTTCCAGGAGTGTTCCACGAGGCGTGCCGCGGTGGACAAAAGGCGCCCAGTGGGCCAGCGATCCATATCAGGCATACCACTTAGTATAGCGAGCGTGGGATTCGTCCCCGGTTCCCGCGCTTACTAAGCTTGCATGTCCAGAACATTCCTAAGGAGAAAATCTTGGCTGAACGACTCATTCCCGGCACTCCGGCACCGGACTTTGCGCTGAAGGATTCCGCAGGGAACGACGTCAGCTTGAAGGACTACCGCGGACGAAGCACCATCGTATATTTCTACCCGGCCGCCTCCACGCCGGGGTGCACCAAGGAAGCCTGCGACTTCCGCGACACGCTGGCCTCCTTGCAGCGGGAAGGCTACGACGTCCTTGGCGTCTCTCCTGATCCCCTCGGAAAGCTCGCTAAATTCGCGGAGCAGGAAGCCCTGACTTTCCCGCTCCTGTCCGACGAAGACCACACCGTGGCTGAGGCCTATGGTGCCTGGGGTGAGAAAAAGAACTACGGGCGGACCTACGAAGGCCTCATCCGGTCCACGGTTGTGGTGGATCCCGACGGCAAAGTCGCCATGGCACAGTACAACGTGCGGGCAACTGGCCACGTGGCAAAGCTCCGCCGGGACCTCGGGCTGGCCTAGGCATTTTTCGCCGGGATCCAGTGAGCAGGGCTTAGCCTTCCGCCGAGCGGAGGGTGCCGCGCGGCAGGTACACTGGAGCCTGGCACCCGCCGTCGAACGTTTCCCTGCTTTCGCAGGATAGGCAGCAAAACCACGTACGACGGCGCCGCGCGCGAGTGGTGAAATTGGCAGACACGCAGGATTTAGGTTCCTGTGCCTTCGGGCGTGGGGGTTCAAGTCCCCCCTTGCGCACAGCTGCACAATCCTCGGAATCCCGGGCCTCACGGCCCGGGATTTCTTTGTTTAACTCCACCGCACCAGCGCCCGAAAGGCTCCAGAAAAAAAGATTCTCCCTGTTCACCCATCCATTCCTGGCGAACTGCCGAATACCCATTGAGACACCAACCAAGGGTCGGTGCCCGCAGTCGGAAATTCAGCCAGTGCAGTGATCGAAGTAGTCGTTCGCCGCAGGCAATGATCGGCACTAACAAGGAGAATCGAAATGCAGTCATTCAAGCGCACAACTTTCACCGTTGCAGGTGTTGCAGCTGCAGCTCTGCTGAGCCTGACAGCATGCGGCGGCTCATCAACGACGGCTACCAGCTCCTCAGCGCCGGCCTCCACGCCGTCCGCTTCGAGCATGGCGCCGTCACCGTCGGCCAGCTCTTCGGCCGCCATGGACCCCGCCGCCAACCTGGTTGGCCCGGGCTGCGCAGGTTACGCCGAGCAGGTACCCGACGGCGCCGGCTCAGTGGCCGGCATGGCCCTCGACCCCGTCGCGGTGGCCGCCTCCAACAACCCGCTGCTGAAGACCCTGACGGCCGCAGTGTCCGGCCAGCTCAACCCGAAGGTTGACTTGGTTGACACCCTGAACGGCAGCGAATTCACGGTCTTCGCACCGGTGGATGATGCATTTGCCAAGATCGATGCCGCCACCATCGAAACGCTCAAGACCGACGACGCCCTCCTGAGCAAGATCCTGACCTACCACGTGGTTCCGGGCCAGATCACCCCCGACAACATTGTGGGCACCCACAAGACCGTCCAGGGTGGCTCGGTCACCGTGACCGGCACCAAGGATGCGCTGAAGGCCGATGACGCCAGCGTCATCTGCGGCGGCGTCCAGACGGCCAACGCCACGGTCTACCTGGTGGACTCCGTCCTGATGCCGAAGTAACCCTGAACGCTCCTGATCCGGCTCCAGCCTGACTCCCTGGACCGACCTGGAGAAAAGGAGGCCCGCACCATCCGGTGCGGGCCTCCTTATTGCACCCGCTCCCAGCTCTGCCTTCTTCGCCTTCGGCGGGCGTTCAGGATCAGTCAATTAGACTGGGGACCGGCCCGCTGTCCGCGGGCCTCCCTGCCGTCCAGAGGTGATCATCGAGTGCCCAGCAGTAAATCGCGCCGCATTGCAGTCAGTATCGGTGCAGGGGTCCTGTCGCTGCTGCTGGCCTCATGCACAGGCACGCCTGCTCCGGCGCCGGCGTCGTCTTCTTCGGCGACTGCCAGCACGCCTGCCACCCCGACGGCGACGTTCACCTTCGGCACCGCGGCCCAGCCGCTGGGCCTTGATCCCGCCCTGGCCTCCGACACGGAGTCCTACCGGATCACCCGCCAGATTCTTGAAGGTCTCGTCGGAGTGGACCAGACCACAGGCCTGCCCACTCCCCTGCTCGCCACCGAGTGGGCCGAGTCAAACGAGGGCCGTGCCTACACCTTCAAGCTCCGTGAGGGAGTAACCTTCCAGGACGGCTCGACCTTCGATGCCGCCGCCGTCTGCACCAACTTCAACCGATGGTTCAATTTCCCGGAGAGCCTGCGGAAGCAGGCCCCCGGCACCTCGTTCAAGGGCGTCTTCAAGGCCCACGCCGACCAGGCATCCCTGTCCATCTACAAGGGCTGCACGGCCCTCTCCGCGGGGAACGTCCGCATCGACCTCACGCAGCCCTTCACCGGGTTCCTCCAGGCGCTGACGCTCCCGGCCTTCGCTATGTCCTCCCCGACAGCCATGGCCAAGCAGGAGGCGGATAGCCTCAGCCAGTCCCGCGACGGCCAGCCGGTGTCTGCCTACGCCCTGCACCCCGTCGGCACAGGCCCTTACAGCTTCGCCGCGTGGGAAGACTCCAGCGTCAAACTGGTCAGCAACAAGGACTACTGGGGTGACAAGGGCCAGATCGGCACCATCAACTTCGTCACGTACGATCATCCGCAGTCCAGGCTCCAGGCCCTCCTCGACGGGAAGATCGACGGTTACGACGCCGTCACCGTGGGCAACTTCGATCAGCTCGTCAAACGCGGACAGCAAATCATCCAGCGCGACCCGTTCTCAGTGATGTATCTCGGCATGAACCAGGAAGTGCCCATCCTTCAGAACCTCAAGGTGCGCCAGGCGATCGAGCTGGCCGTGGACAAGGACACACTGATCCGCCGGTTCTTCATCGACAACACTGCCCAGGCAACCCAGTTCGTACCGCCCAAGCTCAGCGGGTTCAACAACAACGCCCCGTCCCTGGGCCACGATCCGGCCAAAGCCAAAGCGCTGCTGGAGGAGGCCGGGTACAAGGGCGAGGAACTGAAGTTCTACTACCCGCTGAACGTCACCAGGCCTTACCTCCCCACGCCTGAAAAGGTGTACGCAGAGCTCAGTAGGCAACTCACCGCCGTCGGCCTCAACATCAAGCCGGTTCCGGTGGACTGGTCGGACGGGTACCTGCAGAAAGTGCAGTCTCCCGGGGACCATGCCCTGCACCTGCTGGGCTGGAACGGTTCCTACTCGGATCCGGACAACTTCGTTGGCCCGCTCTTCGGCGAGAAGAGTGGCGAATTCGGCTACCAGGATCCGCAGGTCTTTTCGAAGATCGCGCGGGCACGCGGCCTGCCGGAGGGCGAGGAACGGACAGCGCAGTACCGCACCATCAACGCCCAGATTGCCGAATCCGTACCTGCGGTCCCGATCGCTTACCCCATCTCCGCCCTGGCGCTCTCCGATCGGGTGCTGAAGTACCCGGCGTCGCCGGTATTAAACGAGGTTTTCACAAAAGTGGAGCTGAAACCTTGACGGACTGCCGCAATTTCAGTTAGTAGGGTGCTCGGGGATATTCTGTGACAGCCAGAGCCGCTGCTATCGGAGACTGATTGTGACTTTCATATCCAAGACCCAACATGCCGACGTCGTCCTGATTGGCGGCGGCATCATGAGCGCCACGCTGGGTGCGTTCATCAAGCAGCTCGAACCGAACTGGACCATCTCGCTGTTCGAACGGCTCGACGAAGCCGGCCTGGAAAGCTCGGGCCCGTGGAACAATGCAGGAACCGGCCACGCCGCCCTGTGTGAGCTTAACTACTCTCCCGCAGCCAAAGACGGCTCGGTTGATCCTTCCAAGGCACTGCACATCAACGAGCAGTTCCAGCTGTCCCGGCAGTTCTGGTCCCACCTGGTCAGCAACTCCCTCATCGGCTCCCCCAAGGGATTCATCAACACCGTCCCGCACATGAGCTTCGTGATCGGGGATGCCAACGCGGACTTCCTGAAGACCCGGTATGAGGCGCTGAAGCCGAACACTCTTTTCCGCTCCATGGAGTACTCCGAGGACCACGCCCAGATCGCCAAGTGGGCGCCGCTGATCGTCAAGGGCCGCGACCCCAAGCAGAGGATCGCCGCCACCCGCGCGGCCGAAGGAACCGACGTCGACTTCGGTGCACTGACCCGCGAGCTGACCACTTACCTCGGCAACAACGGCGTGGAGATCAACTACGGCCACGACGTCAACGGCATCCGCCGCGCCCCGGGCGGCGGCTGGGACCTTACGCTCAAGCACAAGAAGTCCGGAGAACACGGAAACATCCGCGCGAAGTTCGTGTTTGTCGGCGCCGGCGGCGGTGCGCTGCATCTGCTGCAGGCCTCCGGAATTCCGGAGAGCAAGGGCTACGGCGGCTTCCCGGTCTCCGGTCAGTTCTTCCGCTGCACCGACGAGGCCCTCGCGGCCCAGCACAGCGCCAAGGTCTATGGCCAGGCATCCGTGGGCGCTCCGCCCATGTCAGTTCCGCACCTCGACACCCGTTACGTTGAAGGCAAGCGTTCGCTGCTGTTCGGCCCGTACGCCGGATTCTCCACGAATTTCCTGAAGAACGGCTCGTATCTGGACCTGCCGCTGTCGATCCGCCCCGGCAACATCATCCCGATGCTGGCCGTGGCGAAGGACAACATGGACCTGACCGCCTACCTGGTCAAGGAAGTGGCCAAGCGCCACGGCGACAAGGTGGAGGCCCTGCGCGAGTACTACCCTGAAGCAAAAGACGGCGATTGGGAACTCATCACGGCCGGCCAGCGTGTTCAGATCATCAAGAAGGATCCGAAGAAGGGCGGTGTGCTCCAGTTCGGCACCGAAGTGATCGCCGCCCGCGACGGTTCCATCGGCGCACTGCTCGGTGCTTCCCCCGGAGCCTCCACGGCAGTTCCCATCATGATCGAGCTCCTGCAGAAGTCCTTCCCCAAGGACTTCAAGGGCTGGCAGTCCAAGCTCAAGGAAATGATGCCCGGCTACGGCGTCAAGCTCAACGACAACCCGGAGCTGGCCGCCCGGCTGGAGGCGGAAACGGCCAGGACGCTCCAACTGGAAGCAGTGGACGCACCCTCCAGCTGACGCCCTGTTCGGGTTACGGCAGGTTCCACCCCCAACCACAAGACCGTTAACCCCTCAGGAGACAATGAGATGTACCGGCTGGCAAAACTTTCGCTGGCAAACAGGGCCCTGATCGCGCTGATCACCGTCTTTGCGTCGGTGTTCGGCGTGATCACCATGTCCTCCCTGAAGCAGGAACTCATTCCTTCCATTGAGTTTCCGCAAATCACGGTCATCTCGGCCATGCCCGGCGCGTCACCGGAGGTCGTGGACAAACAGGTGAGCGGGCCCCTCGAGACCGCGCTGAACGGCGTCGAGGGGCTGGAGTCGACGTCGTCCACCTCCCGCACGGGGGTGTCGCAGATCACCATGGTTTTCACCTACGGTTCCAATCTGGACCGGGCCCGGAACCAGATCGACCGCGCCATCTCCAACGCCAAGCGGACGCTGCCCGACGATGTCCAGCCGCAGGCGATCGCAGGCAGCATCAGCGATTTCCCGATTGTGTTCCTGGCGGTCTCCTCCGACAAGCCTCTCAGTGAGCTGAACGCCGATCTGCAGCGGCTCAGTGTTCCCCGCCTTCAAAAGCTCGACGGCGTGAGGGGCGCCGACATCACCGGCGGCGCCACCCAGCACATCCAGATCCTTCCCCGCCCCGAGGCCATGGCAGCCAAGGGTGCCACCATCCAGTCCATCAGCAATGCGCTGAAAAACAACGGAGCGCTTGTTCCGGCGGGCACCATCGAGGAACAGGGCAAAACGCTGTCGCTGCAGATCGGCAGCCCGGTGGACTCCCTGGACGCCGTCAAAGCGCTGCCCCTCGGCGGCGCCAAGGACGCCGCAACCATCGGCAGCGTGACCGATGTCAGCATCAAGGACGACGCCAGGACGTCCATCACCCGGACGAACGGCAAGGAAACGCTTGCCCTGTCCGTGACGAAGAAGCCCGAAGGCGACACCGTGGCGATCTCGCATGCTGTGAAGGATTCCATCGGCCAGCTTGAAGCGGAGCTTGGATCCAACGCGAAGTTCACCCCGGTGTTTGACCAGGCCCCGTTCATCGAAAAGTCCATCAAGGACCTCACCACGGAGGGCCTACTAGGCCTTGGCTTTGCCGTCGCGGTGATCCTGGTGTTTCTGATGTCCGTACGGTCGACGCTGGTAACCGCCGTCTCCATTCCGCTGTCCCTGCTCATCACGTTTATCGGTCTCTCCGCCACAGGGTACTCACTGAACATCCTGACCCTCGGAGCACTCACCATCGCAATTGGACGCGTGGTGGACGACTCGATTGTGGTCATCGAGAACATCAAACGCCACCTCAGCTACGGTGAGACCAAGCTCGCAGCCATCCTCACTTCCATCCGCGAAGTGGCCGGCGCCATCACGGCGTCCACCCTGACCACCGTCGCCGTCTTCCTTCCGATCGCCTTCGTCGGTGAACTGGCCGGCGAACTGTTCAGGCCCTTCGCCCTGACGGTGACCATAGCCCTGCTCTCCTCCCTGCTGGTGTCCCTCACCATCGTTCCCGTCCTGGCCTACTGGTTCCTGAAGACGCCGGCCGCCGGCGCGGGCGCCGCGCTTTCCGCCGAGGCCGCCCGGGAAGCCGCCGCCAAGGCGCATGAGAAGGAGCAGCGGAGCCTGCTCCAGCGCGGCTACCTGCCCATCCTCAACAAGACACAGAAACATCCGGTGGTGACTCTCATCGCGGCAGTCCTGGTGCTCGGCGGGACGGCGGCGATGACACCCTTGCTCGCCACAGACCTCCTGGGCCGCTCCGGCGAGAACAGCATGACCGTCAAGCAGGTCCTGCCCGCAGGAACCAGCCTCGAGGACACCAGTGCGGCTGCCGCAAAGGTCGAGGACGTCCTGGACGGCATCGACGGCATCAAAGACGTCCAGGTCACCTCCGGAAACGCCCAGACCGGTTTCACGGCCCTGACCTCCAGCGGCGCCTCCAACTCCACCTTCACCGTGGTCACCGAGGAGAAGGCCAACCAGGCCCGGCTCCAGGAAACCGTCCGCGGCGAACTGGCCAAAATCAGTGACGCCGGCAAGATCTCCGTAGGCTCCCAGCAGGGCGGATTCGGCACCTCGTCCACCGTGGACATCACCCTGAAGGCGGCCAACTCGGCCGACCTCAGGACTGCCAGCGATGCCATGGTCAAGGCCATGGAGGGCGTACCGGGCAGCACCGAGGTTGCCACCAACCTCGCAGCCACCCAACCCGTGGTGCAGGTCAAGGTGGACCGCGCCAAAGCCGTCGCCGCCGGCCTGAACGAGGAGCAGGTGGCCGGAGTCCTGGCCTCCACCATCAGCCCGCTTCCGGCCGGGACAGTCCGGATCGACACCAATGACTTCCCGGTCCAGATCGGCGAGGGCACCCGCTTCACCAGCGTCGGCGCCGTTCGGAACATCCCGCTGCCGACGTCGGGCGGTGCCGTGACGCTGGGAAGCATCGCCTCCGTGGAGCAGGTGGACATCCCGGTTTCCATCACCGCCAGCAACGGCCAGCGCACCGCGCGCGTCTCGGTGACGCCGTCGGGCGCCAACCTGGGCGCGGTGAGCACTGAAGTGCAGAACCGGCTCAAGACGGTTGAACTCCCGGCAGGGGTCACGGCGGAGATCGGCGGCGCCACCACCCAGCAGACCGAGTCATTCCAGCAGCTGGGCCTGGCCCTGCTGGCCGCCATCGCCATTGTGTACGTGATCATGGTGGCGGCCTTCAAGTCACTCATCCAGCCGCTCATCCTGCTGGTGTCCGTCCCCTTTGCCGCTACGGGGGCCATCGGGTTGCTCCTGGTGACCAGGGTGCCGCTGGGCCTGCCGTCGCTTATCGGCATGCTGATGCTGGTCGGCATCGTGGTAACCAACGCAATCGTCCTGATCGACCTCATCAATCAGTACCGGCAGCCGCGGGCCGGCATTCCCGGTGTGGACCCGGCCGGAATGAACGTGGCCGACGCCATCACCCACGGTGCGCGGCAGCGCCTCCGCCCGATCCTGATGACCGCCCTGGCCACCGTGTTCGCACTGACGCCTATGGCGCTGGGTTTGACCGGCGGCGGGGGCTTCATCTCCCAACCGCTGGCCATCGTTGTGATCGGCGGCCTGATCTCCTCCACGGCGCTGACGCTGGTCCTGGTGCCGGTCCTCTACCGGCTGGTGGAAGGGCGCCGGGAGAAGAAAGCGGTGCTCCGCGCGATGCACGAACGCCCCGACTTCGGCCCCCCGGACGACGTCGACGCAGAGTTCCGTGACTGGACAACGGGCATGGTGCCCAAGGTTTCCGGCCGCCGGGCTGCGGCCGGCGAGCCCGAGTAGTACGGGCACCCTGTACAACTGAAGCGCCTGACCAATTGCCGGCCTGAACAACTGCAGGACTGCATCTGAAGTGCCCGTGCCACCCCGGTGGCACGGGCACTGCTGTTTACCCCGGCGGGAATATCCTGGCGTGCCGAACGTTACATCCAGCGATAGATGCAAATGCATGTAAATCGGCTACACTGGAACAAGACCCGGAGAAGTTCGGACAACGGAAAGGCACATCATGCAAATCGGCGTATTCAGTGTCAGTGACATCACCACTGACCCCACCACGGGCCGGACCCCCACGGAGCACGAGCGAATCAAAGCGTCCGTGGCGATCGCCAAGAAGGTCGAAGAGATCGGCATGGATGTCTACGCCATCGGCGAGCACCACAACCGCCCCTTCTTCTCCTCCTCCCCCACCACCACACTTGCCTACATCGCGGCGCAGACGGAACGAATCATCCTGTCCACTGCCACCACCCTGATCACCACCAACGACCCCGTGAAGATCGCCGAAGACTTCGCGATGCTGCAGCACCTGGCCGACGGCCGCGTGGACCTGGTGATGGGCCGCGGCAACACCGCGCCGGTCTACCCCTGGTTCGGCAAGAACATCCAGGACGGCATCGAACTGGCGATCGAGAACTACAGCCTGCTGCGCCGGCTCTGGGACGAGGACACAGTGAACTGGTCCGGCAAACACCGCACCCCGCTGCAGAACTTCACCTCCACCCCGCGCCCCCTCGACGGCGTGGCCCCCTTCGTGTGGCACGGTTCCATCCGCTCGCCGCAGATTGCTGAAGTGGCCGCGTACTACGGCGACGGCTTCTTCGCGAACAACATCTTCTGGCCCAAGGAGCACTACCAGCAGCTGATCAGCCTCTACCGCGAACGCTACGAGCACTACGGCCACGGCAAGGCCGACCAGGCGATCGTGGGCCTCGGCGGACAGTTCTTCATGCGCAAGAATTCCCAGGACGCCGTCAAGGAGTTCCGTCCCTACTTCGACAACGCGCCCGTCTATGGCCACGGCCCGTCGCTGGAGGACTTCACCTCGCAGACGCCGCTGACGGTCGGTAGCCCGCAGGAGGTCATCGAGAAGACCCTGACCTTCCGCGAGTACTTCGGCGACTACCAGCGCCAGCTCTTCCTGATTGACCACGCGGGCCTGCCGCTGAAGACCGTGCTGGAACAGCTGGACCTGTTCGGCGAAGAGGTCCTGCCGGTGCTCCGCAAGGAATACGCCGAGAAGACTCCCGCCCACGTGCCGGAACCGCCCACTCATGCCGGACGGGTGGCAGCCCGGATGGCTGCCCAGGTGCAGGAGGAATCACTGGGCAAGCCGACAGCGCAGGACGCCTGATGACCACGCAGCCAGGCGAGTCGCCCGTCCGGCTCGCCGCCGAAACCTGGGAATCGCTCTTCCGCGCGCAGGTGGCGGTGATGCGCAGGCTCCAGTCCGGCCCTGCTTTCAAGGCGCTGGCCGTCAACGAGTACGACGTCCTTTTCACTCTCTCGCGCTGTCCTTCGGGCTGGCTGCGGCTGAACGAGCTGAACGACAATGTGCTCCTTAGCCAGTCCAGCCTCAGCCGGCTTGTGGAACGGCTGGAGAAGCGCGGACTGGTGGAGCGCATGCCGGCGCCCCAGGACGGTCGCGGGGTCCTCCTGAAACTGACTGACGCCGGGCGGGACCTGCAAAAGCAGATCGGGCGGGAGCATGTACGCGACATCTCCGCCCTGATGACTCCGGCGCTTACCTCCAGCGAACAGCGTGAGCTCCTGCGGCTCACCGAGAAGCTGCGCGGGTCCGTGTCGGGACGCTAGCTGCAGTCCCCGGGCGTCAGGCCAGCACGACGAGCTTCGCGGGGTCTTCCTCGGGCAGCTGCCCGTCCACCACAGCGGTGACACGAAGCTCCCGCAAGGAAAGGCTTCCACCCACCGTGGACAGGAAAGCCGTGTCCGAGGAGTCCCGGCCCGCGGTGATCCTCAGCATGCTCTCCCGCGGGGCAAGCCCGGTCGGATCGATGACGTGCCAGGCCCCGTTGATATAGGCCTCGGCCACGGCGTGGAAATCCATCGGGCTGAGCCCGGGCGCATAGACCGCCACCAGCCTTGCCGGCACGTCCTTTGAACGCAGCAGTGAAATGGCAAGGTGGGCGAAGTCGCGGCACACGCCGCGGCGGTGCAGGAGCGTCTCCACCGCGCCGTCGGTCCCGCGGGAGGAACCACTGACATAGCGGAGCTCGCTGAAGACCCAGTTGCGCACGGCGTGCAGGAGCCCTTCGCCCTGGAGACCGCCGAATTCGGCATAGGCCGTGGGCAGCAGGCGGTCCGACTCGGCATACCGGCTCGGCCGGACGTAGCGGATAAGTTCCATGAGGTTGGGTTCTTCCGGAACCGCCAGCCCGGAAACAGTGGCCGTGTAGTCCACGGTTACCTCAGTGGGTTCCGCGAACTCCATGTAATGGAAGCGGCCGCCATGGTGATCGGACAGTTCCGTCACGGGGACCGGGTCCTGCCCCGAGGTCACCGAGAGCGTTTCCACGAGCGACGAATAGCCCGCATTCCTTGCGACGGCAACCGCCAGTGCGACTTTGGTTTCAGCTGCGGTCTTGAAGACGAGCCTGGCGGCCACGCTGCGTTCCATGTATCTCCGGGTGTGAGGTAGTGGCAGAACAGTACCCGGTGCCGGCCGGTTGGGTGTACGGGCGGGCGGCGGGACTAACTTTTGATCTCCAGAGACATTAGCATCCGCTGGACATTCGCGAATTCGGAGCCCGCGTTGACGTACTTTGCCGCCTGGTCGAGGGTGTCGAAGGCCTTGGCGGGGGCCACTTTCTCATCCGTGGCGAAGGCCTTTATCGCGGCCAGGTCCCCGAACGAGACGTCGCCCTTGCCCTCGGGACCGCGCACGATGTTCTGCAGGGCGCAGGCCCTCCCGTCGCTTCCTCCCACCACGTTGGTGATGCCGTAGGAGCCGAAGTACTTGTAGCCCTGGATCACGCGAAACACGACGTGAGGGGTAATCAAACCGTCGCCCTCACGGTGCGGCAGGTCCACGGGAACGCTGCTGACCACCACGTACGGCCTTCGGGCCGCCTCCTCGCACGCCGCGGCGGAGGGCGACGGCAGGCCTGTCTGCAGGGTCGCCAGATACACGCCCTTGGCGTCCTTCACTTCGACCTTGACCGCCCCGGGAAGCGTCCCCTGGTCCGGCGTGACTGACTGGGCGATCCAGTCCTGCGGCAGTTCGAAACTGACATTCTTGGTGGAGTCCGAAAAGACCTTCCACGAAGCCGCCGTCGCCCCGGCCGACGCGGATTCCGTACCCGATTCCGAAGGTTGCGCTCCGGTGGTCGGGGCCCCCGGACTTGCCCCTGGTGCGGACGACGGCGGCGCACCCGCCGTCGTGCTTTCCGTCGGACTGGCGCCCGCCGTCCAGGCGGGTTCCCCCTTGCCCTCGCCGCTGCAACCGGACAATACTGCGGCCGCAACGATGAACGCCGCACCTGCACGGACCCTTGGGGCTACTGCCTTCCCTGTCATGACGCAAGCGTAGCCGCGCCCGCCGCGCAGACGCCGCGTTCCGGCGGGAGTGTTGGCTGGCGGGGTTTCCCTTCCGCAAAGAGGCTACGCTGGGGACATGGCGGAACAGCACTTTGACACGGAGCAGGACAGCGTAGCGGACATCTCGGCCCTGGACATTGCCGACTGGAGGGTCCGGACCTTCGCCATGTACGAAAACGTCCGAAGAATAGCCGTGGACAGCCCTGCTGAGGCGCACTCGTATTGGCGCCAGGAACGCGACCGGTTGTTCGGCACCCATCCGGCCTCGGCGCTCACGGCGGAAGCCAAGGCCACATTCAGCGGCCTGCGGACAGCTGACTATGACCCCATCTACCGGTTCCAGGTGCCCCTGACGAAAGAGGGCGCCGGCCGGGAAATGAACGTTGAAACGGGCACCGACGGCGTTGTCAAGTTTGTGCGCCTGGGCACCTTCGACCTGCCCGAGATGGGCCAGCTGGCCGTCTGGAAGCTGCACGGCTACGGCGGCGGCATCTTCGTGCCGTTCCGGGATGCGACAGCCGGGCAGCCCGGCGGCAGCTACGGCGCCGGCCGCTACCTGCTGGATACGATCAAAGGTGCCTTCCACGGGGTGCTGGGATCGGGGTCCGACGCGGAATTCATCCTTGACTTCAACTTCGCCTACAACCCCTCCTGCGCCTACAACGAAGCCTGGGCATGCCCGCTGGCGGGTCCGTCCAACAGGCTGGCCGTAGAAATCCCGGTCGGCGAACTGTACTGACCCCGGCAGTAAAGATCGTCCGGGCGACACACTCCGCCGCACCCTCGGGCAGGACGTAGGATGTCACGATGACCGCAACGCAGACACGCCGTATTGCCCGGGTCCGTCCGCACTCCCCGGCGTCGGAGCTGGAACAGTTCTTCGTGGCCAACGACGCTCCCGAGTTCGGCAGCGAAGCGGGAAGGCTCTGGACCGTCACCGACAGCCCGTTCCCGGGCTCCCGGGCGAATGCCTGCAGCGCTCCCCGGACCGGATGGCAGCCGGGCTCGGTGGTCGGCGAAGACACTTTCACCTTCCTCGCGCCCAGCGTCCCGGCAAATGTCCTGGGCATGGCGCACAACACCGGCCAGGCCGGCCGGGACCTTCCTCCCCAGGCCTTCCACAAAGCAGCCACCAGCGTGGTGGGTCCGGGCGACGCCATCGAGCTCGCGCCGGGAGTGGGGCACGTGGACCCCGAAGCCGAGCTGACCATCGTCGTCGGGCGCAAAGCTCGTGGGTTGACGCCGGAGAACGCACGGGATGCCGTCCTCGGTTTCACCATCGGCAACGACGTCACGGCCCGGGATCTGCAGAAGACGGATGACCTGTGGATCAGCGCCAAGAGCCAGGACACCTTCACACCGGCCGGACCGTGGATCGTGACCGGCCTGGACAGTGACGCATTGTCCATCGGCGTCGTACATAACGGCACCGAGCTACGGTCAGCCAGCTCCGCGGACCTCGGCTGGGGCGTGGACGAAATCCTGGTTTACCTGACGTCCTTCATGACGCTCCACCCAGGCGACCTGGTCCTCACGGGATTTCCCGCCGAAAGCGCACGGCTACATCCTGGGGACACCGTCACCTGCCGGGTTGGGGGAATCGGGGACCTGACCAACCCGGTCCGGGAGGCCGCCTGACGGGTTCCGGCGGAACATTGTGGCAGGCTGGAACGATGGAATCACCTGCTGCGCCCGCCATCCTGCTGCCGCAACAGTCCGAGCCGCAACAGTCCGAGCCGCAACAGTTCGGGCCCGGAACCGCAGCACGGCGCCCGCCGGCCACAAGGCACCACCGGGGCATCCTTCGCTTCCCCGCTATCCGGCAGCTCCTGCGGTTCACCGCCGTGGGCATCCTCTGTACACTGACCTCGCTGGCCCTCTACGCCCTGCTCCGGCCCTGGCTGGGCTCCCAGCCGGCCAACGCCGCGGCGCTCTTCGTTACCTCGGTGATGAATACGGCCCTGAACCGGCGGCTCACGTTCAAGATCGCCGGACGCGCGAAGGCCGGCAGGGACCACCTGAGCGGCCTGGTGGTCATTGTCATTGCACTGGTAATCACGGGCGGCAGCCTGGGGGTGCTGCACTGGGTCAATCCTGACGCGACCTTATCGGATGAGCTGTGGACCACCACGCTCTCCGGCTTCCTGGCCACAGCCGTGCGCTTTGCGCTGCTTCGGCACTGGATCTTCCGCCGCGCACGGCACCGCTGACCCTTGGCCGCTGAATCCCGACGGCGGACGGCGACGGCGACGGCGACGGCGGACGCAGCCGGTTGGCGCAGGCAGTTAACGGATGCCGAGCGCCAGCACGCTTCCGACGGCGTTCCTAACGGCTGCTGCCGCTTCGTGAAGTTCCGCCGCGGTCACCGCTGCATCAAAGCTGAACCGGACCGCCGTATGGGCGACGTCGGAGGGAATGCCCATCGCGAGCAGCACCGGCGAGGCGGCATCGGAGCCGGCAGCGCAGGCGGATCCGCTGGAGCACACCACGCCTTGCCGTTCCAGTTCAAGGAGCACTGATTCGCCGCTGGTTCCGGGGAAGCAGAATGAAGCCACCGACGGCAAACGCTCCGCGGGGTGTCCCGTCAGGTGCGCGCCGGGCACTCCGGCCAGGACTTCGCGGATGAAGTCGTCCCGCAGGGCAGCAACGTACTCCTGGCCGGGCCGGTCGAGCCCCAGCGCGGTGGCCAGTGCCACGGCGCCTGCAACATTCTGGGTTCCGGAGCGACGGCCGCGTTCCTGCCCGCCGCCATGAAGCAGTGGTTCAATGCGGGTGCGGCTCCGCACGAACAGCGCCCCGTTGCCTTTTGGTGCGCCCAGTTTGTGGCCGGAGATGCTCATGGCGTCCACCCCGAGGATTTTCGTGTCCAGCGGCAGCCAGCCCGCGGCCTGGACAGCGTCTGTATGGAACGGGATCCCCCGTTCGCGGCTGAGGGCAGCGAGCTCCCGGATTGGCTGGATCGTTCCCACTTCGTTGTTCGCGTACATCACGCTGACCAGTGCGGTCTCCGGGCGGAGGACGGCAGCGAGGGCTTCGGGCGTGACTTGCCCGAAGCCGTCCACCGGGACGACGTCAACGGAGAAGCCGTGGAACCGTTCGAGGTACCGGGCAGATTCCTCCACGGCGGGATGTTCGACGGCGCTGATCACCACGCGGTTGAGGTCCGGGTCTGCGGCCTGCCGGGCCAGGGCGATGCCCTTGACGGCGAGGTTGTCAGCCTCCGTGCCGCCGGAGGTGAAGGTGATCTCCGCGGGCCGGCAATTCAGCGCCATGGCAGTGGCAGTCCGGGCGCCCGCGAGCGCCGTGGCCGCGGACTCCCCCAGTGAGTGGTGGCTCGACGGGTTTCCGAAGTCGCCGGTGAGGTACGGCCACATGGCTTCCAGCACTTCGCGGCGGACCGGAGTGGTGGCCGCTGCATCCAGGAAGATCATGGCGGGTTCAGCCCACCGTCGGTTCAAAGTCCGGCGACTCAATATCCAGCAGCTCAATGTCGAGGCCCAGGTCGAGGGCGATGACGCTGTGGGTGAGGCCGCCGATGGAAATGACGTCCACTCCGGTGGCGGCGATCGCTGCCACCGTTCCAAGGTTGACGTTGCCGCTGGCTTCCACCCGGGCCCGCCCGGCCACCAGTGCCACGCCGGCCGACAGGTCCTCAAGCGTGAAGTTATCCAGCATGATGGTGTCCACTCCGGCGGCGAGTACCGGTTCCACCTGCTCCATCCGGTCCACCTCAACCTCAAAGTGGGTGGTGTGGCCGAGTTGCGCCTTCGCCGCCCGGAGCACGGTGGTCAGCTTGGCCGGATCCCCGCCGGTGATCACCGCAAGGTGGTTGTCCTTGACCAGCACGGCGTCGGACAGGCTGAAACGGTGGTTGGCGCCGCCGCCGCAGCGGACGGCGTAGCGCTCCAGCACGCGCAGGCCGGGCGTCGTCTTCCGCGTGTCCGTGATCCGGGCCCTGGTTCCTTGGACCAGGTCCACGAATTCTGCTGTCCTGGTGGCGATGGCGCTCATCCGCTGGACCAGGTTCAGTGCCACGCGTTCCGCCAGCAGCACTGCCCGGGCATTGCCGGTCACCCTGGCCAGCGGCGTGCCCGGACCGAACCTTTCACCGTCAGCCACCAGCAGTTCGACGGCGGCGTCCGGGTCCGTGAGTTTCATGGCGGCGGCAAATACGGCTCCCCCGCTGAGGACGCCCGGGACACGGGCGTTCAGCACCGCCGTCGCACGCGCCTGCGCAGGGATGAGGACCTGCGAGGTGATGTCGCCGTAGGGGGCGTCCTCGGCGAGCGCAGCGCGCAGCACCCCCAGCACGGCGGACTCGGGAAGGCTGCCGGTGAGCTCGACGGCGGCCACGGCCGGCTTTTCCTGGGCGGTGGTGGTCATGAGGAAATCCTTTGCATCGAATGGGTTGGGGCTGGCGCCGGGTCCGTATCGGCCCGGTAGTGGGCGCCCACGGATGCCGTCCGCTTCCGGGCGGCCGCCACGAGCAGGCGTGCGGCGAGCAACAAGTTGCGGTCCTCGTGCCCGCGCGGGTCAGTCACGTCGGTGCTGCCGACGGACTTCTCCCACTCGGCCAGCTGCGCGGCTGCGGCGTCGAGTTCCGGCCCCGTGCGCAGCACCCCGGCAGCACTAGTCATCAGCCGCCGAAGAGCATCCCGGGAAAACGACCCCGGTACAGGCACAGTCTTAACAACACCTTCGGGCACCGCCGCTGAGGCTGCTTCCCCGCACGCAAGGCCGCGCTGCCCGCCGTCGTTCGAGGGCGTTCCGGAAGCGTGCGTCAAGGGGAGGCCGCCAGCGGCCGAGACAGCACGCGGAGCAGTGCCGGCGGGCGACACCCACCCGGCGTCGCCAGCAAGGAAAGACTCAACGGCGCGCCGGCCGAAAACCAGCCCTTCGAGCAGCGAGTTGCTGGCCAGCCTGTTGGCGCCCTGGGCGCCGGTGCAGGCCACCTCGCCGGCTGCGTAGAGACCCGGGACGGAAGTCCGTCCGCCCAGGTCGGTGGCCACGCCGCCCATCCAGTAGTGGGCAGCCGGGGACACCGGAAGCGGTTCGGCGGTCCAGTCGAAGCCCGCCGCAGCCGTGGCCGCGCTGATGGTGGGAAAGCGGCGCGCCAGGAAACCGGAGCCCTTTGCGGCTTCAATCCCCCGGGCATCCAGGAACACCGGGCTGTCGGCCGGCGCCCCCGTCCGGGCGAGGTGCAGCGCGATGCTGCGGGAGACGACGTCGCGCGGTGCCAGTTCGGCGTCCGGATGGTAGTCCGGCATGAAGCGGCGGCCCTCTGCATCCATCAGGAGCGCACCTTCGCCGCGGACGGCTTCGGACACCAGCAGGGGCGGCGGGCCGCCCGCCGATTCGGGCATCGCCATGGTGGTGGGGTGGAACTGGAAGAATTCCAGGTGATCCACCGCAGCGCCTGCACGCCAGGCCAGTGCCAGGCCGTCCGCGGTGGCAACGGAGGGGTTGCTGGTGCGGGCGAAGGTCCTGCCCGCACCGCCGGTGGCGAGCAGCACGCCCACGGCAGGCATGCTTTTGAGTTCTCCGTTTTGCAGGTAGTTCACGCCGCTCACCCGGCCGTCCGCCGTCGTCAGTTCCGTGACGAAAGCGCCGGCTTCCAGCCGAAGCTGGCCGGACACCGCCCGTTCCAGGACGGCGGCGATCAGTCCGCGGGCAATCCGGGCGCCGGTGGCGTCCCCGCCGGCGTGCAGGATGCGCGGCGCTGAGTGGGCAGCTTCCAGCCCCAGCGCGGTGTTTCCGCGGGCATCGGCGTCGAAGGTGACTCCGAAGCGCCGCAGCCCGGCGATGTCCTGTGCTGCCTCCGTGCAGAGGATCCGAACGGCGTCGGTGTTGTTCAGTCCAGCGCCGGCTGCCAGCGTGTCGGCGATGTGGGCCTCCACGGAGTCACCGGGGGCGGCTTCGCCGGGTTCCAGCACGGCCGATACGCCGCCCTGCGCGTAAAACGTGTTGCTGTGCTCCAGCTGCCCCTTGCTCAGCAGGACCACTTCCGCCGCAGCGCCACCGTCGGCGTCGGCGGCCAGCAGCGCTGCGTAAAGCCCGGCAATTCCGCTGCCCACCACCACCAGGCGGCGCCGGGCCTCGTTCGGTGCCACGCCGCGGGTGGCCACTGCCGGCGTGGTCACGGCCGCGCCGCCAGCATCCGCTCGAGGGCCACGCGCGCCGGAGCGGCAACGTCGTCGTCCACGGTGATGCGGTTGAGCACTTCGCCGTTGACCAGCGCCTCCAGCACCCACGCGAGGTAGCCGGGGTGGATCCGGTACATGGTGGAGCACGGGCAGATCACCGGGTCCAGGCAGAAGATGGTGTGCTGCGGGTACTCCGCCGCCAGCCGGTTCACCATGTTGATCTCGGTGCCGATGGCGAAGGTGGCGGGTTCCGTGGCCGCGGCGATGGCCTTCCGGATGAAGTCGGTGGACCCGGCGGAATCGGCGGCGTCCACAACCTCCATGGGGCACTCGGGGTGCACGATCACGTTCACGCCCGGGAACTCGGCGCGGGCCTTTTCAATCTGCCCCACGTTGAAGCGCTTGTGCACGGAGCAGAAGCCGTGCCAGAGGATCACGCGGGAATCGAGCAGGGTCTGTTCGTCGTTGCCGCCAAGTTCCTTGCGCGGGTTCCACATGGGCATCTGCTCCATCGGCACGCCCATGGCCTTGGCCGTGTTGCGGCCCAGGTGCTGGTCAGGGAAGAACAGGACCCGCTGGCCGCGCTGGAAGGCCCATTCGAGCACTGTGGCGGCGTTGGAGGACGTGCACACAATGCCGCCATGTTCCCCGCAGAACCCCTTGAGCGCCGCGGAGGAGTTCATGTAGGTGACCGGGATGACCGGTACCCGGCCGTCGGCGTCTGGCTCGGTGCCGTAGAGCTCTTCCAGCTGTTCCCAGCACTCGGTCACGGAGTCGATGTCCGCCATGTCCGCCATGGAACAGCCGGCTGCGAGGTTCGGCAGGATGACCGCCTGGTCGGGTTGGGACAGGATGTCCGCGGTCTCGGCCATGAAGTGGACACCGCAGAAGATGATGGCCTCGGCGTCGGGCCGGGTCAGCGCGGCGTTGGCCAGCTGGAAGGAGTCGCCCACGAAGTCGGCGTACTCAATGACCTCGTCCCGCTGGTAGAAGTGCCCCAGGATCACGGCTTTCTCCCCGAGGGCCGCCTTGGCCGCCCGGATGCGGGCGTCCAGGTCGGCGTCGCTCGCCTTCTTGTATTCCTCCGGCAGCTGGCCCTGGCGCGGGGTGGCGGCAGGCGCGACGTCCGCGCTGGAGGCGCCCGGGCCGTAGGCGGGCACACCGGCAAGGGCCTCGGCGAGGTCGTAGTCCCAGGGCCCGCGGGCCAGCGCCGGGCTGCAGGTGGCCGCAGCTGTTGCAATGCCTGTGGCAGGGCCCGCGGCCCGCCGTTCGGCCTGTTCGCGAGTGATCAACTGGATTGCCGTGTTGACGCTGCTCATGGTGTGCTCCTGTTATCTGGGTCAAGGCCGGGGCGGCCGGTAAAGCGGTAGAGGCGGGGAGGGCGGTGTTTTCCGCCCTGCAGGTATTCGCCGGTTTCTTCGATTTCCGGCGTGGACTTGAGCTGGCGGCGGAAATTCGCCGGATCCAGCTCGCGGTCCAGGACGGCTTCGTAGACCTCCCGGACCTGGGCCAGGGTGAAGTACTCCCCCAGCAGGTGGTACGCCACCGAACCGTAGGCCAGCTTGTTCCGGAGGCGCCCGAGGGCGTAGTCCACGATGGCGTTGTGGTCGAAGGCCAGGTCTCCCAGGCGGTCAGCCCGGAACCACCTGACGTTTTCGGACTCGTCGGCGAGCGCGGCTTCCGTGGGCTGGACCAGCGCCCAGTACACGATGGACACCACGCGCTGGGTAGGAGAGCGGTGCAGGCCGCCGAAGGCGTAAAGCTGCTCCAGGTAGTTTGGGGCCAGCCCGGTGGTTTCCCGCAGGTTCCGCGATGCGGCGTCCTGGAGGGACTCGGCGTGTGTCAGCGGACCGCCGGGCAGCGCCCACAGGTCCTTGAACGGCTCGCGGATCCGGCGCACCAGCGGCAGCCACAGCGTGGGCCGCCCGGACCTCTCACTGGGGCGGAGGGCGAAGATCACCGTGGAAATGGCGAGCGACGGCGGCGCGGACTGCCGTTCCGCAACATTGGCAGAGCTCGTGTACACGGCGGTTCACCCCGCTTTCCTTGCGCCTTAGCGGCGCCTTTGGCTTCAGCTGGCGGTCCCGCCCACGGGCCCTTCGGCTAGTTATAGTCAATATGACTAGAACTAATGGTACGACTGCGGGTCGCCCAGGCAAAATGCTTCAGGTCACATTGCGGCGGCAGCCTCGAGCAGCGGCAGCGTTCGGCCTTGGAAGTGCGTATTCAGCACAATCACGGATGAGGACCTCAGCACCGTCTTTGTGGCGATCATGGCATCCAGAACCCGCTGCAGGTCAGGGTTGGACTGTGCCACGATCCGTGCCATCAGGTCCGAACTGCCGGAAACGGTGTGAATTTCCGTGAGTTCAGGAATGCGGGCCAGCGCTTCGACCACCGCGTCATGGCCCAGGTCCTGGTTGATGGTGAGCGAGCAGAACGCCACCACGGGGTAGCCGAAGCGGGACGGGTCCGGCTGGGGCACCCACGAACCGATGACCCCGCCGGCGGTCATCCTGTCCAGCCGGGACTGGACCGTGGCGCGGGCAATCTTCAGGACCCGCGAGGCTTCGAGCACCGACGCCCTGGGCGAATCGGTAAAGAATCGGACAATTTTGGCGTCTGTCGCGTCCACATTCATTGGTCTTCTCCCAGATCCGGCGTCTAGTCGTACAAATAGCCCTTACATCTCGGCAATTCGGCTGCAAACTGCCACCATGCTCTCATGAAAGCTGTGCGGAAAGGCCTGCGCGGGACGGTAAATTCAATATGTCCCAAAAGGACCAAACACCGACCATAAGAAGGTTCGCAAGCATGACGATGAAGTCCACCGCAGAGCGCCCATCCACTTCGCTCGGCCACAGCATGAAACCCCGCCAGCTCACCATGATGGGGCTGGGGAGCGCCATCGGGGCCGGACTGTTCCTAGGGTCGGGGGCGGGTGTCCAGGCCGCCGGGCCGGCCGTACTGATCTCCTACCTCGTGGCCGGCACCCTGATCATCCTGGTCATGTGGGCCCTGGGCGAGATGGCCGCCGCCAACCCGAACAGCGGGGCGTTCTCCGTCTACGCGGAGAAGGCCATGGGCAGGACCGCCGGCGCCACAGTGGGGTGGCTATGGTGGCTGCAGCTGGTGGTGGTCATCGCGGCCGAGGCCCTCGGCGCCGCCGGCCTGCTTTTCTCGGTGTGGCCCGTAGTTCCCGTGTGGGTCCTGGCCCTGGTGTTCATGGCCGTGTTCACCGCCATTAACCTGGCGGGCGTGAACAACTTCGGCGAATTCGAGTTCTGGTTCGCCATCCTCAAGGTGGCCGCCATCCTGATGTTCCTGGGCATCGGCACAGCTCTGCTCCTTGGCCTGCTGCCTGACGCACCAAGCCCCGGCCTGGGCAACATCACCGGCAACTTCGCCCCGGCAGGCCTCGGCGGAATTGCCACCGCACTCTTCGTTGTGATCTTCGCGTTCGGCGGCACTGAGATCGTCAGCGTTGCCGCCGCCGAGACCGAGAACCCCCGCCACAGCGTGGGCCTGGCCATCCGCACCGTTCTCTGGCGGATCCTGGTGTTCTACATCGGCTCCGTTTTTGTCATTGCCGCCGTCCTGCCGGCAACCTCCGAATCCCTTGCCTCGCCGTTCGCCGGCGTCCTCGACACCGCCCGGATCCCGGGAGCCGGCACGGCCATCACCCTCGTAGCAGTCATCGCGCTGCTGTCCGCCCTCAACGCAAACCTCTACGGCTCCTCCCGGATGATCTATTCCCTGGCCAAACGCGGTGAAGCCCCGCTCTTCCTGTCGAAGCTGAACAAGGCCAGGGTGCCGATGGTTGCCGTGGGCGTATCAGTGGCCTTCGGCTTCATCGCCGCCGTGCTGGAGCTCCTCTTCCCGGAACAGATCCTGCCGGCGCTCTTCCAGCTGGTGGGCTCAACCTGCCTCATGGTCTGGGGCTCCGCCCTGGTGTCCCAGCTGATCCTGCGCCGCAGGGCGGACCGCGACGGCACTGAGCTTCCCCTGCGGATGAAGGGTTTCCCGGGCCTGACGATCTTCGGGCTGGTCCTGCTGGCACTGATCTTCGCCGTAGGTTTCAGCAGCGCCGAGAGCAGCAGGCAGCTCTTCAGCACCATCGCTCTGGTGGCCGGGATTGCCGCCGCCTGCTGGATCGGCGCCAAGGCTGCAGCGTCGCGCCAGGGCAACCCCACCAAGTAGGGAACCGGCAAGCAGCCCGACCGAGCAGGACCGCCGGCGCCGCTGTACAAATTGCCAAGCAGGACGGCTCAACCCGTGGCAGCTTTCCGCAATCTGATGAGTGAATAATGAACTGATTGCCCAGCCTCCCGCGGGTGACTAGGGTCACAGCCATGGATACCTCGCCTTACCCCGCCGCTGGCAACGACGCCGGACAGCTGTCGGGACCACTTTCCGAACAGCTGTCCGGCGCGCCCGCCGAACCCCTTACCCCCGTGCAGCTCCGCGAACTGTATTCGCTGATGGCGGCCGTCCGGCATCTGGACACCTCAGCCATCGCCTGGCAGCGGCAGGGGCTCATCCCCGGCTACGCCCCCGAACTGGGCCAGGAAGCCGCCCAGGTGGGAAGCGGCTACGCCGTGGACACTGCCCGCGACTTCGTCTTCCCCACGTACCGCGAAATGGGGGTGGCCCGGGCCATGGGAGTGGACATGGTGGCGTACATGTCCACCCACAAGGCCACCTGGCACAGCGGACTCTACAACCCGCTGGAATCCCGGCTGGCTCCGATCCAGGCCGTGGTAGGCGGGTCGGTGCTCCACGCCGTGGGCTGGGCGCACGGGCAGACGCTGGATCAGAAGGACGGCGTGGCCATGACGTACTTCGGCGACGGCGCGTCGTCCCAGGGTGATATCCATGAGGCCATGAACTTCGCGGCAGTCATGAAGGCTCCTGTCGTCTTTTTCGTCCAAAACAACGGCTGGGCCATCTCGGTCCCAACGGAACGCCAGGTAGCCGGCGGCTCCGTGGCGGCCCGCGCCGCCGGCTACGGCATCCCGGCCCTGCGGATCGACGGGAACGACGTCGTTGCCGTCGTCGAGGCGACCCGGCGAGCTTTCGCGCACGCCCGGGCCGGCAACGGCCCGGCACTCATCGAGGCCATGACCTACCGCCGCGGCCCGCACTCCACTTCCGATGATCCGGGCCGGTACCGTTCGCTCAACGAAGAGCGCGACGACGCCGGGGAAGACCCGCTTGAGCGTTTCCGGAAGCGTCTGCTCGCCGACGGGGTCGCCGACGAGGCCTTCTTCGCCGAAACCCTGGCGGCCGCCAAAGCTGAAGAAGATCACATCCGCACCGGCATCCAGGCGCTGGGTTCCCGCCCAGGCACCGAAATGTTCGACCTGGTCTTCCAGGAAACCACGCCTGCGCTGCAGGCCCAGGCAGCCAGCTGGCGCGAGGAGTCCGAACATGTCTAACGCCATCCTAGAAAGCGGGGCCGCCATGGCCGACCGTACTCCACGCCACGGAGTTGAACAGCTTTCCATGCAGCAGGCCCTGAACCGGGCCCTCGACGAGGTGCTTGCCGAAAACCCCAAGGCGCTGGTCTTCGGTGAGGACTGCGGACGGCTGGGCGGCGTGTTCCGCGTAACGGACGGGCTCCAGGCGAAGTATGGCACCGGCAGGGTGTTCGACACCCCGCTTGCCGAGTCCGGCATCCTGGGCATGTCCGTGGGCCTGGCGATGGCCGGCTTCCACCCGATCCCCGAGGTCCAGTTCGACGGCTTCGCCTATCCTGCGATCAACCAGATCGTCTGCCAGATAGCCCGGATGAACTACCGCAGCCGCGGCACCATGCCGATGCCCGTCACGCTGCGGGTTCCCAGCTTCGGCGGCATACGCGCCCCCGAGCACCATGGCGAAAGCCTCGAGGCGCTGTTCGCCCACGTACCGGGCCTGAAGGTTGTCTCGCCGTCGAACCCGCATGAGGCCTACCACCTGCTCAAATACGCCGCCACGCGGCCGGACCCGGTGATCTTCATGGAGCCGAAGTCCCGTTATTGGCAGAAGGGCGAGGTCGACGTCGCCAGCCACGATGCCGACGGCGGCTCCCCCACCGGTGCGAAGGTCATGCGTGAAGGCCGGCACCTCACCCTCATCGCATGGGGCGCCATGGTGGCGCGCTGCCTGCAGGTGGCAGAGCTGGCTGCCGAGGACGGAATCGACGTTGAGGTCCTGGACCTTCGCTGGCTCAAGCCGATCGACGAAGCCGCCTTGGCCGCGTCCGTGCGGAAGACGCGTCGCGCCGTCGTCGTCCATGAAGCGCCGCTGACTTCCGGGCTTGGCGCCGAAGTGGCCCAGCTGATTACGCAGGCATGCTTCGACACCCTCAAGGCTCCCGTGGAGCGCATCACCGGCTTCGACGTCCCGTATCCTTCCGGCGACCTTGAGGACGAATACATCCCGAACATTGACCGGATCCTCTTTGGCATCCAGCGAGTATTGGAGTACCGCCGTGGCTGAAATTTCCTTCCCGCTTCCCGACCTCGGCGAGGGCCTGATCGAGGCGACCGTGCTGGAATGGCTGGTTTCGCCCGGCGACCAGGTGGAACGGAACCAGCCCCTCGTCGAGGTTGAAACCACCAAATCCGCTGTTGAACTGCCCAGTCCGCAGGCAGGTAAAGTGGTGCGTATCCACGGCGGGCCCGGTGACAAGATCAATGTCGGCGAGCCCCTGATTGTGTTTGAGGTGCCGGACAACACTGCCGGCATCGTAGGCACGGTCCCGAAGGAAGAGGCACCGAAGCGCCGGGTCCGCCTGAGCGCCGTACTTGATGAGGACTGACACCATGAGCGGCAGGCACACCGGCGAGCAGCACCACCACACTGTGGAGGGCACCGACCCCCAGCTTTACGTGGAGGTGCACGAGCCGGAAACCGACGCCGGCCTTCGGCCCGTCCTGCTGCTGCACGGATTTTCCTCCTCCACCAAGCTCAACTGGCAGGACACCGGTTGGCTGGCCGCGCTGCTGGAAGCCGGCCGCCGCGTCATCACCGTGGACCTCCCCGGACACGGCCGCAGCGGCGCCCCGGAAGACATGGACTCGTACAGCCCCAGCAGGATCCGCGCGGACCTCCTGCAGGTGGCGTTCGACGCCGGCGTCCGTCCTTTGCGGGACGGCGATCCCGCCAGCGGGGTCGATGTGATCGGCTATTCCCTGGGGTCCCGCCTCGCCTGGGAATTCGGCGCCACCCAGCCGGAGCTGGTTCACCGGCTGGTGCTTGGCGGACCCAACATCGCGGACCCGTTGGCGGCCTTTGACCTGGTGGCCGCCCAACGATACCTGGCGGACGGCACGCCCATCGCGGACGAGTCCACGGCCGGCCTGCTGAAGATGGCCCTGGGGCTGCCCAGCAACAATGTCTTTGCGCTGCTGTCGCTGGTGGAAGCGATCAAGGGTGAGCCCTTCGACCCGGCCGAAGCCGTCCCGCATATGCCCATGCTGCTCGTGGCCGGTGAGAAGGACGACCGCGCCGCAACCATGCCCGAGCTCGCTGAACTGGGGGCCAAAACAGGGGCGCTCGTGGAGCAACTACTGATTCCGGGCCGCAACCACAGCAATGTGATCACCAGCAGGGCGTTCAAGCAGGCAGCAACGGAGTTCCTGGGCGTTTAGTTCCGGCAAAAGAAC
>NZ_JBBLYW010000053.1:0-20868 GCF_037911235.1 Arthrobacter oryzae
GTCAAGGGCTACGGCCTCGGCCCGCACTTCGAAGGCCGCAACGCCACCCACCAGATGAAAAAACTCACCCTGGAGGACCTGAAGGAATTCAGGGACTACTTGAGGATTCCGATTCCGGATGCCCGGTTGGAGGAGGATCCTTACAGCCCGCCGTACTTCCACCCCGGAGCAGACGCTCCCGAGATCGCCTACCTCCTTGAGCGCCGCGCGGCACTCGGCGGCTACGCGCCTGAGCGCCGGCCCAACCACCCCGCTATTGAGCTGCCCGAAGCCAAGACATTCGACGTGGCCAAGCGGGGAACGGGGAAGCAGCAGGCGGCCACCACCATGGCGTTCGTGCGGCTCCTGAAGGACCTGCTCCGCGACAAGAAGTTCGGGCACCGGGTCGTTCCCATCGTGCCGGACGAATCACGGACCTTCGGCATGGATGCGTTCTTCCCCACGGCGAAGATCTACAACCCGGGCGGCCAGAACTACCTGTCCGTGGACCGGGACCTGGTCCTGGCCTACAAGGAATCCGCCCAGGGCCAGCTGATCCACCCCGGCATCAACGAAGCCGGCGCCGTCGCAGCCTTCACCGCCGCCGGCACCGCCTACGCCACCCACGGCGTACCGCTGATCCCGGTCTACGTGTTCTACTCCATGTTCGGCTTCCAGCGCACCGGCGACGCCTTCTGGGCAGCAGCGGACCAAATGACCCGCGGCTTCATCATCGGCGCCACCGCAGGACGGACCACCCTCACCGGCGAAGGCCTCCAGCACGCCGACGGCCACTCCCCCATCCTCGCCGCCACCAACCCGGCAGTGGTCACCTACGACCCCGCCTACGGCTACGAAATGGGCCACATCATCCGCGACGGCATCGAGCGCATGTACGGGCCGGATTCGACCGACCGCAACCTGATGTACTACATCACGGTCTACAACGAACCCATCACCCAGCCCAAGGAACCCGAGAACCTCGATGTCAACGGTGTGCTGAGAGGCATCTACCGGGTGTCGGCGTCGGGCGTGGAAGGTCCCAAGAGCCAGATCCTGGCCTCGGGCGTTTCGGTGCCCTGGGCGCTGGAGGCCCAGCGGCTCCTGGCCGAGGACTGGGGCGTCTCCGCGGACGTCTGGTCCGTCACGTCCTGGAACGAACTCCGCCGCGACGGCCTCGCCGCCGAGGAGGAAGCGTTCCTCCACCCCGGCGAACCGGCCCGGATCCCGTTTGTGGTCCGGCAGTTGGCCGATGCGGAGGGCCCCGTCGTGGCGGTCTCGGACTACATGAAGGCCGTCCCGGACCAGATCCGCCAGTTCCTCCCGAACGAGTTCGCCTCCCTCGGCGCGGACGGCTTCGGCTTCTCCGACACCCGCGCCGCAGCCCGCCGCTTCTTCAAGAACGACACCCACTCCATCGTGGTGAAGACGCTTCAGCTGCTCGCGGCAAGGGGCGACGTAGAGGAGGGCGCGCCGTCGTACGCCATGGACCGCTACAAACTCCTGGACGTGAACGCCGGCACCACCGGCGGAGCGGGCGGCGACGCCTAACCCGAACCCACCCAGAAGTGGAGTTTTTGTCCAGATAATGGCCCCAAAAGGGCTTCCAAGTCGCATTATCTGGACAAAAAATCCTGTGGGGAGGAGGGAGGCCTGGTAATAGGCTGGGACGATGGCTGACTCACTGGAGCGGAGTACGACGGCGGTGCTGCTCGCCGCCGGTTCCGGGTCCCGTCTGGGGCTCGGGCCCAAGGCCCTGCTGCCGTTCCGCGGCAGCACCCTGGTGGAAGTGCTCGCCGGGGTGCTGCTCGACGGCGGATGCCGCGACGTCGTGGTGGTCCTCGGGGCCGAGGCGGGCAGGGTGGCTGAAACCGCCGACCTGACGCGCCACACGGTCATCCGGAACCCGGAGTGGCAGGACGGCATGGGCGGCTCGTTCCGGGCGGGAGTAGCGGCCGCACCAACGGGGGACCACGTGCTCGTCGCGCTCGTGGACCAGCCCGGCCTGACCCCGCAAACAGTGGCGCGGCTGCTGGCAGCGCACCGGCCGGGCCGGGTGACGTCCGCCGCCTACCGCGGACCGGACGGCTCGCTCCGGCGGGGCCACCCGCTGCTGCTGGACGCCACCCTGCGTGAGCAGGCGGCGGAATCGGCAACGGGCGACGCCGGTGCGCGGCTTTTCCTCCAGGCCCACCCCGATCTCATCGACCTGGTGGACTGCACCGACCAGTCCGGCGGCGACGACCTGGATACGCCGGACCAGCTGCGGCTGCTCGAGTAACGGCACAGGCCAGTAACGGCTCAGGGTTTCATCCCGGCCGAGATCAGCTCCTCCAGTCCCCGCTTGAAACCGGACCGGCCGCCATGGGCCGGATGCCTGATCTTGGGCACGTCCAGGCCGCTCCGCTGCAGGCTGCGGTGCGCCACGTTGCCCACGGCCACCACAGTTTCAACGGGAAAAAGTTCCGTCAGCGCCTGCCAGAACGGAGTTCCGAGGGCTGCTTCGGCCGGCTTCGGAGTGCGGTTGGACAGCGGCCTCCCCGGCACATGGGTGTGCCAAGGACAGGCGCTCCACAGCACGGGAAGGAATTCGAGTTCGGCCAGCACTTCCCACATCACGGTTGCGGTGGGCTCGGCTGCGACTCCCGCAGCCTCCGCCGGCAGCACATAGCCCTTCCCCGGCCCGAACAGACCGAAGCTGTTGGCCGGCCCCTCAAGCATGGTGCGGTTGGTGAAGGGAACGCCGGTGATCCGCATGCCCCGGAAACCGGGGGCCTCCCCCACCAGCAGCACTTTCGGGGAGCGGTCCAGCATTTCCTGCAGGTAGATGCCCAGGTTCCGCCGGCGGTGCGCATTTCCCGGGACGGCGTGATCAAAGAAGTTGTTGCACCCCGGTCCAGTTGCCACAGCCGCGAGCCGGTCAACAAAGCCCTCGATGGAGGATGAACCCATTCCCTACCCGCTTCCCGTGGCAGCTCGTCGGGCAACCAGAATATCCGGAGCGGCCCGTGCCCGCGCCCGCACCTTAGCATTGGGGCATGGCGGACATGACCATCTTCACGATTGGGCACTCCACTCATCCCATCGACGAATTCATCGGCCTCCTGAAAGCCCACGGCGTCAGGAAGCTGATCGATGTGCGCACCGTTCCCAAGTCCCGGCACAATCCGCAGTTCAACGCGGACGCCCTGGCGGTGAGCGTGCGCGACGCCGGGATCACCTACCGGCGGATGGAATCCCTCGGCGGCCTGCGGCACGCGCGAAAGGACAGCCCCAACGGCGCCTGGCGGAACGCGTCCTTCCGGGGGTACGCGGACTATATGCAGACCGAGGAGTTTTCCGCTGCCATCGATCAGCTGATGGAACGCGGGCGGACCAACAATGCGGCGATCATGTGCGCGGAAGCCGTCCCCTGGCGCTGCCACCGCTCACTGATAGGAGACGCCCTCCTGGTCCGGAACGCCAACGTGCTGGACATCATGACCGAAAAGTCCGCCAAACCCCACACCCTGACCTCCTTCGCACGCGTTGAAGGAAAGCGGGTGTGGTATCCGGCTGACTAGCCGGCCGCATCCCGCCTAACCAGCGCCGACTCATCTGCGCGGGCGGGCAGCAGCCCCTTACCAGCGCGGGTGGATCGATTCGCGGAAGTAGCGGTCGTAAATTTCGTGGACCCCGACGTCGAACGTTGCGTCGATGCCGCTGACCGCCGCGGCCGCGGCGTTGGAGCGGGCCTGCTCCACGTTCCGCGCACCCGGGATCACCGTGCTGACGCCGTCCTGCGCCGCGATCCAGGCGATGGCCGCCTGGGCGGTGCTGACGCCGTCGGGCACCAGTTCCTCGAACTCGGCCACCGCTTTGAGTCCCTGCTCATAATCCACTCCGGAGAAGGTCTCCCCCACGTCGAACGACGAGCCGGTGCGGTTGTAGTTCCGGTGGTCGTCCGCCGCGAAGGCGGTGTCGGAGGTGTACTTCCCGGAGAGCAGCCCCGAGGCAAGCGGGACGCGGGCGATGATGCCCACCCCGGCAGCCTCCGCCGCAGGCAGCACTTCGTCCAGCGGCTTGAGCCGGAACGCGTTGAGGATGATCTGCACGGTGGCCGTGCCGTCAGGGCGCATGGCTTCGAGGGCTTCGTCCGTCCGTTCCACGCTGACGCCGTAGTTCCGGATGACGCCCTCCGCCACGAGGGTATCCAGCGCATCGTAGACCTCGGCGTTGCTGTACACGGCGGTGGGCGGGCAGTGCAGCTGGACCAGGTCCAGCTGCTCAGCGCCCAGGTTGCGCCGGGACCGGTCCGTCCACGCGCGGAAGTTGGCGAGGGTGTAGTTCTCCGGCCGCTGCTCCACCCGGCGGCCCATCTTGGTGGCCACCGTGATGTCCAGCCCCGGGTTGTCCGCCAGGAAAGCGCCGATGGCCTGCTCGCTGCGCCCGTCGCCGTAGACGTCCGCGGTGTCGAAGAACGTGACGCCCTCTTCCACGGACGCCGCCAGGATGGCCTGCGCCTGCGCGGGGTCCACGTTGCCCCAGTCCGCGCCAAGCTGCCAGGTCCCCAGTCCGACGATGGAGACGTTCCGTCCGGTCTTGCCCAACATTCGCTTTTCCATCATCCGACTATAGGCCGTTAGCGCTCTCAAGGTGAGAGGCGAGCCCCGCCTCCTTCAGTCCAAGGTAGATCTTGTCCCGTGCGATGGGCAGCTCTGCGAACCGCACGCCCGTGGCGTTCCGGATGGCATTGGCGAGCGCCGGCGCCACCGGGTTGAAGGGGCTTTCGCTCATTGACTTCGCCCCCAACGGGCCCAGTTTGTCGCTGGTTTCGGCGAAGTACACCTCGCTGCGGGGCACGTCCGCGAAGGTGGGGATGTGGTACTGCCGCAGGATGTCCGTGGTGACCTTTCCGCCGTCGTCCACCCTCACTTCCTCGTACAGCGCGGCGCCGAGGGCCTGCGCGATCCCGCCTTCGATCTGCCCGCGGCACTGCCGCGGGTTGACCACCACTCCGGCGTCCGCGGCCTGGACACTCTGCAGGATCTTCAGCTCGCCGGTTCCCGTATTGACCGCCACCCGGAAGCCCTGGACGTTGAACGCCACCGATCTCGGCGTCCCGCCCCAGTGACCTTCGGTGGCAAGCTCGACGCCGGCCTGCTCGGCGGCGTCGAAAATTTCCGTCAGCGGGACCCGGGTTCCTTCGCAGACGACGGCGTCCTCCTCCAGCACGCAGCCGGAGGACTGCACCTGGCGGATGCCGGCGGCGAACGCCCGGATCCGGATAGCGAGCTCTTCCGCCGCGGCCAGGGTGGCCTTCCCTGCCACTACGGTGCCGGCCGAGCCGAACGCGCCGGTATCGTGCTGCACCAGGTCCGTGTCCGACTGCCGCACCGTGACGCGCCCCGCCTTCGTGGACAGCGCGGTGGCCGCGAGCTGCGCGTGGACGGTGGTGGTGCCGTTGCCGAATTCGGCGGTCCCGACGTCGGCGGCGTACGTTCCGTCCGGAAGGAGCCGGAGCCTGGAGTGGGCGAAGTGGCCCCGCGGCGGGACGGTGTCGATCATGGACAGCGCCGTTCCCTCCCCCGTGACCCAGTCCGGGCCGAGGTCATCCAGCCCCGCCGCGCGGTACCGCTCGAGCCCGCGTGCAAGGGCGTCCTGCACCAGGCTGGTGCACTGGTCCAGCCCGTAGCTCCCGTAGTGCACATCCTCTTCCGGCTCGGAGTGGGTAGAGAGCATGTCGTCACCTTCGAGGACCATGTTGCGGCGGCGGAACTCCAGCGGATCCATCCCGATCCCGGTGGCGAGCTCGTCGATGCCCGACTCGATGGCGAAGATCATCTGGCTCAGCCCGTAGCCCCGGAACGCCCCGGACGGCACCGTGTTGGTGTAGACCGCGTGGGCGTCCACCTTCTTATTGGCGCACTTGTACACGCCGAGGGATTCGCCGCAGCCGTGGAACATCACGCCCGGGGCGTGGTTGCCGTAGGCGCCGGTGTTGGTGAGCACGTCCAGCTGCAGCGCCGTGAGCCGGCCGTCCTTGCTGGCACCGGCCTTGAGGTGGATGGTGAACGGGTGCCTGGTGGTGGCGGCCGTGAACTGTTCCGTCCGGGTGAATTCGAGCTGCACGGGGCGGTTCAGTCTCAGCGCGGCGAGGGCCACGACGTCCTCGGTGAGCACCTCCTGCTTGCCGCCGAAGCCGCCTCCCACCCGTCCGGCCACCACCCGGATCTGCTCCTCCGGCAGGTCAAAGACCCGTGCGAGGGTGCGCCGGACCAGGAACGGGACCTGGCTGGAGGTGCGGACCTGGAGCCGGCCGTCGTCGTCGACCGAAGCGATCGCGGCGTGCGTTTCCAGCGCAGTATGCTGCACCCGGTGGGTCCGGTAGGTCTGTTCATGGATGAAGTCGGCCTCGGCAAACCCTTCGGCTACGCTGCCCAGTTCCGAATGCAGCTCCGCCACAACGTTCTGTTCGGGCCGGCTGATGCGCGCCGTGGCTGCGTCCTTCCCGCCGTGGACCGAAGGGGCACCGGGCCGCATCGCGTCCTCCGGGGTGAAGACGGCGTCCAGCACCTCATATTCGACCTTGAGCGCACGCACGCCCGCCTCCGCCGCCGCCACGGAATCGGCGACGACGGCGGCGACCTTCTGTCCGGTGAACCGCACGACGTCGTCCAGGACGCGGGTGTCATCCGGATCGTCGGTGTAGAGCTCGTGCTGGGCGGTGGAGAACAGCTGTGCCGGGGCATCCTCGTGGGTGAAAACGGCCACCACGCCGGGGACCCGGAGGGCCGCGGTTGAGTCAATGGAGATCACCCGCGCGTGGGCGTGCGGCGACCGTGCGAGCTTCAAATGCAGCAAGCCGGGGAGTTCCTCCGCGGGCACATCCAGGGTGTAACGGGCCTTGCCCGTCACGACGGCGAAGCTGGCGGGGGCGGGAACGTCGTCACCCAGCTGGCCTGGCTTCGGTTCGGGCTGCCCTTCACCGGCGATGCCCGACCCGGGGCCCTTCGGGTCCGGGTGTCCTTCGCGGCCGCAGACGGCATCGTCGATGGCCCGGTACCCGGTGCAGCGGCAAAGGTTTCCCTTCAGGTTCCGGGGCAGGTTTTCCTTCTGCTCCTCCGTGAACGTGGCGGCCGTCATCACCATGCCGGCGGTGCAGAATCCGCACTGGAATCCCTGCCGGTCCAGGAACTGCTGCTGCATCGGGTGGAGGGTGCCGGCGTCGGATGCTGTCCCGGCCAGGCCCTCGACGGTGGTGACGGCGTGCCCTTCCGCCCGCACGGCCGGGTAAATGCAGCTGTGCACGGGAGTGCCGTCCACATGGACCGTGCAGGCACCGCAGTCGCCGCCGTCGCAGCCCTTCTTGACGCCGAAGTTGCCCTGCTCGCGCAGGAATGTGCGCAGGCACTGGCCGGGGCGCGGCTCGGCGGCAGCCGGCACCCCGTTGATTTCAATGGTGCGGGTGGTCTCGTTGGCCATGCTCAGGCCCCTTCCTGCTGAGGCGAAGCCTGCGGTGTGGCTGTGTGCTGAGGTGGACCTTGCCGGGGTGTTTTTCGCTGCGGCGGCCAGAAATCCCCGGAGACGCGGGCCGGCGGATCCCCGGCCGGGGCTGCCAGTTCGGCCCGGATTTCCTCCGCCAGCCGGTACGTCATGTCTTTCCGCCAGGCGGGCAGGCCGTGGATGTCGTCGTGGTAGAGCCCTGCCGGGATGGCGGCGTCGAGTGCGTCAACGAGGGCAGCTGCCGACGTCGGGGCGCCGGACCGGTCATCCCCCGTCGGAGCCCGAAAGCGCAGCTGTACGGGTCGCCTGGTGGCGGCGGTGACGGTGAGGACCAGGGTGCCGTCGGCGTCGAGCCTTCCGATCAGGAGCACCCCGGACCGTCCCAGGTTGCTGAGCGACAGCCGACGGAACGCCACCCTGGCGGCCAGTGCACGTGCCGGGAGGTGGATGCTGCGCAGGAGCTCGCCGGGGGCCAGGCAGTTTTTGCCGTCCCCCGTGACGAAGTCCGCCACCGGCACGGTGCGGGCCGCACCGCCCGGGCCAAGGACAGTTGCCTGGCCGTCGAGGGCCGCGCAAAGCGAAATCATGGGACCGGCGGGCAGGGAGGTGCACAGGTTGCCGCCAACGGTGGACATATTCCAGACTTTGAAGGAGGCTACGAAGGAATCGCAGCAGGGGCGGACGAGGTCCAGGGCGGGCCAGGCGGCTGCACGTTCCCCGCCGGCGAAGGCCGCCAGAGCGTCCGACTCCGGCAGCGCATAGAGCTCCGCCACGGTGCAGGTGGCCGCAAGCTCGATGCCGTCATCTGTCAGTGTGACGGCGGGCCAGCCGGCGGCGCCGAGGTCCAGCAGCCGCCGGAGCGGCTCCTTGCCGAACGCCAGGCTCCCGTAGGAGAAGAGGACCGTTCCGCCGGCAAGCCAGGCATCGCCGTCGCGCCATTCGGCCGGATCCTCGGTACGGACCACGGCCTCGATGGTGTTCATGTCCATGGAGTCTCCTGGTGTTGCGCTGTGTTGACGTTCTGAGTTGTACCCGTGTGAATGGGGCCTGCGCCGTGAAGAGGACCCGTGCCGTCCTTCAGCGAAGCGGCCTGCACCGAGGCGCCCGCGCCGCGGCTGCGGCTGGCCACGAGTTCGGCCGTGATGGACACCGCCACTTCGGCTGGCGTGACTGCGCCAAGATCCAGCCCAATGGGCGAATGCAGCCGGGACAGGTCTTCGGCGCTGACTCCGGCGGCAAGCAGCGAATCGACGCGCTGGCGGTGGCTGCGCCGCGAGCCCATCGCGCCCACATAAGCCAGGTCCAGGCCCAGCGCCGTCTGCAGCAGGGGGATGTCGAACTTGGGGTCGTGGGTCAGGACGCAGGCCACGGTCCGGGAGTCGATCCGCCCGGCCGCGGCTTCCTCCGCCAGGTAGCGGTGCGGCCAGGCGGTGACCACCTGATCCGCTCCGGCGAACCGTGCCTGGCTTGCGAAGGCCGGGCGGGCGTCGCACAGGGTCACGTGGTAGCCCAGCAGCTGGGCGGCGGGCAGCAGGGCGGCGCCGAAGTCGTTGGCACCGAAGATCAGCAGGCGGGCCGGCGGCAGCCGGCTCTCCACGAGCAGGGTGATGGGCTCCGGGCTGGTGTCTGGGACGGTTCCTGTGCCGGTCCCGGCGCTTTGTGGCACATCCGCGCCGGAGAGGCAGCCCTCCGGCGGGGCAAGCCGCACCAGCCCGGTCCGGCCACCGCGCAGCAGCGGTTCCAGCTGGGCGGCCGCCGCCCGCAGCAGGCGTGCCGCCGCGCGCGTCGACAGCTCAGGCACGCGCAGCAGCGCCGCAAGTTCCGCGGACTGCCGCACGGATTGTTCCATGCTGAAGTTTGCCGGGTCCGGGATCACGACGGCGCCGCCCCCGTTTGCGTCCACCCGCCGGATCAGCGCGAGGGCGCTGGCAGGTCCGTTCCCTGCAAGGGCCCGCAGGTTCTCCAGCCGGAGCCCCCCGGGCGCCGTTCCCAGCGGCTCGATATGGACTTCCAACTCCCCGCCGCAGGTGAGCCCGACGGCGAACGCGTCCTCGGCGCTGTAGCCAAAAAACTCACGGCGCGTGCCGCCGTCGTGCATTGCCGCCAGCGCCGCCTCCACGACGGCGCCTTCAACGCAGCCGCCGGACAGGCTGCCCAGGACGTCACCGGCTTCGGACACAAGCATGGACGTGCCCAGCGGCCTCGGCACGGATCCGCCGGCGCCCACGACGGTGGCTACGGCACAGCGCCGGCCGGTGACGGCGGGCTGCCATTCCCTCAGTGACGGCATCAGATCCAACATTGCTGCACTCCCTTGTCCTGTGCGGCGATGGTGTCCATATTCTCGTTCCTATCCTGCGCCGGGGGAAGCACCGGCCGTTGTAGCGCCTGCGTCAGTTGCGTTGCAGTTTGGTGGATCATCAGTTTGGTGGACCGGGGCCGGCCCCATCTGCCAGCCCCGGTCCGGTCTGTGTGGTCCCTACGCGGGGTACCTACGCGCCCAGTAGGGCGTTGATGGGACCGCGGGCGAAGTACACCAGGAAGCCGGCAGTAACCACCCACATCAGCGGGTGCACCTTCCGGATCTTGCCGGAGCAGGCACTGATGACCGCCCAGGAGATGAAGCCCACGCCGATGCCGTTGGCGATGGAGTAGCTCAGCGGCATGGTGACGATGGTCAGGAAGGCCGGCAGTGCCACGGAGAACTTGCTGAACTTGATCTCGCGGATCTGGGCCATCATCATCGCACCCACCACCACCAGCGCTGCGGCGGCCACTTCCAGCGGCACCACTGACGTGAGCGGGGTCAGGAACATCGAGCCCAGGAACAGCACGCCGGTGACCACGGAAGCCAGTCCGGTGCGGGCGCCTTCCCCGATGCCCGCGGCGGAGTCAATGTACACCGTGTTCGAAGAACCTGACGTTGCACCGCCGGCCACGGCTCCCAGGCCTTCGACAATGAAGGCCGACTTCAGCCGCGGGAAGGTGCCGTCCTTGTGCGCCACACCGGCGCTCCTGGCCAGGCCGGTCATGGTGCCCATGGCGTCGAAGAAGTTGGTGAACACCAAAGTGAACACCAGCATGGTGGCAGCGAGCCCGCCAATCCGGCCGAAGGCGCCGAACAGGTCGAACTGACCCACCAGGGAGAGGTCCGGGGCGGACACCAGCTGGCCGGAGAGGACAGGCGTGTTCAGGTGCCAGCCGCCGGGGTTGGCCGCGCTGCCCGGTCCGATCTTCATGATTGCCTCCACCACTGCGGCCAGCACGGTGGTGGCCACGATGCCGATCAGCAGCCCGCCCTGCACCTTGCGGGCCACGAGGACGCCCATGACCAGCAGGCCCACAATGAACACCAGGGTGGGGACCGAGGTGATGGATCCGTTGTCACCCAGCTGGACCGGAGGGCCCGCGGTGGTGGCCCGGACAAAGCCGGAATCCACGAACCCGATGAAGGCGATGAACAGCCCGATGCCCACCGTGATGGCGGCCTTGAGCTCCTTCGGGACGGCCCGGAAGATGGCGGTCCGGGCGCCGGTGACGCCGAAGAGGACGATCAGGATGCCGTTGATGACCACCAGGCCCATGGCCTCGGCCCAGGTGACTTCCTGGATGACGGCCACGGCCAGGAAAGAGTTGATCCCCAGGCCTGCCGCCAGTCCGAAGGGCAGGTTGGCGATCAGGCCGAAAAGGATGGTCATGACGCCGGCGGTGAGGCCGGTGACGGCGCCCACCTGGGCGGCGGACAGCCAGCCCCCGGCAACGTCGGTGGGGGCGTTGTCCGCGCTGAAGCCGCCCAGGATCAGCGGGTTCAGGATGACGATGTAGGCCATGGTGAAGAAGGTGACCAGGCCGCCGCGGACCTCGCGGGCCACGGTGGAACCGCGCTTGGTGATCTCGAAGAAGCGGTCCAGGAAAGCATTCGACGGCTGGGGGCGCCTGGGGGGTGCCGGCTGCTGTTGCCCGCCGTGCTGCGGATGCCCTTCGGAAGTAGTGTCCAGGATTGTCATCTCAGCCACCGGCCCTAGTAGTCAATCCTGGAGTCGAGCGTGTTCCAGGTGGTAAACGGTTCGAGGACCGGAGGAGCCTGCGGATCCTCGAGCTCCAGCCGGGCCACGGGCATCAGCGCATCACGCTGGTCGTTTTCGAAGTATTCGTAGAAGACTGCGTCGTCGAAACCCACGGAGGCGGCGTCGTGCCGGTCCGCCGCGAACACCACGCGCTCCACGCGGGCCCACAGCGCCGAGGCCAGGCACATGGGGCACGGCTCGCAGCTGGTATACAGGGTGGCTCCGGTGAGGTCGAACGTGCCGAGTTCGCTGCACGCGCGGCGGATGGCCGTGACTTCGGCGTGGGCTGTGGGGTCGTTCGTGGCGGTGACGCGATTGACGCCGTCGAACGCTTGTCCGTCTGCGGTGACAATGACGGCCCCGAACGGCCCGCCGCTGTTGAGGACGTTGGCAGTGGCCAACTCGATGGATCTGGCCAGGAATTCCTGGGCCGTGACGGTGGTACTCATGATGCGACTCCCTTTTGCCGGGAAGCCGGTACGCCGAGGTGGAACGAAAGGGCCAGATGCGACGGTTACCAGGCTTCAGCATGTGCTTTTGAAGGTTAAGTTGCGCCTGGTAGATAGCCTCCCCGGTGTCCGGGGGCCCGCCTTTGGCAGAATCGAGACTAGCACCGGAACGTGAGCTGCGCCATAGGTTTTCGGAAAGTTAATTTCGTGATGTGAAATTCGGGTTACCCATGTGGCGCCGCGGGCCGTCACAAACAGGTGCGTTGACGCGGCACTTCCCGCCGTCCTACGCTGATGCCCAACCGGCGCCCCGTTCGCACCCGCCGGGATGCCTGGATCAGCAGACAGGCCCTCACTGAGCTGGCATTTCGTCCGCACGCTCAGACAGGAGCCCGCCCCATGACCAACCACCCTGCCGATTCCCGGCTCTGGATCCGTAATCCGCTCGCGGCGTTCACCGCGAACACGCTGGACGCCGCCGGCGGCATCGTGGTGAGCGGCGGCGTCATTGCGGAAGTGCTCGCCGCCGGCCAGCTGCCGTCCGCACCCTGCCAGGAAACGTTCGACGCCGGCAGCCACGTCCTGCTGCCCGGCCTGATCAATACCCACCACCACTTTTACCAAACGCTGACGCGCGCCTGGGGTCCGGTGGCCAACGTCCCGCTGTTCCCGTGGTTGCAGAACCTGTACCCGGTCTGGGCGCGGCTGACGCCGCGGGACCTGGAGCTGGCCACCACGGTCGCCCTCGCGGAACTGCTGCTCTCCGGCTGCACCACCGCGGCGGACCACCACTACCTCTTCCCCGCCGGCATGGAGGACGCCGTCGACATCGAGGTCCGCGCCGTGCGGGAGCTGGGAATGCGGGCAACGCTCACCCGCGGTTCCATGACGCTCGGGGAGGACGACGGCGGGCTGCCGCCGCAGTCCACCGTCCAGCCGCCGGACGTGATCCTGGCGGACAGCGAACGGCTCATCCGCGAGTACCACGAGCGCGGCGACGGTGCCGTCATCCAGATCGCCTTGGCACCGTGTTCGCCGTTTTCCGTGACCAAGGAGATCATGGCCGAAAGCGCGGTTTTGGCGGACAGGCATGACGTCCGGCTGCACACACACCTGGCCGAAACCCTGGACGAGGAGGACTTCTGCCGGGAGATGTTCGGCTTGCGCACGGTGGAGTACCTGGAGAGTGTGGGCTGGCTGGGCAGCCGGACCTGGCTGGGCCACGGCATCCATTTCAGCGATGCCGAGATCGCCGCGCTGGGAGCCGCGGGCACCGCCGTCGCACATTGCCCCACCTCCAACATGCGGCTGGCTTCGGGCACTGCCCGCGTGCTGGAACTGGAGGACGCGGGCGTGCCCGTGGGGCTGGGAGTGGACGGATCGGCGTCGAACGATGCCTCGAACATGATCCTCGAGGCGCGGCAGGCGCTGTACCTGCAGCGGCTGCGCTACGGGGCGCAGGTGCCGGTGGAGCGGGCGCTCGGCTGGGCGACGCGGGGGTCGGCGGCGGCACTGGGGCGCTCCGATCTTGGGCAGCTGGCACCCGGAATGCAGGCGGACCTTGCCCTGTTCAGGCTCGATGACCTGCGGTTCTCCGGCAGCCACGATCCCCTCGCAGCGCTCCTGCTCTGCGGCGCGGACCGGGCCGACCGCGTGATGGTGGGCGGGCAGTGGCGCGTAGTGGACGGGCAGATTCCGGGGCTGGATGTTGCCGGGTTGATCGCGGAGCACTCGGCCGCGGCCCGGAAGCTGGTGAACGGCTAGGCGGGTGAACGGCTGAGCCGGCGGTTCTGGCTGCGGCCGGCGGCGCCGAACGGCTGAGCCGGCGGCGCCGGCGGGTCTGGCTGCGGCATCCGATCGTTGCTAGCGTGGCGGAATGAGCCCGTCGAAGACCCCGGCCGAGATCCTCACCATTGACGGCACCGAGGTGCGCATCTCGAGTCCGGACAAGGTGGTTTTCCCCGAGCCCGGGCTGACGAAGCTCGACCTGGTGCGCTACTACCTCGCCGTCGCGGACGGTGCGCTGCGCGGCGCCGGCGGCCGGCCGATGGTGCTCAAGCGCTTCCCGAAGGGCATCGACGCCGAACCGTTCTTCCAGAAGCGCGTGCCGGAAAACCACCCTGACTTCATCGACACGGCAACGCTGCATTACGCGTCCGGAACGTCAGCCGAAGAGGCCGTCATCCGGGACGCCGCCGGCCTGGCGTGGGTGGTGAATCTTGGGTGCCTCGACCTCAACCCGCATCCCGTGCGCGCCGAGGACCTCGAGCACCCCGATGAACTCCGGGTGGACCTTGATCCGATGCCGGGCGTCGACTGGTCGCAAATCGTCGACGTTGCCTACGTCGCGCGGGAGGTGCTTGACGACGTCGGGCTGGTGGGGTGGCCGAAGACGAGCGGGTCGCGCGGACTCCACATCCTGGTGCGCATCGCGCCGCAGTGGTCGTACCGCGACGTGCGGATCGCCGCCGAGACCCTCGCCCGCGAGGTCGAAAACCGCGCTCCCGGCCTCGCCACCGCGCGGTGGTGGAAGGAGGAGCGCGGCGAGAGTGTGTTCGTCGACTTCAACCAGAACGCCAAGGACCGCACCGTGGCATCCGCGTACTCGATCCGGCCCCTGCCCGACGCCCGGGTCTCGACGCCACTGACGTGGGACGAGGTCCGCTCCATCCGCCCCGAACAGTTCACGGTGCCCACAGTGCTCGAGCGCTTCGCGGAGGTGGGCGACCCCCACGCCGGGATCGACGATGCGGTCGGCACGCTCGACGGTCTCCTCGCGCTGGCGGCCGAGCTCGGGCCGGCCGAGAAACCGCCGCGCAGCGGTGACGGCTCCGGCCGCCGGCAGTCGGTGATGCCGCTCATCGAGGTGGCCCGCACCAGGACCAAGCCCGAGGCGTTAGCGGCGCTCGACGAGTGGAAGACCCTGCATGCGGAACTGGTCCCGGGCCTGCACCCCGCCGACGTGCTCGTGGACGGAATGCGTGGATCGAGCTCGCTCTGGTACAGGGTGCGGGTGAACCTGCAGCACATCCCCGAAGCGGAGCGTCCGCCGCAGGAGGAGCTCATCGCCGATTACGACCCATGGGCCGGCAAGGAGTGGCCGGGGCGCCCGGGGGCCTGATGCGCGTCGTCAGCTTCGTGACGAACGTTGGCCGCCGAAACCCGGCAGGCCGTGGACCCAGCGCGAGAAGCGGCCCGGGACGTGCTCCCGGTCTGCGGGCAGGTAGAAGTCCGGATCTGTTCCCCCTCCGAGGGGGAGGTAGAACTCCTGGACTGAAGGTGCCGCCGTCTGTGCCGGTGCAACCGGCGTCGTGTCCTGCTGGTACATCTGATCCTCCTCCGAGGTGGTTGGTCGCGGTCTCAACTTCCGCAAAATGGAAAATAACTTTTGCTATGTGAAATAGCGTAGAGCCCGGCCAGACAGTTCGTCAATGGTTCAGGAGGCCGCCGGTCACAATCGGATTTTTCAATGAGTGATGTACACCATGGCGAAGCTCGGCTACGCTTTAAACCAACTCGTGGCGTAGGTCACGTAACCTGGGAGCAGCAGGCAGGGTCGTAATGAGCTGGCGTCATTGGATGCCGGCTCTTTTTTGTTGGGTCGGCTCCATCAGAAACGCGTGTGTAACACGCGCTTAATTTCAATGATGGAACCTTGGTTCCACATCACGGAAGTTGGGAACAGACCATGAGCAGCAAAATCATCCTCGGCCAGAACCAGTACGGCAAAGCCGAAGTCCGGGTCGTCAAGATCACCCGCGACACCGACCGCCACGAGATCGAAGACCTGAACGTCACCTCGCAGCTCCGCGGTGACTTCGCCGCCGCCCACCTCGAGGGCGACAACAGCCACGTCGTGGCCACGGACACTCAGAAGAACACCATCTACGCGTTTGCCCGTGAGGGAGTCGGCTCCCCGGAGGCCTTCCTCTTGCGGCTGGGCGAGCACTTCACGTCCAGTTTCGACTGGGTCAGCGGGGGTCGCTGGGAAGCCGAGTCCTACAGCTGGGACCGGATCCAGGCCCACGGCGCGGAACACGACCACTCCTTCGTGCGCAAAGGCCAGGAAGTCCGCACTGCGGTGCTGGTCCGCGACGGCGCGGCAACGCACCTCATCTCGGGCCTGAAGGACCTCACCGTCCTCAAGTCCACCCAGTCCGGCTTCGTCGGCTACCCGCGGGACAAGTACACCACCCTGCCGGAAACCACGGACCGCATCCTGGCGACGGATGTTTCCGCCCGCTGGCGCTTCAACGCCAACACGGACTTCAGCTCGCTGGACTTCAATAAGAGCTACGAAGACGTCAAGAGCCTGCTGCTGGAGGGCTTCACCGAAAAGTACTCCCACGCCCTGCAGCAGACCCTGTTCGACATGGGCGCCAAGGTCCTGGAAGCACACAGCGAGATCGACGAGATCAAGTTCTCGATGCCCAACAAGCACCACTTCCTGGTGGACCTCTCGCCGTTTGGCCTCGACAACCCCAACGAGGTCTTCTTTGCCGCCGACCGCCCGTACGGCCTGATCGAGGCCACGGTTCAGCGCGAGGATGCCGCCCCGGCGGACATCGCCTGGTCCGGCATCGCCGGCTTCTGCTAAGCCGCACGTAGCGGGCCGCGCACCCACCAGGGCGGCGCGGCCCGCCCGCCGCCCGCGTTGCCCGGCACCACCAACGATTCAAAACTGTTAGCCAGACACCGTTAGCCAGACAAAGACGTCTGCCATGAACACCAAGAAAGTCTGCCATGAACACCAAGAAGAAATCCGGCGCTGCACCGTCCGCCACCGGCCGCAAGCAGTCCGACCGACCCGAAGACCAGCGGCTGCCCCTCGGAAGCACATTCGCCTACGGCTTCCAGCACGTCCTCACCATGTACGGCGGCATCATCGCCCCGCCGCTGATCATCGGCGCAGCCGCCGGGATGTCTTCGCAGGACATCGGCCTGCTGATTGCCGCCTGCCTTTTCGTCGGCGGCCTGGCCACCATCCTGCAGACCATCGGCATTCCGTTCTTCGGGTCCAAGCTCCCGCTGGTTCAGGGCGTCTCCTTCGCCGGCGTTTCCACCATGGTGGCGATCGTCCACGGCGGCGGCGGGATACAGGCCGTCTTTGGCTCCGTGATTGCAGCCTCGCTGATCGGCCTGCTCATCACCCCGCTGTTTTCCAAGATCATCCGTTTCTTCCCGCCGGTGGTCACGGGAACGGTTATCACCACAATAGGCCTGACCCTGATGCCGGTTGCGGCCAACTGGGCCATGGGCGGCAACAGCAAGGCCCCGAACTACGGCAGCATGGCCAACATCGGCCTGGCCGCGGCCACCATGGCGATCGTGCTGCTGCTCAGCAAGGTGGGCAACGCCGCCATCTCCCGGCTTTCCATCCTGCTGGCCATGGTGCTCGGCACGGGGATCGCGTTCGTGTTCGGCATGGCTGACTTCTCCAAGGTGGGCCAGGGTGAAATCGTCGCGTTCCCCACCCCGTTTGCGTTCGGTCCGCCCACCTTCGAGCTCGCCGCGATCATTTCCATGCTGATCGTCATCCTGGTCACGCTCACCGAGACCTCCGCCGACATCATTGCCGTGGGCGAGATCGTGGGCACCAAGGTTGACTCCAAGCGCATCGGCGACGGCCTGCGGGCTGACATGCTCTCCAGCGCCATCTCGCCCCTGTTCAACTCCTTCACCCAGAGCGCCTTCGCCCAGAACGTGGGCCTGGTGGCCATCACGGGCGTCAAGAGCCGCTTCGTGGTCAGCGCCGGCGGCCTGATCCTGGTGATCCTTGGCCTGCTTCCGGTTCTGGGCCGCGTGGTCGCAGCGGTGCCGACTCCCGTCCTGGGCGGTGCCGGCGTCGTACTCTTTGGAACTGTTGCCGCCAGCGGCATCCGGACACTTGCCAAAGTGGAGTACAAGAACAACATGAACCTGATCATCGTTGCGGCGTCCATCGGCTTCGGCATGATCCCGATCGCTGCGCCGGCGTTCTATGACAAGTTCCCGTCCTGGTTCGGCACCATCTTCCACTCGGGCATCAGCTCGGCTGCCGTCATGGCCATCCTGCTGAACCTGCTCTTCAACCACCTCAAGGCCGGCAACTCGGAGAACCAGTCCGTCTTCGTGGCGGGCACCGGCCGCGTGGTCCGCGAGGAGGACCTCAAGTGCCTGGCCCACGGCGACCGTTTCGAAGACGGCAAGCTGATCGACTGCGACGGCAAGGAGGTTCCGGTCGAGTCGGCGTCGAAATCTGACCACTAACGCTCCCCCGCCACCCCCACAAGCCACCACGCAGGCCACCACGCAGCGTGAACGGACAGTTGAGGCCCCTCCCGGAAGGGCCTCAACTGTCCGTTCGCGCTTTGCTCCCGCTGTGAGACGGTTGTTTCATGAGGATCGATGAACGAATCGAACGGCAGTATGCGGAGCTGAGCCCCCAGGAACAGAAGGCGGCAGACACGCTCCTGGACCGCCTTGGCGACCTCGCCGTCTACAACGCTGCCGAACTTGCCAGGCTGAGCGGCGTTTCCAAAGCGACGATGAGCCGGCTATTCCGGCGGCTCGGTTTCGAGGATTTCAACGAGGTCAAGGAACACACCCGGTCCATCCGTTCCAGCGGGATGCCGCTGGGTCCGCAGTCGTCCGACGGCGGCCTGGCCGCCCATCTGGCGCAGGAACAGGAAAACCTGCGCCGGCTGGCTGAATCACTCGACGAGGACAAGTTGTCGGCGGCCAGCGGCAAGCTCGCCGACGCCGGAACGGTGCTGCTGCTCGGATTCCGCAACAGCTTTCCCGTGGCGCTGCATTTCCGGCAGCAGCTCCTGCAGTGCCGCCCCGCGGTTTCTGTGGCGCCGCAGCCCGGGCAGAGCCTCGGTGAAGAGCTCGCCGGCCTGGGAGCCGGGGACGCGGTGGTCCTGTTCGGCTTCCGACGGCGGCCCGCCGGGTTCCGCAGGCTCCTCCAGGCCGCATCGGCCACCGGAGCGACGGTCATTCTGATCGGCGACCCGAGCGCACGCCGGCTGGCGGCCGACGCCACCCTGTGGCTTGAGTGCCCGGTGGACGGCGCCTACGCCTTTGACAGCTACGCCGCAGCCATGAGCCTGGCCAGTGCCCTGGCGAACGGAGTGCTGATGGCTTCGGGACGCGCCGGCCGCGAGCGGGTCCGCGAGGTCACGGGCCTGTTCGACACCCTGGGCGAGATCGAAGGAAAGTAAACAGGATTTGTTGCGCCAGAAACAGCTCTGAAACATTGGTTCCATCTAATTGAAAGTGTGAAACGGCCGGATCGGCGGCTGTCCCAATCTTTCTGAGGAACCCATGACAGACTCCGCAATGGCCGCAGCCCGGGTTGAAGCGCCCGCCCGCACCGGCCAGCTCCCCGACTACGATCCCCAGCTCAGCAACGAGGACCTGGTCCCCCTGAAGAACCAGCGCTGGACCAGCTACAACCTGTTCGCCTTCTGGATGTCGGACGTCCACAGCATCGGCGGCTACGTCACGGCGGGAAGCCTCTTCGCCCTGGGCCTGGCCAGCTGGCAGGTCCTCGTGGCCCTGCTGGTCGGCATCGTCATCGTCAATATCTTCTGCAACCTCGTGGCGAAGCCCAGCCAGCTGACCGGCGTCCCGTACCCCGTCATCAACCGCGCCGTCTTCGGCGTCAAGGGCGCGAACATCCCGGCCATCATCCGGGGGCTGATCGCGGTGGCCTGGTACGGCGTCCAGACCTTCCTCGCCTCCGAAGCCCTGGTCATCGTTTTCCTCAAGTTCTTCCCCGGCATGGCACCGCTGTACGACGTCGAACAGAACGGCTTCCTGGGCCTCTCCGCCCTGGGCTGGATCTGCTACGGCATCCTCTGGGTGGCCCAGGCAGCGCTGTTCTGGAACGGCATGGAAAGCATCCGCAAGTTCATCGACTTCGCCGGCCCAGCGGTTTACGTCGTCATGCTGGTCCTCGCCATCTACCTCGTCTCCAAGGCGGGAATCGGCAACATCAGCCTGAACCTGTCCAGCGGACCGCCCCTGGACTTCGCGGCCTCCATCCCCGTGATGATCTCCGCCATCGCGCTGGTGGTGTCCTACTTCTCCGGCCCGATGCTCAACTTCGGTGACTTCGCCCGCTACGGCAAGAGCTACAAGGCCGTCAAGAAGGGCAACTTCCTGGGCCTGCCCGTGAACTTCCTGTTCTTCTCATTGCTGACCGTCATCACGGCCTCCGCCACCATCCCGGTTTTCGGCCGCCTCATCACGGATCCGGTGAAGACCGTCCAGGAAATCGACACCGTGTTCGCCGTGCTGCTGGGCGGGCTCACCTTCGTCATCGCCACCGTGGGCATTAACATCGTGGCCAACTTCATCTCACCGGCGTTCGACTTTTCCAATGTCAGCCCGCAGAAAATCAGCTGGCGGGCCGGCGGCATGATTGCCGCCGTCGGCTCCGTCATCCTGACCCCGTGGAACTGGTACTCCAACAACGACGCCATCCACTACACCCTCGGCGTCCTGGGCGCCTTGATCGGCCCGCTGTTCGGCATCCTGATCGCCGGGTACTACGTGGTGAGCCGCCAGAAAGTCTGGGTGGACGACATGTACACGATGAAGTCAACCGGCCGGTACTGGTTCCGGAACGGCTACAATCCGAACGCCGTCAAGGCGGTGGCCATCAGCGGCGCCATCTCCATCGCGTCCGTGCTGATCCCCAAGATGCTGCTCGACACCGGCGCCACCGCCGTCAACGCCACCTGGATCGGCAACTACAGCTGGTTCCTCGGCTGCGCCCTTGGCTTCGTCGTCTTCCGGGCGCTGGAGCGCAAGTCCCCGATGATTTCGCTCGAACCCGCCGGCTCCGACAGTGGCGAGGTCAGCGACGGCACGCTCAGCGACAGCCGCCCGCTGTAGCAGCC
>NZ_JBBLYW010000054.1:0-65877 GCF_037911235.1 Arthrobacter oryzae
GTCATCGCGTGCCGCGGGCGGGGCCGAGGAGGCCTGGACCGGTGGATCGGTGGTGTTCTCATCAAGTCTGATCGCGGGTGTGCAGGCCGAGAGGAGGGTCGCCAGGATGACGAACCAGGCCAGAAGCAGACGGAGCGGGGCACCGGTCATGATCGATCCAGTTTATCCCGATGAGGCGGGAATGCGTCCGGCGGGGGAAGGCGCCCAGGGGCCTCACGGCGTCCGGTTCTCCAACGTGCTCCGCCTGTCACCGACTTCCGTTGAACCTGCTACCCATCTGAACCAAGGCCAGGAATTGAACGGCTGAGACCGTCGATGATGAGGTCCAGCCCGAAGCCGAATTCATCGCCGAAGTCATAACCGGGTTTGAGGACGTGCTCGACGGCGATTTCCACCATGTGCGGGTACTCGCCGGTGGAGAAGCGCTCCACGATGGGGGTGGTGATTTCGGCGGCTGTGTTCCGCCCGTCAAAGGGCAGGGCGGCTTCCTGAAGGGCGAATCCGTAGATGTAGCTGTCGAGCAGGGCGTAGGCGTGGGCGGTCATCGCAACCGAAAAGCCGGCAGCTCTCAGCGTGCCCAGGGTCGCATCATGATGGCGAAGGGTTGCCGCGCCGGGGGACGTGCGCGTCTCCAACAGTCCAACCGTCCACGGATGGCGTTTGAGCGCTGCCCGCATCGCATGTGCGCGCCGGTGCATTTCGTCCCGCCAATCGCCACCGGGGGACGGCAGCTCGATCTCGCTGAAAACGAGGTCCACGATTCCATCCAGAATTTCGTCCTTGGTCGCCACGTAGTAGTAAAGCGACATGGGTTTAGTCCCCATGCTTTCTGCGAGCGAGCGGATGGTCAGGGCGGCGATCCCCGACTCATCGGCGAGATCCAAGGCGCACTCGAGCACCTTCTCCCGGCGGAGGGCGAGCAAGCCCAGAAGCGACCTCGTCCAGGTGGCCAGGCCGCAGCGGAGGCCACAATGCGGGCCATCGTCCACGAGGCCTACGGCTCCGCCGATGTGCTTAACCTGGCGCAGGTTCCCCGGCCGAAGATCGCAGCGAACGAAGTGCTGGTACGGGTCCATGCGGCAGGTCTGGACCGGGGAACCTGGCACGTCACCAAGGGCTTGCCCTACGCGCTGCGGCTGGCTTACGGCATCCGCGCCCCTAAGGACCCCGTCCCCGGGCTGGACCTGGCCGGCACCGTCATGGCGGTTGGAGCGGCGGTGACCCGCTTCTCGAATGGGGACCAGGTCTTCGGCGTCGGGAAGGGCGCGTTCGCAGAGTACGCCGCGGCCCGCGAAGGCCAGCTCGCCCACAAGCCCGCGAACGTCAGTTTCGAGCAGGCCGCCGTGGTCCCGGTGTCCGCCTGCACCGCCCTCCAGGCGCTTCGCACCGCCGGTCCAATCGCGCGGGGTCAAAAGGTGCTGATCCTTGGGGCCTCGGGCGGCGTCGGCAGCTACGCCGTGCAGCTCGCCAAGGCTGCCGGGGTAGTAGTCACCGGCGTGTGCAGTACAGCCAAGGTGGACCTGGTGCGCGCACTCGGCGCCGACCACGTCATCGACTACACCAAGCAGGACTTCGCCGACGGCACCGAACACTACGACCTGATCCTGGACATCGCCGGGAACCCCTCCCTGTCACGGCTCCGCCGGGCGCTCACCCGCACCGGCACGGCTGTCATCACCGGCGGGGAGGAAGGCGGGTCATGGACGGGCAGCATGGACCGGCACCTCCGAGCCCTTGCACTGTCCCCGTTCATCCCTCAGCGGCTGACCATGGTCTTTGGCACAGAGGGTGCAGCAGACCTCGAACATCTCGCCGGACATTTGGAGGCGGGAACCCTGGTTCCGGCCATCGACCGCAGCTATCCGTTGGAGCAGGTTTCCGACGCCATGCGTTACTTCGACGCCGGCAAAACCCGCGGCAAAATCGTGATCACTACCTAGACCCTGTGCTCAGCTCGAACCGCTCAGTACCAATGGCAGCTGATGTCTCCCGGCGCCGGACCCGCCACCACCGCGGTCGTCATCCTTGCTGCAGCGCGTGCAGCGCTTTTAGCGGGCCGGGTCCTCGCTGCCTTTCGTGCGACCCCTACTGCCAAGGCGATCGGGGCTCCGGCGAAGTTGATCAGGGGATTATCTTCTCGGCGCGGTACCGGTCGAACAGCCTCCGGAAGGAGTCTTCGGTGCGCCGGTAGCCGTTAAAGCCGGCCAGGCGGCTCTTGCTCATGTCCGCGAGAACTTCAATATTGCGGCCAAGGTCTGCGTCCGTATGCCACCATGATGCCACCCGGGCCAAGTCGGCCTCGACGAGGCCGTGCGTGGCGGCAATGCTGGACCACAAGTCGTCCAAGCCTTCCATCTGTTCCTCGAGCGGCCGCGGCGAGCCCTCGAAGCCTTCAGCTCTTACGCCAAAGTAGCCAGCCAACTTTGGCCACATCCAACGCCACCTGAAGACGTCACCGTTGACCACGTTGTAGGCCTGATTGCCCGCTTGTTCGCTGGTGGCGGCCCAGATCATGTGCTCCGCAAGGAGTTCCCCGTCCGTCATGTCGGTGAGGCTGTTCCATTGGGTCTCGGAGCCGGGAAAGATGAAGGGCTGGCCGAGCTCTTTGCACAGAGTTGCCTGTGCCGCCAACGTCAGGCCCATGTTCATCGCGTTGCCCAAGGCATGGCCGATGACCGTGTGAGAACGGTGCACGGACCAGCGAAACCCCTGCCGTTCTGCGGCCGCCCACAGCTCGTCTTCCTGCGCATAGTAAAAGTTCGGCGCCGGTAGCCGGGGCTCTTCCTCGCGGAAGGGGGTGTCGGGAATTGGGCCTGCCCCGTAGGACTCGAACGGGCCCAGATAGTGCTTCAGCCCGGTCATTAGGGCCACGTGTTCGACGGGGGCATGGTCCAAGGCACTGAGCAGGTTGCGGAGCATTGCTGTGTTGACAGCGATGTTCTCTTGCTCGTTGTCCTGCCTCGCCCACGCTGTGAAGAAGACGTGTGTGGGTTTCTCGTCGCCGAGTGCCAATGCGAGGCCGTCCGGGGACATCAGGTCCGCGGAGATGTGCCTGGCGGGCGAACCCGCAACCGGATTCCTGGACAGGGCAAGGACTGTCCAGACACCGTTTTGATTCAGCTGTTCGACTATGGCCGAGCCTGCGATGCCGCTTGCGCCGACGACCAGCGCAACCCTGTTTTGATTGATGCCTAAGCCGACCGTGTGGGAGGTCATTAGTACCTGACTTTCTTGCTGTGACATCTACCGAAGACCGGCGACCGCAGGCACCACGGATTGGAGGGGCAGTCCGGAGCCGGTATTTCTACGCGTTCATGCCCGACGTGGTTGCCCGGCCGTAACATTGAAGCAGATGCATGTGCCGGCTTGCCAGATTCGCTGAAAAGGACTGGAGACGTTGCCACTCGAAAGACTGCCCGTCGTCGACTTCTCCCGATTGAACGCGGGCGCGGAGGAGGCGTCCCGGTTCCGTGTCGGCCTGCGCAACGCCATGCATGAGGTCGGATTCCTGTATCTGGCCGGCCATGGCATCCCGCAGGAGCTCATGGACGCCATGCTGGACGTATCCCGCCGCTTCTTCGAGTTACCGGAAGAACAGAAGCTCGCCATTGAGAATGTCCACAGTCCGCAATTCCGTGGCTACACCCGTGTCGGCGGGGAACTCACGGACGGTGCAGTCGACTGGCGCGAGCAGATCGACATCGGCGTGGAGCGGAATACTGTGGAGCCGGGTCCGGGTGTCGCGGACTATTGGCGCTTGGAGGGGCCCAATCTGTGGCCGGAAGCGCTGCCCGAAATGCGGGAGATTGTCGCGGAGTGGATGGAGCGGCTGAGCACGATCTCATTGAGCCTCCTGCGGGCCCTGGCGCTGTCTCTCGGAGCGCCCGAGGACACCTTCGACGCGGCATTCGCCGCACGGGCCTTCCCCATGCTGAAGGTCGTGCGGTATCCGGGGTCATCCAACGAGGAACCCAAGCAAGGTGTAGGCTCCCACCGCGACGGGGGAGTGTTGACGCTGCTCTTGGTGGAGCCTGGGAAGGGCGGCCTCCAGGTCGAGTACCGGGGGGCATGGATCGACGCACCGCAGGTGCCCGGAACTTTCGTGGTCAACATCGGCGAGATGCTAGAGCTGGCCACGAACGGCTACCTCAAGGCGACCCTGCACCGCGTGGTCTCGCCGCCTCGCGGCACAGACAGGGTCTCCCTTCCGTTCTTCTACAATCCGTCACTGGACGCGAGGATGCCGCAGCTGGCGGTGAGCCCTGAGTTTCAAACCAAAGCGCGGGGCTTGTCGGTGGACCCGACGAACAGCCCGATTCTGGAAACCTACGGCGATAACGCCCTTCGCTACCGGCTTCGCGCCCACCCCAACGTCGTCGCGGTGCACCACGCGGACCTGCTGTAAGGCTTACGGCGCCCCTGCCCGAGTGCATTGATTGTAGGCTCGGACGGCGGGCGAGCCCTGGTTGATCGGGTTGGCCGTGGCGGACGGTGCGACGACCCCGAACTCGTAGCCCTCGGCGCGCAGTGCGTCGATCGTGGTGGCAAGTAGGTCCACTGCGTCGAGGGGCAGGACAAGACGTCCTCAGCGTCGCGGAGCAGGATGATCGCGCCGGGCGCCGCTTCCGCCATCACATACTTTTGGACGCCGGCCGCACCGGGGCACTCGAAGCCGCCGGGGTTGCCGACGTCCCAGTGCCAGGCAACCCCGCCACCCATGCCGATGGTCTTGAGGTAGCCCGCCGCGCAAGAGGTGCTGTTGCCGAACGGGAAGCGCATGAGCTAGGGCGCGGCCAGGGCCGTGACGGCAATTTTGCTCTTTTTCACGGTGCTCATTTTCCGTTCCCAGGCTTGTCTGCATTCTTGCTAGGTGAGCACCATACGGCGCCGCTATGGCGCTGTAAACAACTATTTGCAACTCGCCCGGCCGCCCCGGTGGGGATCGGCATGGCGTACGGCAGCTGGACGCCGATCCCGAGCGTGGGCACGACCTTCTGGGGTACTGGACAGTCAGGTCAGATGGTCGAAGTCTCCTCGCGCCCAGGCAGCGTGCCTTCTGGCGGAATCGTGCAGGATGGCCTTGGCTCCTGACGCTATGACGTTGTTGAAGTTGCCGTAGATCCGGTCGAACGTGAGCTCTTCCAGCTGTGCGGCGATTCGCAACGCCACCGCGCCGGATAGCGGCAAATGGTTAGGGTAGCTGCGCATGAAGGAGATGGAGCGACGGTCTGGATTCGCATATACGCTGTCACCCGTCAGCAGGACTCCTCTGCCGCCCGCGCCTGCAGCCCAGTGCACCACCGCGCTGCCCGGGAAGTGCCCGCCGGTCTGGTGCAGTGTCAACCCCTCGGCGACAGTCTGACTGCCGGACCAGTATTGGATCATGGGATCACTGCGCCCCAGCCATTCCCGGTCTGGGTCCGCCACCAGGACGGGGACGCCACCGAGCCGTTGCGACCATTCGACCTGCACACCGAACATGTGGGGATGGCTGGCCGCGATCGCCAGGACCTGGCCCCGCTCGAGCACTGCCTTCACGGCGCTGTCGTCGACATATCCGACCGGATCCCACAGCAGCGAACCCTCCTGTGTCATCACAAGCTGGGCGGTCTGGCCGATCCCGACTTTTGGGTCCGTCTTGATTCCGAAAAGACCCGGCTCATTCTCCTTCAACAATGTCTGCTGCCCCTCCTGCGCCAGCGAGTCCAGTGTGAGCCACTTTTGTCCGTCCTCGGGCACGTACTGCCGCTCATCGGTGCAGATCGGGCAGAGCTCCGGGGTGGGTTCGTCGCGTTCGACGGCGCAGGTCGCGCAGATCAGCATGGTTGGCCCCTTCCAAACGTCTTGTGTCCTGCTGGCCGACTTCCTCAACTTCGGCCGCAGGCTGGCATGCCCAGACTATGGCAAGTCCGCGGAGATGTTGGCAGGCTAAACGTGCTGGTTAGCGTCCCATGAGGGTCCGTTTCGTTACCTTCTGCTTCGGGCCGTGAAGCCAGATTGCTTTGCGCGTCGGTCCGTTTCATCCCCGGTTGAAAGGGGTGCGGACGGGTGGTTGGTTTGGATTACCGGCCTTGAAAGGGAAAAAACATGACGGAACATTTTGATCTCACCCCGCAGCGACTGCGCCACGTCCTGGGCCATTTCGCGTCTGGACTGACCGTAGTCACCGCGGCGACGGACAACGGACCGGCAGGCTTCACCTGCCAGTCTTTTTCGTCTCTCTCCCTGGATCCAGCTCTGGTCACCTTCAGCCCGGCCCGCAGCTCCAGCACCTGGCCGCAGCTGCGCAAAGCCGGACGCTTCGCGGTGAACATCCTGCCTGCCGGGCATCGGCACCTTGCCACCCAGTTTGCCCGCTCCGGAACGGACAAGTTTGCCGGTGTGGAATTCTCCGCTTCGCCGCTGGGCAACCCGGTGCTGGATCAGGCACTCGCATGGGTGGACTGCGAACTGCACCAGGAGTACGACGGCGGTGACCACACCATCGTGGTGGGGGCGGTGCGCGCCCTCGGTGCGCGGGACGGCGCCGAGCCGCTGCTTTTCTTTAAAGGCGGGTATTTCGATGGCGTGCCGTCCCGGGCAGGGCTGCTGGAAAGCGTCGCATGACACGGGCCAAGTCGGGCTCGCGTGGAAGGCTCCGGCCGTCAGACGCACGGCAGCCGTGACGGCGTCCGCCTGCACTCTGTCTAGAGGACGCCGTGGTGACGGCGCTTGTGCTTCTTGGCGCCTTTGGTGTGCTTTTGACCGCCGGTGTCCTGTGGGAGGCGGCGCCACTCCAGGAGCAGGCACGTTCCAGCGACTCAGGACAAGCCGGCCACGCCGCCGAAGAAGATGTAGTCCAGTCCGGCCCGCTCGGCTTCCAGGGCCGTGGCCCGGATAAGGTCGGCATCGCCGTGGGGATCGTGGTGCGCCCGGGTAACGCCAGCCCGTCGGGTATGCGCCCACCGCCCGAAACAACGCTCCGATAATGATGGGCCCGCGGTCACGTGCCCCGTCAGCGGGGACCGGTACAGGCTCTTGCTCTTCAGAATAGGTGTTCATAGCGCGAACTTACGGTGACTCGGCGAGCCCGGACCAATGAGTCGTAACGCCCCTTAGCGGGAAGTCGCGGCAGAACATTTGGCGCAATCAGTCCAGGTCTCGCAGCGAGAAGAATTCCGATAGCCCCTTCCGCGCTTGGTCTCGCTTCGCCATACTTGGCTCATCGCCGTCCGATGCCAGCCCTCAACCTCAGGGACGCCCGGACGAGATAGCGAGCGGCGCACTGCGCGCCCGCCCGTGAATCCGGCGGGACCCCATCCGAAAAGGCATGGGCAGTCTCCTGGGAAGCAGGACGATGAGCCTGCTTCCCCCTGCAAAATCTCGCAGCTGACAGTGAGGGCAGTGATGTTTTCGATCAAAGACATTCCGTGGGCACAACTCCTGCAACCGAACGGCTATCACCCGTCGCCCCGCGACTGGTCGGATCAGGTGATCTACTTCCTCCTCGTCGACCGGTTCTCGGACGGCAAGGAAAATGGCTACAAGGATGTATCCGGTCAGACCGTTCAGGGCTCGACAAAACTGTTTTCGCCGGCCGACGCTGGTAACGCCGTCCTGTCGCAGGCTGCCATTCAGGACTGGGAATTTGCCGGCACCCAATGGCTCGGTGGGAATCTGGCGGGGATCGCGTCCAAGATGGGTTACCTCAAAAGGCTCGGTGTCACCACCCTGTGGATCAGCCCGGTGCTTCGGCAGCGGAAGGGCGTGGATGACTACCACGGCTACGGGATACAGAACTTCCTCGAAGTCGATCCGCACTTCGGCACAGATAAAGACTTCACAGACCTCGTTATCGCAGCGCACAACGCTGGGCTTTACGTCATCCTCGACGTGATCCTGAACCATTCCGCCGATGTGTTTCAGTACGACACGAGGGACCAGGACGGCAACTTATACGAACCGGGGTGGAGCGGCGTTACCTATCCTGTGCGTGGGTGGCGGGATCCAAGTGGGGCCGCCACCCTGCCTTTCCCGGGCCGGGTGAACCCGGCCGATTCGGACAGCGCAGTCTGGCCTGTGGAGCTCCAGGACGACGGCGTCTTCACCTGCAAGGGGAAGATTTACGACTGGAACGCCACACCGGAGAAAACCGAAGGGGACTTTGAAGGCCTGAAGGACATTCACCAGGGGGCCGGAGACGTGGCGGAATACGCACCCTCGAGCGCCCTTCGAACCCTTGCTGACGCCTACAAATACTGGCTCGCCTATGCTGACCTGGACGGCTTCCGGGTCGATACTGTCAAGCACATGGACCTGGGGGCGACGCGGTTCTTCGCCTCGGAGATTCATGAGTTCGCGCAGAGCATCGGCAAGGACTCATTTTTTCTGGTCGGAGAGATCACCGGCAGCCGTGGAGAGGCCGTCGACACCCGCGACCAAACTGGGCTTGATGCAGCCCTGGGTCTCGCGGACGTTCAGGGTTTGCTTGCGGATACGGCGAAAGGCTGGACGAATCCGAAGTGGTACTTCGACATTTTCCGGAACTCGGTCCAGATCGATAAGGCGACCCACACGTGGTTCCGCAACCATGTGGTGACCACCTTCGACGACCATGACCTGGTACGCATGGGCAGGAGCCATAAGGCGCGGTTCGCGGCAGACGCGGAAGGGCATGCACTCGAGCTCGCGGTTCTGGCCATGAATGCGACGACACTAGGGATCCCGTGCATCTACTACGGAAGCGAACAGCTCTTCGACGGCAGCTTTCCGACGGCCGTTAATACAAACCCCAAAAACGACTTCAAAGCAGACCGCTACATCCGTGAGACCATGTTCGGGGCCGGGTTCGGTTCATTCCAGAGCCGGGACAGGCACTTCTTCGATGAGTCGGGGGACATGTACAAGCGGCTAACCGCCATTCTGGCCATTCGTAAGAATGAGCTCGCCCTGCGCCGTGGCCGTCAGTACTTCCGGCCAATATCCGAGGACGGTACCGGCTTCTGGTACCCGGACCGCATCGGCCAGGGACGGATGACGTCCGTCGTCGCCTGGAGCCGGATCATGGCGGACCGGGAGGTGGTTTGCGCCATCAACACCGACGTGGCATCTGCAAGGACAGCGTGGGTAACTATTGACGCGCGCCTAAACGCCATCGGAGGCAAATTCCAGTACGCCTATTCAACGGACCCTGCCCAGGTTGGGTCGCCGGTGTCGGTCGAGGGGCGGAACGGTTCAGCTATCAGGGTCAGCGTCCCGCCGGCTGGCTTCGTCATCATGATGCCGTGAATTAGCAGAGGGTCGGACTTCACCCACTGCTTGGCCGGACCCGGAGATACAGTGACCTGGCAGTCGGCGACGTCCAGATGCCGTAGACGTCCGATAGTGGAGCCATTGTTGCCGCCGGTTCGCCGTCGGTGCCGAACCGGCAATTCGGCACGTTCATGCCCAACGCAGTTGCCCGGCCGTAACATGGAACCAGATGCATGCGCTGACTCAACAGGTTCGCTGAGAAGGACTGGAGACGTTGCCACTCGAAAGACTGCCCGTCGTCGACTTCTCCCGATTGAACGCGGGCGCGGAGGAGGCGTCCCGGTTCCGTGTCGGCCTGCGCAACGCCATGCATGAGGTCGGATTCCAGTATCTGGCCGGCCATGGCATCCCGCAGGAGCGATGGCTCGATGCAATAGTCGCTTTCGGCGGCGACCGCCCCTGTCGCCGAAAGGCGGGACGCTGCCGGCGTTAGTGCGTTGGCTGCCGTTCCAGAAGGTGGGCTCGGAGTTGCTCCGAGGTCGGCGGATTTGCGCCCGTGCGCCCGACGGTGATGGCGGCGGCCATGGAGGCCGTGCGTCCGATCTGCTCCAGAACGGAGGGGGCGAAGCCGTCGGTCCCTCGGGTGAGGAGTCCCATGATCAACGCCGCCATGTAGGCGTCACCGGCCCCAATTGTGTCGGCGACCCTGGTTGTCACTGACGGGATGGTCAGTCGTGTGGCAGCTGTGGCAAACAGCGAGCCTTGTGAGCCGCGGGTGATGACCGCCAGACCGGCTCCTAAGCCAAGGAGGTGCGTGGCAGTGTCGTCCAATTCCGTTCCGGGGTAGAGCCATTCCGCGTCCTCGTCGCTGAGTTTGATGACGTCGGTCAGATGAACCAGGTCTTCGAAAAGGGACTTTGCCTGGGCGTGGCTGCCTAGCAGTGCGGGCCTGATGTTGGGGTCGTAGGTGATAATGCATTCATCACGGCATTGCTGAAGGAGTGATTTGACCTTGTCGGCGCCGGGCTTAAGAAAGGCTGCGATCGAACCCGTGTGAAGTACCTTGGGGACGGAGGCGGGAGCTATTGGGTTGAGGTCCCAGGTAACGTCGAAGGCGTAACTGGCAGAACCATCGGCGGAGATCGTTGCTGTTGCCGACGAGGTCCTGTCCAAGGAGCATGAGCCATCCAGGAGCTTCACTCCGGCGCTCTGCAGGTGCTTGGCGATGGCTGCGCCTCTGCCGTCGTCTCCGATTGCGGTTAGCAGGGCGGTGTTGACCCCGAGGCGGCCGAGCCCATACGCGACGTTGGCGGGTGATCCGCCCGGGTGTTCGGTGGTGCCGTGATGCGACGTAACGATGTCGGTGAGGGCTTCACCTACAACTACGACGTCGAGTGTGTGCTGCGCAGGGCCGGTGGCCTCTGGCTTGTGCATGGGGAGTCCTTCTTCCGTTAATTGTCCGCGCTAGGCGTATTGAGTGACACTCAGGTTGTTTATTGTTGCCGTGCCCCCGACGGCGTAGAGCGAGACCGCGGTGCTGGTGGCGGCCGGGAAGATCAACTCGGTCAGAGTGACCTGGCCTCCCTGGGCAAAAACCTCTACCGAGCAGCGGTCCACATAAACGGTGAGTTCGTAGGTACCGTCCGTCGTCCGGATCGGGGCAGTGTCTACGGACGCGAAGGATCCGTGGAAGTCTGTCTGCCCGGATTCCCGGCGGTCGACGACGATACGGTCATCCGCGGGCCGGATGCCAATGCGGGTTCCCTGCGCTCCATCACCGCGGACGATTAGTCCGCATTCCTCGGCTGTTCCCGGCGTGAGCGCGAGCTCGATGCGTTGGACGCTGCCGGCTGCACCGTCCAGGACGTGATGCCCGTCGGATATTTCCACAGCCGCGAGGGTGAACGACGGGGTCTGCTCTGCGAGCGGGGCCGGATCGCCTGCCACTTGCTGCACCAGCCGCCAACTCCCATCCATGCTCTGCAGGGACACCTCCCGGACCATGGACATGGTGCTGCGCCACGGCGAGGTGGGGATCTCGTTGGCGTATTGCCAGTTGTTCATCCACCCGATCATCAGGCGGCGGTTATCGGGGGCTTCGCTAAAGGAGACGGCGGCATAGTAGTCCCGGCCCCAGTCGAGCCACAGGTACTCGCCCAGCCGGTCCGGGTCCTGCAGGCCGTCGGTGACCGTTGTCGCCGAAGAGAACGTGGTCCCGTCGAAGTCGCCTACGAAGTACTGCCCCGCGGAGCCGCTGTTCGGGCCACCGGGGTTGAGATTCACGGTCAGGACCCATTGAAGGTCGTTCGGATCGCCGTCGACGGGGAGGGGGAAGAGGTCAGGGCATTCCCAGACACCGCCAGTTGCGTTGGCCGGGCCAAAGGTGCTCAACAGCTCCCAGTCCTTGAGGTCCTTGGACTTGTAGAGGACGACCTGGAAGTCGGTGGCTTCCACGGCGACCATTACCCAATAGCTGCCGGCACCGCCGTCGTACCTTAGGACTTTGGGATCGCGGAACTCTGCTGACCCGCGGTTCAGTACAGGGTTGGCGGCGTGCTTCGTCCAGGTGTAGCCTCCGTCCAGGCTGTAGGCCAGGGACTGTGCCTGCACGCCGTGGTGTGCGGAGCCGGGCTTGAACGCGCTGGTGTAGATGGCGACGAGCGGCGGAGCCGAGTCGGTGCCGAATCCGCTGGTGTTGTCCCGGTCAAAGACGATGCTGCCCGAGAAGATGTCCTCTTCATCGTCGCAGGTGATGGCCACCGGGTGTTCGGTCCACGTCAGCAGATCCGGGGACGTGGCATGCCCCCAGGACATGTTTCCCCAAACGTTGTCGAGCGGGTTGTTCTGGTAATAGAGGTGGTATACGCCGTCGTGAAAAATCAGGCCGTTGGGGTCGTTAAGCCAGGTGTTCCTGGCGGCGTAGTGCAGGGCCGGCCGGAAAGTTTCGGCCGTGGTGGCGGTCGCGGCGGTCATGAAAAACGGTTCTCGTTTCTGTGCAGGTGGCTGAGAACCCTCGGGACGGGTTCCCGGTGACGGGGTGGGCCGGAGCGCTCCGGCCCACCCCGGTTCCTCGGAGTTAGGAGTTCTTTTTGTAACGGTCGTAGGCCTGCTGGTAGACCTCGATCATTTTTTCGACGCCGATGCTGTTGAGCTGGGAGACGTAGCCGTCCCATTCCTGCTCGATTCCTCCGGAGACGATCCACTTGGCGATGTTCTGCTTGACCAGTGTGGTGGTGTCCGTCTGGATGGTGCTGATCTGCTGCAGTTCCTCGTTGGACAGGGCGACCGGGGGGTAGCCGTCGTTGCCGGCGAAGGGCTTGTAGAGTTCGTTGACGGTTTTCTGGCGTTCCGCGGCGCGGGGTTCGGGAGCGACGACGGTGGTGAAGTTCTCGGCGGTGTTGGCTTTGGGGCCGCCCGGGGCGACCTTCTGGCGGCGTTCGCCTTCGCTGGTTCCGGCCGGGGCTGGGATCTGGGTCAGCAGTCCGCTGGCGTCCTTTTGCAGGGTTTCGCCAATCGGCCCCCAGTTGGCCTGGGCTGACTGGATGGGGTCGTAAAGGTTGTCGGCCCAGCGCATGGTTGCTGCCGGGTATTTGTTGTTCCGGGTGATGGCGAACGCGCCGCGGGCGATCTCCTGGTTGTTGGACTGGCTGGCGACCCGTTTGCCGTCCACGCCTTCGAGGACCGGGACCAGGGAGTAGTTGCTGGCGCGGTCGGCGCCGACCATTTCGGGGATTTCCCACCAGACGAATGAGCCGAGGTTTTCCGTGGCGGCTTTGCCCTTGGCCAGGTAGGCCTTGTCGTCCTGGGAGAAGGATTCCGGGTCGATCAGGCCTTCCTGGTACCACTCGTGCAGGGTCTGGATGGCTTTTTTGTAGCCGTCCTGGGTGGGGGTGAAGATGACCTTGTCGTCCTGGACGATGCGGTGATCCATGTTGTCCGGGACTCCGCCGAGGGCGGCGATCAAGTCAACGATGTCTCCGCACCAGGAACCGGGCATGAAGCTCAGCGGTATGGTCTTGCCCGTGCCGGAGGCGTCCTGGGTCTTGAATGCGAGCAGTGCGTCGTGGAAATCGTCTATGGTCTTGGGCATCGGGATGTTGAGCTTTTTCAGCCAGGCGGTGTTGATGGCCAGTTCATTGGGGAACTGGACCAGGCCGAGTTCCTCCACTGAGGGCAGTGAGTAGATGTGCCCGTCCGAAGACGTGATGGCTGCCTTGATGTCGGGGCGGGCGTCGAGCAGCTTGGAGAGGTTCGGTGCGTTCTTCTCGATCAATCCCTCGAGCGGGATCAGGGTGCCGCTCGCGGAATAAGTGGCGATCTCGGCGTCGGTCAGGCCCGTGTTGAAGAAGGCGTCGGGCAGGTCACCGCTGGCGAGGATAAGGTTCTTCTTTTCCTGGAAGACCGTTTCGGGCAGGTTCTCCCAGTTGATGTGGATGTTGGTGGCTTTTTCCCATTCCTTCACCACGGTCATGGTGTTGTAGTCCGGGGCGAGAGCGGCTTTGGTGCCGGAGAAGGTGAGGTCGAGTTGCTTGCTGACGATCGGGAAGCCGGTGTCCTGGAATCCGTAATCGGCGGAGGCGTCCTTGATCTCCGTGGCGCCGGAGCCGCCGCCGGAGCAGGCGGTGAACGTCAATGTTCCGGCCAGGACGGCGCCGAGGGCGGCGTATTTACGGCTGAATGCCATGGTCATTCCTTTTCTGAGGTGGAGTTGCTACCGTCCGATGGCAGTTGCCCGGGCGGTAAATATGGGGGAGGGGCTATTTGACGGCGCCGATCATGGCGCCCTTGGTGAAGTGCTTCTGCATGAATGGCAGGGCAATCATGAGTGGCAGGCTCGAGACGACGATCATGGCGTACTTGGTGAGCTCTGCGATCCGTTGCGCGGCGGCATAGGATTCGATGTCTCCGCCGGTGGTTCCGGTGGAGGAGACGTCTGACTGGATGAGGATGTTGCGCAGGACGAGCTGCAACGGGTACTTGGAATCGTCGTTGAGGAAGATCAGTGCGTCGAAGAACGAGTTCCAGTGCGCCACGACGTGGACCATGATCATGAGCATGATCAGTGGCTTGGACAGGGGCAGCACCATTTTGAAGAAGAATTTGAAGTCGGTTGCCCCGTCCATCTGGGCGGCTTCGCGCAGTTCATTTGGAATGGTGTGCTCGAAGAATGACCTGGCGATGATCAGGTTCCACACGCCCACGGCGCCGGGCAGCACCACGGCCCAGACGGTGTCCAGCATGCCCAGGTCGCGGACCACCAGGTACTTGGTGATGAGTCCGCCGTCGAAGAACATGGTGATCACGAACAGGAGCATCAGGATTTTCCGGCCGGGCATGTCTTTCCGGGACAGGGCGTAGGCGCCGCAGAGGATGGTGCTGACGCTGATGGCGGTGCCGAGCACGGTGTACATGACGGTGTTGCTTAGGCCGTTCCAGATCCGGCTGTCGGCGAAGATCCGCTCGTAGCCTTCCGTGGTCACACCGGAAGGAAACAGCCAGACTTTGCCTTCGTAGACGGCGTTGGGATCGCTGATGGAGGCAATGACGATGAAGTACAGCGGGTAGACCACGGCCAGGATGGACAGCAGCAGAACAGCAGTTGCAGCGATGTTGAAGGCACGGTCGCCATACCGGTCACGCAGCGTCGGCCTGGGGCGGGGGAGGTGGCCCCGACTCACGGTAGGCGTGGGCTTGTCGATAGTGCGGGGGTTGGTTGTCAATGACATGTCGGCATCACCACAGGGTCGCTTGGTTGGCCCGGCGTGCCACCGTGTTGAAGAAGAGCAGCAGCGCCAGGTTGAGGAGGGAGTTGAACAGGCCGATGGCGGCCGAGTAGCTGAACTGCGCCTGCTGCAGGCCTGCGTGGTAGACGTAGGTCTGGATGATCTCCGACGTCGAGAGGTTCAGGGGCGTCTGCATCAGCAGCGCCTTCTCGAACCCGACGTTAAGCAGGTTGCCGATAGCCAGGATGAACAGCACGGTTACCACCGGCATGATGCCGGGAAGGTCGATGTGCCGGATGCGCTGGAGCTTGGAGGCGCCGTCGACCTTGGCCGCGTCGTGAAGCGCAGGATCGATGCCGGCCAGGGCCGCGAGATACACGATCATGGAGAACCCGGCGTTCTGCCATACGTCCGAGATCACGTAGATGGGACGGAACCACTCCGCGGAGCCCATAAAGAAGATCGGCTCGCCCCCGGCCAGCTGGACCGCGTTGTTCACCAGCCCCGACCGGGGGGAGAGGACCACGAACATGATGCCGACCACCACCACGGTGGAGATGAAAGCGGGTGAGTAGAGCACCGTTTGGGTGAACTTCTTGAACCTCTCGCTCTGGAGCTGGTTGACCAGCAGCGCCAGGATGATCGGGATCGGAAAGGCGACCAGCAGGCCCAGGACGGCGATCCAGAGGGTGTTCCCGACGACCTGGCCGAACTGGTAGGAGTTCACGAACCTGATGAAGTGCGTCAGGCCCACCCAGGGGCTGTCCGTGAACCCGTCCACGGGGTTGTAGTTCTTGAAGGCGATCTGCACGCCATACATCGGCCAGTACTTGAAGACCAGGATGTAAATGATTGCAGGGCCTAGTAATACGTATAACTGCCACGCCCGAGAAATTCTCTTCATTCGGAGCGAAAGAGAAATTTTTCGTTGCGGCAACGGTGCCGCTGACGGACGCCCGGGTCGGGCCGGGATGGTGCGGCTCATGGCATCTCCTTAGGATGTGTCACTGACTTGCGTTCAACGAGAGGGCAGTCCATCAGCTCGACCCGGCCATCGGGTTCCGCTTCCTGGAGGATCAGTTCAACCGCGCGCCGGCCCATGGCAACGAACGGCAATTCAAAGGTGGTCAGTCCCGGACGGAGGAACGGCGCCAAAGTCGCCTGATTATCGAAGCCCACAATCGATACGTCCTGAGGAATCGAGAGGTGCAGATCCGAGACCGCCTGGTAGGCGCCCCAGGCGCCGCGGTCGTTTGCGCAGAAGATCGCGGTCGGCGGCTTCGGGCCGGTCAACAGCTCCATCGCGTACTTGTAGCCGTCTTCCTCGCCGCCGGTGCCGAAGCGGACCAGGTCCGGATCGACTTCAAGTCCCGCCTCCTGAAGTGCCGTGCAGTATCCGTCGTAGCGGCCGACGGCAGCAGGAAGACCGCTTTCGAGGCTCTCAATGTTGATCAGCCCCACGCGGGAATGCCCGGCTTTGAGCAGCCGGCGCGTGGCTGAGTACCCGCCTTTGACCTCGTCCGGGGCGACACTCGGGACCCGGCCTGCCCGGTCTTGGGAATTCAGCACCACTGCGCGGACGCCCGTCAGAGCATCCGGAACGTCCAGTTCCCGGTGGTACATGGCGGCGTAGACCACTCCTGCAACCCTGTAGGAGAGCATGGCGTCCAAGGATGCCGCCTCGAGTTCTTTGTCTCCGCCGGTGTTTACCGTGAGTAGGAGGAGCCCGTCCTCCCATGCCCGCTGCTGCGCACCTTCAATGATGGCGCCGGCGAAAGGCGTAGTGGCGACCGAATCGCCGATGAACCCAATCATGCCGGCCACGCCTTCGCGCAGGGTCTTGGCATGGGCGTTCGTGCGGTAACCCAGTTGGGTCACAGCATCCCGAACGCGTTTACGGGTGTCCTCGGAAAAACGGGATCCGGAAGCCGAATTCAACACCAGGGACACGGTGGCCTGGGAGACGCCGGCAGCAGCAGCGACGTCATGCATCGTCGGTCCTGACTTCGGCCGTGATCCAGCCATGGGCACCTCCGCGGGCCGTTTAGTGTTCATCGGTTATTCGTATAACTTTGAGTAACTGTAACGGGCATCACACCATGCGTCAACAGACGACGGGGTCCCTGGCTCCCCGGTGCCGAAAGAATCCTGTCTGAGCTAGCCGCGGCCGGTATGCCATCGGCCTTGGTCGCGATGGCCTTCAGCCCCCCGCGGGCGTGTCCGGGGGTGCCCTGCCCGGTTGCGTCCACCCCGATTGTAGGACCCGTTATCTGCCGGAACAGACATTGTTTCCGGGCAGGAATGGGGCTAAAAGTGCGTCAAAAGAGACAGGGGCCAGGCTATTTGTTGCTGTTTGCGGGTCGTCGGTAAACGCTCACGCCATCGTTGCGTAGAAACTGGGGATCCGGTTGGCGGTTTGATTGTGGGAGGAGGCAGGGTGACCGCGTGGTCACCCTGCCTCCTTTGCCTGCTGAGCAGTTCTCGCGCCTGTCAGGTGTTGCTGACGGCGCTGCCCGGGTCCGGATTGGTTACATGATGCCCGTGGGCACCAGCAGGACCCAGGCCAGGGCCGGGGCCACCAGCACCACTCCGCCGGCGTAGGCCATCAGCTGGCGGTAGACGCGCTGCCGGTCGTCGTCGCGGGCGTTGGCGACGACCAGCGCGCCGTCGGTGGAGAAGGGCGAAACGTCCACCACCGTGGCAGCGATAGCCAGGGCCGCCACCGTTCCGGAGGCGCTCAGCGCGCTGGTGGCCAGCAGCGGACCGGCCAGGGGGATGAACGCGGTCAGCAACGCCGTTGAGGAGGCGAAGGCTGATCCGACGCCGATGACATAGCAGAGGACCAGGGCCACCAGCAACGGTGCGCCCAGCGCCAGGGCCTGCTCCGCGAGGGTATCGATGACGCCCACGTGCTGGAGCAGCGAGACGTAGGTGATCATGCCCGCGACCAGCAGGACGGTGGACCAGGAGACGCCGCCGATGAATGTTTGATGTTCTTTGATGTTGACCAGTGCCAGCAATAGGCCGGCAGAGAGTGCCACGAAGCCGATGGGCATGTGCAAGCCCAGGGTGCACACGAGCATCACCGCGATCAGGGCGAGTGTGAGGATCTGCTGGCCGCGTGGACGGGTGGTGCGGGGAGTGTCCAGGTCGGCTCGGTGGCCGCCTTCGCCGTCCCGCAGCCTGCCGAGGAAGGCGAACAGGACGATGGTGAGCACGGAGAGAATGAGATTGACGGCGAAGCTGGCAGTGAAGAGTGCGCCCTGGGAGATGGGAAAGCCGTTCTTGAGCGCGATGTCGTGGACCAGCACGCCGGCCACGGACAACGGGGAAAAGCCGCCGGCGTGTGCTCCGTTGATGATGAACGCGCCCATCACCACCGGATGGATGCGGGACTCGTAGGCGAATCCGATGGCCGCCGGTGCCAGCAGTGCGACGGCGGCCGGTGAGAAGGTTCCCAGTGACGTGAGCGCGGCAGCGATCAGGAAGAACACCCAGGGCAGCAGCATGGTCTTGCCCCTCACGAGGCGCACGCAGTTCTGAACGATGATGTCGATGGTGCCGTTCCGCTGCGCCATGCTGAAGAAGTAGGTGACTCCGATGATCGTCAGGACGATGCTGGCGGGGAACTCTTCGAGTATCTGCTTGTCTGTCATTCCCAGCATGAAGTAGCCGACGCCGAAGGAGGCGACCAGCCCCATCACGCCGATGTTCAGCGGCCACTTCGTGGCGACGACGAACATTATGACGAGAATGATGAGCGGGATGATCTGGACAGCGGTCATGGAGTGCTCCGGTTCCGGGGTGGCCGAAGAGTTGAAGATATCACCCCCGAGCACGAGGGCAATTAAAGCCAGGATCGCGAAACCGGCCGCCGTCGCCACCAGTAGGATTCGGCGGCGTCGGGCTGGTCGCCGGGCATCGTCGTCCCGGGTCTTGGCCGCAACGGCAGTGGTGCGGTGCTCAGTCTTGGTCATGGTGGTCTCCTCAGCGAGTGGCTCCCGCGAGGGCGGCAGCGACGGCGCTGCCGGGAACCTCGGGGAGGTGGATGATGGTTGTGGCGATGGTGCGGGCCGTGCGGTCGACGCCTACGAGGAGGCTCCCGTTGCGTTCCTCGCTCCACGTCTCGATCACCCCGGCGGGGGTGCGCAGCCGGAGCGTAGTTGCCGCCGTGCCGCCCGTGATGGTGTGCATCACCGTGCCGGCGGTGCGGGCGGCCAGGGTCAGGGCAATGCTGCCGGTGATGGCCAGGGCGGGGTGCGGCTTGCCCATGGAGAGCATCATCACGTTGGCGTCGCAGCCAGCGTCGGCCTGGGCAGGCGGGCCAACGATGGCGAGCTTGGGGATGGCCCGGGCAGCTTCGGCTGCAGTGGGGACCAGCCCCATCCGCACCGCCGCCTGCCGCCGGATCTGCTCGAGGGTGTCGAGCTCCAGCTCGACCCCGGCGCGCCAGGTGTCATACCGGGACGTGTCCAGGCCAAGCTCCTCGGCGCGGACCATCACCACGGGCGCTCCGGCGTCGACCATGGACACGGTCCAGTGCGTTCCGCCAGCGGTGATCGTGTCGGTGGTCGCTCCCGTGGGCAGCAGCGCACCGGTGGTCTTCCCTGCAGGGTCCTGGAAACCGAGCCCCACCGGGTAGCCGGGGAAGGGCACGCCGGGCATCCGGGCGTCCGGGTTGCTCGCCAGCGCACCACCGGGGGTGGCCACTCGCTGGACGATGATCTGGTTGGTGTTGGTGTTGCGGGTGACTATCCGCGTGATGTCTCCTTGGGGGAGCACCCACCCCTTCTCGATCGCGTACAAGCCCACTACCGCCGAGCCGTTCCCGCAATTGCTGCCCCAGTCCACGGCGGCCTCTTCAATGCCCACCTGGGCGAAGGTGTATTCAACGTCGACGTCGTCGCCGACCGGCCGGTGCAGAATCACCGCCTTGCTGGTGGTCGAAGTCGCCCCGCCGACCCCGTCGATCTGGCGGGGGTCCGGGCTGCCGAACAGGCGCGGCAGCAGCACATCGAGGCTGGTGCCGCCCTCCTGAAGATGCTCCGCTTCGAACACCCAGCATTTGCTGGTGCCTCCGCGCATCCATTGCGCTTCAATCTTCATGGTGTTTCCCAACTTCTCCTCGTGCCTCAGATGCGGATGAGGGCCTAAAACGAGATTGAGCCAGATCACACTTTTAGACAATGTTGGATTTTTGAAGAGGGATGTAGAGTTGCTTAACTCACACATGATTTAGAGGGAAATTGATGGCCCCTTAGGCTGCTTGGCCAAAAAAGTGACCTGCTGTCCCAGGGCGGACCCCACTTCTAGGAGTGAATGTACTCAATCTGCTGAAAGGTGAAGCCTTGCTTAACGACGACAGCCGGGATTTGTTCGACATAAGGCGGCTGGCGCTGCTGCTGGAGGTCGTGGAGCAGGGATCCATCACCGCTGCGGCCGAGCTGATGATGTACACCCCCTCAGCCGTCTCGCAGCAGCTGCGCAAGCTCGAACAAGAGGTAGGGCAGCCTCTGCTCAACCGCCGCTCGCGCGGTGTGGTGCCCACCGAGGCCGGCCAGGTGCTGGCTGGCCATGCCCGCAAGATCGTCTGGCAGATGCAGGCAGCCCGGTCCGACCTGGGCCAGATCGCCGGCCTCAAACGCGGGTCCCTGACCGTGGGCACCTTCCCCACCCTGGCAGGGTCCTTCCTGCCCATCGTCATCCGGACGTTCAAGAAGCGTTACCCGGCCATCGGCCTCTCGTTGCGCAGCGCCCGCTTCGACGAACTCGTGGCGGATCTGCAATCAGGGGTCACGGGGCTGTGCCTGCTCTGGGACTACCCCTGGAATCCGTTCCGGGACGATTCCATCCGCGTAACAGAGGTCTTCCGGGAAAGCACGGTAATCCTGGTGGCCCGGAGCCATCCGCTCGCCGATCGGGAGCAGGTGACCATGGAGGAGTTGCGCAACGAATCCTGGATCGTGCGGGCCGAGGCCCACCCGGTGGTAGAGGTGCTGCAGCGTTCCGCCCACGATGCCGGGTTCGAACCGGTGATTGGTTTCCTTGCCAATGACTACCAGGAGGCTCAGGCGATGGTCAGTGTGGGCATGGGCGTGGCTATGGTGCCTAAGACAGCCGTGGCACTCCAGCATCCCGACGTGAAGGTACTGAGCCTGGGTTCTGCCGCCCCCCTGCGGCGGATACTGCTGGCGCAGCGCGAGGACAAGGTCTACGCTCCGGCCGAGGTTGCCTTTCACTCCACCCTGCTGGAAATCGCCCGCGAACGAGCCGGCGACTATCTCTAGACCCGGTCAGGGCGCTTAGGTGGCCGCCCCCGCATACGACGCCGAAACCCGGCGGTAAACCGGGGTCAGGAAGGCCAGCAGCGCGGCAGCGATCATGATGATCCCGGCCACCAGAAACACCAGGGCGATGCCGCGGGAGGTGCCTTCGCCCAGTAGCGGGGCGAGCTGGGCGGCGCCCTCAGCGGACCGCGCATACGGGATGATCCAGAACTGGGCGATCGGCGCGATGAGGAACGCGGTGACCGGAGCTGCAGCGGACTCGAACGCCATGGCGAATCCGAACACCCGGCCCTGGCGTTGTAGCGGTACCACCTGCTGGATGACCGTCTGCTCGGCGGCCTCCACAAAAGGCACCAGGACCAGATACAGCCAGATGCCGGCGATATAGAGCCACGCCCACTCCCGGAGCGTAAACCCCGCACCGAGAATCCCCATGACGATCACCGCGATGAGCATGGTGCGCAACGGGTTTGACCCGAGTCCGAACTTGCCGATCAGCGCACCGCCCACGATGAAACCAGTGGCACCGAGCGCGAAGTAGGTCCCCCATAGCTCCACCGGGAACATCTCCAGGCCGTAGGGATCCATCAGCGCCATGTAGACGCCGCCGATGAAGTTGTTGAACGTGGAGAAAAGGATCAGCGCGAACAGTCCGGAAATGGCCAGTACGGCGGCAAGGGAGCCGCGCAGGTCAAAACCGCCGTGCGCATCCGTGGCGGCCGCGCGCAGCTCCTCGGGCATGTGCAGCGTGAGCAGGTGCGCGAACGCCAGCGCCGTGAGCACAATGGCGACAACAACGGTCCATCCCATGCCCAGCAGCCCGACCGACAGTCCGGAGAGCACCGAGGTAATGATGAACATCAGTCCCTGCACCATACCCACCAGCCCGTTGGCATTGGCCCGCCGATCCGGCTCGATGAGGATAGTGACCGTGGTGGACAGGGCAATGTTGCGCATGTTTTCCACCACCGCACCGATCAGGATGACCATGGTGAAGACCCAAAACCACGGCTGTGTCAGGTCCAGCAGCCAGACCGTGGGTGTCAGCAGGAACATGACCCCGGAAAGAACGAACATCACCAGGGTGAAGCCGGCGGCAAAGCGCATTACGGCCAGCTTGCGGTAGCGGTCCACGAAGGTACCGAAGCTGATGCTGGACAGGGCGATCAACAACATATAGGCGCCGCCGACTACGCCGGTGGCGATGACGTTGCGTGTCTCCAAGTATACCCAGAACGTCAGGGCGAACCACAGGTAGCTGGTCGTAATGTTGGCGAGGCCGGTGTTCACGAGGATCCCGACGAAGGTGCGGGACCGCTGCGCCGGGCTGCGCAAGGATGTGTCGACGGCGTCGGGATCGGCCAGACGCGGGGCCTCGCCGTCTTCGACGGGTGCAGAGGTGGGGCCCGCCTCCGCAGCGGCCCTGGGCGGGGCCGGGTCCTGCTCGGTCATGCGTTCAATTTTACTGACAACCGGCAGGCGGTACAGGGCCCACCACCAGTCGGGACGCCCAGCGGCGTCGGTCAGAGCCGTTTCAGCCGGTAGTCCGGAAGGTGTTGAGCGCCACTCCGCGGAGTAGTATCTCGACTGCACCGACAACCCGCAATGCCTTGAGCCGGGAGCCACCCTAAGAGGGGATAGAAGATGAAATTAATACTGACGCAGTTCCTGACCCTGGATGGTGTTTCCCAGGGTCCTGGATCCCCGGATGAGGACACCAGCGACGGATTCAGCAAGGGAGGTTGGTTCGTGCCGCACCTGGACGAGGAGTTCGTAAAACTGGCAGCGAGCTGGCTCGGCCAGGCCGATGCGTTGCTGTTTGGCCGCCGTACCTACGACAACTTTTCGCGGGACTGGCCACGCATCACCGACCCCGATGATCCGTTCACGGAAAAGATGAACGGACTCCCAAAGTACGTTGCCTCCCACAGCCTGGCGACAGCGGATTGGGCTCCGACGACGATCCTGTCGGGAGACATCGCCGCACAAGTCTCTGAACTAAAGCAGGAGCCCGGCCGGGAGTTGCAGATTCACGGCAGTGCCACCTTGGCCCAGTCACTTTTGGCCGCAGGGCTAATCGACGAGTTGCGCCTGGTGATTGCGCCTGTCGTGTTGGGCAGTGGCCGGAGACTCTTTCCGGGAGGAGGCGCCACGGCTGGGCTGCGGTTGATCAGCAATGAGACGACGCCGGGCGGCTTGGCAGTTCACGTCTACGAGTACGCCGGCCCTCCCAAGTACGGGACCTACCAGCCGGGCGCGTAGATCCCCGGAAGTACCCTGCCGCCCGCACTGCAGCCGGACTAGGATGGCCCCACAATGAGGGGCGTCCCGAAACGAGCGGAGAATGAGCGGATGGATCAGCAAGCGGCGGCAGCCCCCGAAACCGGGTACGCACCCATCAACGGAATGCAGATGTACTACGAGCTGCATGGTTCCGGCGGTACACCGCTGCTGGTATTACATGGCGGGCTGTTCGATATCGAGCAGCAGTTCGGCGCGTTGCTCCCGGGCTTGTCGGCGGGCCGCCGCCTCATTGCGACGGACTTCCAAGGTCACGGCCGAACCAACGACATCGACCGTCCACTGAACACCCGCGACCTCGCCTCCGACATCGTTGAACTCCTTAAACATCTCGACTTCCGGGAGGTGGATATCTTCGGATTCAGCGTCGGCGGCGCGGTTGCACTGCATCTGGCGGTAAACCGCCCGGACCTGATCCGCAAACTCATCGTCTCTTCCGTGTCATTCCGGCCTGACGGCGATCGGGGCGAAAACTCCGAGGCGGTCGCTGCAATGACCGTGGATATGATCGCCGGCACCCCTATGGAAGAGCGCTATCTGACGGTGTCGCCGCACCCTGACCGGGAGCATCTACAAGGACTCCTGGACAAGCTGGGGCGCTACGACGCGGGCGCCACAGGATGGAATGATGACGAGATCCGGGGCATCGCGGCCCCCACCCTGATCACCGTCGGCGACTGCGACATGGTCAAGCTCGAGCACGCGGTACGGTTCCTGCAGTTGCGCGGGGGAGACGTGAACGGCGACTTTGAAGGCGTACCGGCGTCGCAGCTCGCGGTTTTTCCCGGCACGACACATTTCTTCGGGCTCGCAAAGACAAATCTGGTGCAGGAAGTTGTGACCACCTTTCTGGACTCGCCTCCGCCGTCCGGGTGGCAGGACCGGTGACAACCTGAAGCGTCCGACGGCGGGTGCGCACCCGCCGGAATAGCCTTATCTTTCGGGACAATTCAGGGCCCTTGACGGCGTGCCTCGATCTTGGCATCGTGGAAATTGGATCGAGGAGGCGGGCACCATGCAAGAGAAAAGCTGGTCGGTGAACATCGTCATCGACGAACATGAAAACCAAACGAGGGCCACAGCGCGATTGAGGTCCCAGAACCGGGCTGAGCTGGAAGGCGTCGGGTTGGCCAGGCTGAATCCGGTGGACTCCAATGTCCCCGAGATCGGGGACGAGCTGGCGACTGCACGCGCCTTGGCGGACTTGGCGCATCAGCTGATCGAAGTCACCGCAGCGGATATCGAGAAAATTACCAAGGAACCTGCGCATCTACGCCCTTAAGCCTGCCATTTCTGTGAGCGGACCAATTTTTGTGTTGTGCGGGGAGTTCGGGTAACGGCACTCAGCCCTTCCTGTTGAGTGTCTCAGCAGTGTGTCTTGGCACGCTTCGCATGCCGCTGTAGGCTGCAACGGCCCCTACCAGGAAAATGAGGACCGTGAGATAGACCGGGCCGAGGTGCCCGAGCGTGGCCAGCCCCCATGGGTAGTGTGCAGGGAGGGCAACGGCGAGTCCGACGGCCGGGACGATAACGGCTGTGGCGAAGGCCCACCGGTCTCCGCGGCGCACCCCAAACCAGGACAGGCCTGCGATGGCCAGCCCGGTCGCAGCGATGAAGCCGCCGAGTGCGATGTGCAAATGGCTGATGTAGTGATACAGCTGCGGGCTGAACGCCTCGACGTCCGCCTTCCCCTTGTCCACTTCATCGGGGCCGATGCCCAGTTCGAGGAAGGTGCCCGAAAAGTTGAGTGCCAAGAAGACTGCGGCGTATCCAACGAAGGCCAGACCGGCAAGCGTCATGAGAGCGGCTCCTGTCCGGAGGCGGGACTGTTTGCCCTGGGGAGCTTGGATGGCAGACAAGGCCACCACACCCTTTCTTATTCACGTAGGTAGGTGAATGGGAGTCCTCTCGCCCTTGGCTTGTCAAGAGCCGTCTTGTAGATGAGGCGTGAGTGGGGGGTGTCGCTGGCAGTGTCGCCGGTACCCTTGATAGATGAGTGACATCGCGCATTCAACCGTCACGTTTGATGGCCGCTTCGCCCGGGACTTCAAGGAGATGGCCATTCCTTGGCGGGCGGAGGAAGCTCCCGATCCGCAACTCCTGGTCCTTAACGAGGCCCTCGCCGCCGAGCTCGCCCTCGATCCTGCCTTTCTCCGGAGCCCAGAGGGTGTGCGTCTGCTGATCGGCAACGCCATGCCTGTGGACGCCACTCCCGTGGCGCAGGCGTACGCCGGCCACCAGTTTGGCTGGTACGCGCCACGTCTGGGGGACGGGCGGGCGCTCCTGCTCGGTGAGCTCGGGCATGCGGACGGGCACCCGCGCGAGATCCACCTCAAGGGATCAGGACGGACGCCGTTCGCGCGGAACGGGGACGGTCTGGCAGTGGTCGGGCCGATGCTGCGTGAATTCATCGTGAGCGAGGCAATGCACGCCTTGAACATCCCCACCACGAGATCCCTCGCCGTCGTCGCGACCGGGCGTTCTGTACAGCGGGAGACTCCGCTGCCGGGCGCCGTTCTTACCAGGGTTGCCAGCAGCCACCTGCGCGTGGGCAGCTTCCAGTACGCCCGGTCCACGGGCGACATCGGCCTGCTTCGCCGCCTTGCCGACTACGCAATCGCGCGTCACTATCCGTCCATAGGTGCGGCTGGGAATCCATATCTCGCAATGTTCCAAGCGGTCATATCCGCCCAGGCGTCGCTGGTGGCGCGGTGGATGCTCGTGGGATTCGTGCACGGGGTTATGAACACCGACAACATGACGATATCGGGCGAAACCATCGATTACGGGCCGTGCGCCTTCATTGAAGGCTTCGATCCCGGGGCCGTCTATAGTTCGATCGACGAGACCGGACGCTACGCCTACCGGAATCAGCCGGTGGTCGCGGAATGGAATCTTGCCCGGCTCGGGGAGTCTCTCCTACCCCTGCTGCACGATGACCAGGAGCAGGCGGTGGACCTCGCGGTGGAGGCACTTGGCGGTTTCCGCCGGCAGTACAGCGAAGCCTGGGCGGCGGGCATGAAGGCCAAGCTGGGATTCCGTGCCGGTCTTGACGACGAGGTGACCTCGGCTCTCGTGGACGAGCTTGTGGCTCTGGTTCAGGAGTCACGTGCGGACTACACATCGTTTTTCCGGCACCTCGCTAACGCCGCTCGCGGACAAGCAGGAGCTGCGCGCGGCATAATGCTCGACCTGGCGGCATTTGATGCCTGGGCTGAGCGCTGGCGCGACTTGGGGCCGGATGCGGACGCCATGGACCGGGTCAACCCTGTCTACATTCCGCGGAACCACATGGTGGAGGAGGCATTGACGGCGGCTACCGGTGGGAACATGGGTCCGCTTGGACGGTTGCTGGAAGCAGTTGGTTCACCCTTCGATGAGCGCCCCGGTCTCGAGCGTTACACCGCGCCCGCACCGGACAGCTTTGGCCCCTACCGGACCTTTTGCGGAACCTGAACCGCTGAGTCTGATGCGCCCTGACGAGGTCGTCCTCCCCTAAGTCCCACGCGGGAAGACTAGACTCTGATCGGACTGCCGAAGGTGGTTCTGCCATGGGAGCGTACACAAAGGAGTCACGATGGCCGGCGGCAGCCGCGAACCTGGCCGGACCGTGACGTCCAAGGTCCTGGCCATCCTGGAAGCATTCGAGAAATCCCGCGGCGCAATGAGCCTCACCGACATCGCGGAACAGTCAGGGCTGCCGCTGAGCACCACCCACCGGCTGGTCAATGAACTCACGGACTGGGGCTTCCTGGCTCGCGAACCCAACGGCCGCTACCAGCTGGGCATCCGGCTGTGGGAACTTGCCCAGAACACCGGACGCCAGCTCCGCGACGCTGCCCGCCCCTATATCCAGGACCTGTTCTCCCTGACCGGCGAAACCGCGCACCTGGCCATCCGGGCGGGGCACGAGGTCCTCTACATCGACAGGGTCTACGGTTCCAAGCGCGTGCCCCGGGCCTCCCGCGTCGGAGGCCGCCTTCCCATGCACGCCACCGCCGTCGGAAAAGTCATCCTCGCGTTCGAGGACGACTGGGTCCGGGACGCCTATCTCAACCGCGATCTCGAGCGGCCCACCGCCCATACCCACATTGACCCGCGCCGCTTTGCCGAAGAGCTGACCCAGATCCGGGAGCAGGGGTACGCCACCACCCTGGAGGAGATGCGGCTCGGATCGTGTTCCATTGCTGTCCCGGTTTTTCACACGGGCAGAATCGGCGCCGGCCTCGGCCTGGTGCTGCCCACGTCGCAGGCATCCACCATGACCAGGCACCTTCCCGTCCTTAAGGGCATATCGGCCCAGATTGAGCGTGCCACCGCGCGGATTCCGCTGGAAACCCTGATCGGCGTGCATCGCGGAGCCAAGGACTAACGCGAAAGAGCACGACGGCGCCTGGCCGGCTCCGATATTGCCTTCCGCTCAGTGGAAGTCAACGCTATTATCCCGGGGTGAGGTGGACCACACTGGTCCCTAAGAACCCCGGGCGCCTCTGACGGTGCCGGGCGGAATCACTTTTCAAGGAGTCCCATGTCATCGTCGACAGAAACGGCCGGCCGCTGTCCCTTCGGATACGGCGCCGAAGCCCCCGCCGGACACCACGGCTATGAGCCCTTCCAGATGAAGGATCCCTTCGGCGCCTACGCCGAGCTCCGGTCCGAACAGCCCGTGATGTTCGATGAGCGCGTGGGCCTCTACGTTGTCTCCCGCTACGACGACATCAAGGCCGTTTTTGAGGACTGGGAGACCTTCTCCAGCGAAAACGCCCAGGCCCCGGTCCGCGAGCGCGGACCCGCCGCGAAGAAGATCATGGAAGACGGCGGCTTCACCGCCTACTCCGGCCTGTCCGCCCGCCGCCCGCCGGAGCACACCCGCATCCGCGCCGTGGTCCAGAAGGCCTTCACTCCCCGCCGCTACAAGGCACTGGAACCGTTCATCCGGCAGAACGTCGTCGAACTGCTCGAGAAAATGCTGGCCCGCCCGGAACACCGCGGCGACATGGTCAAGGACCTGGCGTACGACGTCCCCACCATCACCATCCTCACCCTGATCGGCGCAGACGTCTCCCAGGTGGACACCTTCAAGCGCTGGAGCGATTCCCGCGCCGCCATGACGTGGGGCGACCTGAGCGATGAGGAACAGATCCCGCACGCCCACAACCTGGTGGAGTACTGGCAGGAATGCCTGCGCCTGGTCCGGGTGGCCCACGAGCAGGGCGGCGACAACCTCACCGCAGACCTCGTCAAAGCCCAGCAGGACGGCGCCGAAATCTCGGACCACGAGATCGCCTCTGTCCTCTACAGCCTGCTCTTCGCCGGCCACGAGACCACCACTACGCTGATCTCCAACGCCCTCCGGGAGCTCCTGGCCCGTCCGGAGCAGTGGCGGCAGCTCGTGGAAGACCCCAAGAAGATCCCCGCCGCAATCGACGAGGTCCTGCGTTACGCCGGCTCGATCGTCGGCTGGCGCCGCAAGGCCCTGAAGGACACCGAAGTGGGCGGCGTGGCCATCGAATCAGGTTCCCAGCTGCTTCTCCTGATGGGCTCCGCGAACCGCGACGAGAGCAAATTCGAAGCCGGCGAGGACTTCGACATCACCCGCTCCAACGCCCGCGAACACCTCTCGTTCGGGTTCGGAATCCACTACTGCCTGGGCAACATGCTCGCCAAGCTCCAGGCCAAAATCGCACTCGAGGAAGTGGCCCGGCTCGCCCCGGAGCTCCAGCTCGAGGACCCCGAAGGCATCGCCTTCCGCGAAAACCTCTCCTTCCGTGTCCCCGAGACCGTCCCTGTCAGCTGGAAGGCCTAACCACCATGCAGAGCAACGAATACATCCAGTTCTTCGACGGCGGCATCGAGCCGAAGCTTGAAAACCTCGGCGGCAAGGGCGCCTCCCTGGTCACCATGACCTCCGCCGGCATGCCCGTCCCGCCCGGCTTCGTCGTCACCACCGCCCAGTTCGATGCCTTCATGGAGGAAGCTGGCATCACCCGGCACATCCACCAGCTCCTTGCCGACCTGGATGTGGAGGACATGAACCAGGTGGACAGGGTCTCCGCCGCCATCCGCGAGGACATCTGCTCCCGCCCCGTGCCGCAGGCCATGCGCGAACTGACCGTCGGCGCCTACGAAGCCCTGATGGCCGGCTTCGACGCTCCGGTGCCGGTGGCCGTCCGCTCCAGCGCCACGGCGGAGGACCTGCCCGACGCATCCTTCGCCGGCCAGCAGGACACCTACCTCTGGCTCGACGGCGTCAAGGCAGTCACCGAGCACATCCGCCAGTGCTGGGCCTCGCTCTTCACCTCCCGTGCCATCATCTACCGACTCAAGAACAGCATCCCCAACGAGGGCCTGTCGATGGCTGTGGTGGTGCAGAAGATGGTCAACTCCAAGGTGTCCGGCGTCGCCATCACCATGGATCCCACCAACGGGGACCGTTCCAAGATCACCATCGACTCCTCCTACGGTGTGGGCGAAATGGTGGTCTCCGGCCAGGTCACGCCGGACAACATCGTGCTGGACAAGGTCACGCTCGCCGTCGTCAGCGAGCACCTCGGTGACAAGCACGCCGAACTGGTCCCCGACGCCGGCGCCAAAGGCCTGGTGGAACGCGAGGTCGACGCCGACCGCCGCGCACGCCGCAGCCTCACCGATGCGGAACTCACCGCCGTCGCCCGGATGGCGAAGCGCGCCGAAAAGCACTACAAGTGCCCGCAGGACATTGAATGGGCGCTCGACGCGGACCTGCCCGACGGCGAAAACCTGCTGCTGCTCCAGTCCCGCCCGGAGACCGTGCACTCCTCCAAGCCTGCCCCGCAGACCGCCCCGCAGCCAGTCGTCACCGGCGGCTTCTTCAGCGGATTCAGCACGCCAACACTCAACCCTTCCGCCTAGGCTCCACACACCAAGGCTCACTGCCGAGCCCTCCTGAAAGGACCGCCATGTCCCTGACATCCTTCCCGAAACCCTCCGAGCTTCCGGTGCCCGCCGGCGCCGAGGGCTGGGAAAAGATCTACCCCTACTATCTGGTGTTCCAGGAAAAGCTCAAGGAGCAGGAAGACGCCAAGTTCTGGTTCTGCGACAGCCAGCACTGGCCCACCGTGTATAAGCCTTTCGAAACGATCGGCGGCGAATTCGCGGTGAAGTGCCTGGGCCAGTACAACGCCCGGCACCTGATGATCCCCAATGCCAACGGCATCGAATTCCGAGTCCACCTGGGCTACCTCTACATGTCGCCCATCCCGGTCCCTGAGGACCAGATCGCCGCGCGGGTGCCACTGTTCGAACAGCGCGTGGGCCACTACTTCCAGAACTGGGACGAGCTCCTCAAACAGTGGCACGTCAAGGTCAAGGGCACCATCGCGGAGATGGAAACCATTTCCTTCCCCAAGCTCCCGGACATGGTCCCGATGGAGGACATCGTCTCGGGGAAGGGCAAGGACGGTTCCGAGAAACTGCTGGAAAGCTACGACCGCCTCATCCAGCTCGCTTACCAGAACTGGCAGTACCACTTCGAGTTCCTGAACCTGGGCTACATCGCGTACCTGGACTTCTTCAACTTCTGCAAGCAGGTCTTCCCCAACGTCCCGGACCAGTCCATCGCCACCATGGTGCAGGGCGTGGACATGGAACTGTTCCGCCCGGATGACGAGCTGAAGGGCCTGGCGAAGCTGGCCGTCGAGCTCGGGCTGCAGACTCATTTCAGCAACTCCAACAACATGGACGACGTCGATGCCACCTTGGGTGCCATCGCTGCCGCTCCCGGCGGGGACCGGTGGATCGCCCAGTACGAGGGCGCGAAGGACCCGTGGTTCAACTTCACTGTGGGCAACGGCTTCTACGGCCACGACAAGTACTGGAACGAGCACCAGGAAATCCCGCTGGGCTACATCGCGGACTACATCCGCCGGCTGGACGAGGGCCAGGAAATCATGCGCCCGGTCGAGGCCCTGATCGTGGAACGCGACCGCATCATCGAGGAATACCGCGACCTCCTCGAAGGCGAAAACCAGGCACTGTTCGACGCCAAGCGCGGACTGGCCGCCACCGCATACCCGTACGTGGAAAACCACAACTTCTACATCGAGCACTGGACCATGGGCGTCTTCTGGCGCAAGATCCGCGAACTGTCCCGCATGATGCAGGCAGAGGGCTTCTGGACCGAACCGGACGACCTGCTCTACCTGGGCCGCAACGAGGTCCGCGACGCACTCTTCGACCTGGTCACCGGCTGGGGCGTGGGCGCAAAACCCATCGGCCCGGACTTCTGGCCGGAGGAGATCGAACGCCGCCGCGGCATCGTGGACGCGCTCAAGACCGCCCGACCCGCACCCGCGCTCAACACCCCGCCGGAGTCCATCACCGAACCGTTCACCCGGATGCTCTGGGGCATCACCACCGAGCAGGTCCAGCAGTGGCTGGGCGCAGGCGTTGCGGTGGAAGGCGGCGGGCTGCGGGGCATGGCGGCTTCCCCCGGTGTGGTGGAAGGCCTGGCCCGCGTGGTCACCGACGCCGACCAGCTCTCCGACGTCCAGCAGGGCGAGATCCTTGTCGCCACCGTGACGGCACCGTCCTGGGGCCCGATCTTCGGCAAGATCAAGGCCACGGTCACCGATATCGGCGGCATGATGAGCCACGCGGCCATCGTCTGCCGCGAGTACGGCCTCCCGGCCGTGACCGGAACGGGCTCGGCGTCCACCACCATCAAGACCGGCCAGCGGCTGCGCGTGGACGGCACCAAGGGCACCGTGCAGATCCTTGACCTCGAGGAGCCCGGGCACGGGGAACCAGCCGAACTGCTCGTCACCGGGCCCGGCGCCCACAGCCACAGCCATGTCTGAACCGAACGTCCCTGCGGCGCAGGAGGCGGCGGGAAAGACCGTCCTCATCACCGGTGCCGCCGGCGGGCTGGGCAGGGCGTTCGCGCTCGGCTTTGCCGGCCGCGGCTACCGGGTGGCGGTGGCGGACATCAACCTCGAGGGTGCCGAGCAGACAGCGAAACTCGTCCGCGAAACCGGCGCTGAAGCCGCAGCCTTCGCCGCCGACGTCACCAGTGTGGACTCCACAGAGGACCTCGCGAAAACCTCCGCGGACTTTGGCAAAGGGAGCATCGACGTCGTCCTTAACAACGCCGCGGTGTACGCGGGGGTGACCCGCAGCCCGTTCGAGGACATTGATCCGGCTGAATGGGACCTGGTCATGAACGTGAACCTCAAGGGGCCCTGGCTGGTGACCCGCGCCGCGAGCCCCTACCTGCCGGAGGGCGGACGCGTCATCAACCTCTCCAGTGCCACTATCTTCAGCGGTTCCGAGCAATGGCTGCACTACGTCGCATCCAAGGGCGGCGTGGTGGCCCTGACCCGGGTGATGGCCAAGGAACTGGGCCGGCGGGGGATCACGGTCAACGCGATCGCCCCCGGCTTCACCCTCACCGAGGCCAGCTACGGGCTCATGGAGGACGCCGAGAACTACGGCGTGGACCGCGGAGCCATCAAACGGGCCAGCCAGCCGGAGGACATCGTGGGTGCCGCGCTCTTCCTCGCCGGACCCGACAGCTCCTATTACACCGGCCAGACCATGGTGGTCGACGGCGGCCGGCAGTTCATCTGACTGCCCACTCCAACTTTTCCAACTCACTTCAATCCCAAGGAGGACCAATGCCAACGGTTCACTTCACCGACGCCGAAGGCGCCGTCCGCGACGTCCAGGGCACCGTGGGCGACTCGGTCATGGAGACCGCGGTGCGCAACGGCGTCCCCGGAATCGTGGCCGAGTGCGGCGGCTCGCTGTCCTGTGCCACCTGCCACGTCTTCGTCCGGGAGGACTGCGTCTCGCAGCTCCCGCCGATGGAGGACATGGAGGACGAAATGCTCTACGGCACCGCAGTAGACCGTGAGGACAACTCCCGGCTCTCCTGCCAGCTGCGCCTGACGGACGAGATCGAACTGTTCGTCACCACCCCGGAAACCCAGGTGTAGCCGTGGGCACGCACGCAGCGGCGCAGACGGCCAGCGTCACAACCGGGGCGCAGACCCTTCCTATGCGGACGGGACTCCTGATCATCGGCGCGAGCCAGTCCGGGGTCCAGCTCGCGGTGTCCCTCCGGGCCCTGGGCTTCGACGAGCACATCACCCTCCTCGGCGACGAGGACCACCGCCCGTACCAGCGGCCGGCACTGTCCAAGGAGTTCCTGCAGGGCACGGTGGAGAGCGAATCACTCATCTTCCGTTCCAACGACTACTGGGCCGAGCATAACGTGGAGCTCGTCAAGGGCGAATTCATCGTCCGGATCGACAAGGAGGCGGACGGGTCCGGGGTGGCGCACGCGTCTTCCGGCCGGGAGTTCCCCTTCAAGCGGCTGGCCCTCACCGTGGGTGCCCGCGCCCGCAAGCTGGACATTGACGGCGGGGACCTCGACGGCGTGCTGTACCTGCGCAACGCCGACGACGCCCTGGCGCTCAAGGCCCGGGTGGGCGACGCCACGGATGTGGTGGTGATCGGGGGCGGGTTCATCGGCCTCGAGGCCGCCTCCAGCCTGCAGAAAATGGGCAAGAACGTCACAGTGCTCGAGTTCGGCCCGCGCCTGGTGGGCCGGGCTGTGGGGGAGGAGACTGCCGAGTACTTCCTGGCGGCGCACCGCTCCCGCGGCCTGGATATCCGGCTCAATACCAGCGCGGCCCGCTTTACCGCGGACGAAGCCGGTCAGGCTGTCGCCGCCGTCGAGCTTCAGGACGGCACGCTCCTGCCTGCCCAGATCGTGCTGATCGGCATCGGCGTCGTCCCTAATACCCAGCTGGCCGAACAACTGGGCCTGGCCGTGGACAACGGCGTTGTGGTGGACCGTTTTGCGCTGGCCTCGGACGGAACCACCGTGGCGGTGGGGGACGTTGCCAACATGCCCAACCCGGTGCCGGGCTCCGCCCCCGGCGAGCGGATCCGGCTGGAAAGCGTCAACAACGCCATCGAGCACGCCAAAGTGGCCGCCTACTCACTCACAGGCAGGCGCGAGGAATACGCCGGTATCCCGTGGTTCTGGTCCAACCAGGCCGACCTCAAGCTCCAGATCGCGGGCCTCTGCAACGGCTACGACCAGACCGTGCTCCGGCGCGATGAGGAACGCGGAAAGTTCAGCGTCCTCTACTACCGCCAGGGCCGGATCATCGCCGCGGACTGCGTGAACGCGCCGCTGGACTTCATGGCCGTGAAGAACGCGCTGGCCAAGGGACAGAACATTCCGGCCGACGCCGCCGCGGACACCGGCACACCCCTCAAGACCATCACCACGGACAGCTAGCTGCACTCAGCAGCTTGGCCCACCCGAAGGAGCATTATGAGCACCCCCAAGACTCCGGTCGCCGAGGCCGGCGCCGGCGCCGCTGCCGGCGCCGTCCCCACCGAACATGCCGACGCGTTGGCCGAGGCCTTCGCCGCGGAGTACAGCGTCCGGCCCGTTCCAGCAGCAGGCCCGGTGGACACCACCGCCATCTGCAACACCCCCGCAGCGCTGGGGGAGCTCGACGAACTGTGGCACGCCGTGGTCCTCGAGACGCGGACCCGTGGAAACGACATCCACCTGCCGATTTCCCTGGCCTTTGCTGAACGGCTGTGCCGCGCGTACCCCGAAGCCGACGCTGAACTGGTGCGCGTAGCCACCCTGCTGCACGACACCGGCTGGGCGCACGTTGATGAATCCCGCATCATTTCCGAAGGCTTCTCCGGCGACTGGCGCAAGGCCGCCATCCGTTACGAGCACGAGCAGCAGGGCTGCGATGTGGCGCGCCGGGTGCTGCCGGGACTGGGCTATTCGCCGGAATTCGTGGAAAGCGTCTGTGAGATCATCGATGGCCATGACACCAGGCAGGTGGCCCGGTCGTTGGAGGACGCCTTGATGCGCGATGCCGACCGGCTGTGGCGCTTCGACCGTGCGGGGATCGCGCTGGCCTCGTCGTGGTTTGCCATGGACCCGGCCACCTACACCGACAGGCTGGCCGCCGAGATCGTGCCGGAACTCATCACGCAGGCCGCCGTTGACATGGCCACCGCGGATCTCAACCGTTCCAGCGCCCTGCTCAAGACGGCGGTGATCCGATGACCTCGGCCACGCACGATGCTCCCGCCCTGAGTGCCCGCGCGGCACTCTCGCTGCCCCACACCCATGTGGACACGATCTTCGTGGACGGCGCCTGGCGCCCCTCCCGCGGCACCGGCAGGAACCCGGTCACCGACCCCGCCACGGGCGAGGTCTGGGGCTCGGTCCCGGACGGAACTCCCGAAGATGTGGACGCCGCCGTCGGCTCCGCCCGGCGGGCGTTCGTTGGTGCCGGCGGCGGCGGGTGGTCCCGGCTCGCCCCGTCCGAGCGGGCAGCCTATCTGCTCCGGATCGCAGATGAGGTGGAAAAACGGGCTGAAGAGTTGTCGCTGACCAACTCCCGCGAAAACGGATCTCCCGTGGCCGAATCCGCCGGTGCCGCCGCCAATGCTGCTGGCATCTTCCGCTATTTCGCGACCCTGGCGGAATATCTCGAGCGCGACGACGTCCGCCCCTTCCCGCGCGGAGGCGGCGAGTCCGTGGTCCGCCGCGATCCCCTGGGGGTGTGCGCACTGATCGCGCCGTGGAATTTCCCCATTAACCTCGTGGTCATCAAGCTGGCACCGGCGCTGCTGGCCGGCTGCACCGTAGTGATCAAACCCGCGTCGCCCACACCCCTGTCCATACGCGTGATCATCGACGCCGTGGCCGCGGCCGGAGTCCCCGCCGGCGTCGTCAACCTGGTCACCGGTTCCGGCCGGCTGGGAGATGTACTGGTGAAACACCCGGGGGTGGACAAGGTGGCCTTTACAGGTTCGACGCCGGTGGGCCGGAAAATTGCCGCCGCCTGCGGTGAGCTGCTGCGCCCGGTCACGCTGGAGCTGGGCGGGAAGTCCAGCGCCATAGTGCTGCCCGACGCGGACCTGGACGCCATGTCGAAGGTGCTGATCCGGTCCTCCATGCGCAACACCGGCCAGACCTGCTACATCTCCACCCGGATTCTCGCCCCCGCGAGCCGTTATGACGAGGTGGTGGACATGGTCACGGCCACGATCGCCGCCGGGAAGCAGGGTGATCCGCTGCACCCCGACACAGTCTTTGGTCCCTGCGCCACGGAGTCCCAGTACCGGACCGTGCTGGAGTACGTGGACTCGGGACTTTCCGAGGGGGCGCGCGCCACGACCGGCGGCCGCGCGGCGTCCTTGCCCGGCGGGCTGGAAGGCGGCTACTTCGTCGAACCCACGGTGTTCGCCGACGTCACCCCCGACATGCGGATCTCCCGCGAGGAGATCTTCGGCCCGGTGATCTGCGTCCTCAAATACGACGACGTCGATGAGGCTGTTGGCCTCGCCAACAACACGGAGTTCGGGCTGGGCGGCCTGGTGTTCGGGCAGGATCCCGAAGCGGCGCTCGCTGTTGCGGACCGCATGGATACCGGCTCCGTGGGCATCAACTTCTTCGCTTCCAACCATGCCGCACCCTTTGGCGGCCGGCACGATTCGGGCCTTGGTACCGAGTACGGAATTGAAGGCCTGAACGCGTACCTGAGCTACAAGTCCATCCACCGCCGCGCGTGACGGGAGCGGGTTCCAGGCGGCGTCCGTTTACCCGACGTGGATGCGTGGGCGCCGGGCGGGATCCGGTTCGTGCTTCCGGATGATTTCCCGCACGACGGGCGGGGTGTCGCCGCGGCCCAGGAGGAGGTAGCGCATCAGGTGGGCGAGGGGGTTGCCTTCGGACCACTCGAAGTACGCGTGGGGGGTGACGCCGGCCGTGTCCCTAAGGGCCAGGAGGATCGCGGCGATGGCGTTGGGAGCGGCCGGGCTTTCGACCCGCAGGATGCGGTGGCCGTCGACCTCGACGCCGTGCACGTCCAGCGTCCCGCCGAAGTTGGACGGGTCGATGATGTCGATTTCCAAGAAGATGATGTCTGCGGTCCCGGGGACGGCGTTCTGCCCCCGTTGCTCGAATTCCTTTTCGGCGTATTCCTTCGTGTCGCCGGTTTGGCGGCGGTTGGCGATGAGGTTCAGTGCGCCGTCGTAGTCCAGCGAGTCGGCGATGAAGCGGCGGGTGTTGTCGTCAAACCTGATCAGGTCTGCGCGCAGTTCCGTGGTCCGCGCGACGCGGGAAACCAGGGAGATCGCGATGATTCCCAGGATGAAGAAAGCCGAGATGGTCAGTCCGTCCGGTTTCTCGATGACGTTGGCGGCCAGCGCGTAGAGCAGGATCAGGGACAGCAGCGCGAAGCCCGCTCCCGATCGTCGGTTGCCTCTCCGGAACGCGGAGATTGTCACGGCGATGGATCCGGAGACCATCATGGCCAGGATGCCGGTGGCGTACGCGCCGGCCTGGGCGTTGACGTCGGCATTGAAGCCGATGGTGATGAGGATGCTGACAGCCGTATAGACGAGGACCACGGGGCGCACTGCCCGTCCCCATTCGGGGGCCATGCCGTAGGCGGGGAGGTAGCGCGGGACGATATTGATCAGGCCGGCCATGGCCGAGGCGCCCGCAAACCATAGAATCAGGATGCTGCTGATGTCGTACACGGTTCCGAAGGTGTCACCGAGTTGCTCGTGCGCGAGGTAGGCAAGGGCACGTCCGCTCGCTTCCCCTCCGGCTTCGAAGGCTTCGGCAGGGATCAGGACGGTGGTGACGAAGCTGCTGCCGAGGAGGTAAACGCTCATGATGGCAGCGGCCGTGGTCAGCAGTTTGCGGGTATTCCGGATCTTGGAGGCAAGGCGTGCCTCCGGTGTTTGGCCGTCGGAGGCGACCAGCGGCATCATGCTGACTCCGGTTTCGAATCCGGACAGGCCAAGCACCAGAAGCGGGAAGGCTATCACTGCCGGTCCCACGATGTCCGCGATACCGCCGCGCGAGGCCAGGAGCCCGGTCCAGGAATCCAGCGCTGCCGGATCGCTGATGACCCTGGCCGCACCGGCGATGATGACCACCGCGTTCAGGAGCAGGAAGATCGCCACCAGGGGGATGGCTACGACCACGGCTTCACTGAATCCCAGCAGGAACACACCTCCCAGGATCAGCAGCAGAATCACGGTGATGAGCACGGCCTTGCCGTCGAGATAATCGTGAAGGAAAGGGTTCTCCAGCATGTGCACGGTGGCGTCTGCTGACGAGAGCGTGATGGTGATGATCCAGGATGTGGCCACAAAGCCCAGCAGGATCAGGACGAAGAGCTTCCCGCGCCAGAACGGCAGGAGGCTTTCCAGCATTGCTACCGACCCTTGTCCGTGCGGGCTTTCCTGGGCGACCCTGCGATACATGGGCAGCATTCCCAGGAGGGTAAGGGCCACGATCAGCAGTGTGGCCAGTGGGGACAGGGCTCCGGCGGCGAGGGCCGCGATGGCCGGCAGGTAAGACAGGGTGGAGAAGTAGTCGACGCCGGTCAGGCACATGACTTTCCACCATGCCTGCGGTGGAGCGTGGTCTTCGGGGCTTTCCGGACCGATCACAGGCTGGACCTGGTGTTTCAGCAGCCACCGCACCAGTGAGTTTCCGGAGTCGGTCTCGGGGGCCGGGCGGCTGACTTCGGCGGGAATGGTCTGGTGGCCCGTACCGCTCATCTGCGTCTCCTAGTGGTTCATCGGGCGCAGCTCCTGGTATGTCCGACACCTCGGCGATTCAACGTAGTCCCCGGACTGTGCATCGAGGCGTGTTTTAGCGTTTTCTTTACGGTTTCTTAACGCCGCGCGCCGTGCGTCCAGCTGAAAGCCCTTGCCCTTCCGCTACTTAGCGCTACTATGTACTAGTAGCTAGTAACACTGAGTAGCTGGAAGAGGTATCCGATGGGCAAGCAGATGACGGAGATGCTCAAAGGAACACTGGAGGGCATAGTTCTTGCCCTCCTGACCGGAAAGCCGGCGTACGGGTACGAAATCACGACGCTGCTCCGGGCGCAGGGTTTCACCGAGATCGCCGAGGGCACCGTGTACGCACTGCTCGTCAGGATCGAGCAGAAAGGCCTCGTCGACGTCGAGAAGCGTCCGTCCGAGAAGGGCCCGCCACGCAAGGTGTACACGCTCAACGCTCAGGGCGAGAAGGAACTGGACGAATTCTGGAAGACATGGGGCTTTCTGTCCGAAAGGCTTGAACAGCTCCGTAAGGGAGGAAATTGATATGGCAGCGAAGTGGATCGAGCTGGTGACCGGCTCGCTCGAGCAGAAGAAGCAGTACAAGCAGGCCAAGGCGCGGCTGGATGCCTTGCCTGAGCCCTACCGCGCCGTGGCGAACGCCTTCAACCGATATTTCATGTACTACGGCGGGGTCACCGAGGGGGACACGATTGTGCAAATGTTCTCAGACCTCGCGGACCTGTGGGAACGCGCCGCCATTGACGGCACGCCGGTGAGCGAGATCGTCGGCGAAGACCCCATCGAGTTCGCCGAGAGCTTCGCTCAGGCTTACGGCGGAAAGCGCTGGATCGACAAGGAACGTTCCCGTCTCAACGAGGCGGTCGACAAGGCCAAGGCGAAGCAGGCGGGATCATGACGGCCACGGCAATCCGTGTGCTGGGCATGGAGAAGTCCTACAAGAACCTGCACGTCCTGCGCGGAGTGGACTTCGAGGTGGCGCCTGGGAGCATCTTTGCCCTCCTCGGCTCGAACGGAGCGGGAAAGACCACCGTGGTGAAAATCCTGTCCACGCTGGTGAAAGCGGATGCCGGCACAGCCGCCGTCGAAGGATTCGACGTCGCAACAGAACCGCTCAGGGTCCGCGAGACCATCAGCCTGACCGGACAGTTCGCAGCTGTCGACGAAATCCTGTCCGGCAGGGAAAACCTGGTGCTGGTGGCTAAACTGCGGCACCTGAAAACCCCCGGGCACGTGGCGGATGATCTTCTGGCACGGTTCAACCTCACCGAAGCCGGCTCGCGAAAAGTGGCCACGTATTCAGGTGGCATGCGCCGCCGGCTGGACATTGCCATGAGCCTGATCGGGCAACCGAAGGTGATCTTCCTCGATGAGCCGACCACCGGACTCGATCCCGAGTCCCGCCTCGAGGTGTGGCAGATCGTCAAGGCGCTCTCCAGGCAGGGCACCACCGTGCTGCTCACCACGCAGTATCTCGACGAGGCTGAGCAACTCGCGGATCGCATCGCCATTCTCCACGGCGGGCGCATCATCGCGAACGGCACCCTCGCCGAGCTGAAGCAACTGCTCCCGCCGACGAAGGTCGAATACGTCGAAAAGCAGCCGAGTCTGGAGGAAATATTCCTCGCCCTGGTGGGGGACAAAGGTGTCGGGGACGAGGCCGTTGGGAACAACGGCAAGGTCGAGTCAACAAAGGACAGGTCATGAACAGACACCTCTTCGCCGACACCTCCGTGCTGCTGGGCCGCTCCCTGCGGCACATCTTCCGCAGCGTAGACACGATCATCACCACCGCAATCACGCCGGTCGCCCTCATGCTGCTGTTCGTCTACGTGTTCGGCGGCGCGATTCGGACTGACACCGAGAACTACGTGAACTACCTGCTTCCCGGAATCATGCTGATCGCGATTGCGTCGGGCATCGCGTACACCGCCGTTCGGCTGTTCACCGACATGCAAAGCGGTATTTTCGAGCGGTTCCAGTCCATGCCGATCGCACGATCGTCCGTGCTGTGGGCTCACGTTCTGACCTCGCTGGTCGCCAACGGACTGTCGCTCGTCATCATCGTGCTGGTAGCTCTCCTCATGGGGTTCCGGACCTCGGCAAGCCTCCTTGACTGGCTGGCGGTCGCAGGAATCCTGGCGCTGTTTACCCTGGCACTCACGTGGATCGCCATCATCGCCGGCCTATCGGCAAAGTCCGTGGACGGTGCCGGTGGCTTCTCCTACCCGCTGATCTTCCTGCCATTCATCAGTTCCGCTTTCGTCCCGACGGAAACCATGCCCGGCGCCGTGCGGTTCTTCGCGGAAAACCAGCCCGTCACGTCGATCGTCAACACCATCCAGGACGTGTTCGCTCAGCGACCGGCGGGCAGCGACATTTGGATAGCCCTCGCATGGTGCCTCGGCATCCTGGTTTTCGCCTACGCGTTCGCCACGGCTGCATATCGGCGGAAGATCGCCTAAAGGGCCCCGGCTGTTTACCTTGCGCTGGCCAAGGTCGATTGGCCCTGTACCTGTTTCTTGCGACCGTTTGATTCAGGGGGCGGTCCCTGTCTTCTCCGGCTGATGATCCGTCAGATAAACTGCCGTCGACGCTTCGGCAATGCCGGAAGGAGGCCCGGATGGTGCAGCTAGGCCGGCCGTGGACACCCGGGGATTCGTGGTGGGTCCGGGACAACCTGCGTGAAGCCATAGACCGGCTCGTCGAGGTGGGGTACACGGTAAGAGGCGGGCAAGGCGAGGACCCGGAGCTGATTGACCCCGGGGGCTCGGCAGTCCAGACCTGGCGGGAGGACTACCCCTATGAGGAGCGGATGTCCCGGGAGGAATACGAACTCGAAAAGTATCGCCTGCAGGTGGAACTGCTGAAGTTTCAGTACTGGGGCCAGGATCACGGCCTCAAAATCGTGATCGTATTCGAGGGCCGCGATGCCGCCGGCAAGGGCGGGACGATCAAGCGGTTCACTGAACACCTTGATCCCCGCTCGGCCCGGACCGTGGCACTGAGCAAACCGTCGGACCGCGAACACGGCCAATGGTACTTCCAGCGCTACATCCAGCACCTGCCCACCGCTGGAGAAATCGTGATGTTCGACCGGTCCTGGTACAACCGTGCCAACGTTGAGCGGGTGATGGGCTTTTGTACCGACGATGAGTACGAGACCTTCATGGGGCAGGCTCCGTTGTTCGAGAAGATGCTGGTGGATTCCGGCATCCACCTCAGCAAATTCTGGTTCTCCGTAACCCGGCACGAGCAGCGAACCCGCTTCGCGATCCGCCAGATCGACCCTGTCAGGCGCTGGAAGCTTTCGCCTGTGGACCTGGCCTCCCTGGACCGGTGGGAGGACTACACGAAAGCCAAGGAAGAAACGTTCCTGCGCACCGACACCGACCACGCACCGTGGATCACGGTCAAGTCCAATGACAAGAAGCGAGGGCGGGTCAACGCCATGCGCTTCTTCCTCAACCAGTTCGACTACGCCGACAAAGACGCCTCGGTCGTGTACGACCCGGACCCGCTCATCGTCCGCCGCGGCCGCGAAGCCTTCGGAGACTGAAACGGGTCCGACAGACGTCAGAGTTCAGCGCTTTGGGCGTCGAACCCGCGGTTGAGCCGGTCCTTGGCCCGATGTTCCACCAGGGTCGGGATGTAGGTCCGGATCCGGCTGTCACCTAATGTTCCGTATTCTTCCGCCACGATCCGGTCCACGAGGGGGCGCGGGGCCTCGGGATAACGGGCGGCGAGCCTGTCAGCAATTTTGGCGATGGTGTCGGGCTTTTCCGTGTCGTCCATTAGATAAGTTTGACGCCGGGGGCCGGCGGCGTCCATCAAAACGGAAAGATCTCCATGCTGATGGATCATGGCGGGACATCGTGCTGGAAGAGCTCACGCACCTATCTGCTTGCGGCCAGGGCGCTGAGGTCCTGCCGCACGCGTTCCGGTTCGGCTGCGACGGGCATGTTGGCCTGGTCCCGGACCCCGTCGAACGAACCAACCGGATCCCTGTCCAAGGCTCCGAAGACAGGTTCCAGGTTGTCCTGAGCCGGCCCGTGCTCGGCGACAAGTTCGAACGTCAAGTGATCGGACGCGTCGGAGGCGAGGCTGTCCACCAGCACCCGGGCGATCTGGTGCCGGGCGATGACGCCGTCCGCGGGGCTTCCGGCGTGGCGGGTGTCGCCCTGCAGGAGTGTGACTGCCAGCTGGTCGTTGTCGTTGTAGTCGAACCAGCCGGGACGGACGATTGTGTAGGCGTTGCCGCTGGCGCGGACGAGCCGTTCGCTGCGCCGCTTCCAGTCGTGGGTGCCGCCGCGCCGGGTCACCCCGATGGACGTCATCAGTGCGATGCGCACGCGGCGGCCGTTGACCGCCTCGAGGACGTTCTTCACGGCCCCGTAGTCGACGGCTTCCGCCGCTGTGGCGTCGCCGTATGAGGAACCCTGGGTGAAGATGACCGCATCGACGCCCGCGACGGCGTCCGTGAGGGTCTCCGCCCGGGTCAGTTCGCCCACAACCTTCTGGGCGGCGGCGGCGAGCCGGCCTGCGCGCGCCGCGTCGCGTACCAGGGCCCGCGTCTCGTACCCCTGGCGTACCGCTTCGGCCACGACGTGGCGGCCGACGCTGCCGGTTGCGCCGACGACGAGTACGGTGCCGGGTTTCTTTGGGTCCTGTGTCATGCCTCCGGGATCTCCCGTCCGAACGCCTCGAGGGTGATCGAGTCGGGATCAGGACCGCCGCGCACTCCGGTGTCGAGCAACTCGAGGGCGCCCATTTGCTCCGGGGTGAGCTCGAAATCGAAGACGTCGAAGTTCTCGGCGATGCGCTCCGGCCGGACAGACTTCGGGATGACGGAATGCCCGAGCTGCAGCTGCCAGCGCAGCATGACCTGCGCGGCACTCTTGTGATGCTGACCGGCGATGCCCAGGATGACGGGGTTGCTGAAGGTGCTTTTCGCGGCGTCGCCACGGTACGAGGTGATGCCTCCGATGGGTGACCAGGCCTGCGTGAGGATGCCGAGGTGCTCGCCGGCCTTTCGCACGTCGGGCTGCGTGAAGTAGGGATGCACCTCGATCTGGTTGACGGCAGGGACGACCGAGGTCCGCTCGCGCAGGGCGGTCAGGTGGTTCGGCATGAAGTTGCTGACACCGATGGCGCGCACGCGGCCGTCCTCCAGCAGCTTCTCAAGGGCCCGGTAGGCGTCGACTGTCTTGTCGAAGTCGCCCGGAAGGGGCTGGTGGAGTATGAACAGGTCGAGCTGGTCGACGCCGAGCTTGCGCGAACCCTTCTCGAACGCGTGAAGTGTCTGCTCGTAGCCGTAGTCGCTGATCCAGACCTTTGTCTCGATGAATATCTCGGAGCGGTCGATGCCGGAGCGGCGGATGCCCTCGCCAACCTCGGTCTCGTTGAAGTAAGCCGCGGCCGTGTCAATGTGGCGGTAGCCGGTCTCGAGTGCCGTCGCGACCGCATCCACGGTAGCCTCGGGCGGAGTCTGGAAGACGCCGAGCCCGACTGCGGGCATAACGACTCCGTTGTTGAGTGTGATGTTCATGATGTCCTGATTCTCTGTGTGCGGGCAGCCGTGACTCGTGCGGACCCGCGGGCCTGTGTGTGGACTGCACTATCAAGAAAACCGCAATTGGAATCCGTGGGGCAGTCACTGTTGTTCCACGTACTGCCAGACCACCCTTCAGCCCGGCCTGCGGTAACAGCCCGGCCTGCGGTACCAGCCAGGCAAAAGGGAGCTGCCCGGTCCGCGGCGGCGCTATTCCGCGGAGGGCCGCTGCCGTTGACGTTTCGTTGCTGACCGCTGCTGCTTTGTGGCAAGGCGACGCCGGTCCGATCCCCGGGTGGGCTTCGTCGGCCGGCGGGGAGGCGCATCGGGAGCGAGGCCCCCGGCGACAAGTTCGGCGAGTTTGGCAAGGGCGATCTCGCGATTGCGGAGCTGGGAGCGGCGCTCGGCGGCAGTCACGGTGATCACTCCGGAGCTGAGGCGGCGTCCGAGACGGGCGACCAGCATCGTCCGCTGCCCGTCCGAGAGCACGGCCGACTCGGCGACGTTCCAGGAGAGCTCGACACGGCTGTCCGAGGTATTCACGTGCTGGCCGCCCGGCCCGGATGATCGGGAGAACCTCCAGCCGAGTTCCGATGCGGGAATCGTGAGCGCTGGCGACACCTCCAGATCCATGCAACAAGTGTTGCACGGATGCTCCATGCAGAGGGCCGCGCGGCGTGGCCGGCCGAGAGGGTGCAGGCGGATGCTGCGACCTTGCGCTCAGGCTGCCTGCCAGCTGGCGGGGAGCGCCTTCAGTCCATAGACGATGGTGCTGTCCATCCGTTCCAGGCGCGCTCCCGGGGCGAGCGCCAGTCCGGGCAGCCGGGACAGGATGCCCTCCAGCGCAATCCTTGCCTCGAGTCGTGCCAGCGGCGCACCGAGGCAGAAGTGAATGCCGTGGCCGAAAGCCAGATGCCGGTTCGGACTCCGGTCGACGTCGAACCGGGCCGGGCGCTCAAATTGCCGCTCGTCGCGGTTCGCGGAGCCGATCCACGCCACCAGCGGGGCGCCGGCCGGAATCTGAACGTCGCCCAGGGTGGTGCTGGCGACGGTCACCCGGTACATGGACTGCACGGGAGACCGGAAGCGGAGCACCTCTTCGATGGCTTGAGGAAGCAGGGAGGGCTCCTGCCGTAACCGTTCCATGGTGCCGGGCGCTTCCGTGAAGCATAGGACGGCGTTGCCAATCAGATTGGTGGTCGTTTCATTGCCGGCCACGAGCAGCAGGCTGCAGAAACCCAGCAGTTCGGCCACACTGAGCTTCTGTCCGTCAATCTCGGCGGCGAGCAGGTTGCTGATCAAGTCATTGCCGGGCCGGCTTCGGCGCTGCTCGATCAGGTCCAGGAAGTACCCGGTCATCTCCACATTGGTGAGGTGCTGGTCCTCATTCACCGCACCGCTCCGCGTTTGGCTGACGACGACGTCGGACCACCGCTTGAAGCGGTCACGGTCTTCGGCGGGTACGCCCATGAGCTCCGAGATCACGATGACCGGCAGCGGATACGCCAACTCCTGGATCAGGTCTGCTGTTCCGAGGGAAGCGATCCCCTCCAGAAGCTCCTCCGTGAGCTGGGAGATGCGGGGAGCGAGCCCGTCCACAGCTTTTGGCGTGAACGCCTGGGTCACCAGGGAGCGCAGTTGCCGGTGCCGCGGGGGATCGGCCGTGATCAGGCTGGACGCGAATAACTGACCCGTCTCGGACGGGTCGTCACCGCCCATCCGCGAGGAGAACCTGGCATATTCGGACAATACCCGCTGCACATCGTCATACCGGAAGACATGCCAGCTGCCGGATTGGTCGTCATGAAAGACGGGTGCGGCCTGCCTCATTCTCTCGTAATGGGGAAAAGGATCCAGCGGATGCTCATTGGCCGCAGCGAAAAACATGGCTTGGTCAGGCAGACGCGGGATAGCTGGAGAGGATGTAGTCTGCCGCGGCAGGTCCTTTCATCCGCCGCCGGGAGTTGCGCAGGTCGATGCCGCAGCGCTCCATGGCAGCCCGGAAGGCGATGTCGTCCACCGGGGTGATGTTGTGAAGCAGGCACCAGCTCGTGTACAGGCCGTACAGACAGTCCGGTCCCAGGGGACAGTGCGTGTCATCCGGTGCAGTGGCGTCGAGAAGGAATCGTTCGAAATGCGAGATGGCCATCAGGGGCTCTTTTCCGCGGGTGCAATATGGCGCCACCGTTCGGCTACAGCGGCTCTCTTTGCGGCCGTGCACCCGGCGGCAAAGAGGTCCCCACCTTGGAAAGGTGATTAGGGCTGTTACGAATCTACGAAATTCCGACGCGCCTGTCTAGACTTCGAACCGGATGCCGAGACTTGGCCGGGAACGCACAGCAGCCTTACAGTTCCACGGTCCGGGTGCTAGCGTGAATATCCCACAACAGCAGGATCCAGGAGGTCGTCATGAACGCTGATGAGGCAGAGAAGGGGCATCCAAAAGCCGATTCCGCGGCCGGACCGAAGATCCCCGGGCCGGAAGCATCGGGCCAAGGCGCCGACATCCCGGGCTCTGGAAAAGGTGTAGGAATCGGCGCGGGCACGGAGCCCAACACTTTCGAACCGGAAGAGGATCCTGACGCCACTGAAGACAATGCGGGTTCGTAACTGAACGCCGGGCAACCTACACGAGCGGCCACGGGTAACGCATGCCGGTGCGGTCTACAGGCAGCACCCCTTCGCGCAGCAAACGCCGCACCCGGCGCTGTAAAGCGTTGACCTCCGCCTCGTCGAGGAGCCCGGCCACGTCGGGCGGCACGGTTTCTGCGAGCGGCGTGATGTCTTGGAGCAAGGCGCGGGGGATGGCTTCGCCCGCAAAGTCCCAGATCACCGTGCGCAGTTTGAAGTCTGCCGAGAAGCACAGCCCGTGGTCGATGCCCCACACCTGTCCGTCGTAACCGCGCAGCACGTGCCCGCTCTTACGGTCAGTGTTGTTGGCGACGTAATCGAACAAGGCGATCTGCGACAGGACGCGATGGGTCTCGGGTGAGTCCGAATACAGGGTGAAATAGTGCTCGCGGAAGTCGCACTCGATGAACCACTGGAGAGACCCGATCCCCAGCGGGGAATCCTCGCGGATCACCGTGGGCGGCACGATGCCCCACTGCAGGTGTTCGCTGAGCAGATAGGCGGCTCGTTCCCGCCGGTACAGCCCGGGCTCGAAATCGTGGAGCGGCCGTTCCCCGGCCTCGGGCTTGTAGACGGCACACGCCGAGTCATCGTCGGTGGAGACGCGGACGAGGAACGTCTCGTTGCTGCTGCGCGGGATGCGTCCAAGCAACTCGATGCGGCCCTCGGCGAGCAGTGTCAGCTCCCGGCCGGACACCGGCTGTTCCTCACAACGCCGCCCTCAGCCCACTCAAGGGTTCCGAGGTCGAGTTCACCATGAGTACGGCCGGCGCCTGACCGGCCACGTACGAGATAGCCGACACCGAACCCGGGCTGATGACAATCCGCTGGAAGAGGTCCAGAGGCGTGCCAAGGGCGTGGGCCACCGCGGCCTTGATCGGGTCGGCGTGGGAGAAGCACACGACGGCGCCCCCGGCGTGGGCGGCGCACAGCGCCTCCAGAGCGGCAACAATCCGTTCCTGCATCTCAGTAAAGCTCTCCCCGCCCGGGAATCGGAAGGCCGACGGGGTGTGCTGGACGGTGCGCCACTCGGGCAGGACCGTCAGGCTTGCGAGCGCGGCGCCCGTCCACTCGCCGAAATCACATTCGATGAGGCCTGCGTTTTCGTTCACCTCAAGCCCGGTGCACGCTCTTGTGGGCTCTGCCGTCTCGCGGGCACGCTCCAGCGGCGAGGAATAGAGGCCATCAACGCGAAGTCCTGTGAGCCGTTCCGCGACCCGTTCCGCCTGGACCCGGCCCCGCTCGGACAGGTGGAGTCCCGGGGCCCGTCCGGGCAGCACGGTTCCCGTGGTGGGCGTCTCCCCGTGGCGCACCAGCAGAAGGAGGGTGCCCTGCGGTGTAGAAAGCGGTGTGGATTGAGCCGTCGGCGTCGCTGCAGTCATCAGCACCCAGCGTAGGCCGTTCCGCGGGCCCGCGCCCGGGAACTTGCGAATTTCCTCGATTCCCCCCGCGTTCAAGGACTACCGTAGAGGGGTGAGTGATCGACCCGATATCTTCACCGTGGGTGAACTGCGTGCCGCCGGCCATGTCCACAAGGACCTGCGCCACGAAATCCGTGACAACCTCCTCGCCGCGCTCGCGGCCGGCCGTGATCCGTGGCCCGGTATGTACGGTTTCAGCCGAACTGTCCTTCCCCAGCTGGAGCGTGCCTTGATTGCAGGCCACGACGTTGTCCTGCTCGGTGAGCGGGGGCAGGGCAAGACCCGGCTCCTCCGCACTCTGGTGGGGCTGCTGGACGAGTGGTCCCCGGTGATCGAGGACTCGGAACTGAACGAACACCCCTACGAACCGATCACGGAGCACGCCCGCGCCCGGGCGCTCACCGAAGGGGACCGGCTGCGGGTGGCGTGGCGCCACCGCTCGGAACGCTACGTGGAGAAGCTCGCGACGCCGGACACTTCCGTTGCCGACCTCATCGGCGACGTCGACCCGATGCGGGTGGCCGAGGGTCGCCGGCTCGGGGACCCGGAAACCATCCACTACGGCCTCGTCCCGCGCTCCAACCGCGGCATCATCGCCATTAACGAACTGCCGGATCTCGCTGAGCGGATCCAGGTGGCGATGCTCAACGTGATGGAGGAGCGCGATATCCAGATCCGCGGCTACGTGCTGCGGCTGCCGCTGGACGTGCTCGTCGTTGCCTCCGCCAACCCCGAGGACTACACCAACAGGGGCCGGATCATCACGCCGCTGAAGGACCGTTTCGGCGCCGAGATCCGCACGCACTACCCCATAGAGCTGGACGACGAAGTGGCCGTCATCCGCCAAGAGGGGCGGCTGGTGGCCGACGTCCCGCCTGTCATCCTTGAAATCCTGGCGCGATACACCCGCGCGCTGCGGCTGTCTCCGGCTATCAACCAGACCTCCGGAGTTTCCGCCCGGTTCGCCATAGCGGGCGCCGAAACTGTCGCCGCTGCGGCGCTCCGCCGGTCAAGCGTGCGCGGGGAGGACGAGGCAGTCGCGCGGATCATCGACCTGGCCGCCGCGGTGGAAGTCCTGGCCGGGAAGATCGAGTTCGAGTCCGGCGAGGAAGGGCGCGAACAGGACATCCTGGACCATCTCCTGCGCATGGCCACCGCCGAAGCCGTGCGGGCGCACTTCCACGGCATCGACATGGGTGAACTCGTGGCCGCGCTGGACGGCCACACCACGGTAACCACCGGGGAATTGGTCACCGCGAGTGAGTTCCTCCAGAACCTCCCGTCCCTCAACGGATCAAGCCTCTATGACGACATCAGCGAGCGCTTGGGCGCGGAAAACGACGGGCAGCGCGCCGCCGCCGTCGAACTGGCACTGGAAGGCCTCTATCTCGCGCGGCGGATCTCAAAGGATTCCGACGACGAGGCGACGATCTACGGCTAGGTAGGCTCGGGACAGGAGGGCGAATGAGCGTTCATCACCGGGCGCGGTACGGCCGGTACAGCGGAGGACCGGATCCGCTCGCGCCCCCGGTTGACCTGGCGGAGGCGCTGGACGCGATCGCCGAGGACGTCATGGCGGGCTACTCGCCCCGGCATGCCCTGCAGGAGTTCCTGCGGCGCGGCGGCCATAATCGGGAAGGGCTCGACGACCTCGCCGGCCGCGTTCAACAGCGCCGGAGCGAACTGCTGGGCCGCCACCGGCTGGACGGCACCCTCAACGACGTCCAAAAGCTGCTCGACACCGCAGTACTGGAGGAGCGCAAGCAGCTCGCCCGCGACGCCATGATGGACAACACCGACCGCGCATTCCGGGAAATGCAACTGCAGAACCTGCCCCGTTCCACGGCGGCAGCCGTCAACGAGCTCGCCTCGTACGACTGGCAGTCAAGCACCGCCCGGGAAGCGTATGAGCGGATCAAGGACCTGCTGGGCCGCGAGGTCCTTGACCAGCGGTTCGCCGGTATGAAGCAGGCGCTCGAGGGCGCCACCGATGAGGACCGCGCGGCCGTCAGTGAGATGCTGCGCGATCTCAACGAGCTGCTCGACAAGCACCGCAGGGGCGAAGACACTGACGCCGACTTTCAGCAGTTCATGTCGCGGCACGGCCACTTCTTCCCGGAAAATCCCCAGTCAGTCGAGGAACTGATCGACGCCCTCGCCCAGCGCGCTGCCGCGGCGCAGCGGCTCCTGCAATCCATGTCCCCCGAGCAGCGGGATGAGCTGATGCGTCTGTCCGCCCAGGCGTTCGGCTCGCCCGAACTCATGGCCCAGCTCGATCAGCTCGACTCAAGCCTGCGCGCCCTGCGCCCCGGCGAGGACTGGACCGGCTCCGAACGCTTCGAGGGCCAGGAAGGACTGGGGCTTGGCGACGGCACCGGCGTGCTCCAGGACATTGCCGAACTGGATGAGCTGGCCGAACAGCTCTCCCAGTCCTACAACGGGTCACGCCTGGACGACTTGGACCTGGACGCCCTCGCCCGCCAACTCGGTCAGAATGCCGCCGTGTCGGCCCGCACCCTCGCGGAGATCGAGCGGGCGATGCAGGATGGCGGCTACCTTCGGCGGGGGACCGACGGGGACCTCCGGCTGTCCCCGCAGGCCATGAGACGCCTCGGCAGGTCACTGTTGCGGGACACGGCCAAGCAGTTGTCCGGCCGGCAGGGACGCCGGGACACCCGGGTTGCGGGCGCTGCCGGCGAGCAGAGCGGCTCCAGCCGGCAGTGGGAGTTCGGGGACGCCGAGCCGTGGGACGTCACGCGCACCATAACAAACGCGATCCGCCGCACGATGGCCGACGGCGGTGATCCGGCCCGCGGATTGCGCCTCGGCGTGGGCGACATCGAGGTGGCGGAGACGGAGGCGCGTACGCAGGCCGCCGTCGTCCTGCTCGTCGACGTGTCGTTCTCGATGGCCGCCGAGGGTCGGTGGGTGCCGATGAAACGCACCGCGCTCGCCTTGCACCACCTGGTCTCCACCCGGTTCCGCGGGGACCGGCTGGAGCTGATCACCTTCGGCCGCTACGCGCAGACCATGGACATTGGCGAGCTCACGGCCCTTGCATCCCGGCGGGAGCAGGGAACCAACCTGCATCATGGTTTGCTGCTGGCCGGTCGGTTCTTTCGCCGCCACCCGTCGATGCAGCACGTCCTCCTGGTGGTGACAGACGGCGAGCCTACCGCGCACCTGTTGCCGGACGGGGCTTCGTACTTCGACTACCCCCCGGATCCGGAGACCATCCGCGTCACGATTGCCGAGCTCGACCGTCTTGGCCGCGCAGGCACGCAGGCCACGTTCTTCCGGCTCGGGGATGACCCGGGCCTGGAGCGGTTCGTTCAACGTATGGCCCGCCGGGTCGATGGCCGGGTGGTTGCGCCCGAGGCCGGGGACCTCGGAGCCGCCGTGGTGGGGGAGTACCTCCGCGCTCATTTCCGCGGCCGCCCCTACGACGACGCCGACTGGACCCCGTAGGACCGCCGAAGCACTGTTGTCCCGAATCCGCCGCGCACTTTGTACAGTTGTATACAAGTATAGTTGGATGCGGAGGTGGCCAACATGGTCGAATCGCAGTCCCGGAACACGGGAGCTCATCTGGTGTATGGAGAGCTGAAACGCCGGATCCTCAGCCTGGAACTGAAGCCGGGGGAGCGGATCTATGAACCGGCAATGGCGACAGCTCTGCAGGTCAGCCGGACGCCGCTGCGGGAGGCGATCCGGCGGCTGATCGCGGAAAGTCTGCTGGAACAGCAACCCACGGGAGGCGTGCTCGTCCCGATACTGGACGAAGGGGTGATCTCCGAATTGTACGACGTGCGTGCGGCCATGGAGTCCCTCATGGCCCGCGAGGCATGCAGCAAAGCGACGCCGGCGGACATCGCGAACCTTGAGGGGATCGTGGAGCGCAATGCGGCCATGGTGCAGTTCGCCGATGAAGCAATGAAGTACGGAATGTCCCTGCACGCCGCGATCGCGGACATTGCCGGAAATTCCTGGGCGAAGAGGTTCCACGACCAGATTTCGAGCCACATGGAGCGCTACCGCCACTTCGTCAACAACTCGCAGGAGCGCCGCGACCGGGCCCTCGCTGAGCACCGAATCCTGGTGGACGCCGTGGCGTCAGGCAAGCCGGAGGCGGCAGCCAAAATCGCTTTTGACCATGTACTCGGCGCCCGGGATGAGGCGCTGCGCGCCATCTCCGGCAGCGCCCGCGTGATCCCATGATTGGTGAACTGGGCCGCCGTTCCGCCTTGGCGCTTCTGCTTCATTCCACACTGATCCAAGCCGTGACGTTCCTGGTCCGGCCGGCAACCAGCTACCGTGCGTTGGAGCTGGACGTGCCGGGGTATGCCTTGGGTGTCGTGGCGGCCAGCTACGCCGTCTTTCCATTGCTGCTGGCGGTTCCCACAGGCGCCCTCGTGGACCGGTTAGGCGAGCGGCGGCTCATGGTGATCGGGTCCGCCGTCGTGCTCGGTTGTTCCCTGTTCCTGCTGTTCTGGGGCACGTCGGTAGCCTCGCTGGTCATCGGAACGGCACTCCTGGGCGCCGGCCAGCTGGCGTGTGTGGTCGGCCAACAGGCGGTGGTCGCGAACAATGCCGTCGCATCGGGGCTTGACTCCGCGTTCGGCTACCTGACGTTCGCTGCGTCCCTGGGGCAGGCGCTTGGCCCGTTGGCAATTTCCGTGGTGGGCGGCGCCTCCATCCGCCCGGACACGCAGGCAATTTTCCTTCTCTCGGCCTGCATGAGCCTGGTACTCTTCCTCACCACCTTCGTCATTTCCGCGAAGACCACCAGAAGGAAGCCCGCCGTCACCGCAGTGGACGGCACGAAGGGGAGTGTTGCCTCCCTTCTGAGGACCCCCGGGCTGGTCCGGGCGTTGGCTACCAGTGCCACGGTGCTGGCCGTGGTGGACCTGACAGTGGTTTACCTGCCGGCACTCGGCACAGAGCGGGGCCTCAGTGCGGCCACGGTGGGCCTTATGCTCGCGGTCCGGGCCGGATTCTCAATGGTTTCGAGGCTGGGGCTCGGGCGCATGTCCAGGACCTTCGGCCGGGGAAGGCTCATGGTTTCAAGCCTCGCGCTCTCTATGGTCGCCCTGGCGATCGCCGCGATCCCGATGCCTGTGTGGCTGCTCTTCGTGGTGATGGCCGGGCTGGGTCTGGGGCTGGGCATCGGCCAGCCCCTGACCATGTCCTGGCTTTCCGCCCAGGCGCCGGACGGCCAGCGCGGAAAGGCCCTCGCTTTGCGACTTGCGGGCAACCGGGTGGGGCAGGTGGTCCTGCCGAGCGCCATCGGCGTGGTGGCGGCAGGCCTCGGTGCGGCAGGCGTGTTCCTGGCGTCAGCCGTTGCTGTGGGCGGAACGCTCCTGCTGGTCCGCGGCGTGCGCCTGGACGACTAGGCGGCAGGCAGCGGTGTGAGGGGTGGGCTAGTCGGTGGCTTCCGGGGAGAGGCCGCGCTCTGCCATGACCTCTTTCAGGAGGGTCAGGGCGTTGAGGACGCGGGGAAAGCCAATGTAGGGGATGCACTGGATGAGGGCACCGACGATCTTTTCCTTGGTCAGGCCCACGTTAAAACCGACATTCATGTGCAGCTTCAACTGGGGCTCAGTGCCGAGGGCCACCAGCGTGGAGATGGTCACCATGGTCTGTTCCTGCTGGGTCAGGCTGGTCCGGGAATAGATGTCCCCGAAGGCGAAGGAGACGATGTAGTCGGACAGGTCCTCGTCCAGGCTCTTGTAGGACTCCACGAGCTTTACGTGGTCGAAAGTGTTGGTGTGCTCGGTGGAGACGAGTTCCATCATGCGGTCCAGGCCGCGCTGGTAGCGATCCGTGGTCATTTTCTTATTCCTCTTAGGTTGGTGAAAGAAGCGTCTTGAAGGTTTCCGAAACGCTACGTTGCGTTACAATAGTAGCACCGAAGTACTGCCGCGGCTACGGAAAGAGAGTGTCGTAATGGACGTTTCAAAGGGCGGGGGAGGCGGGGCGCCCGCAGTCCCGGACGCGGGCGGAACCCCGGCATCCGGGCATTCGGGACGGCGGGCCAGGTCGGAGCAGAAGATCCTGGACGCGACACGTTTGCTGCTGGCGGAAGTGGGATTCGGCAGCCTGACAGTGGAGGGTGTCGCGGCCCGGGCAGGAGTAGCGAAGACAACGATCTACCGCCGGTATCGGTCCAGGAATGACCTCGCGCTGGCCGTGCTACTGGACATGGTCGGTGACGTCAGTACACGGCCGTACGTTGCGGATGCTGAAACTGAATTGGCGGAGCTGGTCGACCGGACCGTCGAGCTCATGTGTACCTCCGTGATGGGCCGGATCATGAAAGGCCTGGTGTCGGAGGTGGCCGCAGATCCCGAGCTGGCGCGGGTATACCGGGAACGGGTTGTCAGCCATCGGTTGGCGGACGTGAGCGCCCTGGTTGACCACGGTATCGCCAGGGGAGAACTCAGGGCCGGCCTTGATCCCGAAATGGTGACCGACCTCTTACTCGGTCCCGTCTACTACCGCTTCTTCCTCAGTGGCGCCCCCATGGACAAAGGATTCGGCAAACGCCTGGTCACTACCCTGCTTCCCTCGTTCACGGCCTAGGCCACAGTTCCAAACGCCCCGGCATGGCGGTGGTAAGCAACCGCCCGCACCCCTCTCACGAGGGCTGCGGGCGGTTGCATCAGGTCTCGTGATTCACCAGGGACCGGCTACCCCGCGTTCGCGGCAGCGAATCTCTCTGTTTCCATCTCAGCCTTCATAACGGCAACCCTCGGACCGCCCAGCAATTCGGTGGGAACCTTCGATGTCTCGGGCATTGCGATAACCGCTACCGCCGCAATTCCAGCGGCGACCGCGCCAAAGATCGCCACCGGCAACCAGCCTGTTGGGCCGGGGACGAGGAGCATCGCAGCGACCATCGGAGCAAAGCCGGCCAGCAGGTTGCCCAACTGGTTGCTGACAGCCATGCCCGTGAACCGGACCGGCGCCGGGAACTGCTCGGCGAAGAACGACGTCCACACGCCGTTGTAGCAGCTGAAGAACAGGCTCATGTTGACGAACGCAAAGGCTGCAATCATCAGGACGTCCGTCACCGAGATCGCCCAGAGGTACCCGAAGAGCGTGAGCGCACAGCCGACAGAGGAGATCAGCATCGTCCGCTTCCGGCCGATGACGTCGGAGAGGTAGCCGGCGGCGGGGATGGTCACGATGGACAACGCGATGGCGCCGAAGATGATGGCGAGCATTACGCTCCGGTCAACCCCGACCGAGGTTGCGTACGAAAGGCTGAAAACAGCGAACAACGTCTGCATCGCTGCCATCAGTGACGCTCCGGCGACACGGATCACGTCCCGCCAGTGGTACTTGAACACGTCGCTCAGCGGCAGCTTGCGGACCGCGCTTTCTTCCTTCGCCTCGGCGAACACCGGGGTTTCGTCCAGGTGGCTGCGAACGTAGTAGGTGATAACCACGACGACGGCGCTGAGCCAGAAGGGAATCCTCCAGCCCCAGCTGTAAAGCATCTCGGCAGGCAGAAGCGCCACCGGCAGGAAGACAATAGTCGCCAGCGAACATCCGACGGCGTAACCCACCATGACGAAGCTGGTGAAGAATCCGCGGCGTCCCACCGGGGAATGTTCAACGGTCAGGGTCGAAGCTCCCGCGGATTCGGCCCCTGCGGAGAATCCCTGAACAACCCGCAGGACCACCAGGAGGGCAGGGGCCAGCAGGCCCACCTGGTCGAACGTGGGCAGGCACCCGATGGCGAAGGATGCGACGCCCATCAGGACGACGGTGGCGAGCATCACGCGTTTGCGGCCGAGGCGGTCGCCGAAGTGCCCCATGACGACCGCACCGACAGGCCGGGCCACGTAGCCCACCGCGAAGGTGGCGAACGATGCGATCAGCGCAACAGTCGGGTCGCCGGACGGGAAGAACAGGACGTTGAAGACGAGGGCGGCTGCGGCACCGTAGACGAAAAAGTCGTAGTACTCGAGTGCGCTGCCGAGGAGTGCGGCTGTCGCCGCGCGGCGGGGCGTCATTGCCGGCCGCCTTGATGGTGTGCTTGTCATGTGTTTCTCCCTTGAAACAGAGTCGGTGGGGAAATTACCGGGCAGAGTGGCTACGTGCCGGGATTTCTACTTCCAGCCTAGGGGTGTGATCCAGGCCACAGGTGTTCCACTATGGAACAGTCAGGGCCCGCGGCGTGGCGGCACAAATCAGGATTGGCTGCACAAAAAAGCACGGCCGCCCCGAAGGACGGCCGTGCAAAAGGATGAACAGGTCAGGCGAACGCGGAAATGCCGGTGATTTCCCGGCCCAGGATCAGTGACTGGATGGAGTCGGTCCCTTCGTAGGTGTGCACCACTTCCATGTCGGTCAGGTGGCGTGCCACATGGTTTTCGAGCAGGATGCCGTTCCCGCCGAACATGTCCCGGGCGTCCCGGCACAGTGTTCGCGCCTTTTCGCCGGTGAACATCTTGGCCAGGGAGGCCTGCTCGTTGCTGAGCTGGCCCTTGTCCTGGAGCGCTGCGGTGCGGAAGCAGATCAGCTGCATGGCTGTGAGGTCCGCGAGCATGTTGGCCAGCTTGTTCTGCACCAGCTGGTAGCTGGCAATCGGCTTGCCGAACTGAACCCGTTCCCGGGCGTATTTGACGGCCAACTCATAGGCGGCGGTGGCATGGCCGAGCGATTCCCAGGCCACGGTGCTACGCGTGGTGTTGAGCACCGCTCCGACGTCGCGGAACGACCTCGACTTGGCCAGCAGGTTCCCGGCGGGGATACGCAGTCCGTCGATTTCGATCTGGGCCTGCTGGATGGCACGCTTTGCCATCTTTCCCGTGATCGCTTCGGCGGAGTAGCCGGCGGGGTAAGTGCCGTCGTCGTTCTTTTCCAGCACGAACGCCTTGACCTTCTGGTCCGCGGTGTCGCGGGCCCAGATGATGACGAGGTCGGCCACGTGGCCCAGCCCGATCCAGCGCTTGGAGCCGTCGATGACATAGTGGTCGCCGTCCAGCCGTGCGGAGGTTTCCAGGGCCACCGAGTCGGAACCGTGCTCCGGTTCCGTCAGTGCGAACGCGCCCAGCTTTTCCAGTCTGGCCATCGCCGGCAGCCAGCGCTGCTTCTGCTCGTCGCTGCCCAGCAGGTTGATGCTTCCCATAGCCAGTCCGGAATGGACCGCGTTAAAGGTGTTGATGCTGCCGTCGCCGCGCGAGAGTTCCATGGCAACGAGTCCGGTCTGCAGCCGGGTCAGGCCAGGGCAGCCGTAGCCCTGGATCGCGGTGCCGATGATTCCCAGCTCCGCGAACTTCGGCACCAGCTGATACGGGAAGTCGGCTTTCTCCCAGTATTCGTTGATGATGGGCGTGACGTCCTGCTCGACGAAGCCGCGGACCCTGGCTATCAGGGCCCGGTCGGTGTCGTTAAGGTAGTCATCCAAAACGTAAAAGTCGGAATTGACGGACAGGTCCGTTGCGGTGGTGGTCATCAGTGCTCCTCGCGGTGTGATGGTGTGGAGTTGCCGGCAACAGCGCCGGCCAAAGGTTTTTCGTCCTCGCCCAGCCAGGCGCGCACCAGGTCGGCGCCGCTGTCCAGGTCGGGCGGCGTGAGGTCGTAGCTCACCGGGGTTTTGGACAGCCGAATGGGGTTGCGCACGCCGGGCTGGGCATCTTCCCCGTGCCCTACTGTCACGACGGGCTCCAGGCCGATCCGCTCGGCGAATGCGATCCCTGCCTTGAGGTCCTGGATCGGTGCGCATGGAAGCTTCGCTTCGGTGAGGATGTCGAACCACTCGGAGGCGGTCCGCGTTGAAAGGGACTCCACCAGGAGCGGACGCAGTTCGGTGCGGTTGGCGCTGCGGAGCGGCGCCTTCTCGAAACGAGGGTCGGCGGCCAGCTCCGGCCGGCCGATCGCGTCGCAGAACGTGCGGTACTGGGAGTCGTTCCCAATCGCAATGACAAGCTTCCCGTCGCCGGTGTCGAGAGGCTCGTAGGGGTAGATGCTGGGGTGTTCGTTGCCCATCCTCTTCGGAACCACGCCGCCCAATACAACGGCCGCCGTCTGGTTCACCATGCCGGAAAGGGCGGAGGACATCAGGTTCATTTCCACCAGCTGGCCTTCGCCGATGCGGTCACGATGCCGCAGGGCGGCGAGGATGCCGATGCAGGCATGAAGGCCGGTGATCACATCGAACACCGCGACTCCGGCACGGAAGGGCTCGGTGTCCGGCGCTCCGGTGAGGTCCATCATTCCGGACAGGGCCTGGATCAGCAGGTCGTAGCCGGGGAGCTGGGCGCCGCCGGCGGTCCCGAAGCCCGTGATCGAGGCGTACACAACGTCCTTGTTGGTGGCCGAGACAGTGTCGTAGTCCAGGCCGTAGCGCACCAGATCGCCCGGCTTGAAGTTTTCGACGACGACGTCGGCGCGTTCCGCGATGCGCTGGGCCGTCCTGCGGTCCTCCGGATCGCGAAGGTCCAGCTTGATCGAGGTCTTGTTGCGGTTGATCGAGAGGAAATACGTTGAGTCATTTCCGCGGGTGGGCGGGCGCCATGCCCGCGTCTCGTCGCCGGCCGGGCTTTCAATTTTGATCACGGTGGCTCCCAGATCGGCGAGCAGCATAGTGCAGTACGGCCCGGCCAGCACCCGGCCGAAATCTGCGATCAGGATGCCGCTGAGCGGGCCGTCTGAACTGCGGCCGAATGCCGAGGGCTCAGAGGCGGGGGAGTGTTGGCTGTCCATGAATGGGCTCCTCGCATAGTGTTCTCTTCCTCCACGATGACGGACGGCATTGCTATCCGTCCAATACTTATTGATGGGCCTTTTGTTGCATCAGGTGCAATAATCATGTGAATGGAGATCCAACAGATCCGTGCCTTCCTGGCCGTGGCGGAAGAGCTGCACTTCGGGCGGGCCGCAGAAAAACTGCATATGGCGCAACCGCCTGTCAGCCGCAGCATCCAGCAGCTCGAACGTGAGCTGGGAACCCGCCTGTTCGACCGAAGCACCCGCAGCGTCAAGCTCACGGGGGCGGGAGAGGCGTTCATCGGACCGGCAACGGAGATCATCGACGCCACCCGCCGGGCGAGCATCGCCGTCCGCGCTGCGGACAAGGGAGAAGTGGGGCGCGTCAGGGTGGCCTACGCCGGCGCCTCCACCCATACCCTGGTTGGCCGGCTCGCGCGGGAAGTCCGGCGCGACCACCCCGGAATCCAGATCGAGCTCTTCAGCCAGAATTTCGCGCAGCCTGCCATGGACCGCGTGCTGAGTGGCGACATGGATATCGCATTGGGGCGCTGGGACTACATTGCCGCCGGTATCGAAACGCGGCTTCTGGTGGCGGAGGACCTGGTCGTCGCCGTACCGGCCAGCCACCGCCTGGCCGACGCCGGCGAGGTCCGGATGGCTGAATTCCAAGGCGACACCTTTGTTTCGCTGCCCCCGCATGCAGGGGCAGTGTTGAACGACAGGCTCCGCCGGCTGACGCACGCTGCCGGGTTCGAGCTCGACATCGTCCAGATCGTCCCGGATTCCTGGACGGCCTTATCGCTTGTGGCGGCGGAAGTGGGCTGCACCCTCACGTTGTCATCAGTGGCGGAGGCGGTCACGGACCCCCATGTGCGATTCGTGAAGCTTGCGGATAAGACGATTCCGGTGGAGCTGCGGATGGCCTGGCGCCGGGACAACGCCAGCCCTGCCCTGCGGGCGGTCCTGGAGTTGGCTGAGCGGATCCTGCCCAACGCGCAATAGGCGCACGGGATGACCGTGCCGCACAGAGGGGCCTGCGTGACCAACCGTCGTGCCACCAGGATCGCGGCTCGCTAGGCTATGTCCATGAAGCAGGAGCGGGACATGAGCCAACGGACATACCCTCAGGGCGTACCGAGTTGGATTGACACGGAACAGCCTGACATTGAAGCGGCTTCCCAGTTCTACGCCGGCCTCTTTGGCTGGACATTCGAGGAGGTCACGCCGCCGGGAGCGCCGGGCCGCTATTTGATAGCACAGCTCGGCGGCCGGGACGTCGCCGGGATGGCTGGCGGCGGCGGGAAGACTGCGGTGTGGAGCACGTACATCGCTGTCGACGACGCGGCGGCCGCAGTACAGCGACTGGTTGCTGCCGGCGCGGGGGTGCGGTCGGCGCCGGCCGACGCGGGTGAGGGCGGCCGCAGCGCGGTGCTGACCGATCCTGAAGGCGTCGAGTTTCGCATCTGGCAGGCGAAGCGACGGTTAGGGGCGCAAGCGGTTAATCAGCCGGGGGCCTGGAATTTCAGTGATCTGCACACCACCAACCCCGGAGCGGCGATGGCATTCTACGAGGACGCGTTTGGCTGGGAGGTCGACGACGTCGGCTTCGGAATGATGGTCCGAAGGCCCGGTTATGGGGACCACCTGGAGGCGACTATCTATCCGGATATCAGGGCGCAGCAGTCCAGGCTGGCCGCCCCACCGGGCTTCGAGGACGCGATCGCCTGGATCGCGACCACGGCGGCCGACGAGCCGCCGCACTGGCACGTCTCGTTCACCGTTGCCGACCGGGACCTGACCGTCGCTGACGCCCAGCGGCTTGGTGCCCAGGTCCTCAGGCAAGACGACACCGGGTGGACACGCGAGGCACTGATCAGGGACCCGCAAGGTGCGGAGTTCACCGCCAGCCAGTTCACGCCCCCGTCGGGCTGAGTGATCCTTCAGCCCGGGCCAGCCTTCGTCCCGTAACCGAATTCCCGGCCTCCTTCCCAGCAGAGACGGGATGGCAGTCAGGGCGCCATGGACTCCGGTGTTTCGATCCCGAGCGAACGGAGCTTCCGGTAGAGCGTGGTCCGGCCCATGCCCAGCGCTTCGGCGGCAACTGAGCGGTTGCCACCGCTCTGTTCGAGTGCGGTTACTATGGCGTCGCGCTCCAGTGATTCGAGTTTGGAGAGTTTGCGCCGGCCAGTGCTCTGGAGATGTTCGGGGAGGTCACCGGCCTGCAGCACACGCCCGGGATGTGCCCGCCCCAGCGCCTCAAGGGTGGCGCGCAGTTCGGCAACGTTGCCTGGCCAGTGCCATCGCATGAGTCCCTGCAGCGCCACGGCGGAGAGCGTGGACCTGTCTGCGGGCGCGGCCGCATCCAGAAAATGCGCGGCAAGGACGGGGATGCGTTCCTTGGTCTCGGACAGGCTGGGCACAGTCACCCGTGCGGCGATCTGGGACACTGCTTCGGAAACAAAGTCCGGGCACGCTTCCGGATTCATCGTGAGAACCAGCCTGGCGGGGGAAGCGGCAGCCGCATCGCGGTCAGCAGGGGAGGGCGCTGCCTGCTGCTGGCGGACTGCCGTAGCGAGGGCCTTGAGCCTGTTCAGCTCAGTTCGTGGAAGATCCTCGGCATGGCGGAGAACCACACTTCGGCCTTCTGCAATGGCCTTGCGGGAGGTGGAGAACCAGGAGGCTTCCTTTTCTTCCGGAAGGAGGCACGCATCGAGGATCAAGGGATTCGGGCCGGAGTCCTGCCCGTTGAGCCAGGCGAGCGTGTGGTGGAGCTTGCCGGAGCCGCCCTGACCGCACACAACTATCGCCCCGGGGCCCCGGCCTGCCTTGTCAAAGGCGCTGCGCATGATGTGCGGGAACGCGGTCCCTGCACCGGAGGTGTCGCCGTCGGGAGCCCCCGCGTTGGTGTTCCGTACCGCGCTGGCGGCGTCCGGGATGCTGGACAGTTCCAGGGCGAAGGCCGAGCTGCCTCCGGAATCGTCCAGTCGCTGGACAGTGGCATCCACGTTGAGCGAGGGGATTTCAATGACCTGTTTGGCTTCGGTCCATTCGAGGCCGCGCAGTTGCTCCCACAAGGTGGTGTGCAGTTCGCTGCTCATGACGGCCAGTCCGGAGACGTTGGTCATTACAGCCTGGGCGTCGAGCATGATGACAGGGGCCTTTGAGGAACTCAGCCGCAGCTGGGACATCCCCAGGGCTAGTCCTGTCGCGCTGCCGAGGTCGAGCAAACGCCGTTCGATCTGCCTGCTCGCTTCCCGGGCCATGGCCAGCATCAGGGGGTTGTCCAAGCCGTTGTCACAGGCGAACGAAATCGACCCGATGACCCGTTTCGTGACGGGGTGCATGATGGGCGCCCCGGCACACGTCAAGGAGGCCAGTGCCTCGTTGAAATGCTCGGCTCCCCGGACGAACACGGCCTGGCGGCCTTCAATGGGTGTTCCAAGCCCGTTGGTGCCGACAGCGCGCTCCGAAAAACTGAATCCCTCGGCGGCGTTTGACTCGTCGAAACGGTTGCCGTGGGTTCTGTCCCCAAGCCTGCGTGCGATGATCTGCCCGGACTGGTCACTGAGGAACAGGGAGATGCCCATGCCGGTGAGGCTTTCCAGCCAGTGGTCCATCACGCTCTTGGCTGCCCGGATGAGGATGCCGTCCGGATCGAAATCGTTGACGAACAGGAACGCCTCAGGCCTTGCTGAAGCCTCCACGCCGATGGACCGGCGCCAGCTGTGCTCAATGTCTTCGGAGACGATTTCCGTCAGCCGTGTCCCGTCCCGGAGTCCGCGGCGGATGAGATGTTCGCGGGCAGCGCGAAGGGCATCATCGGGCACGTTCCGGGGGTTTTGCATGGCTGGATCAGGCCTCGGCTCCGACTGCCGCACGCAGGAGTTCGTCGATGGCAGGGTGCGCGGACCTTGGTGCGTGGAGGACGCTCTTAGTGAGACGGACGGCGAGCGAATCCTGGGACTCGATCCGGGCCGCGAGGGCGAAGGCTGCGGGGATCAGCTGGTCCGGTTCGTGCAGTTCCGTGACGAGCCGAACCGAAAGCGCCTCGGCGGCGTCGAGCACTTTTCCGGCGAGCAGTATTTCCTTTGCCAGGGGTTCGCCAACGAGTTCCACGAGGCGCCAGGCTGCACCGGCGGCAGCAAGGATGCCGAGACCTGTTTCGGGGTTGCCGATTTTTGCCCGGGGCGTGGCTATCCGGAAGTCCGCTGCGTAGGCGAGCTCAGCGCCGCCTCCCAGCGCAAAGCCGTCAATGGCGGCGATGACCGGCATGGGCAGTTTGAAGATTCGCTGGAAGAGACCGGAGTTGATGCCGGCCAGGGCATCGTCGCGGCGGCGTTCGCGAAGCTGGGAGATATCCGCCCCGGACGCGAAGATGCCGCCGGAGGGAAGCTGGGCCCCGGACAGGATGAGGATTTTGGGATTCCGCTCCAGATCAGCACAAACGATGTGCAACTCGTCCACCATGAGCTGGTCGATCGCGTTCCGGACTTCTGGTCTGTTGAGTTCGACGTGGACGGTCGCGCCCGCATCATTGATTTTGATCGTCTTCACCAGCCCACCATGGCACTGCGGATTACCCAGCGTCCAATACCTAATACGGGATCGATTAGTGCCAAAAAATAATAGATGGCAGCACACCCGGGCGGGTTCCGGCGTTAGAGGCTATTTATCCAGAATGCTCATGGATCATGCGGCCAATAAGTATTGGACTGCATAGCCGGATGCTGGGATCGTGATTGCTAAGACAAAGACGTTCCTGCAGAAAGAGTTCCGGATCATGAGCAACTACGCAACGATCAACCCGGCAACCGGAGAACGCGTTGCCGAGTTCCCCACCCTTACCGACGACGAAGTGCAGGATGTACTTAAGCGCTCGTCCACGGAATACCGCAACTGGCGCTCCACGCCGCTGGCCGAACGCGCCGCCGTACTTACCCGCGTCGCCGAACTCCACCGCGAACGCTCCGAGGAACTCGCCGCCCTGCTGACGTTGGAGATGGGCAAGCCGATCGCCGAAGCCCGCGGTGAAGTGGCACTCGTGGCCTCGATCTACGCCTACTACGCGGATAACGCCGAGCGCTTCCTCCGCGACGAGCCGTTGGAAATCAGCGGACGAGGCTCTGCCGTGGTCCGCACCGAACCCATCGGACCGCTCGTCGGCATCATGCCCTGGAACTTTCCTTACTACCAGGTGGCCCGTTTCGCCGCACCCAACATCGCGCTCGGCAACACAGTGATCCTCAAGCACTCACGCAACTGCCCGCAATCGGCGCTGGCCATCGAGGCTGTCTTCCGCGATGCAGGGCTGCCGGCCGATGTCTACATCAACGCGTTTGCCACCAGCGGCCAGATCGCAACTATGGTCGCCGACCCCCGGGTACAGGGTGTTTCGCTGACCGGCTCCGAGAAAGCCGGATCCGCTGTGGGAGAGATTGCCGGCCGCCACATGAAGAAGTATGTGCTGGAGCTTGGCGGCTCGGACCCGTTCATCGTTTTGCCGGATGCTGATCTGGACAAGGCCGTGGCCGGCGCTGTTGCAGGCCGTATGTACAACGGCGGCCAAGCCTGCACCGCCTCCAAGCGCTTCATCATCGTCGGCGACATTTACGACGAGTTCCTTCGCCGCTACACCGCAGCGATGTCGAAGATTGCACCGGGTGATCCGACCGACACGCAGACTACTCTCGGGCCGTTGTCGTCCCAGGCTTCGGTCGAGGAAATCGCCGAGCTGGTAAACGATGCCGTCTCCAAGGGTGCGACCGCGGTTACGGGGGAAGGCGCCCCCAACGATTCCGGCGCTTATTACCCCGCAACGGTCCTGACGGGTGTCACCCCGGAAATGCGGGCGTACTCGGAAGAGATCTTCGGCCCCGCCGCCGTCGTTTTCCACGTGGACTCTCCCGAAGCTGCCATCGACCTGGCCAACGACTCGCCCTTCGGACTCTCCAGCTCCATTTACACCGCCGACGTGGAGGCCGGGCGGCAGCTTGCCGAACTGCTCGAGACCGGAATGGTGTGGATCAACAGCATCAGCCGCAGCGCCCCTGACCTTCCGTTTGGCGGCGTAAAGCGCTCGGGCGTGGGGCGTGAACTGGCGCAATACGGAATCAACGAATTCGCCAACAAGAAGCTCATCCGGATCCCGTCCGCCTAGATCCGCTCCAACTCTGGCGAGGTCGCCGACGCGGCCAGCCCCGCCTGACTGAAAATTTAGAAGGAACCATGAATCACGCCTTTGTCTACGATGCCGTGCGCACCCCGTTTGGTAAGTTCGGCTCCGGCCTTGCCGCCGTCCGCCCGGATGATCTCGCGGCGCATGTGATCGGTGAGATCGTTCGGCGCGCTCCGAAGCTGGATGTGGAGCGGATCGA